>NZ_JAVJOJ010000010.1:0-2500 GCF_040216815.1 Sphingopyxis sp.
AATCATCAGCCTGTTATCCCCGGCGTTCCTTTTATCCGTTGAGCGATGGCCCTTCCACTCGGGACCACCGGATCACTATGACCGACTTTCGTCTCTGCTCGACTCGTCAGTCTCGCAGTCAGGCAGGCTTATGCCATTGCACTCTAACAGACGGTTTCCAACCGTCCTGAGCCTACCATCGCGCGCCTCCGTTACTCTTTAGGAGGCGACCGCCCCAGTCAAACTACCCGCCACAGAGGGTCCCTGATCCAGTTTCATGGATCGAGGTTAGACATCAGAAAACAACAGGGTGGTATTTCACCTATGGCTCCACACCGGCTGGCGCCAGTGCTTCAAAGCCTCCCACCTATGCTACACAGTTCTTTCCTAATGCCACTCTGAAGCTGCAGTAAAGGTGCACGGGGTCTTTCCGTCTAACCGCGGGTACTCCGCATCTTCACGGAGAATTCAATTTCGCTGAGCATCTCCTGGAGACAGTGGGGAAGTCGTTACGCCATTCGTGCAGGTCGGAACTTACCCGACAAGGAATTTCGCTACCTTAGGACCGTTATAGTTACGGCCGCCGTTTACCTGGGCTTCATTTCGGAGCTTGCACCCCTCCACTTAACCTTCAGGCACCGGGCAGGCGTCAGGCCCTATACGTCGTCTTGAAGCCGACTTAGCAGAGCCCTGTGTTTTTGCTAAACAGTCGCTACCCCCTGGCCTGTGCCCCCTGCAACTGGTTGCCCAGATGCAGGGCCTCCTTCTTCCGAAGGTACGGAGGCAATTTGCCGAGTTCCTTCAGGAGACTTCTCTCAAGCGCCTTGGTCTACTCTACCATCCCACCGGTGTCGGTTTAGGGTACGGTCTATAATGGAGGGGCTATTTCCTGGAACCTCTTCAAAGCCTGACCAATCCAATAAGATCAGACAATTTACGAGATCCGTCACACACCTCCAGGCCCACGAATATTAACGTGGTTCCCATCGACTACCCCCTTCGGGCTCGTCTTAGGGGCCGGCTTACCCTGCTCAGATTAGCTTTAAGCAGGAACCCTTGGGATTTCGGCGAGAGGGCATCTCACCCTCTTTATCGCTACTCATGTCAGCATTCGCACTTCCGATACCTCCACGGCCCATTACCAGACCGCTTCATCAGCCTACGGAACGCTCCGCTACCGCGTGTATTGCTACACACCCTAAGCTTCGGTGCATCACTTGAGCCCCGTTACATTTTCGCCGCAGGAACCCTTATTTAGACCAGTGAGCTGTTACGCTTTCTTTAAAGGATGGCTGCTTCTAAGCCAACCTCCTGGTTGTTTTGGGATTCCCACATGCTTTCCCACTTAGTGATGACTTGGGGACCTTAGCTGTAGGTCAGGGCTGTTTCCCTTTTGACGACGGACCTTAGCACCCGCCGTCTGTCTGCCGGATATTACTCTTGGGTATTCGGAGTTTGGTTAGAATTGGTAGATCTCGCGACCCCCGCATCCATCCAGTGCTCTACCCCCCAAGGTATTCATCCGACGCTCTACCTCAATAGATTTCGCGGAGAACCAGCTATTTCCCGGTTTGATTGGCCTTTCACCCCTAAACACAACTCATCCGACAATTTTTCAACATTGAACGGTTCGGCCCTCCAGTGCGTGTTACCGCACCTTCAGCCTGGTCATGCCTAGATCACCGGGTTTCGGGTCTAATGCATCAAACTCATTCGCCCTATTCAGACTCGCTTTCGCTGCGCCTACACCTAACGGCTTAAGCTTGCTTGATACACTAAGTCACTGACCCATTATGCAAGAGGTACGCAGTCAGGCCTCAAGGGCCCTCCTACTGCTTGTAGGCGTTCGGTTTCAGGTACTGTTTCACTCCCCTCATCGGGGTGCTTTTCACCTTTCCCTCACGGTACTAGTTCACTATCGGTCATACAGGAGTACTTAGGCTTAGAGGGTGGTCCCCCTACGTTCAGACAGGGTTTCACGTGCCCCGCCCTACTCAAATCCTTCAACATCAGTTTCGCATACGGGACTGTCACCCGCTATGGTCACACTTTCCAGAGTGTTCTGCTACTTGAATTGAAGGCATTGGCCTGGTCCCGGTTCGCTCGCCACTACTACGGGAGTCTCTGTTGATGTCCTTTCCTCCGGGTACTGAGATGTTTCAGTTCCCCGGGTTCGCTTCACCAAGCCTATTTTATTCAGCTCGGTGATACCCTTCCCATTTAACCTTCGATGCCGACGGATCGGCAGCGAAATTAAATGGTGAGGGTGGGTTTCCCCATTCGGAAATCGTTGGATCAAAGCTTGCTCACAGCTCCCCAACGCTTATCGCAGCGTGCCACGTCCTTCATCGCCTCTGTATGCCAAGGCATTCACCAAACGCCCTTACCTCACACTTGAGAGTCCACACCACCAACGACAAGCCTGATGGCTCACCGCAAGTCGCGTGGATGATTGTTTTCTTTCTCAGCCAGTATTAATCAATGCGTTGATCGTCATGACCTTAAAGTCGCGGCGAACCGC
>NZ_JAVJOJ010000010.1:5000-74629 GCF_040216815.1 Sphingopyxis sp.
GAAGCCGCGTACGCAGCGCAGTCATCTGGCGTTCGGGCAGCCAGATTCTCGCGCAGATCATCACCTGGGCCTCGACGCTGCTCGTGATTCGCCTGCTCGATCCCGCCGATTACGGCCTTTTTGCGATGACGCAGGTGGTCCTCGCCTTTCTCGCTTTCCTGAACGGCTGGGGATTCGCGAGCGCGCTGGTGCAATCCGATTCGGTCGACCCCTTCCGAATCAGGCAGGCGTTCGGCCTCTTGCTGCTGCTCAACGCGCTGCTCGCCGCGATCCAGTATTTCGGCGCGCCGATCGCCGCCGCCTATTATGGGCAGCCGATGGTCGCCGACCTGCTGCGCGTGCAGGCGCTGCTTTTCCTCGCGACCCCTTTCATCGCGCTCCCCGAAGTGATGATGAGCCGCGCGCTCGATTTCCGGCGCCAGGCGATCGTCAATCTGCTGGCCGCGTTCGCAGGCGCGGGCACCGCGCTCGGCTGCGCGCTCGGGGGATATGGCGTGTGGACGCTCGTTTATGCGCCGCTCGCAATGTTCTGGACGCGCGCGATCGGGCTGACGCTCGTGGCGCGCCTGCTCGTCTGGCCCAGCTTCGACTTTCGCGGCTGCGGCCAGATCGTCGGATTCGGGTCGGCGGTTCTGTTCAGCCAGCTGTTCTGGCTGGTGCAGAGCCAGTCCGACATCTTCATCGCCGGCGCGCGATTCGAGGCGCACGCGCTCGGCCTCTATGCCGAGGCGCTGTTCCTCGCGCAGATCTTCATGGCGAAATTCGTGCCGCCGCTGAACGAGGTTGCCTTTCCCGCCTATGCGCGAATCAAGAACGACCCGGCGGCGGTGCGCTGGTCCTTCCTCAAGACGGTGCGCATCCTGACGCTGATCGCCGCGCCCTTCTATTGCGGGCTCGCCGTGGTCGCCGCGCCGATGGTCGAAACGCTGTTCGGCGCCAAATGGCTCGGCATGGTCCCCTATATTCAGCTCATCGCGCTCGCGCTCATTCTGATGACCGTCCAGATTCTCTTCGCGCCGGTCAACAACGCGCTCGGCAAACCGTCGATTTCGATGTTCTCGGCGATGAGCGGCGCGATTCTTTTTCCCATTTCCTTTCTGATCGGCGCCCAGTGGGGCCTGATCGGCATGGCATGGGCGTGGCTCGTCGCGGCGCCGCTACTGCTCGTCACGACCGCGCGCCTCTCGGCGCCGCTGATCGGCGTGTCGCTATGGGATATAGCGCGCGCAATGCTGCCGGGGCTGGCCCCGGCGCTGGTGATGGCGCTTGGCGTCGGTTTCGCGGGGCGCGCGCTCGGCGGGCTCGGCGTCACGGCACCGGTGCAGCTTGCGGTGCTCGTCGGGCTTGGCGCCGCGCTTTACGGCGCGCTGCTCTGGCTGCTCGAGCGCGAGGCGCTCGCCGAAGTGATCCGCCTGGTGATCCGGCGTCAGGCGCCCGCCGCCGATTCGCCCGCTCAGGACGCGATATAGTCGCGCATCGCCGCGGCTTCGGCCTCGATACGGTCGATTCGATATTTGACGAGGTCGCCGATCGACACAAAGCCGATCATCTTGCCGCCCTCGACCACCGGCAGATGGCGAATCCGCTTCTGCGTCATCTGCGACAGCGCCGCGATCACCGCCATATTGGGTTCGCAGGTGACAGGCGACTTGGTCATCACATCGTCGATTCGCCGGTCGAGGGCGTCGGGGCCATAGGATGAGATCAGACGCACGATGTCGCGTTCGGAAAAAATGCCGACGACCGAATCGCCGTCGACCACCGGCACCGCGCCGATTCGCTTCTGCGCGAGCAGGTCGGCGACCGCACGCACGCTGTCGTCGGGCCGCGCCGAAATGACGGCCTGGCTCCGCCCCCGAAGAATTGCTGCGATCGTCATAGGTGCCGCTCCCCTCCTTATCCTTGTTGCCTGAGCAGCCTATCATGATTCGCGCGGTGGACGAAACGTCCCACCGCCGCGATCGGGCTTGGCCGCGGCGCAGGCTTGGTCCATGGAGGCGCGCATGGTCAAACGCTCCCCGCTCGACAATCGCGACACGTCGAATATCGCCTGGGCCCGCTATCGCCGGTTGATGAAGGGCATGGCGCTCGTGTCGCTGCTCGCCGTCGTCGGCGCGCTCGGCTGGCTGCGTTTTTCGATGGGTGAGGCGCTGACCATCCACATGATCGTCGCGACCGCCGCCGGCGTCGGATTGTCGGTCATGCTCGGCGCCGCGCTGATGGGCCTTGTGTTCCTGTCGAGCGGCAGCGGCCACGACGAATCGATCGAAGACCCCTTTGAAGACGACCCGGATCTGAAGCGATGACCGACCCCGCCCCGCCGCGCGATGCGCGCGATCCGATATTGCGCGTCGTCCCGCGGCCCGCCGACATCAACGCCAACGGCCATATTTTCGGCGGCTGGGTGCTGAGCCAGATGGACATCGCCGGCGGCATCGTCGCGGGACGAATCGCGCAAGGCGCGGTTGCGACCGTCGCGATCGAATCGATGGAGTTCATCGCGCCGATCCTGCTGCGCGACATCATCTCGGTCTATGCGCATCTCGAACGCCGCGGACGGACTTCGATGGGCATAAGAATCGAGGTGATCGCGACGCGCGACGGCGGGCGCACCGAGGAAAAGGTCACCGGCGGCCTCTTCACCTTTGTTGCGCTCGACGAGAATCACCGGCCCCGCGCGCTGCCTCCGGTTTAGGTCAGAGCTCGCTCCTTCTTTGAATCGTCATCCCGGCGGAGGGTGTTCAGAGGCACGTGACTCTGAAACACGATCTCATCGCCTCGGTCCGACGCACCGGCGAGATCCCGGCCTTCGCCGGGATGAAAATTCCAAACTTAATTATCGCGCTTGGTCCGCCGCCTTCACGCTGTAATCGAATGTCTTGCTGCCGTTCGCGGGGACGCGAACGCTCCAGCTGAGCAACCCGTCGCGGCGCGGCAATTTGCGGATTCGCGAATCGAGCCCGTCATGGTCGTCGATCAGGAAACCGATCTCGACATCGGCGGCGCGGGCGTTGGCGTTGGTCACGGTCACGCGGTAGTCGCGCCGGCCATTCTTCGGCGGCACATGATTTTCGACATCGATTCGCACCTGGCTGCTTTCCCCGATGACCAGGTCGACCTTTTCGCCGACGGCATGGTCGCGCATCGCACCCTCGCCAACGAGCAGCTGCCGGTCGCCGACGCGCTCGAACGCCACCGCCTGGCCGCTGGGGAGCGGGAGGCCGAGCCCGTCGGCTTGCTTGTTGTGCATCCGCAGCAACATCTCGGGCATCATCGCCTTGCCTTCGTCGCCAAGGTCGAGCCGCATCCGGTAGATGGTCCGAAACGGAACGCGATCCTTGACGAGTAGCGCCACCTGCTTTTGCGCGTTCGCCGCGACGGTGACGGGAATCGGCACGCGATAGAGTTTGAGGTCGCCCAGATCTTCCTGGCTCGCAACGACTGCCACGGGCGACATCATTTCGGCGCGCTGCATCCGCGATCCGGTGACGACGATGTTCTCCATGCCGTCCTCCATCGCAAACGAGGGCGGTGCGGGCGGCGGGGGAGGAGACAGGGGAACGCCATAGCGCCCGCTGCCAATCGGAAAGCAGCGGAGATGGAGCGGCGGCGTGCGCGGGCGATCGGCCAGTTCCTCGAAGTCGCTGACCTGATTGAGCGTGCCCGCGATCGCTGCCAGCCCCGCGTCGGCAAAACTTTCGCCATTGCTGTTGGCGACGGTCAGCCAGGCGAAAAGGTCGAGAGTCCTGCCATCCTCGCGCACGCGCGCGACATAATGGCTCGCCCAGTCGAAGCCCGTCGACAAATAGGTGAGCGTCACCGTGGCGCGCGTCGCCGCCGGGCTGCGCGTCGTCACCGACAGGGTCGGCTTGGCCGTGAGTCCGGGCGGCACGCCGCCGTAGACGATCGTTTCGGGAATGCCCGTGCAGCGCAGGCTTTCATATCCAGCCGCGGTCTGGAGCACGACCGCGCCCGCCGGACCCGAACGGATGATCGCTTCTTCCTCGGTAATCCTGCCCGTGGCATGACTGGTGCGGCGGATATGGACGCGGTTGCCGAGCGAGCCGTCGAGCAGGCTGGCGGGCGAGAGCAGTGCCGCGTCGCGATTCTTCTGCACCACGCCGCCGGGCAGTCCGGTGACGATCGCCGACACCGCAATCATCCCCTCGGCGACGCCCTCGAACCGCACCGTCGCTTCGCCCGCGGGCAGGTCGATCGTCCGCGTTTCGGAGATAAGCGCAAAGCCCTCCAGCCAGTCCGGTGATATTTCCCCGCCTTCGTCGCGGTCCGGATCGCGAAACACGCTTACCGACACCTTTTCGGGCGCGAGCGACGTCACCGCGGGCTGCGCCGCCGCCGGGGATGCGGCGAGCATCGTCAGCAGGAGCGGCCAGCGGCGCATCATCCCCCGCGAATCAGTGGCGCGTTTCAAAGGTGGCGGTGATCGTCGCCTCGCCATTGGCGGGCAATTCGACGCGCCACCGCGTACCGTCGCTGTCGAGCCGTTCGCTCTTGTGGCTTTCGGCGACGATGCGCGTTTCGTCCCAATACCAGTCGAGCCCCCGCTGGAGCAGGTCAAGCGTCACCGGCTGCGCGCGCGCGTTGGTGAGCGTGTAGCGCATCGACGAGCGCGTGACACGCGGCGACACGCGCTCGCGCTCCACCACCGTCGCCTGCACCTTGACGTCGAACGCCTGACCCGTCGCAAGGCCAAGCTCGCTGCCCATCGGCGTGTGACCGATCTGATTTTCACCGATGAACTGCGGATCGCCGCGCAGGTCGCGCTGATAAAAGCGCACCGTGCCCGCGGGCAGCGCATCGCCAAGGCCGCCGCCCTTTGCACTGGTGTTGAACTTGATGACGCTTGCCGCGCTCGCGGGTTCGGTCATCGTGTCGAAGCTGCGGACGGTGAATTCATAGATTTTCTGCGCGGGCACGCCGCTGACGTCGAGGAAGCTCACTTGCTTCGTCTGCGCATTGGCGATCGTCGTGCGCTCGGCGAGCGGGTAGAGATAATAGTCGCCTAGCTGCTCGCGCGGCGCGGTTTCGGTGCCCGCGCGGCGCAGATTGCCCGGCGGCTGCGGCCGCGGGCGGTAGCGTGGCGAGGCTGCACCGCCACCCGACGGTGAGCCCGCGACAAGCAGGGTCCGGGCATTGTCGAAAGTCGTGCCGGTGTTGTTGGTCAGCGTCACCCAGCCCTGGACATCGATCGTCCCCGCCTTTTCGTCATAGAGCGAGACATAGTCGGCCGCCCAGCCGAGTCCGTTCGTGAGATAGGAAAGCGTCGCAGGGCGCGTTCCCGCGCGGTCGCTGTCGAGCGTGATCGACAAGGTCGGCTTGGCGCGCAGGTTCGGCGGGATTTTGTCAAAGATCACGCGCACCGGCATCCCGTCGTCGCGCAAGATTTCGATCCGCGGGCCGATCTGCAGAACGACGCCGCCGTTCACCGCAAGCACCTTGGCACGCTCGCGCGTCTCGGCGCCGGTCGCGGGGTTGGTGCGCAGCAGCGTCACCGTCTCTCCCACCGCCTTTTGCATCAGTGCGTTAGGGGACAGGAGATCATAGTCGAAATTCTGCTCGACGATCGCGGTGTTCGCTGCGGCGAACGACACCGTCTGCGGCCGGATCTGCGCCGACACGTCGGGAAATTCCTGCCGCGTCCGGCCTGCGGGAAAGGCGATCTGGCGAATATCCTGCACCAGCGACTGCCCGCCATTATAGATGGTGACAGCGAGGTCGCCCTGCGCATTGCCCTTGGTGGGGTCTTGCGCGGCCGCGGCGGCGGGAATCCACGCGGCCGCGACGATCAGCGGAAGGCAAAGCCTTGACAAAGCGCGCATAAAAAACCTCCCCGCGGTCGTTCCCGCAGGGAGGCTATGGCATGTCGAATCGAAAGGCCAGGGTTATTCGGCCGCCTCGACGTCGGTGTTCCGCGCGGCCAGCGTACGGCGCGTGCGGCGCGGCTTGGCTGCGGGCGCTTCGTCGGCGCCCTCGGCTTCGGCCGCGCGTTCGCTGCGTCCGATCGCGGGCGGCAGCACCGCCGTATCGATCCCGGCCGCATCGGCCGAGCTGTCGGCAGCGCTCGCCTCTTCCTGCCGCGGGCGGCGGGTCGGGCGGCGCGGTGCGCGCGGCGCGCGCTCGGCTTCGACGTTCTGGTCGCGCGCTTCGTTATCGCTGCGGTCGTCGCGATCGTCGCCGCTGTCGGCGTCGTCGCGAGCGCGCGAGCGGCCGCGCGACGGCTGGCGGCCGCTGCGCTTGTCGTCGTCGCGGTTGCCGCGATTGTCGCGCGCGCCGCGATCATTGCGCTCGTTACGGTCGCTCCGCTCGTCGCCCTGATCGGCGTCGTCGCGGCCGGTGTCGCCGTCGACATCGCTGTCGGTGTCGTCATGGCCGTCGAAATCCTCGACCCCGCGAATCTCGCGGCCACGGTCGTGGCTGCGTTCCTGCCCGTTCGCCGCCGCCTTTTCTTCCTGCCGCGCGCGGAAATCGCTGACGACGCGGAAATAATGGTCGGCGAACTGCAGATAATATTCGGTGAGGACGCGGTCGCCGGCGAGTTGGGCGTCGCGCGCAAGATTGCGATATTTCTCGATCATCTGGGCGCCATTACCGCGCGCCCGGCTGTCGATGCGGTTCGCCTGGTCGACGCCCCCGCGCCCGCCCGACTGCGACCGATTATTGTTGTTATTGTTGTTGCGGCCGCGACGGCGACCGCTCTGCCGGTTGTTCATGTTCAACTGAGACATCCTGTCGATAAGCTAATAGCTATGCCAACCCCTTTTGGCCGACCGCGCCATTTGCGCGCCGCGCCCGCGCTCCGTGCGCGGCTTTGCCCGTTACCGCCAGCGCCGGACCCCACGGCCCCGCACAAGCATTGCAATTGGGAAGCAGACCCGCCGGACCAGTATCGGTGCGCTGCACCGCCAAAGGGACCCTGATCAGGTCTGTAAGCCGCCCCTACCGCGCTTTGCCGCCAAAACCAAGCAATTTCTTGGCAAGGGTCAGTCGCGGGTCAGCAAAAGCGCGCGGTCGCGGCCGCCCAAATCCTGACGGCATGTGACCACAAAGCCTGCGGCGCGGGCCAGCTCACCCACCGATATGCGTTGTGTGTGGCCGATTTCAAGGATGGCAGCACCGCCCGGTGCGAGCAAGCGCGGCAGGTCGGGGATGATACGGCGATAATCGTCCAGCCCGTCGGCGCCGGCGAACAAGGCGCTTTCGGGCTCATGGTCCGCGACATCGGCCATCAGTGGCTCGGTTTCTGCGATATAGGGCGGGTTGCAGAGGATCAGGTCGAAGGCGCCGTCTACGCCCGCGGACCAGTCGCCCGGCATCAGCTCCGTCCGCCCGTCCAGCCCCAGCGCCAAGGCGTTTTTATGGGCATAGCCCAGCGCGATGTCGCTCGCATCGACGCCAAGCCCCGTCGCGTCAGGCCATTCAGCCAGCGCGGCGTAGAGCAAGGTACCCGGCCCGGTCCCGAGATCGAGGATGCGCCTCGGCCTGGCCGCGCCGAAATAGTCCGCCGCCGCTTCGATCAGCGTCTCGCTGTCGGGCCGCGGGATCAGCACACCGGGACCCACGCCGATCCGGACGCTCCAGAAATCGCGATAGCCGAGAATATAGGCGATCGGTTCGTGCGTCGCGCGCCGTTCGACCAGCGCCGCGAACCCGGCGGGCACATGGTGGCGCAACGGGTCGAGCAGCAGCGCCTGCCGCTCGATCCCCAGCGCATGCGCCATCAGCAATTCGGCATCGAGCCGCGGCGTGTCCGACACCGCCGCGAGCCGCTGCGCCGCCTCGCGCAGCGCCTTGCCCAGCTCACTCACCTCTAATCCCGTTCGTGTCGAGCGAAGTCGAGACACCCATCGAAATCGCGCCTGGCCCGATGGGCATCTCGACTTCGCTCGATGCGAACGGAAATTTCGGGTTAGTCACCCAGCCCCGCCAGCCGCTGCGCCTGGTCCTCGGCGATCAGCGCGTCGATCAATTCGTCCATTGCGCCTTCCAAAATCTCGGGCAGCCGGTGGAGCGTCAGGTTGATGCGGTGGTCGGTCACGCGCCCCTGCGGGAAATTATAGGTGCGAATGCGTTCGGAACGATCGCCCGATCCGACCATCGACTTGCGCGCCGAGGCTTCGGCGCTGTGAATCTTCTCCCGCTCCAGATCATAGAGCCGCGCGCGGAGCACCTGCATCGCCTTCGCGCGGTTCTTGTGCTGGCTGCGCTGGTCCTGTTGGATCACGACAAGGCCCGTCGGGATATGCGTGATGCGGATCGCCGAATCGGTCGTGTTGACGTGCTGTCCGCCCGCTCCGCTCGCGCGGTAGATGTCGATCTTCAGGTCATTGTCGTTGATCGCGACGTCGACCTCCTCGGCCTCGGGCAGCACCGCGACGGTCGCGGCGCTGGTGTGGATGCGCCCGCCGCTTTCGGTGACGGGCACGCGCTGAACGCGGTGGACGCCGCTTTCGAACTTCAGCTTCGCGAACACGCCCTGTCCCGACACCGACGCGACGACTTCCTTGTAGCCGCCGACCTCGGCCTCGTTCGCCGAGATGATCTCGACCTTCCACCCCTGCGTATCGGCAAAGCGGCTGTACATGCGCAGGAGGTCGCCCGCGAACAGCGCCGCCTCGTCGCCGCCGGTGCCCGCACGGATTTCGAGCATCGCCGCGCGCTCGTCGGCGACATCCTTGGGCAGCAGCCTGACCGCCAGGTCATGCTCGGCAGCGGGCAGCGCATCCTCGATCGCCGCCATCTCCTCCTCGGCCATCGCCTTCATCTCGGGATCGGCGAGCATTTCCTTGAGAGAGACCAGCTCGCCGCGCAACCGCACCACTTCGCCCGCGGCTTTCGCGACGGGTTCGAGCTCGGCAAACTCCTTCGACGCCGCAACAAAATCGGCGGACGCCATATCGCCCGTCGCCATGCGCGCCTGCAGCGCGGCATGGCGTTCGATGATGGCGTCGATCTGTTTTTGGGAAACGGAGGTCATCAGGCTATCGAAAGAAAGAAGGCATCCACACGGGCGGCAATTTCGCTTCCGTCAGTCTTGCTTCGAGTGAAGCGGACGCCATCTCGTACGCCTACTGAAATTAGCGCGCGCGCGGGGATTTTTGCAGCTTTGTCGAACCGCTTGCGCGGCGAACCGGTTGCTACGATCTCGGACGAAAAGCCGCCGGCTCGAAGCGCCGCCAGAGCCTTAGTCGCAAACGCAAGTTCGGCGTCGTCCTCGACCGCGATCACCGCATCGAGTCGGTTGTCGACGACGTCATCGGGAAGCAACATCGCCAGCCGCTCGATCCCCGCGGCCCAGCCGACCGCCGCGGTCGGCGGCCCGCCAAGCGCCTCGATCAGCCCATCGTAGCGTCCGCCGCCAAGCACCGTGCCCTGCGCGCCCAGCCGGTCGGTGACGAACTCGAACGCGGTGTGGCGATAATAGTCGAGCCCGCGCACCAGCCGCGCATTGCGTTCCCACGCGACCCCAGCGGCGTCGAGGCCCGCGGTCACCGCGCCGAAGAAATCCTGCGCTTGTGCGCTAAGAAAGTCGTCAATCGTTGGACAGGCATCAACCCAATAGCGATCACGCGGGTCCTTTGAATCCAAAATGCGCATTGGATTTTTATCCAGGCGCAACTGGCTATCTTCAGACAACAATTCGCGGGCCTGTTGGAAATGCTCGACCAGCGCCGCGCGCCATGCGTCGCGGCTTTCGGCATCGCCGAGCGTGTTGAGCGTCAGCGCCACGCCCTTGGCGAGCCCCAGCTCCTTCAAAAGCTGGTCGGCGAAGACGAGCAGTTCGGCGTCGGCGAGCGGGCTGTCGCTGCCCAGCACTTCGGCGTCGAGTTGGTGAAACTGGCGATAGCGCCCCTTTTGCGGGCGCTCATAACGAAACAACGGCCCGTGCGTCGCGACTTTCAGCGGCGCGAACTGCTGCCAACCGTTCGTGATATAGGCGCGCGCGATGCCGGCAGTAAATTCGGGGCGCAGCGTCACCGATTCGCCGCCGCGATCGTCAAACGAATACATTTCCTTCGACACGACATCGGTGGTTTCGCCGAGCGAGCGCGCGAACACCGCGGTCGGCTCGATCACCGGCACCTCGACGCGCTTGAAGCCGTAAAGGCGGCGCACGCGCTCGAACGTCTCGACCACATGGCCGAACCGGTCGGCAAAATCGCCGAGCATGTCCTGCGTGCCGCGCACCGGCTGCGGCGTCGGGATTTTCGCGCTTTTGTCCTTGCTCATGGCGGCGGCGTCTAGTCGATTTTCGTGGGGGCGCAAAGTCCCCTCTCCCGTTGACCGAATGGGGACCGAGGCTGGACCTCTCCGCCGCTTCCTGCCTAAAGAGCATGTCATGAAAAAAGCACCGCTTGTCGTAGCCGCGTTCCTCGCCGCCCCCCTGGCCCTCGCCCCCGCCGCGTTCGCGCAGGACGGCAAAAGCCGCCCGCAACCGGTGGTCCAGCCGCACGTCATCCCGCTGCCGGCCGACAAACCCTATCCGGGGACGATGCAGCTGCGCGTGGACGCCAGCGACGTCGCGCGCGGAATCTTTCACGTCCGCCAGACGATCCCGGTCGCGAAACCCGGCAAGCTGACCCTGCTCTACCCCGAATGGCTTCCCGGCAAACACGCGCCGCGCGGCGCGATCGCCGAGGTCGCGGGTTTCAGGGCGACCGCCGGCGGCAAGCCGCTCGCCTGGTCGCGCCAGCCAACCGACGTCTATGCCTTTGATGTCGAGGTGCCCGCGGGCGCCAAGAGCATCGAGGTTGCGTTCGACTTTCTCTCGCCGACCCGTTCGAATGAAGGACGCGTCGTCGTCACCCCGGCGATGATGAATTTGCAGTGGGAACAGGTCAGCCTCTATCCCGCCGGCTATTTCACCCGCCAGATTCCCGTGCAGCTGGACGTCACGCTGCCGCAGGGCTGGACCGGGGCGGCCGCGCTCGACGGGCTCAAGGTCAGCGGCAATCGCTACAGCTATGCCGCGACCGATTATGAAACATTGGTCGACAGCCCGATGTTCGCCGGCAAGCATTTCCGCAAATGGGACCTCGGCGACAATGTCACGCTGAACGTCGTCGCCGACGAGGAAAAATATCTCGCCGCCAGCCCCGACCATATCGCGCGCCACGCGGCGCTGGTGTCGGAAGCGGTCGCGCTGTTCGGCGTGCGCCATTTCGACCGCTATGAATTTCTGCTCGCGCTGACCGACGAACTCGGCGGCATCGGGCTCGAACATCACCGGTCGAGCGAGAATAGCCGCAATCCCGATTATTTCACCAAATGGGACGACAATGACGCCGAGCGCGGATTGCTCCCGCACGAACTGGTGCACAGCTGGAACGGCAAATACCGCCGCCCCGACAAATTGTGGACGCCCGATTATCGCACGCCGATGCAGGACAATCTGCTTTGGGTCTACGAAGGTCAGACGAGCTATTGGGATCTTGTGCTCGCGGGGCGGTCGGGGATGCAGTCGAAGGAGACGATTCTTGGCGAATGGGCGACGCAGGCCGCGAATTACAGCGTCCAGCCGGGACGCGTCTGGCGGTCGGTCGAGGATACGACGCTCGACCCGATCATCGCGGCGCGCAAGCCCAAGCCCTTCGCCAGCTGGTCGCGGACCGAGGATTATTACAACGAAGGGTCGCTGATGTGGCTGGAGGCCGACATGCTGATCCGCAGCGCCACGCGCCATCGCAAAAGCCTCGACGATTTCGCCAAGGCCTTTTTCGGCGGCCGCGAGGGCGACTGGGGGCAGGCGACCTATGATTTCGGCGATGTCGTCGCGGCGCTGAACGCCGTCCATCCTTATGACTGGGAGCGCTTTCTGCGCGACCGGATGCAGACGGCGGGGCGCGGCGCCCCCGTCGCCGGGATCGAGCGCGCGGGATACCGGCTCGTCTGGCGCGACACGCCCAATTCCTATGACCGCGACCGGATGGCGCAGAGCAAGAATCTGGAGCTTACCCACTCGCTCGGGCTGACGCTCAACAAGGATGGTGTCGCCAGCAATATCCTGTGGGACGGTCTGGCGTTCCGCGCCGACATCGTCAACGGAACGAAAATCGTCGCGGTCGACGGACTGAGCTATAGCAGGGAGCGGCTGGAGGCCGCGATCCGCGCCGCGGCCGACGGCAAGACGCCCGTGCGGCTGCTCGTCGAGCGCGACGGACGCTATCGCAGCATCGAGATCGCCTATCACGGCGGGCTGCGCTGGCCGCATCTGGAAAGGATCGAGGGGGCGGACGACGCCTTCGACCGGCTGCTCGCACCGAAACGCGCGCTTTGAGTGAGGCAGCGGGCTAGGTTGAGCCATGCCCCCCCCTTTCGTCATCCCGGCGAAGGCCGGGATCTCAACCTAGCGGACTGACGCACCGGCGAGATCCCGGCCTTCGCCGGGATGACTCGCTATAGGAAAGCTCGGTTCGTCCTGCCTGCCGCTATCTTCGCCTGACGATCGCCAGCCCCACGACCCCGCCGAGCGCCGCGAGCGCCATATCCTTTTGGGCGTCCCACATGTCGCCCTGTTGCCCGTTATAGCGGTCGGCGGTTTCGTCCGCGGCGATCAGCGTCAGCAGCCATTCGAAGACTTCATAAAGTGCCGAGACGGCGAGCACCCAGCCAAGCACCGTCAGCATCGCCCCGCGCATTCCCAACCCGCCCCAGCGTCGCGCGCCTTCCGCCACCGGGACCGCGGACAAAGCGCCAAAGGCAAAATGGACAAGCCGGTCATAATGATTGCGCGTCCAGCCAAAGGCGTCGGAGAGTGTCGTTCCCGTCACTGCGCGCACCCAATCGTCATAGGGCACATTGCTGTAGGCATAGCGCCCGCCGAGCGTATGGAGCGCAAGGAAAAGGACGATGCAGGCGAGCGAAGGCGTCGATAGCGGCCAGCGGCGGAGCAGCCATGGCGATACGACGAGCAGCAACATCGTCGGCAGATGCTGGAGCAGCGCGACCTCGGGATAGGGCTGGTCGATCTGCGCCAACAGGAGTAGCACGAGGAGCAGGCCGAGCAGGCCGAGCAGGCCGAGCAGGCGGCGCTGTGCGGACGGGGTGGCGGGTACGCGAGGCACGCCCCCTCCCTAGACGCTTGCATCGCGCGAAGTCGAGATGCGCCGACGCTACTGTGCCCCTGCAAAGGCAGGGGTCCATCTCCTACCCTCGCGCTTTACAAAGGCGGGAATGCCTACCGCAACCTCAGGCAATGGGCCCCTGCCTTCGCAGGGACCCCGTCCTTTGCCTTCAGCCCTTCTTCAAATGCCGGCGTCCGAGCAGTTCGGCGATCTGCACGGCATTAAGGGCCGCGCCCTTGCGGAGATTGTCGGAAACGCACCAGAGGTTGAGGCCGTTTTCGACCGTCGGGTCCTCGCGCACGCGGCTGACGAAGGTGGCAAAGTCGCCGACGCATTCGACAGGCGTGATGTACCCGCCATCCTCACGCTTGTCGTGCAGCACGACGCCGGGGGCTTCGCGCAGGATGCGCTGCGCTTCTTCGGCCGACAATTCCTTTTCGGTTTCGATGTTGATCGCTTCCGAATGGCCGACGAAGACCGGAACGCGCACGCAGGTCGCCGTGACCTTGACCCTGGGGTCGAGGATCTTCTTCGTTTCGACGACCATCTTCCACTCTTCCTTGGTCGATCCGTCGTCGAGGAATTTGTCGATGTGCGGGATGACGTTGAAGGCGATCTGCTTGGTGAACTTGTTCACATCCTTTTCGTCGCCGACGAAGATCTGGCGCGTCTGGTTCCAGAGCTCATCCATGCCCGCCTTCCCCGCGCCCGACACCGACTGATAGGTCGAGACGACGACGCGCGTGATCGTTGCGGCGTCGTGCAGCGGCTTGAGCGCGACGACCATCTGGGCGGTCGAGCAATTGGGATTCGCGATGATATTCTTGGCGGTATAGCCATCGATCGCCTCGGGGTTCACCTCGGGCACGATCAGCGGCACGTCGGGGTCCATGCGATAGAGCGACGAATTGTCGATCACGACGCAGCCCGCCGCCGCGGCCTTCGGCGCGTAAATCGCGGTCGCGTCGCTGCCGATGGCGAAAATCGCCATGTCCCAGCCCGACCAGTCGAAATTCTCGATATTCTGGCACTTCACGGTCTTGCCGGTGTCGCCGATCTCGATTTCGTCGCCCTGGCTGCGCGACGATGCGACCGCCGCCAGCTCGTCATAGGGAAATTCGCGCTCGGCAAGGATGGCGAGGACTTCGCGTCCGACATTGCCCGTCGCACCCGCGACGACGATCCGATAACCCATGAAGAATGTCCTTTATGCAATTCGTGAAACGAAAAACGACCGGTTCTGCCGCTTGGCCGAACCGGTCGTTTTGGAAAGCTGTTTCGGCTTTGTGGGGAGAAACTTCTCCTTAGCCTTCGCCGGCTTCCGACCGGTAATCGCGGCGCTCCGCAATTCGTGCCGATTTACCAGTGCGCCCGCGCAGATAGTAAAGCTTCGCACGACGGACGGCGCCCTTGCGGACGACGGTAATGCTGTCGATGTTGGGCGAATAGAGCGGGAAAACGCGCTCGACACCTTCGCCGAACGACAGTTTGCGCACGGTGAAGTTGGAGCCCATGCCCTTGTTCGAACGCGCGATGCACACGCCTTCGAAATTCTGGACGCGGGTGCGTTCGCCTTCGACCACGCGCACGCCGACGCGCAGCGTGTCGCCGGGGCGGAAGGTCGGAATGTCTTTGCCAGCCTTGGCGATTTCTTCGGCTTCGATCGTCTGGATGAGGTTCATGCCCCTAGTCCTTCTTCTTTTGCCGCGCGCCAGAGGCAGGTCGGTCCCGAGCGCCCTCATGGCGCTCCCAAAGGTCCGGCCTGCGTAACCGTGTGTCGTCCTCCGCCCTTTGTTTCCGCCAGGCGGCGATCTTCGCATGATCCCCCGATCGCAGCACTTCGGGGATCGTGCGCCCTTCCCATGTGACGGGCCGGGTATAGTGCGGATATTCGAGCAAACCGTCCTCGAACGATTCGTCGTCGCCGCTAGAAGCCGCGCCCATTACGCCGGGAAGCAGCCGAATGCAAGCGTCGAGCAGCAACAGCGCCCCCATCTCCCCCCCCGACAGGATGATGTCGCCCATCGACACTTCTTCGATCGGCCGCGCGTCAAAGATGCGCTCATCGAACCCCTCGAAGCGCCCGCAGAGGATGATCGCGCCCGGCCCCGCCGCAAGCTGCCGCACACGCGCCTGCGTGATCGGCGTCCCGCGCGGCGTCATCGCAAGCACCGGCAGCCCCGGATGCGCGGCGGTTGCATGATCGACCGCGGCGCCGAGCACATCGGCCTTGAGCACCATGCCCGCGCCGCCCCCCGCCGGCGTATCGTCGACGGTGCGATGCTTGTCGGTCGCAAAATCGCGGATCTGGACCGGCGCGCAGTTCCACGTCCCCGCCTCGAGCGCACGCCCCGCCATGCTGTGCCCCAGCGGACCGGGGAACATGTCGGGATAAAGGGTGAGGGGGACGGCGGTGAAGGTCATTGCGGCGGCTGCCATAGCGCTTCGGGAAGCAGGTGACGATCCTTGGCGAGCTCGGCGCGCAGCCATTCGCGGAAGCGTTCGATCTTGCGGACACCGACGCGGTTCTCGCGGTGGACGAGCCACATCGACGACCGGGTCGAGACATGGAGCGTGTCGAAGGGCTGGACCATGCGCCCGCCCGCAATCTCCGCTTGCCAGAAAAGCGGCGTCATCATCGCGACCCCGAAGCCCGCCTGAACCGCGCTCGCTTCCTGCAGCTGGCTGTCAAGCTCGATCCCGCGCCGTGACGACGCGGGCGGCATCGCGATCCCGGCGGCAGCGAACCAGTCGGCCCACCAGCAATCGTTCGGCGCGAGCCGCTCGACACGGAGCAGGTCGGCGGGCTCGCGAATCCGGTGTTTTTCGATGAAAGCTGGCGAAGCGAGCGGCGCGACATGCTGGCGCATCAGGAAATCGCAGCGCAGCCCCGGCCAATTGCCGGGGCCCATGCGAATCGCGACATCGACGTTCGAGGCGTCGAAGTCGATCAGCTCGTTGCTCATCGACATGCGCACCGCAAGCTCCGGGTACAGAAGCTGGAAGCCGCCGATACGCGCGCTGAGCCAGGTACCGCCAAAGCTGGTCACCGCGTCGACCGTCAGCACGTCGGCCTCGTCGCTCGTCAGCGCAGCAAAAGCGTCGCCCATCGCCTGAAAGGCGGCGCTGACCGGGGGCAGCAGCCGATGCCCGGTTTCGGACAGGCGCACGCGTCCTTTTTCACGCACGAACAGCGCGCGGCCCAGCCGATCCTCCAATTGGCGGACCTGATAGCTGACCGCTGCCTGTGTCATTCCAAGCTCTTCGGCGGCGCGCGAGAAATTCTGCAAACGCCCCGCGGCTTCAAAGGTTCGCACGGCGGCAAGGGGCGGCAGCTTGGGCATGGCACCTTATAAGGTCAGCTTATGATATGGTCCACGCCTTTTGTTGGCGGCGCGGCACGGAAAGGCGCATCTGGGCGGCATCAGCGAAAGGAGATGAACGATGAAAGACGAGCAGTTCATGCGCGTTTGGAATGACGGTCATGATCGTTTCAGCGCCGACATCACCCGCGCCATCGATTGGCTGACCGAACCCTTCCGCCGCCTCGGCGAATATATCCGTCCGGCCAATGTACCGGGCACGGACGTATTCTTCAGCCGTTGCGGCCGGCGCCCGCGCCGCCGCGCGCAGTGATTTCCCGCCCTCCCCTCTTGGGTCCGGGAAGAAACGGGACGGGGCCGTCCCTTGCCAAGGCCCCGTCCCGTTTCCATCATTTGCGTTCGGCCGGCACGATGCGAAAGCGCAGCGCCTGAACCGTCTCGGGCGTCGTCGGCGCGAGCAAAAGCGTCCCGTCGAGCTGCCCCTTTTCGCAGCGAAGGCGAAAGCTGGCCGACATCGCGCCCAGCGGCGCAAGCGGCTCGTCGGCCGAACAGTCGCCGACTTCGCGTTTCAGCCGCGCAAGCTCCACAGCCCAATTTTCTGCCGAACGGTCCATCAGGAAATTCATCGCCAACCGCCCTTCGAGCGGTCCGAGATTCCCGGCAGCATAGGCGGCCTTGGCGGCGGCATAGGCGTCCGCCACCGCAGGCGAAACCGGCACGGCGCGCGATTTGAGCAGCCCGGCCTTGTCCATCGCGACCGCCGTGTCCCACGCGGGCGCCGATGGGCCCGCATAGGTGCGGTTCGCCATCGCAAAGATGCCGACGCCGCGATCGGGCATCAGCATGATGTGGCTGCCATAGCCCGGATAGCCGCCGCCATGCGCCAGCGTGAGGCCGAGGTCGCAATCCTGCGCAACGCGCCACCCCATGCCATAGGCGGCGGCCTGCTTGCACGCGGTGGCGCCGCTCGCACCGATCCGATGGGCGACGCTGATGAAATTGAGGCCCTGCGCCATTTCGCGCACCGTTGCGCGCTTGACGGGCCCGCTATCGGGTTCGTCGCGCGCGGGCCAGGCCGAAAGCAGGAAGACGACCCATTTGGCATAGTCGTTCGCGCTCACCTGAAGCCCGCCCATCGCATTGAAGGCGCCATCGGCCATTTCGGGTTCGACCGACCAGCGTTCATTTTCCCAGCGATAACCGATGGCGGTGCGCTCTTTCGGCGCCCGGCCGACGTCGAATCCGCTCGACGTCATGCCGAGCGGGGTAAGGATCGTCCGGCGAACATAGTCGGCATAGGTCGTGCCCGACGCATTGGCGACGATGCGGCCGAGCAGCGCATAGCCGAGGTTGGAATATTCATGACTGCTTTGCGGCACGCGGCTGAACGGAACGCCGGCGGCGATCATCCGCGTAAAATCGTCCTGCGGAAAAATCTGTTGCCGATCGCCCCATGGATCGTCGGTGACGAGGCCGCCGACATGATGGAGCAGGTCGCGCACCCGGATGCGCGGACTGTCCGCGGTCGGATAGCGCCAGCCCTTCATTTCGGGCACATGATCCTCGGCCAGGTCGTCGAGGCGGAGCTTGCCGTCGTCGCGCAGTTTCAGGATGGCGAGCGCCGTGAACGCCTTGGTCATCGACGCGATGCGGAACAGGCTGTCGGGCGTCACCGGACGCCGGTCGGTCAGGCTCTGTACGCCGATGCCCTTCACATAGGCGAGGCGGCCGCCCGCGACGACGCCATAGACCATGCCCGGCACATGCTGTTCGGCCTGATATTGGGCAAAGAGCGCGTCGATCCGGGGTGCCAGCGGACCAAGGCTATCGGCCCCGCCCTCCTGCGCCGCAGCGGGATGCGCGCACCCCAGCAAAAGAGCAATCGAAACGGCTGGTCGCAAGCGCATGGCATTCTCCTGCGATGGAAAATGCCAGGCTAGCAACCGGCCGGGGAGACAACAATCGCCGAATGGAATTGCTGCCGATCGGCAACAAAAGAGGGGCAGACCACGACGCCCGCCCCTCCAAAAAAAGACATCAGATGCCGTCGAGTCCCTTGCTGACCAGCACATTGACCGCGACGCGGCGGTTCTGCGCCTTGCCTTCCGGGGTCGCATTGTCGGCGGCCGGATCGGCTTCGGCCATGCCGGTGGGCGTGAGCATCCGATAGGGCTTCCAGCCGCACGCCTGTTGCAGATGGTTGACCACGGCGCCCGCGCGCCTTTCGCTGAGCACCTGGTTGAATTCCTGGCTTCCGGTCGAGTCGGTGTAGCCGACGACGAGCAACAGCGCATTGTCCATGGCGTCCGCCGCGGTCGCGGTCGCGCAAAGCTCGGCCTTGGCCTGCGCCGACAGCGCCGCCTTGCCCACGTCGAAATTCACGTTTGTGGTGGTTTTGACATTATATTGATCGATGTCGCCGACGCGGCTGCGCAGCGCTTCGGTCGCCGCGGTCTGCTCGGCAAAGCGCTGATCGGTGCCGGTGTGGATCATCGACGCCGTCCTCAAATCCTTGCTTTTGAGATCGACCTCGTTCGCGAACAGGCCGCCTTCCCATTGCCGGGTTTCGACCTTGACGGGCAGGCCGTTGAGCAGCGCATCGGCCGCCAGCTTGTCGCGGCTCAAACCGAGGAAGCCGCCGCTGGACTTAACGCGCGTATTTTCGTTGACGATCAGCACCGTTTTGGCGCCATCGGCGGCCGTGACCTGAATCTGATTGCCGCTGCGCGCCGAGATGATGCCTTCAACGTCGGGGCCTTTTGCCATTTCCGACGGATCGGGCATCCGCTGGCCATAGACGGTGGCCATGACATCGCCTTCGCTGCCGTCGTCCTGCGCCTGCATGGCGAGGCTGCCCGTCGCCGGAACGGCCAGCATGGTCAGCAGCAACAGCCATTTCGGACTTTTGGAAACCGCACTCATTATCCTACTCCTTCAATGAGCCGCCCCCGCGTGATCGCCTCGTCCTTTCCGCGAGCCGATGGTTTCGGGCAAGGCCGTTGAAGCGTTACGCCGGTCATTTGAGCGCATTCTACGGCGAGCCGAGGCTACACAGGCTTCAGGGGCGCTTCAGCGCTGCCAGGAGGTTTGGATAAGCCTTGCCGCAGCGAGGCTATTCGACGAACGCCGCGTTCACCGTCACCGCATCGGCGTTCCACGCAGGAACCGCCTGCACCGTCATCGGCACCATGAAACGCTTGCCGCCGGGCCGTTCGATTTCGAGGATGTCGCCCGCGCCGAAATTCTCGACCGCCGCGACGTGTCCGATCGCCGTTCCGTCGGTCGACACGCACGGCAGGCCGATCAGGTCGTGATGATAATATTCGCCCTCACCCAGCGGGGGCAGCGCCGAGCGCGGGACGGTCAGCACCGTGCCGCGCAGCGCCTCGGCGGCGCTGCGGTCCGCGATTTCGGCGAAACGCGCAACCGCGCCCTGGTTGGTGGGGCGCACCGATTTCAGCGTCAGCTTGGCACCGCCCGCGTCGAACACGGAAAAGGCGCGGAGGGCCTCCGCGCCTTCGCCGAACAATTTGAGCCGCACCTCGCCCCACACCCCATGCGCGCCCGCAATGGCGGCGAGGGTAACGGGGCGGTCGGCGTTCATATGGACTTAGCCTTCGGCCTTTTCTTCGGCTTCGGGCGCCACCGGGCCGCCTTCGGCGACTTCCTCGGCGATCGCGGTCGCGTCTTCGGCGGTCGCATCGGCGGGGACTTCGTCGGCGACCGCGTCGGCGACGGCCTCGGCGGTTTCTTCGCTCTTCACCGAACCCGTCGCATCCGACTCGGCAGCGGCTTCGGGCGCCTCTTCAGCCGGAGCGGCAGCCGCTTCCTTTGCAGCCTCTTCGGCCTCGGCCAGCTTTGCGGCCTTTTCTTCGGCGCGCTCCTTGGCCTTTTCGCCGGGCTCGGCCTTCTTCGGATTGTTGCGCGCGGCACGTTCCTTGATACCGGCGGCGTCGAGGAAGCGAGCGACCCGGTCGGTCGGCTGCGCCCCTACCGAAATCCAGTGCTTCGCGCGGTCGGCGTCGAGCTTCACCCGCTCCGGATCATCCTTGGCGAGCAGCGGGTTGTAGCTGCCGATGCGCTCGATGAAGCGGCCATCGCGCGGGGACCGCGAATCGGCAACGACGATCTTGTAATAGGGACGCTTTTTCGAACCGCCGCGTGCAAGGCGAATGGAGGTAGCCATGATATTTTCCTTTTACTTCTAACTTCGGTTGTCGGGGTTATTTCTTTTTATTCATCAGATTGGCGAGGTCCGGCGGGATCGCTCCGCCGCCGAGACCGGGAAGGCCGCCGCCGCCCATTCCGCCACCGCCCAGGCCGGGCATTCCGGGGATGCCCCCGCCGCGGCCGAACAGCGCGCCCAGGCCCTTGAGTCCGCCCATCTTGCGGATTTTCTTCATCGCGGTGGACATTTCCTGATGCATCTTGAGCACCTTGTTCACCTGTTGCACCGTCGTGCCCGACCCGTTGGCAATGCGAATCTTGCGTTTTGCATTGATAATCGCGGGATTGGCGCGTTCCTTGGGCGTCATCGATCCCATGATCGCGTCCATGTGGATCAGCGTCTTGTCGTCGACGCCGCTCTGCGCCACCGCCGCCTGCGCCTTTTTAAGACCGGGGATCATCCCCGCGAGCGCGCCGATGCCGCCCATGCGGCGCATCTGGCCCAATTGCGTACGAAGATCGTCGAGGTCGAATTGACCCTTCGCCATCTTCTTCGCCATCGCCTCGGCCTCTTCGGCCTGGATCGTTTCGGCGGCGCGTTCGACAAGGCTGACGACGTCGCCCATGCCGAGGATGCGGCCCGCGATGCGCGACGGCTGGAAGAGTTCGAGCCCGTCGAGTTTCTCGCCCGTGCCCGCGAATTTGATCGGCTTGCCCGTGACCGCACGCATCGACAGCGCGGCGCCGCCGCGCGCGTCGCCGTCCATGCGGGTCAGGACAACGCCGGTGAGCGGCACCTGATCGGTGAAGCGCTGTGCGACCTGCACCGCGTCCTGCCCGGTCAGGCTGTCGACGACGAGCAGGGTTTCAGCCGGGTTCGCCGTGCGCGACACCGCCTGCATCTCGTCCATTAATTGCTGATCGACGTGGAGGCGGCCCGCTGTGTCGAGCATCAGAACGTCAAAGCCCTGAAGCTTCGCGGCCTGCATGGCGCGCTGTGCGATCTCGACCGGCTGCTGACCCGCGACGATCGGCAGGGTCGCGACGTCGATCTGCGTGCCGAGGACCGCCAGCTGCTCCTGCGCCGCAGGGCGGTTGACGTCGAGCGACGCCATCAGCACCTTCTTGCGCTCCTTGTCCTTCAGCCGCTTCGCGATCTTGGCGGTCGTCGTCGTCTTGCCCGATCCCTGTAGGCCGACCATCATGATGACCGCAGGCGGCGCGACATTGAGGTCGAGCTCGGCGGTTTCGGAACCGAGCATCTCGGTCAGCGCGTCGCTGACGATCTTGACCACCTGCTGCCCCGGCGTAACCGAGCGCAGGACATTCTGGCCGATCGCGAGTTCGGTGACCTGATCGACGAAGCTGCGCACGACGGGCAGCGCGACATCGGCTTCGAGCAGGGCGATTCGCACTTCGCGCATCGCCGCGCGCACATCGGCCTCGGTCAGCGCGCCGCGGCCGCGGAGCTTTCCGAAAACATCGCCAAGCCGATTGCTCAGACTGTCGAACATGCGCCTTCAAATCCCTTCTGACAGCCCGCAACGCAAAAGACGCCGGTGAGCGAAACCTCGCCAACCAGCGGCTATCCGTGGACAGATGCTCCGTCGCGGATGTCGATATGCCCCGGCGCAAAGCGCACCCGGACGGAGCGGCCCTTACGCAAAAGCGGCACGGAAAGCAAGGGCGGCCGGTCCTTCCCACCCCCGCACCGCGACCGCCACCCCATCGCCGTGCGACAGGGACAAGCACACTTAACCCAAATTTCACCGCTCCGGGGCCATAAGGCGAACCGAGGGTGGGACAATCTCATATGAATTCGACGCCAAAGCCATTGGACCGCAGCGAAGGCGCCAGACGCGACATCATCACAGGGGGCATCGTCGTTGCCGCCATCCTGCTGTTCATCGGCACGGGCGGCAATGTGATGCAGGCGGCCGTCCGCGCGCTGATCGGCATCGGCGGCGGTCCCGACCGCGTGCTCGCGACCGCGCTGGTGCTCAATATCGCACTGATCCTGTTCGGCTGGCGCCGCTACAACGACCTTAACCGCGAGATTCGCGAACGCACCGAGGCCGAACAACGCGCGCGCTACCTTGCCGATACCGACCCGCTCACGGGCTTTCTCAATCGCCGGGCGCTCCTTGTGACCGGCCAGCGGATGATCGCCGAGGCTGTGCGCGAAGAGCGCGAAGTTGCGCTTTTCCTGCTCGATCTCGACCATTTCAAGACGGTGAACGACATCCACGGCCATGCTGCGGGCGACCGGGTGCTGCAGGTCGCGGCCGAACGCATCGCGGCGGTGCTGCCGCCCAGCGCCGCCAAGGCACGGCTGGGCGGGGACGAATTTGTCGCAATGATGGCCTTTGACCCCGCGGCGCGCGGCGACATCGACGCGCTGGCGGCGGAACTGGTGGTCGCGCTCGACAACAAGATCATCCACGACGCCCAGCAGATCCATATCGGCGCCTCGCTCGGCATCGCCCTGGCCGCCGATGCCAGCGTGACGATGGAAACGATGGTCCGCCAGGCCGATATCGCCATGTATCATGGCAAGGATGAAGGCCGGAACCGTCACATCTGGTTCGAGCAGGGCATGGAAATGGCGGTTCAGGTCCGCAACCAGATCGAGACGGGCATCCGCGAAGGCATGCCGCGCGGCGAGTTCGTTCCGCATTTCGAGCCACAGGTCGACATCGCATCGGGCCGCCTTGTCGGCTTTGAAATGCTGATGCGCTGGGACTCGCCCGAATATGGCATGATCCCGCCCGAACGCTTTATCCCGGTGGCCGAGGAAAGCGGGCTGATCGGCGAATTGTCGCTTCGCGTGATCCGCGATGCAATGGAAATCGCCAAGGACTGGGATCCCTCCATCATTCTTGCGGTCAATATTGCCCCGCAGCAGCTGAAAGATCCTTGGTTCAGCCAAAAGCTTACCAAGCTGCTCGTCGAAACGGGGTTTCCCGCCGCGCAGCTCGAGGTCGAGATCACCGAAAGCTCGCTGTTCGACAATCTGCCGCTCGTTCGATCGATCGTCACCAGCCTCAAAAATCAGGGCGTCTCGCTGAGCCTCGACGATTTCGGTACCGGCTACAGCTCGCTGTCGCACCTGCGCGCGCTGCCGTTCGACCGGATCAAGATCGACCGCAGCTTCGTCGCCGCGATGCGCGGAAGCCCCGATGCGCAGGCGATCGTCGTCGCGATCGTGCGGCTGGGCGAAAGCCTTGCGATGCCGATCACGGCCGAGGGTATCGAGGATGAGGCGACGGCAATCGAACTGACGCGGCTCGGCTGTTCCAAGGGGCAGGGATGGTATTTCGGCCGCGCGGCATCGGCAGCCGACACCAACCGCCTGCTCGCCGGGCGGGGGCTACTGCGTACCCCAACGCTGCCCCCCACGGTTCCCGACGTCGGCGCCGACACGTCGCTGCGCAAGACGGCGTAACGGCGCCGCCTCGCTAGACTTCGCTCGCCCGCGCCCCTACATGCGCGGATTATGGCAGACCGCTTCACCAAGATGCACGGCCTCGGCAACGACTTTGTCGTGATCGACGCGCGCGTGGCTGCCGTCGAGATGACGGCGGCACGCGCCCATGCGATCGCCGACCGCCGCCACGGCATCGGGTGCGACCAGCTGATCCTGCTCGAACCTTCTGCAAGTGCCGATGTGAAGATGCGCATCTTCAACGCCGACGGCAGCGAGGTCGAAGCGTGCGGCAATGCCACGCGCTGCGTCGCGACGCTGATCGGCAAGCCCGCGGTGATCGAGACGCTGGGCGGGATGCTGCGCGTCACGCCCGCCGATGGGGGTGCCGAAGTGACGCTGGGCGAGCCCATATTCGATTGGGAGCATATCCCGCTTGCGATGCCCATGGACACGCGCGACATGCCCGTCGCGTGGGATGAGCTGGAACATGGCGCGAGCGTCAATGTCGGCAATCCGCATATCGTCTTTTTCGTGCCCGAGGCCGATGCCGTCGCGCTCGATCAATTGGGCCCGCGGATCGAAACCGACCCGCTGTTTCCCGAACGCGTCAACGTCAATGTCGCGAGTCTCGATGGCGAGAATCAATTGCAGCTCCGCGTATGGGAACGCGGCGTCGGGTTGACGCAGGCGTGCGGCACCGGCGCGTGTGCAACCGCGGTCGCCGCGATCCGTGCGGGGCTGGTCCAGTCGCCGGTGACGATCTCGCTGCCCGGCGGGGATCTGGTCATCCGCTGGGCACCAGGCGAACGGATCGTGATGAGCGGCGCCGCGACGCGCGTTTTCGAAGGCGAGACCGATTGGGCGCAGTTCGGATGATTGCCGGCCGCGTCGACCGCCCGAAGGTCGTCAATTTCGGTTGCCGGCTCAACATTGCCGAGGGTGAAGCGATTCGCGCGGCCGTCGAGGGTGCGGCCGCGCACGACACGATCGTCTTCAACAGCTGCGCGGTGACCGACGAAGCGGTGCGCCAGGTGCGCCAGGCGGTGCGCCGCACGCTGCGTGAGCGGCCGGACGCCGAGGTGGTGGTGACGGGGTGCGCGGCGGAACTGGATCGCGGCGCGTTCGAAGCGATGGGCGCGCGGATCGTCGGAAACGACGTCAAGGGCCTGGCCGAGAGCTATCAAGCCCCTGTGTCCGCGCGAGGGCGGGAGCCCACAGATATTTCCAGGATGCAGTCGTCCTACGTCCCCGCCCTCTCCGGCGCCGATCATGCGCGCGCCTTCCTGGGCGTCCAGACCGGCTGCTCGCACAGCTGCACCTTCTGCGCGACCGTGATGGCGCGGGGCAAAGCGCGCTCGGCGACGGTCGAAACGGTGGTCGAGTCCGCACGCACCGCGCTGGCGCGCGGGCAGCGCGAGATCGTGCTCACCGGCGTCGACCTCGCAAGCTATGGCGACGACAGCGGGACGAGCCTCGCCGCACTTGTCGAAGCCTTGCTGACGCTGCCGGTCGAGCGGCTTCGCCTCTCGTCGCTCGACCCCGACCGGATCGACGACGCGCTCTTCGCCTTGCTGACGCAGGAAGCGCGCGTGATGCCGCACGTCCACCTGTCGTTGCAGGCCGGCGACGACATGGTGCTGACCCGCATGAAACGCCGCCACCGGCGCGGCGACGCGGTGCGCCTGACCCAGCGGCTAAAGACCGCGCGGCCCGAAATCGCGATCGGCGCCGACCTGATCGCGGGTTTTCCGACCGAGGATGACGCGATGTTCGCGAATTCGCTGGCGCTGATCGACGATTGCGACATCGTCTTTGGCCATATCTTTCCGTACAGTGCGCGCGCCGGGACACCCGCGGCGCGGATGCCGCAGGTTGGCCGCGCGATCGCGCGCGAGCGTGCGGCAACGCTGCGCGCCGCCAATGCGCGGCGGCGGCAGGACTGGCTCGACAGCCAGGCCGGACGGACGGCATCGATGCTCGTCGAGCGCGACGGGCTGACCGGCCACGCCGAAAATTTCGTCGCCGTGACGCTGTCTGCCCCCGCCGCGCCCGGCACCATCATCGACGTGCGCCTGATCGCGCGCGACGGCGACCGCATGGTCGCGACCCCTGCGCAAGAAAAGGACATTGCCGCATGACCGGCAAAAGCTGGAGTGAAAGGCTGCTCGGCGGCTTTCGCCGTACCTCCGAGCGGCTTGGCGAGAATCTCGCCGGCCTGACCGGCAAGGCGCGGCTCGACGAGGATGATCTCGACCGGATCGAGGAGGCGCTGATCACCGCCGACCTTGGCCCCGCCATGGCCGCGCGCATCCGCGATCGGCTGTCCGAACGGCGCGACATCGCCGCGAACGGGACCGAGGATTTGCGTAAGCTTGTCGCCGAACAGATTGGCGCGGTCCTGCGCCCCGTCGCCGAACCGCTCGACATCGACGCCTTCCCTCGCCCGCAGGTCATCCTTGTCATCGGGGTCAACGGGTCGGGCAAGACCACCACGATCGCGAAGCTCGCGCATCTGTTCCAGGAACAGGATTATGGCGTGATGCTGGTGGCGGGCGATACGTTCCGCGCGGCGGCGATCGGGCAATTGAAGGTCTGGGCCGAACGGCTCGGCGTGCCGATCATGGCGGGCCCCGAGGGCGGCGACAGCGCCGGCATCGTGTTCGATGCGGTGAAACAGGCGACCGCGACGGGCATCGACGTGCTCATCGTCGATACCGCCGGCCGGCTTCAGAACAAGCGCGAGCTGATGGACGAACTGGCCAAGATCAAGCGCGTGCTCGGCCGCCTCAACCCCGCCGCGCCGCACGACGTCGTGCTCGTGCTCGACGCGACGACGGGACAGAATGCGCTGTCCCAGATCGACGTGTTCCGCGAGGTTGCGGGGGTCACGGGTCTTGTGATGACCAAGCTCGACGGCACCGCGCGCGGCGGCGTTCTCGTGGCAGCGGCAGAGCGTCACGGCCTGCCGATCCACGCGATCGGCATCGGCGAGACGATGGAGGATCTGCGCCCCTTCGACGCCGACGAGATCGCCGGCATTATTGCAGGAAATATTCGATGAGTGCCCCCGACATGCCGCCGACCGGTCCCGAGCCCGTCCCCGCGCCGCCGCGCGCCCAACATGGGTGGCTCAACTTCGCGATCGACTTCGGGCCGTTGCTCGTTTTCTTCCTCGCCTATAAATTCGCATCGGGCGGCGAAGGCGCCTTTGCCGCGACGACGGCGGCGATCAAGGGCACGGTCGCGTTCATGGTCGCGATCGTCGTCGCGATGACGGTGTCGAAGTGGAAACTCGGCAAGATTTCGCCGATGCTGTGGATGTCGAGCGTCCTCGTCCTCGGTTTCGGCGCGCTGACCATCTGGTTCCACGACGAACGCTTTATCGTGATGAAGCCGACGATCATCTATGGCGCCTTTGCCGCGATGCTGCTCGGCGGCTGGTGGTTCGGGCGGCCGATGCTCAAATATCTCCTGCAATCGGCGCTGGAAGGGCTGACCGAACGGGGGTGGCTTCTTCTCTCGCGCAACTGGGGCCTGTTCTTTGCGACGCTCGGCATCGCCAATCATGTGATGTACGAGCTGATCCAGGCAAAGCAGATGAGCTTCGACCTGTGGCTGACGATCAAGGTCTGGGGCGTCACCGCGCTGTCCTTCCTCTTTACCTTGAGCCAGGTTCCGGTGATGCTGAAAAACGGCCTCGCGGTGCCCGAAGAGGCACCCGAAAAGGGCTGATACCCCGGCTTATCGCTGCTGCGATGGCGGCAGCGCCGTTGGCACGCCGCCGGCACCGGGAGAATCGATACAATGCAAGCTTGAGGCATGTCTCCGCCGCTGGCATATCTATCGCACCGGCTCCGGGTCGCACACGGCGCCGCGATAAGCAGGGGGAAATGCCATGGACAAGTTTTTCGGTAATCTGCACGCCGTTCTGGGCACCGGACTGGTGCTCGCGATCGTCCTGATGCTCTGGCTCAACGGCCAGAATTTCGAGGATGGCATGGCCGCGGGCAATGCGATCATGCGCTGGCTCCACACCTTCTTCGGCGTGCTGTGGATCGGTCTGCTCTATTATTTCAATTTCGTCCAGATGCCGACGATGCCGAAGATCCCGGCCGAACTGAAACCCGCGGTGGGCAAGCATATCGCGCCTGCCGCGCTCTTCTGGTTCCGCTGGGCGGCGGCAGCGACCGTGCTGTTCGGCCTCGCCATCGCTTTTCACGCCAAATATGCGATCCCGGCGCTCACCTTCCAGGATCCTTATCGGCTGATCGGCGCGGGCATGTGGCTGGGGCTGATCATGGCGTTCAACGTCTGGTTCCTGATCTGGCCGAACCAGAAAAAGGCGCTGGGCATCGTCGAAGCCGACGATGCGGCCAAGGTCAAGGCGGCACGAACCGCAATGATCTTTTCGCGGACCAACACGCTGCTGTCGATCCCGATGCTCTATGCGATGGTGAATTTCAGCTAAACCACCGCAACAGGAAATCAACAGGGGCGCTTCGGAATACCGGAGCGCCCCTTTTTTTCCCGTTCGTGTCGAGCGGCTTAGGTTGTTAGGGTCAGGACCCTAACCTTGCTCCACCGCCGCCTTGTGCGTGCGGCCGTTCAGCACATAATGGGCAACGCCCAGCTGCATTCCCGCCGCCTGCGCATCGTCGATCTCGCGCACGCGCCGCGCGGGCGACCCGGCCCAGAGTTCGCGATCGGGAATTTCCTTGTTCTCGGTCAGCAAGGCGCCCGCGGCGAGCATCGCGTCGCTGCCGATGCGGCAGCCGTTCATCACCGTCGCCTTCAGCCCGACGAAGGCACGGGGCGCCAGCGTACAGCCATGCACCATCGCCATATGGCCGATCAGCACATCCTCGCCGATGATCGTCGGGAATCCTTCCGGCCGGTGCGGCATCGGGCCGTCGCAATGGACGACGCTGCCGTCCTGGATGTTCGAGCGCGCGCCGACGACGATGCGGCTGACGTCGGCGCGCAGCACGCAATTATACCAGATGCTGACGTCGGGTCCGATGGTCACGTCGCCGATGATCCGGCAGCCCGGCGCGATGAACGCGCTGGGGTCGATCTGCGGCGTCTTGCCATTGACGCTGATAATGCTGATGTCGCTCATTCGTCGCGGCCTCCGATGATATTTTTCCAGATGAGCACCGGCAGCGTCGAAGAATAATCGTCGGTCCAACGCTCGAAATTCGCCTCGCCCGCCAGCGCGACCCAGGCGCCGTCAGCAAAGGCCTCTTCGCGCGGACGGATGCCGCCGGTCAATTGCGCCATGCGGTCCGGCGCCGCGGTCAGCGCGACCCAGTTCGACGCGGTCAGATCGCTAAGGTCGCTGCCGTTCTGCGGGCCGGGATCCATGCGGATCGCCGCGCTCCAGCCCCGCGCCTTCGCTTCTGCCGCCAGCACGGGTTCGAGCCCGAAAAAGCGGTTGGAAATATGGACGAGCAAAATGCCGTCAGGCTTCATCGCGCGCGCATAAATGCCGATCGCTTCGCTGGTCAGCAGGTGCAGCGGGATCGCATCGGACGAAAAAGCGTCGATCACGATAATGTCGAAACGCCCCGGCGGCTGGCCTGCGATCTGCAGGCGCGCATCGCCGACGACGATCGAAGCGTCGGGCGCGCAATCGGAAAGAAAGGTGAATTTGGCAGGATCGCGCGCGATGTCGACCATCACCGGGTCGATTTCGAAGATCGTCCAATCCTGTCCCGCCTTGCGATAGCAGGCGAGCGTCCCCGCACCCAGCCCGACGATCCCGATCGCGGCATCGGGTCCCGCCAGCGCTTCGGCCCGGGCAAGGGTCAGCCCGACACCCGATTGCGAACCATAATAGGTCGTGGGCTCGCGCCGGTGATCGGCGTCGGTGCGCTGAAGCCCGTGCAGCGTCGTGCCATGGGCGAGGCGGCGTTGATGGGCGCCGGGATAGTCGGTGACGGTATAGACGCCGAAATAGCTGCGCACGCGCGCGCCGGTGAAGCTTTCCTGGATCGTGTCCCACCCGCCGACGCCGAGCATCAACAGCGCGAGCGCGGATACATAGGCCCAGCGCCAGCCGGTGACGAGAATCCCGATGACAAAAATCGCAATGCCCCAGGGCGCGAGGTCGCCGTCGAGGCGGCCGGTCCAGCGACCGACCATGTTCCACGCCGCGAGCGCCGCGATCCCCACGAGCAAGAATGCCGCAACGCGCGCTGTCCTGGCTTCGATCCCCAGCCATTTGTCCCACGGAAGGAGCGCCGGCAGCGGCAACAGCATCGCCGCGCCGAGGATCAGCAGTGGATGTTCGTAAACCCAGTCGAACAGCAGCGGCGCGACGAGCGCCGCGAAAAGTCCGCCGAGCACCCCGCCCGCCGACATGAGAAGATAGAATAGGGTCAGATGCTGCGCCGCCGGGCGCAGATAATAAAGATAACCGTGCAGCGCGGTGGCGACGACGAACAGCATCGCAAGGCTGGCGAGCGCGACCATCATCGACCCCCCGCCCGAACTCAGAAGCCCGAGCCCGCCGATGGCGAGCAGCACCACCGGCGCCAGCAGCGTGATGATCTCGGTCGGGCGCGCGAGGGTGGAGAAAGCAATGACGAAGCTGAGCAGGTAAAGACCGAGCGGAAGAACCCACAACAGCGGCATTGCGACAATGTCGGTTGTGAGGTGCGTCGTCGTCGAAAGCATCAGCCCCGAGGGCACCGCCGCGATCAGCAGCCAGTGCAGCTGGCGCCGCAACGTCGGCCGCGGTTCGCCGTTCTTTTCGTCGGCATGGCTTTCGGCGCCGCCATGCCAGCGCGCCGCCGCCGCCCCGGCGACGAGCAGCACGAGGACCGCATAACCCGCGCTCCAGCTCCAGCTTTGCGCCGCAAGCGGCATATTGGGTTCGACGAGCGCCGGATAGCTGATGAGCCCGGCAAAACTGCCGAGGTTCGATGCAGCATAAAGATAATAGGGATCGCCGGCGCGCGGATCGGTGGCGAACCAGCGCTGCATCAGCGGCGCCTGCGCCGAGACCATGAAAAAGACCGGCCCGATCGATGCAAAGAGCAGGAGCGGAACCCACAGCGCCTCCTGCCCCGGCCCCGGCGATCCGATCTGGGCGATGCCGATCGGAAGCCACAGCGCCGCGACGAGGAAAAGCGCGAGATGGATCATCGCCTGCCGCCGCACGGCAAAACGCCCCAGCCAATGCGCATAGGCATAGCCGCCGAGAAGCAGCGCCTGATAGACGAGCATCGCGCTGTTCCACACCATCGGCGCACCGCCCAATTTGGGCAGCACCATGCGCGCGACCATCGGCTGCACGAGGAACAGCAGAAAGCTGCCGACGAGGATCGTCAGCACGAACAGCCAGCGGCGCGGCGAACGCGGCGCGATCATCGCATCATGCGCCGAGCAGCCGCGCCGCGTCGAGCGCGTGATAGCTGAGCACGCCCGATGCGCCCGCGCGGCGGAAGGCGAGCAGCGTTTCGAGGATCAGCGCATCGCGGTCGCCCGCGCCGGCCGCCGCCGCGGCCTCGATCATCGCATATTCGCCCGACACCTGATAGGCGTAGACGGGCACCGCGAAATTGTCCTTCACCGCACGCACGATGTCGAGATAGGGCAGGCCGGGCTTGACCATAACGCTGTCGGCGCCCTCGGCCAGATCCTGTGCCACCTCGCGCAGCGCTTCCTCGGCATTTGCGGGGTCCATCTGATAGGTCTTTTTGTCGCCTTTCAGAAGGCCGCGCGAGCCAACGGCGTCGCGAAACGGGCCATAGAAGGCCGAGGCATATTTGGCGGCATAGCTCATGATCTGGACATGGCCGAAGCCTTCGCCCTCCAGCGCCTGCCGGATCGCGCCGACGCGGCCGTCCATCATGTCGCTGGGCGCGATGATGTCGGCCCCGGCGCGCGCCTGGTTGAGCGCCTGCCCGACGAGTATCTCGACCGTCGCATCGTTCGCCACATAGCCGCTATCGTCGATCAGCCCGTCCTGCCCGTGGCTGGTATAGGGATCGAGCGCCACGTCGGTGAGGATGCCGATCTCGTCGCCGAGCGCCTGCTTGATCGCGGCCGTCGCGCGGCACATGAGGTTATCGGGATTGAGCGCCTCCACGCCATCGGCGCTGCGCCGGTCGACCTGCGTATAGGGAAAGAGCGCGAGGCACGGGATGCCCGCCGCGACCGCATCGCGTGCGCGCGCGACGAGCCGGTCGACCGACCAGCGCGATACGCCGGGCAGGCTCGCGATCGGTTGCTCCGTCTCCGAACCGTCGCAGACGAAAAGCGGCCAGATGAGGTTCGCGGGCGACAAGTGCGTTTCGCGCACCATCGCGCGGCTCCAGCCGGTGCGGCGCGTGCGGCGCAGGCGCAGATCAGGAAACGGGGCGTGGGTCATGCAGGGTGCATAGCGGCGGCGCGGCGCGTGGCAAATGGATATTGCCGCCGCCGGACGCGATCAGAGTCCCGCGCCCGCCCGCTTCGATGCCACGTCCGCGAGGCTTCCGAGTTTGGGCCCCTCGATCTGTTTGGGCGCGACCGGGGCGAGCGCCACACCGGGCGCGATCGCGGTGAGTTCGCGGATCCGGGCGCGGAAGGCGGCGAGCTCTTTCCCTTCGAGAAGCGCGCGGGTAACGAACGTCACCGACGATGGATTGACCGCGCGCCCGTTGCGATACAGTTCATAATGAAGATGGGGTCCGGTCGACAGGCCGGTCGAACCGATATAGCCGATCACCTGCCCGCGGCTAACGCGCTGGCCCGAACGCACGGCGATCCGGCTCATATGACCATAGCCGGAACCGAGGCCATTGCCGTGGTTCAGCCGGACATAATTGCCATAGCCGCCGTTGCGCCCCGCCATCGTCACGACACCGTCGGTCACAGCAAAGATGGGCGCGCCGTACCCGCCGCCGAAATCGATGCCGCTGTGCATCCGTTTATAGCCGAGAATCGGATGCCGCCGCATTCCGAAGGTCGAGGTGATGCGGCCGTTTGCGGGCCGCGCCATGCCGCCGCGCTGCTGCCCGACACCCGACGCCTCGAACCATTGGGCACGGCCGCCGACATTCCATTCGAGCATCGACAGCCGGGGTTTGCCGCCGCGGACGAGGCCGGCATAGAGCAGCTTGCCCGTCTCGCTTTCGCCCGTTTCGGCGCGGCGATGCTCGACGATGATGTCATATTCGTCGTTTGCCCGCACGCCGCTGCCCACCGAAATCTGCTGTCCGATGACGCGCAGATAGGATTGGATCGCCTGCGGTGGCGCGCCCGCGGCGCGCGCCGAACGATAGAGGCTGTCGCCCACCCGTCCGCGAATGCGGAGCGGCGTGGCATCGACCGCGATCGGAATGCGGCGCAGCACGAGCTGCCCCCCGATGCGCTCCATCTCGATGCGAAGGTCGAAGCGCGCACGCATCGCCAGCGCATCGACCGGCCGCGGCATGGTCCGCGCGGCGCGGCGGCCGAGGATGAGGTCGACGCGCGTTCCCGGCGCAATGTCGGCAAGCGGCACCGCTCCCGACACCTTCTCGGCGATCGCCTGCGCCTCGACCTTTCCGACCCCCGAGCGTTCGAGCAGCCGCGCGAAACTGTCGCCGCGCCCCAGGGTGGCGGTGAGTTCGATCTGCGGTCGTTCGGGGGTCTGCGCGAGCGGGCGGACGGCATCGGTCGCCGCCATGTGCCGCCCGCTATCGCCGCCAAGGGCCAGCGGCACGATCATCTGGCCGCGCGCTTCGTTGAAATCGGCGGCGTCGAGCGCCGTCGGCGTGGTGACGGTCAGCGGCCGGACCCCCGGAAAGGTTGCGATCGCACTGCCGCAAAGCAGGGTGAGCGTTGCCAGGCCGCGCCACCATTCGCCCGATCCGATATTGGCGCCGAGGTCGGGGACCAGATCGAGCCCGGCCAGCCGGTCGCGCCAATCGGGCCGGGCGACCGAATCGGCACCCGCCCGCGGCAGCGGGACCGCTTGCGACATGGTGAGAGCGGCCGCATTGCCGGACATCCCCGCGATGGGTTCGTGACGCTGGAACAAAATGCAACCCCCGCCCGGCGGCAAGATCACACCCCGGCCGCCGACTGATATTCTACGCCGCACTCTGTAAAGAAAGACCGTTAAAGTCAATTTAATGGCGGATTTGCGCGCGCCGCGTGCGGCCAGCCGTGGCGCGGCCGCGACATGATGCCGCCGCGCGGGAAAAATCGGCCTTCGCCCGGCCGTTCGACGATCGAGTGTTGCGCCCTGCGCGCGCGCGTGCCAGCTTGGGCGCAAGAAAATGACACCCTCCTTCTCCCAGCCGGTCAAGGCTGTCCTTGGCCCCACCAACACCGGCAAAACCCATTTGGCGGTCGAGCGCCTGACCGCCCATGCCAGCGGCATGATCGGCTTTCCGCTGCGCCTGCTCGCGCGCGAGGTGTATGATCGCGTCGTCGCCATCAAAGGGCCCGCAGAGGTCGCGTTGGTCACGGGCGAGGAACGGATCATGCCCCCCGGCGCACGCTATCTGCTCGGCACGATGGAGGCGCTGCCGGTGACGCGCGACGTGGCCTTCGTCGGCATCGACGAAGCGCAACTCGGCGCCGACCCCGAACGCGGCCATGTCTTCACCGATCGGCTGCTGCGGGCACGCGGGCGCGAAGAGACGATGATCCTGGGGTCCGCGAGCATCCGCGCGCTGGTCGGCGCACTTGTACCCGACGCCGAAATCATCACGCGGCCGCGCTTTTCGACCTTGAGCTATGCCGGATCGTCCAAGCTGTCGCGCCTGCCCAAACGATCGGCGATCGTCGCCTTTTCGGCTGAAGAAGTCTATGCGATTGCCGAGATGCTGCGCCGCTTTTCGGGCGGCGCCGCGGTCGTCATGGGCGCGCTCAGCCCCAAGACGCGCAACGCGCAGGTCGCGATGTTCGAGGCGGGCGAGGTCGACTATCTCGTCGCGACCGATGCGATCGGCATGGGGCTCAACCTCGACGTCAGCCATGTCGCCTTTGCGAGCCTGCAGAAGTTCGACGGCCGCCGGCTCCGCCGCCTGACGATCGCCGAAATGGCGCAGATCGCCGGCCGCGCCGGGCGCCATCAGCAGGACGGCAGTTTCGGCACCGTCGGCCTGCCGCAAGGCGGTTTCACGCCCGAGGAAGTCAGCGCGATCGAAGGGCATCACTTCCCGCCGGTGCCCAGTCTGTTCTGGCGCGAACCCAACCCGCGCTTCGGATCGCTCGACCAGCTTCTGTCCGACCTCGCGCAGCCGCCGACGCAGCCGGGGCTGCGCCCCGCGCCCGAGGCGGTCGACATTGCCGTGCTCAAATATCTTGCCGGAGATATGGAGGTCCGCGCGCGCGGCAGCGATTTCGACGCCGTCCAGCGCCTGTGGGACGTGTGCGGCCTGCCCGATTTCGAACAGCTGGGCGCCGAACATCACAGCCGGACCGTGTTCAAGCTGTGGCAATGGCGCACGAGCGGCGACGGCAGCGTCGATTCCGATTGGTTCGCGCGGCGGCTCGCCCGGCTCGACGATGTCGAGGGCGACATCGACCAGCTGGCGAGCCGGATCGCCGCGGTTCGCACGCTCTGCTTCATCGCCCAGCGCGGCGACTGGATCGACGGCGGCGCGGGCTGGGCCGAGCAGACGCAGGCGCTCGAATCGCGCCTTTCCGACGCGCTGCACGCCGCGCTCGCGCAGCGCTTTGTCGACCGGCGCCTCGCGCTCCTCCTGCGCGATGCGGGACAGCGCGGCAACCGCCTGCCCGTGGCAGTCGGCGCCGATGGCACCGTCGCCGTCGATGGCGAGCCCATCGGCACGCTGAACGGCTTTCAGTTCAAGGTGGACCCGGTGGCGAGGGCCAGCGATCACCGGATGCTGCTTGCCGCTGCCGAAAAACATCTGCGCGCCGAACTGGCGCGCCGCGCGACATCGCTTGCCGAAGGCGAGGACAAGGCCCTGTCGCTGATCGCCGAACCGGGAACCATGCCGCGCCTCGCGTGGCACGGCCATATCGTCGCGACGCTCGCCCGCGGGCCCACGCTGGTCCAGCCCGCGATCCAGATCGACCCGTCGCTCCGGCGGCTGGAGCCCCAGCAGGTTCAGGCGATTACGGACCGGCTTCTGCGCTTCGTCGCGACCCAGCTCGCGCGCCACGCCGCGCCACTCGCGGCGATGGGCGAGGCCGCGGGCGACCTGTTCACGCCGCCGCGGGTTCGCGCCTTGCTGGCCGCGCTCACCGACAACAGCGGGACGATCGGCCGCGCCGCGGTCGAGGACCAGCTCGACGCGCTGACCGCCGAAGAACGTCCGCAACTTCGCAAGCTCGGCCTCACCATCGGCTCGCTCGACATTTTTCATCCGCTGCTGTTGAAACCCGAAGCCGTACGCTGGCGCGCGGCGCTGACCGCGGCACAGCAGGGCTCGCCCATACCCGCGCTGCCGCCGCAGGGGGCGGTGCTGCAAAAAAGCGGCAGCCAGGCCGGCCTGGCGATCGCCGGTTTCCGCCGCTGCGCGGGCGGCTGGCTGCGCATCGACATGGCCGAAAAACTCGCGCGGCAGGCGCACGCCGCGCGAATGCAGGCGGCGGCGCCGCCGACCTCGCCGGTTGCGGGCGGCGACGAGCATCAGCATGACGAGGCAGGCGACGAGGCGCCCCATCCGCTTCCGCCGGGGTTCGTGATCGACCCCGCGCTGGCAACGTCGCTGGGACTCGACGAGGAAACGCGCCGCGCGCTGCTCGGCAGCTTCGGTTTTCGCGCTGTCGGGGACCCGAAGATGGAGCGCTGGCGCTGGTCGGGTCTGCGAAAGGCCGCCCACAAGCGCCCGCGGCGCAAAAAGCCGCGCAAAGGCGCCGAAGCCGCGCGCGCCGCGGTCAATGGCGAAATGCGGCGCCCCGCTTCCGAACAGGGCAAGGCGAAGCGCCGCAACGTCGAAAAGCCCCGCACCGATACGCCGCACACGCCGCGGCCCCGCCAATCCGGGCGGCGCGGGCCATCGCCCCACAGCCCCTTTGCCGGTCTCGCCGCGATGCTCGCCGACGCGCGCAAGGACTGACCTGCGCATGGCAAGTCCAGGTGCGGCGGGAAGTATCCGGCTCGACAAGCTGCTCTGGTTCCTGCGTTTCGCCCGCTCGCGCAGCATCGCGCAGGCGATGGTCGCCGCGGGGCATATCCGGCTCGACGGACGGCGCATCACGCGGTCGTCGTGCGCCGTGCACGCGGGGGCGACGCTTGTGCTGCCCGTCGGCGAACGGATCGAGGTGATCCGCCTGCTCGCGCTGCCGCTGCGGCGCGGACCCGCGGCGGAGGCGCAAGCCTGCTACGTCCGGCTCGATTCGGGGGCGCCTCCCCCTTGAGCTGAACTATCGGCGGGCGAGAAAAAGCTGTCGCCCCGAAACCCCGTCTTTCGCGTAACGAGTGAGAGTGATTCGCAACTGTTGCTTTGCGTTGACGCGTAACATTCGCCCGGCCTAGAGGCAGGAACGATCATCGTCAGGACGGCAAGCGTGCCGCCGACCAAGGGAGCAAATACCCATGACCTATGTGGTGACCGACGCGTGTATCCGCTGCAAATACATGGATTGCGTCGAGGTTTGTCCGGTCGATTGTTTCTATGAGGGCGAGAATATGCTCGTCATCAATCCGAACGAGTGCATCGACTGCGGCGTGTGCGAACCCGAATGCCCGGCGGAGGCGATTCTGCCCGACACCGAAAGCGGGCTCGAAAAATGGCTGGAGGTCAACAGCAAGTTCAGCGCCGAATGGCCGAACATCACGGTGAAGAAGGACAGCCCCGCCGACGCGGACGAGTATAAGGGCGTCGAGGATAAATTCGACAAATTCTTCTCGCCGGAACCCGGCGAAGGCGACTGATCGCCGACCGGCGACAAAGCGGAAAGGGCGGGTCGTTCCCGCCCTTTTGTTTTGGCGGCCTCATATCTCTTTCCGACCGGAAGACGACCTTCCCTTCATCGTCATCCCGGCGCAGGCCGGGATGACGACCTCGCATCATAGCGCACCGGCGAGATCCCGGCCTTCGCCGGGATGACGGACCTGAAGATGGCCGCTCCCCACCCCGAAAACAGCCGCCTCCCAATAAGCCTTTCCTACATTATTAGGCTATGCCAGCCTTCGACAGCTCCGCCCATGACAGGCGATCCGGTCGCACGCGTTCGCCGACTAGGCACGTTCGAACCGGCTGGCCGTGAGGCTGAACTTCCCTGACCTTTGGAAATGGCCGCGCGATGATTTGCCCCTTGAATCCATCGCGCGCGGCGACGATGTAGGGCGTCGGACACCCAGCCCGCCGGTCCTCGGCGGGGCGCCCCGGAAACCATAAGGACAATTCCCGATGATCGATCCGCTTGCCGCCCTTGTTCCCGTCGTCGTCGAACAAACGAGCCGCGGCGAACGCAGCTTCGACATTTTTTCGCGCCTGCTGCGCGAACGCATCGTCTTTGTGACGGGTGAGGTCGAGGACAATATGGCCTCGCTGATCGTCGCCCAGCTGCTCTTCCTCGAATCGGAGAACCCGAAGAAGGACATCTATATGTACATCAACTCGCCGGGCGGCGTCGTCACGGCGGGCATGGCGATCCACGACACGATGCAATATATCCGCCCGCGCGTCGGCACTGTCTGCATCGGCCAGGCGGCCTCGATGGGCAGTTTCCTGCTCGCCGCGGGCGAGCCGGGGATGCGCGTCGCGCTGACCAACGCCCGCGTGATGGTTCACCAGCCGTCGGGCGGCGCGCGCGGCATGGCGTCGGACATCGAGATCCAGGCAAAGGAAATCCTGCGCATCCGCAAGCGGATGAACGATCTTTATGTCAAATATACCGGCAAGTCGCTGAAAGAGATCGAAAAGGCGATGGACCGCGACACCTTCCTCGAAGCCGACGAGGCCAAGGAGTTCGGCATCGTCGATCATGTCTACGACCGTCGCCCCGGCCTGCCCGGCGACGATGCGCCAAAGGACGTCAGCGAAGGTCCGACGCCCTGAGCCGATCGGGTTGCGGTCGGTTCGGGCACGCGCTTAACCGCATTTGTTGACGTCCCCTTGGCGCGCTGGCGCCAGGTGGGACATTGAAGCCATGTCACCCAATTGCCATATTGTAATTGGGTGGCCGGGGGCTAGGATAAGGATGGCGGCGCCGCTTTCGGCCCCGCCAGAGGACTGAATATGACGAAATTGAGCGGCTCGGACAGCAAGAGCACTCTTTACTGCTCCTTCTGCGGCAAGTCGCAGCACGAAGTCCGCAAGCTGATTGCCGGACCGACCGTGTTCATCTGCGACGAATGCGTCGAGCTGTGCAACGACATCATCCGCGAAGAGATCAAGGGCGGGGTCGCCGCGCGCAAGGACGGCGCGGTCCCGACGCCACTCGAAATCTGCCAGCATCTCGACGCCTATGTGATCGGCCAGAACAAGGCCAAGCGCGTCCTGTCGGTCGCGGTCCATAATCACTACAAGCGACTCGCCAATTCGGGCCGCGGCGAGGATGTCGAACTCGCCAAGTCGAACATCCTGCTCGTCGGCCCGACCGGCAGCGGCAAGACCCTGCTCGCGCAGACGCTCGCGCGCTTCCTCGACGTGCCCTTCACCATGGCCGATGCGACCACGCTGACCGAGGCGGGCTATGTCGGCGAGGATGTCGAGAATATCATCCTCAAGCTGCTGCAATCATCCGACTATAATGTCGAAAAGGCGCAGCGCGGCATCGTCTATATCGACGAAATCGACAAGATCAGCCGCAAGGCGGAGAATCCCTCGATCACCCGCGATGTGTCGGGCGAAGGCGTGCAGCAGGCGCTCCTGAAGCTGATGGAAGGCACGACCGCAAGCGTGCCGCCGCAGGGCGGGCGCAAGCATCCGCAGCAGGAGTTCCTTCAGGTCGATACGACGAACATCCTCTTCATCGCGGGCGGCGCCTTCGCCGGCCTCGAAAAGATCATCGGCGACCGCCTGCAGGGCAAGTCGATCGGTTTCGGAGCGCATGTCGCCGGCCCCGACGAACGCCGGGCGGGCGAGGTGCTGAAGCAGATCGAACCCGAAGATCTGCTGAAATTCGGGCTGATCCCCGAATTTGTCGGCCGCCTGCCCGTCATCGCGACGCTCGAGGACCTCGACGTCGACGCGCTCGTCAAAATCCTCGGCGAACCCAAGAACGCGCTGGTCAAACAGTATAAGAAGCTGTTCGACCTGGAGGAGGTCGCGCTGACCTTCACCGACGACGCGCTCGTCGCGGTTGCGAAAAAGGCGATCGAACGCAAGACGGGTGCCCGCGGCCTCCGCTCGATCGTCGAGGCGATCCTGCTCGACACGATGTTCGACCTGCCCGACCTCACCGATGTGGTCGAAATTGTCGTCGACAAGGATGTCGTCGAAGGCCGCAAGGATCCCGTGCGCGTTTACGCCGACAAGGCGAAGGAAGCCGGCGACGCCGCCTGAGTCGCTGCGCGCGCCGGTGCGGCGCGCGGCCGCGATGTTGCATTGCAGCAACACCGTGAAGGAAAAACGCAGCCGCGCTTGTGAATAACTCGCGCGGCGCGACGCAAATTCGCGCTTTTTTCGTTTCGGCGGCAACGATCGGCCGCGCGCGGCTTGCACTGTCACAATTGCTGTCACAATCGTGCCACATGCGGGCTTCAGGGGCGCTCGCAGGATTTGGCGCGCCCCTTGTCGCGCCTGCCGATCGCACCAATAGGGGACATCCTGATATGAAACTTCGTTATTCGATCGCCGCTAGCCTGATGGCTATCAGCGTCGCAACCGTCGTTGCCGCGCCGGCGGCGGCGCAGCAGATCACCACCGGCATCCAGGGCCAGGTGAACGACGACAGCGGCGCCTCGATCGGCGGCGCGACGGTGATCATCACCGACACGCGCACCGGCGCGTCGCGGACGATCACGACCGGGCCCGATGGCCGCTTCTCGACGACCGGCCTGACCACCGGCGGTCCCTACACCGTCAGTGTCAACGCCGACAGCTATGAGGGCCAGTCGCTTCAGAATGTCTACACCACGCTGCAAGGCAGCACCGACCTCACCTTCGCGCTGACCTCGGGCGGCGGCGAAATCGTCGTTACCGGCAGCCGCGTCCGCGTGACGCAGCTCGAGGTCGGCCCCGGCACCAGCTTCACCACCGAAGTCCTTGCCAGCGCCCCCTCGTTCAACCGCGACGTCCGCGACATCATCCGCCTCGACCCGCGCGTCAGCCTCGACCGCGACGACGGCGGTTCGGGCCAGGACCGCATCTCGTGCCTTGGCGGCAACGACCGCGGCAACGCCTTCACCGTCGACGGTATCAGTCAGGGCGATATTTACGGCCTCAACGACACTGGCTTCTCGTCGCGCAGCTCGACACCGATCCCCTATGACGCGGTTCGCGAAACGCAGGTTCAGTTCGCCCCCTTCGACGTCGATTACGGTTCGTTCACGGGCTGCGCGATCAACGTCGTGACCAAGTCGGGGACCAACGACTATCAGTTCGGGGGCTTCTTCGAATATTCGGACAACGGCCTGCGCGGCGACAGCGTCGCCGGACAGCCGGTCGCGCCGGTCGAGGCGGAAAAGCGCTGGGGCGCGTGGCTCGGCGGCCCGATCATCAAGGACCGCCTCTTCTTCTTCGGCGCATATGAACATCAGGAAGCGGGGCAGTCGCAGGACGACGGCCCGGCGGGCGCAGGCTATGCGAACGAAATTGCCGGCGTGCCGGTCGCCGCGTTCAACGAAGTGTCCGAAGTGCTGAGCAGCGTATATGGCATCGAAACGGGTCCGCTCGTGCGCAGCCGTCCGTTCGAAAATGATCGCTATTTCGCTCGCCTCGACTGGCAGGTGAACGACGACCACCGCCTCGAACTCACCTATCAGCGGCTCGAGGAAGGCTCGACCCGCGCCGACGATTTCAGCAGTTCGTCGACCAACCCGCGCGTGACGGGTCTCAACACCTTCTACACCAGCGGCACCAAGTCGGACTATTATTCGGGCCGCCTCTATTCGCAGTGGTCGGACGAATTTTCGACCGAACTGCGCTATTCGCGCTCGAAGATCACCGATCGCCAAGATCCGATCGGCGGCGGCGAAGCGCAGACCGACAACCCGATCCCGCGCATCATCGTCGGCGTGGCAAGCGAAGACGGCACGCGGTTCGGGCAGATCCTGGCCGGCCCCGGCTTCTCGCGCTCGGCGAATGATCTGCGCACGCAGGTCGATGCCGTCCGCGCGGTGGCCAAGCTCGACAAGGGCGCCCACCAGCTCAAGGTCGGGTTCGAAATGAACCGCGCCGACCTGTTCAACCTGTTCGTCCAGAACGCGACCGGCACGCTCTATTTCCAGAATATCGCTGCCCTGCGCGAAGGATTGCTCTCGAACGGCACACGCACCAATCCGACGGCGGAGCAGATCAGGCTTGGTCAAGCCGTCGGTGCCGAAGGCAATTTCACCGCAACGGGCGTCGTCACTGACGCCGCGGCACAGTTCAAGCGCACGGCCTGGTCGATCTTTGCGCAGGACGATTGGGAAGTCACCGACCGACTGAACGCCGTAATCGGTGTTCGCGCCGACTGGTATTCGGGCGGACAGCCGAACCTCAACCCGCTGTTCCTGCAGCGTTATGGCTTCCCCAACACGACGGGCTTCAGCAACCTCGACCCGATCGTCATGCCGCGCCTGGCGCTGACTTATGATATGGACGATTTTGCCGTGTTCAGCCGCGCGAAGCTCACCGCGGGCGTCGGCATCTTCTCGGGCGGCGATCCGCTCGTCTGGTTCGGCAATGCCTTCCAGAACGACGGCCGCGGCTTCGCGACCGGAACCACGACCGACGCGGCCTGCGGTCCAGGCCCGATCGACGTCGTCACCGGTGGCCAGTTTACCGGCGTCCCGAGTTGTTTCCAGCAATCGGCGTCGGCCAACGCCGCAGCGGGTCGCGGCGACACGCAATCGATCAGCCCCAACATCAAGATGCCGTCGGTGCTGCGCGCCAATATCGGCTTCACGTCGGAGCTGAACTTCGCACCGTCGGGCTTCTTCAGCGGCTGGAACCTCAACCTCGACTATATCTACAGCAAGTATCGCAACCCGTTCACACTGGTCGATCTGTCGCAGACGGTGAACCCGGCGCTCGGCATCAACGGTTTTACTGTCGATGGCCGTCCGATCTATCGTGCGATCGATCCCAACGCGGCGGGCTGCGACGCTGTTCTGGTCGGGCTGAACCCGGGCCCCGTCTATGAAAATGTCAATCCGGGCTGCTTCAGCCCACCGACGAGCCGTGACGACGAACTGCAGCTGACCAACAGCGCCGGCTATCGCAGCCACAATGCCTCGATCATCCTGTCAAAGACGTTCGAGGGCGGCCTGTTCACCGAGAATGGCAATGTCGATTTCAACATCGGCTATGCCTATACCGACTCGCAGGATCGCCGCAGCATGTACAACTCGACGGCGGGTTCGAACTACGACCTCGTCGCCGCGTTCGACCGTCAGAACCCCGGCGCGACGCGCGGTTTCTACAACAGCAAGCATAATATCTCGTCGCGCCTCGCATTCCGCGAGGAGTTCTTCGACGATCTGTCGACCCGCTTCGCGATCAGCTTTGTGGCACGATCGGGTCGTCCGTACAGCCTGACCTGGACCGGCGGCGGCATTTTCAACGACAGCGCGTCGGGCTTCGAGAATGCGCTGATCTATCTGCCGACGGGGGTGAACGATCCGAATATCTCGCCCACATCGAACATGACGGCGGTGCAGGATCTGGTGAACTTTGCGAGCGGCCTCGGTTGCGCCAAGAAGTATCTCGGCCGCACCATCCCGCGCAACACCTGCTCGAACGACTGGTATTTCGATGTCGACCTCAGCTTCTCGCAGGAACTGCCGGGGCCGGGCCGCCTGTTCGGCCGCAACGACAAGATCAAGCTCTATGCGACGATGGACAATTTCCTGAACTTCCTCGATCAGGACTGGAACGTCCAGCGCCGCCGCAATTTCGCGGGGCTACAGGATATTGCGACGCTCGGCGGGGCCGGGTTCGACAGCCAGGGCCGCTATATCATCAGCGGATTCAACGGCGTCGATGCCTTCGATGATGACAATCAGATCAACGTCTCGTCGTCGGTGTGGCGCCTGAAGATCGGCGTTTCGTACGAATTCTGATCGAACGATCGGACGACAACAGGGCGCGGGAGGAAACTCCCGCGCCTTTTTCGTTGAGCCGCGTGGGGCAAACGAGCAGTGGCCCAAGCCACCGCCCTTTTTCGCGTCCGCTATGCCGCTCTTTTCGCCTTCGGCGGCGGCGTTTTCGGCTTGTACCGGCAAAGGTCGGCGACGGGACAGCGCCAGCATTCGGGCGTCCGCGCCTTGCAGATATAGCGTCCGTGAAGGATCAACCAGTGATGCGCGCCGACGCGAAAGGGTGCGGGCGTGTCCTTTTCCAGCTTTTTCTCGACCGCCAGCACCGTTTTGCCCGGCGCCAGTCCGGTACGGTTGCCGACGCGAAAGATATGCGTGTCGACCGCAAAGGTTTCCGCCCCGAAAGCGCAGTTCATCACGACATTGGCGGTCTTGCGCCCCACCCCCGGCAGTTCGACAAGCGTATCGCGGTCGGCGGGCACTTCGCCGCCGTGATCGCGGATCAGGATTTCGCTGAGTGCAATGACGTTCTTCGCCTTCGCATTGAACAGTCCGATGGTCTTGATGTGCTGCTTCAGCCCCTCCTCGCCCAGCGCAACCATTTCCTGCGGGGTCTTCACCTCCTGAAACAGTCGCCGTGTCGCCTTGTTCACGCCCACGTCGGTCGCCTGCGCCGACAGCACCACCGCAACCAGCAGTTGATAGACGTTACCATAGTCCAGCTCGGTTTCGGGGCTGGGGTTGAGTTCGGCCAGGCAGCGATAGAATTCGAAGATATCGGCGCGCGTCATGGTTCGGCTACGGCCTGTCTCCTTCGCCTTTTTGTCCGTCACGCTGCGCCGCCTTCCATTCCATTGCCGCCCGTATCCGCTTTTCGACCGAGGGGTGGCTGTAAAAGACCAGCTCCTGCAACGGATGCGGTCGCGGATAGCGGTATTCTGCGGTCTTGAGCAAGGCGCTCGCCAGCGCATCGGGAAGCCCCGTGGTTTCGAGCGCATAGGCATCGGCCTGCGCTTCGCCAATGCGCGTCAGGCTGTTGACCGCGGGGACGGTGAGCAGGCTGAGGCAGGAGACGAGCGCCATGAACACGGGGAGCCCCGCCGGATCACGGAGTTCGGCCTTGCTGCCGAGCAGCCGCGCCGCGGGCGCGAACAGCCGGTCGATCAGCGCGAGCACGATGAAGGCGAGCAGCGGCAGCACGACGATATGGCGCCAGACATGACCCAGCACATAATGGCCGGCCTCGTGCGCCGTTACCACCTTCACCTCGTCGAGCGAGGCCTGCCCCAGCGCGACATCGGAAATCGCGATGCGCGCGGCGGGCCCGATCCCAGACACATTGGCAGTGAAGATTTCCGACTGGCGCGACCCGTCGAACATGAAAATACGGTCGTGCGGGATACCGGTGCGATCGGCGATCTTTTCGAGTTCGGCGCGCACCGCCCCCTGCGGCACCGGCTTATAATCGTTGAACAGCGGTTCGATCGCGACCGGGACGATCAGCAGCATCGCCGCTGTGAACAATGTCGTCAGCCCGCCCGCCCACATCCACCAGCGCCGCCCCGCACGGCGTATGAGCGCATAGATGCCGAGGATGAAAAGTGCGCCGAACAGCGCCGAAATGACACTGCCAAGCGCCGTCTGCGCCAGAAAATCACCAAATGGCTGGCTAGAAAGATCAAAGGATCGTTCGAACTGCCAGTTGGCAAAAACGGTCCAGGGAAGGCGCAGCACATCCGAGACCAGAAAGAAGAAAAAGCCGATCGCAAGGGTGGATAGCGCCCAACGCCAGCTAGCGAGGCGCGCCGCCAGCCGGTCGAGCAGGCGCAGGCGAACCATCAGCCAGGCGATGAATACCGACACCAGTACGCCGGCTATCATCAAAATCTCGGACCCCGCCGTATAGGACGCCGATTTCGCAAGCGCGGCGGGCCCAAGGCTGTCGACATAGCGCGCCGCTTCGGCGGCCGGCGAAACGATTGGTTGCATAGATGCCTCCTACTGTATTATTTGCATAATACGGCTGGAGCATGATTGTGCAAGCACGGTATCGTACGACCCGCGGTCGATCCCAGAGTCAGGACCCTAGAGACCCAGCACCTGCGCCATCGTGTAGCGTCCCGCCTTCTGGTGGATGAGCCAGAGCGCCGCGCGCACCGCGCCGCGCGCAAAGATCATGCGGTTCTCGGCGCGGTGCGACAGGGTGATCATTTCCTCGGGGCCCGCGAAGATCACGTCATGGTCGCCCGCAACAGTGCCGCCGCGCAGACTTGCAAAGCCGATCTTGCCGTGCCCGCGCGCGCCGGTCAGGCCGTCGCGGCCGCGTTCGGAGCAGGTGGCCAGGTCGATGCCGCGTCCCGCCGCGGCGGCTTCGGCCAACAACAAGGCGGTGCCGCTCGGCGCGTCGACCTTGTTCCGGTGGTGCATCTCGACGATCTCGATGTCATATTCGCCGTCGAGCCGCGCCGCCGCCTCGCGCACCAGATGCGCGAGCAGGGTGACGCCGAGCGAGGTGTTGCCCGTCTGGAGCACCGCAATGTCGCGCGCGGCGTCGTCGATCAGATAATGGTGGCGTTCCTCCAGCCCCGTGGTGCCAACGACGATGGGTTTTCCCTTCGCGACGCAGGCATCGAGCGTCGCCTCGATCGCGGCGGGCGAGGAAAAGTCGACGAGCACGTCGGCGCTTTCCGCCAGCTCTAGGGCATTGCCGCCCTTGTCGATGCCGCAGCTGCGCTGCCCCGCTTCGGAAATCGCCGCCGCGAGCGCGACGCCCATCCGGCCCTGACTGCCGATAATGCCGATGCTGGTCATATTGCGTCCCCTAGATTGCCACTCCCTTTAGCCGCTCGTGTCGCGCGAAGTCGAGCCACCCCGCGATCCATGCCCAGACCGATAGGCATCTCGACTTCGCTCGATGCGAACGGTTACAGGGGAGCAATGAGTCCCATCCAGAATATCGTCATCCTGACCGGCGCCGGGGTTTCGGCCGAAAGCGGTATCGACACGTTTCGCGATGCCGGCGGCCTGTGGGAACAGCACCGCGTCGAGGATGTCGCGACCCCCGAAGGGTTCGCCCGCGATCCCGATCTTGTGCTGCGCTTTTACGACATGCGGCGCGCGGCGATCCAGACCAAACAGCCCAACGCGGCGCATCACGCGCTGGCGCGGCTCGATGCTGAATGGCCGGGCGAGTTGCTGATCGTCACCCAGAATGTCGACGATCTGCACGAGCGCGCGGGCGCGCGGCGGCTGATCCACATGCACGGCACGCATCTCAATGCCTGGTGCACCGGATGCGGCACGCGCAGCGCGTGGACCGCGCCGCTGCTCGACCGGCCGCCCTGCCCGGCGTGCGGCGCCGCAGGACATTTGCGCCCCGATGTCGTCTGGTTCGGCGAAATGCCGTACCGGATGGAGGAAATTTATCATGCGATCAATCGCGCCGACCTGTTCGTGTCGATCGGGACCTCAGGCGCCGTCTATCCCGCCGCGGGCTTCGTCCGCGAGGCGCGCGCGGCGGGCGCACGCACCCTCGAACTCAATATGGAGCCAAGCCAGGGCAGCCACTGGTTCGACGAGGCGCGGCACGGCCCTGCGACCTGGCTGGTGCCCGAATGGGTCGAAGAGATGGTGCCCGGGTGAGGACGGGTGCGTGGGGAAATGGAAGATTTCGACCGGAAGCCGCCCTCAAATCTATCGTCATCCCGGCGAAGGCCGGAATCTCGTCCTGACCGTTGACCGCACCGGCGAGATCCCGGCCTTCGCCGGGATGACGGAATTGAAGAAGTCCGCTTCCCACCCCGAATCCGACCTCACCGCATTCACCGCCGCGCCGCGAAAAAATCCCGGAGCAGCGCCGCCGCCTCGCTTGCGCCGATCCCGTCGTAAATCTCCGGCCGGTGATGGACCGTCGGCTGCGCGAACAGGCGCGGGCCATGGACGACGGCGCCGCCCTTCGGATCGTCGGCACCATAATAGAGCCGCGCGATGCGCGCATGGGCAATCGCTCCCGCGCACATCGCGCAGGGTTCGAGCGTGACATAGAGGTCGCAGCCATCGAGCCGTTCGTTGCCGAGCTTTGCGGCGGCCATGCGCATCGCGACGATTTCGGCGTGCGCGGTGGGATCGTGCGATTCGCGCGGGCGATTATGCCCCTCGGCAATGACGACGCCATCCTTGACGACGACCGCGCCGACGGGCACCTCGCCCCATTCGGCGGCGATACGGGCGAGGTCGAGCGCGCGTCGCATCGGGTCGGGAAGCGGGAATTGCGCCATGCCTTTCCCGCTAATCGCTTGACGAATCCCCTGCAAGCCGATAAGCGCGCGCCTTTCCCGGCCCAACCGGTCCTTTCGGTGCTTTTTGGCGCCAACCGGCACGCCGCCCAGATTTTGTGAGGAAGAAGACCATGTCGCGCATTTGCGAACTGACCGGCAAGGGCCGCCAGGTTGGCCACAATGTCAGCCACGCCAACAACAAGACCAAGCGCACCTTCCTGCCGAACCTGCAGAATGTGACCCTGCTGTCGGATGCGCTCGGCAAGGGCGTCAAGCTGCGCGTGTCGACGCACGGGCTGCGGTCGGTCGAACATAATGGCGGCCTCGACAATTGGCTGATGAAGGCGGGCGACGACAAGCTGTCGGCGAACGCCCGCAAGCTCAAAAAGGAAGTCGCGAAGAAGCTCGCCGAAAAGGCCGCGTAACGCGCCACGCGAATCGCTGAAACAAGGAGGCCGCCGGTTTACCGCGCGGCCTTTTTGCTGTCCGGCGCGCCCCTCGGCGGCAGGTCGACGAGTTCGAACTGAAGCAGCAGGTTGCGCTGCCAGCTTTGGAAATTATCGTCCGAAACGAGCCACAAATAGGTGCGGCCGTCCACCGCCTCGATTGCCGCGCCCTCGAAATTGTCGGCGAGCGCGCGCGGCACGACTCCGATGGTTCGCGACCGCAGCACTGTGCCCGGCCGGATGTCCGCCGGGTCGGCAATCGCGATCGTCGTGGTGAAGACGGGGAACCATCCCACGTCGCGATGGACCAGCAGGATACGGCCGTCGGGCAATGGTGCGGCATCGCTGACCGACCCCTTGCCTTCGCTGTCGTAATAAAAGCGTGTCGGCGGCGGCGTTTCAACGCCGGGATCGCCCGCGAAGAGCAGCGCGCGATTCGCACGCGCGTCGCGGCGCCCACCCTCGGCGATGACGACGAAACGGCCATCGGTCAGCCGCACCATCGCTTCGGCGCCGCGCCCTTTCGGCCAATCGCGCATCGCCGCAGGCGCATAGCGCGCCTCTAGACAGCGCAACGCACCGTCGAACCGCCACAGCTGATTGGTCCGCTCCAGCCCCACCCATATTTTGTCCGCATCCGCGTCGACCGCGACCGATTCGGCATCGACCATCGATTTGCGGTCGGGCCATCCCTTGGGCACCGGCAACGGCGCGATACCGATTAATTCCGGTTGGCCTTCGCTCCCGATCGCGAGCCGCGTTGCATAGCCATTGTCGCCGATCAGCAGAATGCCGCCGACACCCCTTCGCGCGATCCCCGAAAAGCCGCCGAAGCGGCTGTGCGGGCTGGTGAGGTGCCAGCCCCGCACATAGCGTAGCGCCCCCGCAGTGGCGGGGCTGACGTCCAGCGGCTGCGCCGATGCCTGCTGTACGAAATTGTCGGTAGGATAACGGAAGGTGCGTATCGGCGCCGGTCCGAGGACAAGAAAGATCAACAAAGCGGCAAACAGGCGGCGCATCGGCGCGGGCGTAGGATGCCGGGCCGCGAAAGGAAAGCCTTTCGGACCGTCAAAGCTGAACGCCAGCCAACCGGCGCGTTCAGCCTTTGCTCAACGCGAATCGGGCAGAACCCCTTTCATCGACCACCGCCCCCAAGGGCCAAACGACGAAAGAAGGAGAATAACGATGAAAAAGATGGTGACTCTCTCGATCGCCGCCCTGATGTCCACCGTGACGTTGGGCGTGGCAACTCCGGCGGCCGCACAGAACGGCTATTATGACCGGGACGGCTATTCGAGCTATTACAGCGGCTACGACCGCGACGATCGCCGCTATGACCGTCGTTACGACCGCCGCTACGATCGCCGTGATTATCGCAGCGATCGCCGCTATTACAGGGGCGACCGCCGCCATTATCGCCAGTGCGACAAGGGCACCGGCGGCACGATCATCGGCGCGATTGCCGGCGGCCTTGCGGGCCATGAAATTGCCGGCCGCGGCGACAAGACCGTCGGCACCATCATCGGCGGCGCCGTCGGTGCGATTGCCGGCCGTGCGATCGACAAGGGCAACGACGGCTGCCGCCGCTAAAGGGGAATGACGGCTGCCGATTAAGCGGCTGACCCCACCCCCAATAATTTCCCCTCCTTCCTTGCCCCGTCCGGCGCCGCGCCGGGCGGGGTTTGCTTTCGTCCCGACGCGGCGGGAGGAGGACGCTTGCCATCGGCCGGGGGGACGCCTAGATTTGGCGCCAAGTGCACGTCCGCGGTCTTGCGGGCGCGTGAGTAGAACAGGTTATACTAGCCATGCGGCAAATGGCAGCGCCATCAGGGCGACCGCCGCGGCCCGGGTCGGCGGCGAACGGACGGAACAAGGCGAGCGCCCAGCGGCGACCGATCCCGATCGTGCGGCCGCGCAGCTATGCCGCCATCGACCTTGGCACCAACAATTGCCGGTTGCTCATCGCCCGCCCGCAGGACGGCGAACTGGTCGTCATCGACGCCTTTTCACGCATCGTCCGCCTGGGCGAAGGTTTGCACAGCAGCGGGCGGATCAGCGACGCCGCCATGGACCGCACCGTCGCGGCGCTGGCGATCTGCGCCGACAAGCTGCGGCGGCGCCATGTCTCCTTGTCGCGCGCCGTCGCGACCGAGGCGTGCCGCCGCGCGAGCAACGGCGCCGAACTCGCCGATCGCGTGCGGCGCGAAACGGGCATCGTTCTCGACATCATCTCGGCCGCCGAAGAAGCGCGGCTGGCCGTGCTCGGCTGTCACAATCTGATGGAGCCGGGCGACGGCCCCGCGCTGATTTTCGACATCGGCGGCGGATCGACCGAACTGATGCGCGTCGATGTGTCCGACCACGACGTCCAGATCCACGATTGGGTCAGCGTGCCGTGGGGCGTCGTATCGCTGACCGAGCACGCCCCGCTGCCCGAAGACAGTTTGAGAGGGCGCCAGGCCGCCTATGCGCATATGCGCGACGTGACGCGCCGCGCCTTTGCCGCCTTTGCCGACCGCGTCGGCGCCTTTGCCGGCCAGCCCTTGCGCCTCTTGGGCACCAGCGGCACGGTGACGACGCTTGCCAGCGTGTTCCTGAACCTGCCGCGATACGACCGCCGCGCGGTCGACGGGCTGGTCGTGCCCAGCGACGCGATGCGCGCGATCAGCCGCCGCCTCGCCGATGCGAGCATCGCCGACCGTGCCGAAATCGCCTGTATCGGCCGCGAACGCGCCGACCTGGTCGTCGCGGGCTGCGCGATCCTCGAAAGCATCATCGACCTTTGGCCCGCTGCGCGCGTCGGCGTCGCCGACCGCGGCATCCGCGAAGGCATTTTGCGCACGCTCGCGATGCAGGGCCGCGACATTCCCGTCACCCGCCGCGAATTTCGCAAATGAGCGGCGGCGGGGGCAAGGGCGGCGCCAAAGGGCCGGGGAGCCGCGGCGGTCTGCATGTGCGGGTCAAGACCGCGAAAAGGCGCAGCGTGTCGTCGACGCGCTGGCTGCAACGGCAATTGAACGATCCCTATGTTCGCCGCGCGCAAGCCGAAGGCTATCGTTCGCGCGCCGCCTACAAGCTGATCGAGCTCGACGAAAAATTCGGCTTCCTAAAAAAATCGCGTGCGGTCGTCGACCTTGGCATCACGCCGGGCGGCTGGTCGCAGGTCGTGCGGGGGGCGAATCCGCGCGCGCGCGTCGCGGGAATCGACTTGCTCCACTGCGAACCGATCGAGGGGGTCGCAATCCTCGAGATGGACTTCATGGACGATGCGGCACCCGATGCGTTGATCGCAGCGCTCGGCAGCGCCCCCGACCTTGTCATTTCGGACATGGCGGCGAACACGGTGGGCCATCCGCAGACCGATCACCTGCGCACCATCGGACTCGCCGAAACCGCGGCCGACTTTGCGGTGCAGAATCTGCTGCCGGGCGGCGCCTTTGTCGCCAAGGTCTTTGCGGGCGGCGCCGACCGCGAGCTGCTGACCCTGCTCAAGCGCCACTTCACGACGGTCAAGCATGCAAAGCCGCCGGCGAGCCGCAAGGGATCGCCCGAACTCTATGTGATCGCACAGGGTTTCAAAGGACGAAACGATACGCCATAAGTCCCTGTAACCAGGGGAACGGACCGATCGAGCCGGGGAGACATGCGAATGAACAGGTCGAGGTGGCCAGTCGCGTCGGTTACGCTTGCGGCGCTCATGCTGGCGTCGTGCGGCGGCGGGGGCGGCGATTCGAGCCTCGGCAGCGGTGGTCCGGTCACGGTTACGCCGACGCCTTCTCCCACCCCGACGCCCACGCCGACCTGCGCGCTCGCTTCGCGCCAGAGCTTTGCCAAGGCGGTGATCGACGAATGGTATCTGTTCCCGGCCGATGTCGCCACGGGGGTCAATCCCGGAAGCTACAGCGACGTCCAGACCTATATCGACGCGCTCGTCGCGCCCGCGCGGGCGCTGAACAAGGACCGTTTCTTTACCTACATCACGTCGATCGCTGAGGAGAACGCCTTTTTCTCGAGCGGGTCGAGCGCCGGCTTTGGCGTGCGGCTGGCCTATGATGCCGCGAACCAGCGCCTGCTGATCGCCGAAGCCTATGAAAGCGCCCCCGCCTTTGCTGCGGGAATCGATCGCGGCACCGCGATCGTCGCGATCGGCACGACGAGCGCCAATCTGCGCAGCATTTCGGCAATCGTCGCCGCCGAAGGGACGGCAGGCATCACCGCGGCGCTGGGTCCGAACGACCCCGGCGTCACGCGCGTCCTGCGCATCACCGACGCCACAGGGACGCGCGACGTGACCGTCACAAAGGCCGATTATGCGCTCGACCCGATCTCCGACCGCTATGGCGCCAAGATCATCAGCGAAGGCGGACACAATTACGGCTATCTCAACCTGCGTACCTTCATCAGCTCGGCGAACGACCAGCTGCGCACCGCCTTTGCCGATTTCCGCGCGCAGGGCGTCACCGACATCATCGTCGATTTCCGTTACAATGGCGGCGGGCTCGTTTCGACCGCCAATCTGATGGGCGACCTGATGGGCGCGGGACGCAGCGGCCAGATTTTTTCGCAAACCCAGTTTCGACCGAGCAAGTCGGCGGAAAATGACGAGCATCGCTTCGCGCCTGGCAGTCAGTCGATCGCGCCGACGCGCATCGCCTTCATCGGTACCGGATCGACGGCATCGGCCAGCGAGCTGGTGATCAATTCGATGCTGCCCTATCTCGGCACCAACATGACGCTCGTGGGCAGCAATACTTTCGGCAAGCCGGTCGGCCAGATCGCGCTCGATCGCGCCGAATGCGACGACCGGATGCGCGTCGTCGCCTTTGCAACGGGCAATTCGGCGGGGCAAAGCGACTATTACGACGGGCTGGCGCCCAAGATCGCGAACAATTGCGCCGCGGGCGACGATCTGGCCTTCCCGCTGGGCGACCCACGCGAAGCATCGGTACGCCGCGCGATCGACTTCCTCGCGGGCAACGCCTGTACGGTGCGTATCGCCGAAGCGAGCGTCGGCGCGGCGGCGCGAACGCGCAGTGCCAGCATGAGCGCCGCGCCCGAAATGCTGATGTCCGACCGGCCGAACGCCGCCCAGCGCGAATTGCCCGGCCTGTTCTGACCGCAAGAAAGGCGCCCGATCGGCGCGCCCCCGGCACAACGTGGTGAAGGCATTGTTCACCATCGCCATGAAGCCTATCCTCATTTCCCTGCGCCAAATGGGGCAGCATGCTTCGTCATGCCTCCCCCGCTCGCTCCGCGCGGTGCCTGCTTCCGCTGATCGCGGCCGCCGCGGCGATCACGCCCGCCGCCGCGCAGGCATCGTCCAAGCTGGATAATGTGAAGGCGGCGGCGCTCGGCAAGGTCGATTGCGACGTGGCGGCCCGTCCGGCGGCGCTCGATGCGCGCAATCTGTCGCGGGTCATCCTGGGCGGCGCGCCGAGCGCACTCGATCGCATCCGAATGCAGCAACAGGGCGGCGCCGCGCCGGTTTCAGCCCCGGTTTTGGCCGACGCCAAGCCGCTCGAACCCGCCAGCCGCGCGCCCGTTCGTTTCGCCCCGACCGGCGAACCGGGCTGTGCAAGCACAGCCGTAGCCGAAGAGGACAGCGATTCAGAGCTTGGCACGCGCGCGATTGCGGTGAAGCGCACGCGTTTTGACGGTCATTGGGACCGCGTCCGTCGCGCCGCGCCCGCCGCGTTGATGCAGCGCCAATTGCATAGTGCCAACGCCGGGCCGGGGCTCGGCGAGGCCGACCTGCTCGCGCGCGTCAACCAATGGGTGAACCGCGAGATTGCCTATGTCGCCGACGACCGCAATTACCGGCGGCGCGACCATTGGGCGACCGCGGAACAGACAATCGCGCGCGGCAGCGGCGACTGCGAGGATTTTGCAATCCTGAAGATGCAGATGCTGCGCGCCGCGGGTATCGATGCGGCGCGGATGAAGCTCGTGCTGCTTCGCGACCTTGCCGCCAACGCCGATCACGCCTTCCTGCTCGTCGACAGCGGCGGGGCCAAGCTGGTGCTCGATAATGTGACCGACCGCCTTTACGACGGCAGCCGCGCGCAGGCGGTGCGGCCCATATTATCGTTCAGCACCGACCGGCGCTGGGTCCACGCCTATCGTACCGCATCGCCATCGCCGGACCCTGCCATCGTTCCGGCATCGCGCAAGAGCGTCACCCTGGCGCTCAACGATCAGCGTTCGGTCAAGGCGGTCCCGCTGACTTTCAAAACGGGTTTCAGCAAATAGCTCAGGACCGATTTCTTGCCGGTCAGGATTTCGACGTCGCATAGCATCCCCGGCGTGATCGGCAGGCGGCGGCCGTTCGACACGAGAAAGCTGTTCGTCGTTTCGACGACGACGGTGAAATAGGCCTCGCGCTCGACCTCGTCATAAATGCTGTCGGCAGACACGCGCACGACCTTGCCCTTCAGCCCGCCATAGATCGAGAAATCATAGGCTGTTACCTTGACGTTCGCCGGATCGCCGACCTTGATGAAGGCGATGTCGCGCGGGGTGACGCGCGTTTCGATGAGCAGCTTGTCGCCCAGCGGCACGATCTGCATGATCTGTTCGCCCGCATTGACATAGCCGCCGAGCGTATTGACGAGCAGGTCGTTGACGACGCCGCGCGCGGGCGAGCGGATCTCCGATCGCGCCAGCCGCCCCTGCGCGCCGCGGATCGTTTCTTCATTGACCGCCATCTTGGTCGCGAGCTGGCTGCGTTCGTTGAGCGCTTCCTGCTGGAAATCAAAGCGCGCGCGCGACACTTCGGCGCTCGCTTCGCGCACGGCGGCCTGCGAGCGCGAAATCGCCTGGCGCGCGGCGGCCAGACGGCCCTGAATATCGACGACCTCGCGCTGCGCAGTGAGCAATTCGGTCTGCGGCACGACACCGCGCGCCGCCAGCGGTTCGAGCATCGCCACCTGTTCGCGCGCCAGGCGCAGGCTGCTTTCCAGCGAGGTTGCCGTTGCCTGCGCTTCGCCCAGATCGCGCCGGCGCTGTTCGACCCCGGCGGACAGCGCCGCCAGCTGGCTTTGCAGCGCTGAGCGCCGCACTTCGGCGAGCCGCGCTTCATCGCCGCAATTCGCGCCGCTGCAACCGCTCCCGCTCCCGCCCTCGCCCGCGAGGCGCGCCGCGCGCTGCGCCAGCCGTTCATTCTCGGTTTCAAGCTGCCCCAGTTCGGACTGCGAGGTCGTATTGTCGAGCCGAACGAGCAACTGCCCTTTTTCGACCGTCTGCCCCGACCGGACGAGGATTTCGCGGATGGTCGACGGTTCGGCCGACTGGATGATCTGGACCCGCGACGAGGGGATAACCCGCCCCTGCCCGCGCGACACCTCATCGACGCGCGCGATGCTCGCCCACAAAAGGAACAATATCAGCCCCACGGCGGCCGCGACCATGATCTGTTCGCTTCCGCGCAGCCGCTGCCAGACGTTCACGATCCGCATCGCTTATACCCCCGGTTGCCCCTCAGCGGCGGGCGCGGCGCCTTGGCGGCTCGTCAGGCTGTCGAAGCGCGACTGGCTTTTCGTCGGATCGGGGATGTTCGGCACCCAGCCCTTGGTCACATCTACCCGGCCGCCGACGTCGTTGTCGGCGCGATGGTCGGTGGGATCGCGCGGCAGCGGGACGGCGGCGAGAACCGCTGCGTCGGCGGACGTGTCAGCGATCGCCGCGCCGCCCTGATACAGCTGGCTGAACGCGGGAATCCATTCGGCGCCGGCATAAGCATCCGAAAAGGCCGCGGGCTTGCCCCACGAACCCGGCCAGCGATAGAAGATATGCGCTCCGATCTGTTCGATCTTGGTGAGCTTGGGCGCCCAGCGCGGCAGGACGTAATTGGCGTGATAATGCGTCGCCATGCCGACGCTGGCCTCGACGCGCCCCGTCAGCGCCGCGCGCGCGATCTCGCCCGAACGGCGCCACAGCGCTGGCACCGGCGCCCGCCGCATCGACCCGTCGCACGCAAAGCTGAACTGGCAACCGGGGCGCGAGCTGCCCTGATAAATGACGCCGCATACCGTGTCGGGATAGGCGGGATGGCGCATCCGGTTGAGGATCACCTGTGCCACCGCGGCCTTTCCCGTGTCCGATTCGGTCGCGGCTTCATAATAGATCGCCTGCGTCAGACAGCGCTCGGCATTGCTCGCCTGCGCCAGGCTGATCGTCGGCAGCCGGAACGGCCGTGCGGCCTCGACCGGCAATGTCGACACCGGCAGCAGCGCATTGCGCGCGATGGCGTCGTCGCCCTCGGCGGCGGGCAGCGCCGCGTCGGTCTCGGTCTCGGCGATCAGCCGCGCGATCGCCCGTTTCTGCGCCGTCCGCGCCATTTCGGCCGGCTCGGCGGTCCACGCCGCGAAGCGCGCCTCGACAAAGCGCGCCAGCCGGTCGTTCGACGCCGCGAACAGGATCGCCGCCGCCGAAAGCGCAAGGCCGAACAGCACGAATTTGACGGTCCGCGATGTCGGCCGCGCGCCTGCGCCGTCGATCCACGGCGCGTCGGCAGGCGATGCGCCGGCGCGCGCGATGTCGAGTTGCGGGATCATGCTGCCGGTTCCTTCGTCGACCGCGCGAGAACTTCGGCGCGCGGGCCATCGGCGACGATGCGTCCGCCGTCGATGACGATGATGCGGTCGCACATCTGCAGGATCGCTTCGCGGTGCGTCGCGATAATCACCGTCTGCGATTTCCCGACCGAACGACCCAGCGCTTCGATGAACAGCCGCTCGCTCTGCGTGTCCATTGCCCCCGTCGGTTCGTCGAGGAACAGAAGGCGCGACGGCGACGCGAGCGCGCGCGCGATGGTCAGGAAACCGCGCTGTCCGCCCGACAATTGCCCGCCGCGCTCGCCCGTGCCGCGGTCGAGGCCCGTCTCGTCGCGGCCCATGAAACGGTCGGCGCCGATCGACTGGAGCGTCGCGAGAAGTTCGGCGTCCGACGCGGCCGGCGCGCAATATTGCAGGTTCTGCTTGATCGAGCCGCTGAACAAGACGGCATCCTGACCGACGAAACGAAGCTGCGAGCGAAGATAGATCGGCGAATATTGGCGGCTGTCGAGCCCATCGATATAGATATTGCCCCTATCGGGCGCATAAAGGCCGCAGAGCAATCGCCCGAGCGTCGATTTGCCCGATGCGACGCGGCCCACGACGGCGACCCGCTCGCCCGCCGCGATTCTAAGGTCGATGTCGGACAGCGACGGCGCCGATGCCCCCGGATAGGTAAAGGACAGCCCCTCGACGACAATATCGCCGGTGTCGATGGTCAGGTTGAGCGCGCTGCTGCCCATCCGCCGTTCATCACCGGCTTCGATCATCTGCTGGATGCTCGCCATCGTGGTCAACGCCTGACGCCCGCGCGTGATCAGGAAGGCGAGTTGCCCGACGGGCGCCATCGAGCGCCCCGCGAGCATGACGATCGCAATGATCGCGCCCATCGAAATTTCGCCCGCGTCGAAAAGATAGAAGCCCCCGACGATGAGCGCGAGGCTGGAAAATTGCTGCCCCAGCGTTGCCAGATTGATCGCCGCCGCGCTGGTCCGCCGCAGCGATGCCTGCGTCCGCGCGGCGGTGTCGACCATGCGGCGCCACTGGCCGAGCACGCGGCCTTCGGCGGCGCAGCTCTTGATCGTTTCGGCTCCGCCGATCGCTTCGACGAGCATTGCGTGCTGGATCGCGGCGTCGGCCTGATTGTCGAGCGATGCCTGCATCATGCGGCGTTGCAGGAAAAATCCCGCGACGCCCATCGCGACGATGATCGCGAGCGGAACGAGCGCAAGCCAGCCTGCAAGCAGCGCGATCATCGCGATGAACAGCACCAGAAAAACGACGTCGACGATCAGCACGATCGTCGTCGAGGCGAAAAAATCGCGGACGGTTTCGAACTCCGACACGCGCCGTGCGAGCATCCCGGTGCTGCCGCGCCGGTCGGCGAGCGGCATGTTCAGCACCTTCGAAAAAATCTTTTCCGACAATTTGATGTCGAGCTCGCGCCCCAGATCGTCGAGCAGTGTCGCGCGCGCCAGCCGCAGCGCAAATTCGACCGCAAAGGCGAGCAGCGCGCCGACCGCGAGCACCCAGAGGCTCGACACCGCCTTGTTCGGGATCACACGGTCATAGACATTCATCGTGAACAGCGGCAGCGCAAAGCCGAGCAGGTTGATCATCAGCGCCGCGCCGAGCACCGGATAGAAAGAGCGGCGCATCCGCCGCACCTCGCCCCAGAACCAGTGGCGTTTCGCCGTTTCGTCCCACGGCCGCTCCTCGGCGCGGATCGCGGTCGGATCGGCCGACACCGCGACCGCCTGCCCGGCATAGCTCGCCTCGACCGTCTCCTCGTCGGCCCACACCGGCGCATCGGCGCCCGGTTCCCACACGAGATATTGATCGTCCTTCGCCTCGATCAGCACGGCGCAATCGCCATCCTGGCGGCGGATGATCGCCGGCAGGTCGCGGGCAAACGCACGCAGCTTGCGCGCGTGGAGCCGGTCGTTGTTGATGAAGCAGAGATCGAGCGCCGCCTCTGCCTGATGGAAGGGAAGAAAACCGCGCTCGTCGCGCGCGAGCGACGACAGGGCGCCGCGTTGGAACGTCTGGCCGAAATGCTGCGCGACAAAGAGGATGCAGGCGATCAAGGGATCGCCCACACTCTCTTTGCCGATACGCGCAACCGAGGATTGATCCTGTAGCATGTCGTTATTTTCTTTTAAGAATCAATCCGTTAAAATTTACTGTGGATAGCGCCGGCGCTGGAGTTCGGCGGGCGCCGGCGGACCGTAGCCGACATCCTCGCGCGCATAGACGCGGCGCGATTCGGGCGCGCTCAGGTTGAAGGCATCGAGCAAATTATTGGTCGCGGCCAGCACCTGATAACCCGCAAAAATCTCCGAAAAGCGCGCGGTTTCTGCGCGCACCTGGACGTTGAAGCGGGTGTTCTGAGCATCGAGCACGTCGAGCAGCGAGCGGCGACCGACCGAGAATTGATCGCGGTACGATACGAGCAGTTCGTCGGTCGCCTTGCTCTGATCGACAAGGTCGCGGAACACCGCGGTCTGCGTTTCGCGGCTGTTCCACGCCCGGCGCGTGTCGGCTTCGGCGTTGCGCTCGGCTTCGTGCAGGCGGAAGCGGCTCTCGCTCGCGCGGCGGACCATCTCCTGATATTTCGCACGGTTGATTCCCCCGTCGAAAATGTCCCAGCGCATCACGACGCGGCCAAGCAGGTCGTTCGTTTCGCCGCGGAAGGCATCGATGTCGTCGCCGATGCGCCCCGACAGTTCGAGGTCGATCGTCGGGAAGAAATCGCCCTTCGCCTTCTTGGCCTCGGCATTGGCGGCATCGACATCGGCCTGCGCTTCCAGCACCTTGGGGTGCCGCGCACGGGTCATGCCGACCGCTTCGCTGAGGCTGACCGGCAGCTTTTCGACCATCGCCGGGGGCATCTGAACTTCGTCGACCTGCAGCCCGCTCAGCGCGAGCAGTTCGATCTTGGCATTCTGCAAGGCTTCCTTTGCCTCGCTGACGCGGACGCTCGCTGCCTTGGCGCGCTCCTGGGCCTGTTGCAGATCGGCGACGCTGATCGAACCCGCCGTCACCCCGCTCGACAGGTCGGAAACCAGGCTGTTGTGAAAGCTCATATTGTCCTCGGCCGCCGCCACGACGCGCTGCTGCAACAGCACGTCGAGATATTGGCGCGCGGTCTGGAGCGCGATGAACTCCGATCGTTCGAGCACGCGCAGCGCAGCGCCATCGACACGCGCCGCCTGGCGAAGCTTCTCGCCCCGGCGGCGGCCGAAGTCGATCAGCGTCTGCTCGGCGCGGATGCCCGCTTCGAGCGGATACAGCTCGTCATTGGCGATGCCGAGCGCGCGCCGCGTCGAATTTTCGAGGCGGCGAACCCCCGCCGACAATTCGAGCGTCACGCGCGGCAGGTAAAGCCCCTTCGCCTGCTCGAGCTCGAACTCGATCGCCTGCTTGTTCATTTCGGCCTGATGGATCTGCGGATTCGAATCGATCGCGACCGCCATGACATTCTGCATGGTCGTCGGCTCCGCCAAGGCAGGCAGTGCGAACAGCGAAAGGGCGAAGGCCGACGCAAAGCCGGCGAGCTTATGTTGCGGTTTCATCACTGTCCCCCCATCCCGTTCACTTCGACTTCGACGCGGCGATTCTCCGGCGTCCGTTCGCCATCGAGCGTCTGGACGCGCGGCTGGCGTTCACCCATGCCCGATACTGCGATCGCGCCCGCGGGGATGCCCGCGCCGCTCATCATGTCGGCGATCACCTGCGCGCGGCGCAGCGCCAGCCCTTCATTATAGCTGTCGGGGCCCGACCGGTCGGTGTGCCCGACGACGGTGAAGCTGCGCCAGCCGCACCGTTCGCGGTTTTCGGCCATGAAAGCGACCGACTGCCCCGCATCGGCGGGGGCAAGGGTCGAATCCCAGTCGAAATAGAAAGTCGACGCGACGTCCGGCGGGCAGTTTTCGGTGCTCGGCGGCGGCGGCGGAACCAGCGGCATTTCGGCCGGCGGCGCGGGCTGGCGCGTCATCATGCCATAGGCAAAGTCACAGCGGCGCAGGCTTTCGGCGTCGCGCGTGCTCGATTTCAGAAAACCCATCGCGATGCCGCACTGGACCTTGGCCTCCGACGCCCAGGCATAGGCATTGCTGTCCGCGGCAAGGACCGCGCGATCGCCCGTCATCGCAAGCGCCGCATCGTAGCGGCGCTGGACCTCGCCCCGCAGTTCGCCGGTCGGAAGATCCGCCAGGGCCTGCGCCAGCGCGCTGCCAGGCTGGGCAAGCGCCAGCGCGGCAACCGCGCCCGCCACCCATTTTCCTCTGTGATGTGCCATGTTGCTATTGCCCTCCACTTTTATCGTTGTTCCAGAAACAGGCGGGTCACGCCGTTGCCATCTGATGCAGGTCGAGCTCGACGGAGGGCGGCACGACCGCCGCCGCGTCGGGCGTCACATTCTGATCGAGCAAGGCCGCCAGATCGAATGCAGGGTTTTCGGTGTGGGCCATTTCGACCCGAGCCGGACCCGCAACGGCGTCGATCAACCGGTCGATCGCATTGCCCGCGTCCAGCACCTCGGCAAGAACCGCCGTGGCGGCGGGGTCCTGCGCCGACACCGACGCCGCTTGCGCGGCCGCGGCTTCGGCCGCGGCAAGGCCCAGCATCAACAGGCCGTCCATCGCCGACGCTGTTCCCGCAGTCGCCGACGGCGCATCGAAAAGGGCGTCCGTGGATCCGCCGTCCTTCGCGATCATATCCTCGCCGCGCCAGCCGTAATCACGACTGTCGGCGATCGACGCATTGACCTGGAATGCTGTGTCGGCGTGGTGCGCCGCCGTATCGACGGCGCGCGCGGCGGCGGTCGCAACAACCGTGCCCTGGTCAAGAAGAACGGTCGAATCGGCCGTTTCGGCAGCAGCGGCGGGCGCTGCGGCTTCATCGACCGTCCGCGGCAAGAATTCGTCCTCTGCCACGCTCCTCGGCGACACGCGTTCGTCGGCCTGTGCCCCCTGTGCCATGGTGATCAGCGAAGCGGCGACCAATGCGTCGGTGAGCAACATCGCCGTCGCCGGTCGATCCTGCGTCCTGGCTATGCCCGTGTTGGCAAAAGCCGCGTCGGCCACGATCCGGACCGTGCCGTCAGCCAGCGTATAGCTGCTTTCACCAAAGACATGGACGTCACCGTTCGCTGTCGTATGAGGCCGCCCGTCCGAAACCAGGTTAATCGAGACGATACCCGCCTGATCGAGCGTGCGGAACTCGCCGTCATCGGCGACGCCATTGCTGTTGGCATCCTGCCACACGCCAAAGCGCGCGAAATCCGCGTCATGACGGTCGAGCACGCCGTCACCATTGCTGTCGAACCGCGCCGCGAGGCCCTGAAGATCGGTCAGGCCGTTGCCGCCAAAGACGATTTCGGTCCCGTTATCGACGCGGCCGTTTCCATTGGCGTCGAACGCGAGCAGACCATCGTTGGGGCCGACCCATGCCGTTGTCGATGCATGTCCATCGCCGGCATAATCGAACGTCACACCGCTGGCAGCCGACAGATATTCGATCCCATCGCCGTCAAGGTCGAGCACCACGGGCGGCGGAGCGGGATTGGCGGTGATGTTGATGTCGGCGAGCGCCGAGGTGTCGCCGTCGCCGTCGATGACGGCCACCGGGACGGTGAAAGGCACCGGGTCGGTGGTCGTTATCGCCGAGGCGCCGAAATCGCCAATCCGGAAATCCGATCCGGACACATATGTGATCTCCATGCTGTTGTAGCCGTCGGCGGTGAACAGCGCGACCTGGGTGTTCGTGACTATGCCCGAAATCAGCACTTCGCCGCCGACGAAGGTGACGGTGTAATTCTGTCCCCCCACCGTGACGGGCTGCGGAGTGGCCGAGGCGTTGACGGTCACCGTCTGCGCGCCAAAGCGGATTGCCACCGCCGTAATCGGATCAGCGGCGCCATCGCCGACCGCGTCATTGCCGTCGGGGTCGTCCTTTGTCGCGAAGCGGACGGTCGAACCGCTGGTCGAAGCAAAGACCGCCGAAGCGCCATTGACCACATAATGATCACTGAAACTGTGGTTGCGGTTCGCCGGCACCTGATAGCCTGCGCCGCCGCTCGCCGGGTTGCCCAGAAGGTCGATGACGAAATCGATCCGCATCCCTTCGCCCGTACCGATCGCACCGCCGCCGCCGCCGCCGCCGATTCCGCCCGAATTGGCGTTGGTGTTGACCGTCTGCCCATTGGGGCCGATCGGGGTCAGCAGAATATCCTTGCTGTCCGCTGTTCCGGCATCGCGGAAGAAGTTCCAGGCCGGATTGCCGCCCGAAAAATCATATCCCGCCGCGTTGAAATCCACTTCGGTCACGGCATCGAGCGGGCGGATGATCTCGACCCGATATTGGTCGGGGCTTCCCGCTGGCTGCAGGGTGATGATGAACACATCATCGCCGTTCGCTTTTTCGGCAGTCAGCACCTGGCCGCCGTTCGAGATGCTGTAAGTCAGCGGGGCCAGGCCCGAGGTCAGGTCCTGCGCCTCGAGCGCCGCAATGGTCGCGGCGGTGAAGATCACCTTGCCCCCGTCGCCTCCGAAATTATTGTCGACGTCGTTGTCGGCATCGAGGAACTGAAGCACCGACGCTCCGCCCACATTGGTCAGGCTGGTGCCGAACGGCGACACCGCGATCGGCGAATCATCCTCCAGCCCGATGGTCAGCGCGGTCGCATTTGTAACCGTCGTCGTGCCGTCGTTTACGCTCACCGGCACCACGAGCGACAGCGCATCTTCCTGCGTCGTATCGGGATGGTCGATCGGTCCCGACAGCGTCACGGTGAAGTTGCCGCTGTTGTTGATCGAAACGCTGATGATCGTTTCGGTCCCGACCTTGCCCAAGAGCAATTGCGGGTTGGTCGTGTCCCACACGACCGGCTGGCCGCCCGAGAATAGCGCCGTCGCCGGCGTACCGAGCGACACGGTCAGCGCATCGCCATCGACGTCGTTGACCGCGATCGTGCCCATGCGCACAGCGAGGTTGGTCGTATCGACGGTGCCCATATTGTCGGGGAGACCGCCCGCCAACCCTTCGTCGGACACCGCGGTCGTCGCCGATCCGATCGTCGGGGCATCGTTCGCGCCGTTGATCGTGATCGTCAGCGTCGTCGTCGACGTGTCGTTATCACCATCGGTGATCGTATAGGTGAAGGTTTCGGTCAGCGTGTCGCCAACGCCCAGCGCCTGCACGGTCCCGTTCGCATTGTTGAGCGTATAGGTATAGCCGCCATTGGCGTTCAGCGTCAGCGTGCCGTAGCTTCCGGCGAGCGCCGAGCCGACATTGCCCGATACGGCGGTCGGCGACATGCCCGCTGCGACGCCGGTTACGGCCGCGCCGTCGGCTCCCTGGGTATCGGCGCTGCCCGGCGAATTGGTGGTGCCGACGCCGGTGATCACATTGCCCGTCGCGTCGCCAGGTGCATCCTCCGTCACGCTGTCGGTATCGGGGCGCGCGGTCGGCAGGTCGTCCGAAATCGTGACCGTCACGCTGCCCGTCGCCGTGTCGCCGTCGGCATCGGTCGCGACGACCCCCACCGAACCCAGATTCACAAGATCATCGACATCGATGCCCGTATGACCGTCGTAATTGTCGTTGAGCGTCGCGGTGATCGTCGCGCTGTCGCCGCTGCGCACGAGGTCGAGCGTCACGACCAGGCGCGCGCCATCGGACCCGGTGATCTGGGTGTCGGAGACACGCAGCCAGGTCAGCCCGCCGCCCAGCCCGGCAACGCTGTTCGCAAAGACGATCGAGGTGATCGCGTCCGAACCTTGCGTAAAGACAAGCGTATCACTGTCAAAGTCAGGGCCGGCCGGCGTCGATCCGTCGGCCAGATTCTGATCGTCGAGCGCGAGCGTGATCGAACCTGCATTGCCCGGACCATTCCCGTCGACAAGGCTGATCGCCTGCGCCGCGGTCGACGTGTCGCCATCGCCGTCGGTGATCGTATAGGTGAAGCCCGCATCGACCGGGGCGGCGTTGCTGACCGGATTCGGGTCGAAGCTCCACACCCCCGTCGCGGTAAAGCTGTATGTGCCGTTCGCCGTCACAACCACCGTCGTGCCGACCGCATTGATCGACGTGACGTTGCCGCCGATCGTCACCGAGGTGACGGTTGCACCGTCGGCACCCTGTACGTCGTTGGCGAGCAGATTGCCTCCGACCGGGGCCGCATCTTCGGCGACAACGATGGCGGGATCGGACGCGGCGGTGGGCACATCGTCGACGATGTTGATCGACAGGATGCTGTCGGTGTGATCGCCATCGGTATCGGTCAGATCGACGACGAAATCTTCGAACAGACTGTTCTCGCCCTGGATTCCGGCATGCGTTTCAGCAGCGTTCAAGGTGTAGCTATAGCTGACCTCGCCGGTCGCGGGATTATAGGCGGTAATGTCGAGCGTGTTGCCGAGCGGGGTGATGATCGTCGCGGGGGTGAAGACGCCGTTCGCAATCACCTGCGTGCCATGGATCGACAGATCAGCGACGCCGTCGGGCGCCGAAATGTTGAAGCTGCCGGTCGCCGTGAGCGATTCCTTCGCCGTGTCGGACCCTGCGGGCAGATCGTCCTCGTCCACCGTCGCATCGCCACCGTCCAGTTTCGGTGTCAGATTGGTGATCGTCACGCCATCGTCGGTGCCGGTAAGCGTGATTGTCAAAGTCGCAGGATCGCTGTCGCCGTCCTTGTCGGTCAGCGTATAGGTGAACACATCGGTCAGCGTCGCACCAGGCGGCAACGCGTCGATCGCCGCCTGCCCGGCCGGGGTCAGCGTATAGGTCTGCGTCCCGTCACCATTCAGCGTGATTGTGCCATAGCTTCCTGTCAGGCTGGCGAAGATGCGGCTGCCGACGCCGTCCGCGCCCGCATTGTCATTGGTATCGACGTCGAAGGTAACAGAGCTTGGCCCGCCCTCGGTCAGCCCCGCGGCATCGTCGTTCGCGACCGGCGCGTCGTCGCGGAAAACCAGATTCTGGCCGATGTTCGCGGTCGCGGTCGCGCTGTCACCGTCGCCGTCGGTAACGGTGGCGGTCAGCGTGATCAGATCGTCGGCGACGAGGCCGGTCGGCTGATCGACGCCGCTGTCGGGGGTATGAAGGACGGCGCGGAGCTGGTCGAGCGTCACCGTTCCGTTCGCCGCGACGCTCACGGTAAAGACGAGTGCATCAGACGTCACTGTGCGGCCTTCCACAACATTGCCATTGAGGTGCAGCACCACCGCCTCGTTGGTTGCGCTGTCGATGAGGCCGGTAGCGCCGACGCCAATGCCCAGCGTATAGGTCGTGTCGTTGGCGAGCGCCGCGCCGTCGGCACCGAATACCGGCGTAAAGACCGACGCAAAACTCGCCGGCGCATCGACGCCCAGCGCCGATTCATCGACCGTCAGCACCGGCTGCGTGCCGCTCGCAGTCACCGTCGGCGCGTCGTCGTCAAAGGTAATGCGGAGCGTGCCGGACGCCGTCGACCCGTCGCTGTCGATCACGGTGAAACCCAGCACGGCGGTCGCGTCATTCTCGTCGCCGCCCGGCGTGTGCAGCACATTGTCGAGCAGCGTCACCTTATAGGCCCCGGTCGTGGGATCGGTGAGCTCGACCGTGAAGAGCGCGCCGCGCGGGCCGGTACCGGTCAGCGTGTTGGTGCCCCCATTCCACGTCAGCTGGACCGATTCCTGGCCGATAGTGACGAACATGCCGTGCATCGCGGCAAAATTGACCGACCCCGCACCGTCGCCGCCGAAATCGAGATTGAGCAGGCCGCTGAAGGTCGCCTGATTGTTGTCGCCGTCGCTGTTCGCATCGGGCAGGTCGCCCGTCATGCTGGCAGGATTGCCGCCGGACAGCGCATCATCGTCGACCGACGCCTCGGTCTGGCCCGCCGTGGGCGCATTGGCGTCGACGATCGTGAAGCTGATCGGCGCGGTCGATATGTCGCCGTCGCCATCGGTCACGGTATAGGTCGCCGACGCGCTGCCCGTGCCCGCGACCGAGGCGTCGGCGGTAAAGCTGTAACTGCCGTCGGCCTTGATCTTGATCGTGCCGTCGCCAATGTCGATCGCCTGCGAAAAGCCGTCCATGCCGAAAACCAGCGTGGTGCCGTTGATCGCGGTAACGCTTGCCCCGTCGGCGCCCTGGATGAAATCGAGCGTGCCGGTGACGGTCGCGCCCTCGGCGACATTCTGATTCGCCTCGGCCGCCGCGGTCGGGACATCGTCGATGACCGTGATGTCGAGGCTGGCGTTGGCAGTCGACCCGTCGCTGTCGGTGACGGTGACGGCGAAGCTGTCGGTGACATTATCCTCACCCGCCGCCGGGTGCGTCAGCGTATTGTCGTCGAGCACATATTCATAGGTGAAAGTGCCGCCGATCACCGAACCGTCGCTGGCCAGGACGGAGGTGAAGCCGGTGATCGTCACCGTGCCGAGCGCGCTGCTCGTCGTGAGGCCCGGCGTGAAGACGCCGTTCGTCACGACCTGCGCGGAGCCGATCGTCACATTGCCAAGCCCGTCGGGAGTCGAAATCGTAAAGCTGCCCGGCTGGGTGAGCGCCGCGGCGTCGGGCGACGATCCGTCGGCCAGGTCATCCTCGTTGACGACCTCCTCGCCGCCCGCGACGTCGAGACCGGTGATCGTCACGCCATCGTCGGCGCCGTTGATCGTGATCGTCAGCGTCGCGCTCGACGGATCGCCGTCGCCGTCGGTGATCGTGTAGGTAAAGGTCTCGGTCAGCGTCTGCCCGGCGGACAGGCCCTGCACCGCCGTGTTGCTGTTATCGAGAATATAGGAATAGCTGCCGTCGGCGTTCAGCGTCAGCGTGCCATAAGTGCTGACGAGCGGCGCACCCACGGCACCCCCGGCCACCGCCGTCACGGTCGCGCCGTCGGCGCCCTGCGTGTCGGCGACGCCATCGCTATCGTTCGCGTCGCTCCCGCCGCTGCCCGTCAGCACATTGCCATCGGCGACAAGCGGCCCGTCCTCGGTCACGCTATCGACATCGGCGTTCGCCGTCGGCACATCGTCGACGATGTCGATGACCAGCGTGTCGGTGGCGGTATCGCCGTCGCTGTCGGTAACGACCGCTGTAAAGCTGTCGAATGTATTGTCGCCCGACGTGTTGGTGGTCAGCGTATAGCTGTAGCTATAGACGCCGCCGCTGACCATCACCGTCAGCACGCCGATGGGCGTCGTCACCGTGCCGCCCGCCGTCACATCGACGCCGTTGATCACCAGCGACGCGACGCTGTCGTTGCCCGTGGTCAGCGTGAAGCCGCCCGTCGCGGTCTCGCTGTTCGATGCGGCATTCGACCCGTTCGGCAGCCCCGCTTCATCGACGCTGTTGTCGGCGCCAAGGTCGATCGTCGGCACCGAATCCTTTGCCAGCGTCACCGTCACCGTCGCGGTCGATATGTCGCCGTCGCCGTCGGTGATCGTGTAGGTGAAGCTGTCTTCGCCTTCCTCCCCGGCGGTCGGCGTATAGGTGAAGGTGCCGTCGCCATTATAGACGACAACGCCCTTCGTCGGCGCGGCGGCGAGCGCCACACCGGTCGCCGCGTCGATGCCATCAGCGCCGCGGACATCGTTGGCGAGGACGTCGATGACGACCGGGGTATCCTCCGCCGCGCTTGCACTGTCGTCCGCCGCGGTCGGGACATCGTCGACGATGCGTACATCAAGGCTGGCATTGGCGATCGAACCGTCGCTGTCGGTCACGACGACCGCAAAGCTGTCGGTGACATTATCCTCGCCGGGGCTGGCGTGGGTCAGCGTATTGTCGGCAAGGACATATTCATAGGTGAAGGTGCCGCCGATCACCGATCCGTCGGTGCCGACGAGCGGCGTGAAGCCGGTGATGTTGACGGTGCCGAGCGGACTCGTCGCGGTGCCCGCGGTAAACACCCCGTTCGTCACGACCTGCGTGCCGCCAACGGTAACGTTGCCAAGCCCGTCGGGGGTTGAGATGGTGAAGCTGTTCGCTTGCGTCAGCGCGGCGGCGTCGGGCGACGAGCCATCGGCCAGGTCGTCCTCATCGACCGTAACCTCGGCCCCCACGGCGTCGAGACCCGTGATCGTCACGCCGTCGTCGGCGCCGTTGATCGTGATCGTCAGCGTCGCGCTCGACGTGTCGCCGTCGCCATCGGTGATCGTATAGGTAAAGGTCTCGGTCAGCGTTTCGCCCGCCGAAAGCCCCTGCACCGGCTGCGCCGCATTGTTGAGGACATAGCTGTAACTGCCGTCGGCGTTCAGCGTCAGCGTGCCATAGGC
>NZ_JAVJOJ010000012.1:0-153381 GCF_040216815.1 Sphingopyxis sp.
GTCGCCGTCGCCATCGGTGATCGTATAGGTAAAGGTCTCGGTCAGCGTTTCGCCCGCCGAAAGCCCCTGCACCGGCTGCGCCGCATTGTTGAGGACATAGCTGTAACTGCCGTCGGCGTTCAGCGTCAGCGTGCCATAGGCACCCGCCAGCGGTGCCCCCACGCTGCCGCCGGCCAGCGCCGTGACGCTCGCGCCGTCGGCGCCTTGAGTGTCGGCGACGCCGTCGGTCGCATTGGCGTCGCCGCCACCCAAGCCCCTCAAGACATTCCCATCCGCCGTCAGCGGCCCATCCTCGGTCACGCTGTCGGCGTCGTCGCGCGCCGTCGGCACATCGTCGACAATCAGAATGTCGAGCGTATCGGACCCCGGATCGCCGTCGGCATCGGTGACGGTGAGGTCAAAGCTGACCGTCGTGCCGTCGCTGTCCAGCGTGTTGTCGATCAGCGTGTAGACATAGGTAATCGACCCCGCACCGGTCGCGGGGTCATAGCTGTAGCCGGTGACGACGAGCGTGCCCATGGCGTCGCTCGACACCGTCTGCGGCAGCGATCCGGGCGTGAGCACCGTCCCGCCGAGCGAAACGCTGCCGACGCCGTCGATTGCGGTAAAGGTGATGGTGCCGCTGGTCGACGCACCACCACCTCCGCCCCCGAAGGCCGAACCCGGGGTCTCGCCATTGCGGCCCGGCAGGTCGGCTTCGTATACGATGGTACCCCCATCGCCCCCTCCATCGCCGGGGACAAAGGTGATGACGGTCGGCGAATCGGCGATACCGATGGTCAAGGTCGCGGTCGAGGTATCGCCGTCACCGTCGGTAATCTGATAGGCGAAGACATCGTCGACGCCGCCCGGCGTGCCGGGATTGCGAACATAGGAATAGCTGCCGTCGGCGTTCAGCGTCAGCGTGCCATATTGTCCCGTCACCGTACCCGGTGCCGAAAAACCGCCCTCGCCGCCCGCGGGGCGAACGCCCGTCAGCGTCGCGCCGTCGGCGCCTGGCGTGTCGATCCCCGCCGAACCGCTGGTCGTCCCCGCGCCGGTCAGCACATTGCCCGTTTCGGGCGCAAAGCTGCCCGCCGCGACCGTATCGGTATCAGCGCGCGCGGTCGGCACATCGTCGATGACATCGATCGTCAGCGTGGCGGTCGCGCTATCGCCGTCGCGATCAGTGATCACGACCGTGAAAACGTCGGTCAGATTGGCATTCGCGTCGGTGTTGTCGGCAAGCGTATAGCTGTATCCAACACTACCCGGCGTCAAGCTGGTGATCGTCAGCTGGCCGAGCGGCGTCGTGACGACCTGCCCGACCGCGGTGATCGCGGTCCCGTTGATCGTGATCGCGCCGAGCCCGTCGGCGACGTCGTAAACGATCGTTCCGGTCGTGCTTTCGCTGTTCGCGGCGCTGTCGCTGCCCGCGGGCTCCCCTCCACGAGCCGGCAGACCCGCCTCGTCGACGCTCGCCGTAGCGGCCGTCGCCCCGGCGGGCTGGTCGGGCGTGACGATGACGACTTCGGGTTCTTCGTCGGGCACGTCGGGCAGCAGCTCGCGATCTTCGGGCTGCGGAAAGGCGAGCTCGGTATAGGGCAGCAGGTCGCCGAGCGCATAGGCGTCCTGGATCGGTCCTTCAGGATCGGCGAAATTGCCGCCCGAGCTGCGGATGCCCGCTTCGGGGTTGAAGTCGGCAAGGCCTTCGAGAAGCTGCGCGACCGTGCTCGCCGGCACCGTATCGCCGTCGACGACGATCGCGGGCACGTCGACCGCGCCGTTCGGGACGATAAGCACCTGCCCGTTCGGCAGCGTGACGATGAGGTCGGTGCCCGAGACGCTGATGTCGTCGATTGAGGCACCCGCAGGCAGCACGATCCGCCCGCTGGCATCGGGGACGAGGATCGCCTGGATCGCCAGCGGCATCGCCGAAGCGGTCGCGGTGGCCCGCGCCGTGGCGGAAAGAAGGTCGCTGCCCGCAACGGCTCCGCTCGATTGGTCGGTCGGCAGGCCGTCGCGCTGGAGCCCAGCCATTCCGTTCCGGGCCGGATTGTCAAAAGCGTCCATGTCCATTTCCCTCGAGCGCACTTCGCCCTGCCGCGAAAGCGGCACGGCAAATTCTTCCAATGTCAGTGCGACCCACAGTCCGAGCGACTCGGACTATCCCCACGAGCAAGGAGAGCATGGAATGTTGCGTCTCCGCAAGCTTGTTAACAATTTTTTAGGAAGTTAGCTGCGCGAGAGGGGCGTTGACTTCACCGCTCCGCCACATGGACAATAATTACTTATTTTACAGTGTAATAGCGAATATTTCGGTCCGATCCCGTCTGAAACCCTTCTCGATTTCGTCCCGATCAGGGGCATTTTTTCCATCAGCCATCCTGGCGTGATGCGTGCCGGACGGATAGAACTAAGCCAATTATTAACCTGCGGTTGGGTCGATTCAACGCTGTGACCGCCGAACGATCGTCCCGGCGCACCGGCCCACTTCCCGCGCACGAAAAGGCAATGTTAAGCTTGGCTTGCCATGGTTCGTCCGCAAAGGAGACGGGCGTGCCGCAACTGCTGGCGCATATCATCGAGCCGACCGAGCGCCGTCGGATGCACCGCCGCACGCTGCGGCTCGATGTCGCGGCGCAGACGGCCGCCGCCGAGGCGCTGGTGGTCATCCGCAACCTGTCGCGAACCGGGCTGTTGATCGAGACCGGCGCCGGGGTCCAAGTGGGCGAAACCTTCATCCTGGTGCTGCCCGAAGCTGGGGCCACGCCGGCCCGCGTCGTGCGCGGCGACGGCCGGATATTCGGTTGCGAGTTTCTGTCGCCGATCCCGGCGAGCACGATCAGCGCGGCGCTGCTCAAAACCGCTCCCGAAGCGGGGACGGACCCAGCCCCGGCCGGCGCCGAGACGCGCACCGACGGAGCGTCCGGCGCCCGAGGCGCCTTTCATCCCTTTCTGTTCGCGGCGTTGACCACGGCTTTCACCGCGGCCGTGTTGCTCTTTATCGTCGCGCTCGCCTCGCTCACCTTCTCCTGACGCGGCAGGGCCACAATCGGGAACCCCCATCCTCCGCTGCTCCCGCCGGCCGCTGTGCCGCGGCGCATCAAGGTTGGCGGCCTACCGCCCGACAGCGCCGGACAGCCAATGAACGCTCGGCGCCGTATCGGCGAGGCGCGCTTGCCCCAACCGCTCGTCCCAATAGCTTTCCGAACCCTCCGAACCACGCCAGTAATGCAGGCGCCGCGTCAGAAGCTGGATGTCGCATTCCTCGCTGATCCCGATCGCGCCATGAACCGCATGGGCCGTAGCGGCAATCAGCGGCGCCGCCGCCGAAGTCATGGCTTTCGCGGTCGCCACGGCCTCGATAGTCGGCGGCAGCGGCGATGCGAAGCCGATCTCGGTCGCGACGCGCGCCGCCACACAATGCTCGGCCATGAGGGCAAGCTGCTGCTGGATCGCCTGCTGCTTGCCGATCGGCCGACCGAACTGGACGCGCTCATTGGCATAGCGCACCGTCGCTTCCAGAAGCGCGCCCGCGGCGCCCGCGATCGCGGCGGCGCGCATGAGCGCGACAAGGGGGCGAAGGCCGCCCGCAGGCGCCGGACCGACGAGTGAGGACGCCGCGCGGTCGGTCTTGGCATCAAGGGGGGTCAGAAAGAGCGCGCCTTCGGATTCAAAGAGCCCAAGATCCGCCGCCTCGATCGTCGTGCCGGCGCCAAGCGCCGCGCGCGACGAGGCGGCCCTGATCGGCGCACGCGGCGCGGTCTTGCCGCATGTCGCGAAAAGCCAGCGCGCGACGATCGTGTCGCCGACCGGCAGCGGAAGCGCTTGACGTGCGGCCGCCTGCACGAGCGGCGCCACCTCGGAAAGCGAGAGCCCAGCCCCCCCGGCGCTCTCGGGAACGAGGGCGTCGAGAAACCCCGACGCGTCGATTTCGGCCCATACACCGGCGTAATCCGCGCCGCGTTCGATCGCCCGTACCGTCGCGGGCGGGCAGCTCGCCGCGAGCATCCGCGCGAAGGGCGCCGCGAGATCCATCTCGTCCATCACCGCAGCCCCATTCCGCGCGCGATGATCCCGCGCAGGATTTCCCGCGTCCCGCCGCGTAGCGAAAAACTGGGCGCCACCTGCGCGATATAGGTCAGCGTGCGCAGGAGTTCGGGATCGACGGGTTCGTCGGGGCGCGACGCCAGATCGTCGGCGATCGCAACGGGCATGTCCTGTTCGAGCGCGGTGCCCAGATCCTTGACCAGCGAGGCTTCGACCACGGGGCTTTCGCCCCTGGCGAGCAGCGCCGTGCAGGCGATCGACATCGCGCGCAGCGTCGCGAGCCGCGCGGTGAAACGACCGACCAGACACGCAGCGGGCCCCTCCCGCACGCCCGCGCGTTGCAGATGGCCCACCCAGGCGTCGAACAGCACGATGCTCGAATAGATGCGCTCAGGACCGCTGCGCTCGAATGCCAGTTCGGCGTTGACCTGTTTCCAGCCTTCGCCCTCGGTCCCGATCAGGGCATCGGCCGGAAGGTCGACATTGTCGAAAAACACCTCGGCGAAATGCGCGTCGCCGGCAAGGTCGGCAATCGGGCGAACGGCGACGCCCGGCGCGCGCAGATCGACGATGAGCTGCGAAAGGCCGCTGTGCCGGTCCTCGGCCGTTCCCGATGTGCGCACGAGAGCGATCATATAATCGGAGTGCGGCGCGTTGGTGGTCCATATTTTCTGACCGTTCAACCGCCACCCCGATGCCGTCCGCTCTGCCCTGGTCCGCACGCTTGCAAGGTCCGACCCCGATCCCGGCTCGCTCATCCCGATGCAAAAGAACAGATCGCCGCGGCAGATGGGCGGCAGAAACCTCTCGCGCTGCGCCTCGGTCCCGAAATTGAGGATCAACGGCGCGCTTTGGCGGTCGGCGATCCAGTGCGCCGCGACCGGCGCGCCCACCGCAAGCAGTTCCTCGACGACCACGAAACGCGCAAACGGTCCGCGCTCGCCGCCGCCATAGCGTTTCGGCAGCGTCAGACCGAGGAAGCCCGCTTTTCCGAGTTCGCGGCTGAATGCGGCATCGAACCCCTGCCACGACCGCGCCCGGACATCCGCGGGCACGCCTTTGGTCGACCGCGCGGCGAGAACGCGGATGGCCGGTCGCAGCGCCTCGTCCTCGGGCGGAATCGCCTGGAGGGACATGCTATCGAACATCTCGCGGCATCCTTGCTCGGGCATCTCGAAGGGAGACGTGTTGGGACAGTGGAGATCGCCGTACAATAATTCCAATAGTATTCGGCCGGTCCATGATAGCTATTGACTATCGACGCCCGCCATCGCGACCGCAAAGAAATTGCGCGCCAGCGGCGAAGCATCGTGCCGCATCGCAAGGCCCGTCGCGATCGGCACGGGTCGATCGAGCGCGCGCAGAACCACACCCTGCGGGACGAAGCGCGCCATCCGCGCCGGAACGAGCGATACTCCGAGACCCGACTGGACGAGGCTCAAGATCGTCTGCACCTGCACCGCCTCCTGCGCGATCTCTGGCACGAAACCCGCGTCCTGACATGCCAACAGCGTAACGGCATGAAGAATGCTCACCGGACTGTGGACGATGAAGGGGTCGCCAGCGAGCTGTGCGAGCGCAATCGGCGCGTCGCCCTCGCCATGTCTGGCCTCGGGAAGTGCCGCGACGAGGACATCGCGCTCGATCACCGACAATTGCAGCGCGCCGCAACGCACGACGGGCAGGCGAACCAGCCCGGCATCGAGCTCGCGAGCCTCGATCGCCCGGGCGATGTCGGCGCTGGCCATTTCGGCAAGTTCGAGCTCCGCCCCGGGGAATTTCGCCCGAACGGCCGGGATGATCCGCGGCAGCAATTCGCTCACCGCCGAACCCACGAAGCCGACGCGGATGCGCCCGCTCTCGCCCCTGGCGCCCACGCGCGCAATCTCCCGGATCGCTGCCGCCTGATCGAGACTCTCGCGCGCCGATGGAAGAATGGCGGCACCCGCCGCAGTGAGCGTTGCACCGCGATTGCTGCGATCGAAAAGCCGCACGCCCAGCTCCTCCTCAAGCTTCCGGATCGCGACGGTCAGCGGCGGCTGCGAGACGTTCAGCCGCTCGGCAGCCCGGTTGAAATTCCCCGTTTCGGCGATGGCGACGAAATAACGAAGCTGGCGAAGATCCACGATAGCGTCCGTATATCGGGAGCGGAACATTCGATATTAGGCGTCCGAACGGCCGCCGCCTAGGGGTCATCGCCGCATGATCGGAACAGCACTCGGCCGCATCGATTTTTAGATAGAGGTAGCGGGATTTGCGTGGCGCAGAGAACGCCCTAACGACCGCGCCGCCAAGCCCATGAAAACGGCGGAAATACTGGAGCGGGCGAAGGGATTCGAACCCTCGACCCCAACCTTGGCAAGGTTGTGCTCTACCCCTGAGCTACGCCCGCTCTGGCGGCTGGCGTCCGTGTGGGGCCAGCGGGTGAGGCGCGCGATTAGCACCGGCCTTTTGACTCGGCAAGCCCTGATTGCGCATTTTCTCCGAAGGGTTGGCATATCGTCCGCAAATCCCACATAAGCGGCGCATGAGTCTTTCCCGCCAGTGCGGAAATGGCGCCCATCGAAACAGGAGCACCCCTTTGTGGCCACTCTCGGTCTGAATCCCCAGGACAAGGAAGCCGTCGAAGCTTTTCGCCGCGATGTCGTCGAGCCGTCGATGACGAGCCTCGTCATTCTCGATTTCTGGGCCGAATGGTGCGGACCGTGCAAACAGCTCGCCCCCGTACTCGAAAAGGTCGCCGCCGACTATGCCGATAAGGGCGTCCTGCTCGCCAAGATCGATGTCGACGCGAATCGCTTTATCGCCAGCCAGTTTCAGGTCCAGTCGATCCCGACCGTCTATGCCATCTTTCAGGGCCAGCCGGTCGCCAATCTGACCGGCGCGCGCAGCGAAAGCCAGCTGAAGTCGATGCTCGACCAGCTGCTCGCGCAGCTGCCGATCGAAAGCGCCGCTAAGGAGCGCGCAGTCGAGATCGCGCCGCTGATCGAAATGGGCGAAGGTGTGCTCGCAGAGGGTGACGGCGCCCGCGCGGCGGGAATCTTTGGCCAGATCGTCGAGATGGCGCCCGACAACGCCGCCGCGCACGGCGGCCTCATTCGCGCCATGCTGCTCGCGGGCGACGTCGCGGGCGCGCAGGCGGCGCTCGATGCGCTTCCCGACGAACTTGCTGCCGACCCCGCGATCGCGCAGGCGAAAAGCGCGCTGGCGCTGGCCGCCGACGCGCCCGATTCGGGCGAACTCGCGGCGTTCGAGGCGGCGATCGCCGCGGATCCGGACGATCATCAGGCGCGCTTCGACCTCGCCGCCGCGCAGATCGGCGCAGGGCAGCGCGATGCCGCCGCCGACAATCTGCTCCACATCATCGCCGCCGACCGCGACTGGCAGGAGGGCGCGGCGCGCGCCAAATTGCTGGCGCTGTTCGAAGCGGTGGGACTGGAAGACGCGTGGGTCGCGGCGCAGCGCCGCCGCCTGTCGCTGATCCTGTTCGGCTGATGGGCGCAACCGCGCCCTTGACCATCCAGCGGATCGCGATTTTTCCGCTCACCGGCGCAGTGCTGTTTCCGGGGCTGCACCTGCCGCTCCATATCTTTGAACCGCGCTATTCGGCGATGGTGCAGGAGGTGCTGGCCCGCGACCGGCAGATCGGCATGATCCAGCCGCGCCAGATTCCCGGCGAAGAAGATCGCGAGCCCCCGGCGCTGTACGACGTCGGATGCGTCGGGCGCATTGTCGATGTCGAGGCGCTCGACGAAGGCCGGTTCAACCTGGTTCTGGAGGGCATCGCGCGTTTTCGCGTTCGCCGCGAACTCGACGTGACGACGCCGTTCCGGCAGGTCGAGGCCGAAATCGAACCGGAGACGGAGGATGACGCCGTGCTGGCGAGCATCGAGCGCGCCAGCCTCGAGCGCGAGGCCAAACGCTTCGCCGCGCGGCAGGGCTATGTCGTCGACTGGGATTCGGTGGGCCAGCTCGACGACGAAACGCTGGTCAACGGCATTGCACAGGTCGCCCCCTTCGATGCCGCCGCGAAGCAGGCCCTGCTCGAAGCGACTCCGATCGACGCGCGCGCCGAACTGGTGATCCAGCTGATGCAGTTTTTTGGGCGCTTCGACAGCGACGACGGGCGCGCGACACTGCAATAAGCGCGGTCAATGCGTCTTGGGCGTGGCGGCGTGGCGGACAATGTCCGCGAGCGCGCGGCGAACGATGTGTCGCTCGCTCTCGCGCAGCCGGTCGGCGGATTCGATGAACGTCAGATGGCGCCGGACCAGCGCGCTTTCGGCGGCGATCCGCGCCGCGACCCGTCGATCACCGCCGCGCAGCGCGGACGCGCGGCGATCCGCCCACTCGCCGATCAGCCGTTCGGCGGCGCAGCCGGCGAGATGGTCGGCGGCGGCGCGTTCGACTCCGGGTTCGGCCGCAGTGTCGATCAGCCATTCGCTGGCATCCTCCACCGGCAGGGCGTCGAGCGAAAGCGTCGCCGCCGCCCGCCGCTGCCCCGCGCGCCGCTGGTCGCCGTGGAGGCGGTGGCGGAGCGCCTGCAATTCGGCGCGGAACTGCCAGTTCACATAGGTGGTGAAGCGGGCGCGGGCGGGATCATAGCGTTCGGCGGCGCGATGCAGCGCGATCGCGCAAACCTGAGCCGCGTCCTCGGCCACGTCGGTGAGGCCATAGATGCGCGTGAAATAGCGGATGCGCGGAGCCACGAGCGCGGCGAGGCGCACGAAGGCGCGGTCGGCAAGCGCGCGATGGCGCGGCCCCGGCGCCGCCTCAAGCGCGGTTCGCGCCTCGATATAGTCGATGACAGCTGTTTCCAGCGCGTCGCTTTTCGTCGCCATGACCTGTCCCCATCCTCGTTCGGCCGCCAGGCCGCACGGCGGGGATAGGACATCATGCTTTGCGGCGGGTTGCCGGCTCCCTACGTGGAAATACCTAGGGTCAGGACCCTAAACTTCCTCGCCGCCGAGCAGGCGCGGCAGGTCGCCCGCTTCGCCCCGCGCTTCGTCCATGAAAAAGCGTTTGAGCATCGGCATGTGCTGAACCGCGCCAAGGCCCGAGCGCCGCACCGCGGCGGCCGCGCGGCCGGGAACGCCAAACAGGCGCGTGAGCCCGTCGGTGGCGAGGCTGACCATCAGATTGTCGAGCCCGCGCCAGCGCTGGTAGCGCGCAAGGAGCGCCGCGTCGCCAAGGTCGAGCCCGAGCCGCGCGCCCTCCACGAGCACTTCGGTGAGCGCCGCGACGTCGCGCAGGCCGAGGTTCAGCCCCTGCCCCGCAATCGGATGGATGCCGTGCGCGGCGTCGCCGACGAGCGCGATGCGCCTCGCAACGATCGACGCGCTGTGATGAAAGCCGAGCGGATAGGTCATGCGCGGCGCGACGAGCTGCATCGCGCCCAGTACGCCCCCAGCGCGCTTTTCGAGTTCGGCCGTGAAACCGCGCTCGCCGAGCTTGGCAAAGCCGGGGCCGTCCTTTTCGGAGACGGTCCAGACAAAGGCCGAGCGATGCCGCCCCTCGGCATCGTCGACGAGCGGCAACAGCGCGAACGGACCCGAAGGATAAAAGATTTCATAAGCGACATGATCGTGCGGGCGCGAATGCGCGACGGCGCCGATCATCGCATGGTGGTGATAGGACCAGCTGGCGATATGAAATCCCGCCGCCTCGCGCGTCGGCGAGCGGCGCCCCTCGGCAACGATCAGGAGCGGCGCGGCGAGCCGCATTCCGTCGGCGAGCGTCAACGTGACGCCATGCGCGTCGATCGTGCGCGACGCCACCGTCGCGGGCATGGCCAGCCGGACGAGCGGCGCGTCGGCGAGGGCGTCGGCGAGCGCGAGCCGAAGCTGGCGATTTTCGACCATCGTGCCCAGCGGCGATTCATCCTCGGCGGCACCGAAATCGAGGGCGCCGCCACGGCCGCCGTCGGGTGCGCCGTCGCCGACCCGGATCGTGTGGATCGGACAGCCGTGCCCCGCAAGGCGGTCCGCAAGGCCCAGCACCTTGAACATCTGCCATGTCGCGCTGGCGATCGCCGACGCGCGGCCGTCGAAGCCAGGCGCGATGGTGGCGCGCGGATCGGCGGGGTCGACCACCTGTACCGAAAGCCCGTGATGCGCGAGCGCAAGCGCGAGCGCCTGCCCGACCAGGCCGCCACCCGAAATCAGGACATCGCTGCGCAAAGTGTCGCTCATGTCGCCGCCCTAGCGCGCGGCGAAGCGGTTGGAAAGGGCGCGGGCGGCCCGGCCGCGCGCTTGACGGCGAGTCCGCCCCATGCGCATATCGCCTTGGTAAACATAAAGGGACAAAAGAGAGCATGGCTAGCCGCAAGGCCGCACCCGCAAAGGCCGATTGGCGTACGGTTTTCCGCCAGAGCATCGCGCGGTCGATCGTCATCGCGGCGGCGGCGGCGCTCGGCCTGTTCACCCTGTTCCTGACGCTTGCGTTCGCAACCTACGACAGCACCGACGCCGCGCTCAACACCGCCGCCGCGGGCACCGCCGCGAACTGGATGGGCAATGCGGGTGCCTGGTTCGCCGACATCGGCCTGTCGATCGGCGGCGTCGGCGTCGTCCTGCTGCTGCCGCTGCTCGCGATCCTCGCGTGGCGGATGTGGAAGGGCGAGGCGCAGCCCCACTGGCCGCGCCAACTGTCCTACAGCTTCATCGGCATCCTGTTCGTCGGGCTCGGCGCCGAACTCTGGTCGCCGGCGACGAACGCGCCGATGCCCGCGGGCTGGGGCGGGATCATCGCGCTGCTCGTCGGCGGCGCGATCACGCCGCTGTTCGCCAGCGCGGGCGAACCCGCCGCGGCGCTGATCCGCTTCGCCACGATTTTGCTGCTGATCGGTATCGGACTGTTCCTCGCTTGGCGCGCGCTGCGGCTCGAAAAGGGATGGGCGTCGCGACTCCGCCTTCCCGCCAGGGAGGCAAGCCGCGTGATCGAACCGCCACGCGGCGCGCCGCTCGCTTCGGAAAAGGCCTCGGAGATGGGCGAACGGACCGTACGGCCGCGCGCGGTTGCCGAGCCGGTCGACCGCGCGCCGCCCGAGATCGCCGAGCCGGTGCAGCGCACCGCCGTGTCGAAACCCAGGCCCAAGCCGCAGACCGAACTCTTCACACATTATCAGCTGCCATCGATCGACCTGCTCACGCCCGCACCCGAACGTCCGGCGGGGCAGATCGACAAGGCGGCGCTCGAACGCAATGCGCGGCTGCTCGAATCGGTGCTCGAGGATTTTCAGGTCAAGGGCGTCGTCACCGCGGTGCGTCCCGGCCCCGTCGTCACCATGTACGAGCTCGAACCCGCGCCGGGCACAAAGGCCAGCCGCGTATCGAACCTCGCCGACGACATTGCGCGCAACATGTCGGCGCTGTCGGCGCGCATCGCGCCGATCCCCGGCCGCACCGTCATCGGCATCGAACTGCCCAATGCGCATCGCGAATCGGTGGTGCTGCACGAAATCATCGGCAGCGCGCTGTTCCAGGATCATACCGGATCGCTTCCCATCATCCTCGGCAAGAATATCAGCGGCGATGCGATGATCGCCGACCTCGCGCCGATGCCGCACCTCTTGATCGCGGGTACGACCGGATCGGGCAAGTCGGTCGGTCTGAACGCGATGATCCTGTCCTTGCTCTATCGCCTTGGCCCCGACCAGGTGAAGATGATCATGATCGACCCCAAGATGCTGGAACTCAGCGTCTATGACGACATTCCGCACCTGCTCGCCCCCGTCGTCACCGAGCCGAAGAAGGCGATCCGCGCATTGAAATGGGCGGTCGAGCAGATGGAAGACCGCTATCGGATGATGTCGTCGCTGTCGGTGCGCAACCTTGCGGGCTATAACGACAAGGTCCGCGCCGCGCTCGCCAAGGGCAAGTCGCTGGGCCGCCGGGTCCAGACGGGATACGACCCCGACACCGGCCAGCCGGTCTATGAGGAAGAGACGCTCGATTACCAGCCGCTGCCGCAGATCGTCGTGGTCGTCGACGAACTCGCCGACCTGATGATGACCGCGGGCAAGGAGGTCGAATTCCTGATCCAGCGGCTCGCGCAGAAAGCGCGCGCGGCGGGTATCCACCTGATCCTCGCGACGCAGCGCCCCTCGGTCGACGTCATCACCGGCGTGATCAAGGCGAATCTGCCGACGCGGATCAGCTTCAACGTCACGTCAAAGATCGACAGCCGCACGATCCTCGGCGAAGCGGGCGCCGAACAGCTGCTCGGCAAGGGCGACATGCTCTATGTCCCCGGCGGCAAGCAGATCACGCGCATCCACGGCCCCTTTGTGTCCGATGACGAAGTGCGCGCGGTCGCCGATCACTGGAAGGGTCAGGGGCGCCCCGACTATATCGAAAGCGTCACCGAAGACCCCGAAGATGGCGGCTTCGCACTCGAAGGCGCGCCCACCGGCGGCGACAGCGCCGAGGACCGCATGTATGCCAAGGCGTGCCAGATCGTCGCCGAAAGCCAGAAGGCCTCGACCAGCTGGCTGCAGCGGCAACTCCGCATCGGTTACAACAGCGCCGCGCGCCTGATTGAACGGATGGAGGAAGAGGGGCTGGTGAGCCCGCCGAACCATGTCGGGCGCCGCGATGTCCTTACCGACCAATATGGCCAGCCGCGGTAGGAAGTTTGACCGGGTTGATGGCTCTTCACCATTCGTCATCCCGGCGAAGGTCGGGATCTCGACCTCGCGCTTCAAATGCACCGGTGAGATCCCGGCCTTCGCCGGGATGACCGAGGGATGAAATGACGGTTCACTACGGGTTCAAAGCGCAGAAGCCAGAGACAGATTCCCGATTACAGAATTGAGAGCCAGATGATCTTTTCGACCAAGCTGACCCGTATTGCCGCTATCTTTCTCGCGCCCGCCGCCGCCGCAGGGCTCACTGTCGGCGTTCCCGCAATCGCCCAGTCGGCGAACGCGCTGGCGTCGGTCCAATCGCACCTCAAGGCAACGAGTTCGATGACCGCCGACTTTGTCCAGACCGACCGCAACGGCCAGCGCGTGTCGGGCAAGCTCACGCTCAAGCGTCCGGGCAAGATCCGGTTCCAGTATCAGAAGGGCGTGCCGCTGCTGATCGTCGGCGACGGCAGCCGGCTGACTATGATCGATTATGAGGTGCGGCAGGTGCAAAGCTGGCCGGTGAAGAACTCGCCGCTCGGCGCCCTGCTCGATCCCGACCGCGACCTCGCGAAATATGCCAAGCTGCTCCCGACGGGCAACACGGACGTCGTGAGCGTCGAGGTCAAGGATCCGAAGCGCCCCGAATATGGTACGATCACCATGGTGTTCGTCCGCGACGGATCGGCTCCGGCGGGGCTGCGCCTGCGCGGCTGGGTCGCGCTCGATTCGCAGAACAACCGGACGCGGATCGACCTCAGCAACCAGAAATTCAACGTCGCCGTCGCCGATTCGGCGTTCCGCTGGACCGATCCGCGCCCCAACCGCCGCGGGCGGTGATCCGCCGCGCATCGGCCGCAGGGCCGACCAAACGCGAATCGCGGCCGATCCCGGACGAACGGGCGTCAGGCATCGACGAACGACAAACAGGGGCGCCGGACACCGCCTTTCGTTCAGCTTCGCGACAGGGAAGGGGCGCTATTCCAACACTCGAAGGCGCCAACATGGCCCCCGGATTTGGGTTTCCCCCTGTTGCCCCACCCGGGCTGCCCGGCACCTTCATTCAAGAGCGTGACGAACGCTGACCTTGAACCCCCGTTCCACCGCCCCTGGGACGGGGGTTTAGTTTGTCCGGCGAATTTTGCCGCTGACGCGGCGGAGCCGCACCGCCCCGCTTCCCCGCCCAGCCTCCCTACAGCCTATCCTGAAATGGGAGGCTGGGCGGGGGAGCGGGGCGGTGCCGCAATCGCATTGCGAACAACGTCACGCGCCGATAGAGCCGACCCATGACTCGCACCAGCATTGCTTCGTGGAATATCAACAGCGTCCGCGCCCGGATCGGCATCGTCGAGAAATTCCTGCGCGAAGAAGCCCCCGACATCCTGTGCCTTCAGGAAACGAAAGTCGAATGCGGGCTGTTCCCCAAGGGCATGTTCGAGGCGCTCGGCTATCGGCACATCGTGACGCATGGCCAGCGGATGCACCATGGCGTCGCGATCGTCAGCAAGCTTCCGCTTGCCGATGTGCGCAAATATGACTGGCAGGCGAATGGCGAGGCGCGCCATATCGGCGTCACGCTGCCGTCAGGCGTGCGGCTCGACAATGTCTATATTCCCGCGGGCGGCGACATTCCCGACCGCGATCTCAATCCCAAATTCGGTCAAAAGCTCGATTTTTTCGGCCGGATGACCGAATGGTCGGGCGCTCTCAATGGCACGCCGACGGTGCTCACCGGCGATTTCAACGTCGCACCGCTCGAAAGCGATGTGTGGAACCACAAGGCGCTGCTCGATGTCGTCAGCCACACGCCGATCGAGGTCGAAACGCTCGCACGTTTGCAGGCGGCGTCGGATTGGGTCGATCTTGGCCGGCATTTCATTGCCGCGCCCGCGCCGCTCTATACCTGGTGGAGTTATCGCGCGAAGGATTGGGAAGCGTCGAACCGCGGCCGCCGCCTCGACCATATGTGGGTGACGCCCGACCTTCAGGACAAGGCGGTCGCGCACCGCATCGTCCGCCCGGCGCGCAGTTGGGAACGGCCGTCGGACCATATCCCGCTGATCACCGAGTTCGCCTTTTGAGCGGGGGCGCGGCCGAGCAGGGCGCCCGGCAGGCAGCGCGCGCGATCGACGCGCTGCGCCGCGGCTGGCCGCTGCGGGTCGCGGGCGCCGACGGGACGCTCGACCTGCTCGCGGTCGAAAGTGCGCGCGACGGAAATTTTGCGGCGTTCGCCAGCGGCGACCTGCTTTTGTCGGGCGAACGCGCGGTGACGCTGAAACTCACCAACCAGCGCGCCGCGGCGGCGCCCGGCCCGGTGCGCCTTGCCGACGCCGCCGATACGGTCGCCGCGGCGCTGGCGGTCGCCGACCCCGCGCTCGACCTCGCGCATCCCCTGAAAGGGCCGTTCCGCACCATTGCAACCGGCGGCGACGTAGCGGCGGCGGCGGCGATGACGATGGCGCGCCATGCCGGACTGCTCCCCGCCTTTTTCGTGCGCGCGGCGGCGGGCGAGGCCGAAACGCAGTGCCGCGCCGACGACGTCGCGACGCTGCTCGATCCCGCGCGGCTCGACGTCGCGGCGCGCGCGCGGCTGCCCGTCGCGGCGAGCGAGAGCGCCGAGATCGTCGCCTTTCGCTCGCCCGAAGAGGCGTCGGACCATGTCGCGCTGGTGATCGGTCGGCGCGACGGCAATCCGCCGGTCGTCCGGCTGCACAGCGAATGTCTGACCGGCGATGTGCTGGGCAGTCTCAAATGCGACTGCGGACCGCAGCTTCACGCGGCGCTTCACGCGATGGCCGACGCGCCGTGGGGGGTGCTGCTCTATCTCCGGCAGGAAGGGCGCGGCATCGGACTGGTCAACAAGCTGCGCGCCTATGCGTTGCAGGATCAGGGATATGACACGGTCGACGCGAACCTGCGGCTCGGCTTTCCGGTCGAGGCGCGCGATTTTGCGATCGCGGCCCGGATGCTGGAATTGCTCAACATTCCGCGCATCCGGTTGATGACGAACAACCCCGAAAAGGTCGCGCGGCTGGAGACGGAGGGTGTCGGGGTTGTCGAGCGTATCCCGCTCGCGCTCCCGACCAATCCGCACAACGCGCACTATCTCGCGACGAAGCGGGACCGGACGGGGCATCAGCTTTAAAACTCGTCGCCCCCCGCGAAGGCGGGAGCCGCTATCGGCGTAGCGCAAGGCTGGCAGCGGCCCCCGACTTCGCGGGGGCGACGGTTAAATCAATGCACGAACCGCGCCACCACGTCGCGGTAGCTGCGGCTGACCTTCACCTGCGCGCCCGATCCAAGCACGAGGAAGCATTCGCCATTGGTGTGCGGCTTGACCTGCTTGACTTGGCTCAGATTCACGATCGTCGAGCGGTGGACGCGCTGAAAATTGCGCGGGTCGAGCCGCTTTTCCAGATCCTTCATCGTCTCGCGCAGGATCAGGCTGTTATCGGCGGTATAGATGCACATATAGTCGCCCGCGGCATCGATGCGTTCGATGCTGTCGACATCGACGCGGAAAATCTGGCCGCGATCCTTGATATTGATCATCTTTTCATAGCGATCGGACGAGAGTGCGTCGGCTGCCGTCTCGGCGCCAAACTCCTCGACGGCCTCCGGCGCGACTTCGGCGAGCACGGTCTTCAGCCGCTCGACTTCGGCGGCGCCGCGCTTTTCGGAGAGCCGCTGACGCACCCGGTCGAGCGCATCGGCGAGCCGTTCGGGCTCGACGGGTTTGACCAGATAATCGACCGCCTGTGCCTCGAACGCGCGGATCGCATGGTCCGAATAGGCGGTGACAAAGACGACCAGCGGCGGCTCCACCTCCATCAGTCCCTGAATCACCGAAAAGCCGTCGAACCCCGGCATCTGGATGTCGAGGAAGACAAGGTCGGGCTTGTGCGTCTTGATCTTTCGGATGGCCTCGCGGCCGTTCTGGGCGGTGTCGACAACCTCGACATCCGAATGCGCTTCGAGCCGCAGTTGCAGGCCCTGGGTCGCCAATTTTTCGTCATCCACCAGGATGGTTCTGATCGTCATGTGCCTTCGGTTCCAATTCTTGCTTGCCCATCGGGCTGGAACGGAAACTCGATCACCACCGTGAAGCCGCCCTCAGCGCCCAGCTGGGCGTCGAACCGGTGCTGGTCGCCAAATGCCTGCGCCAGGCGGTCCCGGATGTTGGCTAAACCCACGCCGGTCGATTCCGTTGCAACGCCCGTGGTGGGGTCGGTGCGCTCGCCTGACAATCCCGCGCCGGTGTCGGACACGGTGATCCGGACATTTTGACCGGCCAGCTGTGCAGAGATGGTGATGTCGGCGCCCTCTTCCTGCGGCGTCACCGCATATTTGATGGCATTTTCGATGAGCGGCTGGAGCAAGAGCGAGGGCAGGCGCGCGCGCGCCACCGCCGGGTCGATCGCGAAATGCGGGCGCAGCCGGTCCTCGAAACGCATTTTTTCGATATCGAGATACAGCTTCAGCGTCTCGATTTCCTGCGCCAGCGTGACCTGCGCGGTCGGCTCGTTGGCGAGCGTGTAGCGGAGGAAGGCCGACAGGCGCGATAGCATCGCATTCGCGGGCTCGGCCTGTTTCAGCAGCACGAGCGTCGAGATACTGTTCAAGGTGTTGAACAGGAAATGCGGATTGAGCTGATAGCGCAGCATCGCGAGCTGCGCCGACGCCGCCTGCGCTTCGAGGCGGAGCACGCGGTCGTTCTGCTCTTCCAGCTGGAGGAAATAATTGATGGCGAAATAAAGCGCCGACCAGGCGGCAAGCGAGGTCGCGTCGATATACATCGCGCCGAGCAGCAGGCTGGTAAAGCCCGCCTCGCTGGCCGGATTCTGGATCTGCGCGACCCAGGCGTCGATGAACGCCCAAAGCGCCGTCGCGAGGCCGGCAAGCCCGAAACTGACCCCCCACATGAGCAGCGGACGGCGGTTCATCAGCGCGCGGTAACAGACCGACAGGATCAGCGTCAGCGAAAAGCCGGTGATCGCCGAAATCGTCTGCGGAATGAAGAAGCTGAACGCCTGCCCATTGGCAAGGCCCGATACGCCGCGCAGGCCGAGCCACGCGGCCCAGCCCAATATCTGAAGGTTCCAGAAAGCACGGACCTTGTTATCGAAAAAGGGACCGGGCGAAGTCAGTCGAAACAGCGGCATGGGGGTCCGGGCGATGGCGATGGTCAACGGCCGCGCACGACGAGGCGGGCGGCGGCGCGGCGGATCATTCCGCCGCGACCGGCGCCGCGGCGCCATCGGCGCGCACGCGCGCCTGACCCAGCGGTTGAAGCTCCGACCGATGCTTCCACAGCAATTCCTTGTAACCGATCACCCGGCCGTCATGCGCGGTCAGCCCGACGGGGCCGATCGGCTGTTCGTCGCGCGCGTCGACAAGAACGGGTGTCGAGGGAACGCCGGCGCCCCATTTTTCGCCCCACTGCCGCAGCGCAATCATCGCGGGGAGCAGGTCGATGCCCTTTTCGGTAAGCTGATACCGCACCTTGCGCCGATCCTCGGCCATGACTTCGCGCGCCATGATGCCATGGTCGACCAGCTTCGACAGCCGGTTCGACAGGATGTTGCGCGCGATGCCGAGTTCCTGCTGGAACTCCTCGAAATGATGGACGCCGTTGAACGCCGCGCGCAGGATCATGAAAGACCAGCGTTCGCCCATCGCCTCAAGGGCCAAGGGCAATGCGCAATTGCCACCGTTCAGATCGTTCAAGACTTCGCGTAATTTTCCCATGCCCAAAGCCCTAACGTAAAATCGCCCAACGTGCCAAAAAAATATAGAGGCTGCGTTGCGTTTCGCAACGGGAATCGCCCGCCGTTCAGGCGGTGAAGCGGTTGCGCGCGACGACGAGCGACCAACGCGCGAGCGCGGGCAGCCGCACAACGACCGGCGCCGGGTGCGCGCGAAAGGCGCGGCCGACGAGGTCGAGCCGCCACCGCCCCTGGCTGCGCAGCGCAAGCCCGACGAGGATTTCGCTGCGGATGCGTGCGGGCAGCGTAGCGGGAAGTGCGCGTTCGACGATTTCGGCGGTCAGCGCCTGAATCTCATCGGACCGCTGATTGGTCAGGCTGCCGCCATGCTTGCGGTAGATATACAGATCCTCGTGCAGCGCGACGAAGCGGAAACGCTGCGCTGCGCGAAGCCAGAAGTCATAATCCTCGACGCCGAAGAGCCGGACGTCATAGCCGCCGAGCGCTCTGGCCACGCGCGCGCGATACAGGAAACAGGCGCCGATATTGTTGCCATATAGCAGCCGTTCGACCGGCCCCACCTGCGCCCGGCCAAGTTCGCGGCCATCCTCGTCGATGAGCATGAAGTCGGCGTGGACAATGTCCGCGTCCGGGTGCGTGTCGAGCGTCGCGACGAGACGGGTCAGCATGTGCGGGCGAAGCAGATTATCGTCCGAGGTCCAGCTGTGAAGCTCGCCGCGCGCGGCCGCAAAGCCGTGATTGAGCGCTGCCGGCAGGCCCTGATTGGCCTTCAGCCGCACCAGCCGTACGCGCGGGTCGCGCGCGGCGGCGGCGGCCATGATCGCGGGCGAATCGTCGCGCGAGGCGTCGTCGACCAGAATCAGTTCGAAATCGGTGAAATCCTGGGCAAGGACCGATGCAATAGCGTCGGCAAGCCAGCGTGCGCCATTGTGCACGGGCATGATCATCGACACGCGCGGCGGCGGTGTCGAATCAAGAGCTTCGGTCCCCATCTGTCGCCTGTCCTAGCGGCGACGCACAATGCTTCCAACGCGCTTTACCAAAATTGCCGATGTCTTCTGTACGGCGCACGCAAATTTCGCATTGCAATATGGGCGGCAGGGGCGACATTGGGGCCGATGTTGCGTCAATATGAACTTGTCGAGCGCGTGCGCGCTTATGATCCCGACGTCGACGAGACGCTGCTCAACCGCGCCTATGTCTTTACCGTCCAGAAGCATGGCAGTCAGAAGCGCGCGTCGGGCGACCCCTATTTCAGCCATCCGGTCGAAGTCGCGGGAATCCTGACCGACCTGCACCTCGACAGCGAAACGATCGTCACCGCGCTGCTTCACGACACGCTCGAGGACACGCTGACGACGCCCGAGGAGATCGAACGGCTGTTCGGACCCAACGTCGGCCGGCTGGTCGATGGCGTGACCAAATTGAGCAAGATCGAAGCGCAGACCGAGAATGAACGCGCGGCGGAAAATCTGCGCAAATTCCTGCTCGCCATGTCGGACGACATCCGCGTGCTGCTGGTCAAGCTTGCCGACCGGCTGCACAATATGCGGACGCTGCATTTCATCCAGAATCCCGACAAGCGCCGCCGCATCGCCAGGGAGACGATGGATATCTATGCCCCGCTCGCCGAGCGGATCGGCATGTACGAATATATGCGCGAGATGCAGCTGCTCGCCTTTCGCGAGCTCGAACCCGAAGCCTATGCGACGATCACCGGCCGCCTTGCCAAGCTGACCGCGGGCGGCAAGGACAAGGTCGCAGCGATCAGCCGCGAGTTCAAGGAACTGCTGTCCGCCGCAGGAATCGAGGCCGAAGTGTCGGGGCGCGAGAAGCACCCCTATTCGATCTGGCGCAAGATGCAGGAACGCCACGTCAGCTTCGAACAAGTGACCGACATCATCGCCTTTCGCATCGTCACGCCGACCGACGCCGATTGCTATGCCGCGCTGGGCGAAATCCACCGCAAGTGGAAAATGGTCCCCGGCCGGTTCAAGGATTATATTTCGACGCCGAAGCGCAACGGATATAAATCGCTGCACACGACGATCATGCACCAGCAGAATATGCGCATCGAAATCCAGATTCGCAGCATCGGCATGCATCAGGAATCCGAATTCGGCCTTGCCGCGCACTGGGCGTATAAACAGGGCGGCAGCGCCCCCGACGGCCAGGCGGGGTGGATCCGCGACCTGATCGAAATCCTCGAACAGACGCACGATCCCGACGAGCTGCTCGAAAATACGCGCATCGCAATGTATCAGGACCGCATCTTCGCCTTTACGCCGAAGGGCAGCCTGCATCAGCTGCCCAAAGGCGCAACGCCGGTCGATTTTGCCTATGCCGTCCACACGGGGCTGGGCGACCGCACGGTGGGGGCCAAGGTCAACGGGCGGCTCGTGCCGCTCCGCACCCAGTTGGTCAACGGCGATACGGTCGAAATCCTCTCGTCGGACAAACAGACGCCGCAACCCGCGTGGCTCGGCTTCGCCGTGACCGGCAAGGCGCGCGCGGCGATCCGGCGTCACGTCCGGTCAAAGGAAAAGATCGAACTCGCGGCGCTCGGCCGGAAAATGTACGACGAAATCGTCGCGCGCCTGCCGAACAAGGTCGGCGACAAGGCCCGCGCAGCAGCGCGCGAACGGCTGAAGCTCGACGACGACACGGCGCTCTATGTCGCGATCGCCAAGCAGCGGCTGACCGACAACGCCCTGCTCGAAGCGCTCGTCCCCGGCATCACCGCCGAGATGAAGACCAAGCCCGGCAAGCTCGTACAGGGTGCCGCGGTGTCGATCGCCGGCCTGACCCCCGGCGTCGCCTATCAGCTCGCCGATTGCTGCCACCCCGTGCCCGGCGACCGCATCGTCGGCCTCTCACGCCCCGGCGAGGGCATCGAAGTGCATGTCATCGACTGCCCGAGCCTCGCCGACGGGGTCGATGCCGACTGGATCGACCTGCGCTGGCAGGAGGATAGCGAGGGCGGCAATGCGCGGCTGTGCATCGTCATCCTGAACGAACCCGGCACGCTCGCCGAAATGTCGGGCATCCTCGCCGCCAATTCGGCGAACATCACCAATTTGCGGCTGTCGAACCGCGAAGGCGGTTTCCACACCTATGACGTCGTCGTCGAGGTACGCGACGTCCAGCATGTGATGCGTATCCTTTCGGCGCTGCGCGCGTCGGACAGCGTGGTGCAGGCGGAGCGGTTATAGGTTCGCGACGTCTGTTGTGGGGTGGGAAGCTGCCACACCCATATTCGTCATCCCCGCGAAAGCGGGGACCCAGAGCGTGCGTAGGCTGACCCCACACTGGGTTCCCGCTTTCGCGGGAATGACGAAGTTATAAGAACCGAAACGTCAACTTCCGGTCGAAAGCGGACGCCACCCTCAATTCGCATACAGCAACGGCGGCCGCCACGCGCTCTCATCGACCTCGTCGCGGACCTTGTAGACGAGCCCCTTGCTGTTCAGGAACAGCTTCTCCATCTCCGCGCGGGTGAAGGGGCGCGAGCCGAGGCGGCCGAAGACCGCCATCTGGCCGCCGCTTTCGTCGACCGCGCGGTCGCGGTCGAGGCCCTTCGACAGCGCAAGCGCGGGCGACGGGGTTTTCGCCCAGGCGATAAGCTGCGGCGTCGGTTTGGGTGAGAAACCATAGAGCCCGGGATTGTCGGGGCTGGTCAGCTGGATCACCTTGATGCCCCCGCGCCCGTCGGCGACATAGGCAAAGAGCGACGCGTTGGTCGAGGCGACGATCACATCCTCCGCATCGCGCATCGCGCCGTCGAAGTTGAGCGCTGGCCATGCAACCGGCGCGGCGGGGCGCGTGACGTCGACGATGACGAGCCCGTCCTGCTTCGCCGCGACATACATATAGGTGCGCGCGAGATAGAGCTTGCGCGCGTCGGCAAGCCGCACCGTGCCCGACGGCACCGCCACCGGCCGCGCCATGTCGGTGACGTCGAACAACTTGACCCCCTCGGCGTCGGTGACCCAGAGGTAGCGGAACTGCACCGCGCTCGCGCGCGCGTCGCTGAGCGGGATTTGCGCGGTGACTTTCGGTTTGAGCGGCGCCGACAGGTCGAGCACGACGAGCCCCGCGTCGGTGGTGATATAGGCGAAGCTGCCCGCCAGCGTCACATGCCGCGCGCCCGTCAGCACATTACCCTCGTTCCACGTCAGCGCGCGCTTCAGTCTGTTGTTGCGGAACTCACCATCGGCGAGCGTATCGACATCGACGAGCACCAGCCCCTCGACGCTGTCGGTAATCACCGCATAGCGATAGATGGGGTGCATTTCCTGTTCGAGATTTTCCGGGAAATTCTGGACGATATTCTCGTTGCGCGCGACGCTGATCGGCTGCGTCGTCGCGAGCGCCATGCAGGTCGCATTCTTCGTCCGCACATGCGTGTCGTGGCCGAGCGGCGAGAAAGGCGCGCGCACGATACGTTCGGAAAAGCCCTTGTTGCCGATCGAGGCGACGTCATAAACGCGGAAGCCGCCCTTGCCCTCCGCCACGAACATATACTCGCCGCGCTGTTGCAGGCAGTTCACCCGCCCGCTCGTGTCCTGAACGATATTGGCAAATTCCTCGAGCGCCTTGGTCTCGCCCGACCCGCTGGCGTCGAAGGTCTTGCCGCGCACCCAATTTTTAAGCTCGCGGCCGTTCTGTTCGACGTGGAGCTTCCAATAATCGGGATAGGCATAGCGGTGGAGATAGGAGCCGATCACCGCCTGCGGCTCGTCCCATTCGGTCACGCGCGTCGCCTGAAAGCCGTCCTCCATCCCCGACCAGACGTTGAGCCCGACGAAATTGACGAAATTGGTGCCGAGCAGGAGGAGCTGCGACATGATCGCATTATTGTCGTCGGCGGCCGACAGGTGACAGTCGGTGCACTGCTTGGTTTCCTGTTTGCGGACCGTGTGCGGGAAGTGCGGAGCGAAGGCCTGGCTCGAATAGCCTGCCGACGAGATCGGCGGCTGCTGGATATAGATGCGCTCGCGGTTGATATTGGTCGACGAGAGGATCAGTGCCGAGGTCGAACGCACCGGGGTGATGATGCCGCGCGGGTTGCCGTCGGCGTCAGGCTCGCCGGGCTTGGTGAGCTGGTGGCGGCCGAGCTGGAACATTTCGTCGCGCGCGACCTGCGGGTTGTACGTCGCAAAGTTTCGCGTCTCTTCCCCCTCGAAATGGTGCATCTTGGTTTTCCAATTTGCCTCGATCGGCAAATGGCAACCCCCGCAGCTGGTCGTCCAGGAGAGGTGACAGGTGAAGCACGTCATCTTGTCGTCACCGTGCGCGCGGTCTTCCTTCGCGATACCCGGCCCCCATTCATATTTGCCGTCGTCGCTGCCCGAACGCGCCATCAGCTTGGCGCGCGCCGCTTTCGCGTTGAACTGCGGCCCCGGCGTCACCGCCTGCTTGACCAGGCTGACCTGCCATTCGAGCTTGGGATCGACGATCGAACGCTGGATGAGGCCGATTATCTCAGCATCGTCATTATACTGGAATTCGAAGCGACGGCGCCCATCGGGGTTGCGCAGCAGCGCCAGATTGGTGCCCTGCGGCCGCGCGGCGACGTTCGAGGTCAGGAGGTTGGGCAGCGCGTCGGCGGTGCCGTGGCAATCCTTGCACGAAATCTCGACCGCGTTCGCGACCTCGCCCTGGATATAGCCATTGCCGTGCGCGTCCTGCGCGAAGTGGCAGTCGGCACATTGCATCCCCTTTTCGGCGTGAATGTCCATCATATGGACCGTCTTGCCGGGATTGAGCCCGGCGGGGACGAACTTGCCCTCGCGCCCGTCGGCGGTCGCGCTCGTCAGGCAGAGGTCGCGTTCCTTGGGATCACTGTAGCTCGAACAGCTTTTGCGCCATTTTTCGGGGTCGGCAGGGTCGACGATATGTGCGGTGTCGGTACCCCAGGTCGCCATATTGCCATCGGCGGTGAGCAGGTTGCCGCTCCGGTCGCGCTTGAAGATGCCGCGGAAGTTCCAGCCATGGCCGTGATAGTCCGCGAACTGCGTGTCCTTGTTGCTGTCGTTGACGTCATAGACGTCGCGCAGGAACTCGACATCGGCCCAGAGGCCGCGCGGCGCGGCGCCCTCCGGATTGCGTTCGAGCACCTGATGCACCTCGGCGGCGGTCGGATAGCGCTGCTGCTTATACCTCTTCTGATACTCTTCGTCGCTCATCCCCGGCGGGCGCGGCGCGCTGTTTTCGGGTCCGGGCCACAGCTGCGGCGCGTCCGATTCATAATCCCACATCGTATAGCCGAGGTAGGAATTGAGGAAGATGTTGGGCTGGTGCATGTGGCACGTCATGCACTGCGCGGTCGGGATCGCGCGCGTGAAGGCGTGGCTGATCGGATGCCCCGACTCGCGGCGCGGCTTCTGACCGGCGCGCGCCGGGACATCGGGGTCGGCGGGGTCGATCAGCGCGCCGTGCCCGCCGCCCGCATGATGACCGTCGGCGGGCGCCCCATGCGCGTCGTCGTCGCCATGCCCGCCGCCCTTCCACTTTTTCTCCGCGATCGTCGGATCGACCGTCGCGGTCTCGCCATCGCGGCCATATTGGGCATAGGTCAGGCTGTGGCGCGGCTCGCGGTCGTTGGCATAGATGACGTGACAGCCCGCGCAGCCCGAATGGCGATAGTCGCCCGGCTGGTCGTTCGTCCCCATGAACCACATGAACGGGTCGTTGAGGCGCGTCTTGTGGATGTTGAGCACGGGGATCGCGACGCGAAGGCCGGTGCCGGGGCCGCGGTTCGACTGTTTGAGGTCGGGGCGCCCCGGCTCTTCGAGCCGCTGGATCTGCCCCGTCGGATTGGGCAGGCCGATCTCGGGGAACTGGGTATTGATGTTGCGCCCGCCGCGCTCGAACACGCGGAATACGTCGCCCGGCGGGATCACGCTCCAGCGCGGGAGCGGATACATTTTGGCGAGCGCGCCGCGCTTGCGTTCGGCGTCGGTCAGGATTTTTTCGGACGCGAAGCTTGGCTTGCACGCCTCGGCATATTCCTCGCGCGTCAGCTTCGACGAAGGCGAGAGGATGCACGCCGGATCGCCGGTGCGCGTATAGGCCTCGCCGAAGATGTAATTCTTGTAGGGAACAATGCCGTTGTTATACGCCGCGCCGCCCCAAAGCATCGCGCCGGTCGACATCAGCGAGCGTTCGGTCGCCTCGATCACCTCCATGTGGCACGCCCCGCACGCCTCGCGCGCGACGCGATAGTCGCTGGGGTTCACGAAGCGGATGAACTCGGGCGCTTCCTTGTTGAGCAACGTATAGCTGCGCACGGGGTTCGCCGAGCTGTCGTGCCACGCGCCGGGCAGCGTCGGCTGCGGGTGCGCGACCTTCATCGCGGCGATATTGTAGGCGCTTTTATATCCCAGCTCGGGCTTGCCGAAGGCGGCGGGCGAGGTCGCGTCGCCGCCATGACAATCGGTGCAGCCAAGCTTGACCGCCGGGGTGGCGTGCATCGACGGCTGATCGGTCTGCGTGTGGCAGCTGTAACAGCCCGCCGATTTCGCCGCGACGTCGGCGTCGCTCTGCTCGCGCGGCGCGGGCGGGGTGAAGCGATAGGTGATCTTGAGCGGCTTTTCCTCCTCGGCCGCACGGCCGACGCTGGCGCCAAAGGCAGCGCACAGCGTCACGAAAGCCAACAGAGCGAAGAGTTTGCGCATCAGCATATCAAAAACTCAAGATCGCATTGGCGAGGATCGACACATAGGCGTCGTTCTTCTGCTTGTTGTCGAACAGGTCCTTGAACCCGTCGCCGGGCAGCAGCACCGCGGCGCTGAGGCGCCCGACGATATTCTGCGTCGCCTTGGGTCGCCAGATCGCGGCAACCGACAGGTCGAAACCGATGTCCTTGGGGATCGAGCCCTCGACGCGCAGCGCCTGCAGCGTCGCGGTATTTTCGAACCACAGATGGTTGGCGTTCAGGCTGACGCGCATCTGCGGCGACAGGTCGAAATCGGCGCCGGCGCCGACGAAGACGGTGCCGGGGTTGTTGAAATTCGACTGCCCCTCTTCCTTTGACGAGCGCAGCGAGTTCAAGATGCCGTTGCGGCCGTTCACCGAAATGACGCGCCCGCCGCCCGCAAAGGGGATCGTCTGCCGAATCCAATAGCTTGTGTCGGCGCCGCCGAAGATCGGATTTTCAAAGATCGCGTCGAAACCGCCTTCGGTCTTGTTATAGGGATCGCCGTCGCCCGTCGCGTACAGCCCCGACAGGCGAAAGCGCATCCAGTCGTAATCGTAACTGAGTTCGACCGCGCCGAAGCCCGCGCGGATTTCGGCGGGCTGGCTGGTGAAAAAGCTGTTCCGATCCTCGCCCAGCGCGGCGTAGAAGCTGGCGGTCAGGTTGATCCGCCCGATACGCCCGTCGGCGCTATAGCCCAGATAGACGACATCATATTCGCGCCCGCGCAGGTCGCCGAGCAGCGCGGGGCGCACCGGGAATCCGTTGTGGTCGATCTGAACATCCTTCTTTTCGCGGTTCATATTATAGGTCACGCTGACCTGGCTGGTCAGCCCGACGACCGGGAAATCCTGGCGATAGAGGTTGGCGGTGAGGATGAAATCGTCGCGCGGCGTCTGGGTGATGTCGTTGAGCCCGCTGTTCGTATCCTTTTCGAGCCGCCAGAAGGCCGCGAGATTATATTGAAAGCGGTTGTTGTCGCGATTGCCGAACAGGCGGATGCCGAGCTGGCTGTCGTTGAAGAGGAAACCGCGGAAGTCGCTCTGGAACGGCTGGATGCCGACGCGGATCGAATAGAAGTCGTAGCGATCCGACGTGTTGCCCAGATGCTTGTCGACGAAGAGTTCCTGCACGCCGAGGAAGCTGTCGTAACGATGGCTGGGCTTCGACGGGCGCACGTCGAGCACGCGGCGTTCGGGCACGTCGACATAATTGGCCTGCCAGGCGAGCGTCAGCCGATATTCGACATCGGGCGGTTTGAAGGCCGTCGATCCCTTGATCAGCGCGACGCCCCCGATGAAGGTCTGCGCAAAGACAAAGCTGCGATCCTTGCCAAAGACGTCGAGGCTGCCCGGCCGCTCGGTCGTCTGGACGCCGACGGGAATGGGAAAGGTGCGCGGTTCGAACACCGTGTCGGACACCGCACTGGCAACAAAAAACCAGTCGTCGCCCTTGATCGGCAACCATTTGACCTTGTCGGGGTCGATCGCGCGGTCGCCCTTCAGAACATTCTGGTGATAGGGGTCGAACCAGCGTTCCTTGACGACGCCAAGCGTTTCGATGAGGCGCCAGCGGTCGGGAACGGGAAGCTGGTCCTCGATCCCCGGAAAAGCCTGCGGCGGCGGCGGGCGCAGCGCGCCGACATTGTCCTGGGCAAGCGCATCGGGCAGCTCGGGGCGATAGCCGGGACGGCGACGCCCCTCGATCATGTCGGTGACGAGATCGTCGGGGAGGATTTCCTGCCAGTCGACCGGCGGCGGGGGCGGGGAAAGGTCTTCGCCCGGTTGCTCGGCGGGCACGCTATCGGCCGACCGCACGTCAGTCGCCGGCGGCGGCGGTGCATCGGCGCCCGGCGCGCCGAGCGCCGCGATGACTGGCCAAAGGCTGCCCCCCGCCATCATCGCCTATAGCCCGTCGCAGACATTTTGCCCCGCCGTGTCGAGGAAGGGGGCAAAGGGACAGCTGATGTAACGAAGGCGCACCGTCCGCCGGTCGGCGAGCGTGACGACGATAGTGTCGGCGCGGATCGCTTTCGGGGCATTGCCGATGCCGCCGACGCGCGCGCCGGCGTTGTGCGTGCCCAGAAAGCTGATCATATCGTCCTGGTCGATGCCGTCGCCCGACACGCCGATCGCCCCGACCAGCGTATTGCCGCGATAGATGGGGACCGATCCAGGGAAGATCTGGATGCCGTTCTGCAGCCGGTTCTGTCCCGGCGCGGCGTCGGGCAAGGTCGTGCAGCGCGCGGGCGTGTCGGTGGGGCTCGCCCCCGACACAAAGCCCAGATGCGCGCCGAGATTGCCGATGATCAGCGCCGATTGCAGCCCGGTCGAAAAGGGGTTGAACTGCGCGATCGGGCGCGACAGCGGGCCGTGCGGCCGCCCGACCTCGCCATCGGGAAAATAGGGGCGCGACAGATTGCCGCCCGATCGGTCGGCGAAGGCGATGGCGCCGGTAAGTGCGGCGGGGTCGCTCAGGAAACTGCGCACCGCGGGCACGAAGGCGGCGACATCGGCGCTGGCGTTCGCCGACAGCTCGGCGGCGGCCTGCGGTCCCGAAAAGAAAGCGGCGGTGCGTGCCTTCTGCAACGACACATCGGTCCCGAAAATCGGCGCGTCGGGCGAGCGCACGATGCCGAGCACCGCGCCATGCGTGTCGACAAGGCTGATCGTCACTTGCGCGCGGCTGTCGAGCGGGCGGCGGATCTGCGCACGCGCGCGGCTCATCACCGCAAAGGCTTCCTCCAGCACCGCGCGTGCCTCGGCCGCGCTTAGCGGCGCGGCGACGCTCGCGCCATCGGTACCGGCGCGGATCGGATAGCGGTTCGTGCCGCTGCCGTTGGTGAGGATAAAGGCGTCGCGGTTGGAAAATTCGGCCGCGGTCGCGGCGCGGATGCCCGACGCCTCGGTGCCATAGGCGGTCCCGGCGGTGATCGCGGCATTGGCATAGCCGATCACCGCGACCAGATTGCCCGCGCTGCCGTTAAGGCTGGCGAAACTGGCGCCGCCGCTCGTCCGCACCCCGGCGAAGGTCGCGTCGGAAAAGCGCAATGTCGTCCCGTCGACGGCGATCTTGTCGGCCGTGATGCTGCTCGGCGCCTCGAACCCGCGTGTCCCCGCCAGCGCGATGAACTCCTCGTCATCGGCGTCGATGTCGAGGATATTGGGGTCGCTGCCATAGACGCCGTCGCCCATCACCCCGATGCCGCCGACGAGCACGCCATTTTTGTAAAGCGGCAGTCCGCCGGGATCGGCGGCGAGGCCGAGCGGCGAGCGCTTCGGGCCGATCAGCGCGGCCGACCCCGCGGCGCCGAAACGCGCCGACAGGTCGCTGCACGGAAGCTGGCTGAACTGCACGCCGAAGAGCGGACCGCTTTCCAGCCCCGCCGTCGTCGGTGCGGGCGGGAAATGTTCTTGGACGATCTGGCTGGCGGTGCGCGTCGAAAAGGCATTGCCGCCGCTCGACAGATAAGCCCCCGTCACCGCCTTGGCGATCGCGCCGCCTTCGGCAGGAAAGGTGACATTTTGCGCGTCGATGCTGTTGCCGTTGGGCGCCGCCGACGTCGTCGCCGTGGCGCGCGCGCCGGTCATACGAAAGACGCCAAGCACATTGCCGACGCGGTCGGTCACGGCAATGACCGAGGGCAGCCCGCGCGCCTGCGCCTCTGCAATGGCGTTGGCGAGGACCGTCTGCACGTCGCCCGTGCTCAGCGCCTCGGCGGCAGGCGGCGTATAGAACCCGCCGGTCGGCGTGGGGGTCGGCGCGGGCGAAGGCGAGGGCGCCGGTGTGCCGCCACCGCCTCCACCGCCCCCGCAGGCGGCGAGCAGCAGTGCGCTGCCTGCTGCAACGGCGGCCGAACGGAAAAAACGGGTCTTGCCTTGCATCATCTTACCGAAGCGCCCCGATCGCGCGCACCGCACTGCCGAATGACGCCTGAAATTCCGCGGGTCGATAGGCATTGGGGTCCTTCACCGCGGCATAGGCGCGGTCGATGTCGCCGCGGATTCCCGCCGCCGCGCCGACGGTGACGCGCCCCGACGAGACCATCGCGCCCAGCAGCGTGTCGACCCCCATCACCGCCTGCTGCGACCCCGCATAGTCGGTGTAACGCTCGCTCGTCGCCTTCGCGGCAATCGCGTCGACCATTTGAAAGGCATCGGCACCCGAAAAGCTGCGCGACGCAAAGGCGCGCTTCAGCGCCGCGACCGTTTGCGCCAGCGCCGCCGCCGCCTGAACCGCGCTCGCGCGGTCGGTCGCCATCGCCTTGTGGAACGCGGCCGTGCGCGCAGCGAGCTGATCGGCGAGCGCGGGCGCCGCCATGCGCGCCGCCGCGGCGAGCATGATCAGATTTTCGTCATTATAGGGCGGCATCCCTTCGGGCAGGTTGCGGCCGGGATTGTCGATGCCGGTGCGCACGGGCTTTGCCTGGTCGAAGATGCGCCGATGACAGCTGTGGCAATCGAGGAAATAAAATTCGGGGAAGATGCCCTCGGTCCCGCGCCGCGTCTGGAAGAGGGCAAGGCTGCGCTCGATCGCCGCCGCCTGCCCGACCGCCCACATCTGGACATGATCGGTGCGGCGACCCGGTGCCCCGAATTTGCGCCAGCCATAATCGGCGTCCTCCTGATGATGCGCCTGCAGCGAGGAAAAAAGGTCGAGCTCGAACGCAATGCGCGGGTGCCCGGCCGCCATGATGCGGTGCGTGACGAACTGGCCGTCGGCGGCCGAGCCGAAGTGGCAATCGACGCAGACCCCGGCGCGCACCACCGGATCCTCCAGCTTTTTGAGCCCCGCCGACAGGTTGGCGAGATGTTTCTGGCGCATCTCGGCATCGGGATCGGCGTTGGTGCCGACCCCGGCATAATGGCTCGCGAGCCAGCCCCCCGCGGGGCCGTGGCACGATTCGCAGCCGACGCCATCCTCGGCCAACACCGCCCGCGACGCCCCCGCCGTGCTATGACAGCCCAGGCACATCTGCGCCTTCGCGGGATCGCCGATGCCCAGATTGCGCGCGATGAACTGGCTGCGATTATTATTGAGCACCGCCCAGGCGCGGCTGTGCGCGCCGCCGGGGGTCGAGGGTTCCTGCCATCTCATCAGCTCGTCCTGGCGGACGACGGTGCCGTCACCCTCCATTCGGCCGTGACAGGTCGACCCGGCGCACGACGCGACGCCGGTGTAACGCGCGCTGCCGTCGCCCTGCGACTGCGCTGGGGGAGCAAAGACAAGCGCCGCGATAGCGAGCGCGAGCAACGTCGCCGCCAGCGCGGCAAATGCCGCGCGCAGGGGAGGACGGGCGCCCAATGCCGCCCGAGGCCGATCGCCGCGCTCCTTCCCAGCGTGCGCCGTCATCCGCAGTTCCCCTTTTCCCCAACCGGCGCTTTTACGCCTTGAACCGAATTACACCACCCCGAAAGCCAGCATCGCGTCGGCAACCTTTTTGAATCCCGCGATATTGGCGCCCTTTACATAGTCGATATAGCCATTGCCTTGGTCGCCATAGGTCAGGCAGCGCGCGTGGATGCCGTCCATGATGTCCTGCAGCATCTGTTGCAATTCGCCCTCGCTCCACGCGCGGCGGCCGCTGTTCTGGCTCATTTCCAGCCCCGACACGGCAACCCCGCCGGCATTGGCGGCCTTGCCCGGCGCGAACATGATTTTCGCATCCTTGAAATGATGCACACCGTCGAGGTTGGTGGGCATGTTCGCGCCCTCGCTCACCGCGATACAGCCATTGGCTACCAGCGTCTTGGCATCCTCACCGAGCAGTTCGTTCTGCGTCGCACACGGCAGCGCAACGTCGCACGGCACCCCCCATGGAGTCTTGCCGGCGGTGAAGGTCGCGCCCTTGAACGCGTCGACATATTCCTCGATCCGGCCGCGGCGGTGCGTCTTGTGCGCCTTGACCCAGTCGATCTTGTCCTGCGTGATGCCGTCGGGATCGTGGATGAACCCGCCTGAATCGGACAGCGTCAGCACCTTGCCGCCCAATTGCACGATCTTTTCGGCGGCGTGCGTCGCGACATTGCCCGACCCTGAAATCACCGCGCTCTTGCCGACCAGATCCTGCCCCTTGGCGGCGAGCATGTTGGCGAGGAAATAGACCGCGCCATAACCCGTCGCCTCGGTCCGGATCAGCGAGCCGCCCCATTCGAGCCCCTTGCCGGTGAGCACGCCGGTGAATTCGTTGGTGATGCGTTTATACTGGCCGAACATGAAGCCGATCTCGCGCCCGCCGACGCCGATGTCGCCTGCGGGCACGTCGACGTCGGCGCCGATGTGGCGGTACAGCTCGGTCATGAAGCTTTGGCAAAAGCGCATGATCTCGCGCACGCTCTTGCCCTTGGGGTTGAAATTCGACCCGCCCTTGCCGCCGCCCATCGGCAACCCGGTCAGCGCATTTTTGAACGTCTGTTCGAACGCCAGAAATTTGAGCACGCTTTCGGTGACGCTGGGGTGAAAGCGGATACCGCCCTTATAGGGGCCGATGGCATTGTTATTCTGGACGCGCCAGCCGCGCTGGACGCGGATGTTGCCATTATCATCCTCCCAGCAGACGCGGAAGGAGACGACCCGGTCGGGTTCGGCGATGCGGCGCAATATCTGCTGGGCGTGATATTCTTCCTTGTCGGCGATGAAATCGAAAATGTCCTCGGACACTTCCTGCACCGCCTGGACGAACTCGGGTTGCCCCGGATTGCGCCTTTTCACGCCTTCCATGAACGTCGAAAAATCGACGTGATCCGACACTGCCATGCACCCCTCCCCTGCTGACTGGGAAAGCCGGTGCGACCCCTGACGATTTTGTCGTTGACCGACCTCGTGGGTCAAAGGCTACACCATCGCGGGCCAAAGGCAATATGGCAGCGCCGGAAGCCGGCTATTTTTCGTGGGGGCAAAAATGAGCGGGACCAATGGGATCAAGGCCGAAAAGGCGGGTGGGCTTACCGGCATCAACCGCGCGATCCTGGTCGCCGCCTTCGCCCTGCTCGCCGCGGCGATCGGCTATTCGGTCTGGCGCGATACAACTCCCGCCGCCGATCCGGCGGCCGAAGATGTCGCGGCGCCGCGCGACCAGCTTGCCGCGATCGAGGCGCGCACGGCGCGCGAACCGAACAGCGCCGATGCCTGGACCGCGCTGGGGGCGGCGCGATTCGACCTCGGCGACTTTGCGGGCGCCATCGCGGCCTATGAAAAGGCGACCCGGCTGTCGCCGGACGCGGCGGGTTTGTGGTCGGCATTGGGCGAAGCGCGCGTGATGGCGAGCGAGCGCGATCCGATGCCGGCCGCGGCGGCGCGGGCCTTTGACAAGGCCATCGCGCTCGACGCCAGCGATCCGCGCGCGCGCTATTTCCTCGCGGTGAAAAAGGACATCGGCGGCGATCACAAGGGCGCGATCGACGATTGGTTCGCGCTGCTGGCCGACACGCCCGAAGGCGCGCCGTGGGAGGCCGACCTGCACCGGACGATCGAACAGGTCGGCGCGATCCACAGGATCGACGTTGCAGCGCGCCTCGCCAGCACACGGCCGCGCGCGCCGACCGCCGATGAAATGCCCGTCGCCGCGCGTGCGATTCCGGGGCCGAGTCGCGCCGAGATGGAAGCGGCATCACAGCTTCCCAAGGGCCAGCAGGACGCGATGATCGCCGGCATGGTCGACGGGCTGGAGGCAAAGCTGAAGGCGAACCCGGCCGACGTCGACCGATGGATCATGCTGATGCGCAGCCGTATGACGCTGGGCGAGACCGCAAAGGCGGCACAGGCGCTGAAGGACGCGATGGCCGCCAATCCAGGCGCGACCGCACGATTGAAGGCGCAAGGACAATTGCTCGGGGTGCCGGGCGCCTGATCTGGGACTCTATCGAGGTGATGACCCCAAAAAGAGCGGCGGGCAGCTGCGGCGCATCCGCGCCCTCGTCGACCGGATCAAGGCCGTTGACGGGCGGCCCGACTGGCGCGGTCGCCGTCGACGCGGAAGCTTTGCATAACCGCGCATAAAGGCTATATTGCGGGCGCTGCGGGGGGAACCAGAATAAAGGGTCGCCGCGGCACCAAGCCGCGTGACGATTTCGGACGTATTGCCTGGGATAGCTGTCCACTCTGTATCAGGCCGCGCGGTTCATGGGGTTTGAAACCCGCGGTCGCCGCTCGCCGACCCTTCAGATCGCTCATCCCGCCATCAACGCGGCATTGCCGCCTGCGGCGGTGATGTCGGTGCTGATCGTCTTTTCCTCGGCAAAGCGGTGGAGATAGTGCGGGCCGCCCGCCTTCGGCCCCGTTCCCGACAGCCCGCGCCCGCCGAACGGCTGCGAGCCGACGATCGCGCCGATCTGGTTGCGGTTGACATAGACATTGCCGACCGCGGCGCGTGCGGCGATGTGCGCGGCCACGCCGTCGATCCGCGTGTGGACGCCGAGCGTCAGACCATAGCCCGATGCGTTGATCGCGTCGATCAGCGCATCGAGTTCGCCCCCCTTCCACGTCGCGACATGCAGCACCGGACCGAAAATCTCGCGCTTCAGATCGGTGACATCGTCGAGCCGGATCAGCACCGGCGGCACGAAATGCCCGCCCGGCGGCGTGTTCGTCCGCCCCGCTTCGGCGATCACGCGGCCCGCCGCGCGCGCTTCGGCGATATAGGCCGCGATACTGGCCTGCGCCTCCTCGTCGATGATCGGGCCGACGTCGGTGGCAAGGATCGCGGGGTCGCCGACATCAAGCTCGGCCATCGCCCCCGCAACCATCGCGATCATCGTTTCGGCGACATCCTCCTGCACGCAAAGCAGGCGCAGCGCCGAACAGCGTTGCCCCGCCGACTGAAAGGCGCTGGCGACGGCATCGCGCGCCACCTGTTCGGGCAGCGCGGTCGAATCGACGATCATCGCGTTGGCGCCGCCGGTTTCGGCGATGAGGGTCGCGATCGGGCCGTCGCGCATCGCGAGACCCCGGTTGATCGCGCGCGCAACCTCGGTGGACCCGGTGAAGGCGACGCCGATGATACCGGGGTGCCCGGTCAGCGCCGCGCCCACCGTTTCACCGCGGCCGGGCAGAAAGGCGAGCACATCGCCGGGAACCCCGGCTTCGAGCAGCAGCTCGACGGCGGCGTGCGCGATGAGCGGCGTCTGCTCGGCGGGCTTCGCAAGCACGGCGTTGCCCGCAGCGAGCGCCGCCGATAGCTGGCCCAGAAAGATCGCGAGCGGGAAATTCCACGGGCTTATGCACGCGAACACGCCCTTGCCTTCGAGCATCAATTCGTTGCGCTCGCCCGTCGGGCCGGGAAGCGCGAGGGGATGGGTGAAGTCCGCGCGCGCCTGCGCCGCATAATAGCGAAGGAAATCGACCGCTTCGCGTACCTCGGCGATCGCGTCGACAAGCGTTTTTCCCGCCTCGTCGATCGCGAGGCCGAGGAAGGTCGCGTCCTGTTCCTCAAGCAGGTCCGCCGCGCGTTCGAGCCGCGCGGCGCGGAAGGCGCCGCCCGCGAGGCTCCAGTCGCCTTGCGCCCGGCGCGCCGCCGCGACGGCATCGGCGACGGTATCGGCATCGGCCTCGACCACCTGCCCAACGATCGCCCCCGTCGCGGGATTGCGCACCGGTTCATGGCGCCCTGCGCGCGCGATGCCGCCGACGATCGGCGCCGCGACCCGGTCGGCGCGCCGCGCCGCGCCGATCGCAGCGACCAGCGCCTCGGGCACGCCCGGCTCGCCGAGGTCGTAGCCGCGCGAATTGCGCCGCGCCGGGTCGAACAGCGCGAGCCCGGTGGCGATATTTGAAGAGGGCGCGCTCGCGATGCTGCGCGGATCGACCGCCAGTTCCTCCGCGGTGACGTCGGGATCGGAGAATTGATGCACAAAGCTGGAATTGGCGCCATTTTCAAGCAGGCGCCGGACCAGATAGGCGAGCAGGTCGCGGTGGGTGCCGACGGGCGCGTAGACGCGCACCGGTCGCGGTGGCGGCGACAGCGCGACGAGCGCGTCGTGCGCGCCCTCGCCCATTCCGTGCAGCCGTTGCAGCTCGTAATCGGCGCCCGCAAAGAGTTCGGCGACGAAAGCCAGCGTCATCGCATTGTGGCTCGCAAAGGCAGGATAGATGCAATCCTGATAGCCGCGGAGAAGCTGCGCGCAGCGCATATAGTTGAGGTCGGTGTGCAGCTTGGCCGTGAACACCGGGAAATCGCCGAGGCCCAGCGTCTGCGCGCGCTTGATCTCGGTATCCCAATAGGCCCCTTTGACGAGGCGCATCGACAATTTGACCCCGCGCGCCCGCGCGCGCGCCGCCAGCCAGTCGATCACCGCGGGCGCGCGTTTCTGATATGCCTGGATGACGATGCCCAGCCCGGTCCAGCCGTCGGCGATGCCGGCATCGATCAGCGCCGCAAATACGTCCATATGCGGTTCCAGCCGGTCGCTTTCCTCGGCGTCGATCATCAGCGGGATGTTCGCCGCGCGCGCCGCTTTTGCGAGGTCGATGACGCGCGGGACCAGCTCTTCGCGGACGCGCGCCGCTTGCAGATATTCGTAGCGCGGGTGAAGCGCCGAGAGCTTGATCGATATGCCGTGGTTCGCATGGGGGTCGCCGGCCATCGCGCGCTCGCCGATCCGGCGGATCGCCGCGGCATAGCTGTTCCAATAGCGCTGCGCATCCTCGGCGGTGCGCGCCGCCTCGCCAAGCATGTCGAAGCTCGCCAGTTCGGACTGTTCCTTGTCGGCGCGCTTGACCGCGGCGTCGATCGTCTCGCCCATCACGAACTGCTGGCCGAGCAGTTTCATCGCCGCGAGCGCGGCCTGACGGATCACCGGCTCGCCCGATCGGCGGATCATCGATTTGAGCAGGCTGAGCGGGTTCGCCTTGCTCCCCATCGCATCGAGCATCAAGGTCGCCGAGCCGAGCGAGAGGCCGCGCGCCGACAGCGCGACGATCAGCGGGCTGTCGTCATCATCGCCCTCGGCCCAATGGCGCCCGGCGATCTTGTCGCGGATCAGCGCATTGGCGGTGGCATTGTCGGGAACGCGCAGCAGCGCTTCGGCAAGGCACATCAGCACCACGCCTTCTTCGGTCGACAGGCGGTAGCGGTTCATCAGCTGCGCCACGAGCGTTTCGCGTTCGCCCTCGGCCTTCGCCTTGCGGATAAGGGCGAGCCCACGGCGCGTCACCGCCTCGACGCTCGCCGTCGAGGTTGCAAGGGCGGCGCGCAGCTCTGCGACAAGATCGGCTTCGTTGCGGCGGGCGAGAGCGCGGAGGGGCGCGCGGTCGGGGTTCGGGGTCATGCCGTCCCGAATAGCATAGTCACCGAGGGCGATCCGACTTGTTTGCTGGAATTTCAGGTGCGAATTGACCAACTTTTCAATCAATCATAGTCTCTTTGGATGACAAATCCTTCTTCAACAGTCGATCTGGACGATTTCGATCGCAAGATTCTCGCGATTCTGGGCCGCGACGGACGAATCACCTACACCGACCTCGCATCGCGGGTCGGGCTCTCGAAAACCCCGTGCCAGCAGCGCGTGAGACGCCTTGTCGACAGCGGGCTGATCACCGGCTTTCGCGCAATCGTCGATCCCGCGAAAGTCGGACTCGACCATGTCGCCTTTACCGAGGTCAAGCTGTCGGACACGCGCGAGGAGGCGCTCAAGCAGTTCAACGATGCGGTACGCCAAATCCCGGAGGTCGAGGAATGTCACATGATTGCGAGCAGCTTCGACTATCTGCTCAAGGTCCGCACCCCCGACATCCGCCGCTATCGCATCGTCCTCGGCGAAAAAATCTCCAGCCTGCCGCATGTCGCGAGCACCTCGACCTTCGTGGCGATGGAAACGATCCTCGAATCGGCGCGCTGAAGCATTGACCGCCGCGCCGGAAGGCGGCAAAGGCCGGAGCGGCAAGCGGGTGTAGCTCAATGGTAGAGCAGAAGCTTCCCAAGCTTACGACGAGGGTTCGATTCCCTTCACCCGCTCCATCCCTGAAAATCCTTTCGCCAATCGGCCGGCCGTGCCCCCGGCATGGCCCGCTGGACGCCATGATTTTGCGCCTTGCTTCTGGAAGCGATCGGCGGAGCGATCGTTTGGAATTGTCTGAAACGGTCCGCCCATTCGTCTAACTGGACGAAGCAATATATGGGAACGCTATGTCGAGCCTGACCGAGATGATGGCAAAAGCAAGGCGCGCGGTGATGCGGCGCGGCGTCGCGGCCGACGATGCGGACGAAATTGTGCACGACGCCTTTATCAAGGTCGAGCAATATGAGCAGATCCACCGGGCCCAATCGCGCGAGGCGCTTTTGGTCAAGGCCGCCGTCAATCTGTCGATCGATCGCGTGCGCCGGAGCCGCCGATCGCCCTTCACCGACTATGACAATATTGCCGACATCCGCGATACGTCGCCGGACGCCGCGCAAATTGTCGAAGAACGGTTGCGCCTGCTCCACGCCGCGACAGGGCTGGAGCAGTTGAGCGAGCGCGCGCGACGGATCCTGTTGCGACGGCGGCTCGACAATATTTCGTTCGCCGAGATCGCCGAACTCGAAGGGATGTCGGTCGCCGCGGTGGAAAAGCAGGTCGCGCGCGCGACATTGCAACTGATGAAATGGATGGAACAATGGTGACGCCGCCCGACCGGTCCGAACGGATTGCCGCGGAAGCCGCGGCGTGGCTCGCCCGGCTCGAATCGACGGGGCGTAGCGCCGCGACCGAGCCGGGGCTGCAGGCGTGGCTCGTGTCCGACGACGCGCATCGGCGATCGTTCGAACGCGCCATGGACGCCTGGGCGATCATCCCGGGGGCGGCGCAGCTGCTCGACGCCCATCCGGCGCCCGCGAACGATCGGTCGCGGCTTGTCCGGGCGCTTGCGCTCGCGGCGTCGCTTGTCTTCGTTCTTTTTGCGGCGGGCTGGTGGCTTCTCGACCAGCCCGCCGCCTATTCGACCGCGGTGGGCGAGCAAAAAATCGCCACGCTGGAGGATGGAACCCGCATCGCGCTGAACGCGGAAACGCACCTCAGTGTCCGATACGACCGTCGGACGCGGAGCGTCCGCCTCGACAGCGGCGAGGCAATGTTCGAGGTGAAGCACAATCCCAAAAGACCCTTCCGGGTCGAGGCGGGCGACAAGACCGTGACCGCGCTCGGCACCAGCTTCCTTGTGCGCAAGGTGGGTGACGCGGTGGTCGTGACGCTGATTTCGGGGAAGGTGCGCGTCGACACGCAGGATGGCGCGGCCCGGTCGGCGTCACCGGCGCCCGTCGTGCTGGCACCGGGCGAGCGCCTGATCGCGGCGGCCGACTCGCCGGAAATTGTCACGCGCACCTCGTCCGAGGCGGCGACGGCGTGGCGGCGCGGACAGGTGGTGTTCGAAGATACGACATTGTCGGCCGCCATCGCCGAACTCAATCATTATGGCGGCGTACAGATCGACGTCGCGGATCCCAGGCTGGGCGGCCTTTTGGTTTCGGGGGTGTTTGCCACCAATGACGCGGCCGAATTCGCCTCGGCCGTCGCCGTGCTCCACGGGCTGGAAGTGAAGCGAGAGGACGGCCGCCTGCGCCTGTCGCGCTAGGCGAAACCGCGGGCAAGTGAACCGAAAATCGGAATATAATTACACACTTGCGGCCGCAGACATGTTTTTGTTCGTGATTGTGTCGGATTTGGGACGCCCGCGCGTCTAAACCAATGCGGCGGAATGCGATGAACGCACCGGGCGCAGGGGGGACATATTATGATATCGAAGGCTATGCTGGGGGCCTGCGCCGCCATTGTCGCAATTGCAGCAAACACCGCAGAGGCGCGCGACCAGGCGGAATACAGCTTTGACCTGCCATCGCAGCCGCTCGGCCGCTCGCTGCGCGAAGTGGCTTCGATCACCAACAGCAATGTCGTCTTTGCCGGATCGGTCGTCCAGGGAAAGACCGCGCCGGCGGTTCGCGGGCGCGTCACGGCGGGGGCCGCCTATCGGATGCTGCTTCAGGGTTCGGGTCTGATCCTGCGCGAAACGGCGGGGGGATCGTTCGTCGTGGCCCGGCCGGGCCATACGGTCTCCGCAGTCGCCCTGGGCGGCAGCGCAGCCAATTACGGCGCAACGGTTCAAGAGCCCGCACCGTCGGCCGAAACCGCCGATACGACCGAAATTGTCGTCACCGGCTCACAGATCAAGGGCGCCAAGATCGACGCCGTTCTGCCGGTCACCGTTCTGACCGAAGAGGATGTCGAAACGACCGGCGCCATCACCGGCGACGAATTATTCCGGTCGATCCCGCAAATCGGCGCGACCGCCTTCAACGACCAGAATACCGTCGGCAGCGCCAATGCGGCGCGCGGCGACGTCGCGTCGATCAATTTGCGCGACCTTGGCACCGGCAACACGCTGCTGCTGATCAATGGACGCCGCATGGTTTTGAACCCCGGTTTCCAGACCGAGTTGCTGGTCCCCGTCGTGTCGCCCAACACCAACACCATTCCGCCCGGTGCGGTGCGCCGCGTCGAGGTGCTGCGCGACGGCGCGTCGCCCATTTACGGCGCCGACGCGGTCGCCGGGGTGATCGACACCCAGCTCCGTGGAAATATGAAGGGCGGCTTCCTGCAGGGCCGTTATGATTTTTCCGACAGCACGTCGCAGTTCGAATATAATATATTCGGCGGATACGGCTTTGACTTCAACGGCGGGAAAACCAACCTGACCGTTTACGGCAGCTATTTCCATGGCAATGGCATCCTCGCCACCGAGCAGGATTTTTCGTCGACCGACAATTTCCAGCGCTTTTTCGAAGGCACCAGCTTCGAAGGCGACAGCCAGCTCGACAACCGCAGCACGGTGACGCCCTGGGGGCGTTTCAAGGCAAGCCGCCGCATCAATCTGGTCGGCGACGATGATTTCCATATCCAGCCCGCGACCAACAGCGGTTGCAACATCCAGATTGGCAACGGCCTTTGTATCGATAACGGCAGCACGACCAGCGCGATCACCAGCGATCTTCGCTATGATTCGGCGCCGGTATCCAATCTCTATTCGAACCGCGACCGGTACAACGCCTATGCCTTGCTCAACCATGAATTTGACAACGGCATGGAGCTTTATGCCGAGGGGTCCTATTATTATTCGAAACTGAACCGGACGATCGAACAATCGTCGCCGCTGGGCGCCGCGCCCGTGACCGTTTCGGCAACCGCCTATTACAACCCGTTCGGCGCCGCCGACCCCACCAACCCCAACCGCGTCACCGGCACCGATGTTCCACCCGAAGGTCTGACGGTGGCCATCGTGGGCTATCGCCCGATCGACGCGGGGCCGCGAGTCATCCAGGTAACGGGCGACAGCTGGCGGCTGCTCGCGGGGCTGCGCGGCGAAATCGGCGCATGGGATTTCGACAGCGCGATCCTTTATACGCAGGCCAATACCACCGACCGCGCGCGGCGTATTTCGCAAACGCTGTATCAAGCGGCGATCAACCGCACCGATCCGACGGCGTATAACCCGTTCAGCGGCGGCAGCCTGACCAACACGAATACCGAAGGCAGCGGGCGTAACAGCCAGGCGACGATCGACAGCTTCCTGGTCAATGTCTACCGCAAGGGCGAGACGACGCTGGCGCTGGCCGACTTCAAGATTTCGCGCAACGACCTGTTCCAGCTTCCGGCCGGCGATCTGGGCATCGCGCTGGGCGTCGAAGCCCGCCGCGAAACCTTTATCGACGACCGCGATCCGCGCGCCGACGGCACGATCACCTTCACCGACAGCGTCACCGGCCTGTTCGACCAAAGCGACATTCTGGGCACCAGCCCCAGCCCCGACACGTCGGGCAATCGCGAAGTCTATTCGGCCTTTGCCGAACTCTTTGTGCCGGTGGTCAGCGAAGACATGAACATCCCGCTGGTGCATAAGCTCGACGTGCAACTTGCCGGCCGGTTCGAAAGCTTCTCCGACGTCGGCAGCACCTTTGTCCCGCGTATTGCGGCGTCGTGGGGGCTGAACGATTCGGTCACGTTGCGCGGCGCCTGGTCGAAGGGGTTCCGTGCCCCGAACCTGGCACAGGTCAATGACGTCGGCACGACGCGCAGCAACACGACCGACGACTTCGTCCGCTGCTTGCCGCGCGTCGAACGCGGCGAGCCCGGGATCAACAACGTCGAAGATTGCGCCGGCACCAGCATCTCCAGCTTGCGGAACGGTACCGACGCGCTCAATCCCGAACACACGCAAAGCATCAATGCGGGTATCGTTATTGCTCCGCCCGAGCTGCGCGGTTTCGTCGTCACGGCCGACTATTGGCGGATCAAGCAAACCGGGCTTGTCGGAACCTTCGGTTTCCAGAACCAGGTCGCGCTCGATCTGTTGCTGCGCACGCAGGGCAGCTCCAATCCCAATGTGCTGCGCGGTCCGGTCGATGCCGACACGATCGCCCTGTTCGCCGGGACCAGCCTGGAGGCCAATCCGGCGGGGCCGATCACCTTCATCCTCGACCCGTATCTGAACCTCGACAGCCGGACGTCCTCGGGCATCGACTTCGGCCTCTATTACGATATTGGCACCACCCCGATCGGCGACTTCAAATTCCGTTTCAACGCGGCGCGCCTGCGGTCCTTCTTCCAGGTACCCAGCGTCGACGGCCAGGCTCTGCTCGACGCCAATTTCCCGGTCGAAGGGCTGGGCGAGCTGCTGTTGATCGATGGCCGCCCGAAATGGCGTTTCAGCACGTCGATCAACTGGGACATCGGCGATTTCGACATCGACCTGTTCGGCAAATATACGGGCAAGTTCCTGGATCCGAGCACGACCAACAACGACGGCGATTACCTGCCTGTTCGATCCTGGTTCGTCGTCAACCTGTCGGCTGGCTATACGTTCAAGGGCCGGGGGCCGCTCGGCGACACGCGCATCCGTATCGGCGCGAACAATCTGTTCGACCGCAACCCGCCGATCGCCGACGAAAGCTACGGCTATTATGGCGCCGAACATAGCGGCAAGGGGCGCATGCTCTTTGCTGAAATCCGCAAGAAGTTCTGAGGCGATGCGATGACAGGGGCGCGGCGCGCATGAAAGCCATGATCCGTCACGCCCTTATTGTGTCGGTCGCGGCCGCGGTTCTGGGGCCGCCCGCAGCCCTGGCGGCCGTGACCGGCGCGGCTGCGGCGCCGGTCGCCGCTGCACAAAAGGCGGGATGTGCCAACCGCCGGGTGCAACTCGACACCGATTTCCCGACCGGCGCCGCCGCGCGCTGCGATGCGGTGGGCAAGCGCGAGCTGGTGGTGACGCTGGCGCCCGAAGATGCGCCGCCGATCAATTGCAGCGCGTGGTATGCCTTCCGCCTGACGCCGCAAGGCGGCGCAAAACGCGGTCAGCGGGTGACGATCACGCTGAACTATACCGCATGCGGGCATCGCTATTGGCCCAAAGTCAGCGAAGACGGGGTGCGCTGGACCAGGCTTTCGGCAAAAGACGTGACCTTGTTCGAAAACCAGGGGATCAAGCAGGCGCGGTTGCGGATCCGGATCGGCGAAAGGCCGCTGTTCGTCGCGGGCCAGGAAATCATCGCGCCTTCGACCAACGATCAGTGGCTCGCCGAAAAATCGCGCCATCCCGATGTCAGCCGCACGGTGCTGGGACAGTCGGCCGAGGGCCGCACCATCGACCAGCTAACGATCACGTCGGCGCGGACCCCGCCGCGCGAACAGGTGGTGCTGCTCGGCCGCCAGCACCCGCCGGAAATCACCGGCGCGCAGGCGATGCTGGCTTTCGTCGACACGATCCTGTCGGACGACCCGATTGCCATCGCCTATCGCGCGCGCTTTTCCACGATTGTCGTGCCGATGCTGAACCCCGACGGCGTCGCGCGCGGGCATTGGCGCCACGCGACGGGCGGGCTCGACCTGAACCGCGACTGGGGGCCGTTTACCCAGCCCGAAACCAGGTTGATGCAAAGCCTGCTTCAGCGCATTGCCGACGACCCGGCGCGGACGCTGCGCCTCTTTCTCGATTTCCATTCGACGCACAAGGATGTCGTCTATACCCTGCCCGATACCAAGGTCAGCGATCCGCCCGGTTTCACGGCCAATTGGCTTGCACGCTACCAGGACCGTATGCCCGGCTATCGCGTCGAGCGCGATGCCAGCCACAATCCCGGCCTGCCGACCGCCAAGTCATGGGTTTACGAAGCCTATCGCGTCCCCACCGCGACGTTCGAAATCGGCGATGAAACCGACCGCGCGCGCATCGCAGAGATCGGCAGAGAGGCGGCGCTGGCGATGATGGAAACGATGCTCGCGACGCCCGCACCCTGACAGCGCCGCCCACCCACTTCAAGCGCGGTCGACCGTCACCGTCTGTTCGATCAACCGGACCTCGCGATAAGCGGTCAGGAAGGCGATGTCCGCGGCATCGCGGCCGACGCAGATGCGCGCGCATTCGCCGGGGCGCGACATGCCCGTCGCATCGACCATGTGCCAGTCGCCGTCCAGATAGACTTCGGCGAGCGCATGGAAATCCGGCGGATCGACGCCCAGCGCATAGACGCTTGCCATGCGCGCGGGAATATGCGCGGCGCGGGCGAGCGCGATCAGCACATGCGCATAGTCGCGGCACACGCCGCGGCGTTCGACAAAGCTGTCGAGTGCGCCGGTTTCGGCGTCGCTCGATCCCGCGGCATAGGTAAAGCGGCTTTCGATCCAGTCGCGCATCTGACGGATCTTCGCGCCGCCCTCGGCGTCGCCGAAGCGGCGCTCGACAAAGGCGTGAAACTTGTTCGACGGGCAATAGCGCGATTCGTTGAGATAGGGGATGGCTTCCGCGGGCAGGCGGTGGAGCGGTACCGCAGCGAGCGCCGCCAGATCGGCACCGTCGCGCTCGACGGAGACAATCGCGCGATAAGCGACATCGAGCGCCCGCTCGGCGCGCAGCCAGACCGGCGTGCACACCCCTGCCGCGGCCGGAACCCGCACCACCTCGGCCGGAGTTTTAAGGTCGAGCGCCGCGTCGATCACCCGCTGCCCGCCGCCGTCGGCTGCCTCGATCTGAAGCATCAGTTCGGCGGGTTCGACGATCCGGTAATTTAGGGAGGCGGAAATTTTCAGTTTCATCTATCGGCACCCTATGACGGAAAGAACGGCCGCGCCAATGACAATCGGGAAGCAGAACAAGTGAACGCGGGACGCACCATCCCTTTCATCGTCGCGACGATCTTTGTCGATGCCGTCGGGTTCGGCATCATCATGCCGGTCCTGCCGCAGCTGGTCATGGAGGTCGGACGAATCGACCTTGCCAAAGCGATCGAGGTCGGCGCGTGGATCGGGCTGGTGATGGCGGTCGCCACCTTTCTGGCGTCGCCGGTGCTCGGCAATCTGTCGGACCATTATGGGCGGCGGCGCATCCTGTTGCTCGCACTCGGCGGGCTGGCGGTCGATTATGCGCTGCTCACCGTCGTCGAGACTTTGCCGTGGCTGTTCGTTGCGCGCGCGCTGTCGGGGATTTTCGGCGGCAGCTATGCCGCGGCGCAGGCCGCCATCGCCGACATCACCGCGCCCGAGGAGCGCGCGCGCAACTTCGGCTTCGTCGGCGCGGCCTTCGGCGTCGGCTTCGTCGCCGGGCCCGCGATCGGCGGTTTCCTGGGCGAGATGAGCCCGCGCGCGCCCTTCGTCGCCGCCGCGATCCTGGCCGCCGCCAACATGCTCTACGGCTTTTTCATCTTTCCCGAAACGCTGCCACCCGAACGCCGCCGCGCGTTCGACTGGCGCCGCGCCAATCCGCTGGGCGCCTGGAAAACGATGCGCGCGCTGCCCGGAATGGACGGCGTCGCGGGCGTGCTCGTGCTGTGGCAGATCGCCAGCCTCGTCTATCCGATGACGTGGAGCTTCTATTGCATCGCGCAGCTCGGCTGGACCCCCGGCATGATCGGCGCGAGCCTTGCCGCGGTCGGGGTGATGATCGCACTCGGACAGACGTTCGTGGTCGGCCCCGCGGTCGCGCGCTTCGGCGAGCGCGACGCCGCGACGCTCGGCATCCTCGTCGCGGTCGCCGTCTACATCGCCTATGCCTTCACCACCTCGACGATCGGTGCGTTCCTGCTGCTGATTCCCGTCGCATTGCAGGCGCCCGTGCAGCCGTCGCTGATGGCGATGATGTCGCGCCGCGCGACCGCCGATACGCAGGGCGAGGTGCAGGGGATTTCGGCGATGGCGATGGGGCTGGGCCAGCTCGCCGCGCCGATGCTGCTCACCGGCACCATGGCCTATTTCACCGCCGATACGGCGCCCGTCCACTTCCCCGGCGCGGCGTTCATCGTCGCGGCGATCTTTGGCTTTTTGGCGATTGCGATGCTGCGCCGCCTGCCCCGCGCAACGCCGACGGGCGATCAGATCCCGCCGTCGGTCACGGCATAGCCCGTCGCCTCGAGCCCCGCCGTCAGCATCGCCGTGCAGGCCGCAACCGCCGCCCCGTCGACCGACCGGATCACGAAATTGGCGCCGACCTTGCCGTCGCGGAAAAAGGGATAGCTGCCGATCGCGACCCCCGGATGCTCCTTTTCGCCGAGGCGGAGCAGATCGGCGATCTCGCTCTCGGGCGCCCAGGCGCCGATCGTATGCGCGACAAGCGGTGCGCCGCCTTCGAGCTGACCGGTCAGCGCATCGAGCATCCCCGCGGTGATGTGCGGCACCCCCGCCATCACGAACAGATTGCCGATGCGGATACCCGGCGCGCCCGACATGCGGTTGGGAATAAGTTCGGCCCCGTCGGGGGTGCGCGCCATGCGCAGCCGCGCCTCGGTGAGTTCGCCGCCCCGCGCGCTGTAATAGCGGTCGAGAATCGCGCGGGCTTCAGGATGCACGATCACGCCGACGCCGAGCGCCTTCGCCACGGCATCGACCGTGATATCGTCGTGCGTCGGCCCGATGCCGCCCGTGGTGAAGACATAGTCGTAACGCGCGCGGATCGCATTCAGCGCCTCGACGATCTCCGCCTCGACGTCGGGAACGATGCGCACTTCGCGGAGGCGGATCCCCTGTACGTCGAGCCAGGTCGCGATCTGCGACACATTCTTGTCCTGCGTGCGGCCCGAAAGGATTTCGTCGCCGATCACCAGCACGGCGGCGGTCCAGATGCGTTCGTCGGTCATCGCCTTGCCTTACCGCGCCGCCATGACAAAACAAGAGCGGTGGAAGGGTCAATCTGTTCCTGATATGTTCCAAGTCGACTCGCAACCCGCAAGGAGAGGCACGATGGCCGACGAACTGATTTTCTACACCAACCCGGTGTCGCGCGGCCAGATCGTGCGCTGGATGCTCGAAGAGGTTGGCGTTCCCTATGAACCGCGCATCCTCGATTATGGGACGACGATGAAGGACGCCGCCTATCTGGCGGTGAACCCGATGGGCAAGGTTCCGGCGATCGTCCACAGCGGCAGGGTCGTGACCGAATGCGCCGCAATCTGCGCCTATCTTGCCGACGCCTTTCCCGAAAAGGGACTCGCGCCAGTGCCCACCGACCGCGCCGATTATTATCGCTGGCTCTTCTTTACCGCGGGCCCGGTCGAGCAGGCGATCACCGCCGGAATGTTCGGGCTGGAACCCGACGCCGATCAGCAGCGCATGGCAGGATTTGGCTCGCTGGCCGCGGCGCTCGACGCGCTCGAACGCGCGGTTGCGGGCAAGGCTTTCGTCGCGGGCGATCGGTTCAGCGCCGCCGACGTCTATGTCGGCAGCCAGATCGACTGCGGGCTGCAGTTCGGGACGATCGCGTCGCGCCCCGCCTTTGAATCCTATGTCGCGCCCCTGCGCGAACGCGCGGCGTACCGGCGGGCGAAGGACATCGACAATGCGCTGATCGCGGCGGGGCAGGCGAACGGTCCGGAATAATATCCCGCCGACCGCGCCAAGCCGCCTGCGAAGCGCCGACGAAATCAAGAAAATTGTCGCAATTTGTCGCAAGGCGGCCGCAGGACTTGCCAGCGGCGGAGCAATGGGCTGATAGGTCCGAATGCCCCCGCCCGCGGCGGCCTGTGACGAGACATGTGATATGCTGAACAAACGGCCGCTGCTCCGCCTGGGGGCCTGGGGCGCCATTGCCTTGACGATGAGCGCCTGCACCGCCGAACCCGGGAATGGCGGCCGCCGCGCGCCCGAGGTCGGCTATGTCACCGCCACCGTGCAGGCCGTGCCGCTGACGACGTCGCTCGGCGGCCGGACCGTCGCCTTTGAAACGAGCGAAGTGCGGCCGCAGGTGAACGGCATCATTCGGCGGCGATTGTTCACCGAGGGCGGTTTCGTGCGCGTCGGCCAGCCGCTCTATCAGATCGACGCCAGCCTTTATCGCGCCGCGGCCCAGCAGGCGGAGGCCAATCTGGCAAGCGCGCGGGCGAGCGCCGAGGCCGCCGAAGAGCGTGCGCGGCGGCTGGAACCGCTGGCGAAGATGCAGGCGGTCGCCGAACAGGACTATACCGATGCGCGGGCCCAGGCGCGGATGGCGCGCGCCGCGGTCGCGCAGAACCGCGCCGCGCTCGAAACCGCGCGGATAAACCTGCGCTATGCGACGATCGCCGCCCCGATCAGCGGGCGGATCGGACGCAGCCTGGCGACCCCCGGCGCGCTCGTCAGCGCCAGCCAGGCCGAACCGCTGGCAACGATCCAGCGCATCGACCCCATCTATGTCGACATGCAGCAGTCGAGCGCCGATCTCACCCGGCTGCGCCAGGCGCTGCAAAGCGGCGGGGTTGCGCCGGGAAGCACCGCGGTGCGGCTGCGGCTGGAGGACGGCAGCGAATATGGCCCCGCAGGCTCGGTCGAATTTTCGGAGGTCACGGTGAACGAGGCGACGGGCACGGTGACGCTCCGCGCGCGCTTTCCCAATCCGGACGGACTGCTGTTGCCGGGGATGTTCGTGACCGCGCTGTTCGACCAGGCGGTGAACCCCGCCGCGATCCTGTTGCCGCAACCCGCGGTGCAGCGCGATTTCGACGGGTCGGCCTTTGTTTATATCGTCGGCAAGGACAATAAGACCGCGCGGCGCCGCATCGTCGCCGAACGCACGCTCGGCGCGAACTGGGTCGTCACCGGCGGCCTCAAGCCCGGCGAGCGTGTCATCACCCAGGGGATCGGCAATCTGCGGCAGGGGGCGGCGGTTCGCCCGGTGCCCGCGGCCCGCGCACAGCGCCTGGGCCCGGCCAAGCGCGCCGATACCGGCGCGGCGGACAAGTAGCGCGCCATGTCGCGCCTTTTCATCGACCGGCCGATCTTTGCCTGGGTGCTGGCGATCATCGTCATGCTGGGCGGCATCGGCGCGATCTCCGCCCTCCCGATCGAGCAATATCCCGACATTGCACCGACGCAGGTGAATATCCGCGCTTCCTATCCGGGCGCGTCGGCCGAAACGATCGAGAACAGCGTCACCCAGGTGCTCGAACAGCAGCTTACCGGCATCGACGGCCTCCTTTATTTCAGCTCGCAGTCGAGTTCGCGCGGACAGGCGACGATCACCGCAATCTTCGAAAAGGGCACCGACCCCGACATCGCGCAGGTCCAGGTCCAGAACAAGATCCAGTCGGCGGTTTCGCGCCTGCCGCAGCAGGTGCAGGCGCAGGGTGTCCGCGTCACCAAGTCCAATGCCGATTCGCTGCTGCTCGTCGGCGTCTATGACACAACCGACACGCGCTCGAATCAGGACGTCTCCGATTATCTGTCGTCGAACATTCAGGATCCGCTGTCGCGCGTCGAGGGGGTGGGCGACGTCAATGTCTTCGGCTCGCCGCACGCGATGCGCATCTGGCTCAATCCCCAACGGCTGGCGGCGATGTCGTTGATGCCGGGCGACGTCGTCGCGGCGATCGGGGCCCAGAACAGCGAGGTCGCGGCCGGCGAGGTCGGCGGCCTTCCCGCGCCCGCGGGTCAGATGCTCAATGCGACCGTCACCGCCCAGTCGCGGATGCAGACCCCCGAAGAATTCGAGAATATCCTGCTCAAGACGCTGCCCGACGGCGCGACGGTGCGGCTCAAGGATGTTGCGCGGGTCGAGGTCGGCGCCGAAAATTACAGCACCATCGTCCGCATCAACGGGCATCCGGGATCGGGCATGTCGGTCTCGCTGTCGCCGGGCGCCGACGCGCTCGAAACCGCCGAGCGCGTGAAGGCGCGGTTGGAGGAGCTCGCTGATAATTTCCCGGACGGACTCACATACAGCTACGCCAACGACTCGACCGCCTTCATCAAGCTGTCGGTGAGCGAGGTGCAGAAATCCCTGTTCGAGGCGATCCTGCTGGTGATCCTTGTGATGTTCGTCTTCCTGCAAAGCTGGCGCGCGGTGCTGATCCCGGCGATCGCGGTGCCCGTCGTGTTGCTGGGCACTTTCGGCATCTTTTACCTCCTGGGATTCAGCATCAACACATTGACGCTGTTCGGGCTGACGCTCGCGATCGGTCTGCTGGTCGACGACGCGATCGTCGTCGTCGAGAATGTCGAGCGGCTGCTGGAAGAAAACCCCGGCATGACCGCGCGCGAAGCGACGATCCAGTCGATGAAGGAGCTGCAGGTGGCGCTGATCGCGATCGCGCTTGTGCTGTCGGCGGTGTTCCTGCCGATGGCCTTTTTCGGCGGTTCGACGGGCGTGATCTATCGCCAGTTTTCGGTCACGATCGTTTCGGCGATGGCGCTGTCGGTGCTCGTCGCCCTGATCTTGAGCCCCGCGCTGACCTCGACCCTTCTCAAGCCCAAAAATGGTGAGAGCGCCGCCAGCGGCCGCTTTCCGCGCGTCCGCGCGCTGCTCGAACGCGCACAAAATGGTTTCAACACCCGTTTCGATCGGTCGGTCGACCGCTATGTCGGGAGCGTCACCACGGTGGTCGACCGCAAGTGGATGTTCCTCGGCCTCTATCTGGTGCTGCTCGCGCTCCTCGCCTTTCTTTTTCTGCGCCTGCCCGGCGGTTTCCTGCCCAACGAGGATCAGGGCCGCGTCGCGGTGCAGTTCCGCCTGCCCGCGGGCGCGACGCAGGCGAGAACGCTCGAGGTGCGCGACAGGATCGAGGATTATCTGCTCGCCAAGGAAAGGGCCAATGTCGATACGCTGTTCCTCATCGCCGGTGGCGGCGGTGGCGGCGGCGCGACGGGGCAGAATACGGGCCAGGGCTTCGTCAACCTGACCCATTGGGACGACCGGCGGGGAGCGGAAAACAGCGCCGAAGCCATCGCCGCGCGTGCCCGCGAAGCGCTGGGCGGCCTTCGCGACGCGCAGGTTTTCGCGCTCGTCCCCGGCGCGGTGCGCGGGCTTGGCGACACATCGGGCTTCACGATGCAGTTCCAGAACCGCAGCGGGATGAGCCGCGCCGAATTTGCCGAAGCGCGCGACCGCCTGCTCGCGATGGCGAATGACAATCCCAAGCTGACGTCGGTACGCCTGTCCGACCTTCCCGACGTCGCGACGCTGAAGGTCGACGTCGATACGCAGCGCCTCACCGCCTATGGCATCGACAATGCCGATGTGAATGCGACGCTCGCGACCGCGTGGGGCGGGCGCTACGTCAATGATTTCATCGACAAGGGACGCATCAAGCGCGTCTATGTCCAGGGCGACGCCCCCTATCGCGCGCGCCCGGAAGACATCGGCCAATGGTATGTCCGCTCGTCCGGCGGCGAAATGTCTCCTTTTTCGGCTTTTGCCAGCCTCGGCTGGTCGACGACGCCCAGCAGCAGTTCGCGCTTCCAGGGCGTCCCCGCCTTTGAAATCTCCGGCCAACCGGCCGCGGGCACCAGTTCGGGCGAAGCGATGGACGAGATGGAGCGCATGGCGAACGCGATTCCCGGCACCAGCGTCGCCTGGTCGGGCGCTTCCTATCAGGAACGCCTCTCGTCGGGACAGGCGCCCTTGCTCTATGCGCTGTCGCTGCTCGTCGTTTTCCTCTGCCTTGCGGCGCTTTACGAAAGCTGGTCGATCCCCTTTGCCGTGCTGCTCGTCATCCCGCTGGGCCTGATCGGCGCGGTCGTGGCGGTGAACCTGCGCGGACTGGAAAATGACGTCTATCTGCAGATCGGGCTGCTCACGACGATGGGGCTCGCCGCGAAAAACGCGATCCTGATGATCGAATTTGCCGAACAGGCGGAAAAGCGCGGCAAGCGCGTGATCGACGCGGCGATCGAGGCGGCGCGCATCCGCCTGCGCCCGATTCTGATGACAAGCTTTGCTTTCATCTTCGGCGTGCTGCCGCTCGCCGTCGCGACCGGCGCGGGGGCCAACAGCCGCGTCGCGATCGGGACGTCGGTGATCGGCGGAATGCTCGCCGCGGCTTTCCTCGCCATCTTCTTCATCCCGCTCTTCTTCGTCCTCGTTCGCCGCGGCGTGCGCGACGGGCTGGCGGCGCTCCGCCGCCGTTTCGGCAGAGTGACGCGCGGCGACAGCGCCGAGGCGACGGCATGATCGCGCTTCGCGCCTGTCTCGGCGCCGGCCTGTTGCTGCTCGGCGGCTGCTCGCTGGCGCCGAAAACGACCCTCCCCGCATCGCCGGTGCCGCCAAGCTGGCCCATCGGCGACGCCTATCTGATCGCGAGCGAGGCGGCGCTGCCGCTTCTGTCGTATAAAGGCGTCTTCACCGACGCGCGGCTGCAACGGCTGGTCGAGGCCGCGCTCACCGGCAACCGCGACCTGCGCACCGCCTATGCCAATGTCGCCGCGGCGCGCGCGCAGGTGCGCGTCACCCGATCGGCGCAATTCCCCGAACTTGGCGTCAGCGCCGACGCGGGCTATTCGGACAGCGAGGGCAGCCGCGGCGTCGCCGATTTTTCGCTGCGCGGCGGCGTTACCGCGTTCGAGCTCGACCTGTTCGGCCGCCTCGCCAATGCGACCGAGGCCGAGCGTAACCGCGCGCTCGCGACCGAGGCGGCGGCGCGCACGGTGCGGCTCGCGCTGATCGCCGAGCTGGCGAATGCCTGGGCGGCCTATGGCGCCGACCGCGACCTGTTGAAGATCGCCGAGGATACAGCGGCCAATGCCCGCGACAGTGTCAGGTTGACGCAGGCGCGGCTCGCCGGCGGCGTCGCGCCGCGCACCGACCTGCGCCAGGCCGAACAGATACGCGCGGCCGCCGAGGATGCGATCGCACAGCAAAAGACCGCGCTCGCGCAGGGTGAAAATCGCATCCGCCTGCTCGTCGGCGGCGATTTCGACGCCGCGCTGCTGCCCGCGAGCCTGTCCGACGTGACGCCGTCGATCGTGGCGCTCCCCGCGGGCGTCAGCTCGAACATCCTGCTGCGCCGTCCCGATGTGATCGAGGCCGAATATGATCTGCGCGCCGCCAATGCCGACATCGGCGCGGCGCGCGCGCGGCTCTTCCCGTCGATCTCGCTCACCGGGCTGCTCGGTTTGGCGAGCGATGCGCTGTCCGGTCTGTTCGACGGCGGGTCGTTCGGCTGGTCGGCGGGGGGCGATGCCACCGCGACGATCTTCGATGCGGGCGGGCGCCGCGCGGGGGTCGCGGTCAGCGAGGCGCAGCGCGACGCCGCGCTCGCACGCTATGAAGGCGCGATCCAGACTGCGTTCCGCGAGGTCGCCGACGCGCTCGCGGTTCAGGGCACGATCGCCGAAAGGGTGCGCGCCGCGACAGCAACCAGCGACGCCGCCGCCGACACCGCGACGCTCACCGACGCGCGCTATCGGGGCGGCATCGACAGCTTCCTCGCCAGCCTCGACGCCCAGCGCAGCCTCTATGCCGCGCGGCGGAGCGAGATTGCGACGCAGCTGCTGCTCGTGCAGACCCGGATCGCGCTGTTCCGCGCGCTCGGCGGCGACAGCAGCGCAGGCCCCGCTGCACCCGGACCATCCTCTTCGTCCCCCCCCCCCCCCGACTTGATCCGGGGTCCATGCTTCGGTCGTAGAATGGATGCCGGATCAAGCTGTCCTGAGCTTGTCGAAGCGTCCGGCATGACGATCGGGGACGATACGGACTCGCCTTGACAAGCGCCCCCTCGCGCGCGCTAATAGAACATATCAGGAACAAATGATGCGCGAGTCGTCCCACCCTCTCGCCGGGCTGCGCCAACGCATCGCCCGGATCGCCGCCGATGGCGGCCTTACCAGCCGCCCGGCGGCGGGCTGGCTGACGAGCGGCCATGCGCCGTTCGATGCCGCGCTCGGCGGCGGGCTGATGACCGGGCGCACCCATGAATTTTTTGCCGCCGATGCGCTCGATGCGACCAGCGCCGCGGCTTTCGCCGCGCTCGTCGCGCTGCGTGTGCCGGGCCAGGCGCCGCTGATCTGGCTGCGCACCGCCGAGGCGGGCCGGCGAGCGGGGCATATCTATGCCCCCGGTATCGCCGAGCTTGGCGGCGATCCCGACCGGCTGCTCCTCGTCGAAACCCCCGACCCCAGGATGCTGCTCGGCTGTGCGAACGATGCGATTCGCTGCGCGGGATCGGCGGCGGTGATCGTCGAAAGCTGGGGGCGATTTCCGCTGCTCGACCTCACCGCAGGCCGCCGCCTCGCGCTTGGCGCGCGCGACGCGGGAACGACGCTGCTGATGCTGCGCCTGAACGCCGCGCCGGCGCCGAGCGTCGCCGAAACGCGCTGGAACGTCGCCGCCGCCGCCTCAGGCGCGCTTGCCGCCCATGCGCCCGGCGCCCCCGCCTTCGACCTTGAACTGCTGCGCTGGCGCGGCGGCCCTGCGGGCGCGCGCTGGCGACTGGACTGGAACCATGACGAACAAGCCTTTGGACCACCGGCCGGCGATGCGGCGCTATCTGGCGCTCTTCTTCCCCTTCCTGCCCGCCGAGCGATGGCTGCGCACGGCGTCGCGGCCGCCTGACGCTCCGCTCGTCTTTGCCGAAAAGCAACGCGGCGCGATGCGGCTTGCCAGCGTCGATGCGGCGGCGCTTGCCGTCGGGCTGCGCCCCGGCATGCCGCTCGCCGATGCCCGCGCGCAGGTCGGCGACCTGGTGGTCGTCGCGTATGATCCCGTGCTCGACCATGGCTGGCTCGACCGGCTCGCAGAGGGCTGCGCGCGCTATACCCCGCTTGTCGCGCTCGACGCGCCCGACGGGTTGATTCTCGACATCACCGGCGCCGACCATCTTCTGGGCGGCGAGGCGCGGGTGGTCGCCGACGCCGAACGCCGCTTCGCGCGCCTCGGCATGACGCTCCGCCATGCGTTCGGCCCCACCGCCGACGCCGCTCGCGCGCTCGCGCGCTATCAGGCGCGCCCTGCCCCCGACGAAGCCAGCGCGATCCGCCGCCTGCCCGTCGCCGCGCTCGAACTCGAGGTCGAGGCGACGACCGCGCTCGTGCGTGCGGGATTGAAGACGATCGGCGACCTCGCGAGCCGACCGACGGCGAATCTCGCCGCGCGCTTCGGCACCGACGCCGCGATGGCGCTGCGCCGCATATTGGGCGACGCGCCGAGCCCGCTCGACCCGCGCGTCGCGCCGCCCCCGGTCGCCGCCGAACGCCGCTTCGCCGAACCTTTGGGCAGCACGGCGCACGCCGCCAGAATCCTGGCCGAACTCGTCGAGGAAACGATCGCGGAGCTTGCCGAGCGCGGCCAGGGCGGGCGCCATTTCCGCGCGACCTTCTTTCGCAGCGACGGTCTTGCCCGCGGCATCGCGATCGAGACCGGCCACCCGACGCGCGACGCGGGGCTCGTCATGCGCCTCTTCGCCGAGCGCATGGACGGCCTCGCCGATCCGCTCGACCCCGGTTTCGGCTTCGACATGATCCGCCTCGCGGTGCCGCGGCTCGAAACGCTCGGCGCGAGCCAGCTGGGGCTCGAAGGCGGCGCGGTCAAGGACGCCGCGATCGACGAACTCGCCGACCGGCTCGCGACGCGGCTCGGGCGCGGGCGGGTACGGCGCCTTCGCCCCGCCGACACGCATATCCCCGAACAGGCGCAGCTCGAACTCCCCGCGATCGACGCGCCCGCACCGCTGCCGTGGCAGGCGGCCGATCCAGGCGAACCGCCGACGCGCCCCTTCCACCTTTTCGACCCGCCGCAGCCGATTGAGGTGATCGCCGAAGTCCCCGACGGGCCGCCGCAGCGGTTTCGCTGGCGCCGCGCCTTCCACGCCGTGCGCCGCTACGAAGGCCCCGAACGCATCGCCGCCGAATGGTGGCGCCGCCGCGACAATGGCGGGTTGACGCGCGATTATTACCGCGTCGAGGATGCGCAGGGCCGCCGCTTCTGGGTCTTTCGCCACGGCCTGTATGACGAAAAGCCCGACCCGCGCTGGTATATCCACGGGGTCTTTGCATGAGCGTACAATCCGCAGATCCCGGCTTTGCCGAACTGGTCGTCGCAACCAATTACAGCTTTCTGCGCGGCGCCTCGCACCCCGCCGACATGGTTGCGGAAGCGCTGGCGCTCGGCATGAAAGGCATCGGCATCGCAGACCGGAACAGCGTCGCGGGGGTGGTGCGCGCGCTCACCGGGCTGCGCAATCTGCGCGAAGAGGCTGCCGAAGCGGGGGTCGACCTTCCGCCGTTCAAGCTTGTCGTCGGCGCCCGGCTGGTGTTCGACGACGGCACACCCGACATCATCGCCTATCCGGTAACGCGCCGCGGCTGGGGCCGCCTGACCCGGATGCTGACCCTCGGCAATCGCCGGACCCGAAAGGGCGATTGCGTGATGAAATTCAAAAACCTGCTGATCCATTGCGAGGAGATGATCCTGATCGCGATGGCGAGCGAGGCGGACGAGGCGCTGTTGCATCGCCTGGCCCAAAGGGCACCGGGATCGCTTTGGCTGGGCGCAACAATGCCGCGGGGGGGAAGCGACCGCCGCCGTCTTGCCCGATTGAAAGCCCTGGCGAAACGGGTCGGAATCCCGCTGCTCGCGACCAACGACGCGCTCTATGCGACGCGCGGCCAGCGGCCGCTGCACGATGTCGTCACCTGCATCCGCGAGGGCACCAACCTTCATGCCGCCGGCCGCCTGCTGCGCGCCAATGGCGAACGCCATCTGAAATCGCCGCAGGAAATGCGCCGCCTGTTTCGCGACTGTCCCGAAGCGGTGGATGAAAGCGTGAAGATTCTCGATCGCATCGGCTTTTCGCTGCGCGATCTGGAATATGAATATCCGCACGAACCGGTCCCCGAAGGCTGGGAGCCCCAAAGCTGGCTCGAACATAAGGTGATGGAGGCTGCGAACAGGCTTCATCCCGCCGGATTGCCGCAACGCTGGCAGGAGGTGCTCGACGAGGAACTGACGCTCATCCGCAAATGCAACTTCGCCTGCTATTTTCTGACCGTCCACGACATCGTCAACTTCGCGCGCACGCGGGACCCGCCGATCCTGTGCCAGGGGCGCGGCTCGGCGGCCAATTCGCTCGTCTGCTATCTGCTCGAAATCACCTCGATCGACCCGATCGCGAACAATCTGCTCTTCACGCGCTTCCTGTCCGAAGAGCGGGGCGAGCCACCCGACATCGACGTCGATTTCGAGCATGAGCGGCGCGAGGAGGTGATGCAATATGTCTATCGCCGCTACACGCGGCGGCGCGCGGGCATTGCCGCCACGGTGATCCATTACCGCCCGCGCAGCGCGGTGCGCGAGGTCGGCAAGGCGCTGGGGCTGAGCGAGGATGTCACGCAGCGGCTCGCCGATACAAGCTGGGGCAGCTGGGGCAGCGAGATGCCCGTCGAGCGTTTCGTCGAAGCCGGGCTCGACCCCGAACTCGACGACATTGCGCGGCTGCAATGGCTCGTCGCGCAGTTGCTGACCTTTCCGCGCCACCTGTCGCAGCATGTCGGCGGCTATGTGCTGACCGAGGACCGGCTCGACGAGACGGTGCCGATTCATAACGCCGCGATGGAGGAGCGCACCTTCATCGAGTGGGACAAGGACGACATCGACGAACTGGGGCTGATGAAGGTCGATGTGCTCGCGCTGGGAATGCTGACCTGCATCCGCAAATGCTTTGACCTGATGCGGCTGCACGATCTGGGCGATCACGACCTCAAATCGGTCCCGAAAGAAGACGGGGCCGTCTATGACATGCTCTGCAAGGGCGACAGCATCGGCGTCTTTCAGGTCGAAAGCCGCGCCCAGATCAACATGCTGCCGCGGCTGCGCCCGCGCATATTTTACGACCTTGTCATCCAGGTCGCGATCGTCCGTCCCGGCCCGATCGAAGGCGACATGGTCCATCCCTATCTGAAGCGCCGCAACAAGGAGGAAAAGCCCGAACTCCCGCTACGCGCAGGCGCCGAAGCGAATGAATTGGAAGAGGTGCTCGGAAAAACCGAGGGCGTACCTCTTTTCCAGGAACAGGCGATGAAGTTGGCGATTGTCGCAGCGGGTTTCACGCCCGACGAAGCCAATGGGCTGCGGCGCGCGATGGCGACTTTCCGCAATGCCGGAACGATCCATCAATATAAGGAGAAGATGATCGGCGGCATGGTGCGTCGCGGCTACCAGCCCGATTTCGCGGCGCGCTGTTTCAAACAGATCGAGGGGTTCGGCAGCTATGGCTTTCCCGAAAGCCATGCCCAGTCGTTCGCCAAGCTCGTCTATGTGTCGTCCTGGCTGAAATGCCACCACCCCGCGGTCTTCGCGTGCGGAATCCTCAATTCGCAGCCGATGGGCTTTTACGCTCCCGCGCAGCTCGTGCGCGATGCGCGCGAACATGGGGTCGAGGTGCGCGCGGTCGATGTCAATCACAGCGATTGGGACAACAGCCTCGAACGCCGTGCCGACGGCACGCTCGCGCTGCGGCTCGGCTTCCGGCAGGTCGACGGGTTTCGCAAGGAGTGGGCAGCGCAGATCGCTTTGGCGCGCACTACGCCCTTCGCTTCGGTCGAGGAACTCGCACGCCGCGCCAATCTGCCATCGCGCGCGCTGCGCCTTCTCGCCGATGCCGATGCGTGCCGGTCGATGGGGCTCGATCGGCGTCCGGCGCTGTGGGATGCGCGGCGGGTGCGGCAGGGGGTGTTGCCGCTGTTCGCCGCCGCCGAAGCGAACGAACTCGGCTTCGAGGAGGATGCCGCACTGCCGCCGACGCCGATGGTCGAACATGTGCTCACCGATTATCAGACGACGCGGCTGTCGCTCAAAGGACACCCCATGGCGTTCCTGCGCAGCGATTTCGAACGCGAAGGCGTGCTCAGCGCCGCCGGGGTCGCGGCGGCAAGGAACGGCTCTATCGTGTGCACCGCGGGCGTCGTGCTGATCCGCCAGCGCCCCGGAAAGGGCAATGCGATCTTCATCACGATCGAGGACGAAAGCGGCATCGTCAATATCCTCCTCTGGGCGCGCCATTTCGAACGCTATCGCCGCGCCGTCATGGCGTCGCGACTGATGCTTGCCGAAGGCGAGGTTCAGCGGAGCAAGGAGGGCGTCATTCACCTGATGGCGACGCGTATCGTCGACCGCACGCCGATGCTCGATACGCTGGGCAGCGACCGGTGCTTCGACGGGGGCCTCGCGCGCGCCGACGAGGTGAAGCATCCGCAATATCCGCGCGGCCATGCCCCGCGTCACGGACATCCGCGCAATGTACGCATTCTGCCGAAATCCCGCGATTTCCATTAGGGTCAGGCACGCACGGGCGGCGAACGGCCGCAAAACGGATGGGGCGGCGCAAAGCTTGCGCTCCACGCCGCCCCGACAATGGTTCCTAAGAAACCATCGCCCCCCTCGTCCGGTCCGGATAGCCGTGGGTCGCAGAAAGCTGACGGCCGGAACGAAGCCTGGAAAATCGCTCGTCTGTTTCAGGTCCCCGCCAACCCCTCCGCCGGCGCGTCGCCATCTTCCAAACCCGCCCGCCTTCGGCAGCGGACAACGCAATTATGGCGCAGGCTGAACGCATAAAATTGTAAGAAGCCGACATAGATCGGCGACCCGGCATTGTTTTTCATGCTTTTTGTGTCAGAGTGGTGCAACATGCCGCAGCGCGACGCATCTCACCGCCCTCCCGCCTCCGCCCAGGTCGCGACGCGCTTTTTTCCGCCATCACGCGCACTGGCGCCCTATCTGAGCGCGATATATCTCACCGAGGTCGCGTTGAACGGCGCGCCCCGGATCGAGGATTATCTGCATCCCGAATGGGCGAATATGCGCTTCATCGAGGGCGACGCCCCGCACGTCGCGATCGGCGGCGGTCCGGTCGCCCGTGCGCCGCGTTTCATCGTCGCCGGGCCGACCAGCCGCGCCAGCTATTTCTCGGCGGGCGACATGCGCGTCTGGGGCGTCGGCATCCTGCCGGCCGGCTGGGCCAAGCTGGTATCGATCCCCGCCGCGGCATTGGCCGACACCTATTGCGACGGCCGTGCCCACAACGCTTTTACAGCCTTTGCGCCGCTCACCGACGCGCTGCCCCGCGTCAACGACGTCGAGGCCGCGGCGGCGTTGATCGACGCCCATTTTTGCGCGCTACTGGCATCGGTACCCGCCGACGACCCCGCCATCGTCGCCGCGCACCGGGCACTGCTCGACGACGAGGCGGCGAGCGTCGCCGACCTTTCGGACAAGCTTGGCCTGTCCGAACGATCGGTCGAACGATTGAGTCGGCGCGCTTTCGGCTTTGCCCCCAAATTGCTGCTTCGCCGCCAGCGTTTCCTGCGCAGCCTGTCGCGCTTCATGCTCGACCCCTCGATGGCGTGGATCGATACGATGGATCATCATTATTATGATCAGGCGCAATTCACCCGCGATTTCAGGCGCTTCATGGGAATGAGTCCGCGCGCCTATGCGGCGCGGCCGAAACCGATCCTCGGCGCCGCGGCTTTCGCGCGCACAGCGGCGGCGGGTGCGGCGGTCCAGGGGCTGCACCACCCCTCCGCATAGGGCGCTTTCCGGCCAACGGACTTGACCCGCGGCGCGTTCGGTGCGAGCGGCGGACCACGGACGCGCGGGCAGCCGCCTATCCAAGCACCGACGGAAAGACGATACCGGCGGCGGCAACGCCGCCGGAACAGGACGAGTGACGATGAGCGATATCGAAGCCATCCAGACCCGGATCTTGAGCGAGATCGAGGCCGCAGCCGACACGGCGGCTGTCGAGGCGCTGCGCATTGCCGCGCTCGGCAAGGCGGGCAGCATCACCGCGATGCTCAAGACATTGGGCGGCATGAGCCCCGAAGAGCGGCAGGTGCAGGGACCCGCCATCCACGGCCTGCGCGAGCGCGTCACCGCCGCGCTCGCCGCGCGCAAGGCGGTGCTCGACGCCGCCGCGCTCGACGCCAGGCTCGCCGCCGAAGCGATCGACATGACGCTCCCCGCCGATCCGGGCCCGCGCGGCAGCGTGCATCCGGTGAGCCAGGTGATGGACGAGCTTGCCGAAATCTTCGCCGACATGGGCTTCGCCGTCGCGACCGGCCCGGAGATCGAGGACGACTGGCGCAACTTCACCGCGCTCAACATCCCGGAAACGCATCCCGCGCGCGCGATGCACGACACTTTCTATTTCCCCGACCGGGATGAAGAAGGCCGCGCAATGCTGCTGCGCACGCACACCTCGCCGGTACAGATCCGGACGATGATGAGCCAGGAACCGCCGATCCGCATCATCGCGCCGGGGCGCGTCTATCGCAGCGACAGCGACGCGACGCACACGCCGATGTTCCATCAGGTCGAGGGGCTGGTGATCGACCGCGGCATCCATATGGGGCATCTCAAATGGACGCTCGAAACCTTCCTGAAGGCCTATTTCGAGCGCGACGACATCGTGCTGCGGCTGCGCCCCAGCTATTTTCCCTTCACCGAACCCTCGGCGGAGGTCGACGTCGGCTACAAACAGGAAAAGGGGCGCCGGATCGTCGGCGGCAATGGCGACGATGAAGGGCATGCGTGGATGGAGCTGCTCGGCAGCGGCATGGTGAACCGCCGCGTGATCGCCAATTGCGGGCTCGACCCCGATATATGGCAGGGCTTTGCCTTCGGCGTCGGCGTCGACCGGCTCGCGATGCTGAAATATGGCATGGACGACCTCCGCGCCTTCTTCGACGGCGACCTTCGCTGGCTCGCGCATTACGGGTTCGGCGCGCTGTCGGTGCCGACATTGTCTGGCGGCGTTTCGGGCGGAGGAGTGTCGGCATGAAGATCACGCTCGACTGGCTTCGCGACCACCTCGACGGCGCTTTCACCGTCGACGATGTCGTCGCGACCTTGAACCGCATCGGGCACGAGGTCGAAGGCGTCGAAAATCCGGCCGAAAAGCTCGCCGGTTTTCGCGTCGCCAGGGTGCTGACCGCCGAAAAACATCCGCAGGCCGACAAGTTGCAGGTGCTGACTGTCGAGGCGGGCCCAGAGGTCAACGCCGGCGCGCCGCTGACCGTCGTGTGCGGCGCGCCCAATGCGCGCGCGGGCCTGGTCGGCGTGCTCGGGCTCCCCGGCGCGGTCGTGCCTGCGAACGGCATGGAGCTGAAGGTCGCCGCGGTGCGCGGCGTCGAATCGAACGGCATGATGTGCTCGTCGCGCGAGCTTGAGCTCGGCGACGACCATGACGGGATCATCGAGCTTCCCGCCGATGCGCCCGTCGGAAGCTCCTTTGCCGATTATACGGGCGCGGACGACCCCGTGGTCGACATTTCGATCACCCCGAACCGGCAGGACTGCATGGGCGTGCGCGGACTCGCGCGCGACCTCGCCGCCGCCGGGCTCGGCACGCTGAAGCCGCTCGAGGTCCCGGCGATCACTGGCGAGGGCGCGCCCGCGACCGAAATCCGCACGGACGATCCCGAAGCCTGTCCTGCCTTCTTCGGTCGCACGATCAGCGGCGTGGTCAACGGCCAGGCCCCCGAATGGATGCGCCGCCGGCTGGAAGCGGTGGGGCAGCGCTCGATCTCGGCGCTCGTCGACATCAGCAATTATGTGATGTTCGACCTCGGCCGGCCGAGCCACATCTACGACCGTGCCAAACTGCATGGTGCCCTCGTCGCGCGCCGCGCGAAGGACGGCGAAACGGCGGTTGCCTTGAACGGCAAGGAGTATCGCCTCACCGACACGATGACGGTGATCGCCGACGACCGCGAGGTTCACGACATCGCCGGCATCATGGGCGGTGAGCATTCGGGGTGCAGCGAAACGACGACCGACGTGCTGATCGAGATCGCCTACTTCACCCCCGAACGCATCGCGCTCACGGGCCAGGCGCTCGGCCTGTCGAGCGACGCGCGCAGCCGCTTCGAGCGCGGGGTCGACCCCGCGTTCTTGGACGATGCGACCGCGATCGTGACGCAGCATATCCTCAATATCTGCGGCGGCACCCCGTCGACGGTGACGCGCGCGGGCGCGCCGCCCGCCGAAGCGAAGACGATCGCGTACGACCCCGCGCTTGCGGCGAGCTTGGGCGGTATCGACATCGCGCCCGCCCGCCAGCAGGAAATATTGACGGCCCTCGGCTTTGGCGTGACCGAAGAGGGCGGCGGCTGGCAGGTGGCGGTGCCGAGCTGGCGCCGCGACATGGACGCCGCGCCCGACATCGTCGAGGAAGTCGCGCGCATCACCGGTTTCGACGCGATCGCGTCGGTACCGCTGCCGCGTGCCGACGGGGTGGCGAAACCGACCGCGACCGCCGAGCAGCTGGCCGAACGCCGTCTGCGCCGCGCCGCCGCGGCCGCGGGCTTCGACGAAGCCGTCACCTGGTCGTTCATCAGCGAGGCCGAGGCCGCGCCCTTTGGCCGCGGCGTCTGGCGCCTCGCCAACCCGATCAGCGAAGATCTGAAGGTGATGCGCCCGTCGCTGCTCCCCGGCCTGCTCGCCGCCGCGGCGCGCAACCAGAATCGTGGGCAGAACAGCATCCGCCTGTTCGAGATCGGGCGGCGCTATCTGGCGGATGCCGAGCATCCGACGCTGGCGATCCTGATGGCGGGCGACAAGCGCGCGCGCGGCTGGCAGACGGGCAAGGCCGCGCCGTTCGATGCCTTTGACGCGAAGGCGGCAGCGCTGGCCTTGCTGGGCGTCGCGGGCGCCCCCGCCGACCGCCTGCAGGTGATGGAAGCCGTCACCCCCGGTTCTATCTGGCACCCCGGCCAGTCGGCGACGCTGCGGCTCGGCCCCAAGGCGGTGCTCGCCGAATTCGGCGCGCTCCACCCCGCGCTGACGCGCAGCTTCGACGTCGACGGCCCGGTGATGGCGGTTCAGATCTTCCTCGACGCGCTGCCGGCCAAGCGCGCAAGCGGCCCCGCGCGCGCGGCGTTCGCGCCCCCGGCGCTGCAATCGGTCCGCCGCGACTTCGCTTTCCTCGCGCCGGCGAGCCTGACCGCCGCCGAGCTGGTGCGCGCTATCCGCGGTGCCGACAAGGCGGCGATCGTGGACGCGCGCCTGTTCGACCGCTTCGCCGGGCAAGGCGTGCCCGCGGGGCAGGTGAGCCTGGCGGTCGAGGTCGAACTGCAACCCGCCGAGAAAAGCTTCACCGACGCCGAGCTGAAGGCGATCGCCGACAAGGTCGTCGCCGCGGCAGCAAAGGCGGGAGCGGTGCTGAGAGGGTGAGAGGGCTGCCGGAGAGCAGCAGGGCCTTCGCCATGCCACATCGGACATCCGACACCTCTTGCGTATCGGCTTATCGATGCGCAAACCGTCGGGGGGTGAAACGATGGCTCTCATCCCCGAACGAGGTCGGCCGGGGCTGGGTCGCCCAACCCGTCCCGATCGAGCGCGAATATCGTTGACGCGCTGATGATCGATCCGCGGCTTCAAAAACGGGGGTATCGGAAGTGGAGATCCGCGAATATCACGCGCCGGGCGAGCGTTCGGGAGGGGAGACAGCGTGGCGCTCCGGCTTCGCTGCGCTGGCTTTTTCGGCTTCGCTTGTTGTTCATCCGCTGCCCGGAAAGGCCGCCGAGCAGGATCAACCTCATCGGATCGGTCCGGATTCGCCGGATGCCATTGTCGTCACGGCCCGGCGTCAGGCGGAGCCCGCCATTGCGGTGCCGATCAGCCTGACGGCGTTGGACGCACCAATGCTCGATCATATGGGCGCCGACACGATATCGGACATTGCGCGCGTCGTGCCCAATCTCACGCTTTCGCCCAATGGGGTGATGGGAATTGCCACACCGTCGATCAGAGGCATATTTTCGGCCACCGGCGGTTCGACCGTCGGCCTGTATATCGACGATGTTCCGGTGCAGATCCGGTCCGTCCTCTTTTCGCGCAATGTCGATCTTCGGGTTTTCGATCTCGACAGGGTCGAGGTTTTGCGCGGGCCGCAAGGAAGCCTGTTCGGTGCAAGTTCGATGGGCGGCACGATCCGTTTTATATCGCGCCTGCCCCCGATCGACCAATTCAGCGGCGATGCCGGCGCCAGTGTCATGGCGACACATGGGGGCGGCGTCGGCCATCAGCTGCAAGGGGCCTTTGGCGGACCGATCACGCCGGGTCGCCTGGGATTCCGGGTCGCGCTCTATCATCGCTCCGACGCCGGCTATGTCGATCGCATCGACCGGGCGACGGGCACCATATCCCAGCGCGACATCGACCGGCATTCGGTATCGGCGCTGCGCGGGGGCCTCAGAATTGTACCGGGCAACGGGATCACGATCACGCCCGCCGTCTTTTATCAGCGCGGTCGTCGCAACGACTATTCCTTCTTCGACGACCGCTATGGTCCCTACCGGCAGGGCGCGCGTTACCGGCAGCCTTCCACCGACCGTTTCATCCTGCCCAGCCTGACCGCCGAGGTCGATCTGGGGAGCGTGACGCTGACAAGCGTAACCGCCTGGTTCGATCGCGACGACCGGCAGACGACCGATTATTCGTCGATCTTCGGCGAATTGGTGTTGGGCGGCACCGTGCCCGGGCTGGAGCCCGACGAAGGAACATTCAGCCGGACGCATATCGGACAGCGAGGGCTGACGCAGGAGATTCGTCTCGCCGCGCCGAAAAGCGATAAGGCTCCGGGATGGGTTCTCGGCGCCTATTACGGCCGCTCGCGGCTCCACTTGTCGCAGGACATCGTCGATCCGGGGCTGGCATCGCTCGTTTCACAATATTTCGGTACCAGTGTCGAAGGCGCGTTCGGCACCCCCTTGCTGCCCGGCAACCGCAGCTATCACGGCACCGAAAAAACGGTCGAAACCGAAATCGCCGCCTTTGCCGATGTGAACTGGAAACTCACGCCCCGTCTCGAGGTCAGCGCCGGTGTGCGCGTATCGCGCACGATGCTCGACCTCAGCGTTCTTTCCGAAGGACCCTATGCGGGCGGGAACATCTCGCTTCCCGGCGAACGATCGAGCCGCGAAACGCCGGTGACGCCGCGCTTTGGCGTCGCCTATCGCCCCGACAGCAGCCAGCTATATTATATAAACGTCGGAAAAGGCTATCGCATCGGCGGCGCCAACCCGCCCGTTCCCGCCGATGTCTGCGCCGCCGACCTGCGCGGGTTCGGCCGCGACGAAGCGCCGGCTTCGTTCGCGTCCGACAGCCTGTGGAGCTACGAAATCGGCCTCAAGAGACAATTCACCCGGCCGCGGTTGACCGTATCCGCCGCGCTTTTTCAGATCGACTGGAGCAATATCCAGCAACCCGTAACGCTGCCCAATTGCGGTTTCAGCTTCACCGACAATCTGGGAGCGGCGCGCAACCGCGGCTTTGAAGCCGAACTGGAAGCAAAGCCCGTCGCGGGTCTGACGCTGTATGCGGGACTCGGCTTCATCGACGCGCGGTTCCGCAAGACGATTGCCGCCGACCCGGGCGACATGTCCGCCATCATCGCCGCGCGGGGGGACCGGCTTCCCTATGTTCCCCGCTGGTCGGGGCAGATGGCAATCGAATATAGGGCGCGCCTGTCCCCGAAACTCCTCGGCTATCTTCGCGCTCAATACGGGTTTGCCACCCCTTATCGCCGTGCGCCTTCCCGCGAATCGGAAAGCTATGATGCGCGCGTTTACCGGGGCGAAGGTTACGGCAATCTCGCTTTGCGGGCGGGGACAGACTGGCGAAACTGGCAGATTTCGGCCTATGTCGACAATCTCTTGAACGACCGGTCGATCCTGTACAGCAGCAGCGATCTTGCGCCCGTTACCGGCGCACCGCTCAAACAGATGTCGCTGCGACCCCGCACCGTCGGGCTGGCCGCGACGCTACGCTATTGAAACGATGGGCCGCGTTGGACGCCGCGTTATGTCGCCCCTGCAATCGGGACCGGGCGATGGTGATGACATATTTGGGGCCGGAGCGATCGCTTGATCGCTCCGGCCCCCCAGGGAACCCGCACGTCTTCTGATCGGGTCGCGTGATCAGAATGCGATGCGGGCACTCACGCGCACGCCATGGGTGCTGCGACCCGCGGCAAGCGTCCCCGAATAGGCGGCACCGAGGCTGAACGCGCCGGCGCGGTAATCGAATCCCGCCTCGACTTCCGCCGAATTGCGCGGGATCGACAGGCCGGTGATCGCGAAAGGAGCCCCGCCGCCGCTGGCGAATGCCGCCGGTGCCGCGGCCGCGCGGTCGCCGAACGCCCGGTTCCACGCGGCCGAGGCATAGGGCTGGAAGCCCGCCTCGCCCGCATTGAGGCGCGCCCGCGCGCCAAGGCTGAGGAAGGTGGTTTCCTGCTTCGTTTCGGCAACGGCGAGCGCCGCATTACCCCCCGTTTCGACAAAAGCGTCGCTCTTGGTGCGGACGTGGGCGAGCCGGGCAAAGGGAGCCACCGCCGCCGCGCCCAGGGCGAGGTCATAGCCGACCTCTCCGAACAGCTGCAGCGTGCGCGCATCGCGGTTCGAGTTCAGCGTCTGCGCCAGCGGCGCAAAGACCACGGTGCGGCTCGTGTCGACATCGTGCCAGCCATAGGCGAGACCGGCGGCGCCGCGGAACCCTTCGCCGCTGCCATAGGTCAAATGCGCCGCCAGATATTTGCTGTCGGCCTTGGCGCGGTCGTTCCGCCCGTCCAGGCGGAAGTCCGAATTGCCGAGCCCCGCCGACAGCACCGCCGCAAAGCCGTTGCCGCCATAGCCGAAGCCCGCGACGAGCCCCTTGTGGTCGGTGTCCATGTCAAGACCGCCGGCCGTCGCGTCGAAATCTCCCCAGCCTCCAAAGGCCGAGCCCCAGACAAAGGCGCCCGCCTCCTCCGGCGCATCGAGATTCAGGAGCGCGTTCCGCAGATGGCGGCTGTCGTCGGTGAGCCCGCTCAGCGTATCGGCAAGAATCTCGCCCGACAGGTCGCCATAGGCCGCCTGCGCGCCCGCCGCATTCTGGACCAGCAGCGCCTCGAACAGCGGATCGTCGATCCCGCGCGCCTGGATCGCCGCGGCAACGCCCGCCTGATTGGTGCCGATCGCGACATCGGCGAAATCAATGTCGTTGCGATAGAGCGACAGCGTCACCGAATTGCTGCCATAGCGCAGCAGCGGGTCGAGAAAGGCGAGATCGCTCGTCACCGATCCGAAGGTGCCGGTAATTCCGCCCGCGCCGGTCAGGATGATGTAATCGGTGCGCGGGTTGTAATTGCCGTCTTCGGCCAGCACCGATACGCTCGCGGTGCTGGCGATGCTGACCGCGCCGGTCGCATCGATCCGATCCGCCTCGCCCGCCGCATTCACCTCGACCTCATAGACCGACCCCGCGGTGAAGGCGAGGTCGCCCGCGACCGTCAGGCGGCCGATCGAATTGCCCGGCGCGATGATGCCGCCGCCGGCCACCGTCGTCGAACCGACCGTGCCATTGCCGCCCAGCGTGCCGCCGTCGCCCACCGTCACCGGCGACGAGGCGATCGAACCATTGACCGCCAGCGTACCGCCATTCACATTGGTCGGCCCCGTATAATCGCTGGTGCCCGTCAGGTTGAGCGTGCCGTCGCCTTCCTTGGTAAAGCCGCCGGTGCCCGAGATCGTCCCCGCAAACTCGCTGTCGTCCTCCTGATCGACGGTCAGCAGATTGTTGCCGATGATCACCTCGGATTCCGCGCCACCTGCAAGGCCGCCGATCGTCTGGTCGTTGCCCGAAACGTCGAGCGTCCCGCCGCCCAGATCGAAAACCGTTTCGGGGTCGATCATCCCGCCGATGCGAACCGATCCGGCCAGAATGTTGGTGACGCCGGAAAAGCCGTAGTCGCCGGTGAAGGTCAGAATGCCCCCGCCAAGCTTGTCGAGCGTGCCGCTGCCCGAGAAGGCGCCAAGGAAATCATAGTCGTCGGAGCGGTTGAAGACAAAGCGTCCGTCGTTGACGAGATCGCCTTCGAAGGTGCCGGTCGTTCCGCCGTCGCCGAGCTGGAATGTCCCGTCGCCCTCCGTCACCACCGACGATGCCAGACGGCCCTCGCCGGTCAGCACCAGCGTGCCGTTCGCAACCTCGGTGCGCCCCGTGTGCTGCGCGGCGTCGGCGCGGTCGACGACGATGGTGGCTTCGCCTTCCAGCCGGACATTGCCGGTCCCGGTGATGACCAGATCGTCGGCGTCCTCCAATATCGTGTTGCTGTCGAAATCGAGCACCAGCGTGCCGTCGGTGGCGATCGCATTGGTCAGGATCGCGCTTGCCGGTCCGGCATCGCTCGCCACTTCGCCGACCTTCAGTGTCGCACCGGCGCCGATCGCCACGCCATCGAAAGCGCCGACCGCGCCCGACGTCGTCCAATAGCCCGCCTCGACCGCCAGCGCCTCGAAATTGTCGAGCGCGCCGATCGTCTGCGCCGACGTCAGCACCGTTTCGGCGCCCGACAGCGTGACCGTGTCGAAACCGTCGCCGCCATCGACCGATCCGGTGATCGCCGATCCGGTCTGGAGGATCAGCTCGTCGTCAAAGCCGCTCAGCGTTGCCGCGATGCCCGCGCCGCCGGCGAGCACGCCGCTGTTGGCGAGCGTGATCGCACCCAGCGAGGAGAATGCCACGCCGGTGTCGCTGGTGATCGCTCCGCTGTTCGTCGCGGTCGCGCTGTCGACGTCGATGAGCACGCCGCCTTCGATCGATCCGCTGTTGACCAGTTCGCCGGTCTTGCCCGCGCTGCTCTGGCGGCCGATGACCACGCCGGTCACCCCGCCCGAAATGCTGCCCGCGTTGGTCACGGACGCGCCGCTGACCGCCAGGACGCCATAGCGTGCGCCGCTGATCGTGCCGCCCGCTTCGTTGACGACGCTGCCAAGCATGGTGCTGTCGCTCGTATCCTGGCCGGCGAACGCCTGGATCGTGATGCCGTCGGTCCCTTCGCCCGCGACACCCTCGATCAGCCCGCTGTTGACGACCGAGCCACCCCCGAACAGGCGGATCGCGTCGTTGGCCTCGCCGCGGATGGTGCCGCTGTTGCCGATCGCCGTGCCCGTCGCGCGCGCTTCGAGCTGGCCCGTGTCATCGTTGAAATAAAGCTGTGTGACGATGCCGTAGCCCGCGCCCGAGATGGTGCCGCTGTTCGCGACCACCGCATCGGCGGACTGGATCATCACACCCGCATCGGCCGGCGCGTCCGGCCCCTCATAGGTGCCATTGCCGCGGATCGTCCCGGCATTGGCCAAGGTCAGCGATCCGTTGCCGCCCGCATAAACGCCGTGCGTGCCCCCTTCGATCGCGCCGCCCGCGGCGTTGGTGATCGTCACGTCGCCGAACGTGCCGTGGAACACCCCCGCCCCGGCAACGCTGCCGATCGTTCCGCTGTTGTCGAGCGTCGCGGTCGCAAGATCGCTGCCGAAGCCGACGCCATAGCCGTTCAGGCCATCGGCGCGGCTGCCCGTGATGCTGCCCGAATTGACGACGCTGGCGGTCAGGCCGCTCCGCTCGCCGCTGTTGAGCGCAGTGCCCTGGATAAAGAGGCCGCCGTCGCCGCCCGCGATGCTTCCCGCATTCTCGACATCGCCGCCGCCCGACAGGATGATGCCGAAACGGTCGCCTTCGATCGTGCCGGTCGCGGCGTTGCCGACGAAGGCGCTGTAATCCTCGCTCGCCTGATCGGCGTAGGCAAACATCGAAATGCCGTCGGCAAGGCTGCCTCCCGTGCCGCTGATCGTTCCGCCGTTGGTGACGCTGCCGCCACCGATCAGCCGCACACCGTCATTGCTCTCGCCCGCAATGACACCGCTGTTGACGACGTCGGTACCGATGGCGAGCCCGACGAGTTGGCCCGTCTCCTCGTCGAAAAGCGACGTCGTGGTGATGCCCGCACCCGCGCCCGAGATGGTGCCGCTGTTGGTGACGCTCGACCCCGCGGTGCCGATGGTGATGCCCGCATCGGGCGGCGCGGCAAAGCCGTCATAGGTGCCGTTGCCGCGGATTATCCCGGCGTTGACGACGGCAAGCGTTCCGGTCGCATTCGAATAGATGCCCGATGTCGCGCCGGTGATCGTGCCGCTCTCGCTGTTGGTCACGGTCAGGTCGGCGCGCGATCCATGCAGGACGCCGACCCCGAAATCGCTGCTGATCGCGCCCGCGTTGTCGAGCGTCGCGCTCGACATGTCGCTGCCGAAACCGACGCCATAGCCATCGCCGTTGCTGCCGCCGAAATCGCCCGTCCCGCGAATCGTGCCGGTGTTGACCACGGTGGCGGTGAGGCCGCTGCGATCCTCGTTCGGATCGGTGTTGAGCGCGGTGCCCTGAATGAACACGCCGCCCGAAATGCCGGTGATCGCGCCGTCGTTCGCTACGTCGCCGCCGCCCGACAGGATGATGCCGAAGCGGGTGCCTTCGATGACGCCCGTTTCGCTATTCGTTACCGCGGCGCCATAATCCTCGTTCGCCTGGTCGGCGTACGCATACATCGAAATGCCGTCGGAGAAGGCGCCGGCCTCTGCCGTGATCGTGCCGCTGTTGGTGACGCTGCCGCCGCCGATCAGGCGGACGCCGTCGTTCGTCTCGCCAATGATCGCCCCCGAATTGATGACGACCGTACCGGTCGCCCGGCCCTCGATCCCCTGCGTTTCGGGATTATAGTAATAGGCGGTCGACACGCCGTGACCCGCGCCCGAGATGGTGCCGCTGTTGGTGATCGTCGATGGCGCGCCCTGGATGGTGACGCCGCCTTCGGGCGGCCGCTCGAACCCGTCATAGCTGCCGTTGCCGCGAATGACGCCGGCGTTGACCAGGTCGATCCCGCCCTCCTGATCGTGAACGCCGATCAGCGCCCCTTCGATGACGCCGTCTTCGCCATTGTCGATCGCCAGCCGCCCCGCCGACGCATTGGCGACGCCGTAGGACATGGTGCCGGTGATCGAACCGCTGTTGGCGAGCAGCGCCGATTCGAGGTCGCCGCCGAACCCGACGCCCCCACCACCGGAGACGGCCCCGCTGTTGGTGAGCGTGCCGACCTTGCCGCTATCGCCGGGAACGCCGTTCTGGATCCAGATGCCGCCCGTGCCGCCCGTCATCGTCCCGGCGTTGTCGATCGTGCCGCCATTGGACAGGATCGCGCCAAAGCGGCTGCCGCTGATCGTCCCGCCTGCCTCATTGGTGATGCTGCCGATCGACGACAGGCCGCTGACGTCCTGGTCGTCAAAGGCGAACATCGAAATGCCGTCGGCAAAACCGCTGCCGGTGCCGCTGATCGTGCCGCTGTTGGTGACGCTGCCGCCGCCGATCAGGCGGACGCCGTCGTTCGTCTCGCCAATGATCGCCCCCGAATTGACGACCTCGGACCCGATGGCCAATCCTTCGAGGAGTCCGGTCGCCGGATTGAAGCTGTGAATGGTCGAGATGCCAAGGCCCGCGCCCGAAATCGTCCCCACATTGGTGATCGTTGCCGGCCCGCCCTGGATGATCACGCCGCCTTCGGGGGCGCGCTCGAACCCGTCATAGCTGCCGTTGCCGCGAATGGTGCCGGCGTTGTTCAGCGTCAGCGCCGGCGCCTGCGAATAGACGCCGATCCGGTCGCCCTCGACCGTTTCGCCATCGGCGACCTCGATCGTCGCCGCGTCGCCGGCGGGTACGAAGCGGCCATGATCCGCCGCCTGCACGGGCGCCGCCAGCACGACGCCTGCCGTGACCAGCGCGGTCGTCGCACACAGCGCCGCGCGATTCATATTCTGCTTCTTCACTTTGCCATCCCCCTGAAAGTCCGGTTTCCCGGCAACGGTTAAAGCCGGACGGCTCGCGATGTCTTGAAGGGCCGCTCAAGAATTTCTCAAGCACCACGTCCCTCCAAGCGCCGCAGAATACCGATCGGCGCTGCGCTGACCCCTTTATTCCGCCCGGCAACAGCCGTACGAATTTCGTTCGGCGTTAGGGGCGGTTCTCCCATGCCGCATCCCACGATCATGGTATCGGCACACCGTTTTGTGCGGATAATGGCTTGGAAACGGGCCGGAATGTTCGCGCTCGCTCCTACCCCCGTCGGTCGGAAACCTTGGCCGGAATGGCCGGGAAGCGTGGATCGCAGGTGACAAGGCGGCCTATGCGCCGCGGCGGCTTGCAAGATCGTCGCATAATCCTTAGCAGATGAAATACTGGGCAGGACTTTCAGGGGGTCGCTTGGGGGAAGTTCGAACCGATGGGGCAGCGGCAGCCCTTCTGAACCGCGTCTTTCTTTCAGCGCCGTTCGAAACGGATGGCTGGGACAGGGCGCTTCGCGAACTGGCCAGCCATACGGGCTCGGCGCGCGCGCAGTTGATCGCGACCGGCAGCGGCCCCAACGACGTCCTGTTCAACCATATGACCGATGAGCCGTCGCCGCGCTGGGCCGACGAATTGATCGAATTGGGCGGCTGCGAAGATCATATCAATTGGCGCACGCGCTGCCTTGGTCAGCCGCTCGTCGTGACCGGAGAAGATGCCTATGCCGAGGCACGGCGCGCGATCCGGTCCGATCTCTACGATGATTTTGTCGCCCATTATGACATGCCCCACGGATGCCACGCCGTCCTCGCGAACGAGGGCACTCTCTTTTTTGCCTTGGCCACGCTCCGGACCAGCAAGGACGGCACCTCCAGCCACGAGCAGCGCGCGGTCTTCGCGGCGAGCCTTCCCTTTGCGAACGCCGCGATCGGCATGCAACGGGCGCTGGCGCATCAGGGCGCATCGCTCCTCGCATCGACCTTCGAGGCGATGGACGCCAACGTTTTCGTTTGCGACCGGCGCGGCCATGTCCGGGCGATGACGGCAGCAGCGGAGAAAGCGGCCGCCGCCCAGTCGATCCTCCGGTTCGATCGCGGCATGCTCTCGGTGAACCGGTCAGGCGCCGACCGCCAGTTCCAGGCCGCGCTCGGCAGCATATTGTCGGGCGATCGCCTCATGGCGCGGCTATGGCTGGACGGCGCCGACGGGCCGCTTTCGGGCCAGTTGTGCGAAATTTATGCGCTTCCCGTACGCGAATGGGATTTCGGATTTGCGCCGCGTGCGATCGTAACCTTGCGCGGGCCTGCGGAACCCGACGAACGGGATCGCGGGCTTCTGGTTCAAATGATGGGCCTGTCGGCGGCGGAAGCCGACATCGCGCTGTTGGCCGCGAAGGGCCTCTCGCGCGCCGAGATTGCGAGCTGTCGCGGCGCTTCGACGGAAACGGTAAATTCGCAGCTGAAGAGCCTTTATCAAAAGGCCGATGTTCGGCGCGAAGGACAGCTGGTGGCCCTCATCAACATGCTGCTTCGATAGCGGCTTATCGATCGGCAGACGCCGGCCGTCCCCATCACAAAACCAGCGGCCGCGGGGACGCGGCTTCCTGCGCCAAGGCCCCACGATCAATCGCGCTTTTTCAGCCCGTTCGCCACAAAGTCATTCGCGGTCCGCGCAATCTCCGAAATCTCGCTGTCGGTGTCCCACAGGCCATAGCGCATCCCCAGAAACACGTTCATCCCGGCGATCGCCCACGCATGGATCTCGCCGACGTCGGCGCGGATTTCGCCGCGCGCGGCGCCGCCTTCGAGCCGCTGGCGCACGCGCGCCACCGTCGTTTCATAATGGCGGCGATAGCTGTCGTAATCGACGAACTCGGCCTCGTCGATGATGCGGTAAATCTCCTTATGCTCGCGCACGAAGCCGAGATAGGATTCGAGCCCGATGCGCTCGGCGCCGATCGCGTCGGGCGCCGCCTGAACCAGCGGGGTCACATGGTCGCGCAGCTGTTCGCTCATATAGCGGACGAGCGCCTGGAAGATCTCCTCTTTCGAATCGAAATAGGTGTAGAAACTGCCGAGCGCGGTTCCGGCGCGGCGCGTGATCGCGCTGATCGACGCCTCGTGAAAACCGCGCTCGCCGAACTCGATCGCCGCCGCGTCGAGCAGCTTGCGCAGCGTGCGGCGCCCGCGCTCGGTGCGCGGCGTCTTGTCGGGATTGCCCCCCGCCTCGGCATCGTCCGGTATCGCTGACTGCGGCTGATCCATCGGCCCTGCTTCCCTCTCGCCCGGCGGTGCCAGGGCGCTCCCATCTTGTTCCGCCCCTGCCCCTCATCGTGGCTTTTGCGCATCACAGGCAAGCAAAAAAGGGCGGCCGCACATTCCAAGTTGAAACTTGGTTCACCTTTCATTATTGAGTGCGGCGCGGCTTGGCAAGGGTCCGGCCCAAGAAACGTATAAGGGTGGCGAGGCGTCGCCCGCTCACATGGGAGACACATCATGCGTCCTTTCGCTCGTCACGTCCGCCGCGCCGGGCTCGTCACCAGTGCGATCGCCACGCTGGCTTTCGCCCCCGCCGCCTTTGCGCAGGACAGCGGCGCCAGCAGCGATGATGGCGACGACGCGATCATCGTCACCGCGCGCCGCCGCGACGAACGACTGCTCGACGTGCCGGTTTCGGTGAGCGCCATTTCGGGTGACGCGCTCGAAGCACGCGGGGCGCTCGACATCACCGACGTGTCGAACATCACCCCCAACACGACGCTCGAAACCTCGCGCGGTACCAATTCGACGCTCAGCGCCTTCATTCGCGGCGTCGGCCAGCAGGATCCCGTTCCGGGTTTCGAGGCCGGGGTCGGCATCTATCTCGACGATGTCTATCTCAACCGGCCGCAGGCGGCGGTGCTCGACATTTACGATGTCGAACGGATCGAGGTGCTGCGCGGGCCGCAGGGCACGCTCTATGGCCGCAACACGATCGGCGGCGCGGTCAAATATGTCACCAAGATGCTGCCACAGGAGTTCAGCCTGAAGGCGCGTGCCACCTATGGCACCTATGACCAGGCCGAAGGGGTGCTGACGGTCAGCGCGCCGCTGTCCGACATGCTGCGCGTCGGCGGATCGGTTGCGCGCCTGTCGCGCGGAGGTTTTGGCGACAATCTGACCCTTCCGGGTGTGGAAAATTACAACAAGGATGTCTGGGCCGGCCGCGGCACGCTCGAATTCGGCGGTTATGACGCCCCGGTGCTGATCCGCATCTCCGGCGATTATACGCGCGACAAATCGGACCCGCGCAACGGCCATCGGCTGATCCCCGGCCTTGCGACCGGCGCGCCGGTACTCGACGATGTCTATGACACGCGCGCCGGGCTCAACAATCCGAAGCAGGACGTCGAGGCGTGGGGCGTCGCGATGAACGTCAGCGCCGAACTGACCGACCATCTGACGTTGCGGTCGATCAGCGCGTGGCGCAAGGACACCAGCTATACGCCGATCGATTTCGACTCGCTCCCGGCGGCCGACGTCGACGTTCCCGCCGTCTATCGCAACGAGCAACTCAGCCAGGAATTCCAGCTTCTTTATGAAAGCGACCGGCTGAACGGCCTTGTCGGCTTCTATTATCTCGACGCGCGCGCCTACACGAAATTCGACGTGGTGCTGGCGACCACGGGCGCGCTTCTCAACCTTCCCGGCTTTGGACAGCAGACGGTGGGGGACGTACGCACCGACACCTGGTCGGTGTTCGGCGATTTCACGTTCGACGTCACCGACCGACTCCATCTGTCGGCCGGGGGCCGCTATACCGTCGACAACCGCAAAAGCTTTGTCTTCAAGCAGAATCGCCTGAACGGAGCCGATCCCGAATTCGGCGGAACCGGCATTGCGCTGGGCGGTCCGATCACCAACTTCAACGGCAAGGCGCGGTTCAAGAAGTTCACGCCGCGCGCCTCCATATCCTATGACGTCCACGACGATCTGATGATCTATGCCTCCTATTCAAAGGGGTTCAAGGGCGGCGGCTTCGACCCGCGCGGCAGCGCCAATGCGCCGGCGATCGACGTGAACAGCGACGGCATCTTCAGCTATGACGAGATTTATGATTTCTTTCTCTTCGAACCCGAAGAAGTCGACAGCTATGAAGTCGGGATCAAGGGCTCCGCGCTCGGCGGCGATCTCAATTTCGCGCTGACCGGCTTTTACGCCGACTATACCAATGTCCAGATTCCCGGATCGGTGGGCATCGACGCCAATGGCGACGGCGTATTCGAAGGATTTTCGGGGGTCACCACCAACGCCGCGTCGGCCACCTTCAAGGGGATCGAGCTCGAAACCTCGGCCCGCTTCGCCCGCGACTTTGCCGGTGCGGGATCGCGCATGACGTTCAACGGCACGCTCGGCTATATCGACGCGCAATATGACGAGTTCATCGGCAATCTCGGCACCGACGTGTCGGACATCACCGACATCCAGAACACGCCAAGCTGGACCGCGTCGGGCACGCTGGGCGCGCTGATCCCGGTCGGCGATACCGGGGCGGTCAATTTCTCGACCACCCTTTCCTATCGCAGCAAGACGCAGCAGTTCGAATATCCCAGCCCCTATCTCGACCAGAAGGGATATGCGCTGTGGGATGCAAGCCTGGTCTACAGCTTTGGCGACGATCGCTATTCGATCGGCATTCACGGCAAGAATATTCTCGACAAACGGTACAAGACCTCGGGGTATCAATTCCTCGTCACCAACCCGGCAACCGGGCTGCCCGTCATCGACGCGAACGGTCGGCCGACCCCGTCGCTCGGCCGCGACGGCATCGCGACGGTCTTTTACGGCAATCCGCGCCAGGTTTTCGTCACCGGCACGGTCAAATTCTGAACCGCCGCACATCGTCGAAAAAAGGGGGAGAGGGGCGTCGATACGGCGCCCCTTTTCTTGCCCGGCGAATGCCGGGGCCCAGGGCGGATAACACCGAGTTCGCGTGCTCGCTCTGGACCCCGGCTTTCGCCGGCGCACACCTCTTCATTGGCAGGTAATGGGTCCTGACCCTAACCACCCAGCGGCGGCGCGCCGGTTCGCGCCACCATCCGTTCGCCGTCGATCACGATCGGGCTTGCGACGCCGTCGATCGACGCCCCGTCCGGGCGAAAGCGCATTCCGCGCGCCTGCACCTGCGGATCGGCGAACACCTGCGCCAGATCGTTGATCGGCCCGGCGGGCACCCCCTCCGCCTCCAGCGCGAGCGACAGCGGCTGTGCGTCCCACGCGGCGATCTTGGCGGCAAGCAGCGGGATCAGCTCGGCCCGGTTTTCGAGCCGCGCGGCGTTGTTCGCGAAACGCGGGTCGTCGGCCCATTCGGGCACGCCCAATATGGCGCAGAGCCTGCGATATTGCGCGTCATTGCCGACCGCTATCACCAGCTGGCCATCGGCCGTCGCAAAAACCTGATACGGCACGACATTGGCATGGGCGCTGCCCATTCGTTTGGGCGCGGCGCCCGTCGCGAGATAATTGGCCGCCTGGTTGGCGAGCACCGCGACCTGGCAGTCGAGCAGCGCCATGTCGATATGCGCGCCCGCCCCCGTGACGTCACGCCGCCTTAGCGCCGCGAGCACCGCGACCGCCGAATACATGCCGGTGAAAATATCGGCATAGGCAATGCCGGCCTTTTGCGGCGGCCCGTCGGGCTCGCCGGTCAGCGACATGAAGCCGCTCATCGCCTGGACGATATAATCATAGCCCGCGCGGTGCGCATAGGGGCCGGTCTGGCCGAAACCCGTGACCGAACAGACGATCAATCGCGGGAAATCGGCGCACAGCCGCGCGGGATCGAGCCCATATTTGACCAGCCCGCCGACCTTGTAATTTTCGATGACGACATCGGCGCCCGCCAGCAAGGCGCGCACTTCGGCCTGCCCCGCCGCGCTGGCAATGTCGATCGCGACGCTGCGCTTGCCGCGGTTGGTGCTGTGGTAATAGGCCGCCCCCAGATTGTCGCCGTCGGCGCCGGTGACAAAGGGCGGACCCCAGTGGCGCGTATCGTCGCCGACACCCGGCCGCTCGATCTTGATCACCTCGGCGCCGAGGTCGGCGAGCAATTGCCCGCACCACGGCCCCGCCAGCACCCGCGCCAGCTCGACGACGCGGATCCCCTCCAGCGGTTCAGGCAAAGGCCGAAATGCCGGTGATCGCGCGGCCGAGGATCAGCGCATGAACGTCGTGCGTGCCTTCATAGGTGTTCACCGTTTCCAGGTTCACGGCATGGCGGATCACATGATAGTCGGCCGAAATGCCGTTGCCGCCGTGCATGTCGCGCGCCTGGCGGGCGATGTCGAGCGCCTTGCCGCAATTGTTGCGCTTCAGGAAACTGATCATGTCGGGCGCGAGATGCCCTTCGTCGATCAGCCGGCCGACGCGCAGCGCCGCCTGCGTGCCCAGCGCAATTTCGGTGAGCATGTTGGCGAGTTTCAATTGCACGATCTGATTCGCGGCGAGCGGGCGCCCGAACTGCTTGCGCTCGAGCGTGTAGCCCCGCGCCGCTTCATAGCAGAATTCGGCCGCGCCCATCGCACCCCAGCCGATGCCGTAGCGCGCGCGGTTGAGGCACCCGAACGGGCCTTTCAGCCCCGACACATGCGGAAGCAGCGCGTCCTCGCCGACCTCGACCCCGTCCATCACAATCTCGCCCGTGATCGACGCGCGCAGGCTCACCTTGCCTTCGATCTTCGGCGCCGACAGGCCTTTCATCCCCTTTTCGAGCACGAACCCGCGGATCGCCCCGTCGTGCGCATCGGACTTCGCCCACACGACAAAGACGTCGGCGATCGGCGAATTGGTGATCCACATCTTTGCGCCCTTGAGGCGGTAGCCGCCCGCGATCTTTTCGGCGCGCGTGCGCATTCCCGCGGGATCGCTGCCCGCGTCGGGTTCGGTGAGGCCAAAACAGCCGACAAGCTCGCCCGAGGTGAGCCCGGGCAGGAACTTTCGCTTCTGCTCCTCGCTGCCATAGGCGTTGATCGGATGGATCACGAGGCTCGACTGCACCGAACAGGCCGACCGATAGCCCGAATCGATCCGTTCGACCTCGCGCGCGATCAGCCCATAGCTCACATAATTGAGCCCCGCGCCGCCATATTCGGGGTCGATCGTCGCGCCGAGCAGGCCGAGCGCGCCCATTTCGGACATGATCTCGCGGTCGAACCGCTCGTCGAGAAATGCCGATGTCACGCGCGGCAGCAGCTCGCCCGTCGCATAGGCGCGCGCGGCATCGCGGATCATGCGCTCCTCTTCACTCAGCTGGGCGTCGAGCCGGAGCGGATCGGACGGGTCGAGCGCTTCGACGCGCTGCGGATCGGCAAGGGCCATGAAACGGGCTTTCCTAAAGGGCGGGCAACCCTGCCGGGAATGCGCGCTATGGGGTCGGGTCGGCCGCCTTGGCCGCGATCGCGGCAGCCGGGCTGTCGCGCGGTTCCAATATCGCCGCCGTCTCGATGAGGTCAAGCGCGCGCCGTGCTTCGTGATAGCGGCGCGCGTCGATCAGCCATTCGCTCGCGACCTCAACGCCGGGCATCGCCTCGACCTCGGCGATCGCCTTGTCGGCCTGTCCGGCCGTCAAATAGCGCCGCGCGCGGTCGAGCCGTTCGGACGCGCGCGGCGACTGCGTGCCCGCCGCGCGGACGACGAACAATTCGCCAAGTTCGCGGCGCAGCCCGGTCCACAGGCTGCCGTCCGCATCGCGGCTGCGGCCGACGAGCTGCGGTGCGAGCGCGTCGAGCTGGGCGCGCAATTGTTCGAGCGTCACCGGATCGCGCGAGGTGTCAACGATCGTCTTGACCGCATTGGGCTGATCGTCGCCGAACCGCAGCCGCAGCTGCGCGTCGAGATAGCCCAGCGACAGCCCGCGATCGAGCGCGCGGCGCACCGCAAAAGCGACGAGCAGCCCCTCGGCGCGCGAGGCATTGCCCGACGCCGATTCGGCCTGGAGCGTGATGCGCGACAGGCGTTGTTCCAGCTCAGCGACGCGCGCCGCCAGCGCATTGGCGCCGTCGACCGGCGTGACCACCAGCGGCGCCCCCGCTTCGCCCGCCTTCGCCGCATCGGGTGCGGCCAGCAGCGCATCGGCGCCCGGCGCCGACGCCGGTTCGCCTTGCGCCGCGGGCGCGCTCGGTTCGGCGAGCCAGCGGCTGAACGCCCATCCCCCGCCGACGACGCCGATCAGCAGCAACAGCACCGCACCGATGGCGAGGGTTCGAAACGATGGCCCCCGCGCGGGGGCTGCCTCGCCCACCGGCGAGGGCGTATCGAGATTGTCGATTGCCATATGTCTCTTTCGAACGACCCTATTTGCCCCCCTTGTGCCACAAAGCACGCGCCTGTGCCAACATCGCAGCGTCGTCGGGCTGAGCCGCCGCCGCCACCTCGCGCCACCCCTCGCCCGCCGCCGCCGCGACCGCCGGACTGATCGCGACCAGCGACAGATGCGCGCGGCCTGTTCCCGCCAGCGCCGCGATCCGCGCGGCCGCACGCGCCGAGTGGGCGAGCAAGATCGCTGGCGCGCCGAGCAGCTTTTCCCACGCCGGCGGCGGATCGACCGGATCGACGGCGTAGCAGGGCAGCGCGGTGACGCGCGCGTCGCCGGCGTCGAGCGCGCTCCGCTCGCGGCCGCAAAGCCATAGGATTCGGCGGATTTTTTGTGACGTCATTTCGCCAAGAAGCCACTTGGCATCGGTGGCGCCCGTCATCGCCACGGTCAATCCCGCCGCGGCACACGCCGCCGCCGTCGCCGCCCCGACGGCATAAGCGGGAAGCGCGGCGAGCCTTGCGAGCCCCGGTCCGGCAAGCCGCGCGGCGGACGCGCTGGTCAAAAGCAGCGCGTCGAAATCGCCGGCATCGGGCGCCGTCCATTCGAGCGGCCGCGCCGCGAAGAGCGGCATCGCATGGACATCGAAGCCCAGGGCCCGTGCGCGCGCGACCGTCGCCGTATTGCCCGGTTCGGGGCGCGTGACGATCAACGGCGGCGCGCCTGTCATGGGGTGAACAGCCGCCGCACGCTTGGCGGTGCCTCGGCGAGCAGGCGGCGCCCCAGCGCCTCGACGACGCCCGCATCGGTGACGATGACATGCCCCGCGACATGATCGGCGCCGTCTTCGGAGAATATCTCGGCGTCGAGGCGCAGCGTGCCGTCCGCCTGCCACCGCGCATAGGCGGCAACCGGCGAGCGGCAATCGCCGCCCAGCGCCGCGAGCAAGGCGCGCTCGGCGGCGACGGCCAGATGCGTCGGTGCGTGGTCGACCGCGGCGACCAGCGCGATGGTTCGCGCGTCGTCGGCGCGGCATTCGATCCCGATCGCGCCCTGCGACGCCGCGGGAAGCATCGTCTCGGCCGCCTGCACCGCGCCGACGTCGTGCATCCCCAGCCGGTCGAGCCCCGCCGCCGCAAGCAGCGTCGCGTCGGCCTCTCCCGCGGCGAGTTTCGCCAGCCGCGTCGCGACATTGCCGCGCAGCAGCACCGCGTCGAGGTCGGGGCGCAGCCGCCGGACCTGCGCGGCGCGGCGCGGGCTGCTCGTCCCCAGCCGCGCGCCATGCGGCAGATCGGCGATCATTTGCGCCGCAATCCCCTCGCGCACCACCAGCCGGTCGCGCGGGTCGGCGCGTTCGAGCATCGCGGCGAGGAAAAAGCGCGCATCGCGCAGCGTTTCGACGTCTTTCAGCGAATGAACCGCAACGTCGATGACGCCCGCGTCGAGCGCCGCGTCGAGTTCGCGTGTCCACAGCGCCTTGCCGCCGACCTCGGCGAGCGCGCGGTCCTGGATCCGGTCGCCCGTTGCGGTCATCGGCACGATTTCCAGCGCCGCGGCCTCGATCGCATGGGCCGCCATCAGCGCCGCCATCGCCATATGCGCCTGCGCCATGGCGAGCGGCGAGGCGCGTGTGCCGATACGGAGCGGTTTATCCGGGGTCGGAAGATGGGTCATCCGGCCGCTGCTAGCGCGGCTTGCCCTTCCGATAAAGGGGCGGGTAAAGGACGCGCAACAATATGACCCTGATCCTCGGCCTGGAATCGAGCTGCGACGAAACCGCAGCGGCGCTTGTCGACAGCGACCGGCGCATCCTTGCGCACCGCGTCGCGGGGCAGGAGGCCGAACACCGCCCCTATGGCGGCGTCGTTCCCGAGATCGCTGCGCGCGCGCATGTCGACCGGCTCGCGCCGATCGTCGAGGGCGTGCTCGCCGATGCGGGCGTCACGCTCGCCGACGTCGATGCGGTCGCGGCGACCGCGGGGCCGGGCCTGATCGGCGGCGTCATGGTCGGGCTCGTCACGGGCAAGGCGCTCGCACATGCCGCAGGCAAGCCGCTGATCGCGGTCAACCATCTCGAAGGCCACGCGCTCAGCCCGCGCCTCGCCGATCCGGCGCTCGAATTTCCCTATCTGCTGCTGCTCGTTTCGGGGGGGCATTGCCAGTTGCTGCGCGTGAACGGCGTCGGCGACTATCGCCGCCTTGCGACGACAATCGACGATGCGGCGGGCGAGGCGTTCGACAAGACGGCAAAGCTGCTCGGCCTCGGCTACCCCGGCGGCCCCGCGGTCGAACGCATGGCAACGACCGGCGACGCGCGCGCGGTGCCGCTGCCGCGCCCGCTGGTCGGCAGCGCCGAGCCGCATTTCTCCTTCGCCGGGCTCAAAAGCGCCGTCGCGCGCGCGGCGGCGAGCGGCGACCATGATGTTGCCGACCTCGCCGCGTCGTTCCAGCAGGCGGTTGTCGACTGTCTCGTCGACCGCAGCCGCATCGCGCTTGCCGCGTGCGGCGACGTCACCGCCTTCGTCGTCGCGGGCGGCGTTGCGGCGAACGGCGCGATCCGTACCGCGCTGACCGATCTCGCCGCGCGCTTCGACAAGGCTTTCGTCGCGCCGCCGCTGTGGCTTTGCACCGACAATGGCGCAATGATCGCCTGGGCGGGCGCCGAACGCTTTGCCGCGGGGCTCACCGACCCGCTCGACACCGCAGCGCGCCCGCGCTGGCCGCTCGATCCCGCCGCCGAAGCGGTGCGCGGTGCCGGAGTAAAAGCATGACGTCATACAGGAATTTCGGCGTCGTCGGCGGCGGCGCGTGGGGCACGGCGCTCGCGCAGCTGCTCGCTGCCGACGGCGCGCCCGTCCGCCTTTGGGCGCGCGAGGCCGACGTCGTCGCCGCGATCAACGCCGAACATCGCAATCCTGTCTTTCTCCCCGGCGCGGCGCTGTCGCCATCGCTCGAAGCGACCGGCGACCTCGGCGATCTCGCCGACCTCGACGCGCTGCTCATCGTCGTTCCGGTGCCCTTCCTGCGCGCCGTGCTCGCCGATCTGCCCGCGGGCAACGCCCCGCTCATTTTTTGCAGCAAGGGGATGGAGGCGGGCAGCTTTGCCTTCCCGATCGACATGGCGCGCGAGCTGGCGCCGGGTCGCCCGCACGCGGTGCTGTCGGGACCGACCTTTGCGAACGAAGTCGCCGCGGGCCTGCCCACCGCGATCACCCTTGCGGCGGCCGATGCGGCGCTCGCCACCGGCCTTGCTGAGGCCATCGCGCGCCCGCATTTCCGCCCCTATGTCTCGGCCGACGTGATCGGCGCCGAAATCGGCGGCGCGGTCAAGAATATCCTCGCGATCGCGTGCGGCATCGTCGAGGGTGCGGGGCTCGGCCTCAACGCCCGCGCAGCGCTGATCAGCCGCGGCTTTGCCGAAATGACGCGTTTCGGCCTCACGCGCGGAGCGCAGGCCGAAACGCTCGCCGGGCTCGCCGGGCTCGGCGATCTTGTCCTCACCTGCACCTCGGCCAATTCGCGCAACTTCGCGCTGGGTCAGGGGCTTGGCCGCGGCGCGGCGATCGACGCGCTGATGGCCGACCGGCGGACCGTTGCCGAAGGCGCGTTCAGCGCGCCGGTGGTCGCGGCCGCGGCGCGCGCCGACGGGGTCGACATGCCGATCACCGATACGGTCGCGCGGCTCGTCGCGGGCGAGGTGCGCGTCGCCGACGCCATTCAGGCCCTGCTCAGCCGCCCGCTGCGACCCGAAGGTCGATGAGATATTTCCACCGATTGCCTGCCCCTCCCCGTCGCGCTAGGATGACCTTCGGGGAGCAGCAGAAGGGGCGCAAGGCTTGAGCCAGACCGACAGCGCAGCCGCGCCCTTGTCGTCCGACGCCCCCTCCCGCGATGCGGACACGGCGGCGCTTGCCAAGGGCGGACGCACCAATTTTTTCGGCTTCATCCTGCGCCTCGTCGCCCGGCTGCCCTTTCTGTATGTCGCGGGCCGCTGGTACGGGCCGGAGGCGGTGGGGCGCTTCGCCTTCGCCGTGCTCGTCATCGAACTCGTCGCGCAGCTCGCGACGCTCGGCCTGAAACGCGGCCTCGCCGAACAGCTGAGCGCGCCGGGCGCCGACCAGCGCATCGTCGTCTGGGACGGCATGTTCGTCGCCTTCCTCGCCTCGGCGGCGGGGTCGGCGCTCCTGCTGCTGTTGCCACAGCTCATGTATCCGGCGGGCGACATCAACGAAATCGACCGCTGGATGGCGTGCCTCGTCTTTGTGATCGCGGGCACCGACATCGCGCTCGCAGCATGCGCCTATAAATTCGATATCGGCGCGACGGTGCGCGCGCGCGCGATCGTCGAACCGTGGGTGATCAGCGCCGCCGCGGCGGGATTCTGGTTCGTCTCGGCCGAAAACGGGCTGATGCTGTCCTACGCCGCCGCGATGCTCGGCGCCTTCCTGACCGCGCTCATCCCGATGATCCGTCATTTCGGCGGTCCCGGCGTGTGGCGTCCACACCCCGCGCAGCTCATCACCCTCGCGCGGCGCAACGCCCCGCTCGCCGCCGCCGATGCGATCGAATGGGGGACGCGCCGGCTCGACCTCTTCATCCTCGGCCAGTTCACCTCGCCGACGATCTACGGCATCTATTATATGGCGCAGCAGGTTGCCTCGCTGCCGCAAAAGCTGAAGACGAGTTTCGAGCCCATTCTGGGCCCCGTCATCACGCGCAATCTGGCCGAAAAGCGGCTTGCCGCCGTGGCGGCGCAGGTCAGCCAGGTCGGTTTCTGGATCATCGCCGCGCAGGCAGGCGTCGCGCTCGCGCTCGGCATTCCGGGCGAAGCCGTGATGGGGCTCGTCGGTCCCGAGTTTGTGAGCGGCACCGCCGCGCTCGCCTTCCTGCTCGCCGCCGAAGTCGTCGCGGCCACCGCGGTCGTCAGCGAGGCGGCGCTCGTCTATGTCGCACGCCACCGCAATCTGCTCATCAGCCTGGCGACGCTCGCGATTCAGGCGGCGCTCAGCGTCGCGCTGATCCTCGTCGCGCAGTCGATGGGCCTGCCCCCCATCTATTACGCCGCGGCGGTTGCGCTCGCGCTGATGCTCGCGCTCGGCTTTGCCTCACTCGTCAAGGCGCGGCTGCTCGCCCGCCTGCTCGGCGCGCCGGTAAACAGCCTGCGCTGGGCGCTTGTCTGGGCGACCGCCGGCGCCGCTGTGCTCGGCTGGGGGGCGACGCAGCTCCCCGAATGGGCCGAGCTGCTGATCGGCGTTCCCTTCATCCTCGCCATTTACGGCTGGCTCATCTGGACGCGCGGTTTCGGGCCCGCCGACCGCGAGCTGTTCAGGAAACAACCCGATGCGGTCGCCGCACCCGCGGGCTGATCGTCAATCGACCGCGCGCTGCGCGGCGTCGCCGACATCCTGCGCCGCAGCGCCGACCTTTTCGGCCGCCTCGGTGATTGCACCGCTTTCGGCCTTCTCGCTCGACAGGAACTGAAAGGCGAAAAAGGCCGCGACCAGGATCGCGACGAGCAGGATCAGCCCGATTCCGATCCCGCCGCCGCGGCGCGGCGCGCGGTCGATAACCGTGGTCGTGTGCGTCGTCCCGTCGGGGTCGCGCGTGGTGTGGATTTCGTCGGCCATAAAAGAAACTCCTACGCCTGTGATGCGGCATAGGACGCTTCAGCGCGCCGAGAGGTTCCGCGGGATCACCCCAGCCGTTCGGCGATCTTCGCCTTGAGGTCGGTCTGCGCGCGCGGTCCCACCTGCGCGATGATTTCGCGCGCGCACACCGCGCCCATTGTCAGGCAGTCGGCAAGCGCGCGCTTTTCGGCCAGGCCGGCCAGGAAACCGGCCGCGAACAGGTCGCCCGCGCCGGTCGTGTCGACGACGGTGTCGATCGGCTCGGCCCCGACTTCGAACCGCTCGCCACCCTCGATCGCGAGCGCCCCCTGCGCACCGCGCGTGACGACCAGCAGCGGCACCTGCGGCGCGATTTTGGCGACGGCGGCCTCGAAATCGTCGGTTTCGGCGAGCGCGCGGATTTCGACTTCGTTCGCGAACAAGATGTCGAACAGCCCTTCGCCGATCAGCGCGCGGAAATCTTCGCCGTGACGGTCGATGATGAAGGCGTCCGACAGCGTGAAGGCGACCTTGCGCCCCGCCGCGCGCGACACGTCGATCGCGCGCCGCATCGCCGCGCGCGACAGCGGCGGATCCCACAAATAGCCTTCGAGATAGAGGATTTCGGCGTCGGCGATCCACGCCTCGTCGATCATCGCCTGATCGAGCAGGTGGCTGGCGCCCAGAAATGTGTTCATCGTGCGCTGCCCGTCGGGGGTGACGAGGATCAGGCAGCGCGCGGTCGGCGCGCCTTCTTTCAGCGCGGGGGTTTCATAGGCGACGCCCAGCGCGCGCAGGTCGTGGGTGAACACCGCGCCGAGCTGGTCGTCGGCGACCTGCCCGATAAAGGCGCAGCGTTCGCCGAGCGCCGCCATGCCCGCGAGCGTGTTCGCCGCGCTGCCGCCCGACATTTCGACCGCAGGCCCCATCGCGGCATAGAGCCGTTCGGCCTCGACACCGTCGATCAGCCGCATCGATCCCTTCACCAGCCCCTCGGCCTCGATCAGCGCGTCGTCGGCGCGGGCGATGACGTCGACGATCGCGTTGCCGATCGCAACGACATCGAAACGGGCGGTGGCGGCCATGAAAATTCCAGTCCTGAATGGGAAAAGCTGCGCGCGCCTTTAGGCACCGACGCGCAGCAAGGCAAGCGTGCGCGCTTGACGCACGGGGCGGCGCCCATCATCCAGCGGCGATGACCCGCGCGCTCCACGCCTTCCTGCTCGCGCTCCGCGACCTTGGCAGCCCGCGCGTGCTCGCCATCCTCGCGCAGAGCGTCGCGCTCACACTGCTGCTCCTCGCCTTGGCGGGCGCCGCGATCTTTTTCGCCGCGCGCTGGGCGATCGACCATTGGGGATGGCTCGATGCCGCGATGCGCGACATGGCGGGCATCCTCGTCATCCTGGGCGTGATCGCGGGAAGCTGGCTGCTCTTTCGTGCGGTCGCGATCGCCGTCATCGGGCTGTTCGCCGACGGGCTCGTCGCCGATATCGAGCGGCGCCACTATCCCGCCGCCGCGGCGCGCGCGGTCGATGTCGGCTGGGGGCAGAGTGTCCGGCTCGCGCTCGCTTCGCTCGGGCGGCTGATCGGCGGCAATCTGCTCGCGCTCCCGCTCTATGTCCTGCTGCTCGTCACCGGCATCGGCACGCCGATCCTCGCGCTGCTCGTCAACGCGCTCCTGCTCGGCCGCGATCTCGAAGCGATGGTGCTCGCCCGCCACCCCGGTCGCGCGCGTTTCACCCGGAGCGCGCGCTGGCCGCTCGGCCTGCTGTCCGCCGCAAGCTTTGTGGTACCCATCGCCAATCTGTTGGCGCCGCTGCTCGGCACCGCTATGGCCGTCCACATGCTGCACCTCGGCAACGGGAATCCCGAACGATGATCGACAACCGCCGCCTGGCCGCGATGGCGGGCCTTGCATTGACCCTCGGCGCGTGCGCGGGCCCGGCGATCCCGCGTCCCGCGGCCACCCCGCCTTCGGCGCCGCCGCCGACGGTGGTGCGGCCGGTGCAGAATAATGCCCTGATCGGCAACAGCGTCGATGCCGTCGGCCGGATGTTCGGCAAGCCCCGGCTCGACGTCACCGAGGGCGCGGGGCGCAAGCTGCAATTCGCGGGCGCGCGCTGCACCCTCGACATTTATTTCTATGCCCCGCGCGCCGGCGCCAGTCCGGTCGCCACGCACGTCGACGCGCGCGCGCCCGACGGCCGCAACGCCGATGTCGACAGCTGCGCCGAGGCGCTACGCCGCTAGTTCGGCCAGCGCCCAAAGCGCGGCATCGGCGACCATCGGCGAATCGTCCCTCGCCAGCCGTTCGAGCGCCGGAACAAGCCGCACATCGCCGCTGTTCCCCGCCGCAATCGCGGCGTTGCGCACCATGCGGGCGCGCCCGATCCGCTTGATCGGCGATCCGGCAAACACCTGCCGGAAACCGGCATCGTCCAGCGCGAGCAGATCGCCCAGCGATGGCGCCGCCAGCTCGGCGCGCGGCAAAAAGGCGCGGTGGCGGTGCGCACTCTCTGCAAATTTGTTCCACGGACAGACGGCAAGGCAATCGTCGCAGCCATAGATGCGGTTGCCGATCGCGCGGCGGAACTCGGTCGGGATCGGCCCGTCATGCTCGATCGTGAGGTAGGAAATGCAGCGCCGCGCGTCGACCCGGTACGGCGCCGGAAAGGCGTCGGTCGGGCACGCCTGCTGGCACGCCAAACAGCTGCCGCACCGGTCGCGGCCGGGCGTGGACGGCGCAAGCTCGAGCGTCGTGTAGATGGCGCCCAGAAACAGCCAGCTGCCATGCGCGCGGCTGACAAGATTGCTGTGCTTGCCCTGCCAACCCAGCCCCGCCGCCGCCGCCAGCGGCTTTTCCATCACCGGCGCGGTATCGACGAACACCTTGACCTCGGCGCCCTCGACCTCGCCGACCAGCCAGCGCGCGGTCGCCTTCAGCGCCTTTTTGACGGTGTCATGATAGTCGCCGCCCTGCGCATAGACCGAGATGCGGCCGCGGTCGCCATGCCCCGCAAGCGCCAGCGGATCGCGCGCGGGGGCATAGCTCATGCCGAGCGCGATCACCGATCGCACCGCAGGCCACAGCCCTTTCGGCGATCCGCGCTGCTCGGCGCGGCTCTCCATCCAGATCATGCCGCCGTGACGTCCCTCGGCAAGCCACCGGTTCAGCCGCTCGGCCGTCTGCGGCGCCGCATCGGCGCGCGCGATCCCGAACGCGGCAAAACCCTGCGCGCGCGCGACCGCCTCCAGACGCGTCTCCAACCGGTCCTCGGGGGAAGGCAAGGCTTCGGCAACCATTGGCGCTCTATACGCGAGCCACCGCGCCGTGCCATAGTCCGCGCAAGCGACGATCGGGGACCAGCATTTGAACGACTTCAGCGTCGAGGCGAGCGGCCTCACCAAATATTTCGGCGATTTCAAGGCGGTCGATCATGTCAGCCTCGCGGTGCCGACGGGCAGCATCTATGGCGTGCTCGGCCCCAATGGCGCGGGCAAGACGACCAGCCTCAGGATGACGCTCGGCATCATCGACCCCGACGAAGGGACGAGCCGCCTGCTCGGCGGGCTGAAGCCGCAGAGCGTGCGCGGCCGCATCGGTTATCTGCCCGAAGAGCGCGGACTTTATCCGGGGATGAAGGCGCGCGAGGCGATCGCCTTCATGGGCGCGCTGCGCGGGCTCGACTGGTCCGAAGGGCGCCGCCGCGCCGCGACCTTCATGTCCGAGCTGGGGCTGGAGCGCGTGATCGACGAAAAGATCCGCAAGATGTCAAAGGGCATGGCGCAGATGATCCAGCTCATCGGATCGATCGTCCACGCGCCCGACCTCATTGTCCTCGACGAACCCTTTTCGGGGCTCGACCCGGTCAACCAGGAACGGCTCGAAATGCTCGTGCGCCGCGAACAGGCGCGCGGCGCGACGATCCTCTTTTCGACGCATGTGATGGCGCATGCCGAACGGCTCTGCGACCGCATCGCGATCATCGCGCGCTCCGCGCGGCGGTTCGAGGGGACGGTCGACGAGGCGCGCGCGCTGCTCCCGATGCAGGTGCGCTACACGCCGCGCGAGCAGGGGGATCGCGCCGCGGTCGCCGCCAATCTGCCCGCAGGCGCCGAACGCCGGGACGATGCCTGGCATTTTGCGATCGAGGACAGCGATGTCGAGCCCCTGCTCGCGCGCATCACCGCGAGCGGCCATGGCGTCAGCGGGCTGTCGATCAGCCGCCCGGCGCTGCACGATGCCTTTGTCCATATCGTGCGCCAGGTCGACGCCGATTTTGCCGCCGACGCCACCGAAGACGCGATCGAGGAGGCGAGCGCATGACCCCCTTTCTTCGCAACATCCTGGTGGTTGCGCGGCGCGACTTTCTGGCGATCGTCGCCACGCCGAGCTTCCTCCTTTTCCTGCTCGCGCCCTTGTTCATGGTCGCGATGGGGCTCGCCGGCGGCATGGGCGCGTCGCAGCTTGCCGACAGCGCGCGCGGGGCGGGGCGCATCGTCGTGATCGCCGATGCCGCCGACGTCGAAGCGCTGCGTGCCGCCGACCGGCGGCTGCGCGACACATTCCGCGGCAGCGAAGCCCCGCCCCAGCTCGAAGTGCGCCTCGTCGGCGCCGCGCCCGCCGATCCGCGGATCGTCGCGCGGGAAAAAGGCGCCGACACCTACGCGGTGATGAGCGGGCCGCTGGCGGCGCCGCGCATCGTCGAGCGCAACGCCGACGGCAGTTCGGGCCGCTACCTCGCGCTGCTGGCAGGCGAGGTCTTGCGCGATCGCGCCGCCGGGCGCGTCGCCCCCGCCGCACCGCGCTTCGAGAGCCTGCAAAATGGCGGGGCCAGCATCGCGGCGCAGCAATCGATCGGCTTCGGCGCGGTGTTCGTCATCTTTCTGCTCACCCTTTTGCTCGCGGGCCAGACGGTAAGCTCGCTCGCCGAGGAAAAGGGCAACAAGGTGATCGAGATTCTCGCGGCCGCCGTGCCGCTCGAAAGCGTTTTTCTCGGCAAACTACTCGGCTTCCTCGGCGTCGCGGTGCTGTTCATCGCCTTCTGGCTGGCGATGGCCTTTGGCGGCGGGCTGATCGCCGCGACGCAGATCGACGCCGCCAGCCTCGCGGCGGCGGGCAAGGCGGGCAAGGCCGCGGGCGCGCTCGCATCGATGCCCGCGACGGGCTGGCCCTTCTTTCTGGGCGTCGGTTTCGCCTATTTCATCACCTCGTTCCTGCTTCTCGGCGCCGTCTTCCTCGGCATCGGTGCACAGGCGGGCACGGTGCGCGAGATTCAGATGCTCAGCCTGCCGATCACCATTTTCCAGGTCGGCATGTTCAGCCTGTCGGCGGCCGCGGCGAGCGCGCCGGGCAGCGGGCTTGCCCGTTTTGCGCAAATCTTCCCTTTTTCGTCACCGCTTGCGATGGCGGCGCGCGCCGCAACCGACGGCGACAAGGCGGTCCACCTGCTGGCGCTCGGCTGGCAGGCGCTGTGGGTCGCGCTGGTGATCTGGCTCGCGGTGCGGCTGTTCCGCGCGGGGGTGCTCAGCGGCGGTGGCAACTGGAAATTCTGGGCGCGCAGCAAAGGGCGCTGACCCTGGCGCCGGGCCGTTGACAAAGCTGTAAATAGTGGCATTCTGCAACTGAATTGGCCGCGCCGAGACGGCCGCATGAGAGGAGCTGCCCGTGGCCACCCAGATTCGTCCCGCCCCTGAAACCCTGAATCCGCTCGACCTCAGCCGCGCCGAACTGTGGAGCGAGGATCGCTGGCAGGAACCGATGCGCCAGCTGCGCGCCGAATCGCCCATCTATCATTGCCCCGAATCGAAGTTCGGCGCCTATTGGTCGGTGACGACCTACAAGCCGATCCAGCATATCGAAGCGCTGCCCAAGATTTTCTCTTCCAGCTGGGAATATGGCGGCATCACCGTCGCGGGCGATGGGGTCGAACATCTGAAAGAGGGCGAAATTCCCATGCCGATGTTCATCGCCATGGACCCGCCGCAGCACACCGCGCAGCGCCGCACCGTCGCCCCCGCCTTCGGTCCGTCGGAGATCGAGCGGATGCGCGCCGATACGCAGGCGCGCACGGCGGCGCTGATCGACGCGCTGCCCGTCGGCGAGGCGTTCGACTGGGTCGAAAAAGTGTCGATCGAGCTGACCACCGACATGCTCGCCATTCTTTTCGATTTCCCCTGGGCCGACCGGCACAAGCTCACCGCCTGGTCCGACGTGCTCGGCGACATCGAAAGCTTCAACAGCTTCGAAGAACGTCAGGCGCGGCTCGCCACCGCCTTTGAAATGGGCGCGGCGTTCAAGGAGCTGTGGGATCACAAGGCCAAGAACCCCGGCAAGCACGACCTTATCTCGATCATGCTCCAGTCCGACGCGATGAGCCACATGAGCCACGAGGAGTTCATGGGCAACCTCATCCTGCTGATCGTCGGCGGCAACGATACGACGCGCAATTCGATGTCGGCCTATGCCTATGGGCTTCATTGCTTTCCCGAGGAACGCGCGAAACTGGAGGCGAACCACGACCCCGAACTCGCGGTCAATGCGATGCACGAGATCATCCGGTGGCAGACCCCGCTCGCGCACATGCGGCGCACGGCGATGGAGGATACCGAGCTGTTCGGACACCAGATCAAGGCGCGCGACAAGATCGCGCTCTGGTACGCCTCGGCCAACCGCGACGAAAGCATCTTCCCCGACGGCGACCGCATCATCGTCGATCGCGAAAATGCGCGCCGCCACCTCGCTTTCGGCTATGGCATCCACCGCTGCGTCGGCGCGCGCGTCGCGGAGCTTCAGCTGACCACCCTGATTTCGGAAATGCAGAAACGCCGCCTGCGCGTGAATGTGCTCGCCGAACCCGAGCGCGTCCACGCGAGCTTCGTCCACGGCTATCGCCGCATGTCGGTCGAACTCGAACATTATTGACCGCGGCTGAAACCCGGCCCCGGTTTCCGCCGTATAGGAAGCAGGAGGCTCGATATGATCGCACGGCGTCATCTTCTCGGCGGGCTGGCACTCGGCGGCGGCATCATCGCCGCGCCGCTGCTCTTCGCCAAATCGGCGCGACCCCAGGCGCAGCCCGGCTGGCGCCTGTCCGAAGCCGAATGGAAAAAGCGCCTGTCGCCGCTCGAATATCGCGTGCTGCGCGAAGCGGCGACCGAGCGCGCCTTCACCAGCCCGCTCGACAAGGAAAAGCGTGCCGGCATTTTCGTCTGCGCGGGCTGCGCGCTGCCGCTCTATTCGAGCAGGACCAAATATGACAGCGGCACCGGCTGGCCGAGTTTCTGGGCACCGCTCAGGGGCGCGATCGGCACCGATACCGACTATGACCTCGGCTATCCGCGCACCGAGGTGCATTGCCGTCGCTGCGGCGGCCATCTCGGCCATGTCTTCAACGACGGCCCGAAACCGACGGGCAAGCGTTATTGCATGAACGGCGCCGCGCTGCGTTTCCGCCCCGCGTGACGCGGCGTCATTCGGCTTTGACGCGCCACACCGACAATCCCGCGCGCGAGCCGATCGGCACCGCCTCCAGCCACGGCGGCGGCGTCCCCGCATAAAGCTGCGCGCCCAGCGAGTCCTTGCGCGCCCGGCGATAGCGGGTGAAGTCGTTGGCGGTCCGGCAAAACACGATGAACGCCGCCTGCTGCCGCCGGACCAGCGCCTCGGCCCGATCGGGATCGCCCGCAAAAGCGCGGATCGTGTCGGCCATCGCCTGGCTGTTGCGGTGATGCGGCGTCGCGACGAGCCGGTGCTCCGTCCAGAAGACGAGCGGCGCGCCGAGATCGATCGGGGTGAGCAAGGTCGCGGGGGACAGGCGGCGAAGGTCGGCAAGCGCCGCGGGGTCGAGGCAATAGTCCGAATGGCGATTGCCCTCGGCGGCCTTGGCGGCCGCGCGCTGCTCCTCGGCGCGGAGCGCGGGAACGACCAGGCTGAGCAGCGCCGCCGCCGCCATCCCGCCGAGCAGCGGCAGCGTCAGCGCCGCGGCTGCCGAGGCAAGGATGCGCGGCAGCATCGCGGGGATCGTCCGCGCCCATGTCCAGATGCGCAGCCCCAGCCAGGCGCAGCCGGGAAGCGCAAACAGATGCGCGGTCGACGCGCTGCGAAACACGACGAACGCCACCGCCGCCGCGCCGACGAGCGCGGCGATCACCGTCGCCCAGTTGCGCCGGTCGGCGGCGCTTTCCGCGCCGCGCCATGCCAGCAACGATCCCGCAAGGCCGACGAGCAGCGGAACGAGCACATGGACCATGTCGTGCGCCTTCGCCCGCCACAGCGGCTGGCCTTCGAGGACCCTCCGATACCAAAATTCGGCGACGACCGGGTCGAGCGTCGCAAAGGGCCCCGCGGCGCATTGCGGCTCGGTCCACACCAGCGCCCCCGCGGCCGCGAGCGCCGCCAGCCCCAGCAGCAGGAAACGAAGCGCGGCGCCGCGCGGATTGGCGCGCGCCGCGGCAAAGACCGCCGCCGCCGCGGCGACCAGCGCCGCGATATAGGGCGCCGACAGCGAATCGCACCAGGTGCCGACGAGCCCAGCGGGGCCGCGCGTCACGAACTGGAACAGCATCGCCCCCGCCGCAAGCCCGCCCATATAGCCGCAAAGCCGCGCGCGATCGTCGCTGCGTCCGTGGAGCGCCCAGCGCAGCGCCGCGAGCGCCGCGAACAGCGCCGCCACCGGCATCCCTTCGATCGACACTGCGAGCAGCGCCGCGGCGAAGAGCCCGCCGAGCAGCCCCGCCGCCCACGACGCCGGGCGCAGCGCCTGCGCCATCACCAGCATCGCGAGGAAAATCTGCCAGCCGTGATGATCGACGCGCAGCGGGCGGAACTGGACGAGGATATAGCCCGACATGATGAGGAACAGCGGCACGGCATAGGCGATGCGGCGGTCCGAAAGATTGCGATAGCCGAGCGCGCAGGCGACGCTGAGCGCCGCGCCGAGCAGCGCCGGCCACGTCGCCATCACCACCCGTTCGGCCACCGCCTGCCCGGCGAGGGGTTTCAAAAGCAGGATTCCGGCCGCCAGCGGCGCATCGACGATCCGCGACCAGTGCATCAGCACGCCGCCGCCCGCGGGATTGACGCGATATTGCGTCGGATCCCACCAATTCTGCCCCGCGAGCAGGTCGCGCACCTGCGCCATGCGCATCGCATCGTCGGTATCGGACAGGTCGAGCGCGCCGATCGCCTGCCAGTTGGCGGCGATCGCGATCAGGCTCATCAATCCCCAGACGATCAGCGCGGCGCGCGCCGGGGTGATCCAGGCACCGAGCCGGAAACCGCCCGGCCCCGAAGCGGGCGGCGCGGCGTCGGTCATGCCGGGGCGGCCCGGAAAACGATATGGCGGCGGAGCAGATAGGTGGTCTGGAAGCTGACGACGATCGCGCCGAGCTTGGCCAGCCGGGGATCGAGCCCCAATGCGCTGCCCCCGCCGACGATCGCTGTCGTCACCGCAAGGCCGACGATCGCCGATCCGACGAACAGCAGTTTCTGCCGATGCCGCTCACCCGTGCCGCGCGCCGCCGCGCCGTCGGCAAAGACAAGGCGGCTCGAAATCAGCCAGTGAACAAGAATCCCCGCGCCATAGCCCGTCGCCGACGCCGGAACCGGCGCCAGCCCCGCGTCGAGCAACAGCAGAAAGAGCGCGGCATCGCTGCCGAGCGCAAGCGCGCTCGCGAGCAGGTAATTGAGCCAGCGAAGCTCGCCGCGCCGTGCCGACGCGATCAATTTGGCCACGGGCTGCATCGCGCCTCTCCCCGACCGCCCGGTCAGGCCGCTTTCGCGACGCGCGCCGGCACGTCGCGCACCGACGCCAGCGCGGCCCGTTCGCCCTCGGTGCCGCTTTCATGATATTCGGCATCCTCGTTGACGCCCCATATGTCATAGAGTTTTTCGCCCGCGACGATGTTGCGCACCGTCAGCATCGCGGTCATCATCGCATGATCCTGGTTGTTATAGCGGTGCATGCCGTTGCGCCCGACCATGTGCAGCGTCGGGTAACGCGCCTCGAGCTCGGAGCGCATCGTTTCGACATGCGCGGCATAATCGTCGTCATAGACGGGATAGGCCTTTTCCTGCCGCACCACCGCGCCGCCGACGACATCGCCGGGGTCGCAAAGGCCGAGGATCGCCATTTCCTTCGTCGCGAGCGCGACCAGTTCGTCGTCGCTCGACGTCCAGAGCCCGTCGCCCTCGAAACAGAAATATTCAAGCCCGACGCACGCGATCGCGGGATCGGGCACCATTTCGGGCGACCAGCTGCGGAAATTCTGCACGCGGCCGACCTGCACCTTGCTGTCGTGGATATAGATCCAGTTGTCGGGGAACAGATCCTCCGACCGGATCTTGAGCGCGACGGTCAGAAAGTCGCGATAATTGAGCTTCGGCGCCGCGGTAAGCGCGCAGGCGGGCAGCGGATGAATACGCGCCGCGAGCTCGCGCATCGGCGCCGAGCTGATGACATGCGCCGCATCGATCACGACATCGCCGTCGGGGCCGTTCGCGGTCATCCGCCAGCGGCCGCTTTTCTGGTCCTGCGTCAGCTGCTTGAAGCTGTGCCCCATCAGCACATGATTGCCGCCCGCCACCACCTTGTCGCGCGCCGCTTCCCACATCATGCCGGGGCCGAGCCGCGGATAACGAAAGGTTTCGAGCAGGGTCTTGGTCGCCATGCCGTCATTGGGCGCCTTGTTGAGCCCCAGGCTGCGTTTCAGCCCGTCGATCACCGCACCGCCGAGCGATAGTCCCTTGATGCGCTGCGCCGCCCAGTCGGCCGACATTTCGTCGCACGGCATCCCCCACACCTTCTCGGTATAGGTCTTGAAAAAGATCGAATAAAGCTTCCGCCCGAACTGGTTGATCGTCCAGTCCTCGAAACTGCGGACCGCCTTGTTCGGAAACAGCCTCGCCTTGGCATAGCTTGCCATGCACAGCGCCGATCGCACGACGCCGAGGTTCCACAGCGCCTCGAACGCGCGCAGCGGATAGGAGTAGAATTTGCCCTCATAATAGATGCGGCTCATCCGCGGCCGTTCGATGAAATCGTGCGGCAGAATCTCGTTCCACAGATCGACGACCTCGCGGCTCTTGGAAAAGAAGCGATGCCCGCCGATGTCGAAACGAAACCCCTCATGCTCGACCGTGCGGCTGATCCCGCCGACATAGGCAGGGTCCTTTTCGATCACCGTCACGCTATACCCCTGCTTGGTCAGCAGATAGGCGGCGGTCAGCCCCGCCGGCCCCGCACCGACGATCGCCACATCGACGCTCGTTGCGCGGCGTTTCGAACCAGAGGTTTCGGACATTCGATTTTTCCCCACAGGCAAATATTTGCTCGCTATCGCTGTGGCCAAACATGGCTAAAAACTGGTTAACGTCGCACCCGATTCTCGCGCGTTTCGCGCCGATCCGGATCATCGAGCCCCAGGCGGAGGTCGCCGAAACGCTGGAATTCGATCCCGCGAAAATCCGCGCCGTCATCGACGTCGGCCGCCGTGCGGTCGACCGCAAACGGGACGCGCGGGCGCCGCTGTCGAGTTGAGCGACAGGTTTGGACCGAAAGCTGCCCTCAACTCTATCGTCATCCCGGCGAAGGCCGGGATCTCGCCGGTGCGGCAAATCGTTGGGGTGAGATCGTGTTTCGGAGTCACGTGCCTCTGAACACCCTGCGCCGGGATGACGGACCTGAAGATATCCGCTCACCACCCCATATCCGCCGCCGTTAGAGCCCGCCGTTCCCCGGCGGGCCTCGCGCACCGTTGATCGTCGGCGACGCATCACCCCCCGCGACAATCTCGCGCCGCAACGGCTTCAGCATCAGCGTTCCCAGCCGCACGCGCGGGGTCGCCTTGCCGGGTACGGCGGGAATCGCAAACGCCGCATCGATCCGCAACGCGGCCGCCGACGCAGAGCCCGGCCGCACCGTATAGCGCCCATAAGCGACGCCTTCGAACAGGAAATAGCCGTCGAATTCGGTCCGTGTCGCCGCGCGCACGCGCCCTTCGGCATCGACCAGTTCGAGCGCCAGCCCCTCGACCGGGTTGCCGCCGTCGCGGCGCACAATGCCCTCGATCTCGCCCGCCGCAGTCATGGGTATCGCCACGCGCGTCGCCACACCCGGCCGCGGCGTCACCACGACCCCCGGCAGCGCGGGCTGAATATAGGGGTCGGGCAGGCTGCCCGCGTCGATCCCGATCAGCACCGGCCGAAACGGCTCGAGCCCGTCGATCATCGCCCGCCCCGCCGCGTCGGTCGCGGCCTCGACATGCGCGTTGCCTGCGGTCAGCGGCACGCCGGGCAGCGCCGCCTCGCCCGCCTGGCGCACCCCGTCGCCATTTTCGTCCATCCAGACATCGGCGATCACCTGCCCGCGACTCGCGAGCTTCTCGGCCGACACGCGCCAGCCGCCACCGCTTTTCGGCCCGAAACTGAACGCAAGCGACAGCGACGCCGCGACCGATCCGTCGCTCGCCACCTCGCCGAATCCGCTCAGCTGCAATGTGTCGAAACGGCGTGTATAGCCAAGCCCGGCGCGAGCGCGGGCGAGCCCGCGGTCATAACCCAGCTCGGCGCGCCATTCGGCATCGCCCTTCCCCGCCCATTCGCCGATCAGCGCCATGCGTGTATCGCCGCCGTCGCCCGCCAGCGCAAAGCGCGCCTCTCCCCTGACGCGAAGGCGCCCGATGCGCGCATTGGCGAGCAGGCTGGCGGTCAGATTGTCGGGCGGATCGGGACCGACGGGCGCCTTTGTCCGGCTCCAGTCGAGCTGGCCGGTAAAGGTCGTCGCGCGGAAACTGGCCGACGCACGCGCGCTCGCTTCCAGGCTGTCGAACCCCGACCGGCGCTCGACATGCCGCACGTCGAAATGCAGCGGCAGCATCGTCCGCCCCAGTTTGACCGACTGATCGAGCGAGATCGAGGTAATGGCGTTGATATTGTTCAGGAATCGATCGGACACAAACCCGCCCCAGCCGCGCATCGCATCGGCGCGAATATAGGTTTCGCCAAAGGCCGCGAGCCAGCTCGCGCGCGCAGCGGTGCCGCCGTCGTCGGCCCGCGCGGTGCCGACCTCGATCAAGCTCGGCCCGATCGAGCGGCGCAGCGCGACCTCGGCATAACTCCGCCGCACATTCTCGATCAGCAGGCTGTGTGCATAGGCGGCGATCGACGTGCGCGTATCGAGCCCGCGCTCGACCCCCAGCGTCCCGCGCCAGCCGCGGCGGAACGCCCCCTGCCGCCGCTTGCCAAAGGCGAAAAGATCGGCGTCCTCCTGCGCAAAACCCGCCCAATACCAGGTCTGTTGCGGCGGGATCGAATCGATGCCGACCTGCAGCTGCCGGATTTCGCGGCGGATCTGCCCTTGCGGCCCATAAAGCACGATCTCGAAGCGGTTGGCGCCATATTGCAGCGGCACGTCGAGAAATTCGTAGCGGCCGTCGCTCGTCGGGGCGGTAAAGGCGAGCAACTGCCCGTTGCGATAGAGTTCGGCATCCCAGCCCGCGGGCAGGTCGCCGCGAAAGCTCGTCCGGTCGAACGCGTCGGGGCGTTCGACCGGGCGATTGGTCACGACCGCGCCGCGCCCCGCCACCGATGCGGCGACGATTCCTGTCGACAGCAGGCTGACGTCGCCGGCGCCATAATGTGTTGCCTTCAGCGGCCCGAGCAGCTGCCCCGCGGGATCGGTGCGATAGAGCCGCATCCTCAGGCTGTCGGGCACGCCTTCATTGTCCGACGACAGCCGCGCGTCGAAGCTGTGGCCGGCGAGCTCGCCCGCCGCAAAAATCTCGTAACGCGCCTGTACATGCGATCCGCCGCGCTGGTCCGACACGGCGCCCGCCGACGCGACGACGTCGACCGACGGCGTCGCCCATGCCCGATAGGGCCGCGCCGTCTGCGGCAGGCTTGCCAGGTCGAACGCGGCCTGGGGACGGATCGACGCGGCGCGCGCGCGGCGTTCGGCGGCGAGCTGAAACGGCAGCTTCTCCTTCGTATCGACGCGCAATACCGCATTCGACATATCGGCGACGAGCGGCACGCCGAGCCACTGGTTCAGGCTCTTCAGATCGACGCACCAGCCCGCCGCCGTGTCGCGGATCGTCGTCGCGGCGAGCGCGAAGGTCTCGCTCCCCGCGCGCACCGCGCCCGCGTCGCGGTCGATCGTCAGCCCGCGCCGCTCGTCGAACACCCAGCCGGTTGCGCGGCGCAACTTCCGGTCGACGCGCACCGCAAGGTCGAGCGCGAGCACGACGTCGCCGAGGTCGACGCAAATCCCCTGCGGCGTCTGATATCCGCGCACCCCGTCGCCCAGCCGGTACTGCCCCGACCGCATATCGAACAGCCAGCTGTCGTCGGCGTTCGGCGTCCAATCGTCGGCGGGAAGGGAAAGCGGCTTTTTTTCAATGGCCTGCGCGCCAGCGGAGAGCATCGCCCCCGCCAGCGCCAGCGCGGCCATCGCCGCGCGCATCGATCGGAAAAGCGCCGCGCGGATCATCGCCCCGCCCGCGTCGCCCCTGCCCCTACGCCGTCATTTCACCACCCGTTCGGCCTCGTCGATCGTGCCGCCGCCGAGCTCGCGGTCCTCGCTGTAGCGAATGCGCACCGGGCCTTTGAGCTTCGCTGCGACCTCGCCCGGCACGCGCAGCGACACCTGGCGCTCGGCCACTTCGGGATAGACCGCGATGCCGCGCGCGACGAGCAAGGGCTCGGCCACCCCCGGCCGTATCACTTCGATGTCGCCATAGACCGACCGGTTGCCCGTGCGCTTGAGGTCGAAGTGGAACGCCGGCCCCTCGTCGTCCTCGCTCACCCACGCCGCGCCGATCGCCGCTTCGGCGCCAAGGTCGCCGACCCGCACGATCACCGGGATGGTGATGCCATAGATCGGCGTCAGCGCGATCGACACGCCCGCGCTTGCCGGCCTGGCATCCGCAGTAGCAGGCGCTGGGTCGGGAACCGCGCGGAACAGCATGTGCGCGCGATATTCGCCCGGCGGCGCCCCTTCGGGAACGCGCACCCCGACGCGCACCACCTGCGGCTGGTTGGGCGGCAGCGTGACGCGCCGCGGGCTGAACGCGATCATGTCGAGCGCCGCCTTTTCGGCCTCGCTCGCATCGGCTTCGGCGATTTCCTCGAGCCCGCCCGCGGCGGTCATCCGCTTGATCTCCAGGCTGATGCGATAGGTTGCGGGCTCGGCGCCGATATTGTTGAGCACCACCTCGGTCCCGCGCGATCCGTCGAGGACGAGACGCGTCGGCGCGACGAGCAGATCGCCCGCGGCGTGCACAGGTACCGAAAACAGGACAAGCGCGCCCGCGGCGAGCAGGCGAAAGGCTTTGAAAAGGCGCAGCATGGATACGATCCCCACAATCGTTGGCGTGTCGGGGGCTGGCTGGTCCTTGCCCCCTCTGGTTGGTCGCCTCTTGCCTGCCCCAACATGGTTGATATTTTGCTAATCACCCCGGCGCCGCCCGCGCACAAGAAAGCGGCCGCCGGGTCTGTACCCGGCGGCCGCCTGTCGTTCCGGCGAGCGCGGGACCCGCCGGCCCCCCGTCCTTTACTGATAATTGGCGGTGACGTTGAACGTGCCCGAATAATCGCCCGCGGCCTGATTGGCGCCGACGCTCAACGTGCCGCCGACCTGAAAGCTGCCGCCGCTCGCGCCGAGCGTGACCGTCGGTGCCGAATAGGTCAGCGTCGAGCTCATCGTGCCGCCCAGCGATCCGTTCAGCGTCACATTGCTGTCGCCGCCGACGACCACAACGGCGCCGTCGGTACCCGCGACGTTGAAATTGGCCGCCGTCGTCGTGCCGGTGCAGGTCAGCCCGGCGCCGCACGTCGCGCCGCCCGCGGTCGACACCGTGACGGTCGATGCGGTCGCGCCGCTGATGATCGTCGCGAACTGGAGGTCGCTGGTATTGGTGAGCGTGATCTGGCGCAGGATCTTGGCGGTCGCCGTGCCCGATGCGGTCGCGGCATGCGCCGCCGAAGCGTTGATGGCGAAAGCAGCAATCGCAACGCCCAAGAGGGCGCGCTTCATTCCGATGGTGCGCATATGATTGGTCCCTTGAATCGATAAATGGTCAAAAATCCGAATGGAAATCCCACCCCATTCGCCGACCTCCTTATCCGCTCAGCCGTTCAGGCTTTGCCAGCAACCATGGTTAACGCGGCGTTAGGAATTGCCACGCGGAGCCAGAAATAATACAAAGAAACCAGATGTTTGATACAATACCGGGCGGATCGAAGCCGCCAGCCGCCGCGCGTTTTCGGCCCGGCCTGAGACAGTTTGCGCCCCATCAGGCGCGATTCGGCGCCGGAATCAGATGCCTTCGCCCGAAAGCCGCTGGCAGATCATGTCGAGCTGGTCGAGCGACGCGAATTTGAGCGTCAGCGCGCCCTTGCCCTCGCCCGCATAGTGAATGGCGACGCCGATGCCGAGCAGTTCGGACAGGTGGCGTTCGACCGCGACGATGTCGGGGTCGCGCCCGCCGGCGCCGTCGATGCTCTTATATTCGAGCGGGCCCTTGCGCGGCGCCGCATCGCCGGCCTTGCCCGCGCGCACCAGCGCCTCGACCGCGCGCACCGACAGGCCTTCCTTCACCACCCTGCGCGCGATCGCTTCGGCATCGTCGGCGCCGATCAGCGCGCGCGCATGCCCCATCGCGAGCGCCCCGTCGCCGACGAGCGCCTGCACGGCATCGGGCAGATCGAGCAGCCGCATCAGATTCGCGACATGGCTGCGCGACTTGCCGACCAGCTTGGCCAGCGCTTCCTGATTATGCCCGAAATCCTCGATCAGGCGGCGATAGGCGCTCGCCTCTTCGATCGCGTTCAGGTCCTGGCGCTGGATATTCTCGACCAGCGCAATCTCATAGGTCGCGGCATCGTCAAGCTCGCGCACGAGCGCCGGAATCTGGTGCAGCCCCGCGCGCTGCGCCGCGCGCCAGCGGCGTTCACCCGCGACGAGTTGAAAGCCCTCGCCATCCGGCGCACGGCGCACGATGATCGGCTGGAGCAATCCGCGCAAGGCAATCGAATCGGCGAGTTCGGCGATCGCCGTTTCGTCGAAATGGCGCCGCGGCTGGCCGGGCAGCGGACGAATCGCGCCGACGGGGACATGCTGCACCGAATCGCCCGCGACCGGCGCCGCACGCGCCGCAGCGCCGGGCGCCGCGAGCACCGGCGCCTCGACCGCAGCGTCGCCGAACAGCGCGTTCAGCCCGCGGCCGAGCCCCGATGGGCGTTTGCGAATCGGCGTTACGCCACTTTCTTTTTCATTATCAGCCATTTATGCCGCCTTGCGGATTTCGGGGAGCCGGGCGATCAGCTCGCGCGCGAGCGCGATATAGGCCGCCGACCCGGCGCAGCGATGATCATAGATCAGCGCCGGCAGCCCATGGCTCGGCGCTTCGGACAGGCGGACATTGCGCGGGATCACCGTGTCGAACACCACCGGGCCCAACACTTCGCGCACATCGTCGGATACCTGGTCGGTCAGCCGGTTGCGCCGGTCGAACATGGTGAGCGCGACGCCCAGGATCGACAATTTCTGGTTGAACCGCTCGCGCACGCGCTCGACCGTGGTGAGCAATTGGCTGAGCCCCTCGAGCGCGAAAAATTCGCATTGCAGCGGCACGATCAGCGATTCGGCGGCGATCAGCGCATTGAGCGTCAGCATCCCCAGCGACGGCGGACAGTCGATCAGGCAGATGTCCCACTGCCCCGCCTCGGCGCCCGACAGGGCCTTCTGAAGCCGGTGCAGCCGGTCCTGAAATTCGATCAGTTCGATCTCGGCGCCCGACAGGTCGACCGTCGCGCTGACGATGTCGAGCCGCGGCACCGCTGTCGGAATCGCGCATTCGGCAACGCTCGCGTCGCCGCGCAGCAGCTCGTAACTCGAACATTCGCGCTGCGCCTGCTTGATGCCGAGCCCGGTCGACGCATTGCCCTGCGGGTCGAGGTCGATGATCAGCGTGCGCCAGCCCGTCGCCGCGAGCGCGGTCGCCAGATTGATCGCCGTCGTCGTCTTGCCGACCCCGCCCTTCTGGTTCGCCACGGCAATGCGGATCATCGCTTTCCTCGCTGTTTTGCTAAGGGCCGAAACCCGGTAGTTGCACGTTCGAGGCGTCGAAATGGCGAAGATATCGGCTTCGCGGGGCCGCAGCGGATCGTGGTTCCATCTGCAAGGCCGCGCGGAGACGAGATCGAAGCCATTTCGACGTCCCTTCGGGATTTGACCGATTTTGTCCATTGCGTCGTCGGCAAGTTTGGAAATATCGACATATTCCTGCGCCTTGCCTCCTCACACTGAACAAAATCGCTTCAAACCTCGATCGTGCAACTACCGGGTTTCGGCCCTTAATTTTCCGCGCCCCACCAAAATCTGGCTCTCGGCGTCGGTGCGGCTCTGTTCCACGTGGAACATTCTCTGCCACGCATCGGGCAGCGACGCCAGTTCCTTAACCGCATTTCGGCCCTTTGGCAGCAGCCAGTGCGTCGATTCGGTGGAAAAACGCGCGGATAAGTCGATCAGCTTGTCGAGCGGCGCAAAGGCGCGCGCGCTGATCGTCCCCGCGGGGCGCGTTGCGACGCGCTCGAGCGGCGCCTCGGCAACCTCGACATGCCCCAGCCGCAACTCGGCCGCGACCGCGCGCAAAAACTCGCACCGCCGCCGCCGCGATTCGACGAGCAGCATCGGCCGCTCGGACAGGATCGCGACGACCAGCCCCGGCAGCCCCGGCCCGCTCCCCAGATCGACCCAAAGCCCCGCGCTTTCGCTATCGAGCGCGAGCAATTGCGCGCTATCGGCGATATGCCGCACCCAGATCGTCGGAATCGTCGACGCCGCGATCAGATTCTGCCGGTCATTCTCGGCGATCAGCATCGCCGCAAAGCGCTCAAGATGGTTCCATTGCGCAGCGGTCGGGGCGAAAGCCTGCTCCAGCCAACTGCGCGCCTGGTCTTCGCTTGCCAGAAATTCGCCGTCCGAACGCACCACCCGCCTGCCCATCTCGTCATTCCCGCAAAGGGGAATCCAGCTTTCGTCTTCGCGCCCTAGCGCCTTTGCGGGTCCGTTGGAAAGTCCGCAGCGAAAAGAACGCCCTCCTCATCGCCCGTGAACAAGCCAGATGGCCTGTTTGGCTTCATTCGGGGGTCCATGGCTTCAGCGCTACATGGATCCCGGATCAAGTCCGGGATGACGAAGGGAATGAAGCGGCGGGACTGCCGATTGTGAACCCCGACGAAAGCGGGGATCTCAGGGGCCGCGCCGGATAAGGGCGGTTTTCTCGGAATGATCATGGACTGCTCTCGACCGATTGCGGTCGTGAAGAAGGCAGCCCCTCCCCTTCAGGGTTGGGGCAACGAAGACTTGGCTGCTTGCTGCCTTGTCGTAGTGGGGTGTGGTCTATCGGCCGGGCTCAAGGCCGATAGGCCCCACCCCAACCCCTCCCCTGAAGGGGAGGGGCTTTAGTCACCTCCAACGTCCCTCACCACCCCTCAGCCGGACGCCCTCGCGTCAAGCCCGAAAACTCAAGCCGCGCGCCGCCGGCTATGCACCAGGATCGCGGTGAGCGCCGCCGGAGTCACGCCGTCGATCCGCCCCGCCTGCCCCAGCGTTTCGGGGCGCGCCTTGGTCAGCCGTTCGACCATTTCGCGCGACAGCCCGCCGATCGCGGCATAGTCGAGCGCGGGGTCGAGCAGGATCGCCTCATTCGCCGCGAGCGCGCGCAGTTCGGCATCCTGCCGTGCGATATAGGGCGCATAATGCGCATCCTCGGCCACCTCGGACAATATCGCCGGGTCGATCGCGTCGAGTTCGGGCGCGAGAAGCGCGAGCCGCGCCATCGTCATTTCGGGATAGCGCAACAGGTCGATCCGCTTGCGCGCTATCCCGTCGCCGGGCAACGCCAGCCCGACCGCGGCATAGTCGCCAGTGCTCACCGACACATCGAGCAAGGCTTCGGCCCGCGCCCGCTCGGCCATCCGTGCCGCAAACATGTCCGCGGTCGCCGGACGCACAAGCCCCAATTCGATCCCCATCGGCGTCAGCCGCGTCGCGGCATTGTCGGCGCGCAGCCGCAACCGATATTCGGCGCGCGCGGTGAGCATCCGATAGGGTTCGCTCACCCCCTGCAGCACCAGATCGTCGACCATCACCCCGATATAGGATTCGGCGCGGTCGAGGATCAGCGGATCGCGCCCTTGCACAGCAAGCGCGGCATTGGCGCCCGCAACGAGTCCCTGCGCCGCGGCCTCTTCATAACCGGTGGTACCGTTGATCTGCCCCGCGCACCATACGCCGGGCATCGCGCGGACCTGCAACGTCCGGTCGAGCGCGCGCGGATCGATATGATCATATTCGACCGCATAGCCCGGCACGACCATCTCGACCGTCTCCAGCCCCTCCATCGTGCGCAGCATCGCGAGCTGCACATCGGCGGGCAGCGAGGTCGAAATGCCGTTCGGATAGACCAGATGCGTGTCGAGCCCCTCGGGCTCCAGAAACACCTGATGCCCGTCGCGGTCGGCGAATCGGTGGATCTTGTCCTCGATCGACGGGCAATAACGCGGCCCCGCCGCGCCGATCGCGCCCGTGAACAGCGGCGAGCGATCGAGATTGTCGGCGATGATGCGGTGCGATTCGGTGTTGGTGCGCGTGATCGCGCAGAAAATCTGCGGTACCGATCGGCGATTGTTCCACGTGGAACAGGTCCAGCGCGCGCCCTCGGCGCTGTCCGATGCCTGTTCGGCGAGCCGCGCCCAGTCGATTGTCCGCCCGTCGAGCCGCGGCGGCGTCCCGGTCTTGAGCCGCGCCATCGGCAGCCGGGCGGCGCGAAGCTGCTGCGCGAGCCGATGCGCGCCGGCCTCGCCGATGCGGCCGCCCTCCATCCGCTCCTCGCCGCGGAACAGGCGTCCGCCGAGGAAGGTGCCGGTCGCGAGCACGACCGCGCGCGCGCTCAACCTTGTGCCGTCGCCGAGTTCGAGCCCGGTGACGCGCGCGCCGTCGTCGGACAGGATCAGCGCGGCGGCCTCGCCTTCGACGACCGCGATTCCGTCCTCCGCCGCGAGTAGATCCTGGATTGCCTGCCGGTACAGTTTGCGATCGGCCTGGATGCGCGGCCCCTGCACCGCCGCGCCCTTCGACGCATTGAGCATCCGGTAATGGATCGCCGCTCGATCCGCCGCGCGCGCCATCCAGCCATCGAGCGCATCGACCTCGCGCATCAGATGGCCCTTCCCCAGCCCGCCGATCGCCGGGTTGCACGACATCGTCCCGATCAGCGCGGGGTCGAAACTCACCAGCGCAACCGACGCACCCAGCCGCGCCGCGGCGGCGGCGGCCTCGGTCCCGGCATGCCCGCCGCCGACGACGATGACATCGAAAACTACGCTATCGTGCATGATGGCGGCGCGCATAGCGCAAAGTGCGGTTCGAATCCACCGCACCGCGACCGATGCGATGTTTCACGTGAAACATCATTTTCCGATGCAGAATCGTCCGAACAGCGCGTCGAGCATCTCTTCGACCCCCGCGCGCCCGGTGATCCGGTCGAGCGCCGTCGCGGCAAGCCGCAGCCGTTCGGCGAGCAGGATCAGGTCGTGCGCCTCGCGTGATCCCGAATCGACATCAAGCCATTGTTTTGCCTCGGCAAGCGCGGCGCGCTGGCGTTGGCGCAGCGCGGCTTCACCCTCGCGCGGCAACAGCGTCCGTGCCATCTCGACGATCATCCGGTGCAGCCCGTCCATCCCCTCGCCCGTCGCCGCCGACAGGATGAGGTCGCACGCCGCCGCGTCGGCTTCGGCCGCCGCATCGCCCTTCCAGCGATCGGCCTGCGCCGCGATCCGGATCGTCCGCGGGTGGTCCGGCACCCGATCCGGCGACCCCAGCCACAGCAATATGTCCGCCGCCTCGACCGCTGCCTTGGCGCGGTCGATCCCGATCGCCTCGATCGCATCGGCCCCTTCGCCGCGCATCCCGGCCGTGTCCGAAAAGCGCATCGCGATCCCGTCGAGCGCCAGCGGCGTCTCGATCACATCGCGCGTCGTCCCCGCGACCGGCGACACGATCGCCAACTCACGTTTCGCTAAAGAATTGATTAACGTAGATTTTCCTGCATTGGGTGGCCCCGCGATCACCACCGACAGCCCCTCGGCAATCACCTCCGCCGCGGGCCGCGCCAGCCATTCGCCAAGCTCGTCCGAAAGCTCGCCCATCCCCGCAATCAAACGCCGCGCGGCTCCTTCGCCAACTTCGACATCATCCTCATCGGCAAAATTAAGCTCGGCCTCGGCGCCTGCCATCAGCGCGAGCAGCCGCTCTTGCCATCGCTCGACGGCGCGCGACACATGCCCGCTCGCCATGCCCAGCGCCTGTCTGCGTTGGCTCTCGGTCTCGGCGGCAAGCAGGTCGGCAAGCCCCTCGGCCTCGGCAAGGTCGATCCGTCCGTTTTCGAAAGCACGCCGCGTAAACTCGCCCGGCTCGGCGCGCCGCAACCCGTCCATCGCCCGCAGCGCCGCTTCGACCGCCGCGACCACTGCGCGCCCGCCATGCAGGTGCAGTTCGGCCAGATCCTCCCCGGTCGCCGTCGCCGGCCCAGGGAACCACAGCAGCAGCGCGCGATCGAGCGCCGCGCCTCCGGCATCCGTCAGCTCGGCCAATGACGCCCGCCGCGGCGCAGGCAAACGCCCCGCCAGCGCCTCCAGCGCCGCGCCTGCACGCGGCCCGCTCACGCGCACAACCGCGATCGCCGCCGGCGGCATCCCGCTCGACAGCGCAAAAATCGTATCGTTCACGGGGCCTTGGTTCAGCTCTTGCGCCCCTTGGCGGGCTTGTCGTCTACCGCTCCGTCGCTCCTGGCCGCGCCGCCCATCAACCCGCCACCGAACTGGCCGAGCAAGGACTGAACCAGCCCGAGGCCGCTTTCGCCCATCGGAACCCAGGTCTTGACCATCGCCTGCACCATTTCAGGCGTGATACCCTTGGCCATCAATTCCTTGACGCGGTCGAGATAGATGGCGTGGAGCGGCTCCAGGTCGGGAAGGCCGAACAGCCGACGCGCCTCCTCGGGGGTGCAATCGATCTCGATATTGAACTTCATCGCGTGTCTCCGCCCCGAAATGCCGGTTAGCCGCTTGAGCCCCGCCCGCAGCCCAGCTAGCTTTGCGCTTTCCCGGCAAAGAAGCAAGAGACAGGAGAGCTCCCCGATGTCCCAGACGGCCCCGACGAACACGACCATCCCCGCCCTCGACGAGGAGGGGTCGATCCCCGCCTATGTCGCACGCCCCCGCACCGACAGCGGGCGCGCGATCATCGTCATTCCCGAAATCTTCGGGGTGAATGCGGGTATTCGCCAGAAATGCGACGATTGGGCCGCCGAGGGCTATCTGGCGATCGCCCCGGATATTTTCTGGCGTTTCGCGCCGAGCGTCGAGCTCAACCCCGATGTCGAGGCCGAGTTGCAAGAGGCCTTTGGTTATTTCGGGCAATATGATCCCGACAAGGGCGTCAAAGATATCGAAGCCGCGATCCGCTGGCTGCACGGTCAGGGCGCTGCAAAGGTGGGCTGCGCGGGTTACTGCCTTGGCGGGCGGCTTGCCTATATGACCGCCGCGCGCACCGACATCGATGCCTCGGTCGGCTATTATGGGGTGATGATCGACCAGATGCTGAACGAAGCCCATGCGATCGCCAGACCGCTGATGCTTCATATCCCGACCGCCGACCATTTCGTGGGCCCCGAGGCACAGGCCAAGATACATGAGGCGCTCGACCCGCATCCCAAGGTCACGCTCCACGACTATGTTGGGCTCGACCACGGGTTCGCCGCAACGAGCGGTGACCGCCGCGACGAAGCCGGCGCCGCGCTCGCCGACAGCCGCACCCGCGCCTTTCTGGCCGAGCATCTGGCATGAGCGACCATCCCGGTCTTGCCGCCTGGCACGCCTATATGGCGGGCGGCGGCGGCCCGCAGGCCTTGCGCGACCTGCTCGCCGCGGATGCGGTGTTCCATTCCCCCGTCGTCCATACGCCGCAAGAGGGCGCCGACAAGGTCTTCACCTATCTTCACGCCGCGAGTCAGGTCCTCGGCGGCGAGAATTTCCGCTATCTGCGTGAAATCGCCGACGGCGATCAGGCGATGCTCGAATTCCAGAGCGAGCTCGACGGCATTCAGATCAACGGCGTCGACATCATCCGCTGGAATGCCGATGGCAGAATCGCCGATTTCAAGGTGATGGTGCGACCCTTGAAGGCGATCAACAAGGTCTGGGAGAAGATGACCACAATGCTCGCGGCACAGGAAGCGGCTAGATCAGGCTAAGTTCGGCCAGCTCGCGATAGAGGTCGGGCGGCAATTCGCCTACGCCGCTCGCATTGTCGACGTCTTTCGGCGCGTCGGCGTCGTTCAGATAACGCCACCCCTGATGCGCGCGCCTGGGCTGCGGGTGCAAGCACTCGAGCTGGGCGACGCAGACAATATCGACGCGCCCGTCGCTGCGATCGTCAAAGCGCAATATTTCGGCGCGCGCGACAAGCATGTGCTTGACGATGAAATGCAGCTTGCCGCCGATCAGCTCGTCGGCGCGCTTGGGGCGAAACCGCGTCGGGAAACGAATCTCGCCACCTGCGGCATGGGCGGCGATCCGGGCCTCGAGCGCCGGATAATCGGAACAGCCGATGGCAACGCGGGTCATGTGAAGTTGGGGCATGCCACACAGATGGGAAGCCGGAACGAAAAAGGCCAGCCCCGGTGAGGGGCTGGCCCTTCATTCGCCCGATGGCGGGTCAGCCGAACAACGTGCCCACGCCAACGCCGGGATCGACCCAGCCTTCATAGATCATCTTGACCGCGACATAGACGATCACCGCAAGGCCGATATAGGCTATCCAGCGATAGCGCTCGATATATTTGGCGATGATGTTCGCCGCGACGCCCATCAGCGCGACGGCGAAAATCAGGCCGACGATCAGGATACCGGGATGGTCGCGCGCCGCGCCCGCAACCGCAAGAACATTGTCAAGGCTCATGCTGACGTCGGCAACCGCGACGGCCCAGGCCGCGCCCGCAAAGCTTTTTGCCGGTTTCAGTCCCGAATGTTCGTCGCCCACAACCTCGGGCGAGCCGTGCGACTGGCCGGTGTGACGCAATTCACGCCACATCTTCCACGCGACCCAGATCAGCAACAGCCCGCCAACGAAGATCAGTCCGACGATCTGCATCAGCTGCGTCACGACAAGCGCAAAGGCGATCCGCAGAACCAAAGCCGCGAGCACGCCGATCATGATCACCTTGCGGCGCTGGTCGGCCGGGAGCCCGGCGGCGAGTGCACCCACAACGATAGCATTGTCGCCTGCGAGGACGATGTCGATCATCAGCACCTGCAGAAAGGCCGCAAAGGCTGCAGGCTCGGTAATGTTCGAAAAATCGTTGACGATCGCGGCCCACATCCCGGCGGGCCCGCCAAAACCGCCGGTGTGCGCCGCGCCTTGAGTCAAAAATTCCAGAATCACACCAAATCTCCGAAATAGCTGACCTCTGGCATAGGGTCATAAAAAGGATGCAGCAACGCCCGCCACCGCTGGTAACGCTCCGATTGCCGGAAACCGTCCTGATGATCCGCGACCGACCGCCATTCGACTAACAGAAGATAGGGTTGTCCGGTTCCGGTTGGCCGGCGAATTTCGAGTGAAATAAAGCCCGGCGAGCCTTCGATCAGCGGTCTTGCTCCGGCCACGGCCGCCTCGAACTCAACTTCGCTGCCCGCACGAACGGGAAGCAGAGCATGTTCGAGAACGGCCATGACGCCGGTTTACTGGTTCATGCTGTCAAAGAAATCTTCGTTCGTTTTCGAATCCTTGATCTTGTCGAGCAGGAATTCCATCGCGTCGACAGTACCCATTTGCATCAGGATACGGCGCAGCACCCACATCTTCGAAAGCTTGTCTTTCTCGACGAGCAATTCTTCCTTGCGCGTACCCGACTTGCCGACGTCGAGCGAGGGGAAGATGCGCTTGTCCGCAACCTTGCGGTCGAGCACGATTTCGCTGTTGCCCGTGCCCTTGAACTCTTCAAAGATCACCTCGTCCATGCGGCTCCCGGTATCGATCAGCGCGGTCGCGATGATCGAAAGCGATCCGCCTTCCTCGATATTGCGCGCGGCGCCGAAAAAGCGCTTGGGCCGCTGGAGCGCATTGGCATCGACACCACCGGTGAGCACCTTGCCCGATGAAGGAACCACCGTGTTGTAGGCGCGGCCGAGGCGCGTAATCGAATCGAGCAGGATCACGACATCCTTCTTGTGCTCGACGAGGCGCTTTGCCTTTTCGATCACCATTTCGGCGACCTGGACGTGGCGCGTCGCGGGTTCGTCAAAGGTCGAGGAGACAACCTCGCCCTTCACGCTTCGCTGCATGTCGGTGACTTCCTCGGGCCGTTCGTCGACGAGGAGGACAATCAGATAGACTTCGGGGTGATTGTCGGTGATCGCCTTGGCAATATTCTGCAACAGGACGGTCTTGCCCGTACGCGGCGGCGCAACGATCAGCGCGCGCTGGCCCTTGCCCTGCGGGCTGACAAGGTCGATCACGCGCGCCGACTTGTCCTTGACCGTTGGATCGACGGTGTCGAGCGAGAGTTTCTGGTTCGGATAGAGCGGCGTCAGATTGTCGAAATTGACGCGATGTCGAACAACTTCGGGCTCGTCGAAATTGACGCTGATCAGCTTGGTCAGCGCAAAATAGCGTTCGCCGTCACGCGGTGCGCGAATCTCGCCCTCGACTGTATCGCCCGTGCGCAGCCCATATTTTCGGACCTGGTTGGGCGAGACATAGATGTCGTCGGGACCGGCGAGATAATTGGCTTCCGACGAGCGCAGAAAACCGAAGCTGTCGGGCAGAACCTCGATCGTCCCCGATCCGATGATCTCCTCGCCTTCTTCGGCGAGTTCTTTGAGGATCGAGAACATCAGGTCTTGCTTTCGCAAGGTCGACGCACCTTCGACGCCGAGTTCCTCCGCCATCTCAACGAGTTGGGCGGGCGATTTATTTTTGAGTTCTTTAAGATGCATGGATGGATTCCGGGTAGATATGTCGGGAGTAAGTCAGACCAAAATTCGGCGCACCATCGGGGTGCCTATCCGGCCGGGGGACGACCGTATCGATAGCAACGGTGCGGGGGAGGCACCGCCCGCTTGGGATGCGGGGTTGACCGGCCCCTATAACCGGGCCGGGTTCAAGTCAATCGGGCTGCGCCGGGCGGCGGCGATTCAGGGCCGGACGACGGCAAGGATGACGATGATCGCCGCGGCGACACCGGGAACTTCATTAAGCAGTCGAAGCTGTTTCTCGCTCAAGGGACGCTCGCCCTTTTTCAACTTCTTGAAATAGCCGATCATCCACCCGTGATAGCCCGACAGTGCAATCACCAGCAGCAATTTGGCAATGAACCAGCCCTCGCGCCAATAGGCACCGTTGAAGGCGAGCATCAGGCCGAAAATCCACACGATGATCAGCGAGGGGTTCAAAATGATCTTGCGCAGCCGGTCCTCGCGCTCGATCCACTTCCGGTCCTCGTCAGACCCGACCGCGGCCTGTTGGTGGTATACGAAAAAGCGCGGCATCATGAACAGGCCCGCCATCAGGAAAATCACGAAAATGATGTGCGCGGCTTTGACCCAAAGCATCGTCACCCCCAGAAATCCTGCCCAGTCTGCCATATTAGCCGCCGCGAACGCGCTTGATGAGATGTTCGACATGGACGATCGGCGTGTCCGGAACGATCCCATGGCCGAGGTTGAAGATATGGGGACGCACCGGGAAAGCCGCAAGGATTCGGTCAATTGCCGCGTCGAGCGCTTCGCCACCTGCCACAAGTGCGAGCGGGTCGAGATTGCCTTGCACCGGCAGATGCGCCGGCAAGGCGGCGTCGGCCCAGGCAGGATCGACCGTCTCGTCGAGTCCGACCGCGTCAACGCCGGTTTCGTCGGCATAGGCGCGGAGTTTCCCGCCCGCCCCTTTCGGGAAACCGATGACCGGCGTGTCGGGGTGCAGCATCTTCAGTCGCCGTACGATCTCGGCATTAGGCGCAATCACCCATTTTTCATATTGCGCCGGGGAGAGGCTGCCCGCCCAGCTGTCAAAAAGCTGCACGGCGTCGACGCCATTCTCGATCTGGCCCGATAGATAGGTAACGCTGAGATCGACGATCGCGTCGACGATCGCCTGAAATGCCGCGGGGTCGCCAAACGCCATGCGCCGCGCCGCAGCCTGGTCTTTCGATCCCTGCCCCGCGACCATATAGGTCGCGACGGTCCACGGGCTGCCCGCAAAGCCGAGGAACGTTGTTTCCAACGGCAGCGATGCCGCGACGCGCGTGACGGTCGCATAAACCGGATCGAGCCGCTGCGGCGCGGCTTCGAGCGACGTCAAGGCACTGTCGACGAGCGGCGGCGCCAGCCTCGGACCCTCGCCCGTTTCGAACCACAAATGCTGGCCGAGCGCGTGCGGGATAACGAGGATGTCCGAAAAGAGGATCGACGCGTCGAACCCGAAACGGCGGATGGGTTGCAGCGTAACTTCGGCCGCAGCCTCGGGATCGTAACAAAGCTCGAGGAATCCGCCCTTGGTTTCCCGCAGCGCGCGATATTCGGGCAGATAGCGGCCAGCCTGGCGCATCAGCCAGAGCGGCGGCCGCTCCTGCCGTACCCCGCGCAATGTCGCGAGGAGATTTTTCGGTGACGCTTTCACGCGGCCCCTCTTTCTCTCTTCATATATTTAAAGATAATTGTGGTGGTTTGTAGGTCGGCGGACAAGGCGGCTTTAGGCCTCGGCGCCCGTTTTGCCAACAGCTTGACTCCAGCAGCCATGGGTCGCGCCTTGGAGTCGGTGGCGATGATTCCCGTAATTCACAGCCTGTGGATAAGATTCATCCCTTGTGGACAAGAGGGAGGGTTGAATCGAGACGGCCGGGGAGGAATTCCTCCTGCCGGAATCCTCCCGGCGGTTATGCCGAAATTTATCCACAGGCGTATTTCTTCGGATCTTTGGGCAGGCTCGGCACCGGCGCGATCCGGGATTGCCTTTTTCGCTACTTTGCCGCCATGGTCGCGCGATGGGCCGGCTCCACCTGCATCTTATATCCGACTCCACGGGCGAAACGCTTGAAAATATTGCCAAAGCGGCGATCGCGCAGTTCGACGATGTCGAGGTTGTACGTCATTTCTGGCCGATGGTGCGATCGGAATCGCATCTCGACCGGATCATGGCCGAAGTGCAGGCAAGCCCCGGCATGATCCTGTTCACGCTCGTCAACGGCGATCTGCGCAGCAGTCTGGAACGGCGTGCCGGGGCGCTCAATCTGCCGACCGTCGCCGCGCTCGACGCCGTGACCGATGCACTGTCGCGAATGCTGGGACAGGAAGCAAAGGCGCGTCCCGGCCGCCAGCATGTTCTCGACGCCGCCTATTTTGCGCGCGTCGAAGCGATTCAATTCACCGTGGCGCACGACGACGGGATCGGGTGGGAAAATTGGGAACAGGCAGACATCGTGCTCGCGGGTGTGTCGCGTACATCGAAAACGCCGACGAGCATCTATCTCGCCAACCGGGGGTTCAAGACTGCAAACATCCCGATTGTTCCCGAATCGCCGCCACCGAGCGCCTTGTTCAACCTGAAGCGGCCGATGGTCGTCGGCCTTACGACCGGGCTCGACCGGCTGGTGCAGGTGCGCCGTAACCGTCTGCTTTCGCTCAACCAGGCGCCCGAAACTGCCTATGTCGACGACGAACGCGTCAAGGCTGAAATCGCCTTTGCGCGGCGCATGTTCGCCGATAATGGCTGGCCGGTGATCGACGTGACGCGGCGTTCGATCGAGGAAACTGCCGCTGCGGTGATCAAACTGGTCGAAGATCGCGCGTCGGCATGACCTTGCTCCTCGCCTCACAAAGCAGCGGCCGCGCCGCGATGCTCCGCGCCGCCGGGCTCGATTTCGAAACCAGCGCCGCGCATATCGACGAGGAGGCGCTCACCGCCTCGCTTCTCGCAGCCGGACAGACACCGCGCAACATCGCCGACGCGCTCGCCGAAGCCAAGGCCGTCAAAATTTCATCGCGCCTGGCGGGCGTCACGGTGATCGGTGCCGATTCGACGCTGGCGCTCGATGACGGTTCGATGCTGTCCAAACCGGAAAGCCCCGGGGAGGCCGCCGATCATCTTCGCCGCATGGCGGGTAGCCGCCACCGCTTGTTCAGCGCCGCGGTCGCCGCCCGCGACGGTGCGCCGGTCTGGCGCGCGGTCGGCGAGGCAAAGCTGTGGATGCGCCCCTTGTCGGAGGGCTTTATCGCCGACTATGTCGCGCAAAACTGGGACAGCATCCGCTGGACCGTCGGCTGCTATGAAATCGAAGGAGCGGGCGTGCAATTGTTCGACCGGGTCGAAGGCGACCCCTGGACCATCATCGGCATGCCGATGCTTCCGTTGTTGGCGTGGCTGCGTGCCACCGGGCTCGCCCCGCAATGAGCAAGCCCTACGCCGAGGTCATTGGCGATCCCATCGCCCAGTCGAAATCGCCGTTGATTCATAATTTCTGGCTCGGGGCGCTCGGAATCGCGGGCGATTACCGGCGGTTTCACGTACCGGTTGATGCCCTTGCGGATTATGTCGCGGAAGCCCGCGCCGACGCCGATTGGCGCGGATGCAACGTAACCATGCCCCATAAGCAGGCGATTATGGATCTCGTCGACGATCCGGGCGACATTCGCGGCACTATCGGCGCGATGAATACCGTTGTGCGCCAGCTCGACGGGTCGGTCATCGGTACCAACACCGATGCTGCGGGCTTTTATGCGCCGCTCGCCGAGCTTGACCTTGAAGGAGCGCCGGTTGCGGTTGTCGGGGCGGGCGGTGCGGCGCGTGCGGTGCTGTTCGCGCTCGCACGGGCGAAGGTTGGGTCGGTGACGATCATCAACCGCAGTCCGCTCAAGGCGATGGGCCTGCTCGCCACCTTCGGCCTCAAGGGCGAGGTCATCGGGCTCGATGCGCCGCTTCCGCCGGTGTCACTGCTCGTTAATTCGAGCAGCCTTGGCATGACCGGAAACGCGCAGCTCAACCTCGACCTGTCGCCGTTGCCGGACGATGCGATCGTGTACGACCTTGTCTATTCGCCGCTCCGAACCGGCCTCCTCAACGCAGCCGAAGCGCGCGGGCTCGCCACGGTCGACGGACTCGATATGCTGATCGGCCAGGCGGCGCTTGCCTTCGAGCTGTTTTTCGGGGCGCCTCCGCCTGAGGGCCGCGACGACGAGCTGCGCGCGCTGCTGGTCGCGTAAGATATTCCGCATGAGACATTTCAAGCGCCCGCATCTGCCGCTCTGCCGTCCCTTCCTGCTCGGTCTCACCGGTTCGATCGGCATGGGGAAATCGACCGCGGCGGCGATGTTCGAACGCGAGGGCGTTCCCGTCTTCGACGCCGATGCCGAGGTTCACCGGCTGCAAGGGCCAGGCGGCGCGCTGGTCGCGGCGATCGAGGCGCGCTTTCCCGGAACAACGGGGCCGCGGGGCGTCGACCGGCAGAAGTTGGGAGCAATTGTGCTCGGTAACACGCACGAACTTGCCGCGCTCGAAGCAATTGTCCATCCTGCGGTGTCGCGCGCCCAGAAACGCTTTCTGGCCAGGAACCGAGCGCGCGACGTCGTCGTGCTCGACATTCCCCTGCTTTTTGAAAAGGGCGGCTGGCGGCGCGTCGGCGCAATCGCCGTCGTGTCGGCGCCCGCATGGATGCAGCGTCGGCGCGTGATGCGCCGCCCCGGCATGACCGCGGCAAAACTGAAGGCGATCCGCCGTTTGCAGGTGCCCGATCGCGTCAAGCGCGCGCGCGCCGATTTCATTATCGAAACGGGCCGGCCGAAAAGCGAAACCCGGCGTCAGATTCGTTTCATCGCCTCTTGTTTCCGCGCCCGATAGGGTCCAGATTATCGGTTCGATGCGCGAGATTATTTTCGATACCGAAACCACGGGTTTCGATCCCAAGACCGGGGACCGGCTGGTCGAAATCGGATGTGTCGAACTGGTGGACCGCCGCGAAACGGGTGTCACCTTCCACGCCTATTTCAATCCCGAACGCGATATGCCCGCCGCCGCCGAAGCTGTTCACGGCCTGTCGAGCCAGTTTCTGTCGGACAAGCCGCTCTTTGCCGCGCGTGTCGACGAGTTGCTCGAATTTTTCGGCGATGCGCCGCTGATCGCCCATAACGCGGCGTTTGACTTCGGCTTTGTCAACGCCGAACTGGCGCGCATCGGCCGCCCGGCACTCGACATGGCGCGCATGTGCTGCACAGTCCAGATGGCGCGCAAGCTCCATCCAGGCGCCAAGCATAGCCTCGACGCACTCTGCACCCGCTACGGTATCGACCGCAGCCACCGCATCAAGCATGGTGCGCTGCTCGACGCCGAACTGCTCGCGCATCTTTATATCGAAATGACCGGGGGGCGGCAGATCGGCCTTGGCCTCGCGTCGTCCTCGGCGCCCGCGGCCGCATCGTCCACCAGCTCGGACAGGCCGAGCGATTCTGTGCGGCCCTTTCGGGAACCCAGGCCCCATATGGCGTCGACTGCCGAACTCGCGCGCCACGCCGAATTTGTCGCAGGGCTGAAACAGCCGCTGTGGCTCGATACGATGTAACGACTCTCCCATCGTCGTTGCATCGGCCATATAAGGAGAAGAAGAATGGACATCCGCGTCTCTGGCCACCAGATCGAAACCGGCGAAGCGCTTCAGGCGCATGTCGCGGACCGGATGAACGCGATTGCCGACAAATATTTCTCGCGCGCGATTGGCGCGCACGCGACCTTCGGCAAGGGACCGCACGACAGCTTTCAGTGCGACATCGTCGCGCATGTCATGCAGGGGCTGGTATTGAAGGGCCACGGCCAGGCGCAGGATGCGCATGTCGCCTTCGAGGGCGCGGCCGACCGCATCGAAAAGCAGCTCAGGCGCTACATGCGACGATTGAAGGACCGCAGCAACGGGCCGGCTGAGCCGTCGCCGACGATCGATGAAATCGCCGACAATGCGAGTTACACGGTCTTCGATCCGGGAGCCGACGAAGAAGAAGCGGGCGACGCGCCCGCGATTGTCGCCGAAACGCGCGTCGATATTCCGAACAGCAGCGTATCCGACGCGGTGATGATGCTCGATCTGCGCAACACCAATGCGCTGCTGTTCGTCAACAGCAAGACCGGGGCGCATAATATGGTCTATCGCCGTGATGATGGCACGATCGGCTGGGTCGAGCCACGATAGCACTGGATTTTCTCCGTCATTCGGCTTAAGGGCCGCGCCCAACGACGCCCGAAGCCAGGATGGCGGTGGGGCTGCCGCGACAGATCCGTGACCGCTTGCCAGCCGATGTTTCTGGTGGTGTCCGCTATTTGACAAGATTTGACCCGACAATGAATCTTTCTTCTCTTCTCTATCCGGCGACCGTGCGCGCGCACGTCCCGATCGATTCGAAAAAGGCACTTTTCCCTTATGTTGGCGACCTCGCCAGCCGCTCGCTTGGCCTTGATGCAGGGGAAGTGAGCGAAGCCCTGCTCGAACGCGAGCGGTTGGGATCGACGGGTTTCGGCCGCGGCATCGCGTTGCCACACGCCAAGATGGCGGACCTCGGCGGCGTACGCGGCCTTTTCCTCCAGCTTGCACGGCCGGTCGATTTTCAAGCGGTCGACGGCTTGCCGGTCGACCTGCTCTTTGTGCTGCTGTCGCCGCTCGATGCAGGTGCCGACCATCTGAAGGCGCTGGCTGGCGTTTCGCGGATGCTGCGCAATGAGGCGATCGCCGAACGGCTGCGCGGCGCCAAGAATGACGAGGCGCTTTACGCGCTGCTCGCCGACACCGAAGCGCGTGACGCGGCATAGCGCCGCGGCGCCAATGTACCGATGACCCGGCTGAAAAGCCGCTTTCTCGTCGATCTACTGATCCGGCGCGCCGAGGCTTCGGGCGGCTTTGCGACCGTACTCGCGAGGGGCGACGATACATCGGGAATCATCCTCGTCCAATGTTGTCACCGCGGCGAGCCCGGGCCCCTGCTGGAACGACGTTTTGGGATCGATGGCCATTATATTTGGGAAGCTGTAGGACCCGGTGACCCAAAAGATAGTGAATCCTGCGCAAATTATCGGATGCGGCGGCAAAAGGCCGATCCCGATCTCTGGATCGTTGAACTGGATATCGCAGATGCGGCACAACTCGTCGCGGAGTGGGCTGCGTTAACTTGACTCTGTTGCGGCGCACAATAGCTGGCGCGCATTCGATAACGCGTAGGTCGGCCTGCGGGTTGCACTGCCATTGCAATGCGCCCGGCAGAACAGGCTGGACACGCAGTCGGACGATGACCGCAGGCGGCGATACAGGTTCAATCTCCCCCGCCTGATTTGTGAGGTTCGGTTCATCGGCCGCACTTTTGACGGACAATATGAGTCGCATTCTGAACGTGGCCAGCGTGGCCGCCGTCGGCATGACTGCCGCGACCATGCTGCTTCTGGCGGAACCCGGCTTTGCAAGCGATCTTGCTGCCGACGCCAATCTTCCCGCCATCGCGCTGCCCGGCGCGGATATGCCCGAGGCAGAAACGGCGGACTTGCCGGTCGATACCGAACAGCCGAGCAGGGTGCCCGGCAATATACAGGACGAACGCGTCCTGCCGATCAAAGACGAACCCGAATCCGAACCGCGGGTAACGGCGGCTTCGCTTGCCGCGCTTGTTGCCGCGACGCCGAAACCCGAAAAGATCGACCGCGAATTGCGCTGCCTTGCCGGGGCGGTCTATTTTGAATCGCGCGGCGAATCGCTTCCCGGCCAGCTTGCCGTCGCGCATGTCGTGATCAATCGCGCCCAGTCGGGCCGCTTCCCGGCCAGCATGTGCGGCGTCGTGTATCAAAAGCGCCAGTTCAGCTTTGTTCGCGGCGGCCGAATGCCGGCGATCCGTGAAGGGGCTCAGTGGGACAAGGCCGTAGCGATCGCACAGATAGCGCTTGAGGGCAGTTGGAAGAATCATGCGCCCGGCGCACTCTTTTTCCACGCCCGCTATGTCGCGCCCGGCTGGCGCAAGACGCGGATCGCCCAGATCGACAATCATATCTTCTATCGCTGAGCACTTGGTATCCCCGTTTCCTGCGGGGAAGGATCTACCCGATCCCGTTCATTGCCAAGCCATCAAAGCTGGCGCATGATATGAGCATGATGCGTCATTTTTCCGTCGCCCTGCCCCTGGCAGCGGCGCTCGTGCTCGGCGGATGCGCCACGGCAGTCCCGCCGGTCGAGGTCACGCGTTTCCACAGCAACGCTGTTGCCGGCTGGGCGCCGGGGACGCGCTATAGCGTCGATGCCGAGCCGCTCGGCGTCGCGGCCGAAGGCGCCGCTCCGCCATCGCTTGAATGGAACAGCTATCGCAGCGCGGTCGAGCGCCAGTTGCAGCTCCAAGGTCTCGCACCCGCGCCCGGCGGCGCGCGCGCGCCGCTCAAGGTTCGCATCGGTTTTGATCGCGCGAGCCACGAAAGCGGGGGTTGGCGATCGCCGGTGTCGGTTGGCGTCGGCGGGTCGACCGGCAGCTATGGGTCGGGCGTGGGGCTCGGCGTCGGAATCAACCTCGGCGGTGGGTCGCGGCGGATGACCGATCTTCAGCTTTCGGTTCGCATTGACGATGCCGCGACCGGCCAGGCGCTGTGGGAAGGCCGCGCGCTCACCGCCGTGCCTGCCAAGGCTCCGGCTAACCAGCCAAGTCTGGCTGCGGCGAAATTGGCCGAAGCCTTATTCAAGGACTTCCCCGGCGAATCGGGACGCACTATCAGCGTCCAATGACCATCACCATCAACGCCGCTTTCGACAGCGGCAATATCGTCGTGGACGCCATCGACGGCACCTCCGCCCGCCTGTCGATCCGCAAGGATCGCGAATCGGATTTTTTCCAGTGGTTCCATTTCCGCGTCGCCTGTGCGGCCGGTGACGCGCTGGAGCTAGCGATCACCGGGCTGGAGGCGTCGGCCTACCCCGACGGCTGGCCCGGCTACGCGGCGTGCGCAAGCTATGATCGAGAACATTGGTTTCGGCTCGACACAGGCTATGACGCGGGAACCCTGACGATCCGGCACACTGCAGAGGGCCCGCTCCTGTGGATCGCCTATTTCGCGCCCTATTCGATGGAGCGTCACCACGATCTCGTGGCATCGGTCGCCGAATATGCGGGCGTGACCTATCGCTGCCTTGGCACCAGCCTGGAAGGCCGGCCGATCGACTGCCTCGAAATGGGGAGCGGGGCCACGCAAGTCTGGCTCTATGCGCGCCAGCATCCCGGCGAAAGCATGGCCGAATGGTGGATGGAAGGGGCACTCGAAATGCTCACCGATCCCGCCGATCCGCACGCGCGTTCGTTGCTCAGGAAATGCCGTTTCCATATCGTGCCGAACATGAATCCCGACGGATCGTGCCGGGGCCATCTGCGCACCAATTTTGCCGGAGTGAATCTCAACCGCGAATGGGATAATCCGACCGCGGAGCGCAGCCCCGAAGTGCTGAGCGTGCGTAATGCAATGGACGAAAGCGGCGTCGACTGGGCAATGGACATCCATGGTGACGAAGCGATCCCGGCGGTCTTCCTCGCGGGATTCGAGGGCATCCCGTCGCTCAAGCCCGACCAGGCGGACAGGTTCAGGGCGTTCGAGGCGGCGCTCGCGGCCAACACCCCCGATTTCCAGGTCGAGCTCGGTTATGAAAAATCGGCACCGGGACAGGCCAATCTGTCGATGTCGACGACGCAGCTTGCCGAGCGTTTCGGCGCCGTGTCGATGACGCTCGAAATGCCGTTCAAGGATAATCGCGACCTTCCCGATCCGGTACAGGGCTGGTCGCCCGAACGCTCAAAGCTCCTCGCGCGCGCCTGTCTCGCGACGCTGGACCAGATGCTGTGAGCGCCGCCTGGCGGATCGTCGAGGACGATCTGTCGGGAGTGGCGATTCGCGCGCTGCTCGAGGTGCACTTCGCGGGGATGCTCGCGAACTCGCCCGCGGGCAGCTGTCATTTCCTCGATTTCGACGGGCTGCGCGGTGATGGTGTGACCTTCTGGTCGATTCACCGCGGGGCCAATCTTGCGGGTTGCGGCGCGCTCAAGATACTCGATGCGCGGCACGGCGAGATCAAGTCGATGCGCACCGCCGAGACGTTCCTGCGGCAAGGGGTCGCCGCACGGATGCTCGACCATATTCTTGGTGAGGCGCGCGCCCGAGGTCTCGAGCGCCTCAGCCTCGAAACCGGATCGAGCCCGGCGTTCGAACCGGCGCTTGCGCTTTACCGACGCCACGGATTCGAGGATTGCGAGCCCTTCGCCGACTACAAACCTGACCCATTCAGCCGCTACATGACCCGGCTTCTTTAACTCTTCGCCGGGATGCCGGACGGGGATATGAAACGGGGCCCGGAAAGAACTCCGGGCCCCGTTATTTTCATCGGACGGAAGGCGTCGCTTACGCGGCCTTCTTGCTTTCGATCGCGGGCTGCGTACGGCCGATCGCAATCTTGTGCGGCTTCATCGCCTCGGGCACTTCGCGCACCAGGTCGATCGTCAGCAGCCCGTCGGCAAGGTCGGCGCTGTCGACGCGCACAAAGTCGGCGAGCTGGAAGCGGCGTTCGAAAGCTCGCGTCGCGATTCCGCTATAGAGGAGCTGGCGCTCCTCGCCTTCGGCGACCGGCACCTTGCGGCCGGTGACGGTCAGCATGTTCTGCTGTGCGGTGATGTCGATTTCGTCCGACTTGAAACCGGCCACCGCGACGGTGATGCGGAAATGGTCGTCGGCGACTTTCTCAATGTCGAACGGCGGATAATTTTCGGCGCCCGAACCGCCCGTTTCGAGGAAATCGAACAATCGGTCGAAGCCGACGGTCGAACGGCGATAGGGGGTCCAGTCAAAGCTGTTACGCATGGTCATTCCTTCCTTTCCAAAGCGAAGCAAAGGGACCGCGGCGCCCGCCGCGATCACCACCCGGCCCCGTTTCGGCAACCGGATGACACCAATCTGGTAACGGCTGAAACCGTTTCAAGAGGATGGTTGGCGTTCGCAGAAAAGCCGCGCTAAAGGGCGGCGCAATCTCCTCTATCGCAAGGTTCCGAAATGCCCCAACTCATCCTCATCCGTCACGGCCAGTCGCAATGGAATCTCGAAAACCGCTTTACCGGCTGGTGGGATGTCGACGTTACCGAAAAGGGTGCGGCCGAAGCCCGCGCAGCGGGCGAGCTGATGAAGGCCAAAGGCATTACGCCCGATAGCTGCTTCACCTCGGTCCAGACGCGCGCGATCAAGACGCTGAATCTCGCGCTCGAGGCGATGGGGCGGCTCTGGCTTCCGGTCACGAAGGACTGGCGGCTCAACGAGCGCCACTATGGCGGGCTTACCGGGCTCGATAAGGCCGAGACCGCGGCGAAGCACGGCGATGATCAGGTGAAAATCTGGCGCCGCAGCTTCGACATCCCACCGCCGCCACTCGAAGCGGGTTCGGAATGGGACCTGTCGACCGATCCGCGCTATGCCGGAATCGCCATTCCCGCGACCGAAAGCCTGAAAGATACGATCGAGCGCGTACTGCCTTATTACGAAGCCGCGATCGTTCCCGAACTCGCGGCGGGCAAGACGGTGCTGATCTCGGCCCATGGCAACAGCCTGCGCGCGCTCGTCAAGCATCTGTCGGGTATTTCGGACGCGGAGATCACCGGCCTTGAAATTCCCACCGGCCAGCCGATCGTGTACGACCTTGACGCCGATCTGACGGCACGCGAACGTTATTATCTCAGCGAACGCTGATTGCGTATCTTTCGCGCTGCGGCGCCATATTGAATGTGCTCCATCGTCCCGACCCTTCTGCATAGGCGTTGTCTTTGCTTGCATCGCGCGGGATTTGCGACATGATTACCCCGTATAACGGGGGGTTATGGTGCGGATATCTGTCTCGGTGATGTTGGGGACCGTCTTGGCGCAGGCTCCGGTTCAGGCTCAGGACGAACGGATTTTGCGGGGCCCGGCCCCCGACTGGGCGGCACCGTCCGAACTGATGCCGGTTCCCGACGATGCCAGCGGGTTGTTTTTCGTGCGGCGCCAGGACGTGCTGGTCCATCTCGATGCGGACGGTCAGGCGCAATATCTGGGGTATCGGATCCACATCCTCCATCCCAATGCGTTGCAGATCGGCAATATCCAGGCTGCCTGGAATCCCGCGTCGGGGCAGCCGGTCGTGCATGTCATCAAGGTTCATCGCGACGGCGAGGCGATCGACGTTCTGGAAAAATCGTCGTTCGAGATATTGCGCCGTGAGGATCAGCTGGAGGCCGCGATGCTCGACGGCGTCCTGACCGCAGTGCTTCGCGTTCCCGACTTGCGGGTCGGGGACGAGCTTGAGGTTGGTTTGACCACCCGGCTCAGCGACCCCACACTGGGCAAGAATGATTCGGGACTGCTTCTCCTTGGCCCCAGCCCCGCGCCTGGGCGCTACCGGCTGGGATTGAGCTGGGACAAGGGGCTGAAGCCCAACATCCGCATGACCCCGGACATGGCGCCGGTCGCCCGGCACCGCGCCGACGGGGTCGATTTCAGTTTCGACAATCCGGTGATGCTGACGCCACCCAAAGATGCACCGGCGCGTTATCAATGGCAACGCATCGTCGAATTTACCGACTTTGCTGACTGGGCGACGATTTCACGGCATTTTGCGCCGCTGTTCGCTAAGGCGGCGCGAATCGATGAGGGATCGGCGCTGGAGCGGGAAGCGGCGAACATCGCGGCGGCGCATAGCGCGCCGCTCGACCGGGCGCGTGCGGCGCTGAAGCTCGTCCAGCGGGACGTGCGCTACATCTATGTCGGCCTCGGCAACGGCAACCTCACCCCGGCGACGGCGGAGGAGACGTGGCAGCGCCGCTATGGCGACTGCAAGGGCAAGACCGCGCTGCTTCTGGCGCTGCTCGCCAGGCTCGGGATCGAGGCCGAGGCCGTACTCGCCAACAACAATGGGGGCGACGACGGGCTCGACCAGCGGCTGCCCAATCCCGGCATGTTCGACCATGTCCTTGTGCGGGCCCGGATTGACGGCGTTTCCTATTGGCTCGATGGCACTTTGCCGCCCGTGGCCGGGCCCGGCACAACGCCGGTGATGCCCTATCGATGGGTTCTGCCGCTCACCAAGGCGGGCAGCTCGCTCCAGACTCTCGAATGGCGAATGGCGAGTCGACCGAACGAGATCACCCTGTACGAAATTGATGCGCGCGCGGGCTTCGACAAACCGGCGAAGGTGACGAACATGACGATCGTTCGCGGGCTGCCCGGGCTGGTGCAGCAGGTTCAGCTGTCCGGGCTGACCCCCGGCCAGTTGCGCGACGGCATGCGCCAGCAGCTGGTCGGTGGAACCTGGGAAACGGTCGACGATGTGACATGGCGCTACGATCAAAAGGCCGAGGCCAGCATAATGACGATCACCGGCACATGGACGGTCGATTGGGACGATGACGGTGATGGCGACAAATCCTATGCGCTGCCTAGCGGCGGTTTCAGTCCACCCGAACGGCGCGCCCGCGCCGCCGATCAGGATCAGGACCTGCCTTATTACAGCGCCCCTGAATTCGACTGCCGGGTGACGACGCTGCGACTGCCGACGGCGACGAACGCGGCGAACTGGTCGTTCAAATCGGGATATGACACCCGGATTTTCGGCAAGAATTATTACCGTGCCTTCGACCTTCGCGACGGGGCGATCCGCATGATTCGCGGGCTCCGCGTCGAGCAGATCGAAATCGACGCGGCCAGCGCGCGGCGCGACAATGGCCGGATCGCCACCTTCGACAACAGCATGGCATGGGTGTCTTATAAACCGGGCGTCGCGAAACCGCACGATCCGGCAAGCCGGGTCGTGCCTGCTACTTATGACATCGACTGGACTGCCGACGATGTCCCCTGCCTGTCGCCTGCCGCAATCAATCGCGCAGCAACTCGTTGATTCCGGTCTTCGCGCGCGTCTGCGCATCGACGCGCTTGACGATCACCGCGCAATACAGCGACGGCCCCGGCGTCCCGTCGGGCAGCGGCTTGCCCGGCAGCGATCCGGGCACAACGACCGAATAAGCGGGGACTTCGCCGACGAACACTTCGCCCGTCGCGCGGTCGACGATCTTGGTCGATGCGCCGAGGTAGACGCCCATCGACAGCACGGCGCCCTCGCGCACGATGACGCCCTCGGCGACTTCGGCGCGCGCGCCGATGAAGGCGCCGTCCTCGATCACCACCGGTCCCGCCTGCAACGGTTCGAGCACCCCGCCGATCCCGGCGCCGCCCGACAGGTGGACGTTGGCGCCGATCTGCGCGCAGCTGCCGACGGTGGCCCAGGCGTCGACCATCGACCCTTCGCCGACATAAGCGCCGATGTTGACGAAGCTGGGCATCAGCACCGCGCCCTTGCTGATAAAGGCGCCGCGGCGGACGATCGATCCGGGCACGGCGCGGAAACCTGCGTCCCGAAAGCGGTTTTCGCCCCAGCCCGCGAATTTCGACGGTACCTTGTCCCACCAGGCCGCGCCGCCGGCTCCGCCGTCGATGATCTCCATGTCATTGAGGCGGAACGACAGCAGAACCGCCTTCTTGAGCCACTGGTTGACCTGCCAATTGCCCGATGCGTCGCGCTCCGCGACGCGATAGCTGCCGTCATCGAGCCCGATGATCGCGGTTTCGACCGCGTCGCGCACCGCGCCGGTCGTGGTGAGGCCCAGCGTGTGGCGCGTATCCCACGCGGCTTCGATCGTGCTTTGCAGGTCGGTCGTCATGAAATTCCCCAGGGTGTAGGCAGGTTGTCGAGCCAGTCGGCGATGTCGCTCGCGTGGAAGTCGACATGGTCCGGCAGGTGGTCCCGATGGCCGCTTTCGCTGCCGTTGTCCAGCCACACGGTCGTCATGCCCAGCATCTTGGCGGGCGTCAGGTTGCGCGCCATATCCTCGACGAACAGGCTTCGCGACGGGTCGATGCCCAGATGTTCGACCATCATCGTATAGGCGGCCGTTTCGGGTTTCGGCGTATAGCGCGTGATACGAATGTCGCAGATACCGTCGAAAAGGTCGGCGATGCCGCGCGCATCGAGCACGCGGGCGGCATAATCGGCATCGGCGTTGGTAAAGATCAACTTGCGTCCCGGCAGCCGCTCAAGCCCCGCGCGGAGACGCGGATCGGCGACCAGGCGGTCGAGCGCGATCGCGTGGACGTCGCGCAGGAAATCTTCGGGCGCGACGCCATGATGCCGCATCAGCCCCGCCATCGTCGTGCCATGGTCGTGGAAATATTGCTTCTGCACCCGCCGGGCTTCGACCGCATCGACTTTCAGCAGCCGCATGATGAAGGCGCCCATGCGTTCGTCGATCAGGTCGAACAACCGCGCCGACGGCGGGTAGAGCGTGTTGTCGAGATCGAAGATCCAGCTGTCGATATGGTCGAGCGGCGGCATGGTCGGGCGCATAGAGGCTGGTGTGCGTGGGGGCAAGGCGAACGAATATTCTCCCTGTCGCGCAGCGCTGGTGGGGGGGGGCGGCGGTAAAATTACTAGCGCTGCCTCCTCCAGACCTGCGGCACGAAGAGGAGCGGTTAACCGCATGATGCTATCCCTCCTCCCTCTGCCGCGCTAAAAGGCGGCGTCAGGGCAAAGGGGAACGGCGATGGTCGACACGAACCGACGCAGCCGCATTCGGTGGATGACCGGCCAACCTTTACCCCTTTTCCTCGGCATCGCGGCGCTTTCGCTTGCGGGCTGCGGCGGAGGCGGCGCCCGTCCCTCCCCCACGCCGACCCCGCCGCCTGCGCCTGCTCCCGCACCCGCCCCGACCCCCACACCAACGCCGACTCCGCCGCCGACCGGCGATTTCGACACGGCCGAAGTGCGCCGGTCCGACAGTCTCGCTTTCCACGGCGCCGTCACCGCTTATCGCGCGGGCGCGAGCGGACAGGGGATATTGGCCGGGGTGATCGACGACGGCATCGACGCCGACAGCCCCGAATTTGCCGGGCGCATATCGCCGCTGTCGGTCGATCTTGCCGGATCGCGGGGCATCGATGGCGAAGGCAGTCATGGCACAAACGTCGCGCAGCTGCTGCTCGGCGGTAAAAACGATGCCGGAACCATGGGGATCGCCTTTAATGCCAGCCTGCTCGTGCTCCGCGCCGACCAGCCGGGAAGTTGCGCGACCGAGGATCCGGCGAATGACGAAAGCGGCTGCCGCTATCCCGAAAGCGCGATCGCCGCCGGGCTCGACCGCGCAGTGAGTGCGGGCGCGCGCGTCGTCAACATCTCGCTCGGCGGCGACGATGCGCCGGGCGCGACGCTGCGCGCCGCGGTGTCGCGCGCGACCGCGGCAGGCGTCATCGTCACTCTGTCGGCGGGTAACGAGGGCGATACGACGGCGGGCGGCAACGATCCCAACAATCCAGGTCGCTTTGCTCAGGGGCTGCGCGACGCCGGCGGCGGGCTGGTCATCATCGCGGGATCGGTCGACAAAAGTGGTACGATTTCCACTTTCAGCAATCGCGCGGGCGCTTATGCAGGCTCCTATCTGGCGGCGCTCGGTGAGGGCGTGTGCTGTGTCTACGAAAATGGCAGGCTCAAGACCGAGGGAAATTTCGTCTTCCTGCTCAACGGCACGAGCTTTGCCGCGCCGCAGGTCGCCGGGGCGGTGGCGCTGCTTGCCCAGGCCTTTCCGTCGCTCACCAGCCAGCAAATCGTCGAGCTCCTCTATCAATCGGCACGCGACGCCGGGGCGGTTGGCGACGACGCCGTCTATGGACAGGGCATCCTCGACATCGCGCGCGCGTTTCAGCCAATCGGCGCGACGGCGCTTGCCGGGACATCGACCGCCGTTGCGCTCGACACGCCGCTTGGCCTGTTGGGCGGCCCGATGGGCGATGCGGGTGGCGGCACCCACGGGCTCGTCACAGACGGTTTCGGCCGCGCTTTCACCGTCGATTTCGGCCGGTCGCTCGCGCCGCGCCGTCCCGATTTCAAACTCGCGGGCGCGATCGGCGGGCTTGTTCGCCAGCAAAGCGCCGCGAACGGTTCGCTTGCGCTGTCGCTTGTCACCGCGCCGGGCACCCGCGGTTCCGATGCGCTCGCGGGTCTTTCCTTTCACGATGCGCAGCGTGCGCGCACCCTCGCCGCTTCGATGATGACACGGCTCGATGCGCGCACGCGGATCGGCTTCGCGACAGGACGCGGTATCGGTGGACTGCTCGCAGGCGAGCGCGGCGAAAGCGGCCATGCAATGCTGATCGGCGATGCAGCGCACGAAGGTCCAGGCTTTGCCGCACGTCCGCACCTGGCTGTGGCGGCTCGCTATAATATTAAGCAAGATCAATATCTTAATATATACGTCGAGCAGGGGTGGGTGTCGGGCGCCCGCTGGCGGGACGACCCGCTGCCGCGTTATCGGTCGGGCCACGACAGCCGCTACCAGCGCCTCGGTGCTGCATGGGACGGACGCGTTGGTCCCGCCCGCGCCGCGCTCGGCGTTGGTTGGCTGCGCGAATCGGACAGCCTCCTCGGTGCGCGCCTTGGCTCCCTTTTCGGCGCTGGCGGTGCGACCAGCCTCGTCGGCGATGCGAGCCTCGTCTTCGACTTGCGCGATGATTGGCAATTTGCTGCGGCCTGGCGTCAGATGTGGACGCGCCCCGATGCGCGCGGGCTTGTCGCGGGCGGCGCGCTCCGGTCCGCGGCTTTTTCGCTCGACCTTGCGAAGAAAGGGCTGGCGCAGCCAGGCGACCGCGCTGCGCTCCGCTTTGCGCAGCCGCTGCGCGTTGCGCACGGCGGCCTCGATCTGATGCTGCCGGTCGCCTATGATTATGCCAGCGGCCGCGCCGATTTCGCACGCCGCACCTATAATCTGGCGCCGACCGGGCGCGAATGGGTCATCGAGGCAAGCTATGCGCTGCCGCTGTTCGGGGGCAATCTGGTCGGCAATCTGTGGTGGCGGCGCGATGCGGGGCATATTGCGGCGATGCCCGACGACGAAGGTGTCGCGCTCCGCTTTACGAGAGGCTTCTGATCGGCTTTAACCCGCTGCAACATCAGCAGGGGATTTTAGAATGCCGCTTTTCCGATCGATGTCGTTCGCGCTTGTCGGAGCGCTGTTTGCGATGCCGCTGGCGGCGCAGACGCCCGCGCGCACAGTGATACACGCGGGACATCTGCTCGCAGAACCGGGCAAACCTGCGCGCGGCGCTTCGACCATCATTGTCGAGGGCGGCAAGATCGTCGGCATCGCCGACGGCCACCAGCCCGCACCTGCGGGTGCGAAATTGATCGACCTGAAGGACAAATATGTCCTTCCCGGCCTGATCGACAGCCACGTCCATCTGACCAGCGATGCAGGCGGCCTTGCGGGGCAGCTTGAGGAAATGACGCTCAGCCCCGCAGCGCAGGCGTTCAATGCCGAAGTCAACGGTTTGAAGACGCTGCGTGCCGGCTTCACCACGGTGCGCAATCTGGGCGACGGCGATGGCGTCACGCTGGCGCTTCGCGACGCGATCCGTGCGGGCAAGGTGAAGGGGCCGCGCATCGTCGACGCCGGGGCCAGCATTTCGGGCAGCGCGGGGCATATGGACGGATCGCTGGGCTATCGCGACGAGCTTCGCCCCTTTTTCGCGGGGGCGGGCAACACATGCAATGGTGCCGACGATTGCCGCCGCGCGGTCCGGCTTCAGATCGGACGCGGCGCCGATGTGATCAAATTTGCTTCGACCGGCGGGGTCAACAGCCGCATCGGCGCGGGCCTTGGCAAACAGATGTTCGACGATGAGGCAGAGGCGATCGTCGATACCGCGCACCTGTTCGGAAAAAAGGTGGCGGTCCACGCGCACGGCGCCGACGGCATTCGCCTCGCACTCGCCGCGGGTGCCGATTCGATCGAGCATGGCACGATCCTCGACGACGCGACGATTGCCGCCTGGGCGAAATCGAAAACCTATTATGTCCCCACGCTCTCGACCGTGAACGGTTATAAGGAGCGGCTCGCCGCCAATCCCGATGCGTATGAACCCGACGTGCTGGCGAAGATCAAATGGCGCATCTCGATAACCGGAAAGAGCCTGGAGGCGCTCGTGCCCAAGGGGGTGCGTATCGCCTTCGGGACCGATGCCGGCGTGTCGAAGCATGGCCGTAATGCCGACGAGTTCGAGCTGATGGTCCAGCACGGCATGACGCCGATCGAAGCGCTGAAGGCGGCGACGGTGAACGCTGCCGATCTGCTGGGTCTCGCCGACCAGATCGGCACGATCGCACCAGGCAAGAGCGCCGACATCATCGCGGTAGCGAGCGATCCGCTGGCCGACGTCCGCGCGCTCAAGACCGTCGACTTTGTCATGGCGCAGGGCCAGGTGATCGACTGACCGCTGCGCCGCTTTGTGCCATCCCCGTCCTTCTCCTCCAAGGAATGAACGATGCTGCTTTCCGCTGTTGCCGCCCTGTTGATCGCTTCGCAGGCTGCCGCCGCCGAGCCCTTCGCCGATACCGTATCGGCGCCGCGAAGCGAGGCGCGGGTCGGTGCGCCCGCGGCTTCGGCCGCGACCGGCGGCTGGACGCTCGTGGTGCACGGCGGGGCAGGCACGATTCGCCGCGAGCGCATGACGCCCGACCAGGATGCCGCCTATCGCGCCGCCATCGATGCCGCGCTGGCGGCGGGGCAGGCGGTGTTGGAAAAGGGGGGCAGCGCGCTCGACGCGGTGCAGGCGGCGGTCGAGCGGATGGAAGATGATCCGCTGTTCAATGCCGGTCGCGGCGCCGTCTTTACCCATGACGGTACGAACGAACTCGATGCCGCGATCATGGACGGACGCACGCGCGAGGCGGGGGCGGTTGCGCGATTGACGACCAGCCGCCACCCGATCGCGGCGGCACGCGCGGTGCTGCGCGACGGACGCCATGTGATGCTGACCGGCGCCGATGCCGATGGCTTTGCCGCCGAACGCGGGGTCGAGCAGATGGACCCCGCCTGGTTCGCCACGCTGCGTCGGCGCGAGCAGATCGAGGAGTTTCTGAAGCGCGAGGCGGGGGCGAACGCCGCCTCCTCTCCCGTCTCTTCATACGACATCGATCAGAAGTTCGGAACCGTGGGCGCGGTCGCGCTCGACACGCACGGGCATCTTGCCGCCGCGACCTCGACGGGCGGCCTTACCGGGAAAAGATGGGGTCGGATCGGCGATGCGCCGATCATCGGCGCCGGCACCTATGCTGACGATCGCGGCTGCGCGGTGTCGGCGACGGGGGCGGGCGAGTATTTCATTCGCGTCGGCGTCGCGCATGAAATCTGCGCGCGCGTGCGGCTTTCCGGAGCATCGCTGCAACAGGCGGCCGACGCGGTGATGGACGAGGTTCGCGCGCTTGGCGGAACGGGGGGCGTCATCGTGGCGGGCCCCGACGGCGGTTCGGCCTTCAGCTTCAACACCGAAGGCATGTATCGCGGGCGGGCGACGAGCGCCGGCGCGCGCGAGGTCGCAATTTATAACGACGAATAGGCCGCCGTCGCCAAACGGCGCATACCGTGCCACGCCCCATTGACCGAACGCCCATTCACCGCTAGAGGGCCGCCAGCTTGGAAACGGCGCTTTGTCGCGGTTTTCGAGTCACAACAGCGCTTGAACATTGCTGGCGCGGATGAAGCCTCCGGAAGATCATGTCGATCTGCCGGGGTCTTTTGCTGTTATCAGGTCGGCCGTTTTTCGCCATTTTCGGCGGAGCGGGGCCGGAGCTTCATCCACCGCGGCAGAGTAACCGTTCGCTTTTATGGGCGGACAATCAAAGGTGAAGCATTCATGCCCACGATCAACCAGCTGGTCCGCAAGGGCCGGACTCCCCAGAAGGTGAAGTCCAAGGTCCCGGCGATGGACGCAAACCCGCAAAAGCGCGGCGTTTGCACCCGTGTCTATACGACGACCCCGAAAAAGCCGAACTCGGCGCTCCGCAAGGTTGCGAAGGTCCGCCTGACCAACAGCCGCGAAGTCATCACCTATATCCCCGGCGAAGGCCACAACCTCCAGGAGCACAGCGTCGTGCTGATCCGCGGCGGCCGTGTGCGCGACCTTCCCGGTGTGCGTTACCACGTCCTGCGCGGCGTGCTCGATACGCAGGGTGTGAAGGACCGCAAGCAGAGCCGTTCGAAGTACGGCGCGAAGCGGCCCAAGTAAGGCTCCGCTTTTTCGGCTATTTGATCATCCCGCGCCCCGCGCCGGGATGCTGTTGTAAAGGAATATCCCATGGCTCGTCGTCGTCGTCCCGAACGCCGCGAAATCCTGCCCGATCCCCGTTTCGGGGACGTTGTCCTCTCGAAATTCATGAACAGCGTCATGCTCGACGGAAAGAAGGCCGTCGCCGAAAGCATCGTTTATGGTGCTTTGGAAGCGGTCGAAGCCCGTGCAAAGAAGGAGCCGCTCGGCGTGTTCCACGAAGCGCTGGCGAATATCCGTCCGAACATCGAAGTGCGCAGCCGCCGCGTCGGTGGTGCGACCTATCAGGTCCCCGTCGAAGTCCGTCCGGACCGTGCGCAGGCGCTCGCGATCCGCTGGCTGATCACCGCTGCGCGCAACCGCAGCGAAACGACGATGGCCGCGCGCCTGTCGGGTGAGTTGCTCGACGCGTCGAACAACCGCGGCAATGCGGTGAAGAAGCGCGAAGACACGCACCGCATGGCCGAAGCGAACCGCGCTTTCAGCCATTATCGCTGGTAATGGCCGGGGCGCTCCGGCGTCTCGCAATTGTAATCATTCTTCCTATATCGGGGGCGGCTCCAAAGGCCTCCCCCCAAATCCAAGGAAAAGATCATGGCACGCAGCCATCCGCTCGAACGCTATCGCAATTTCGGTATCATGGCGCATATCGACGCCGGCAAGACCACGACGACCGAGCGTATTCTTTACTACACCGGCAAGTCCTACAAGATCGGCGAAGTCCATGACGGCGCCGCGACGATGGACTGGATGGAGCAGGAACAGGAACGCGGCATCACGATCACGTCGGCTGCCACCACCTGTCTGTGGAAGGCCGAAGAGGGCAAGGGCCCCGAACATCGGCTGAACATCATCGACACCCCCGGACACGTCGACTTCACGATTGAAGTCGAGCGCTCGCTTCGCGTCCTCGACGGCGCGGTCGCGGCGTTCGATGGCGTGGCGGGCGTCGAGCCGCAGTCGGAAACCGTGTGGCGCCAGGCGGACAAGTACAAGGTTCCGCGGATGTGCTTCATCAACAAGCTCGACCGCACGGGCGCCAATTTCTATTATTGCGTCCAGACGATCATCGATCGCCTGGGAGCGACCCCGGCCGTCCTCTACCTCCCCATCGGTGCGGAATCGGACTTCAAGGGCCTCGTCGACCTCGTGGGCGAGCGCGCGATCATCTGGAAGGACGAAAGCCTCGGCGCCGAGTTCTTCTATGAAGAGATCCCCGCCGACCTCGCCGACAAGGCGGCCGAATATCGCGAAAAGCTTGTCGAGCTTGCTGTCGAGCAGGACGACGATGCGATGGAAGCCTATCTCGAAGGCAATGTCCCCGACGTGGCGACGCTGAAGAAGCTGATCCGCAAGGGCACGCTGAACCAGTCCTTCGTTCCCGTGCTGTGCGGCTCGGCCTTCAAGAACAAGGGCGTCCAGACCCTGCTCGACGCGGTTGTCGACTATCTGCCTTCACCGCTCGACATCGAAGACGTGCAGGGCATCAATCCCGACACCGAAGAGCCCGATTCGCGTGCGACGTCCGACTCGGCGCCGCTGTCGATGCTCGCGTTCAAGATCATGAACGATCCGTTCGTCGGCTCGCTCACCTTCGCCCGCATCTATTCGGGCACTCTGACCAAGGGCAGCTATCTGAACTCGGTCAAGGACAAGAAGGAAAAGATCGGCCGTATGCTTCTGATGCACGCGAACTCGCGTGAGGACATCGAGGAAGCCTTTGCGGGCGACATCGTCGCGCTTGCCGGCCTTAAGGAAACCACGACCGGCGACACGCTCTGCGCCAACAACGCCCCGATCATCCTCGAACGGATGGAGTTCCCCGAGCCGGTGATCGAGCTGTCGGTCGAACCCAAGACCAAGGCCGACCAGGAGAAAATGGGCATCGCCCTCAGCCGCCTTGCGGCCGAAGATCCCTCGTTCCGCGTGTCGACCGACCATGAATCGGGCCAGACGATCATCAAGGGCATGGGCGAGCTTCACCTCGACATCCTCGTCGATCGCATGAAGCGCGAGTTCAAGGTCGAGGCGAATGTCGGCGCGCCGCAGGTCGCATATCGCGAATCGCTCGCGAAGCCGGTCGACGTCGACTACACTCACAAGAAGCAGTCGGGCGGCTCGGGCCAGTTCGGCCGCGTCAAGGTCAGCGTCGCTCCTGGCGAACGCGGGTCGGGCATCACCTTCATCGACGAGATCAAGGGCGGCAACATTCCGCGCGAATATATCCCGTCGGTCGAAAAGGGTATGCGCGAGTCGGCCGAAAATGGCCACATGATCGGCTTTCCGATCATCGACTTTGAAATCCGCCTGACTGACGGCGCCTATCACGACGTCGACTCGTCGGCGCTGGCGTTCGAAATCGCGGGCCGTGCGGCGATGCGCGAAGTCGCGGCAAAGGCCGGCATCAAGCTGCTCGAACCAGTGATGAAGGTCGAAGTCGTCACCCCCGAGGAGTTCATGGGCGACGTGATCGGCGACCTCAACAGCCGCCGCGGCCAGATTCAGGGCACCGACAGCCGGGGCAATGCCCAGGTGGTTGAAGCCATGGTTCCGCTTGCCAATATGTTCGGCTACGTCAACCAGCTGCGTTCCTTCACCCAGGGCCGCGCGCAATACTCCATGCAGTTCTCGCACTATGAAGAAGTGCCGAACAACGTGGCGGAAGAAGTGAAGGCCAAGATGGCCTGATGGGGTTGAAACCGCGCGGGCTTGCACCGCGCGGCAAGACCCTCTAAGGGCGGCGCCTGATTCAGCGGGCTCGTCCAGGACTGATCAACGCAAACACATGAACAAGAAGGTTCTATATCATGGCCAAGGCTAAATTTGAGCGGACGAAGCCGCACTGCAATATCGGTACCATCGGTCACGTCGACCACGGCAAGACCTCGCTGACCGCAGCGATCACCAAGGTGCTCGCCGAAAACGTCGCGGGCAACGCCGCCGTCGACTTCGCGAACATCGACAAGGCGCCCGAAGAGCGCGAGCGCGGCATCACCATTTCGACGGCGCACGTCGAATATGAAACCGACGGCCGTCACTATGCGCACGTCGACTGCCCCGGTCACGCTGACTATGTGAAGAACATGATCACCGGTGCCGCCGAGATGGACGGCGCGATCCTCGTCGTGTCGGCTGCTGACGGCCCGATGCCGCAGACGAAGGAGCACATCCTGCTCGCGAAGCAGGTCGGTGTTCCGACCATGGTTGTCTTCCTCAACAAGGTCGACCAGCTCGACGATCCCGAACTGCTCGAACTCGTCGAACTCGAAATCCGCGAAGAGCTTTCGAAGCGCGACTTCGACGGCGACAATATTCCGATCATCGCGGGCTCGGCGCTCGCCGCTCTGGAAGGCCGCGACGACAATATCGGCAAGGACGCGATCCTGAAGCTAATGGCTGCCGTCGACGAATGGATTCCGCAGCCGGAACGCCCGCTCGACAAGCCCTTCCTGATGCCGATCGAAGACGTGTTCTCGATCTCGGGCCGTGGTACGGTTGTCACGGGCCGCGTCGAAACGGGTATCGTCAAGGTGGGTGAAGAAGTCGAAATCGTCGGCATCAAGGACACCAAGAAGACCGTCGTTACCGGCGTCGAAATGTTCCGCAAGCTGCTCGACCAGGGCGAGGCTGGCGACAACATCGGTGCGCTGATCCGCGGCGTCGGCCGTGAAGAGGTCGAGCGTGGCCAGGTCCTCGCGAAGCCCGGCTCGATCACCCCGCACACCGAGTTCACCTCGGAAGTCTATGTCCTGTCGAAGGACGAAGGCGGCCGTCACACGCCGTTCTTTGCGAACTATCGTCCGCAGTTCTACTTCCGCACCACCGACGTCACGGGCGAGGTCATCCTCCCCGAGGGTACCGAGATGGTCATGCCGGGCGACAACGTCCAGCTGTCGGTCAAGCTGATCGCCCCGATCGCCATGGACCAGGGCCTGCGCTTCGCGATCCGCGAAGGCGGCCGTACGGTCGGCGCAGGGGTTGTCGCCTCGATCACAAAGTAATATAGGGCCGCGAGCCGCGCGATTCGGACCGATTCGCGCGGCTCGTAGCTTTAGGAATTTTGATGGCCGATCCGGCTTCCGTGTGGAAGTCGGAGCAGGCCATTTCGGCTCTTTCGCATCGTTAGACGGGATTCGACTGGAACAGTCATGGAAACGCAGAATATTCGCATTCGCCTGAAGGCCTTTGATCACCGCGTGCTCGATCAGGCCACGACCGACATTGCCGACACGGCACGTCGCACGGGCGCTCTCATTCGCGGTCCGATCCCGCTTCCGACGCGTATTGAAAAATTCACCGTGAACCGCGGCCCGCACATCGACAAGAAGTCGCGCGAGCAGTTCGAGGTGCGCACCCACAAGCGGCTGCTCGACATCGTGCAGCCGACCCCGCAGACGGTCGACGCGCTGATGAAGCTCGACCTCGCCGCGGGCGTGAACGTCGAGATCAAGCTGGCCTGATAGGCCGGTGTGCTCCGGACTTGATCCGGAGCCCAGGGTAGAAGCGACCGGCAGGTCGCGCTGAAGCCGCCTTGGGTTCCTGCTTTCGCAGGAACACGACAAGGTTTCGGAGGATACCGCCGGACTTATCCGGGCTGCGTCCCCCGTCTCGCCGCAAAGTCCTTCGGGGCATGCGGCACCTCAGCCCGGACGGGGCGATGCATCGAAATTTCGGGCTGGGAGGGTTCCGCCGGGGCGTTGCCTCGATGGGTCTCGCAAGCCGTGCGGAATGGTCCGCCCGGCCTCTGTTTAGGAGTATGGATCATGCGTACTGGCGTGATCGCGAAGAAAATGGGGATGACCCGCCTGTTTCAGGATGACGGCCGCCACGTGCCCGTCACCGTCCTGAGCCTCGAAGGCTGCCAGGTCGTCTCGGTTCGCGACAAGGAACGCGACGGCTATGTGGCCGTGCAACTGGGTGCCGGGTCGGCGAAGGCGAAGAATGTCGCCAAGCCGCAGCGCGGCGCCTATGGCAAGGCCGAAGTCGAGCCCAAGGCGAAGCTCGTCGAATTCCGCGTCGCCGACGACGCGACGCTCGACGTCGGCGCCGAACTGTCGGCCGACCATTTCGTTGCCGGCCAGATCGTCGACATCCAGGGCGTGACGCAGGGCAAGGGCTTTGCCGGCGCGATGAAGCGCTGGGGTTTCGGCGGTATGCGCGCCACCCACGGCGTTTCGATCAGCCACCGTGCGCATGGTTCGACCGGCAACCGCCAGGATCCGGGCCGCGTCTTCAAGAACAAGAAGATGGCGGGCCACATGGGCGCGCGCAATCGCACCCAGCAGAATCTCGAAATCGTCCGCACCGACGTCGAGCGCGGCCTTCTCTTCGTCAAGGGTTCGGTCCCTGGCTCGAAGGGCGGCTGGCTGCTCGTCCGCGATGCGGTGAAGCTGCCGCGTCACCCCGAGGCCCCCTATCCGGCGGGCATCAAGAGTGCGGCCAACACCAACGAAGCCCCGGCTGACGCGCCGGTCGAAACGCCGGCTGAAGAAACCGTCGTCGACACCGCGGCCACCGACGGCGCACAGGAGTCCTGATCATGAAGGTCAAGGTTCAGACCCTCGATGGCAAGGCTGGCGCCGACATCGATCTTAACGACGACGTCTTCGGCGTCGATGCGCGTGCCGACATTCTGCACCGCGTGGTGGCCTGGCAGCTCGAAAAGCGCCGCGGCCCCGCCCGCGCCGCGCGTGAGCGCAGCGACGTCGCCCGCACCGGCAAGAAGTTCGGTCGCCAAAAGGGCGGCGGTACGGCTCGTCACGGCGACCGCAAGGCGCCGATCTTCATCGGCGGCGGCAAGGCGCATGGTCCGCGAGCCCGCACCTTCGGCCACTCGCTGAACAAGAAGATCCGCACTCTCGGCCTGAAGATGGCTTTGAGCGACAAGGCGAAGGGCGGCAAGCTCGTCGTTCTCGACACGCTCGAGCTCAAGGATGCCAAGACCAAGGCGCTCGCCGGCAAGCTCGGCAAGATGGACCTCGGCAATCGCGCGCTCTTCATCGACGGGGACGCGGTGCATGAAAGCTTCGCGATGGCCTCTGCCAACCTGATCGGTGTCGATGCGCTGCCCGCGATCGGTGCCAATGTCTATGACATCGTCCGTGCCGACACGCTGGTCCTGACCCGCGCGGCGGTCGAAAAGCTGGAGGCACGCTGCAATGGCTAAGGCAAAAACCATCGATGCGCGTCACTATGACGTGATCCTCGCTCCGGTGATCACCGAAAAGTCGACGCTGCTCAGCGAAAACAACGCCGTGGTGTTCAAGGTTGCAAGCGATGCAACCAAGCCCGCGATCAAGGCCGCCGTCGAGGCGCTGTTCGATGTCAAGGTGGTCGGCGTGAACACGCTCGTCACCAAGGGCAAGACCAAGCGCTGGAAGGGCAAGCCCTACACCCGCAGCGACGTGAAGAAGGCGATCGTTCGCCTGGCCGACGGCCAGTCGATCGACGTCACCACCGGCGTCTGACGGATAGGGGAAGGCAGAAAAAATGGCACTCAAATCCTATAATCCGACCAGCCCCGGACAGCGCGGCCTGATCCTCGTCGACAAGTCGGCGCTGTGGAAGGGCAAGCCCGTCAAGGCGTTGACCGAAGGCAAGCGCAAGACCGGTGGCCGCAACAACAAGGGCCATGTGACCTCGCGCGGTATCGCCGGCGGCCACAAGCAGAAGTACCGCTTTATCGACTTCAAGCGTCGCAAGTGGAACATGTCGGCCACCGTCGAGCGTCTGGAATATGACCCCAATCGCACGGCCTTCATCGCGCTCGTTAAGTACGAGGACGGCGAGCTCGCCTATATCCTGGCGCCGCAGCGCCTGGCGGTCGGCGACACGATCGTCGCGGGCAAGAAGACTGACGTGAAGCCGGGCAATGCGATGGAATTGTCGCAGATGCCCGTCGGCACGATCGTCCACAATATCGAGATGAAGCCGGGCAAGGGCGGCCAGATCGCCCGTTCGGCCGGCACCTATGCACAGGTCGTCGGTCGCGACCGCGGGCTCGTGATCGTGCGTCTCGGTTCGGGTGAACAGCGCTACATCCGCGGCGAGTGCATGGGCACGGTTGGTGCGGTGTCGAACCCCGACAACCAGAACACCAACCTCGGCAAGGCTGGGCGCAATCGCTGGCTGGGCAAGCGTCCGCTGACGCGCGGTGTCGCGAAGAACCCGGTCGACCACCCGCACGGCGGTGGCGAAGGCCGCACCTCGGGTGGCCGTCATCCGGTTACGCCGTGGGGCAAGCCGACCAAGGGCGCCCGGACCCGTCACAACAAGTCGACCGACAAGATGATCATCCGGTCGCGTCACGCGAAGAAGAAGAGGTAAGCCATGGCTCGCTCGGTCTGGAAGGGTCCATTCGTCGACCTTCATCTCCTCAAGAAAGCCGAAACGGCCCAGGACGGCGGCAGCACTGCGCCGATCAAGACCTGGTCGCGCCGGTCCACCATCCTGCCGCAGTTCGTCGGGCTGACCTTCAACGTCTACAACGGCCGCAAGTTCGTGCCGGTGTCGGTCAATGAAGACATGGTCGGCATGAAGCTGGGTGAATTTGCGCCGACGCGCTTCTTCCCCGGTCACGCGGCCGACAAGAAGGGCAAACGCTAATGGGCAAGGAAAAGTCCCCCCGCCGCGTTGCGGATAATGAGGCGCTGTCGGTCGGCACGCAGATTCGCGGGTCGGCGCAGAAGCTGAACCTCGTCGCCGCGCTGATTCGCGGCCGCAAGGTCGAAGACGCGATGAACGTCCTCGCTTTCTCGAAGAAGGCGATGGCGGTTGACGTGCGCAAGGTTCTGGCCAGCGCTGTCGCCAACGCGGAAAACAACCACAACCTCGACGTCGACGCGCTCGTCGTCAAGGAAGCGAGCGTCGGCAAGTCGCTCTCGATGAAGCGCTGGCACGCGCGTGGCCGCGGCAAGTCGACCCGGATCGTCAAGCCGTTCAGCCGCATCCGCATCGTCGTGCGCGAACAGGAAGAAGAGGCGTAAGATGGGCCAGAAGAGCAATCCGATCGGCCTGCGCCTGCAGGTCAACCGCACCTGGGACAGCCGCTGGTTCGCCGAGGGTCAGGACTATGGCCGCATGTTGGTCGAGGACCTGAAGATCCGCCAATATGTGTTCAAGACCTTGCCGCAGGCCGCGATCTCGAAGGTCGTGATCGAGCGTCCCGCGAAGCTGTGCCGCGTGTCGATCTATGCCGCCCGTCCGGGCGTCATCATCGGCAAGAAGGGCGCAGACATCGAAAAGCTTCGCAAGAAGCTGGGTGAGATGACGGGCAGCGACGTGTCGCTGAACATCGTCGAAATCCGCAAGCCCGAAGTCGACGCCAAGCTCGTCGGCCAGGGTATTGCCGACCAGCTCGAGCGTCGTGTCGCCTTCCGCCGCGCGATGAAGCGCGCGGTTCAGTCGGCGATGCGTCTGGGCGCCGAGGGCATCCGCATCAACTGCGCCGGCCGTCTCGGCGGCGCGGAAATCGCGCGCACCGAATGGTACCGCGAAGGCCGGGTGCCGCTGCACACGCTGCGCGCCAATGTCGATTATGCCGAGGCCGAAGCGCACACCGCTTACGGGGTTTGCGGCATCAAGGTCTGGATTTTCAAGGGCGAGATCCTGGGTCACGACCCGATGGCGACCGACCGTCTGATGCTCGACGCGCAGACAACCGGTGTCCGTCCGGCGCGTGAAGATCGCCGCTAAGGAACGCTGACATGCTGCAACCGAAAAAAACCAAGTTCCGCAAGGCTTTCAAGGGCCGCATCCATGGCAATGCCAAGGGTGGGACCAGCCTGAACTTCGGCTCCTATGGCCTGAAGGCGATGGAACCCGAGCGCATCACCGCGCGCCAGATCGAAGCGGCGCGCCGCGCGATCAGCCGTGCGATCAAGCGTCAGGGCCGCCTCTGGATTCGCGTGTTCCCCGACGTTCCCGTGTCGTCGAAGCCAGCCGAAGTCCGTATGGGTAAGGGCAAGGGTTCACCCGAATATTGGGCCGCCCGTGTAAAGCCCGGCCGCATCCTGTTCGAACTCGACGGTGTTCCCGGCCCCGTGGCCGCGCTGGCGTTCGAGCGTGCGGCGATGAAGCTGCCGATCAAGACGAAGGTTGTCGCCCGCCTCGGCGACACCTCGCACCTGGAGGGTTAAGGACATGGCCAAGACCGACGATTTCAAGGCCAAGACCGACGATCAGCTTGCCGAACAGCTCGGCGAACTGAAGCGCGAGGCGTTCAACCTCCGCTTCCAGGCGGCGACCGGTCAGCTCGAAAAGGCCTCGCGCGTCAAGGAAGTGCGGCGCTCGATCGCCCGCATCAAGACCGTGCAGACCGAGCGTTCGCGCTCGGCCGCGAAGTAAGGAGACCTATCATGCCGAAGCGCATTCTGACCGGCACGGTGGTGTCCGACAAGGGCGACAAGACCGTCGTGGTGAAAGTCGAACGGAAGGTGAAGCACCCTCTGTACGGCAAGATCATCCGCCGTTCGAAGAAGTATCACGCCCATGATGAGGACAATGCCGTCAAGGCCGGCGAAACCGTCCGCATCGAGGAAACGAAGCCGATTTCGAAGCTGAAGACCTGGAAGGTTCTCGACAAGGTCGAAACCCGGGCCAAGGCGAAAGCGGCCGAAGCCTGAGGGCTTCGTCAGATTTTGACGGAACCGCCGGGACGGCCCGGTAGGCCAAGGAAGAAGGAAATGCATCGATGATCCAGATGCAGTCACAATTGGAAGTCGCCGACAACAGCGGCGCGAAGCGTGTCCAGTGCATCAAGGTACTGGGCGGCTCGAAGCGTCGCACCGCCGGCGTGGGCGATGTGATCGTCGTGTCGATCAAGGAAGCCCAGCCGCGCGGCAAGGTGAAGAAGGGCGACGTGCATCGCGCCGTCATCGTCCGCACCGCGAAGGACGTGCGCCGCGCGGACGGTTCGGTGATCCGTTTCGACAGCAACGCCGCCGTGCTCGTCAACAAGAATGAAGAGCCGATCGGCACGCGTATCTTTGGCCCCGTCGTCCGCGAACTGCGCGGCCGTGGCTATATGAAGATCATCAGCCTGGCGCCGGAGGTGCTTTGACCATGGCGAACAAGATCAAGAAGGGCGACACGGTCGTCGTCCTGTCCGGCAAGGACAAGGGCAAGACCGGCGAAGTGACGCAAAGCCTGCCGAAAGACGGCAAGGTCGTCGTCGCGGGCGTCAATGTCATCACGCGCCACCGCAAGCCGACCCAGCAGAATCCGCAGGGCGGCCTGGAACGCAAGGAAGCGCCGCTGTTCGCGAGCAAGGTTGCGCTGGCCGATCCCAAGACCGGCAAGCCGACGCGCGTTCGTTTTGAAACCAAGGACGGCAAGAAGGTCCGCGTGGCCGTGAAGTCCGGGGAGACGATCAATGGCTGACAACTACACCCCGCGCATGCGCAAGCTGTACGACGACAAGATCGTCAAGGCGATGACCGACAAGTTCGGTTACAAGAATGCGATGGAAGTGCCGAAGATCGAAAAGATCGTGCTCAACATGGGTGTCGGCGAAGCCACGCAGGACAAGAAGAAGGTCGAAGCCGCGGCAGCCGAAATGGAGCTGATCGCCGGTCAGAAGCCCGTCGTCACCCGCGCGAAGAAGTCGATCGCCCAGTTCAAGCTGCGCGAAGGCATGCCGATCGGTTGCAAGGTCACACTGCGCCGCGAGCGCATGTATGAATTTCTCGACCGCCTGATCACGATCGCGATGCCGCGCATCCGCGATTTCCGTGGCGTTTCGGCGAAGAGCTTCGATGGCCGTGGCAACTACGCCATGGGCCTCAAAGAACAGATCATCTTCCCCGAGATCAACTATGACCGCATCGACCAGGTGCGCGGCATGGACGTGATCGTCACCACCACCGCTCGCACCGACGAAGAGGCCCGCGAACTGCTCAAGCTGTTCGGCTTCCCCTTCCCGATCGAAGCGCAGGAAAAGGAAGCCGCCTGATCCCAACACGGGACCAGGCAGGCTCTTTCAAGAAGGAAAGAGAACTTAAGTCATGGCGAAACTGAGTTCGGTAAACAAGAATGAGCGTCGCAAGAAGCTGGTGAAGAAATATGCCGGCCGCTATGCGAAGCTGAAGGCGATCGCGGCGGATACGTCGCTTGACGATGGCGAGCGTCTGATCGCACGTCTCAAGATGGCGGAAATTCCGCGCAACGGTAATCCGACCCGCATCCGCAACCGGTGCGAGCTGACGGGCCGTCCGCGCGCCTATTATCGCAAGTTCCGGCTGTGCCGTGTTCAGCTCCGCGATCTGGCCAACAAGGGCCTGATCCCCGGCGTTGTGAAGTCGAGCTGGTAAGGAAGACGCAAGATGGCAATGACCGATCCTCTGGGTGATATGCTCACCCGCATCCGCAACGGCCAGCAGGCGAAAAAGGACAGCGTCCTGACACCGGCTTCGACGCTGCGCGTCCGCGTTCTCGATGTTCTCCAGCGCGAAGGCTATATCCGCGGCTACAGCGAAGAAGCGCTGGGCGCAAAGGGCCAGCACAAGGGCATCCGCATCGAGCTGAAATATTTCGAGGGCCAGCCGGCGATCCGCCACGTGGCCCGCGTGTCCAAGCCCGGACGCCGCGTCTATTCGGGTTCGAAAGAGCTGCCGATCGTCCGCAACGGCCTGGGCATCACCATCGTGTCGACCCCGCGGGGCGTCCTGTCGGACGCCGAAGCCCGCGAACATAATGTCGGCGGCGAAGTGCTGGCGGAGGTGTTCTGATGTCGCGCATTGGTAAAAAGGCAGTCGAGATTCCGAGCGGTGTCACCGCCGCGATCGACGGCGGCCAGCTGTCGGTCAAGGGGCCGAAGGGCACGCTCGCGATGCCGCTGTCCGACAACATCAAATATGAAGTCGGCGAAGGCAGCATTTCGGTTCAGCCCGCGAACGACACCCGCGAAGCGCGCGCCTTTTGGGGCATGCAGCGCACTTTGGTGCAGAACCTCGTCACGGGCGTGACCGAGGGCTTTACCAAGGTGCTCGAAATCACCGGTGTTGGCTATCGCGCCAACTCGCAGGGCAAGACGCTGAAGCTCCAGCTCGGCTACAGCCACGATGTCGATTTTGCGGTGCCTGAAGGCATCGAGATCAAGACGCCGGATAATACGACGATCGAGATCAGCGGCATCGACAAGCAGAAGGTCGGCCAGGTCGCGGCGGAAATCCGCCGCTGGCGCAAGCCCGAACCCTATAAGGGCAAGGGCATCAAATATCGCGGCGAGTACATCTTCCGCAAAGAAGGCAAGAAGAAGTAAGCCATGGCACATCTTACCCCTTTCGAAAAACGCCGCCAGCGCGTTCGCACCGCCCTTCGCCAGCGTGCCGCCGGGCGTCCGCGCCTTTCGGTTCACCGTTCGGGCCGTCACATCTATGCGCAGCTTATCGATGACGCTGCCGGCACGACGCTGGCCTCGGCTTCGACGCTGGACAAGGATGTGCGCGGCAAGAGCGGCGCGACCACCGCGGCGGCTGCCGACGTTGGCAAGCGCCTTGCCGCTGCCGCCAAGAAGGCGGGTGTCTCGCAGGTCGTGTTCGACCGCGGCGGCTTCCTGTTCCACGGGCGCATCAAGGCGCTGGCCGACGCGGCGCGCGAAGGCGGATTGGAGTTTTAATGATGGCAGACGAGAACAGCACCGGCCAGGGCAATCAGCCCGAGGCGACTCTGGCTCCCGAAACGACCAACGCCGACGTCACGAACCAGGCGCCGCGCCGCGGCCGTGGCGGCGGCCGCGATGGCGGTCGGGGCGGTCGTGACGGTGGCCGTGGCCGCCGCGACGATCGCCGTCCGCGCGACGAAGATGGCGGCGAAGAGCTCATTGAAAAGCTCGTCCACATCAACCGCGTGTCGAAAACGGTGAAGGGCGGCAAGCGCTTCGGTTTCGCCGCGCTTGTCGTCGTCGGCGACGGCAAGGGCCGCGCCGGTTTCGGTCATGGCAAGGCGCGCGAAGTGCCCGAGGCGATTTCGAAGGCGACCGCCGCTGCGAAGAAGGCGATGATTCGCGTTCCGCTGCGCGACGGCCGCACGCTGCACCACGACGGCCGCGGTCACTTCGGCGCCGGCAATGTCACCGTGCGTTCGGCGCCCGCGGGTACCGGCATCATCGCCGGCGGCCCGATGCGCGCCGTGTTCGAATCGCTGGGTGTTGCGGACGTCGTGACCAAGTCGGTCGGCACGTCGAACCCCTATAACATGATCCGCGCGACCTTTGAGGCGCTGGGCGAACAGACCAGCCCCAAGTCGGTCGCGCAGCGTCGCGGCAAGAAGGTGTCGGACCTCATCAAGCGTGGCGGCGCGTCCGACCGCGCTGCCGAGGCCGAAGCCGCGGCGGTGACGGAGTAAGACGATGGCTGACAAGAAGATCAAGATCCGCCAGATCGGTTCGCCGATCCGTCGTCCCAAGGATCAGCGCAAGATCCTGACCGGCCTCGGCCTGGGCAAGATGCACCGCGAGGTCGAACTGGTCGACACCCCCGAAGTGCGCGGCATGATCCGCAAGCTTCCCCATATGGTGGAAGTTGTCGAGGGCTAAAGGCGCATGAAGCTCTACCGCCTGTTGACCGGTCCAGACGACGGCGAATTTTGCGCGCGTGTCGAAGGATTGCTCAACCGGGGGTGGCAGCTTCACGGCAGCCCGTCGATCACCAATGTCGACGGCCGCGGCTATGTCGCCCAGGCCATCGTGATGGAGAAGGCCGGGCCCTATCCCGGCTTTCAGCCGTCGAGTGAAATCGAACCGGACTGAACTGCTTCGGTCCACAGCGCGAACACAGCGAAAGCGAGTGCAACCATGACTATCAAGCTTAACGAACTTCGTGACAACAACGGCGCCCGCAAGGGCCGGATGCGCGTCGGGCGCGGTATCGGCTCGGGCAAGGGCAAGACCGGCGGCCGCGGCCAGAAGGGCCAGAAGAGCCGCTCGGGCGTGTCGATCAACGGCTTCGAGGGCGGCCAGATGCCGCTCCACATGCGTATTCCGAAGCGCGGCTTCAACAACATCTTTGCCAAGGACTTCGCGATCGTGAACCTGGGCCAGATCCAGAAGCTGATCGACGAAAAGAAGCTCGACGCCAAGAAGACCGTCGATCACGCTGCGCTCAAGGCCGCCGGCGTCGCCCGCGGCGGCAAGGACGGCGTTCGCCTCCTCGCCAAGGGCGAGTTGACCGCGAAGCTGACATTCGCCGTTGCCGGTGCGTCGAAGGGCGCGATCGAGGCGGTCGAGAAGGCGGGCGGCAAGGTCGAATTGCCCGCGGCTCCGGCCGAAGCCAAGGCGGAATAATCCGGCAAAGGGGCGGCTCGGGCTACGGGCCGCCCCTTCGTCGTTCGACGACCTGATATTTCCTGTTCGATGCGAACGGATGACGCAGCCGGTATCGACGAGCTGCTTTGCAAAATTGGCCTTTCCCCTTGCGCTTCGTGACCGTCGAACGCACATAGGCGCCGGGTCGCGGGGGGCGCGGTCCGGAATATCCTCGAGGAAAACACCCATGGCCTCTCGCGCCGACCAGCTTGCTTCGAACCTCAACTTCTCGAAATTCGGTCAGGCGACCGAACTCAAGAACCGCATCTGGTTCACGATCGGCGCGCTGATCGTCTTTCGTTTCCTCTCCTTCGTCCCGCTTCCGGGCGTCGACCCGGTCGCGCTGTCGCGGCTCTACGACCAGGCAGCGTCGGGCGGCGTCCTCGACATCTTCAATACTTTTTCGGGCGGCAGCCTGGAGCGCATGAGCATCATCGCGCTCGGTGTCATGCCTTATATCACGGCGTCGATCGTCGTTCAGCTCGCCGCGGCGCTTTCGCCCAGTCTCGCCGCACTCAAGAAAGAGGGCGAGAGCGGGCGCAAGAAACTCAATCAATATACGCGCTACGGCACCGTGGCGCTGACCGCCATTCAGGGCTATTTCATTGCCGTCGGGCTCGAAACGCTCGGCGCATCGCAGGGTATTGCGGCGGTTGTTGATCCCGGCATGATGTTCCGCATCGGCGCGGTCATCTCGATCGTCGGCGGTACGCTGTTCCTGATGTGGCTCGGCGAACAGATCACCAGCCGGGGGATCGGCAACGGCGTGTCGTTGATCATCATGGCCGGCATCCTGGCGCAGCTGCCGCGCAGCTTTGCGCAGATGTTCACGCAGGTGCGCGAAGGATCGATGGGCGGCGGCACGGTGATCGCGGTGATCGCGGGCGGCATCGCCATCATCGCCTTCATCAGCTTCATGGAACGTGCGCAGCGCCGCGTTCTCGTCCAATATCCGAAGCGCGCGACGCAGCGCGGCGTGATGCAGGCCGACCGCAGCCACCTGCCGCTCAAAGTCAACACCGCGGGGGTTATCCCGCCGATCTTCGCCTCGTCGCTGCTGCTCATGCCGCTCACCGTCACGCAGATGATGGGCAATAATGTGCAGGGCGACACCATGTGGGGCGACTTCCTGATTTCGCTCAACCAATATCTCGCGCACGGCCAGCCGCTCTATATGGCGCTTTACGCCGCAGGGATCATCTTCTTCTGCTTCTTTTACGTAGCGGTCGTCTTCAACCCCGAAGAAACCGCCGAGAATCTGAAGAAACAGAACGGCTTCATTCCCGGTATCCGTCCGGGCAAGAATACCGCGACCTATCTCGACTTCGTGCTGACGCGCATCACCGTGATCGGCGCGGCCTATCTTGCGGTCATCTGTCTGGTCCCCGAATATTTCATCGCGCAGTCGGGGCTGCCCTTCTATCTCGGCGGCACGAGCCTGCTGATCGTCGTCAATGTCACGATCGATACGATCAGCCAGATCCAGAGCCACATGCTGGCGCATCAATATGGCGACCTTATCAAAAAGGCCAAATTGAAGGGCGGCGTTGCACGGCGCTGAAGCCTTCGTTAGGGCGGGCCGCGACACGCACGGGAACAGGGGCTTCCATGACGCTGAATATCATTTTGCTCGGACCGCCGGGGGCGGGCAAGGGAACGCAGGCTTCGCGGCTTGAGGATGAGCATGGCATGGTCCAGCTGTCGACCGGCGACATGCTGCGCGCCGCAGTCAAAGCAGGAACCCCGCTCGGCCTCCAGGCCAAGGCGGTGATGGACGCGGGCGAACTCGTTTCCGACGACATTGTTTCGGGATTGATCGGCGAGCGGCTCGACGCGCTCGGCCACGATGTTTCGGTGATCTTCGACGGTTATCCGCGCACCGCGGCGCAGGCTGACGCGCTCGACACGATATTGTCGGCGCGCGGGCGCAAGCTCGACCATGTCATCGAACTGCAGGTGGAGGAAGACGCCCTCGTCGATCGCATCACCGGCCGTTTCAGCTGCGCCAGCTGCGGTGCGGGCTATCACGACCGCTACAAGCTGCCCAAGGCGGCCGACACCTGCGACGTCTGTGGCAGCCATGATTTCAAGCGCCGCCCCGACGACAATGAGGAAACGGTGCGCACGCGCATGGCCGAATATCGCGCCAAGACCGCACCGATCCTGCCGATCTACGAAGAGCGCGGTATCGTCACTCACGTCGACGGCATGGCGCCGATCGACCAGGTGAACGACGCGATCGAAACGATCCTCAGCACCGCTGGCTAGTCAGCCCCTTCGCCTCCGGTTATTGAAGGCGGCAAGGGGGACAGGCAGATGGCAATTTTCCGGTATATGACGCGCTTTGCCGTGCTGGGCGCGCTTGTGTCTGCGCCGACAGCGCAGGCCAAGATCATCGACCAGAGCGAGATCGGCTTCACCGTCGCACACACCGCGCAGGTTGCCGCGCCGCCCGCCGAGGTGTGGAAGATGCTGCGGATGCCGCAGAGCTGGTGGTCGAAGGAGCACAGCTGGTCGGGCGACGCGGCGAATTTCTGGCTCGATTCGCAGGCCGGCGGTTGCTTTTGCGAAAAGCTGCCCGATGCGGGGGCGGGGCTGGGTAGTGTCCAGCACGCGCGCATCGTCTTTGCCAAACCCAACGAACTGCTCCGCCTCTCGGGCGCCCTCGGGCCGCTGCAAGGCGAAGCGGTCAGCGGAACGTTGACGATTCAAATCAAGGAAACGCCGACGGGCAGCGCGCTGCGCTTCGACTATGTCGTCGGCGGCTATATGCGTTTCAAGGTCGCCGACATCGCGCCGGCGGTCGATGCGGTGATCGGCGAGCAGATCAAGGGGCTCGCTGCGGCGCTCGGCGGCGCCTTGTCCCCGGCGCTTGGGGACAAGACGGCGGGCGAGGCCGATACCCCAGCGCAAGAGGCGGAGGGCGATCTGGACGCAGCCGTTGCAGAGCTGGACGAGAAAGACGCCGCGCCGAGGCCCGACGAACGCCTCTAGGCGGTGTTTACATTCAGGATTTCCATTTGTGGGTAAGTGTGATTCAAGCTGCTGGCTGTATGGAGGTCAGCATGGATGGATCGACAGGAACTGAGTGACGCGCTTTGGGGGCGGATTGAGCCTCATCTCCCGGGCAAGGCGAGCGATGCTGGCCGGACGGGTCGGGACAATCGATTATTTGTCGAGGCTGTCTTGTGGCTGGCGCGTTCCGGCGCGCACTGGCGGGTATTGCCGAAGGAGTTCGGGCGCTGGCACACAGTATATCAGCGCTTCAACCGCTGGTGCCGCAGCGGCGTTTGGGAGAATCTGTTCAGGGCTTTGAGCGATGATGCCGACTTCGAGTATATCCTCGTCGACAGCACCATCGTGCGGGCGCATCAGCACAGTGCCGGTGCCCCAAAAAAAGCGATCGATCCGAAGATCGGTTTGAAGCTCACGCGCTCGGACGCTCCAAGGGCGGGCTGAGCACCAAGGTCCATGCCGCGACCGACGCTTTGGGCAACCCGGTCCGCTTCATTCTGACCGGTGGCGAACGCAACGACATCACCCAGATCGACGCGCTCCTCGCTGGGCTGCGCACAAACCATGTCCTCGCCGACAAAGGCTATGATGGCCAGCGCGCCATGGATGCGATCGCCGCGGCAGGTGCAAGGCCGGTCGTCCCGCGACGGAAGATTACCGCAGCGTGGCGAGCCTTCGACGCATCCCTCTACAAAGACCGCAATCTGATTGAACGCTTCTTCAACAAGATCAAACACTTCAGAAGGATCGCCACTCGCTACGACAAACTCGCCAGAAACTACGCTGGCTTCCTCAATCTCGTCGCTGCTCTCAAATGTTGCCTCTGAATGTAAACACCACCTAGGGTCAGGACCCATTAATTCCACGCTCGAGGTTTGAAGCGATTTTGTTCAGTGCGAGGCGGAAAGGCGAAGGGATATGTCGATATTTCAAGACTTTCCAACGAAGCAATGGACAAAATCGATCAAATCCCCCCTCTCG
>NZ_JAVJOJ010000002.1:0-4004 GCF_040216815.1 Sphingopyxis sp.
CACGATCGACAGCTCGATGCCCGGCGGCCATGCCACGCTGACGATCGACAATCTGCGCGTCCCCGCAGACCAGATGCTCGGGCAGGCCGGCGAGGGTTTTCGCTACGCGCAGGTGCGTCTTTCCCCTGCCCGCCTGTCGCACTGTATGCGCTGGCTCGGCGCGTGCATCCGCGCGCACGAGATCGCGACCGACTACGCCAATCGCCGCGAGGCGTTCGGCAAGCCGCTGATCGAGCATGAGGGCGTCGGTTTCATGCTCGCAGAAAATATGATCGACCTCAAACAGGCCGAACTGATGATCGACTGGTGTGCAGGCGTGCTCGACACCGGTTCGCTCGGCACGGTCGAAAGCTCGATGGCGAAAGTCGCGGTGTCGGAGGCGCTGATGCGCATCGCCGACCGCTGCGTCCAGGTGATGGGCGGCACCGGCGTCACCGACCGGACGATCGTCGAGCAGGTGTTCCGCGAGGTGCGCGCGTTCCGCATCTACGACGGCCCGACCGAGGTTCACAAATGGAGCCTCGCGAAGAAGATCAAGCGCGACTGGAAGGAAACACAGATATGAGCGCGCCGACGCAGGATGCGAACGTCGGAACGACCGCGGTGCGCGACGCCCATTGTTTCGACGAGGCAGCGCTGGCGCGCTGGATGACCGGGCATGTCGCAGGCTTTGCCGGGCCGCTTCGCGTCGAGCAGTTCAAGGGCGGGCAGTCGAACCCGACCTACAAGCTGGTGACGCCGACCGCCGCCTATGTGCTTCGCCGCAAGCCGCCCGGCCAGATACTGACGGGCGCGCATGCCGTCGACCGCAAGCGCGCATTCTGACGGCGCTCGGGAAAACGGGCTTTCCCGTCGCGCATATCCACGGACTGTGCACCGACGACAGCGTGATCGGCACCTGGTTCTATGTGATGGAAATGGTCGAAGGGCGTATCTTTTGGGATGCGACCTTCCCCGGCGTCGATCGCGATCAGCGACCGGCATATTTCGATGCGATGAACGCCGCGATCGCGCGGCTCCGTGGCATCGACTATGACGCGCTCGGCCTTGGCGATTACGGCAAACCGGGCAATTATTTTGCGCGGCAGATCGGATGCTGGTCGAAACAATATCACGAAGACAGCGACGCCGGCCGCGATACCGCCATGGATGCACTGGTCGAATGGCTGCCCGCCAACATTCCGGCAGGTGACGAGAGCAGCATCGTCCATGGCGATTTCCGCTGCGACAATATGATCTTCCACCCTACCGAACCGCTTGTGATCGCGGTGCTCGACCGGGAGCTCTCGACCCTTGGCCACCCGCTCGCCGACTTCGCCTATCACGCGATGATGTACCAGATGCCGCCGCATATCGTCGCCGGGCTCGACGGCGCAGACCTCGCGGCGCTCAACATCCCGTCCGTGGCCGACTATGTCGCGGCCTATTGCCGGCGCACCGGCCGCGACGGCATCGCCAATTGGGACTTCTACATCGCCTTCAATTATTTCCGCCTTGCCGCGATCTTCCACAGCATCAAGGGCCGCGTCATTCGCGGTACCGCGGCATCGGCACATGCCCGCGACCGTGCCAAAAGCTTTCCGACGCTGGCAAAATTAGGCGCAGAGGCAATGCGCAAGTGCGTGGACATGAGTTGTAGCAGAACGGAGCCCGGAAGCTGACGGACTTCGTAACGGATGCGAACATCGACCGCCCAAGGTCCGCGTCGCCCGGAGCGGTCGCAAGACCGCCGCACACATTATCGGTCGCAATAGCTGCATTCCGGCATCCGCCGGCCGCAAATCAAGCGACCGGCGTCGGCGCGCTAGGCGGCCGCCTCGCCCTCCCGATCGGCAAAGAGCAGCTTGAGATCCTTCTTCAGGATCTTGCCATTGGCGTTTCGCGGCAGGGTCTCGGTCACGAAGCGGATTGCGACCGGTACCTTGAACGCCGCCAGCCGCGCGCGGACCCAGTCCCGCAGTTCGGTTTCGGTCGCGCTCGTTCCCGGCGCCAGATGGACGATAGCGGCCGGTTCCTCACCGAGCGTGCGGTGCGGAATGCCGATGATCGCGCAATCGGTCACCGCAGGATGTTCGTAGAGGACATTCTCGACCTCTGACGAATAGATATTCTCGCCGCCGCGCAGCAGCATGTCCTTCGCCCGGTCCACGATATAGACGAAGCCCTCATCGTCGAGGCGGGCGAGGTCGCCGGTGCGCACCCAGCCCTTCACAAAGGTTTCGGCGGTGGCCTCGGGCTTGTTCCAATAGCCCTTCACGATCATCGCCCCGCGTGCCCAGAGCTCGCCGACGGTCCCCGTCGGCAGCACGGTCACGCCGTCGTCGGCTCGAATCTCGAGATCGGCGACCGCAACGGGCGGCCCCGCGCTCGTCGGGCGGTTGAGATAATCCTCCGACGAATGGTGGGTCACCGTCGCCATCGTCTCGGTCATCCCCCAGCCATTGGCGGGCAGCGCCCCGAACTCCTCATAGATGCGCTTGACCAGTTCGGGTGCGGAGGGCGCGCCGCCATAGGCGATCGCCTCGAGCGAGGAGAGATCATATTTCGCGCGGTCGGGATGCTCGATGAGCTGCCAGGCGATCGTCGGCACGCCGCCGGTCAGATTGACCTTCTCGCGCTCGATGATTTCCATCGCGCGCACCGGCTCCCATTTGCGCATGAAGACCGTCGTGTGCCCCGCCACCATGGCGCCCATCAGCGTCGCCGAACAAGCGGTGACGTGAAACATGGGGATCACGGTCAGCATCGTGCGCGGCGCCGGCGCGGGCAAGGGCTCGCCGCGCCGCAGGAAGCTTCGCGCCGACGAGAAGCCCGTCGAGAGGATGTTGGTGAGGAGGTTGCGATGGGTCCCGAGCGCGCCCTTCGGATTGCCCGTCGTCCCGCTGGTGTAGAAGATTGTCGCGTCATCGTCGCTGTCGAGCGCGACGACGGGGCGCTCGGTGGCAGGCAGACCGGCCCAATCGCCGGTCGTGCCGACGATATCCTCGAGCGCCGTCGTGCGATCGGGCGCTGTCCCCGCGCGCGCCACGATGACGCGTTCGACCGCCGGCACCGTCTCCAGATGTTCGGCGATCCGCTCGTAGCGCTCGGCATCGACGATCAGGAGCCTGGAGCCCGAATCCCGGATGCCATAGGCCAGCTCCGTGCCGGTCCACCATGCGTTGAGCGGCACGGCGATCGCACCGATCGAGGTGATCGCGAAGAAGATCATCGGCCATTCGGGAAGGTTGCGCATCGCGAGCGCGACGCGGTCGCCCTTCCCGATGCCCATGTCGCCGAGCGCGCGTGCGAAGGTCGCAGCCGCGCGCCAGTTCGCCTCGAAACTCACGCGCTCCTCGTCGAGGATCGTGAACGGCCGATCGCCATGTTGGCGCGAAATATCGAGCAGGGCGCCAAGGTCGTGCGGCACATTCTTCCAGGTCCGCGTCGGGATGCCGCCGATCATGACCGTTTCCATCTCGAACGGAGCCCCCGGTGCAGTGAGCGCGGCGGTGGCATCGGCGAGAGACATCTTCGGCCAGGAGGGATCGAGCGGCACTACGGGGTCACTGGTCGGGTCATTCGCCACGGGTCATCTCTCCGTTCTTTTACGCCTCCGGCCTCATGCCGAGCAGGCCTGATTATGGTGCAGGATCAGCGCAGCGACACCAGAAAACAAGGGGAGACCCTCGCCCTCACCGCGCGCCCGCGTTGCCGTAACGGCGGCCGCGCGGAGCCGAGCAACGAACATGGCCCGCGCCCGATAGTGACGGCATCCCGCACCGCGTTTTAGAGCGCCGAGATGGCGTCCACTGCTCGCCGAACGGTCGCTGATTCGGCGAGCAGTGGACGCAAAAGGAGGTCCGCCATTGCGAATGGCTCAATGCCCGCTGCCGCTCAGCGCCTTGACGATGTCGTCGGCCATCTTCTTGGCGTCGCCGAGCAGCATCATCGTCTGATCCATGTAGAAGACGTCATTGTCGACGCCGGCATAGCCGACGCCGCCCATCGAACGCTTCACGAAC
>NZ_JAVJOJ010000003.1:0-222198 GCF_040216815.1 Sphingopyxis sp.
GTTCGTGAAGCGTTCGATGGGCGGCGTCGGCTATGCCGGCGTCGACAATGACGTCTTCTACATGGATCAGACGATGATGCTGCTCGGCGACGCCAAGAAGATGGCCGACGACATCGTCAAGGCGCTGAGCGGCAGCGGGCACTAGACAAGAATCGTCGCCCCTGCGAAGGCAGGGGCCGCTGGCAGCCTCGCGCTACCTCGACAGCGGCCCCCGCCTTCGCGGGGGCGACGTGTTTTTGAGACAGGGAACCTTATGCGCAAAATCGGCCTGATCGGGGGGATGAGCTGGGCGTCGACCGAGCTATATTACCGCCACCTCAACAAAGGCGTGCAAAAGCGCCTCGGCACCGCCTGTTCGGCGCCGATCTTGATGGAGAGCCTGAACTATTGCGAGCTGTCGCGGATCACCACTGACGAGCAATGGGCCCATGCAAAGGATGTGCTGATCGAATCGGCCCGGCGGCTGGAGGGTGCGGGCGCGACCGCGCTGATGATCGCCGCAAACTCGATGCACAAGGTGGCCCAAGACGTCGCGGCTGCAATCACGATCCCGCTCCTCCATATCGTCGACGAAACGGGCGAGAAGATGAAGGCCGACGGGATCAAGTCCGCGGCGGTGATCGGCACACGCAACGTGATGACCGAACCCTGGTTTCGCCAGCGGCTTGTCCGCCACGGGCTGACGCTGGCCCCTTATGATGCGACCCGGGCCGAAGAGATCGACCGGATCATCTACGAAGAGCTGATGGTCGGCAAGGCGAACGAAGCGTCGCGCCGGACGATGAAGACCTTTATCACCGACATCGCGAAACAGGATATTCAGGCGATCGTCCTTGCCTGCACCGAACTGGTGATGCTCGTCGATCCCGATGCCAACCTGTTGCCGATCTATGACACCACGCGCATTCACGTCGCGGCGGGGGTCGACTGGATTTTGGGCGAGGGGGCTTAGATATCATCATGTCACCCCGTCGGAGGCCGGGATCTCGCCCTTGCGTCACGAAGCGCGAGCGAGACCCCGGCCTCCGCCGGGGTGACGGCATTTTGTATCACCCCACCCGCGTCCACGTCACCGTGCGGCAAAAGACCGCGACGCATCCCTTCATCGTCATCTTGTCGCCCTTCGCGCGAAGATACGCCTTGTAATAACGGCCATCCTCGGGACTATAGCCCTCGCCCTTCCAGCCATCGCCGTCGGGGGCCAGATCCCAATAGATGCGCAGCCCCGTCACCTGGCGGCCCCGTTTGGCCTTATCGGGGTTGCGTTCGTCGAGCTGGCCGCCCGCGGGCTGTTTGATGAGCAGCCGGTCGATGTGCCCGCACATCCTGGCGCCGCACGGGGTCATCATGACAATCCCCTTGCCGTCATCGGTTTTCCAGCGGCCCGCGATGGAGGCTGGCGCCGCGGCGAGCGACGGCGCGGCGACGCAGGCGACGAGCGCCCCGGCAAATCTGTAAAGCAATGCGACCTCTCCCCGATTAGCTACAAGCCTGTCAGTAACCGGCTTGGCATCGCGCCAGTCTTGCATCATGCTGTCAAAAAACAAGGGAGAGTCTGATGCGATTCCATCATCTCGTCGTGCCGTTTTGCGCCGCGCTGTCGGTCGCCGCGCCCGCGTCCGCCAAGACGATCAGCGTGACCGCCGACACCGCCGACGCTAACGAGAAGCTGCAGGAGGCGCTGATTCTGGCCGAACCCGGCGATGTCGTCGAACTGGGACCGGGGGTCTGGAAGCTGAGCGACGGGCTGTCGCTCGACGTCGACGGGGTGACGCTGCGCGGTGCGGGCACGGGTGAGGGGGGATCGATCCTCGACTTTTCGGGGCAGCAAGGCGCGGGCGAGGGGCTGCTCGTCACCAGCGACGATGTGCTGCTCACCAATTTCGCCGTACTCAATACCAAGGGCGACGGCATCAAGTCGAAGGGCGCCGATCGCATCGTCTATCACAAGCTGCGCGTCGAGTGGACCGCGGGACCCAAGGCGACCAACGGCGCCTATGGCATCTATCCGGTCGAAAGCACCGACGTGCTGGTCGACAGCGTCTACGTCCGCGGCGCGTCGGATGCGGGCATTTATGTCGGCCAGTCGAAAAATATCGTCGTGCGCGAATCGGTCGCGACCGAAAATGTCGCGGGGATCGAGATCGAGAACAGCTACGACGCCGACGTCCACGACAATATCGCCAACCGCAACACGGGCGGAATCCTGGTGTTCGACCTGCCTAGCCTGCCGATGCAGGGCGGGCATAATGTCCGCGTCTTTTCCAACATCGTCAGCGACAACAGCGTCCCCAATTTCGCGCCCGCGGGCAATATCGTCGCGAGCGTGCCGACGGGCACGGGCGTGCTGGTGATGGCGAACCGCAATGTCGAGATTTTCGACAATATCTTCGACCAGAACGGCACCGCCAATGTGATGATCGTCGGTTATCGCTACGAACATAAGGACGCGAATTACCAACCGTTGCCGCGCCAGATCGTCGTGCGCGATAACCAGCATGGCAAGGCGGGCTACGCCCCTGCCTTTCCCGGCGGCGCCGAGATCGCGGCGGCGATCGGCGGCGGCATTCCGCCGGTACTGTGGGACGGGTCGGGCGATGCGATCGTCAACGACGATGTCGGTGTGCTGTCGCTGAACCTGCCCGATATGGCGATGCCGCAAAGCGCGGCGAAGCCGTCATCCGCCGACCTTAAAGGCACGGCGCCCGCGCCGCTGCCGGGCATCACGCTGCCCGCGAGCATGGAGGCGAAGGTCCGGTGAGACGCGTTTTTGCTGCGTTGGCAACGGCATTGCTTTGCGTCAGCGGTAGTGCAACCGTGCCGTTGCCCGACGGCAAGCAAAGTGTCATCGAAAGCGATGCAATCCCGCAGAAACTATCGGTATTCGGGCTGTTCCCCTTCGGTCCGAAAGCGCCGCTGGTGAGTTTCGGCTACACGCTGCGCACAGCTCTGTTCAGCGATTATACCGACAAGCATCGCTTCGTTTCGATTCCCGACGGCAAGCGAGCAAAGATATTGTCCGACGGAACGATCGAGTTTCCGGTCGGGACCGTTCTGGTCAAGAGCTTCGGTTGGAGCGATGTGAACGGCGGCCGACCTGTCGAGACGCGCCTATTGATCCATCGCGCATCGGGCTGGGTGGCGCTGCCCTATATCTGGGACGACGACGGCAAGGATGCGACGCTGGCGCTCGGTGGTCGTCGCGTTCCGGCGAGTTTCAAGAGTCCTGACGGCGATGCTCACACGATCCGATATGCCGTGCCGAACAAGAATCAGTGCAAGGAATGCCATAGCTTGAATGGAGAGATCGTTCCCATCGGTCCGAAAGCGCGTAATTTCCTTCTCGAGCCTGAGGTCGCAAAAGCTGTGCGGTCGCTTTATTTCGAGAATCCGGAGGCGCTGAGGTCTGTGATGCCGCAATGGGACGATCCGGCGAGCGGCAGCGTCGTGGACCGCGCGCGCGCCTATCTCGACGTCAATTGCGCGCATTGCCACAATCCGGCGGGCAGCGCGTCGAACAGCGGGTTGTTCCTGCGCTGGACCGACGATCCCGCGGGCGTGAATTACGGCATCGGCAAGCGCCCGACCGCGGCGGGGCGCGGTAGCGGGGGGATGGATTTCGCGATTGCGCCCGGCAAACCCGACCACAGCTTTATGATCTACCGCCTCGAAAGCACCGATCCCGGCATTGCGATGCCCGAGGTGGGGCGCTCGACCGTGCACAAGGAAGGCGCGGCCCTGCTCCGGCAATGGATTGCGGAAATGCCCAAGGGTGGGCATGACACGCCCGACTGAACACCAACCAGCCGTCATCCCGGCCTGCGCCCGGATGACGGTGGAAAGAAGCGGCGCACCGACTCCCATGACCCAGCTCGTCCTCCACGATTATTTCCGCTCCTCGGCCAGCTTTCGCGTCCGTATCGCGCTCAATCTGAAGGGCCTCGATTACCAGCGCGTCGAGGTCAGCCTGATCGCGGGCGAACAGCGCAGCGATGCCTATCTGGAGCAGAATGCGCAGGGTTTCGTGCCGATGCTCGTCGTCGATGGCGAGCCGATCATCCAGAGCATGGCGATCATCGACTGGCTCGACCGCAGCTTCCCCGAACCGCGGCTGATTCCCGACGAGCCGATGCCGCGCGCGGTCGCGCTGGCGCGTGCGCAGGTGATCGCGAGCGACATCCACCCGCTCAACAATCTTCGCGTGCTCAAATATCTGAAGCGCGACCTGGGATTGAACGAACAGACCAAGGACCGCTGGTACCGCCACTGGATCGCACAGGGTTTCGACGCGCTGGAGGCGATGGCGGGCGAGGGCAAATTCCTCGGCGGCGACGCGCCGGGCATCGCCGACTGCTGCCTGGTGCCGCAGATGTACAACGCACGGCGGTTCGACACGCCGCTGGACGATTATCCGCGGCTGGTCGCGATCGACGCGGCGTGCATGGAACTGGACGCGTTCCAGAGGGCGCATCCCGACGCGGTCAAGCCCGCGTGATCCGGCTGCTGGTGGGGACCGCGCTGCTGGCGATGCCGGCGGCGGTGATGGCGCAGACCAAGCCCGAAAAAGAGATCATCATCCCCGCTAGGGTCGTTCCGCGCGAAGAAATCGTCGTATCGGGGAGCGGTCTGCTGCGTGAATCGGGAAGCGACCTCGCCCAATCCTACGATATATTGCCGGATGTAAGGCCGGGTTTCGGTACCCGCGTGGAGAACCGGCTGCGCGACGAGGCGGGCATCGTCCAGTTCCGCCGCAGCGACGGGCGCAGCGCGCATTCGACTAGCCAGGGCGTGACCTTGCGCGGGCTCGGCGGCAATGCGTCGAGCCGCGCGCTGGTGACATTGGACGGCGTGCCGCAGGCCGATCCCTTTGGCGGTTGGGTCGCATGGTCGGCCTATGACGCGATCAACCTCGGCGGCATCGTCGTGGCGCGCGGAGGCGGGAGCGGCGCCGATGGTTCCGGCGCGCTCGCGGGGACGATCGGGCTGCATTCGGAGATGACCGATGGCGTCGAGGCGAGCCTCGCCTATGGCAGCCGCAATGGTTGGGATGCGTCGGCGAGCGTTGGCGGAGCCGTCGGCGCCGGGCACGTTGCGGTCGACGCGCGTTACGGTCGCGGCGACGGTTTTGTCCCTGTGGTGAAGGCTCAGCGCGGTGCGGTCGATCGGGCCGCGCCCTATGAACAAGGCGGGCTCGGCCTGCGACTGCGCTTCGACGCGGGCGACGACAGCCGGATCGAGGCGAGCCTGCGGGGCTTTGCCGACCGCCGCGACCGCGGGACCGATTTCAGCGCGAGCAAGATCGACGGCGTCGACGCCAGCGTTCGATTCGTCCACGATCCCGGCGGCAGGGCGCAATGGCTCGCGCTCGCCTATGTCCAGCTTCGCGATTTCGAAAGCGGCTTTGCAAGCGTCGCGGCGGGACGCAACAGCGTCGCGCCGGCGCTTTTTCAGCGTATCCCGGCGACCGGCCTCGGCGCGCGTCTCGAGTTTCGCCCGGCGATCGGCGGGGCCAATCCGCTGCGTATGGGCATCGACTGGCGACGGACGAGCGGCCGCACCGAAGAAGATTTCTTCTTTGCCGGGGGCGTCCCCCGGCGCCATCGCACGGCGGGCGGCGAGAGCGACACGGCGGGGGCGTTCGCCGAATGGACGTCGGGTGACGCGAACGATGGCTTGCTCTGGACGCTGAGCGGCCGGATCGACCGCTGGTGGCTGGGGGCGGGTTATCGCCGCGAACGCAATATCGGCGGCGCGCCGATCAGTCATGCACGCTTTGCCGCGCGGCAGGGGTGGGAGGGCAGCGGGCGCGCCGGGGTGCGCTGGACGTCAGACGCCTTTGCGTTGCGCGCCGCCGCCTATCGCGGCTGGCGCCTGCCGACGCTCAACGAGCTTTACCGCCCGTTCCGCGTCGGCGCCGAGACGACGATGGCGAACGAGGCGCTGAAGCCCGAACGGCTGTGGGGAGGCGAGGTCGGGGCGGACTGGGAAAGCGGCGGGACCAGATTGTCGGCGACGCTGTTCACGAACCGCCTCACCAACGCGATCGCCAATGTCACGCTCGCGCCGAACCTCAACCAGCGGCAGAATCTCGAGGCGATCGACAGCAAGGGCGTCGAGGTCGCTGCCGAGCAGCGGATCGGGCCCGCGTCGCTGCGCGCGACCTATGCCTATACCGATGCCGATGTCGACGCATCGGGCGCGGCGGCGGTGCTCGACGGGCGGCGTCCGGCGCAGATCGCCCGGCATGGCGGCAGTGTCTCGCTGCGCAGCGCGGGCGACGGCCCGCTCGGCGGCTTTGCCACCTTGCGCTATATCGGGACGCAGAATGAGGACGATCTGGGGCTGCAGCGGCTGGGCGATGCGCTCACGCTCGACGCCGGCCTGTCGTGGCGCTTGGCGGGCGGGATCAGCGTCGAGGCGCGCGGCGAGAATCTGTTCGACGAACTGGTGCCCGCGGCCATATCGGCGTCGGGGATCGTCGAGCGCGCCACGCCGCGAACGCTGTGGATCGGCGCGCGGGTCGGTTTCTGACCTTCACAGCGCCGAAACAGGCGATAGGATACCGCGACCGGGTAGGACGAGGGGCATGGGACATATCTGGCATGGCAGCGAAGAAGCTTAATCTCGACAATTTCCTTCCCTATCGCCTGTCGATCGCGTCGAACGCGCTGTCGAGCCGGATCGCCGCCGAATATGAAAATCGCTTCGGGCTCAAAATTCCCGAATGGCGGTTGATGGCGGTGCTGGGTGAGGGGAAGCCCAAGACACAGCGCGAACTGGTGCAGGCGACGCGGATGGACAAGGTGACGGTGAACCGCGCCGCCAAAGGCCTGGCCGACCGTCAGCTGATCGCGCGGCAGGCGCATGAGGCCGACGGGCGTTCGCATCATCTGGCGCTCACCGAGACCGGCCGCTCGCTTTATGATGCCATCGTGCCCGCCGCGCTCGCGAGCGAGGCGCGGCTCGAAGCGAACCTCAGCGGCGACGAGCGCGCGGCGCTCATGGCGCTTCTCGCCAAGCTGATCGCCGCCGCCGAAACCTATGACTGACCGCGTTTTTCGCGCTGCGCCCGCAGACGCCCTGTGCATCGAGCCGCTGGGTGCGATCACCGCGATCTTCGACCGCCGGTCGATGCAGACGCATCTGGTCGCGCCGCCGCTCCCCGAAATGCTGGCGCTGATGGGCGAGGGGCCGTGCGATGCAGCGCTGCTCACGAAACGCCTGGAAGCCGCGTTCGACCTTGGCGATACGGGCGATGTCCGGGAGCGCGTGGCCGAACGCCTGGACGAGCTGGCGGCGATGGGGTTGGTGACCGCCGCGTGAGATATTGCGCGCGCATTGCCGTGGGGCCCGTGCAGTTTCGCGTGGGCAGCGACTGGCGCCGCCCGATCGCGGATCTCGACCGGCTCTATTCCGCCTACCCAAAAGACGAAGCGCGTCCAGCCGACGCCACGGTGCGGCTGTTCGCGGCGCGGCCATGGCGTCGCTGGCTGCGCCCTTCGGTGCATATCGGCGGCGATTTCGTCGTGCCCGACGCGCTGCCGCTGCCGTTGTCGATGGGGCTCCTCGCCGCCGAGATGGCGATGAACCTGCAGGTTGCGCTCGGCTGGCGGCGGCACCTGTTGCTCCACGCCAGCGCGGTCGCGCGGGACGGGCGCGCGCTGATCCTGTCGGGCGAGTCGGGGTCGGGCAAATCGACGCTCGCGGCGCTGCTGGGCGAGGGCGCGTGGCGGTTGATGGGCGACGAATTCACGCTGATCGAGCCCGTGCGTGGCGCAGCCTTCGCCTTTCCGCGCGCGGTGAGCCTGAAAAATCAGGCAATCGACGAAGTCGCCGCGCGCGTCGATGCCGCGCGGCTGGGGCCGCGGCTCACCGGCACGCCCAAGGGCGACATCCGCCACCTGATCCCACGAGCCGACGCGATCGCCGCGATGCACGAACCCGCGCGCCCGGCGCTTCTCCTCTTTCCGCGCTTCGGCGGCGAAGCGGCCATCGAGCCGATGGGCGAGGGCGAGGCCTTTGTGCGGCTGACAGAAGCCTCGACCAACTATGTCGCGCTCGGCGAGGCGGGGTTTTCGGCGCTGACGCGGCTGGTACGCGAGGTTCCGGCGTTCGGCGTGACCTATCCCGACAGCGCCACCGGCATCGCGCTGGCCGAGGATCTGTGGACCGAGGCGACGGCATGAGCCCGGCACAAACGCTCGTCGACCTGCTCGCCGGGCGATGCGAGCCCGGCGAGCTCCCACCCCGCGCGTGGGAGGGTGTGATCGGCGTCGCGCGGGCCGAGGCGATGCTGGCGACGCTGGCGCACCGGCTGGAGGGCGCTTCGCTGCCACCTTCGGTCGCGGCGCTTTTCGCCGACCAGCGCGCCGCGGCAAAGGTTGCAACCGCGCAGGCGCTTTGGGAAGCGGAGATGGCGCGCCGCGCGCTGGCGTCCGAGTGCATCGAGTTTGTGCTGCTGAAGGGCGCGGCCTATGCCGCCGCCGGCCTTTCGTGCAGCGCGGGGCGCCAGATCGGCGATCTCGACATATTGGTGCTCGCCGCGGACATTCGCCGCGCGGAGAATGAACTGCTCGAGGCGGGGTGGGAGTGGGTGAAGTCCGACCCCTATGACGACCATTATTATCGCGCGCATATGCACGAGCTGCCGCCGATGATTCACAAGACCCGCGACCGGATGATCGACGTGCACCACACCATTCTGCCGCGCACGCACCGGATCACGCCCGACGCGCTCGCGCTGGTCAGCGATGCGGTGACGACCGAAGGGGGGTTTGCGGTGCTTTGCCCCGCCGACATGACGGCGCATTGCGCGGCGCACATGCTCGCCGACGGCGATTTGCAGGGCGGCCTCAGGAACCTTTGGGATTTTCACTGCCTGACGCGCGATTTTGCCGCCGCCGACGCGGGCTTCTGGGGCAGGCTCGACGCGCGGGCGGAGCTCCATGGGCTGCGCGCTGCCGTTCGCCGGGCGGCGCGGCTGGCGCGCGACCTTTACGGCAGCGCGCTGCCACCGGGCTGGGACGAGCAAGTTGGCGGCGACGCCTGGTACCGCCGCCGCCTACTCGCGCGCGACGATTGGGGACGGCCGACCGACCGGTGGCTGGAGCAGGTCTTCTACATCCGTTCCCACTGGCTCCGAATGCCGACGATGATGCTGGCCAGGCATTTGTGGACGAAGTGGCGGAGGCGCCGGCATCATTTCGCTGGTTGAATCGGTACTTATTCGGTCCGCGACATCCATCTCATAATGCGCTGGAAGTTTTCATTCGGCCGCCTCGGCGCCGACGAATGCGGTTCATCCTGCTTTCATGTGACAGGTTGCATGCGCCACGCCCGCTCGTGACGGACCCAAGCGAGCGGAGTGGGGACTGCTAACGTGTTGGAAAGAAATATCGGGAAAAAATGGCCGCTCGGGGGCGCTGTGGATGGCAAAGCTATGGCCGATATGCCCGCGAACGAAGCACAATGGCGCCGTCTTTACTTGGGCGTCCGTGCGAAATTTCTTCTCGCTCTGACGATTGCAATAGCATGGACAGCACTCAGCGTGTGGTTGTCGCAGCGCTGGCTCGTTGACCTGGCGGAAGTAACAAACTGGCCTTTCGCACTGATTGCGATCATTTTTATCGCCTATGTTCCGGGCTTCATGAACGCTTTCCTTATAGCGACGCTGTCGCTGGATCGCAGGCCCGTGGCTTGTGTGTCGCCAAGCCGGGCAATGCCGGGCGTAACGGTGCTGGTTGCCGCCTATAATGAGGCGGCGGGTATTCGGGATACTCTGACAAGCCTCGCCCGGCAGGATTATCAAGGACCGCTCGAAGTCCTTGTCCTCAACGACGGATCGACGGATGAAACCGCGGCTGTCGTGCGCGACCACCTTGCATCGCTAAGCTTGCCGGGCACTGCAACCATCACCTTGCACGATTTTCAGGTGAACCGCGGGAAATCGGCCGCCCTGAACGATGGCTTGAAATCCGCGTCGCACGATTTGGTCGTGACGATCGACGGTGATTGCTGGGTTCGCAGCAATGCTTTGACGCAGATCGTACACCGTTATTTGTCGGACCCCGACCATACGGTCGCGGTTGCCGGCGCCGTGATGGTCCGTAATTCGCGGCGGAATTTGCTAACTCGTGCGCAGGAGTGGGATTATTTCCACGGCATAGCGTCGGTAAAACGCATGCAGGGCATGTATCACGGTACTCTTGTCGCGCAGGGCGCCTTCTCGCTCTACCGGCGTGATGCGCTCGAGGAAGTCGGTGGTTGGCCTGAATGCGTGGGGGAAGACATCGTCGTTTCATGGGCCTTGCTCGAACGCGACTATCGCATCGGGTATGCGGATAGCGCCTTGGCCTTCACCAACGTTCCTGAACGTATCCGGCAATTTGCGTTGCAACGCAAACGCTGGTCACGCGGTCTTATGGAGGCCTTCAAGGCGCATTGGCGGCTGCTCTTCAAACGGCGTATGACGACGTTGTTCATCTGGTGGAACGTCGCCTTCCTGCCGCTGGACCTCGTATACAGCTTCATTTTCATACCCGGCATTGTCCTGGCCTTTTTCGGATATTTCTATATCGCCGGGCCGCTGACGCTCGCCGTGTTGCCTTTGGCCGCGCTTTGGAATGTCGTGATTTTTCGTATCCAGCGCGGCGTGTATCGTAACGAGGATCTGAAGGTACGGCGAAACCCGATGGGATTCCTCTTTTACGCGCTTGCCTATAGCCTGCTGATGCAGCCGGTTTGCGTATGGGGTTATGTCGCCGAAATCATCGGTCTGAGGAAAAAGTGGGACACCAAATGAAATACGCTGCCATGACGCTAGTTGCGGCCCTCAATATTCTGCCGTCAAATCCGGCAGCCGCACAAGCAAGCGCGAGCGGGGCCGGTGACGACCTGCCGACGCAACACCATGCGATCGGCGTGGATGTTTTTGCATCGACCGACGCAGACGACACGGATGTCATTCGCGTCGGCGTCAATCTCGACCCCATATACGAGAGTCCGGATGATTATTTCGGTCTGCGCGTCGAAAAGGCTTGGTACCGGCCCCTCGGTCTCGCGACGGCCGAAAGGGAACGCGTCTTTCTGCGCTATGCCAACGGATCGACCGATTGGAAATGGAATGCGCAGATCGGTACCGATGGCGACACCGTCATCGGTTCCGCGTCGATTCACGACGAATCCAGATACCGCAAAGAATTTTTCGTCGAACGCGATATCGTCGAAACACCCCGCGGCGTTGAGGAAGGCATCTATTATACCTTTGTAGGTGCGGCGCTCGATGTTCCCGTCGATGATCGGAACAGCTTCACAGTCATGGCCGGCGCACAGGAGTTCACTGGCAAGAATGTCCGCCTTCATGCCCGCGCCAACTATGTTCATGTTCTCAAGCCCGAATGGGGTCTGAGCGCACAGCTCCGGACCCGCTATTTCCACAGCTCAAAGCCACGCGAATATGACTATTATTCACCGCGGTGGTACGTGCAGGCGCTGCCCGTTCTACAGCTTCGCCGATACAGTGGTGGTTGGCGCTATTTGGTAGCAGGCGGCGTCGGAGCCCAAAGGGATGCTGCCAGCGACTGGAGGGCCTCCTATTATGCTGCCGCCGAAGTCTCCAGCCCGGCCTCCGGCCGCGGCTGGTATTTTAAGGCTGCGGCGCTCTATAATAATATTCCCCAGAACAGCGGCGCTTATGATTATGGGCAGCTGACTATCGGGCTGACCAAAGCCTTTTGACATGCCCTGCAAGGCAGCCTGCGTCGGCATCGTCGGCCTATCCGGCGCGATGGCGGACTGTGAATGTTTGGGACGACGCTGTCTTGGCGGTTGCGAAACGGCAGAATATCTAAAGCTCCACCAGCAGCGGGACCAGTTCGTCAAAATGGCCAACGACATGATCGGCGCCGAGCGTGTCGACCGGGCGGTCGAGAAAGCCGAAACCCACCGCGACGCTGACGGCCCCCGCGCCGCGCGCCGCCTCGACGTCGAAAATGCTGTCGCCGACGAACGCCGTCCGGCCCTTGCCGCATTGTTCGATCATCGCGCGGATCGGCGCGGGGGAGGGCTTGCGCGCTCCCACCGTGTCGCCGCCGACGATCGCCGCCATACGGTCGGCCAGCCCCAGTTCGCCGAGCAGTTTGCGCGCCAGATGCTCGAGCTTGTTGGTGACGACCGCCACGCGAACGCCCAGCGCGTCGAGGCGATCGAGCGCGGCGACGGCGCCGGGGAAGGGGCAGCTCCGCACCGCGATATGCGCGCCATAAAAGTGAAGCAGTTCGGGATAGAGCCGTTCCACCATATCGGTCGGCGCGCCGCCGGTCGCGATCAACCCTTGTTCGAGCATATGCTTTGCGCCGCGCCCGATCATCGGCCGCACCGCCGCCTCGGCGAGCGGCGGACGGTCCAGCAGCGCGAGCGTATGATTGACCGCCGCGGCGAGGTCGCCCAGCGTGTCGACCAGCGTGCCGTCAAGGTCGAAACCGACGATCGCAAAAGGGAAATCTGTCATCCAACCTCCGTTTCCGTTCGTGTCGAGCGAAGTCGAGACACCCATTCGGACTACGCCAGTCAGTGGGGTGTCGCGACTTCGCTCGACACGAGCGGGATTTGAACGCGCGCATGGCGCGATGTGCTGGAAACCGCAATGATTTGCTGGCATGGCAGCGCGCATGAGCAACGCAATCGCCGCCCCCCTTGCCGCCATCGTCCTGGCCGCGGGCAAGGGCACCCGCATGAAGTCCGACCTGCACAAGGTGCTGCACCCGATCGCCGGGCGGCCGATGCTGCTGCATCTGCTTGGCGGACTCGCGGGTCTGGTGCCCACTGCGACCGTCGTTGTCGTCGGTGACAAGCGTGACCAGGTCGAGGCGGCGCTGGTCGGGGCCGGCGCAAAGGTGGTCGTGCAGGACCCGCAACTCGGCACGGCGCACGCCGCACTGCAGGCGAAGGATGCGCTTGCCGGATTCGACGGCATCGTGCTCGTCTGCTTCGGCGACTGCCCGATGTTGACTGCGGGCACGGTCCGCCGCCTCTGCGAAGCGCTCGATGGCGGAGCGGCGGTCGCGGTACTCGGCTTCCGCCCGCCCGATGCCGCCGCTTATGGCCGGATCATCGCCGACTCCGACGGGACGGTGCGCAAGATGGTTGAATATAAGGACGCAAGCGAAGACGAACGCGCGGTCGGTCTTTGCAATTCGGGGGTCATTGTTGCGGGGGCCGCGGACATGTGGCGCCTGCTCGAAGCGGTTGGCAACGATAATGCGCAGGGCGAATACTATCTCCCCGACGTCGCGACAGGTGCGATTGCCGAAGGAAAGCGCGTCGCGGTGATCGAAACCGATGCCGCCGAGGTTGCCGGGATTAACAGCCGCGCCGAACTCGCCGCTGCCGAGGCGCAGTGGCAGGCCTTCAAGCGCGAAGAGGCGATGGCCGCGGGTGTGTCGCTGCGTGCCCCCGACACGGTCTGGTTTTCCTGGGATACCGAGATTGGCCGCGACGTCACGGTCGAACCCCATGTCGTTTTCGGTCCCGGCGTCCGGATCGCCGACGGCGCGACGATCCGCGCGTTCAGCCATATCGAGGGCGCGGTGATCGGCGCGGGGTGCGAGGTCGGGCCTTTCGCGCGCCTTCGCCCCGGCACGGTGCTCGGCGAAAAGGCGAAGATCGGCAATTTCGTCGAGACGAAAAAGGCCGTGATCGGCGACGGCGCGAAGGCGAACCACCTGACCTATCTCGGCGACGCGACGGTCGGCGCAGGGGCGAATATCGGCGCGGGTACGATCACCTGCAATTATGACGGCTATTTCAAGCATCAGACGCAGATCGGCGAGCGCGCCTTCATCGGATCGAACAGCGCGCTGGTTGCGCCGGTGAAGATCGGTGCCGACGCGATCGTCGCGGCGGGCAGCACGGTGACGCTCGATGTCGCCGACGGCGAACTGCGCCTCGTGCGTGGCGAGCAGCTGGTCAAGCCCGGTTGGGCCGACCGCTTCCACGATACGATGCGCAAGAAGAAAGCAGCAGAATCAAAGAAATGAGCGACCGTTATACCGACAAGCCCTTCCTGCGTTTCGTCGATGCGTGGGTGCTGAAGGCGATCGGGCATCTCGACGAAGCGACCGAAACCTATTGCAAGGCGATGGTGCCGCAGCTCGAACAGAGTTTTGGCGTGAAGGGAAGCTGGGACGAGATCGTTGCGCAGCAGATGAACTTCGACCCCGAACTGCCGGGACAGATTCGAAAAATCTGGACCGATGGACAGGAACGGTTCGCGGCGGCAAACGGGGCTCCCGCCGATCCCGTCCAGTTCGCGATGATCTTCGTGGACCGCAACTTGACATGATATCGCGATATGATATCAATATATCATGCGGATTCTGACCGACATTCCCGAAGACGATATCGAAAAGCTGGACGCACTCGCTGCGAAAGCGAAACGCTCGCGCGCTGCGGCGATCCGGGATGCGGTCAAGCTGTACCTCGCCCAGAACGACACCAGCAACGACTGGATCATGCGCGGGGCCGGATATTGGAAGGATCGCGGCGATATTGGCGATGGCGTCGATTATCAGCGCGCCATGCGCGAAGACCGCCGCCCCTATGAAGATATTTGAACGGTGTCGGATCCCTTTTTCGACACCAATATCCTGATCGACTGGCTGTGCGGCGAGGCGCCGGCGATTGCGGAGATATCGCGGTACAAGCGCCACCGGATCAGCCGCATCGTATGGACCGAAATTCTGGCGGGCGAACCCCTGGAGCGACGCGACACGATCAAGCAGTTGATCACGCCGTTCGACGTGGTGGAAATCGATCCCAGGATCTCGCTGGCTGCCGCCGACATTCGCGTCCGTTCGCGAATGAAGCTGATGGATGCCTATATCCTCGCGACGGCTCAGGTGAACGGCGCCATTCTCATTACCCGAAACACCAAGGATTTCCCGGCGTCGATGCCGGGTATTCGCGTCCCCTACACGCTCTGAAACGAAAGCCAGGCCCACATGTGCGGAATCATCGGAATCATCGGCAAGGATCAAGTGGCGGACCGCCTCGTCGATGGCCTCAGACGCATGGAATATCGCGGCTATGATTCGGCGGGCGTATGCACGGTCGAGGGTGGGCAGCTGATCCGCCGCCGCGCCGAAGGCAAGCTGAACAATCTCGTCAAGGAACTGGCGGGGAACCCCGCGCCCGGTACTGTCGGCATCGCGCATACGCGCTGGGCAACGCACGGCGCGCCGACGACAAGCAACGCGCACCCGCACGCAACGGGCGAGGTCGCGCTGGTTCACAATGGGATCATCGAAAATTTCAAGCCGCTCCGCGAGGAACTGACTGCGCGCGGCCGCATGTTCGAAAGCGAAACCGATACCGAAGTCGTCGCGCATCTTGTCAGCGAACAGATCGAGGGCGGCAAGTCGCCGACTGAGGCGGTGCAGGCGGTGCTGCCGCAGCTGCGCGGCGCCTTCGCGCTCGCCATCGCGTTCCGCAACCATCCCGACCTGCTGATCGGCGCGCGGCTCGGCTCGCCGCTCGTCGTCGGCTATGGCGAGGGCGAAACCTATCTCGGCTCCGACGCGCTCGCGCTCGCGCCGCTGACGCAGCAGATCGCCTATCTGGAGGAGGGCGACTGGGTTGTCATCACGCGCGACGGCGCGCAGATTTACGACGCTGAAAACAATCCCGTAACGCGCGAGATCACCACCTCGGGCGTCACTGCCGCGGCGGTCGAGAAGGGCAATTATCGCCACTTCATGCAGAAGGAGATTTTTGAGCAGCCCACCGTGGTCGCCCAGACGCTCTCCTCCTACATCCGCCCGCTCGAACAGACGGTCGCGCTGCCGCAGATGGATTTCGACCTGTCGACGATCGACCGCATCACCATCGTCGCCTGCGGCACCAGCTTCTACGCCGGCATGGTCGCCAAATATTGGTTCGAGACCTTCGCGCGCGTGCCGGTCGACATCGATGTCGCGAGCGAGTTCCGTTACCGCGACCCGGTGCTGCAACCCGGCGGGCTCGCGCTTTTCATCTCGCAATCGGGGGAGACGGCCGACACGCTCGCGGCGCTTCGCCACTGCAAGGCGAATGGCCAGACGATTGCGGTGGTGGTCAACGTCCCGACCAGCAGCATGGCGCGTGAAGCCGACCTCCTGCTCCCCACCCATGCGGGGCCGGAGATCGGCGTCGCCTCGACCAAGGCCTTCACGTGCCAGCTCGCGGTACTTGCTGCGCTCGCCGCGCACCTCGCGCTCAAAAAAGGCAAGCTCAGCGCCGCCGAAGAGCGCGACATCGTGAAACATCTGATCGAGGCGCCCGCCGCCTTGAACGCCGCGCTCGCGCATGACGAGGAAATCGCCGCGATGGCCCACCTCGTCGCCCCGGCGCGCGATGTGCTCTACCTCGGCCGCGGTCCCGATTATCCGCTCGCCCTCGAAGGCGCGCTCAAACTCAAGGAAATCAGCTATATCCACGCCGAAGGCTATGCGTCGGGCGAGATGAAGCACGGCCCCATCGCGCTGATCGACGAAGCGGTCCCGGTCATCGTCCTCGCCCCATCGGGTCCGCTGTTCGAAAAGACCGTCAGCAATATGCAGGAAGTCATGGCACGCGGCGGCAAGGTCGTGCTGATCAGCGATGCCGAGGGGCTCGCCGAAGCGGGCGAGGGCTGCATGGCGACGATCGAAATGCCCAAGGTCCACCCGCTGATCGCGCCGCTCGTCTATGCGGTGCCGGTGCAACTGCTGGCCTATCATGTCGCGGTCGCGAAGGGGACCGACGTGGATCAGCCGCGCAATCTGGCGAAGTCGGTGACGGTGGAGTGAATCCCGCCGCCATCATCTTCGACTTCGACGGTGTCATCGCGGACAGCGAGGTTCGTGCCAACCAGTCGCTCGCCGAAAGCCTGACCGCGGTGGGGATGCCCGCGACTTATGAGGAATGCCTGCGCGACTATTATGGCCATAATTGGCAGGAGACGCAGCGACGGATCGAGGCGCGCTACGGGCGGCCGCTTCCCCCCGATTTCCGCGAAACGCACCGCGAGCGAGCGCGAGCGCGCTATACGGCGGGTTTCGACGCCGTCCCCGGCGCCGCCGACTTCCTCGACCGCCTGGGGCCGATGCCGCGCGCAATCGCGTCGTCGAGCCGCGCCGAATATATCGGCTGGGCGCTCGGCCTGTTCGGGCTCGATCATCATTTCGGCGACCATATCTACAGCGCCGACGGCTGGGATCGCGGCAAGCCGCATCCCGACATCTATCTGGCGGCGGCAAAGGGGCTGGGCGTCGAACCGGCGCGCTGTCTTGCCGTGGAAGATTCTCCGACTGGGGCGCAGGCGGCGCTTGCCGCGGGGATGACCGTTATCGGCTTCTGCGGCGCCGGTCATATCCTCGACCGCGCGGCGCATGGGGCCATGCTGCGCGAAACCGGGGTGCACCATGTGGCGATGGTTTTCGAGGACATCGAAATCCTCCCTGTCGCGTAGCGATGGGGAGGATAGCGAGCCAAAAACCGCTGTCCTACAATAGAATGCCCGACTAACCTTGCGCCCGGTTCGATCCCGAAGACGGGACGACGATGTGAATCGCGAGTAAAGTTGCGCAGTTTTCTGCGGCTTATCCCCAAAGCCCCCAAGGAGAGATCCTCTATGTGTACCGAAAAGATGGAAGCCGATCGCGACCGCGCCGGAATGCCCGTCGCGCGGCGCAGCTTTGCCGCGCTTGCCGGGGCGGGCGCGTTGATGGCGGCGCTTCCTGCGCGCGCCATCGCGGGCAAGCCGGTGAAGGGACGCGACGTCACCATCGCGACCGTCGACGGCATTTGCGACGCCTATTTCGTCGCGCCGGCCGAGGGCAAGCACCCTGGCGTGATCGTGTGGCCCGACATTCGCGGGCTGCGTCCCGCCTTTCGCCAGATGGCCGAGCGGCTGGCGGGGGAGGGTTATGCGGTGCTGTGCGTCAATCCCTTCTACCGCTGGCAAAAGGCGCCGGTGGTCGATGCCGAGAATCATTGGGGCGTCGCCGCGGTGCGCGAAAAGCTGTTCGGTTATCTGAAGCAATTGACGCGGCCGCTGGTCGAAACCGATGCTGCGGCGCATATCGCCTTTCTCGACGCGCAGGCAGAGGTCGACGCCGCGCGGGGGATCGGCACCAGCGGTTATTGCATGGGCGGGCCGATGACCATCTATACCGCCGCGCTGAAACCCGACCGCGTGCGCGCGGCGGCGAGTTTTCACGGGGGCGGCGTCGGCACCGCCAAGCCCGACAGTCCGCATCTGCTGATTCCGGGAACCAACGCCGGCTATTTGTTCGCAATCGCCGAGGATGACGACAAGGAATCGCCGAATGAGAAGGTCTTGCTGAAGGCCGTGCTCGAACCGCGCCCGCAATGGCACGAGGTCGAAGTCTATCCGGCGCAGCATGGCTGGTGCCCGCCCGACGGCCGCGTTTACGACGAAGCCGCGGCCGAAAAGGCGTGGGCCCGCCAGCTCGCGCTGTTCAAGGCGAGTTTGTAACGCAGTATACGCCGTTCGGTCAGTCCGCCAGCGACAGGATATGCCGCGCCTGTTTCAGATGCGGGGCATCGACCATCTTGCCATCGACCTGAAGCACCCCCGCGCCGGGATTGGCGGCGAAGGCATCGACGATCGCCTGCGCGCGCGCGGCTTCGTCAGCGCTGGGGGTGAAGGCGGCGTTGATCGGTTCGACCTGCGACGGATGGATCGCCATCATGCCGGTGAAGCCGTCGCGGCGCGCGCGCGCGGCATAGGCGGCGAGGCCCGCTTCGTCCTGGATCGCGGGGAAAACGGTATCGACGGCCGCGACGCCCGCGCCATGCGCCGCAAACAGTGTCAGCGCGCGCGCAACCTCATAAGGCTGGGTGTAACTGCCGTCCGCGTTCCGGCTCGTGGTCGCGCCGATCGCGGCGGGCAGGTCCTCGGCGCCCCAGGTCAGGCCGAGCAGGCGATTCTTCACCTCGCGGTAGCTGCCGAGCGTAAAGATGGCGGCGGGGGTTTCGGTCGCAATGGGCACGATCGGCGGCAGCGAGGCATCGCTCCCCGATTCACTGCGCAATATCGTATCGATCTGCGCGATACTCGGTGCGCCTTCCGCCTTGGGCAGCATGATGGCGTCGGGGCGCGCTTCGATCACTGCGGCGATGTCGGCCGCGGTCATATGTCCGTCGAGCGGATTGACGCGAACGAGCGTCACGACGTCGCGCGCGCCCGCCAGATAGTCCGCGATGGCAGCGCGCGCCGCATCCTTGTTGGCGGGCGCGACCGAATCCTCAAGGTCGAGGATGATCGCGTCGGCGCCCGACGCTGCGGCCTTGGCAAAGCGTTCGGGCCGGTCGCCGGGAACGAAAAGAAGCGAGCGCAGGCGCATCAGGGGGCTTTCTTCTTGATGAGGGCGGAGCGTTCGCATTGGCAGACGATCTCGCCCCGCTGGTTGATCGCGCGGTGGAGGAAGGTGACGATACCCGCATTCGGCCGCGATTTGGACTCTTTGAGGCCGATCACCTCGGATTCGGCGCGAAGCGTGTCGCCGATGAACACGGGTTTGGGCATGACGAGCTTGTCGTAGCCGAGGTTGGCCACGAGCGTGCCCAAGGTCGTGTCGCCGACCGACAGGCCGACCATCAGGCTGAAGGTGAAGGTGCCGTTGACGAGGATCTGACCGAATTCCGACGCCTTCGCGGCCTCGATGTCGAGGTGGAGCGGCTGCGGATTGTGCGTCATCGCCGTGAAGAGCAGATTGTCGGTCTCGGTCACCGTGCGGCGAATCTCGTGCGTCAGCGTGTCGCCGACCACCCATTCGTCAAAATATTTGCCGACCATAATCTCAACTCCAAAATTCGTCATGCTGAACTTGTTTCAGCATCCACGGTCTGTTCTTGCGGCTGGCGCGGCGTGGTTGTCGAGGCCGCGCCATGGACCCTGAAACGAGTTCAGGGTGACGAAGAACAGAAGTTAGTTGTCGCTCTTCTCGATCTTCACCAGCAGCGCCTCGACCTGCACTTGCGCGCCAGTGGCCGCGTTGAGTTCGGCGACGACACCGTCGAAGGGTGCCGTCAGGCTGTGCTCCATCTTCATCGCCTCGAGGGTCAGCAGCTTCTGCCCCTTTGTCACCACATCGCCCGCGGCGACCTCGACCGCGATGATCTTGCCCGGCATCGGCGACAGGATCGCGCCATCGCCTGCAGCGCCGCCCACGCCGCCTGCGGCGCGCCAGGGCGTGAGTTGCCACACCGAACCGGCTTCGGCGACGAGCATTGCCGGGGCGGGGGCTTCGGCACCGGGCCCGTGAAGCGCCACCTCGACGCGCTTGCCATCGAGCAGGAAGGGCGCGCTGCGAACATCGGGAGCGTTGAGGCGAAAGCCCGCCTGCAACGACCGCGGTACCATCGCCATCGCGGCGTTAGTGAGCGCCTGCGCCGACGGTTCGGGCTCGGCGGTCATCGCGTCACCGTCGCGGCCGATCAGGCCGGTGTCGACGCTGCCCGCGACGAAATCGGGGTGGTCGAGTGCATTGATCAGGAAGGCCGAGTTGGTCTTCACGGGCCAGATCGCACTGTCCTCCAGCATCTCGGACAGCAATTCGCGCGCTTCTTCGCGGTCCTCGCCCCATGCGATGACCTTGGCGATCATCGGGTCGTAGAAGGGCGAAACCTCCGCTCCCTCATAAACGCCCGTGTCGACGCGGCCCATATGCTCGGGCAGCTGGAAGAGTTCGAGCGTGCCGATCGAGGGCAGGAAGCCCTTAGCGGGGTCTTCGGCATAAAGCCGCGCTTCCATCGCCCAGCCGTTGATCGCGAGTTCGTCCTGCGAAAGCGGGATCGGCTCTCCGCTCGCGACGCGCAGTTGCCATTCGACGAGGTCGACGCCGGTGATTTCCTCGGTCACGGGATGCTCAACCTGAAGCCGCGTGTTCATTTCCATGAACCAGATGCGGTCGGCGCGCAGTCCTTCGCTCGCGTCGGCGATAAACTCGATCGTGCCCGCGCCAACATAGTCGACGGCTTTCGCCGCGCGCACCGCGGCGGCGCACAGCTCGGCGCGTGTCGCTTCGTCCATGCCTGGGGCGGGCGCTTCCTCGATCACCTTCTGGTGGCGGCGCTGGAGCGAGCAGTCGCGCTCGAACAGGTGGACGACATTGCCGTGGGTGTCGCCGAAGACCTGCACCTCGATATGGCGCGGGGTCAGGATATATTTTTCGATCAGCACATGATCGTTGCCGAAAGAGGCCGCCGCCTCGCGCTGACATGAGGCGAGCGCGTCGGCGAAATCGGCCGGGCTATCCACCTTGCGCATCCCCTTGCCGCCGCCGCCTGCGACCGCCTTGATGAGTACGGGATAGCCGATCTGCGCAGCCTGCTCGGCGAGAAAGGCGGGGTCCTGATTTTCGCCCATATAACCTGGCGTCACCGGTACTCCGGCATCGGCCATCAGCTTCTTCGCGGCGTCCTTGAGGCCCATCGCGGTGATCGACGACGGCTTCGGTCCGACCCAGACGAGCCCGGCATCGGCGACCGCGTGCGCGAACTCGGCATTTTCGGAAAGGAAGCCATAGCCCGGATGGATTGCCTCGGCGCCGGTCGCCTTCGCCGCGGCGATGATCTTCTCGCCGACCAGATAGGATTCGCGCGCCGGAGAAGGCCCGATATGCACGGCCTCGTCGGCCTCACGCACATGCAGCGCCTTGGCATCGGCATCCGAATAGACCGCAATGGTCCTGATGCCCATCTCGCGCGCGGTGCGGATGATCCGGCAGGCGATTTCGCCGCGATTGGCGATGAGGAGGGAGGTGATCATAGCGTTTTGCGCTTCCAGTTAGGGTCAGAGCTAGGGGCTTGCCGATGAAAATAGGCGGTCATCACGTCCCTGAGCTGGGTCAGGCTTGCCTCGTATTTTTGATGCTCACCCGAGGATCCCTTGGGCAAGATCGCTTGGAAATGTTGCGCGGCACTGCCTTCCCGCTTCTCCAAAACGTAATGATCCGCGTTTGAAAGAGCCTGAAGATACTCGTCCGGTGCGAACTCCAGAACGGCAAAGTCGCCAATCGATAGCGCAGAAAGAGCTTCATCTAATTGGTCAGCGGATACGTCGACACGCTCTTCACCATTTACGAAGAAGCGAACAGGGTTGGACTGCATAGGCAACGAAGGCGTTGAACCGCGTACGCTTCTGTCGGTCGGCGCTAACGTCTTACGGACAAAATGCACTAGTGCGTCGGCTTCACGGCGGTCGGCGGAATTGATCCAGAGTGTCAACGGCAAGCCAAGGCCAAATATCGCGCCAATGACCAAATAGGCCCGCAGCGAGCCCTGACCGGCTTCGGCCATCTTGTAAGTCACCCAAGCCATGAAGGGGACAAGCAAAATGAACATTGCCGTCCCATTTAAATCAGCGCCTGCGCGTCCCACCACTTTGCTTCCCAAGCCATCTTTCCTGACGATTCCGACAACCATCGGTCCGTGCTGATTGAATGCGCTTAGCCATAGGCAAAGAAATGGGCCGACGATCCAACCTCGCGCACCGTTCTGCGGATCGAACCACCCCTTCTTCTTCTGCCGAATTCTGTTCTTCGCTTTTTCGAGCGGAAGCGCTGATGTGATTGCAAACCTATAGCCGAGAGGCTGGAACGCCATGATAATTCACATCCTGAAAACGCCAAAACCGCGATCCTCGATCGGGGCGTTCAGCGTTGCCGCGAAAGCCAGCCCGAGTACATCGCGCGTCTGGGCGGGGTCGATGATGCCGTCGTCCCACAGGCGCGCGGTGGCGTGATAGGGATTGCCTTCATCCTCATATTTCTGGCGGATCGGCGCCTTGAAGGCTTCGGCCTCTTGCGGAGTCCATTTGTCGGCGTCGCGGTGAACGGTCGCGAGTACGCTCGCCGCCTGCTCGCCGCCCATCACGCTGATCCGGCTGTTCGGCCAGCTGAACAGGAAACGCGGCGAGTAAGCGCGCCCGCACATGCCGTAATTGCCCGCGCCAAAGCTGCCGCCGATCAGCACCGTGATCTTCGGCACCGTCGCCGTGGCAACCGCCGTCACCAGCTTTGCGCCATGTTTTGCGATCCCCTCGGCTTCATATTTGCCGCCGACCATGAAGCCGCTGATATTCTGGAGGAAGAGCAGGGGAATGCGGCGCTGCTGCGCCAGCTCGATGAAATGTGCGCCCTTGACCGCGCTCTCGCTGAACAGCACGCCATTGTTGGCGAGGATCGCGACGGGGATGCCCCAGATATGCGCGAAGCCGCAGACGAGCGTGCTACCGTAATTCGCCTTGAATTCGTGAAACTCGCTGCCGTCGACGATGCGCGCGATGACCTCGTGGACGTCGTAGGGCGCACGCACGTCCTGCGGAATGATGCCGTATAGCTCTTCTGGATCATATTTCGGCGGCCTTGGCTCCCGTATTCCGTTCGCATCGAGCGAAGTCGAGATGCCGATGGGTGTCTCGACTTCGCTCGACACGAACGGACCAGAGAGGTGCGACATGATGTCGCGCACGATCGTCAGCGCATGTTCGTCATTTTCGGCAAGATGGTCGACGACTCCCGATTTCTTCGCATGGAGGTCGCCGCCGCCCAGATCCTCGGCGCTGATTTCCTCGCCCGTCGCGGCCTTTACCAACGGCGGGCCGGCGAGGAAGATCGTGCCCTGATTGCGCACAATCACGCTCTCATCGCTCATAGCCGGGACATAGGCGCCGCCGGCGGTGCAGCTTCCCATCACGCAGGCGATCTGCGGGATGCGCTTGGCGCTCATGTTCGCCTGATTGAAGAAGATACGCCCGAAATGGTCGCGGTCGGGAAAGACCTGATCCTGATGCGGCAGGTTCGCGCCGCCGCTATCGACCAGATAGATGCAGGGCAGGCGGTTCGCCTCGGCAATCTCCTGCGCGCGAAGATGCTTCTTCACCGTCATCGGATAGTAAGTGCCGCCCTTTACCGTCGCGTCGTTACAGACGATCATCGCCTGCCGCCCCGACACGCGGCCGATGCCGGCGATCATCCCGGCGCCCGGCACCTCGCCGCCATAAAGGTCGCACGCCGCAAGCTGGCCGATTTCGAGAAAGGGCGATCCCGGATCGAGCAGCCGTTCGACGCGCTCGCGCGGGAGCAGCTTGCCGCGGCTCACATGGCGTTCGCGCGACTTTTCGTTGCCGCCGAGCGCTGCCGTGGCGACGCGCGCATAAAGCTCGTCGCGCAGCGCACGGTTATGTTGGGCGTTGGCGCGGAACATCTCGCCATCGCGATCGACCATCGTTCCCAGGACCGGGGCGCTCACCTTGCCAATTCTCCCTTTGAATGCGTTATCAAGAGGCTATTCCTGCGCGACGGGCTTGTCGCCGGGTTTCTTGCGAATGAGGTGGCGATAGACGCCGACGCAGTTGATGCCGAGCAGCGCGATATTCTGCCATCCGATACCTTCGCTGTCCGACTGAAGGAATCCCCACGCGATCAGTGCGAGGCTGCTGGTGACGAAAATGACGAAGGCCCAGCCGGTCCAGCGCTCGCCGAGGTTGAGCGAAACGATCAGCGCCGCAAAGGTCGCCGCGGCGGCGCCATAATATTGAAGCGCATCGAGCAGGGTCTCGCTCATGCCGCCCCCAACAGCGCGAAGGCGCCCGAAGCCGCCAGAAAAGGCCAGCCGATATGGCGCCCGCGCGTATAGGCGGCATCGAACAATCCTGTTGCCAGCCACGCGGCGCCAATCAGCCGGATCAGCCCGCGCGGTGTACCCGGCCAGACGATCGACGCCGCCGACACGAGCATCAGCAGCGACAGCGCGTGCCAGGCAAGGCGGAACACGCGGCGTGCCAGATCGACGCCCATGATGCCATTATCAAGCGTCATCAGCGGCCCCATCAGCCGCCGCTCGCCAAGAATGGCGTGGATCGCGGCCGTCGTCGTCATAAACGCCGCCGACAGCCAGAGCCAGATCATGCGCCGGCGCCGATCAACTCGCGGCCGATCAGCATCCGGCGGATCTCGTTCGTGCCCGCGCCGATATCGAGCAGCTTGGCATCGCGCCAATAGCGTTCGACCGGCCAGTCCTTCGTATAACCCGCGCCGCCGAGTGCCTGGATCGCTTCGCCCGCAACCTTTACCGCGCTTTCGCTGGCGAGCAGGATCGCGCCGGCGGCGTCGAAGCGTGTCGTCTGTCCCGCGTCGCACGCCTTGGCGACGTTGTAGACATAGGAGCGCGCCGACTGGAGCATCACATACATGTCGGCGACCTTCGCCTGCATCAGCTGGAACGACCCGATGGGTTTGCCGAACTGCTTGCGGTCGCGGACATAGGGAATGACGGTATCGAGGCACGCCTGCATGATACCGAGCTGGAGCCCGGCGAGCACGACGCGTTCATAGTCGAGCCCCGACATAAGCACGCCGACGCCGCCATTTTCGGGTCCCATCACCTGTTCTTCGGGCACTTCGCAATCGGCAAAAACCAGCTCGGCGGTCGGCGAGCCGCGCATTCCGACCTTGTCGATCTTTTGTCCGATGCTGAACCCCGGCATATCCTTTTCAATGAGAAAAGCGGTGATGCCGCGCGACCCCGCTTCGGGGCTGGTCTTGGCATAGACGACCAGCGTGTCGGCGTAGGTCGCATTGGTGATCCAGAATTTGGTGCCGTTGAGGACATAGCCGCCCTGTACCTTGTCCGCCTTCAGCTTCATCGACACGACGTCGCTGCCCGCGCCGGCTTCGGACATGGCGAGGCTGCCGACATGCTCGCCACTGATCAATTTGGGCAGATATTTCGCCTTTTGCTCGGCATTGCCCCACCGGCGGATCTGGTTGACGCAAAGGTTCGAGTGCGCGCCATAGGAGAGGCCGATTGCGGCGCTGGCGCGGCTGACTTCCTCGACCGCGATGACATGTTCCAGATAGCCGAGGCCAAGGCCGCCAAACTCTTCCTCGACAGTGATACCGTGCAGGCCGAGTTCGCCCATTTGCATCCAGAGTTCGTCGCGGGGGAACCAGTCCTCTGCGTCGGCGCGCGCCGCCAGGGGCGCGATCTGTTCGTCGGCGAAGCGGGCAGTGGTTTCGCGGATCATGTCGGCGGTTTCGCCCAGAGAAAAGTCGAAATCGGGGGTGGCGCGCATGGTTTACCTGTCGATCGAGAGCGGGATGGTCCGGGATACTGCCCCAAAAAAGCTGCATATGGAAATTGAAAGAGACCGCGTTTCTGCATAAGAAAAATTTATGATAAAACGGACGCACATTCGGCAATTTCTGGCGGTCGTCGATGCAGGCAGCTTTACCCGTGCCGCGCAGCGCATTCGCGTTACCCAACCCGCGCTCTCGGCCGGGATTGCCGAGCTCGAACGCCTTGCTGGTACGCCGCTGTTCCTTCGCAACCGTCGGCAAATTCGCTTGACCGAGGCGGGCGGCCGCTTCCTGCCGCTCGCGCGCGATCTCGACCGCGGATTCCGCGCGGCGGACAGCTTCGGCCGCGAAAGCGAACCGCAGGCGGCCGAGCTCAAGCTCGGTGTGATCCGGTCGGTCCCCGGCGAATTGCTCCAGGCAATTGCGGCGGCGCTGCGGCCGAGCTTTGCGATCGAGCTGATCGAAAATAGCGATGCCGAGCTGCGCGCGGCGCTGGGAAGCGGTCGCATTCATATGGCCATCACGGTCTTGCGCCCCGGCGAGCGCGGCGGGCATATCGTACCCCTTTATGAAGAGCCGCTGACGATGTTCGTTGCGGCCGATCATCCGCTGGTGGGCCGGATCGAAGTGACGCCCGACGAACTCGCCGCTGAAACGATGATCGCGCGCCGCTCGTGCGAGTTTCTGGGCGCGACAAGCCGCTTCTTCACGCGCCATGGTGTGCGGCCGCGCTTTGCCCTGCGCAGCGAAAGCGATGAGCGTTGTCTGCGGATGGTCGCGGCGGGCATCGGCATTACGACCGCGCCGGTGTCGCTGGCGATCGATGGCATCGTGCCGCTCAAAGTGGCGGGCTATGATTTTCGCCGCGAGCTGGGATTGATCGCTGATCCGGCGTGGACCGCGCTGCCCGACATCGCGCCGCGCTGGGCCCATGGGGGCGAGACGATCGGCGCGATCGCCGCCGAGTGGCGCCAGTTCAAGGTCGACGCGGCTGCATAAGTGCCGATCCGACAAGTCTGGCTTGCAGCGCCAAAAGGCCATACTGCTTGATCGCGAAATGGAGGGACGGCAAGGGCAGGGCATGACCGATACGCTGACCCATCTCGACCGGCTGGAGGCCGAGAGCATCCATATCATGCGCGAAGTGATGGCCGACGCGGCGAAGCCCGTGATGCTTTACTCGGTCGGCAAGGACAGCGCGGTGATGCTGCACTTGGCGCGCAAGGCCTTTTATCCTTCGCCGCCGCCCTTTCCGCTCCTTCACGTCGACACGACGTGGAAGTTCAAGGCGATGTATGAGCTTCGCGACCGCATGGCGGCGGAGAGCGGGATGGAACTGATCGTCTATCAGAATCCGGAAGCGAAGGCACGCGGGATCAACCCGTTCGATCATGGTCCGCTCCATACCGATATGTGGAAGACCGAGGGGCTGAAGCAGGCGCTCGATCTTCACGGCTTCGACGTCGCCTTTGGCGGCGCGCGGCGCGACGAAGAAAAGAGCCGCGCGAAGGAGCGCATCTTTTCGTTCCGCACCGCAAGCCATGGCTGGGACCCGAAGAAGCAGCGCCCCGAGCTGTGGAACCTCTACAATGCGAAGAAGGCGAAGGGGGAGAGCATCCGCGTCTTCCCGATCTCCAACTGGACCGAGCTCGACATCTGGCAGTATATCGCGCGTGAGAACATCCCCATTGTGCCGCTCTATTTCGCGGCGCCGCGTCCCACCGTCGAGCGCGATGGCCTGTTGCTGATGGTCGACGACGAGCGCTTCCCGCTGAAAGATGGCGAGATTCCGGTGGAGCGTTCGGTGCGCTTCCGCACGCTCGGTTGCTATCCGTTGACCGGCGCGGTCGAGAGCGAGGCATCGACGCTGTCCGAGGTCATTCAGGAAATGCTGCTCACCACAACGAGCGAACGTCAGGGCCGCATCATCGACAAGGACGGCGGCGATGCGTCGATGGAGAAGAAGAAGCAGGAGGGGTATTTTTGACCCGTCGCGTCAATCTTCAGATTGACAAAGGGTCAACCCCCGCGAAGGCGGGGGCCGCCAGCGGCGGAGTACCCACGCCAACGGCCCCCGCCTTCGCGGGGGCGACGAGCAAGGCCATATGACCAAAACATCTACAGACCCCATCTATGTCACCGACGCGCTGATAGCAGAGGACATCGACGCCTATCTCGCGCGGCACGAACAGAAATCGCTGCTGCGCTTCATCACCTGCGGCTCGGTCGACGACGGCAAGTCGACGCTGATCGGGCGGCTGCTCTACGACAGCAAGATGATCTTCGAGGACCAGCTTGCCGCGCTCGAAGCCGACAGCAAGCGGGTGGGCACGCAGGGGCAGGAGATCGATTTCGCGCTGCTCGTCGACGGCCTTGCCGCCGAGCGCGAGCAGGGGATCACGATCGACGTCGCCTATCGCTTTTTCACCACCGAAAAGCGCAAGTTCATCGTCGCCGACACGCCGGGGCACGAGCAATATACGCGCAACATGGTGACGGGCGCTTCGACCGCCGACTTGGCCGTCATCCTGATCGACGCGCGCAAGGGCGTGCTGACCCAGACGCGGCGGCACAGCTTCCTCGCGCATCTTCTCGGCATCCGGCATATCGTGCTCGCGGTGAACAAGATGGACCTTGTCGGCTATGACAAGACGGTCTTTGAACGCATCCTGCTGAGCTATCGCAGCTTTGCGAGCGAGATCGGGATCACCGACTTTACCGCCATTCCGATTTCGGGCTTCAAGGGCGACAATATCACCGCGCTTTCGGCCAACACGCCCTGGTACAAGGGACCGGCGCTGGTCCAGCATCTCGAAAATGTCGAGGTCGGCGACGTGGCGGATGCCGACAAGCCATTCCGTATGCCGGTCCAGTGGGTCAACCGGCCAAATCTCGATTTTCGTGGGTTTTCCGGACAGCTAGCGAGTGGATCGGTGAAGCCGGGAGATCCGGTGCGCGTCTTGCCGAGCGGCAAGCAGACAGTGATCGAGCGCATCGTCACACTCGGCGGCGACCTCGATGAAGCCGTTGCCGGCCAGTCGGTGACGCTGACCTTTGCCGATGAAGTCGATTGCTCGCGCGGCGACGTCATCGCGGCGGCGGACAATCCGCCTGAGGCCGCCGACCAGTTCGAGGCCACGCTCGTCTGGATGGCCGACGAGGCAATGATCCCCGGACGCGCCTATTGGCTGAAGCTCGCGACGCAGAGTGTCTCGGCGACGGTGCAGGCGCCGAAATATGAGATCAACGTCAACACGCTCGACCATCTCGCGGCAAAGACGCTGGAGTTGAACGGCATCGGCGTTGTCGAGCTGTCGACCGACAAGCCGATCACGTTCGAGGCTTATGGCGACAATCATACGCTCGGTGGGTTCATCCTGATCGACAAGCTGACTAACGCGACGGTCGCCGCGGGGATGCTGCATTTCAGCCTGCGCCGCGCGCAGAATGTCCACTGGCAGGCGACCGACATCGATCGCGACATGCGCGCGAACCTCAAGAATCAGCGCCCGGCGCTGCTCTGGTTCACCGGTCTCTCGGGATCGGGCAAGTCGACGATCGCCAACCTGGTCGAAAAGAAGCTGCACCGGATGAACCGGCACAGCTTCCTGCTCGACGGCGACAATGTCCGTCACGGGCTCAACCGCGACCTCGGCTTTACCGAGGCCGACCGGATCGAGAATATCCGCCGCGTCGGCGAGGTCGCGAAGCTGATGACCGACGCGGGGCTGATCGTCATCACCGCCTTCATCTCGCCGTTTCGGGCCGAGCGCGAAATGGTGCGCGGCATGATGCCCGAGGGCGAGTTCCTCGAAATCTTCATCGACACGCCGCTCGAAGAAGCCGAGCGGCGCGACGTGAAGGGCCTCTACAAAAAGGCGCGCGCGGGGCAGCTCAAGAATTTCACCGGCATCGACAGCCCTTATGAAGCGCCCGATCAGCCCGAGATCCGCATCGACACGACCGCGATGACCCCCGACGAAGCGGCCGATCTCATTATCGACCGTTTGCTGGGATAGACATGATCGCGGGGGAAAGCGACGAACAGCTCGCCGGACGGCTTGCCACCGCAGCAGGTGCGATCCTGCTCGACCTGCGCGCGCGCGAAGGCCTTGACGGCAAGGCGTTGGGGAGGGCGGGGGACGAGCAGGCGAATGCGATGCTATGCCGCGAAATCCGCGCCGCGCGTCCCGCCGATGCGCTTTTGTCCGAGGAGGAGAAGGACAATCCGGCGCGCCGCGAAAATGCGCGTGTGTGGATCGTCGATCCGCTCGACGGTACGCGCGAATATGGCGAGGGCCGAAGCGACTGGGCCGTGCATGTTGCGCTCGCGATCGACGGCATCGCCGCGGTCGGCGCGGTGGCGCTGCCGGGGTTGGGGGTGACGCTGACGTCGGCGTCGCCGCCACCGCTCGCGCCGCCGGGCGACCCGCCAAAGATGCTGGTCAGCCGCACGCGTCCCGCCGCCGAAGCGCTGTTCGTTGCCCAACATCTGGGCGCCGAGCTGGTCGCGATGGGTTCGGCGGGCGCGAAAGCCATGGCGGTGGTGCGCGGCGAGGCCGACGTCTATCTCCACACCGGCGGCCAGTATGAATGGGACAATTGCGCGCCCGTCGCGGTCGCTGCGGCTGCCGGACTCCATGTAAGCCGAGTGGACGGCTCGCCACTGCGCTACAACAATGCCGATACTTATCTTCCCGACCTTCTGATCTGCCGCAAGGAACTGGCGGACGAGGTGTTGCGGCTGGCGCGGGAGTTTGTCGGCTAGCGACCGAAAGCCGCGCTCAACTCTATCGTCATCCCGGCGAAGGGTGTTAAGAGGCACGTGACTCTGAAACACGATCTCACCCTATCGGTTTACCGCGACGGCGAGATCCCGGCCTTCGCCGGGATGACGGATAAAGGAAGGTCGGGAAACCCACCCCAAAACGGTCGTTTGCTTCGGTCAGGGCCAGCCCCGCTTATTGCAGCCCCTCGACCTCTTCCGCCAGCGCCAGCCAGCGGTCTTCGGCAGCGGTCTTTTCGCGGCGTAGCGCATCAAGCTGAGCGGTCAGCGCATTGAAGCGGGCATTGTCGCGCGTGAACAGCGCGCCGTCGGACAATTCGATCTCGATTGCCGCCATCTCGGCCTCGATCGCCTCGATCCGAGCGGGGAGGAGATCGTAGTCGCGCTGGTCCTTGTAAGAGAGTTTCTTGCGCGCCTGTGGGGGCGCGGGCGGCGCGGCTTCGCTGGCGGGGGATTTGGTTTTGGCCGTCGAAGGCCGGACGCGCTTCGCTTCCCAGTCGGCATAGCCGCCCGCGACGATGTCGACCCTGCCCGATCCGTCGAGGCCGAGCGTGACCGTGACGGTACGGTCGAGGAAGTCGCGGTCGTGGCTGACCAGCAGCACGGTGCCGGCATAATCGGCGATGACCTCCTGCAACAGGTCGAGCGTTTCGAGGTCGAGGTCGTTGGTCGGCTCGTCGAGCACGAGCAGGTTCGATTCGCGGGCGAATTCGCGCGCCAGCAAAAGCCGCGACCGCTCGCCGCCCGAAAGCGCGCCGACGCTCGCCTCGACGACGCCGGGATCGAAAAGAAACTCCTTCAGATAGCCCTGAATATGCTTTTTGACCCCGCGCACCTCGACCCAGTCGCCGCCGTCGGCAAGCACGTCGCGAACACGCTTTTCGGGCGAAAGCAGGCTGCGCTGCTGGTCGATGACGATCCCGTCGAGCGTCGGGGCGAGGGTGACGCTGCCGCTGTCGGGCTGAATCTCGCCGGTCAGCAGTTTGAGCAGGGTCGATTTTCCCGCACCGTTGGCTCCCACGATGCCGATGCGGTCGCCGCGCTGGACGCGGAAGTCGAAATTTTTGATGATCGTACGATCGCCAAAACTCTTCGAGATATTCTCAGCGACGATCACCGATTTCGAGCGGACATCGTCGTTGGCGAGGCCCAGTTTGGCGACGCCGGGGCCGCCGACCATCGCGGCGCGCGCGGCGCGCATCTCCTTGAGTTTTTCGAGCCGCCCCTGGTTGCGCTTGCGCCGTGCGGTGACGCCGCGTTCGAGCCAATGCGCCTCGAGCCGCAGTTTCGAATCGAGCTTTTGCGCCGCGCGCGCTTCCTCGGCATAGACCGCCTCGGTCCATTCCTCGAAGCCGCCGAAGCCGATTTCCTTGCGGCGGATGCTACCGCGATCGAGCCACAATGTCTGGCGTGTCAGCCGGGTAAGGAAGGTGCGGTCGTGACTGATGACGACAAAGGCGCCCGTATAACGCGACAGCCAGCTTTCGAGCCAGTCGATCGCGGCGAGGTCGAGGTGGTTGGTCGGCTCGTCGAGCAGCAAAACGTCGGGGTTCTGCGCGAGTGCGCGGGCGATCGCGGCGCGGCGGCGTTCGCCGCCCGACGCGCTCGCGGCGGTGCGGTTCATGTCGATGCCGAGCTGATCGGCGATCGCGGCGACCTCATGCGCGGGCGGGCCGTCCTTTCCGGCGACCGCAAAATCCATCAGCGTCGCGAAAGGCCCGAAATCGGGTTCCTGTTCGAGCATGACCACATGCGTACCGGGAACGATCGTGCGCTTGCCCTTGTCGGGGTCGATCCGCCCGGCGAGCAGCTTGAGCAAGGTCGTTTTGCCCGCACCGTTGCGCCCGATCAGCGCGAGCCGATCGCGCTGGCCGACATAGATGTCGAGATCCTGGAACAGCCAGCCACTGCCCTGCACAAGGCCGAGGCCTTCATAAGATAAGATCGGTGCTGCCATGATGAACGGCCCGCTACCGATACGTTCAGTCTGATGCAAGCGTCGTCGGTGCAAAGGCCGGAACGCGCCCGCTTCGTCTTGCGTTAGGGGTGGGTAAAGCAACCGGCCGCACATACGGCCGCACAGGAGATTGAAATGAAGAAGCAAATGCTCGTCGCGCTGGCCGCTGGTCTTATGACCGCTGCCGCCCCCGCCATCGCCCAGCCAGGAGGATCGACCGTGACCACCGCGACCGCGCAAGGCCCGATCCTGTCGTTCGGCGTCACCAAGGAGGTGCGCTCGCGCCCCGACGAGGCGACGATCGGCGCGGGCGTCACCACGACGGCGCCCACCGCGGTCGAAGCGATGCGGCTTAATGCTGCGGCCATGGACAAGCTGATCGCTGCCGCCAAGGCGCGCGGGATCAAGGCCGAAAACATCCAGACGAGCGGTATCAACCTGTCGCCGCAATATGACTATAACAATCGCAGCGATGGCCAGCCGCCGCGTTTCATCGGCTATCAGGTGAGCAATTCGGTGCGCGCGACCACCGGAAACATCGCCGACATCGGCCCGCTGCTCGACGCGCTCGTTGCGGCGGGGGGCACCAATGTCGACGGGCCGTGGTTCGGGGTGAAGGATCCCGACGCCGTTCTCGCCGGCGCGCGCGGCGAGGCAATCAAGACGGCCGAAGCGAAGGCTGCGGACTATGCGCGGCTCGCGGGCTTTCGCAGCGCCGAGCTGGTGTCGATCAGCGAAGGCGGCTTTGGCGGGGGACAGCCCCCGATGCCGATGGCTCGAATGGAAATTGCCGCCGACGCCAAATCGACGCCAGTGGAGCCGGGGCGCGTGTCGAACAGCCTGACGCTCAATTTTCAGTATCGATTGGTACGGTAACTCGATCTCGTCACCCCGGCCCATGCCGGGGTGACGAGACATTGAAGATCACCTCATCCTGCCGAGGGTCGCCCCAACTCCCCTTCGGCCCACGGCCAGGGGCGTTCGCGGAACCATTTGGTGATGATATATTTGCGGCCCTTGCGCACCTTCATTCCGTGATGAAGCGTGTCGGGGTTCGCCGTTCCGTCGGGGCGGATATTATTCCAGGCGAGCAGCTTGCCGACCTCCGGCTGGTGCATCTTGCCCGTCGAAAGGAAGCGGGTCGCTCCGCCCGCTGCCGGTTCGTTGAGATAGATCATCAGCGTCCAGCTCCGCTGCCCCGGCACTGCGCAATAGGTCTCCCAATCGCCGCCATGCGGGTCGAAATAGTCGGTATGCGCCTTGAATTCCTGTCCGACGTCATAACGCTGGCCCTGCATCGGTTCGCCATAGGCGAGCGGTATCCCCGTGAGGTCGTGGAGACGTTCGTTCACCGCGATCACCAGCGGGTCGCGATGATCGAGGTCGCAGGTCGTGCTGGTGCGGAACGCCTCGTCGCCGTTCGGGTCGGCGATGGTCGAGGGGTGCACGTCGCGATCGATCTGGGCGATCAGCGCGGCGCAGCTTTCAGGATCGAGGAAGCGCGAAAGCATGAACTGCTGAAGCTTCGGCGTCGGAGCGCGGCGGATACCGGGAACGGCGGCGAGCCGCTCGGCGGTGCGGTCGGCGCCCGAGGTCGCCAAGTCGACATGATCTTTGCCAGCCATGCGGCGCTTTTACAGGCCCGGCTCGGCGCGAACAATGCTTGACGAAGGGTTGGGTCACGCCTATCGCCGCGCGCTGTCGGACGCGTTTCCGCCCGACATGTGGCGATCATAGCTCAGTTGGTTAGAGCGCCGGTTTGTGGTACCGGAGGTCGCGGGTTCGAGCCCCGTTGATCGCCCCATTTCCCTGTCGCCGTGCGTCCGAAATTTTGGGACGCTTTTGAGGTGACTCGACCCCCCTGTTTGATTATTACGCCTTCACGTAATTTTTTAACGTGAGGATGAGCCAATGTCCGCTGTCTGGGATTTCGCCGATTTCGACGACCATGAACATGTCCACATGTTCCGCGATCGCGCGAGCGGGCTTACGGCGGTCATCGCGGTCCACTCGACCCACCTCGGCCCCGGTGCCGGCGGCGTTCGTTACTGGCATTATCCGCAGCGCGCTGCGGCGATCACCGACGCGCTGCGCCTGTCGCGCGGCATGAGCTATAAAAATGCCATGGCGGGGCTGCCGATGGGCGGCGGCAAGGGCGTGATCCTCGCCGACGAACAGGGCGCGAAGAGCCCCGAACTGCTCGCGGCGTTCGGACGCGCGGTCGAATCGCTTGGGGGCGCTTATGTGACCGCCGAAGACGTCGGCATCACCGACGCCGACATGGTCGAGATTGCGAAGCAGACAAAGCATGTCAGCGGCCTGCCGGTGGCCAGCGGCGCCGATGCCGGCGGCGACCCGGGACCGTTTACTGCGCTCGGCGTCTATCTGGGCATCAAGGCGGCAATTCGCGAAGGGCTGAAAACCGACAGCGCCAAGGATGTCCGCATCGCGATCCAGGGCGTCGGCAGTGTTGGCGGCGGCGTCGCGCGGCGGCTCGCGGCCGAAGGGGCGAAGCTCACGCTCGCCGACGTCAATCTGGCGCGCGCGAAGGCGCTCGCTGAGGAACTCGGGGCCGAACTCGCCGATTCGGCAGCGATCATGGAGGTCGAGGCCGACGTGCTGAGCCCCAACGCGCTCGGCGCCATCCTGACCGAACACAGCATCGCGAAGCTGCGCGTGCCGATCGTTGCGGGCGGCGCGAACAACCAGCTTGCGACCGCGCTCGACGGCCAGCGCGTGCATGATCGCGGGATCGTCTATGCTCCCGATTATGTGATCAATGCCGGCGGGATCATCAACGTCGCGCTCGAATATCTCGGGCAGGGAAGCCGCGAGGAAGTCGAGAGCCGCATCCATCAGATTCCCGGCCGCCTCGCGGAAATCTGGGCCGAGAGCAAGGCGAGCGGAACGCCGGCGTCGGTCGTTGCCGACCGCATGGCGCAGAAGCTGATCGGCCGCGGCTAACCCGTTGCAAGGGCTGGCGCGGGATGGGAAATCCGCTAAGCCAGCCTTCGCATGAAACGGCATTTCTATCTGGTCGCGGGCTGGTTGTCGCTCGGCCTGGGGGCGATCGGCGCGGTGCTGCCGTTGCTGCCGACGGTGCCTTTCGTCATCTTCGCCGCCTTTTGCTTCGCGCGTTCGTCACCGCGGCTCGAGGCGTGGCTGGTCGAGCATCCGGCTTTTGGACAGCACATCGTCGCCTGGCGCGACCGTGGCGCGATCAGCCGCAAGGGCAAGATCGCGGCGACGCTGGCGTTCGCGCTGAGCATTGGGCTCGCGGTCGCCTTTGCGCCCTGGCCCTGGATGATGGCGCCAATCGTCGCGGCGGCGGTCGGCGGCAGCTGGATCTGGACACGGCCGGAAGGGTGAGTCTGGTTAGGAGGTGAACGGACAACTTCCGTTCGGTCATCCCGGCGAATGCCGGGATCTCGCCGGTGCTGTAAATCATTAGGGTGAAATCCCGGCCTTTGCCGCGAGGACGAGGGCAGGGATGTCCTGTTTCGGCCGAAAGCCGTCGTCCGGTGTGCACGCTCGGTCGCCGGGCCAGGATGGTGATCGCAGAGTTGACCTGTCGCGCGCAGCAAGCAACATATCCGTGCCGGGTCGCGCCGGGCAAATTGCTGGACCCTCATCTCCGGCTCGCCTAAGGACGACGCCGAACCGATGCACGCCTACGCCAATCCGACCCGCTTTCTGGCGATCGCCAAACCTTTGACGCCGTGGCTGCTCGGCGCCGGGTTGCTGCTCGCGATCGGTGGCGCCTTCGCCGGACTGACGATGGTGCCGGGCGATTATAAACAGGGCGAAACCGCGCGGATCTTGTATGTACATGTCCCGTCCGCGTGGCTCGGCATGGGGGGCTGGACGGCGCTCGCGATTGCGGGCCTGATCCAGCTTGTCTGGCGCCATCCTTTGTCGGGCATCGCGGCACGCGCGATTGCGGTGCCGGGGATGCTGTTCACCGCGCTCTGCCTTGCGACCGGGTCGATCTGGGGCAAGCCGACCTGGGGCACCTGGTGGGAATGGGACGGGCGGATGACGTCGATGCTCGTCCTCTTGTTCCTCTATGCGGGCTTTATCGCACTGACGAGCGGCGATGATGGGCAGCGGCAGGGCGGTTCACTGACGCGCGGCGCGGCGATCTATGCGCTGGTCGGCGCGATCAACATTCCGATCATCAACCGCAGCGTCGTGTGGTGGAACAGCCTGCATCAAGGACCCAGCATTACGCTGCGCGGATCGAGCATCGACGGAGCGCTGTTGTGGCCGCTGGGCTTGACGCTGATCGGTTTTTCGCTGCTGTTCGGCGCGATCGTTCTGATGCGGATGCGGCGGATCATCGCCGACAACCGCGTTGCGGCGCGACTGCGGCGATTGGCCGACGAGGAGGATTGACGCGTGACGGGGGTGATCAGCGGGAGCGGCCAATGGGCATTCGTTGCCGCAGCCTATGCGCTGACGGCGGCGCTTACCGGCGCGGTACTTTGGGCGAGCTGGCGCGCGATGACGAAGGCCGAGAAGCGCAGCGACGCCTTGCGGAGGGATCGCGCGTGAAGGCCAAGCATCAACGGCTGGTGCTGGCGCTGGTCGCGCTGGCGGGCGTGGCCGGCGCGGGCGTGCTCGCGGCGAGCGCGCTGCGCGACGAGGCCGCCTATTTCCGCACGCCGGTCGAGGTGCAGGGGGGCAAGGCCGCGGTCGGGGAGGCGATGCGGCTGGGCGGCATGGTCGCGAAGGGCAGCATCGACAGGCAGGCCGACGGGCTGACGATCCGCTTCGTTGCGACCGACGGCCGGGCGTCTGTGCCGGTCGAGTATAAGGGCATCGTCCCCGACCTTTTCGGCGAAGAAAGCGGCATGGTCGCCGATGGGCGGATGCGCGCCGATGGTGTTTTCGTCGCCGATCGCATCCTCGCCAAGCATGACGAGCGTTACATGCCGCCGCAGATGGGCGATATGCCCAAGGATATGAAGGCGGCGCCGGGGGTATGAGCGACGTCCATTCTATCGTCATCCCGGCCCTTCGACTGCCTTGGCAGGCGCTCAGGATATTGGCTGAAGGCCGGGATCTCAACACCGCGTATGAACGCCAAGGGCGAGACCCCGGCCTTCGCCGGGGTGACGGAGGTTAGGTTGTGATCGCCGAACTCGGCCTCGCGCTGCTGTGGATCGCGGCTGCGCTCGCGTGCCTTTCGCTGGTTGCGGGCACAATGTTCCTGCGCGGGGGACCCAAGGATTTGGGGGCGCTCGTGCGGCCCGCGAGCGTCGCCCAGGGATTGCTGACAACCGCTGCCTTCGCTTTGCTGATCGCGCTTTTCGTACGATCGGACATGTCGGTCGAGCTGGTCGCACGCAACAGCAACAGTCTGAAGCCGATGATCTTCAAGATCGCGGGAACGTGGGGCAATCACGAAGGATCGATGCTGCTGTGGCTGATGATCCTGTCGCTGTCGGGCGCGCTGATCGCATTGTTCGAAAAAAGACTGCGCGAGGATACGCTGGTGGCGACACTCAGCGCGCAGGCGGCGCTGAGTCTGGGGTTTTTTGCCTTTCTGCTTTTTTCGTCCAACCCGTTCAAGCGCTTGTCCGTCGCGCCGCCCGACGGGCAGGGGCTCAACCCGCTGTTGCAGGACGTCGGTTTGGCCTTTCACCCGCCGACGCTCTACGTCGGTTATGTCGGGCTGTCGGTCGCGTTCAGCTTTGCCGTCGGCGCGCTGATCACGCGCGAGATCGGCCCGGCCTTCGCGCGCGCGATGCGGCCGTGGGTGCTCGGCAGCTGGATTTTCCTGACGCTCGGGATCACCGCGGGGAGCTATTGGGCTTATTACGAACTGGGCTGGGGCGGCTGGTGGTTCTGGGACCCGGTCGAGAATGTTTCGCTCGTGCCGTGGCTCGCGGGCGCGGCACTGCTTCATTCGGTTGCGGTGACGGCAACGCGCAATGCGCTGCGCGCATGGACGGTGATGCTCGCGGTGATCGGATTCTCGATGTCGATGGTCGGCACCTTCATCGTCCGGTCGGGGCTTTTGACCAGCGTGCACAGCTTTGCGGTCGATCCCGAGCGGGGTACCTTCCTGCTCGTGCTGATGGCGATCTATATCGGCGGCGCGTTGACGTTGTTCGCGCTGCGTGCCGGGGCGGTCGCCGAGGGCAAGAAATTCGCACTGCTGAGCCGCGAAGGATCGCTGGTGATCAACAATCTGCTGCTGACGACGATTCTCGCGCTCGTCCTGCTCGGCACGCTCTATCCGATCGTGGCCGAAGCGATGGGTGAGAAAATCTCGGTCGGGCCGCCCTATTATAACCGTGTCGCCGGGCCGCTCGCGCTGATCCTCTGCCTCGTCATGGTCGCTGGACCGCTGCTCAGTTGGCGCAGGGACGACGGCAAGCGGCTGTGGTCGCGCTTGCCCCCGGCGGTCCTTGTCGGGGCGGTGGTGCTGTTCGCCTTGGTCCTGTTCGGCGGCAAGGTCGGCATCCTGCCGCTGCTCGGCATGACCGTCGCCGGCGTCGTCGCGGTCGCCAGCCTTGCGCCGCTGTGGGGACGCAATCTTCGCCGTACGCCGCTCCCCACCTGGGGCATGGTGGTGGCGCATTTCGGGGTCGCCGTCTGTCTGGCCGGAATGGGCGCCGAAAGCGCCTTCATCAAGGAACGGCTGGTCGCGGCGGCGCCGGGCGAAACCATCCGCATTGCCGATTTCGCGGTGCGGTTCGAGGGGGTGAAACCTGTCGCCGGGCCGAACTTCACGTCGATCGAAGGCACGTTGGTCGCCACGACATCCTCGGGCGACCGCTTTGTAATGAAGCCCGAAGCTCGAACTTTTCCGGGGTTGATGGGCACGGCGCCGACCGAAACGAACGAAGCGGCGCTGCTGACGCGTCCTGGCGGGCAGCTTTACGCCGTGCTGGGCCAGCCGGTAACGGGCGTCGACGGGCGCACCGACCGCTACCAGATTCGCCTCTGGTGGAAACCTTTGGTGTGGTGGATATGGCTAGGCGGCGGACTGATCGCGCTCGGCGCCGCGCTGTCGCTGCTCGGCCGCGCGCAATTGCTGACGCTGTGGCGCGCACGCCGGTACCGCAAATCGCAGGAGGCTTTTGCGCCATGAAGAACCGCTGGGTCCTCTTCGTTCCGCTGGCGATCATGGGGCTGTTGTTCGGCGCCTTCATCTATCGGCTGGTGACGCCGGCCGAGACGCTGATCCAGTCGCAATGGATCGACAAGCCGATGCCGCTGTTCGACTTGCCGCCCGCGACCGCGGGGGTTTCGGGGCTGAAGAGCAGCGAGCTTGCCGACGGGCGGCCGCGGCTGGTCAATGTGTTCGCAAGCTGGTGCATCCCGTGCCGTGCCGAGGCGCCGCAGCTCGAGGCGCTGAAGGCCGCAGGCGTCCCGATCGACGGTATCGCGATCCGCGACCGGCCCGAAGATGTCGCGCAGTTCCTGAAGGAATATGGCAATCCGTTCGACCGCATCGGCGCCGATATGCAAAGCAGCGTTCAGATCGCTCTGGGGTCGTCGGGCGTCCCCGAAACCTTTCTGATCGACGGCAAGGGGATCATCCGCGAGCAAATCCAGGGCGTGATCCTGGCCGATCAGGTGCCCGAGATTGTCGCGAAGCTCGAGGCGATGAAGTGAGCTGGCGGCTCGCACTCCTAGGCCTGCTGGCAGCGCTGGCGTTTCCGCTGGCGGCGCAGGACCGGCTGCCGCCCGCACCCTATGCTTATGAGCAATTGAACGATCCTGCAAAGGAAGCGCGCGCCAAGGCACTGATGGAAGAGCTGCGCTGCCTTGTCTGTCAGGGACAGTCGATTGCTGACAGCGACGCGCCGCTCGCCGGCGACATGCGGCACGAGGTTCGCAGCAAGATCGCCGCGGGCGAAAGCCCCGAGGAGATCAAGGCATGGCTCGTCGCGCGCTATGGCAATTGGGTGACATATGACCCGCCGTTCGACGGCGCGACGGCGCTGCTCTGGCTGGGCCCACTGTTGTTCCTCGGCATCGGCGGCTGGCTCGCCTTCGGGCGGTTCCGGCGCGGCGAGGGCGATGCGGAGGACCGGCCGTGACGTGGCTGGGGGTCATGCTGGCTGCGGCGTTCACGATCGGCGGCATTTTCTGGCTTGGCCGACTGCCTGTCGCGGCGCGTCCGCTGGTGGGGGCCGCAGTGATGCTGGGTCTTGCGGGCTATGCCTTGCAGGGAAGCCCGGCGCTGCCCGGCAAGCCGGTGGCTGCCGCCACCGAGCCCGAGGGGTTTGGTGAAGCGCTGACCGATCAGCGGCAGGGGATGGCCGAACGCTTTGGTCCCGCGGCGCAATGGCTGGGCATGTCCGACGGATTTGCGCGCACGGGCAAGACCGAGCTCGCGGCGAAGACGCTGGAGAAGGGGCTGGAGAAATACCCCGACAATGTCGACCTTTGGGTCGGACTCGGCAATGCGCTTGCGGCGCATGGCGGGGGCATGATGTCGCCTGCGGCGGCGCTGGCGTTCGACGAAGCGGCGCGGCGCGACCCGTCGCATCCCGCCCCACCCTTTTTCGCCGGGCTGGCGCTAGCGCAGGGCGGCGACCTTAAGGGCGCGGAGGCGGTGTGGAGCGAATTGCTCGCGCGCAGCCCGGCGGATGCGCCCTGGCGCTCCGATCTTGAAATGCGCCTCGCGCAGTTGCGGCAGGCACTCGGACCGCCGCCCGTCCCGGTGGATCGCGGCGCGGAAGGCGTCCCAAATTGAAACCTGTTCCTACCCGCCGGGCTCGGCTAAAGGCGCGCGATGACTGCTGAGTCGCAACAGGCGGCCGACGGTGCGCAAAGCGCCATCGAAGCCGCCGCGGATAACGGCCATCACGGCCATGGGCATCAGGGCGACGGCAGGCTGAAGCTTGCCGTCGGCGCGATCGGCGTCGTGTTCGGCGACATCGGTACCAGCCCGCTTTACGCGTTTCGCGAAACCTTTGCGGGGCATCATTCGATCGAACCCGACCGGCTGCACATCTATGGCGTGCTCAGCCTGGTTTTCTGGTCGATGATGCTCGTCGTCACCTTCAAATATGTGATGACGATCATGCGCGCCGACAACAAGGGCGAGGGCGGCAGTCTGGCACTGCTCGCGCTGATCAGCCGATCATCGGAGGGCAAGCGCTGGACCTGGCCGATCGTCCTGCTGGGCGTGTTTGCGACCGCGCTTTTCTATGGCGACAGCATGATTACGCCCGCGATGTCGGTTCTGTCGGCGACGGAGGGTTTGAGTTACGTCAACAAGGGGTTTGAACCCTATATCGTGCCCATAGCGCTAACCATCCTGATCGGGCTCTTCGCGATCCAGGCCCGCGGCACGTCAAAGGTAGGCGCGCTCTTCGGACCGATCATGCTCTGCTATTTCCTGATGCTCGCGACGCTGGGCGTTATCCATATAGCAGGCAACCCGTGGATCATCGTCGAAACGCTGAATCCGATCAATGCGCTGCGCTTCTTCTATTTCGACGGGTTCACGGCCTTCATCGCGTTGGGGGCGGTGGTGCTCGCGGTGACGGGGGCGGAAGCACTATATGCCGATATGGGGCATTTCGGCCGCGGGCCGATCGGCTTGTCGTGGCTTGCGTTCGTGCTGCCCGCGCTGATGCTCAACTATATGGGGCAGGGCGCGATGGTGCTCGCGGCCGAGGCGGGGCCGCGCACCGAGCTTATATCCGACCCCTTTTTCCAGATGATGCCCGACATGTGGCGCATTCCGGTGGTGATCCTGGCGCTGCTGGCGACGATCATCGCAAGCCAGGCGGTGATTTCGGGCGCCTTCTCACTGACACAGCAGGCGATCCAGCTCGGGTTCATGCCGCGCCTGCGCGTCGAGCATACGAGCGCGTCGGCGCAGGGACAGATTTATATCCCGGTGGTCAACTGGGGGCTGATGGTGATGGTCATCATCCTCGTTCTCTTTTTCGGTTCGTCGAGCAACCTTGCTGCGGCCTATGGCATCGCCGTGACCGGCGCGATGTTCATCGATACCTGTCTGATGAGCGTCGTGCTTTTCGCGCTCTGGAAATGGCCGGCGTGGAAGGCGCTGCCGATCCTTGCCGTCTTCTTCATCGTCGACATCGCCTATTTCGGCGCAAATCTGATCAAGGTGCCCGACGGCGGCTGGGTGCCGCTGGCGATCGGCCTCACCATCTTCACGCTGCTGACCACCTGGTCGCGCGGTCGCAAGCTCATGCAGCAGGAAATGGCCGAAGGCGCGATGCCGATCCCGATTTTCGTCAAATCGGCGGCGAACAGTGCGACGCGCGTTCCCGGCACAGCGGTGTTTATGACGTCGAGCAGCGACGGCGTGCCGCACGCGCTGCTCCACAATCTCAAGCACAACAAGGTGCTGCACGAACGGATCATCCTGCTCACGATCAAGATCGCCGACATTCCGTTCGTTCCCGAAACCAAGCTCTGCCAGCTTGAAGATCTGGGCAAGGGCTTTCACCGGCTGGTGCTGAACTATGGCTTTATGCAGCCGATCGACGTGCCCGAAGCCTTGGGGCGCGTCACGAGTTGTGGCGGCGAGTTCAAGATGCTGGAAACCAGCTTTTTCCTGTCGCGCCAGACGCTGATCGCCGCAAAAACCCCCGGAATGCCGATCTGGCGTGAAAAGCTGTTTGCATGGATGCTGCGAAATTCGGAAAGCGCGATGGAATATTTCCGCCTCCCGACCAACCGCGTGGTCGAACTGGGGAGTCAGGTCGCCATCTGACCCGCGGAATTAACTTTCGGACATACGGCGAATAAGCGTTTGAACATTACCGCCAGTCTTGCGATGCAAGGGTGCGAACCCAGCAACGGCATGCAACATATGGATCCCGGGGACTACGACGATCTGATCCTGCCGGTACCACCGGAACCATTTGCTTTGATCGTCGGGGCGTTGGCGGCGTCTGTCGATTCCAACGCGATCGAGGCGTTGATGCGTCGGATGGGATTGCAACCCGAGCCGCTGAACGACGGCGAGGGGAACGAAACGGTCCTTTTGGCACCGCGCTTTCGTTTGCGTTTCGGCGGCGGCGTGTCGGTGCTCGCGGGCACGGCGGCGCCATCGATGCTGGATTTCGCCGATCCGACCGATCCCGCCACCAGCCTGCTAGCCGCGAGCCTGCCACCCGGCTGGCGCGATGCAGGGGCATGCTGGCTGTTCTTTCCCGATCGCGACAATGCCGCGGCGGGGACCGCGTCGCCGGTTCAGATGCGCGAATTTTTCAAGACGACGGTGCTATTGATCGACATGTTCGACGCCAGCCACATCTTCTGGTCGCCTGCGCGGCTATGGTCCGACGCGGTGCAGTTTCGCGCCTCGATTGCCGAGATGTTGGCGAGCGGGATGCCGCCCGTCCTTCATCTCGTCGCCTTTCGGCGGAGGGAGGTCGACGGCGTCGACAGCATCGGAACACGCGGGCTCGCCCATTTTACGGGTCAGGAACTGGAAGCGCCTATTCCGCCAGCCTGGACTGTCGCGGACGTGGTACGCCGATTGTCCCGGCTGGCGCTCGATGCAATGCTGAACGGTCCGATACGCTATCCGCGGACGATGCGGGGGCTCGACGCAGGCGAGCGGATTGGCGTGCTGCCTCCGACCGGTCGCGCGGCCCCTTATGCGACGGTGCGCGTCGAATTCGGCCGCGACGCTTGATGCAATGCGGCCGGTGGCACGGCGCGCCGCCGCCGCGACTTGGCTTTCAGCGCCATCACCTGATTCCGGTTGCACTCGCTCGCAGGCCCCAGATGGCGGAGATGTTCGGCGAACTGGTCGCCGAAGGATTTGCGTTGCAGAATTTCCGTGCGAACGGCGTCGTGCTGCCCGCGTCCGAACGGGCGGCGCTACAATCGGGCCACGCGCTGCATCGCGGGCCGCATCACGGATATAGCGATGTGGTGGCGGCGCGTGTCGAGCGTATTCGTTCCCATTTTGCGCGGCAAGCGCCGAATGAGTTGCGCGCGGCGCGGCGTACCGCGGTGATGCGGTTGCGGTTGTTGCAGGACACGACGCGCCGCGCGCTGACCGACGGGCACGGCAGCGGCCTTTGGCTTAACCGTCACGATCCGATGCGCCTGTTCGAAGATCGGCCCTATCTCGATGACGCCATTGAGAGATTGTTCGGGGGCGGCCAAGCGGAGGCAATGATCGCCTGCGGCCGTTAAGGCAGTTCGCCCGGCGGTCGTCACGACCTATCCGCAAATTTCGCTGGCACCCGCCCCCAAAACGCGGCAGCGTGATCCCATGTCGCAACGCCCCGTCCTCGGCATCATCGCCTGCAACCGCGCCGTCGGAACCGAAATCGCACAGACGGTGATCAATCGCTATGCAACCGCCGCGATGCGCCATGCCGATTGCGCGGCGCTGATCATCCCGTCGCTGCCCGACTATATGCACGCGCGCGAGATTGTCGGGCGGCTCGACGGGATATTGCTGACCGGAACGCCTTCCAACGTCGAACCCGCACGCTATGGCGAGGCAAGCGAAGGCGAGGGGCCTTTCGATCCCGATCGCGACCGGACGATGGCCGAACTGGTCGACGCGGCGATCGCGGGACAGCGGCCGCTGTTCGGTATCTGCCGCGGCTTTCAGGAGATCAACGTCGCCCTTGGCGGGACTCTGCGCCGCGATACGTCGACGAACGCGGCGCTGCTTCCTCATCATGCGCCCGAAGGGGTTTCGTTCGACGCGATGTTCGACCATCGGCATCGGGTCGAGCTGGTCGAAGGAGGGCTGCTTGCCGGGGCCTATGCGGTGCCGTCGCTGGAGGTGAACTCGGTTCATTATCAGGGTATTGGCGAACTGGCGCGCGGGCTCGCGGTCGAGGCGCGCGCGCCCGATGGGCTGGTCGAAGCCTATAGCGCGCGTCCGAACGGCGCGCCGCTGCTCGCGGTGCAGTGGCACCCCGAATGGGGAACCGACGGCGACAGGCAAAGCCAGACCTATTTTCACCTCCTGGGCCGCGCGCTAAGAGGCGAATTATGAACTGCCGCGTCACCCGCTATGACCGCTACCTCGCGCGGATCAGCTTTTCGCCCTGATTATCGAGGATCCGGTTTCTTTCCGTTTCCAGGCAATCAGGAGTTTTGACATGCCCCGCAATCACGATATCGCTGAACTCAAGCGCCTTGACGTTGCGCATCACCTTCCTGCGCAGGCCGACTGGGCCGAGATCGAGGCCCTGGGTGGCAGCCGCATCATCACCCACGCCGAGGGCGCCTATATCACCGACGGTGACGGCCACCGCATCCTCGACGGCATGGCGGGCCTCTGGTGCGTCAATGTCGGCTATGGCCGCGAGGAACTGGTTGAAGCGGCGGCGGCGCAGATGCGTGAGCTGCCCTTTTACAACACCTTCTTCAAGACCGCGACGCCGCCGACGGTGACGCTGGCTGCGAAGATCGCTTCGCTGACCGAGGGTCGCCTGCCGCACATCTTCTTCAACGCCTCGGGCAGTGAGGCGAACGACACGGTGTTTCGCATGGTGCGCCATTACTGGAAGCTGAAGGGCGAGCCCCAACGCACGGTCTTTATCAGCCGCTGGAACGCCTATCACGGATCGACCGTCGCGGGCGTGTCGCTGGGGGGCATGAAGGCGATGCACGCGCAGGGCGACCTGCCGATCCCCGGTGTCGAGCATGTCCGCCAACCCTATGCCTATGGCGAAGGGCAGGGGATGAGCGAGGAGGAATTTTGCGACGCCTGTGTGCAGGCGATCGAGGACAAGATATTGGAAGTCGGTCCCGAAAATTGCGCAGCCTTCATCGGCGAGCCGGTACAGGGCGCGGGCGGCGTGATCATTCCGCCAAAGGGCTATTGGCCAAAGGTCGAGGCGGTGGTCCGCAAATATGGTCTGCTGCTCGTGTCGGACGAAGTGATTTGCGGCTTCGGGCGCACCGGCCGCATGTGGGGCCATGAAACCATGGGCTTTACCCCCGATCTGATGCCGATGGCGAAGGGGCTGTCGTCGGGCTATCTGCCGATTTCGGCAACCGCCGTTGCGTCGCATGTCCTCGAGGTGCTGAAGACCGGCGGCGATTTCGTTCATGGCTTCACCTATTCGGGGCATCCCGTGTGCGCCGCGGTGGCGCTCAAGAATATCGAGATCATCGAGCGCGAGGAGCTGGTCGAACGCACTGCCCAGGTTACGGGGCCGCATCTGGCGCAAGCGCTCGCGACCCTGAACGATCATCCGCTGGTCGGCGAAACGCGTTCGGTCGGGCTGCTCGGTGCGGTCGAGATCGTCGCCGACAAGGCGACCCGCGCGCGCTTCGGCGGCGCCGAAGGCACCGCGGGCCCGATGGCGCGCGACGCGTGCATCGCGAACGGGCTGATGGTGCGCGGCATCCGCGACAGCCTGGTCATGTGCCCGCCGTTGATTGTTACCACCGAACAGATCGAAGCGATGGTTGCCATCATCCGCCAGTCGCTCGATGAAGCGATGCCCAAACTCCGCGCGCTCTGAACTGGAAAGACCAAGACTCTATGCCCTCCGGCCTTTTTGCCCTCCTCGACGACGTCGCCACCATTGCCAAGGTCGCCGCGGCTAGCATCGACGACATTGGGGCCGCCGCATCGAAAGCGGGGGTGAAGGCCGCGGGGGTGGTGGTCGACGATGCCGCCGTGACCCCGCGCTATGTGACCGGCTTTCAGCCGAACCGCGAACTGCCGATCATCTGGCGCATCGCCAAGGGGTCAATGTTCAACAAGCTGGTGCTGATCCTTCCTGCGCTGCTCTTGTTGTCGGCCGTCGCGCAATGGGCGATCACGCCTTTGCTGATGGTCGGCGGCGCCTATCTGTGTTTCGAAGGTGCGGAGAAGGTCTGGCATTCGCTACGCGCCGACAAACAAAGTCTGGTCGAACACGCCGCTGAAGTCGTCGATCCGAACCATGAGGAAGTGATGGTCAAGGGCGCGATCCGCACCGATTTCATCCTGTCGGCCGAAATCATGGTCATCGCACTCAACGAAGTGCTCGATCAGGCGATATTGTTGCGCGCGGCGACGCTGATCGTGGTGGCGATCGCCATCACCATCGCCGTGTATGGCGTCGTCGGACTGATCGTGAAGATGGATGACATCGGGCTCCACATGGCAAAGGCGGGGAGCCGTGCGCGCCGGGCGATCGGGCGCGGGCTCGTCGCCTTCATGCCCAAATTGCTCGCCGCGCTCGCGACAGTCGGCACCGCGGCGATGCTGTGGGTCGGCGGGCAGATTTTCCTCCACGGGCTCGACGAATATCATATCGGCAATATCGGTCACGCGCTGCACGATTTCGCTCATGCGGTCGCGGGCGGACTGCCGGGTGCGGGGGTGTGGGAGTGGCTGATCAACGCAGGCGGCGCGGGCGTGTTCGGGCTCGTGCTGGGTGGCGTGATCGTCGCTGTGCTGCATGTGATCCCGCGCAAGAAGAAGGCGGCGCATTGATTGATGCTGAACTTCGTCATCCCGACGGAGGCCGGGTTCTCGCCGTAGCGTCCTGAAGGGACGCGGAGACTCTGGCCTACGTCTGGGTGACAACCGAATGAGTCAGCCCAGCAATACCACCGGGCTATCGGCGCGCCAGTGCATCGACACCTTGTCGTCCCAGGTAAAATCCTCCTGGTCGTGGCGCGACAGATTGGGGCGCGAGACGCGGATGCGGGCGCCGCTTTCCAATTCGATCTCGAACAGCGTGATGTCGCCGAGGTACGACATGCCCTTGATCGTACCGCGCGCGAAATTATGGCCTTCGGGGGCGTCCTGCGCCGCAGCCGTGACCGCCTTGCCCGCGCCGGGGACATGGAGATAGATTTTCTCGGGCCGCAGCGCGACCCACACGTCGGCGCCGTGCGGCCCCGTGACGCCATGGTTGAGATAGACTTTGCCGAGACCGGGGCAATCGACCGCGGCCTTGTCGGGTTCGTCCAGCGTCAGCTTGCCTTCGAAAATGTTCACCGACCCCACAAAGTCGGCGACGAAGCGATTGGCGGGATATTCGTACAGGTCCGACGGGGTCGCAAGCTGCGACACCTCGCCCTTGTTGATCACCGCAATCCGGCACGCCATCGACAGCGCTTCGTCCTGATCGTGGGTGACAGTGACAAAGGTGATTCCGACCTTTTCCTGCAATTCCGACAATTCGAACTGCATCTGCGCGCGCAATTTCGCATCGAGCGCAGAGAGTGGTTCGTCGAGCAGCAGCACCTTGGGCCGCATGACAAGACTGCGCGCGAGCGCAACGCGCTGGCGCTGTCCGCCTGACATCTGGTCGGGCATTCGATCCTCGAACCCGCCGAGCTTGACCAGGTCGAGCGCCTCGGCGACGCGATCTTTGATCTCGTCCCTGTTCACGCCGGCGATCTTCAGGCCATAGGCGACATTGTCCTCGACGCTCATATGCGGGAACACGGCATAGCTTTGGAACACCATGTTCACCGGGCGCTTGTTCGGGGGGATGCCCACCATATCCTGCCCGTCGATCAATATCTGCCCTTCGCTCGGCAACTCGAAGCCCGCGATCATGCGCAGCAGCGTCGTCTTGCCGCAGCCCGACGGGCCGAGCAGCACGAAAAATTCGCCAGCGTTGATGTCGAGGCTGACATTGTCGACGGCCGTGACCTTGCCAAAGCGTTTGGAGACGTTCCGGATCTGGATGATCGGTTTCGCGGGATCGGTCATGGTCAGTGGGTTTCCGCAATCGCTTTCACGCCCTGGAGCTTGAGCGCGATGAAGGTGAGGACGACGGTGAGGAGGATGAGCAGGGTGGATGCCGCGTTCACCTCGGGCGTCACGGAGAAACGGACCATCGAATAGACTTTCACCGGAAAGGTGATCGTATCGGGACCGCTGGTGAAATAGGTGATGACGAAATCGTCGAGGCTGAGCGTGAACGACAGGAGCGCGCCCGCGACGAGCGCGGGTTTCATGTGCGGGATCAGCACGTCACGGAACACCTGCCATTCGCTCGCCCCCAGATCCTTGGCCGCTTCCTCCTGTTCGCGATTGAAGCTCGCGAGGCGCGAGCGCACCACCATGGTGACGAAGGGGAAACAGAAGGTGATGTGCGCGATCGTGATCGCCCCCAGATTGAGCGGCCAGACGAGGTTGGTGGGCCAATCCACCGCGGCGAAGAACATCAGGAACGCGACGCCAAGGCAGATTTCGGGGACGATGATGGGGAGCGAGATCGTACCGTCGACCGCGGCCTTCAACGGAAAGCGAAAGCGCCAGAGCATCACCGCGGCGATCGCGCCGAGGATGAGGCTGGCGATCGTTGCCAGCGCCGCGATGGTGAGCGAGTTGACGAGCGCTTCGACCAACTGGTTGTTGTCCAGTGCCTTTTCATAATATTTGGTCGTGAAGCCGCGCCAAACGACGTTGCGCTTGCTGTCGTTGAAACTGAAGATCATCAGCACGACCAGCGGCGCGTAGAGAAAAAGCATCACCGCGCCGACCCAGAGGCGCATCCAGAGGGTGCGGCTATATTCGAGCGGCGCGCGTGGGGTACGGACGAAAAGGGCCATCACCGCGCCTCCGGCGCGCGGCGGCGCAGCGATTGGAGCGCGATCAGGATGAACATCGCGTAGATGAGCAGAAAGGACAGTGCAGCGCCGAAGGGCCAGTCGTTCGCCTTCTTGAATTGGCGCTCGATCACATTGGCGATCATCTGGCTGTCGGTCCCGCCCATCAGGTCGGGGGTGAGATAGGCGCCAAGCGCCGGGATCAAGGTGATCATCACACCCGCGACGATACCGGGCGCCGCCAGCGGCACCACGATGCGCATGATCGTGCGGAAGTGACCTGCTCCCAGATCGAGGCTCGCTTCGATCAGGCTGCGGTCGAGCCGGTCGAGCGCGGCATAGAGCGGCAGCACCATGAAGGGCAGGTGCACGTAGACAAGTCCGAAGACGACCGCGAAATTGTTGAACAGCAGCTCAACCGGCTCCCATGTCGCGAGCGGCTGAAGCCCCACGAGCGTCTTGAACCAGCTTGCTCCCTCCCACAAAGCGCCGAGCCCCTTATTCGCAAAACCCCGCGTGCCGAGCAGCATCATCAGCGCATAGGTGCGGATGAGCAGATTGGTCCAGAAGGGCAGCATGATACCGAGCAACAGCCACGGCCGCCATTTCTCGCTGGCGAAGGTGATCGCCATCGCGACCGGAAACCCGACGATCAGGCAGATCAGCGTCACGAGCGCCGCGACCGCGAAACTCTTGCCGAAAATGGTGAGGTAGAGCCATTCGGTCGCGCGCTTGTAATTGTCGAGCGTGCCCGAAATCGCGATGTCGGTGAGCCCCCGGTTCTCGCCGAAGCTGTACAGCCAGACGATCGCCATGGGCACGAGGAAGAAGAGCAGAACCCACAGCAGGGTAGGCAACGAGACCGCGGCAAAGACCCTTTTGTTCGTTTTCCAGTCCTGTTCGGCCACCCCCCGATGCCTCCTTGGGCTTCATGAAACGAACGCTACGTTATTTGAAGCGTCATCCCGGCGAAGGCCGGAATCTCACCATCCCGTTACGGTGCGAAGCCGAGATCCCGGCCTTCGCCGGGATGACGAAAAGCGAGTACCCTTTTCAACGCGATCGCATCTTACGCCGCCCGGACCCGCGTGAAAGCCTCCTCGTAAAGCGGCTGCAACTCGGGATTGAAGCGCGCATATTCACATTTGGCCAGCACGTCGGCGGGTGGGAAGATCACGGGGTTGTTCTTGTAGCTGTCGGGCATCAGCGCCTTCGCCGCGCTGTTCGGCGTCGGGTAGAGGATCGTCTCGGTGATGTGCTTGTCGACGTTCGCGTCGAGAATATAGTTGATGAAGGCATGGGCATTTTTCGGATGCGGCGCGCCCTTCGGAATACACAGATTATCCGAATTGAGCTGGCTGCCTTCCTTGGGAATGACGAAATCGATGTCGTCATCCTCGACCATCGCCTGTGCGATGTCGCCATTATATTCGAGCACGACGTCGACATCGCCCTTCAGCAGCAGGTCCTGCCCGTCATCCTCGTGGAATTTCTTCACATTGGGCTTTTGCTTGATCATCATCCGCTCGATCGTCGCGACATCGGCGGGGGTGAGGGCGTTGACCGACTTGCCCAGATATTTGCCGTAGAGGCGGAACATGTCACCCGCCTCCGACAGCCACGCCATGCGGCCGGCATATTCGGGGCTGTCGAACAGTACTTTCCAGCTGTCGGGCGTCGCCGACACCTTCGACTTGCGATACCCGATGCCGAGCGCGAGCCAGGTGTAAGGCATCGAGAATTTGCGCTGCAGGTCATATTCGACGTTGATATAGGCGGCGTCGATATTCTTCTTGTTCGGGATCAGGCTGTGATCGAGCGGCATCAGCATGTCGGCCTTGCTCATCCGTTCGACAAAATCGTTCGACGGCACGATCACGTCATAGCCCGGATTGCCCGCCTTGAACTTGGCGAACAGCACGTCGTTGCTGTCGAACAGGTCCATCGTCACCGCGACACCCGTTGCTTCCTCGAAATCGGCGAGCGTCGTTTCGCCGATATAGGTATCCCAGTTATAGAAGTTCAGCTTGCCTTCTTCGCCATTGGCAAGCGTCTTGCCGCCTTCCTTGCTGCACGCCGCGAGACCGCCGAAACTGATGCCCACCGCCGCGACGCCCAGCGCCTGAAGAAGCGAGCGGCGCCCGCGGGTCTGCTTGATCAGTTCGTTGAAATCCATGGCCGGCCTCCCTGTATGAAAAGGCAAGCTGACTCATAAGACGCGGCTTGAAAAGAGGCTTTTTTGCGCCGGACCCGGTTTGCGTGAAACTTTCATGCGTTGCGCAGATACCAATCATAGTCGAGCGCCGGTACGACGCTGAAATAATTGTCCTGTTCGACGCGCTTGACGATGCTGAACATGTCGACGAAGCGGTCGCCCAGATAATCGCGCATCAACGCCGATCCGTGAAAGCGATCGACCGCTGCGAACCAGTTGGAGGGCGGCTTGTCGTCGCCGCTATTGGCGCGGTTATAGCCGTTGCCGACGACCGCCGGGCCGGGATCGATGCGGTTCGTCAGGCCATGGTGCATTCCGGCAAGCACCGCCGCGACGGCGAGATAGGGGTTGGCATCGGCTCCGCACGCGCGATGTTCGACATGGCGGCTCGATGGCGGGCCGGCGGGGATGCGGAACGAAACCGTGCGGTTGTTGACGCCCCACGTCGGTGCGACGGGGGCATAGCTGTTCGCCTTGAAACGGCGATAGCTGTTCGCGTGCGGGGCAAAGAGCGCAAAAGCGTCGCCGACGCTGCCGATCATGCCCCCGATCGCATGGCGCAGCGCATCGGTGCCTTCGGGGTCGTCGCTGGCAAAGATATTGTTGCCGTCCGTATCGTTCACCGAAACATGGATGTGCATCCCGCTGCCCGCCTGGCCCGCGAACGGCTTGGCCATGAACGTCGCCTCGAGCCCGTGCTGCTGCGCGATCGCCTTGACCAATCGCTTGTACATGATCGCATCGTCGGCGGCGCGCAGCGCGTCGGGTTTGTGGCGCAGCGTCAGTTCGAACTGCCCCGGCGCAAACTCGCTGATCGCACTTTCGAGCGGCAGCTCTTGCGCGTCGGTTGCGGCGTAGAGCGCATCAAAGAAGGGACGGAAATCGTCGAGCTCGCGCAGGCCATAGACCTCGACATTGCGTGGCGTGCCGCGGCTGTATCCAGGACGCGCCGGTCGGACGCCGCCATCGCGCGCGCGGCGCGGATCGACCAGATAGAATTCCAGCTCGACCGCGAGCACCGGGGTGAGGCCGTCGTCGGTAAAGCGATCGACCACGCGGCCGAGGACGTGGCGCGGATCGAGGTCGTGCGGGGTGCCGTCGAGCTCGTAAAAATCGACGAGAAACTGCGCGGCATAGTCGCCGCCCCAGGGCGTGCGGACGAGCGTGCCGGGAATCGGCTTCATCGAACGGTCGGCGTCGCCATCCTCCCATACAAGGCCGGTTTCGACCGTATCCTGCCCGGTAATATCGACCACGGTGATCGACCCCGGAAACATGCGGCCGCTTTCATAAACCGCCAGCACCTCGTGCTGGCGCAGCCGCTTGCCACGCGGCACGCCGCCCATGTCGGTATAGATCATCTCGATCGAATCGACGTCGGGGTTGGCCTTGAAAAAGGCCTCGGCTTCCGACCGGGGCGCGATGAGACCCGACGATTTCGACATGCAATTGCTCCTTCACCCCAACCGGTCGCGCAGCGCATACCAGAGCAATCCCAGCGTAGCGAGGGGGCGCCGCAGCCACTTGCCGCCGGGAAAGGGCCGCGACGGAAGATTTGCGAGCACGTCGAAGCGTTCGGCGGTCCCCGCCATCGCTTCGGCAATCAGCTCGCCCGCGAGCGTTGTCACCAGCGCGCCATGCCCCGAAAAGCCATGCGCGTAAAAGACGTTCCCGCGCCGCCCGATATGCGGCAGCCGGTTCATCGTCACCGCGACCGCGCCGCCCCAGCCATATTCGATTTTGGCGTCGGCGATCTGGGGGAACACGTCGGCCATGAACGGTCGGACAAAGGCGGCGATGTCGCGCGGCGGCGTCTGTGAATAACGCTCGCCCCCGCCAAAGATCAGCCGCTTGTCGGCCGAAAGGCGGAAATAATTGAGCACGAAGCGGCTGTCGGCGACCGCGGCGTCGCTGGGCAGCAGGGCGTCGGCGTTCGCAAGCGGCGCGGTCGCGACATTATAGTTCATGATCGGCACGGTGTAGCGGCCGAGGTCGGGTTCGAGGTCGCCGATCCAGCTGTCGGTCGCGTCGATCACATAGCGAGCGCTGACGATCGCTCGTTCGGTGAAAATCTGGCTCGACCCGTCGCTGCAATCGACGATCCGCCGAACGGGTTCGCCCTCCCAAATGCGAACCCCTTCCGCTTCCGCCGCTCTAGCCAGGCCGATCGCATAGTTGAGCGGGTGGAAATGGCCGGCCGCAGCGTCGTGGATTCCGCCATGATAGAGCGGACTGGCGATATGCCTGCTCATTTCACCTTTTGCGACAACCACCGTTCGATAATTGAATCTATTCGCAAGATATTCGGCCTCGTGCCGCATGGCGTCGAAGTCTTTGGGTGTCCACGCCGCCTCAAGATGACCGGCCTTCAGATCGCAGTCGATGCCATGCTTGGCGATCCGCGCCTTGACGCGGTTGTCGCGCCAGCAAAGGTCGAACAGCGCGTCGGCCCGCTCGCGGCCGAGTTCATCCTCAATTTCGGACGCTGTCCAGCGGAGACCGGGAATAAGCTGTCCGCCGTTTCGCCCCGATGCGCCGAACCCGATATGTTCGCGTTCGATCAGGATAGCTGAAAAACCGCGCTCGGCGCAGGCGAGCGCGGCGCTAAGCCCGGTAAACCCGCCCCCGATGACCGCAACGTCGCATTCGAGATCGCCTTCGAATGCGCGCGGCCGCCATTCGTGCGCGGTTGCGGCGTAATAGCTGTGGTTCAGCGGATCGGTCATGGCGTTCGGCGGATCAGACCCGCATCAGCAGATGTTCGCGTTCCCAGCTCGACACCACCGACTGATAGTTGAACAGCTCATAATCCTTCACCGCATAGAAAATCTCGAAGAAATCGTCGCCGAGCAGGTTGCGGACCTTCTTGCACGACGCGAAACGGTCGAGCGCGGCCTCCAGCGTGCGCGGCAGCGTGCGCGCGCGGTTATAGGCGCTGCCCATGATCGGCTTCGGCGGAACCATGCGGTCTACCATGCCGATATAGCCGCAGACGAGCGAGGCGGCGATCGCGAGATAGGGATTGCTGTCGGCTCCCGGCAGGCGGTTTTCGACGCGGCGGTTGTGCTTGTCCGACACTGGAATGCGAAAGCCGCACGACCGGTTGTCGGCGCCCCATTGGACGTTGATCGGCGCCGCGCTATCGGGCCGCATCCGGCGAAAGCTGTTCACATTGGGCGCCCACATCGGCGAGATTTGCGGCATGAAGCGGATAAGGCCCGCGACATAGGAGCGAAAGGCGGCGCTGTCGCGGCCGTTGGCGGTGGCAAAGAGGTTGCGCCCCGTCTCCGCATCGACGACCGACTGGTGGATGTGCATCGCGCTGCCCGGCTGTCCCGCCATCGGGTTGGCCATGAAGGTTGCGTAAACGCCGTGCGTCTTGGCAACGTTGCGCACGACGCGCTTGAACAGGAACACTTCGTCGGCAAGGCGCAGCGGATCGCCGTGGTTGAAATTCACCTCCAGCTGCGCGGCGCCCATTTCGTGAATCATCGTGTCGATCGTCAGCCCCATCAGCTCGCAATCGTCATAAATATGGTCGATGATGTCCTCATATTCGTTCATCGCCTCCAGCCCATAGGGCTGGCTCGCGGTTTCGGCGCGGCCCGACTGGCCCGTGGGCGGGGTCAGCGGGAAATCGGGATCGGTGTTCTGCGAGACGAGATAAAATTCGACCTCGGGCGCGATGATCGGCCTCCAGCCCTTGTCTTCGTAAAGACCGAGGACTTTTTTGAGGATCGTACGCGGCGCGATGTCGACTTCGGTGCCGTCGCCATTGAAGGCGTCGGCGATGACGAAGGCGGTGGGCGAGGTGAAGCCCGGCGCGATGCAGATCGTGTCGGGATCGGCGATCAGATATTTATCGGGGTCCTTGTCCCAGATGTCGTCGATATCCTCGGGGTAATGGCCGTCGATCGTGCAGATGAAGACGCTGCCCGGAATGCGCAGCGACTTGTCCTTGACCGAGGTTAGGAATTTGCGCGCGGGGAGAACCTTGCCGCGCTGAACCCCGTTGATGTCGGGGACGATACATTCGACTTCGTCGATATTATGGTCGCTGATCCATTGTTCCAGATTAACTGACATGCGCCCCCGATTGGGCCGCAGGATCGGCCCTCTTTGTGGAAGGTCAGAGCCTATCGCAAGGCGCGATGAAGCGCCAGAGGGCGGTTATCCGGCGGATTTTCGGCATTGCCAGCGCCGCGAGGGCGCGCCAGATTGATCTCCATGAAGAGGCAGGAGCAGGTTAGAATGCACGGTGACAACGACCAACTGGCCGCCTTCTGGATGCCCTTCACCGCCAACCGAGCGTTCAAGAGCCAGCCGCGTCAGCTCGTTTCGGCGCGCGGGATGTATTACCAGTCAAGCGACGGGCGGCAGATACTCGACGGCACGTCGGGCCTTTGGTGCAGCAATGCGGGCCATTGCCGGGCCGAGATTGCAAAGGCCATCGCCGACACCGCCGCGACGCTCGATTTCGCGCCGACCTTTCAGCTCGGCCACCCGCGTGCCTTCGAGCTTGCGCAGCGCCTTGGCGCGCTGATGCCGGCGGGGCTCGACCGCATTTTCTTCACCAACAGCGGCTCCGAATCGGTCGATACCGCGCTGAAAATCGCGCTGGCGGTTCAGCGTGCCAATGGGCAGGGAATGCGTACGCGGCTGATCGGGCGCGAACGTGGCTATCATGGCACGGGCTTTGGCGGGATCAGCGTCGGCGGCATCGTCAACAATCGCCGGGCCTTCGGCGGCGGATTGCCGGGCGTCGATCATCTCCGCCATACGCACGATCCAAAGCGCAACGCCTTCAGTCGCGGCTTCCCGCAGCACGGCGCCGAACTCGCCGACGACCTGCAACGCCTCGTCGACCTGCATGGCGCCGAAACGATCGCCGCGGTGATCGTCGAGCCGATGGCGGGCTCGACCGGCGTGCTGATACCGCCCGTCGGTTATCTGGCGCGGCTGCGCGAGATTTGCGACCGTCATGGCATCATCCTGATTTTCGATGAGGTCATCACGGCCTTTGGCCGCGTCGGCGGCGCAACTGCGGCAGAGGCGTGGGGTGTGACGCCCGACATCATCACGATGGCAAAGGGGCTGACCAACGCTGCGGTGCCGATGGGCGCGGTGGCGGTGAAGCGCGCGTTGCACGATGTGCTGATCGAAAGCGTACCGGGCGGAATCGAGCTTTTCCACGGCTACACCTATTCGGGGCATCCGCTGGCGAGCGCGGCGGGACTGGCGACGCTCGACCTTTACGCGCGCGACGGGCTGTTCGACCGGGCAAGCACGCTCGGCGCCTATTGGGAGGATGCAGCGCAAAGCCTGAAAGGGCGGCGACATGTCATAGACATCCGCACGATCGGCCTTGTCGCCGGGATCGAACTCGATCCGCGCCCCGGCGCACCGACTGCGCGCGCGATGGAGCTGTTCCATGCCTGTTTCGATAACGGCTTGCTGGTGCGCGCGACCGGCGACATCATTGCCCTGTCGCCGCCGCTGATCGTCGAGAAGGAGCAGATCGACGAGATGTTCGGCATGATTGCCGGGTTGCTCGACCGGATCGACTAGGACTCCATCCTATAGGGTCCTGATCCTAGGAGTTCTCGCCCTGGGCACCGGTCACGAGCGGGAACGTCACCGAAACGCGGGTGCCCTTGCCCAGTTCGCTGGCGATGTCGAGCTGGCCCTGGTGGCGCTCGCCGATATGCTTGACGATGGCGAGGCCGAGGCCGGTGCCGCCGACCGAACGGCTGCGTGCCTCGTCGACGCGGTAAAAGCGTTCGGTCAGCCGCGGGATATGGTCCGGCGCAATTCCATCGCCTTCGTCGCTCACCGACAGCCGGACGCGCGCCCCTTCGCGCAGCAGCTCGACCGTCACCGGCGTTCGGGGGCGTCCATATTTCATCGCGTTCGAAATGATGTTGTGGGCCAGCTGGCCCAGTTGTGCCGCGTCGCCCAGCATGAGCAGCGGCGCGTCATCCAAAACCGCGACGATGTCTCGGGGTCGCTCGGCCTCGCTGTCTTGCAGTTGCGCGATGGTGTGGCGCACGATTGCGGTCAGGTCGACTTCGGTGGTCGGGCGGCGGAAGCGGTCGGCCTCGACGCGCGAGATCGACAGCAGGTCGATGACCAGCTGTTGCATCCGCCGCGCCTCGCGTTCGATAATCGAAAGGAAGCGGTGCCGCGTCGGCGCGTCGGCTTCGCCGTTCATGTCCTGGAGCGTTTCGACATAGCCAAGAATGGCGGCAAGCGGCGTGCGCAGCTCGTGGCTTGCATTGGCGACGAAATCGGACCGCATCCGGTCGGCGGCGTCCAGTGCCGACCGATCCGCGAGGAACACGATCCTTTCGCGGTTCGACAATGCCGCGACGCGCATTGTCCAGCGTTGCCCCGGACGAGGGAAATCGAGGAGATTGATCGTCTCGAGCGCGGCATCGGCATCGTTGCGCGACAGCCATTCGGCGGCAACGGGGTGGCGGATCGCGGTGCGGATGTCGGCGCCGACGATATGCCGGCCGAGCAGTCGGATCGCGGCGTCGTTGGCAATCGCCACGATATTGTCGGCGACGCCGAGCAACGGGTCTTTTTCCTGATCGACCCAGCGAGCGAAATCGGGATGGCGCAGAAACGAGACCGGCGGCGCTTCGGCAGGCGCTTGCGCTGCCGCAGAGCCTTCGACCGCGGCCGGAGGCAGCGCGCTGTAAACCGTCGCGGCTGCAAGGACACCTGCTGTCAGCATCATGGCGATGCCCAGCGGATCGCCGCCCGCCAGTGCGGCGAAAATCGCCGCGATGCCGATCAGCGTCAGTGCGATGACAAGGCTGGACAGTCGATCGAACATGCGCGGCCCGCGTCGCACAAAGCGGGGGAGGGGCGCAAGCCGCTTTATAGGGGGTTAATCCTTTACTGCGCCTTGTGCCAAAGCGGGAAGTTGTGGCGGCATGTCCGGTCTTTCGCTTTTCCTCGGCGCTTCCTTGCGTTATGCGCCTGCCATGGAAAACCACGACGCTCCGGTCGATCGACCCGACACCGACGAAACGGCACCCTCGCGGCGCCGGATGCTCGCGCTTGGCGCGGCGGGGGTGTCGGCGGCGTTGACGATCCGCCCGGCTTTTGCGCAAACCGCCGTATCGGTCATGAACTGCCAGATCCCCGTTCCGGGGCCGACCGCGGCGGGTCAATATATCGATGCGGCGGGCAAGCTGGTTCCTCCGGGAACCAAGGGCGCTTTTCCCGGAGCACCGCGGCCCTTTACGGGCGAGGAAGTGAAGCGCGCGTTCCGCGGCCGCACGCTTCCCGGCACGACCTATGACCAGTCGCAGGCCTATCTTCAGTACATCCGGCGCTTGCAGGCGGGCCAGAGCGGCTTTACCTGTTTCGCATCGATCACGACGTCGCGCTGATTATCGCTTCCCGACAGGCGATGACGGTTTTCAGCCGCATCGTCAGACAAGGGAGTTTTCGTGAAACTAGCTTCGCTCAAACAGGGCCGCGACGGCCGGCTTGTCGTCGTTTCGGACGATCTCGCCTGGTACGCCGATGCTGCGGCGGTCGCGCCGACGATGCAGGCGGCGCTCGATAATTGGGCCGATGCCGCGCCGCGGCTTGCTGCGCTGGCCGAAGATCTCAACCATGACGCGATTCCGAAGGAGCGTTTTCACGAGCGCGACGCGGCTTCGCCGCTGCCGCGCGCCTATCAATGGGCGGACGGCAGCGCTTATGTGAACCATGTCGCGTTGGTGCGGCAGGCGCGCGGCGCCGAAATGCCCGACAGCTTCTGGCACGATCCGCTGATGTATCAGGGAGGCAGCGATGCTTTCCTGGGGCCGCGCGATCCGATCCCGCTCGGCGATCCGGCGTGGGGGTGCGACATGGAGGCGGAGGTCGTCGTTGTCACCGACGATGTCCCTGCCGGGATCGATGCCGTCGCCGCGCGCAGCAAGATCCTGCTCGTCGGGCTTACCAACGATGTTTCGCTACGCGGCCTTATTCCCGGTGAGCTTGCCAAGGGCTTCGGCTTTTTCCAATCGAAGCCGTCGAGCGCGATGTCGCCGGTCTTCGTGACGCCCGATGCGCTGGGCGAGCGCTGGCGGGACGGCAAGCTTCACGGGACGCTGTGCGTCGACCTCAACGGTCAGCCGCTCGGCCGCGCTGACGCGGGCGTCGACATGACGTTCGATTTCGGCCAACTCATCGCTCATGCCGCCAAGACGCGGAATCTGGGGGCTGGCACGATCATCGGGTCGGGCACCGTGTCGAACCGCGATTCCGATGGTGGCCCCGGCAGGCCGGTCGACGACGGCGGAGTCGGCTATAGCTGTCTGGCCGAAGTGCGGACAGTCGAAACGATCCGCCATGGCAAGCCCAGCACGCCCTTTATGAAGCGCGGCGACACCGTCTGTATCTGGATGGACGACGAACGCCACCACAGTATTTTCGGCGCGATCGAACAGAGCGTTGCCTGACGCATAAACGAGGGAGGGCGGAATCGCTTCCGCCCTCCCGTATCGATCGAAACGGGTTCGGCTGCCTATTTGCCGCCGAAGCTGCCGCCCGACATGGCATCGGCCAGCGAACAGGCCGCCGGACCCAGAATCACGATGAACAGTACCGGCAGAATGAACAGGATCAGCGGAACGGTCATGATCGCGGGCAGGCGCGCGGCCTTTTCTTCGGCCCGCATCATGCGTTCGTTGCGAAATTCCGCCGACAACACGCGCAGCGCGCTCGCCAGCGGCGTGCCATATTTTTCGGTCTGAATCATCGTCGTGACGACGCCCTTCACCGATTCCAGATTGACGCGATAGGCCAGGTTCTCGAACGCCTGTCGACGCTCGGTCAAAAATCCGAGCTCGATCGAGGTCAACGCAAATTCCTCGCCGAGTTCGGGATAGGCGCGGCCCAATTCTTTCGACACGCGTGCAAAGGCGGAGTCCACCGTCAGGCCGGCCTCGGCGCAGATGACGAGGAGGTCGAGCGCATCGGGAAGCCCCTTGCGGATCGCATCGGTACGCTTCTGGCGCATATTGTCGACGAACAGGTCGGGTGCCTTATAACCGAGGATGAGCGCGCCCATCGTGAAACCCGAACGCTTGAGCGACGTCAGCGTCGGCCACATGTCGACGATATAGATCAGAAAGATGGCCGTCCCGCCGAACAGGATCGGCAAGACCATCCGCCCGAAAATGACGGCGACAGCCAGATCTTTCGATCGGATACCGGCCTGCGCGAGCTTTTGCTGGACTTCCTTGATCTGTTCTTCCTGCAGGACCTGCAGGCGACCAAGGAAGTTGCGCATCCTGTCAGCGGTCTGGTTCTTGCGCACCAGCCGCGCGCGACGCTTCGCGGTCGAAGCGGTGATCCCGGCCTTCAGCTGCTCGCGGCGTTCATTGAGCGCCTTGACGCGCTTGGTCATCGGGTTGCGAACGGTGAGTGCGTTATAGATCGCCACAAGCACGGCAAAGACGCCGACCGCTGCCAGCACGGTGCCGGCCCACACGACGTCGATTCCGAGGATCGTCGGGCCGCCCTGGGTGCCCGAAAAGGCCGCGGTGATAAGGAGGCTGCTGGTCATGATCTTTGCCCCCTCAAATCTCGAAATTGACCATCTTGGCCATGATGCCGGCCCCGATACTCATCCAGATCAGCCCGCCGATGCCGGCCACGATCAGTCGCTGTTCGACAAAGAAGCCCGCGAGGTAGGTGGGGTTCACGACCCACACAACCCCGAACACGAAGAAGGGGAGGGCGCCGACGATATAGGCCGATGCCTTGGCTTCCGACGACATGGCGCGGATCTTCAGCTTCATCTGGGCGCGCTTGCGAAGCACGTCCGACAGATTGGCCAGCGTTTCCGCCAGATTACCGCCGGTTTCGCGCTGGATCTGGATTGTGATGCAAAAGAATTGGAACTCGGGGGTGCCGAGCATATCGGCCGATTCCTGGAGCGCTGCCTCCATCGTGTTGCCGATGCGGATGCGTTCGATGACGCCCTTGAACTCTTCGCCGACCGGACCCGGCAGTTCCTGGCTGACCACCTGAAAGGTCTCCGTGACCGGCAGGCCCGAGCGCAGCCCGCGCACGAGCAGGTCGATCGCGTCGGGAAAGCGGGCGTTGAATTGCGCGACACGCTTCCTGATCGCCAGACCGACGACCAGATAGGGCAGGCCAAGGCTGAGCATCAGGCCGACGAGGGCGGCCATTGCGAAAGGCGCGCGGATGATCAACATGGCGCCGGTCGCCACCACGAACAGGCCCATCGACGCGAACATATATTGGGTGAGCGTCCAGCGCTTTCCCGTCCGGCGGATGCGCTTTTCCAGCTCTTCGCGGCGCGGCAGCAGGCTGGTCAGCGATGAACCGCCCCGGTTTCCGCTCGACTGGATCGTCTTGCGCATCTGCGCGGCCACCACGGCTTCGGTCGACGCGGCATGCCGGTCCTTCACCATCGCCAGCCGCCGGGACTTGGCTTTGCTGGCCGACGGACCGCCCAGCAAAATCACAAGGACGGCCAGGGCCATCACGGCTCCGACGATGATAAGGATGACGGGCAGGTTCATGATCAACTGGGTCCGCTTCTGTCGCTGGTCGTCGCGGCGGCGCGTCTAACGCGCCGTCACGCGGCCTGTTTCGTACCTTTTTTGGTAAACCCAAGCTTGCCGAGCAGCGAGCCGCCGGCCTTGCCCTTTGCAGAGGCCGCCGCGGCCTCTTCGGCCTCGACATCGGCGCCGTCGAGAATCAGGCGCATCAGGTTGTTCCAAACCTGCGCCGCTTTGGTGCCCTTGCACGTTTCGGCATAGGATTTGCCAAGCTTCGCCGCTTGCGCCACCAATTTGGGATCGAACGGAATGACAATGTCGATCGGGCGTTCGATCGAGGATTCGAACTCCTTGCGCGACAATTCGCCGATCGCGCTCTGGAACTTGTTCGCAACCAGCACGACACGTGCGCCGGGTACATTTTGTTTGAACCACGACAGGAGGCGGATCGTATCGCGCGCCGCGGCGAGCGTGATGTCGCTGACGAGCAGGATCGTCCCCGCTTCGGACACCAGATGCGGAAAGGGGATCAAGACCTGACGCGGAATGTCCACAATCGTCATCTCGAACGCATTGCGCAGCTCTTCTTCCAGCTGGAAAAAAGCCGAACCGTCGGTCAACACCGGCTGATGGATCGGCGCTTCGGCCGACAGAAGGCTGAGCTTGTCCGATGCACGCACCATCGCGCGTTCGATAAACAGCCCGTCGATGCGGCTGGGGTTGTCGATCGCGTCGATCAGCCCGCGGCCGGGTTCGAGGTCGAGCGTCAGCGCGCCGGTTCCGAAATGCACGTCGAGGTCGAGCAGCGCGGTCTGGCGATCGGCTTGCTCGCTGATTGCCCAGGCGAGCGAGGTCGACACCATCGACGCCCCGACGCCGCCGCGAACGCCGACGACCGCCATCATGTGATGCGGCTTGTCGTCGTGCATGTCGGCATGTTTCGGCGCCGAAAGCATCGCCTGCGCCATCGTCAGCGATTCGCGCACCTGGTCCAGCGACAAGGGCTTCAGCAGATAGTCCTGGATTCCGCTCGACAGCAGGTCGCGATAGAGCCGAACGTCGTTGACCTGGCCCGCCGCAATCACGACGGTGCCGGGCTCGCAGACTTCGGCCAGCGCGTTGATGTCGTTGATTGGATCGCCCGATTCCGACATGTCGACGAACAGGATGTTCGGGCTTGCCGACACGGACAGCGATTGCACCGCGTTCCGCAGCCCGCCCTTGTTACACTTTTCCATCGGCCAGCCCATGTCGGCAGCCGCGACGCGGATCAACTCCAGCGTATCGTCGTCGCACACAAAGGCGTTGAAGGGATCGCGCAGCGATGCAGATTTGAAAGGAGCGTTCACTGGCCGCCTCCGCTGGTGGGTGCCTTGGTCAGTCCGCCGACACCGGTTTGGGGTTTCGTGCGATAGGTCTGGATCGCGCGCGTCGCGGCAGCCGGATCGGTTCCGGTGTCGCGCGTGCCCTTGATCAGATCATTGGGGTCGGCGACCATCGCAGCAAGGTTGCTGTTCGTTGCGCAGCCATAGTTCGACGAGGTCGCGTTGACCGGGTTCAGCGACGATTTGCTGCTCCAGTCGGGACACCCCGGAACCGAGGCCGATGCGCGCGTCACGACGATGCGCAAATGCCCGTCGGGCACCGCCCCGGTGGTCACGGGAACATCCCTGCTCAACAGCAGTCCGCGGCGTTCGACCATCGCGCGGACGGTCGCCTGCGCCGACGCGGCGCCGTAAAGCGACGAATCCTCGATCGCCACACGGTCGCCGTAACGGATGCCCATCGCGTCGAACCAGCCTTGCAGGCGGCCCTGCTCGCTGGGCGGCAGTTCGCCTCCACTCGCGGCGACGTCGAACTGATAGATGGCGTTGCGCACGACCGGCTGATGCACCGATTCCAGGCTGCGATTGCTATAGCCGCTGCCCGTGCAACCGGCGAGTGTCGCCGCCAGCGCCAGGACCGTGCAAGTTGCGATATTTTTCATCACTTTAGCTCCTGAAGTCGGTCGCGTCACTTGATGCTGAAACCAGGCGACACGTCGCTGCTGCCACCGCGCGGGCGGTCGGCGTCGCCGACATTGTTGTCGAGCCGCGGTTTCGGCCGATCGCCACCGGTCACGCCGTCGCTCGTCTGATTGAGCAGCAGGCGCTGCAGATCATTGGTGTCGCGGAACGCGTCGGTCGGCAGCTTGATGTCGTTCGCCGACACGGGCTCGACGAGATAGGGCGTGACGACGATGACGAGTTCGGTTTCGCCGCGGCGGAAGCTGTCCGATTTGAAGAGCGCGCCGAGCAGCGGCACATCGCCAAGGCCGGGCATCTTGTCGATGGCGCCGATCGAACGATTGTTGAGCAGCCCCGCGATCATAAAGCTTTCGCCCGAGCCCAGTTCGACGGTTGTTTCGGCGCGGCGGATTGTGAGCGCGGGGACCTGAAAGCCCTGCATCTCGATCGCGCCTTCGGTCGACAGTTCCGACACTTCGGGGCGGACGCGCAGGCTGATCCGCCCGTTCGACAGCACCGTCGGCGTATAGGCCAGGCTGACGCCATATTTGCGATATTCGATCGTCGTCCCCGCAAAGTTGCCGGGGATCGGCACGGGAAATTCGCCGCCCGCCAGGAAATCGGCAGTTTCGCCCGAAATCGCGGTCAGATTGGGCTGCGCGAGCGTCGCGACCAGTCCCGACCGTTCACCGATGTCGAGCGAGGCGATCAGGTCGAGCCCGAACAGACGGCCCGCGCCGGCAAGGCTGCGCGTCCCGGGCGGCGTGGTGATCGTGTAAACGGTCCGGCCATTGGCGTCGGTCGTGATCGTACCGGCCTGACGGCCGCCGAAGACGCCGCCCAGAAAGCCGTTGCCGAGCGGGCCGTCGGTGTCGCGGGTCAACAGGTTGCCGCTCATTTCCTTGACCAGCGAGCGGTTCACCTCGGCAATACGAACCTGCAAATTGACCTGGAGCGGCGTTGCCGTGCGCAGGCGCGACAGCACTTTGGTCTGTTCGCCGACGAACGCCTGGACAAGCCGTTCGGCTTCGGCCGCATCGTCGGGCGACTGGACGGTGCCGGTCAGCAGGACAAAGCCGTTCATCGTGTTGGCCGCAATGCTCGCTTCCGGCATCGCCAGCGACAGCATCTGGTCGATCGTCTCGATATTGTTGCCGACGCGTGCGACGGTCGAGAAAACGACCCGGCCGCTGGCGTCGGTTGCATAGATGCTGGTCTCGCCGGGCGTCTTGCCGAACACATAAAGCTGACGGCTGGAGCGCACCTGAACGTCGGCCACCTTGTCGTCGGCGACAAAGACGTCGCTCATCGCCGCGGGCAGGCTGATCAGGCGCCCGCGGCCGACCGACAGGTCGATGCTGCTGCTCGCATTCTGGACGGCCTGTGCCGTGGCGGGCTGTGAAGGCGCCGCGGCCAGCGTGGCGGCCACCAGGCCGATGGCCAGGGTCCGCGCCAGAGCCGCGGCCCTGAAATTGGCTTTGCTGTTCATCTTACTTACCCCCAACCGGAACTTCGGTCATCTTGTCGCCGCGGGTCACGCGCACGACCGGGCCCACCGGAACCGAAGCACCGCGTCCATCATAGGTCGGCACGTTATTGCCCCTGTTGTCGGCCTGTTGCCGCGGCGCGGACACCCGCCCGCGCACCGGGATCCAGAAGCGCGATACGTCGCCGCCGGTCGTCGCCGACGAACGGCTGGCGACGGGGCGCGCGGCCGCCTGGGCCAGCATCTTGCGTTCGGCGGCGGTCCCGCCCGATGCCGGTACTTCGATTTCGCCCGAAGCGATGGCAGCATCGAGTTCGCCGGCGCTTTCGGCCAGCGGGCGAAGCGCGAGCGAAAGGCGGCCCATGCCCTGTGCAACCGCGATCTTCTCGGCGATCTCCGGCGTAGCCTCCAGCGTCACCGAGCCAAAGGTGCGCACGGGGGTCTTGCCCGTCTCGTCCTCGGCGTCGTAGCGCTGGTCGGTCGCAAGGACGCGGATGTTGCGAACGATGGTTTCGGCGGTGAAGATCTGGTCGTCGGGATAGCTGCTCCCCTTTTCGACATCGATCGTCTGCATCAGCATCACGTCGACGCGGTCGCCCGGAAAGACGAAGCCGGCGACGCCCTGTTCCTGCGATACCTTGACGGTGATCGCGCGCATCCCCGGGCCGAGCGCCGCTGCCAGAAAACCGCGATCGTCGGGATGGACGAGCGCGCCCTGCGTCAGCGGCTGCCCCGCCGTGATCGGGTGGCGCACGACGGTGCCGACCAGCGTGTTCACGTCGGTCTTTTCCTTGACGAAATAGGCGTTCTCGACCAGCTCTTTCGGCCAGGGCTGGAACCGGAAGCTATCCGGCCCGATGATGGTGCCGATCGGCAGTTGCCGCGTTGCAACCAGGATCATCGGTCCCGTAATCTCCGGCGCCGCCGCCGCGCGCGCAGCCGGTGCCCCCGCACCGCGCATCATGTAGTTGACGCCGAATGCCGCGCCGATGGCAATCACCAGCGCGCCCACGATCAGCATAATCTTTCGCGTGTCCATGACGATTTTTCGCCTCCTGCACCGTCCGGAAACGGCGGTGCTTGCCCTCAGGTCAAACCGATAGCCTGAAACTGGTTAAGATAGTGTTGGTGAAGCGCCCACAGCCCCGCAGCGGCGATGGCAACGCCATAGGGCACCTCGACCGGCGTGGCCGAAGAACGCCATTTCATGTGGATGAGCATGATCGCCGACAGGATGCCGCCACCGACCGCCATGACCATCAGCATGGGCAGAAACAGGGGCAGCGGGATCCACAGCATCACCGCGCCGATCATCTTGACATCGCCGCCGCCCATCGCACCGATCGCAAAAAGGCCCGCGAAGACGGCAAAGACCAGCAAGGCCGCGCCGAACTGGACCGGCACGTCGGGCCAGATCGTCAGTCCCGACACGATCCAGAACGGGACCGCCAATATCGCCATCGCGGCGTTAAGCTCGTTGGAAATCGTACGCGACCGGATGTCGCTGACCGCTGCGGCGACCATCATCAGGGCCAGGACGGCCATCAGGCCGAGCGCGAGCGTTCCGTTCTCCATATGGACGCGTCTACGCCGTATGGCTTACCAAAGAGTAACCATCTTGGCTGGGAGGTGCGGCACTTGCATTCCGCGGGACAGCCGATATGCGGCGGGCATGACCGGCGCCGCCCCCTCCGCAACCGACATATTGATCGTGGGCGCGGGAATAGCCGGCGCCAGCCTGGCGGCAGCGCTCGCGCCCTGGCGCCGCGTCGTACTGATCGAGGCGGAGGATGCCCCCGGCTATCACGCCACCGGGCGGTCGGCCGCCTTCTGGCACGAAAGCTACGGCGGGGCCGGGGTGCAGCCGCTGACGCGGGCGTCGCTCAAGGCGCTCGACCGGCCGCCGCCCGAATTCGCCGACCGGGGGTTTCTGGCTCCGCGGACGGCCTTGACCATCGGACAGGCAAAGGACGCGGCGGCGGTCGATGCCTTCGTTGCCGAATTTGCCGCAAAGGGCGTCGACGTCGAGCGTATCTCGGGCGCTGCGATGGCGGAGTATATTCCCGGGCTTCGGCCGCAATGGAGCGAGGCGGCTTTTGAAGCCGCGTGCCGCGACATCGACGTGGGCCGGTTGCACGCGGCCTTTCTGCGCGCCGCCAAGCGTGCGGGGGCCACGCTCGTCAGGCGCGCGCCGCTGCGGCGGGCCCGCAGGGTCGGGCAGGGGTGGGAGGCAGAGGTCGGCGGCTCGACGGTCCATGCCGCATTGCTTGTGAACGCCGCGGGCGCCTGGGCCGACCAGGTCGCCGCCGCCGCCGGTATCGCGCCGGTGGGTATCCGGCCCTATCGCCGAACGATGTTGCAGGTGCGTCTGGCGATGCCGGTTCCGGCGACCCTGCCGCTCGTCGTCGACGTGGGCGGTTCCTTTTATTTCAAGGGCGAAAGCGAGGCGCGCGTGTGGCTTACGCCGCACGACGAAACTCCGGTCGAACCGCATGATGTCGTTCCGGAGGATATCGACGTGGCGATGGCGATCGACCGTTTGCAGTCAGTCGTCGATTGGCCGGTCGCGAGGATCGAGCGCAGATGGGCGGGGCTGCGCAGTTTTACCCCCGACCGGCTGCCGGTCTTTGGTGCCGACCGGAATGAGCCTCGCTTCATCTGGTGCGCGGGGCAGGGCGGCTTCGGCATTCAGACGGCGCCCGCGATCGCGGGGCTGCTTGCCGCGCAGCTTGGCGCCCCGGCGCCCGTCGACGCAATCGCAGCGGTTGATCCATCGCCCTATGCGCCCTCACGCTTTGATTGAACCGATCGGTGCTTGCGCGGCGAAGCGGCTTGGTTAGCATGGGGCCGGCGCGTCACCCCCGGCGCGGACCGACCAAGTGGAGGATGGCATGGCCCATTATTTCGAAATCAAGAAGAACAAGGCCGGCGAATTTGTCGCCTATTTCAAATATAATAGCGAGTCCATCTTCTGGACCGAGGGGTACAGCAGCAAAGCCTCTGCGAAGAATGCGATTGAATCGATCCTGAAAAATGGTCCGGGCGCCGAGGTGCGCGAAACCGACTGAGGAGCTGCGCGCGGGCGTTCAGCGCGCCCGCGCCACTTTCAGGGCGGCGTCGCTGGCAAGCTGGTCGGCCAGTTCGTTGTCGCCATGTCCGGCATGACCCTTGACCCATAGCCACTCGACCTTGTGCCGACCGGCTTCCTTGACCAGCCGCTGCCAGAGATCGGCGTTGGCGACGGGTTTTTTGGCGGCAGTTTTCCATCCGTTCTTCTGCCACCCGAAAATCCATTTGGTGATGCCGTCGCGGACATAGACGCTGTCGGTCGACAGTTCGACGTTGCACGGACGCTTGAGCGCGGCGAGCGCTTCGATCGCAGCCATCAGTTCCATACGGTTGTTCGTCGTGTCAGCCTCCCCGCCGGACAGCGTTTTGACGACATCGCCCCAGCGCAGCACCGCCCCCCAGCCGCCGGGGCCGGGATTGCCCTTGCACGCACCATCGGTGGCGACGATGACGGTTCGGCCGTCGCTCATTTTACGGCAAAGAGCGAAGCGGCGTCGGGCGCCTGATACCGCCGGAGCCGCGCTAGAAATGGCGCGGGATCCTTGCGCGTGACGAGGGCATCGGACGGCGTGTGAACCCAGTCATGCGCGCGCGTCAGCAAAAAGCGCAGCGCGGCGCCGCGCGCCAGTAATGGCAGCGCCGCGATCTCGTCGTCGGTCAGTGCTGTTTCGCGCGCATAACCGCGCATAAGCGCCACCGCGCGGTCGGCATGGCAATGCGTGCCATCGGCGGAAAAAGTCCAGGAAGCGTGCGTGACTGCGACATCATAGGCGCGAAAATCACAGGCCGCGAAATAGAAATCAATGAGGCCGGTTACGCGCTCGCCGAGCATGAGCACATTGTCCGGAAACAGGTCGGCGTGGATGACGTGCGCGGTCAGGTCGTGCGGCCAGTGCGCGTCGAGATAATCGAGTTCGGCGGCAACGATGGCCTGAAGCCCTGGCATCACCACGTCAAGATCGCCGGCGTCCTCGGCGATCGCGCGCCAGTGTGCGTGTCCCATTGTGTTCTCGCGGGCGCCCGCGAAACCCGCAACGGCGCGGTGCATCGCGCCCAATGCCGCCCCTGCCGCCGCGCACTGGCCGACAGTGGGATGCGTCAGCGAAATGCCGGGCAGGAACTGGATAACGCAGGCCGCGCGGCCCGAAACCTGCTGAATGGCCGTTCCGTCGCGGTCGCGGATCATCGCAGGCACGGGACAGCCGCGCCGCGCCAGATGGTCGAGCAGGCCGACAAAGAAGGGCAGATCGCCCTCGCTCACGCGCTTTTCATAAAGCGTCAGGATGAAGCGGCCGCCCGTCGTTTCGAGGAGGAAATTGCTGTTCTCGACGCCTTCGGCAATACCCTTGCACGACACCACGGTGCCGATGTCATATCGGGCGATCAGCGCGGCAAGGTCGTCGGGCTCGACGTGGGTATAAACGGCCATCAGGCTGCTTCGAGGCCGCGCGGGAGTTTGAACACCATGTTCTCTTCAGCCGTAACGACGATGTCCTCGGCGATCGGGCGCACTGCCGCAACTGCGTCGATCACCTCGCGCACCAGCGTTTCGGGCGCGCTTGCGCCCGCGGTAATGCCAAGGGTGCCGATGCCGTCCAGCCAGGTCTGCACGACGTCGGTTCCGCGCTGAACCAGATGGGCCGGCGTTCCGAGCCGCTCGGCCACTTCGACCAGGCGCAGGCTGTTCGAGCTGTTTGGCGCGCCGATCACGATCACCCGGTCGCATTGCGCCGCGATCGCTTTGACCGCTTCCTGCCGGTTTGAGGTCGCATAGCAGATATCTTCGCCGCGCGGCCCGGCGATCGTGGGAAAGCGATGCTGAAGCGCGGCGACGATGTCGCGGGTGTCGTCGACCGACAGGGTGGTCTGCGTCAGAAAGGAAAGATTATCGGGGTCCCGAGGCGCCAGCGCAGCCACGTCATCGACCGATTCCACAAGGGTCATTGCGCCGTTGGGCAATTGTCCCAGCGTCCCCACGACCTCCGGGTGCCCGGCATGGCCGATGAAGATGATATGCCGGTCGGCGTCGTGCGCGCGTTCGGCTTGGCGATGGACCTTGGACACCAGCGGACAGGTTGCATCGATATAGTCGAGTCCGCGCATCTCCGCTTTTGCAGGCACGGCTTTCGGCACGCCATGCGCGCTGAAAACGACGGGAACGCCATCGGGTACCTGATCGAGCGATTCGACGAAGATCGCGCCCCTTGCCTTCAGCGAGTCGACGACATAGCGATTGTGGACGATCTCGTGCCGGACATAGACGGGCGCGCCGTACCGTTCGAGCGCCAGTTCGACGATGCGGATCGCGCGGTCGACACCGGCACAGAAACCACGCGGCGCCGCGATCAGCACCTTGAGCAAAGGGCCGCCTTCGCCCGGGGGCGCTATCGTCGGATCGGGTGCGTTCATGGTGCGCGCGCTCTAGCGCAGCTGGTACCGCGGGGTAAAGCCGCTTCGTCGGTTGCGCCTTGTTCATCGCACCGATAAGAAGCGGCGCGCATGAAACGGGATCGATCGTCCCGGCGCCTGTTTGGAAAGATTTGTCATGATGGCCATTTCGCGTCCCTCCCGCAAGAATTTGACCCTGCTGTGCGGAGCGGCGGCGATGGTGACGGTTGCTGGCTGCGCCAAGGATAACGAGATCGAACTGGCCGGGGGCGTCGGGATTACCGCGACCCGGTCGGCCTGCCCCGCGGTTGCGGTTCCGCTGCACACCGGCGACATCACGCTGTTCGACCCGGCGACCAGCCGCGATGCGCGCGCGATTGATGTGGTCGCCGCGATCACCAATGTGACGCCGCAATGCAACGATAGCGGCGACAAGGTTTATCAGCTCGTGAACTTCGACGTCGTCGCCACGCGTCGCGACGCCGGACCCGCGCGCACGGTAACGCTGCCCTATTATGCCACGGTGCTGCAGGGCGGCACTGCTGTCGTCGCCAAGCGGCTGGGCAACGTCGCCGTGACCTTTGCCGAAGGACAGACGCGCGGGACCGGCCGCGCGCAGGCATCGGCCTATGTCGATCGCGCCGCGGCGACGCTGCCCGCGGACATCCAGGAACGCATTACGCGCCGGCGCAAGGCGGGCGATCAGGACGCGGCGATCGATCCGCTCAGCCTGCCCGAAGTCCGCGCGGCCGTGCAACGGGCGAGTTTTGAACTACTCGTCGGCTTTCAGCTGACGCAGGAACAGCTCGAATATAATGTCCGACGATAGATAGGGCGGCGGCGCCGCGCGCCGTTCGCACCACCGCGCCCCGCTCCGCCGACCGGCGACGCGGGGCTTTTCGCGCCCGCCGAGCTGTTATAGGGCGCGCCCATCCCTTTTGATCGAAGCCAGGCCAGCCCTATGACCCTGTTCCGCCGTTTTTCCGACCATATCGGCGCCGCGCTCGACGCGCTCGCTGCCCGAAACGCCCTTCCGGTAGGACTCGACCGTTCGGCGGTCAGCGTCGAACCGCCGCGCGATGCGGCGCATGGCGACATCGCGACCAATGCCGCCATGGTGCTTGCCAAGCCCGCGGGGATGAACCCGCGCGCGCTCGCCGAGCTGCTCGCTGGCGAACTCGGCGCGCTGGAAGAGGTGGTCGAGGCAAGCGTCGCGGGACCGGGTTTCATCAACCTGCGTCTCGTCGACGACAGTTGGCGCGACGAGCTGGCGCTGATCCACGATCTTGGCGGCGATTACGGCCGTTCGGCGATGGGGCAGGGGCGGCGCGTCAATGTCGAATATGTCTCGGCCAACCCGACGGGACCGATGCACGTCGGTCATTGCCGCGGGGCGGTCGTCGGCGATGCGCTTGCCGCACTGCTGGAATATGCGGGGCACGAGGTGATCCGCGAATATTATGTCAACGATGCGGGCGCGCAGGTCGATGTGCTCGCACGCTCGGTTCATATGCGGTATCGCGAGGCGCTCGGCGAGGATGTGGGCGCGATACCCGAAGGACTTTATCCGGGCGATTATCTGATTCCCGTGGCCCAAAAACTCGCGGCCGAGCATGGTGATCGTTTCGCTGCCGCGCCCGAAAGCGCCTGGCTCGGCCTTTTCCGCGCCGAGGCGGTCAGTGCGATGATGGACATGATCCGCGCCGACCTTGCCAAGCTCGGCATCCATCACGACCTTTTCTCGTCGGAGGCGGAGCTTCAGGCGGCGGGCAAGCCGGCCGCGGCAGAACAATGGCTGCGCGAGCAAGGGCTCGTCTATGACGGACTGCTCGAAGCGCCGAAGGGCGAAACGCCCGAAGATTGGGAACCGGTCGAGCTTCCCCTGTTCCGTTCGACGCAGTTCGGGGACGATCAGGACCGCCCGATCAAGAAATCGGACGGCAGCTGGACCTATTTCGGCGCCGATCTCGCCTATCATTTCCAGAAGAGCGAAACGGCCGACGAGCTGATCGACATCTGGGGCGCCGACCACGCCGGAACGGTGAAACGGATCAAGGCCGCGGTCGCCGCGCTCACCGGCGGCAAGACCCGTTTCGACGTCAAGCTGGTGCAGATGGTGCGGCTGCTCAAAAACGGCGAGCCGTTCAAAATGTCGAAACGCGCCGGAAATTTTGTCACGCTGGCTGATGTCGTCGACGAGGTCGGCAAGGACGCGGTGCGCTTTACGATGCTGACGCGCAAGGCCGACGCGCAGATGGATTTCGACTTCGCCAAGGTCGTCGAGGCATCGCGCGACAATCCGGTCTGGTATCTGCAATATGCGAATGCGCGTATCTCGCGCCTCCGCAAAAAGGCGTCCGATGCAGGGCTCGCGCTTCCGGCTCCGGAGCCGCAGCGGCTCGGCGCCTATGAGCTGGGACTGGTAAAGTTGCTCGCGCAATTCCCGCGGATCGTCGAAGCGGCCGCCTTTGCGCGCGAACCGCACCGGATCGCTTTCTATCTCGCCGATGTCGCGGCGGCGTTTCACGCCTGGTATAATCTGGGCAATGACGATCCGTCGGCGCGGATCGTGCTCGACAATGACCCCGAACTGACCGCGACACGGCTTTATCTGGCGGACGGAATCGGGCAGATTATCCGTAACGGGCTGCAACTCATGGGGGTTGAGGCGCTCGAGGAGATGAATTGATGGCCGGGGACAAGGAAACGGGACAGGATGACGCCGGGCTGGGGCTCGCCGACGAGGACCGGCTGCCGTGGCTCGAAGCCGCCGACGGGTACGAAGATGATGGCGAAGTGTCGCCGGCGCGCCTGCTGATCATGGTGCTGGGCGGTCTTTTGCTGATCGGCGCGGTGCTCGGCGGTCTCTGGTGGGTCCAGAATGGGGGGGCTCGCGGAAAAGGCGAACTGATCGCCGCCGAAAAGGGGGACTATAAGATTGCTCCCGCCAGCGATGGCGCCAAGACGTTCGAAGGCGAAGGCGATGCCAGCTTTTCGGCGAGCGAAGGCGCCGAGCCCGCGGGCAAGGTCGACCCGTCGCGGATGCCGGAAGAGCCCGCCGTGACGGCTGCTGGCCGGGACGCCGCGGCAAAGGCGGCAGCAGCGGCTGCACCCTCCAAAGCCGCCGAGCCCAAGGCAAACGAAAAGGCGGCCCCCGCAGCAGCAGCCGGATCGGGCGGCTCGATGATCCAGCTTGGCGCGTTCAGCAGTGAGGGCGCGGCGGCGAAGGCCTGGACGAACCTGTCGAAACGCTTTGCCTATCTCGCCGACCTCAACCGCGTGATTTCGCCCGCTGAGGTGGGCTCGGGCACGGTCTATCGCTTGCGCGTTCCCGCGGGAACGGCCGCCAATGCCGCAAATTTGTGCGGAAAGCTGCGTGTTGCGGGTGAAAATTGCGTCGTCGTTCGCTGATTCGGCGCGTTTGGCCGCAGACTCCGTTGGTACTATGATGGGGCTGTGGCATGGTGTCGGCCATGGTTGCCGCAGGAGGGGGCGGCGGCCGATGGAGGTTGACGGAGGATGATTCCCGCGATTTTCGGGCTGTCGGGCCCGACCTTGACCGAGGATGAGCGCGCCTTTTTTCGCGACTGCGATCCGGCGGGTTATATCCTGTTCGGGCGCAATATCGAAAACCGCGACCAGCTGCGGCGCCTGACCGACGATCTTCGCAGCCTCGACGGACGCAACAATCTGCCGATCCTGATCGATCAGGAAGGCGGCCGCGTCGCGCGTATGAAGGAACCTGAATGGCCCGCCTTCCCCAGCGGCGCGGCCTTCGATGCGCTTTACGAACGGGCGCCGGCCAGCGCGATCGAGGCCGCGCGGCTTAATGCCATGGCGCTCGCCGCAATGCTCGCCGAAGTCGGGATCACCGTCGACTGTCTGCCGCTGCTCGACGTGCGCCAGCCGGGCGCAAGCGACGTGATCGGCGACCGCGCACTCGGCAGCGAGCCGATGCGTGTTGCCGCGCTCGGCCGGGCGATCCTCAGCGGGCTTCAGGCGGGCGGGGTCGTCGGCATCGTCAAACATATTCCGGGACATGGCCGCGCGCTGCTCGACACGCACGAGGCGCTGCCGACGGTCGTGGCTTCCGATCGGGAGCTTCAGACCGACCTCGCGCCTTTCGCGGCGCTGCGCGACGCGGCGATGGCGATGACCTGCCACGTGATTTTTGCGGCGTGGGACCCGGACCGCCCCGCCACCTTGTCGCCCACGGTCATCGACAGCGTCATTCGCCAGCGGATCGGGTTCCACGGCCTGCTGATGACCGACGACCTCGATATGAAGGCGCTGTCGGGCGACGTTCCATCCCGTGCCGCCGATGCGATCGCCGCGGGGTGCGATATTGCGCTCAACTGTTGGGCGCGAATGGAGGATATGATCGGCATCGCGAACCGGCTCGATCCGATCAGCACCATTTCGCGCGCCCGGCTCGAAGGCGCGATGGACCGGATCAGCGGTGCGCGCGCCGAGAGCGGTTTCGCCGCGCTGGTCGATCAGCGCGACGCGCTGCTGGCGATGGCCTGACGCGCGGATGGAGGGCCTGCCGCTCGAATTTGAGGTCGCGGCACCCATGCCTCCGCGCGATGATGCGCTCCAGCTGTCCTTCGAAAGCTGGGAGGGTCCGCTCGACCTGCTGCTCGCGCTCGCCCGCAACCAGAAGGTCGATCTCAAGCAGATTTCGATACTCGCGCTGGTCGAGCAATATCTGCATTTCATCGCCGAAGCGCGCGAGCTCAAGCTGGAGGTTGCGGCCGATTATCTGGTGATGGCGGCATGGCTCGCCTATCTCAAATCGGCGCTGCTGCTTCCCAAGGACCCGCTCGAAGACCCCTCACCCGACGAGCTTGCGTTACGCCTGCAATTACGGCTCCAACGCCTCGCTGCGATGCGCGAGGCGGCGGCGCGGCTGCTTGCGCGCGACCGCATTGGCCGCGATGTCTTTTTGCGCCCGCGACCCGAAGGGCTGCGCGACGTCAAGGTGCGGCGCTGGGACGCGAGCCTGTTCGACATTCTCGCGGCTTATGGCCAGGTCAAGCTGCGCTCCGAACCCGTCGTCCATATGGTATCGCGGCGGCCCGTCATCACGCTCGACGCCGCGCTCCACCATCTTGAACGGATGCTCGGGGTTCAGCTCGACTGGGGCGAATTGTCGGATTTCCTGCCCGCGGACTATCAAGGCCCGCTCCGCCGTTCGGCAATCGCGTCGAGCTTTGTTGCTGCGCTCGAACTGGCGCGGCAGGGACGGGTCGATCTGAAACAGGAAGGCGCGTTTGCGCCGCTCTATCTGCGCGCGGCTACAGGCGGAGGGGGGACATGATCGACGATCTGGAACGCGCGATCGAGGCGATGCTGTTCGCCAGCGACGAAGCACTCGACGCGCGACAGGTCGCCGGGCGCCTCGGCGACGACATTACGCCAGGGCAGGTGAGGGCGATCATCGAAACTATCGCCCGGCGCCATGCCGGCAGTGGAATCGAACTTGTCGAGCGGGGTGGGCATTGGCATTTTCAGACGCCCGCCGATCTGGCGCACCTGTTGCGCCGCGAACGTGACGATCCGCGCAAGCTGTCGCGCGCGGCGGCCGAAGTGCTGGCGATCATTGCCTATCACGAACCCGTCAGCCGCGCGGAAATCGAGGCGATCCGCGGCGTTCAGACGTCGAAGGGCACGCTCGACGTGCTGATGGAGGCCGAATGGATCGCGCCGGCGGGGCGGCGTGAAGTTCCAGGGCGTCCGCTGATTTACAAGACGACCGACGCCTTCCTGCAACATTTCGGCCTCAACAGCCGCAAGGATTTGCCGGGAATCGAAGATTTGCGCGCAGCCGGCCTGCTCGATCCCGTCGACCTGGCTTTTGAAGCGGCGATGGACGAGCAGGACCTAGTAAAAGACGGCGAAGAGGCTTAGATGAGCCCTTCAAGGAGAATTTGAGATGGGTAGCTTCAGTATCTGGCACTGGCTCGTGGTCGGGATTCTCGTCCTGCTGCTGTTCGGCAAGGGGCGCTTTTCGGACATGATGGGCGATGTGGCCAAGGGTATCAAAAGCTTCAAAAAGGGCATGGCCGACGACGACGCGCCGACGCCCGCGCCGAAGCAGATCGAGGGGCAGCGCGTTCCCGACGCGCCGGCGCCGACGCCAACCGCGGAAACCGACAACCGCTGATCTTTGGCCGCCTGCGGGGATTGGGCTTTAGTAGATGTTCGATGTTGCGCCCACCGAGTTGCTGCTCGTCGTGGTGGTGGCCTTGGTCGTCATTGGGCCCAAGGATTTGCCCAAGGCGATGCGCGTCGTCGGCAAATGGATGGGCAAGGCGCGCGGTATGGCACGCCATTTCCGCGCCGGGCTGGACACGATGATGCGCGAAGCCGAGCTTGAGGAGCTCGAAAAACAGTGGCGCGAGCAGAATGAGGCGATCATGCGCGAGTTTCCGCGCATCGATGACGCCGACGCGACGGCCGCCTCGACATCGCCCAAACCGGCGGAAGAAGGGAAGGCGGACCCGGCGGCGGCTCCCGCACCTTCCGACGCTGCAGCAACCGAGCAGGCCGAAACGCATGTCGTGCCGCCGCGGGGCGACGCCCTGCCATGAGCGGCGCGGCTCCCGAAAGCCCGGCGGACGACGACGGCACAGGCGGCAAGATGCCGCTGCTCGACCATCTGATCGAGCTACGTTCGCGGCTGCTCAAATCGCTCGTCGCGGTCGCGATTGCCTTTGGCGTGTGCTTCTATTTTGCGCGGCCGATTTTTGCGATCCTCGTTCAGCCGCTGATCGCCGCGGGGCAGGGCAAGCTGATCTATACGCAGCTGTTCGAGGCCTTTTTCGTCGAGGTGAAAGTCGCCTTTTTCGCGTCGATGATGATCGCCTTTCCGGTGATCGCCAACCAGCTTTGGAAATTTGTCGCTCCGGGCCTTTATCGGCAGGAAAAGCGTGCGTTACTGCCTTTCCTCTTCGCCACACCGGTGTTGTTCGCCGTTGGGGCGTCCTTCGCCTATTTCGTCACCATTCCGCTTGCGCTGCGCTTCCTGCTCGGCTTTCAGGGCGATGTCGGGGGGATTACGCAGGAAGCCTTGCCCTCGGTGGGCAATTATCTGAGCTTCACGATGCAGTTCATCATGGCGTTCGGCATCGCCTTTCTGCTGCCCATCCTCCTGATGCTTATCGAGCGTGCGGGGCTGGTCAGCCGCGATCAGCTCATCTCGGCCCGCCGCTATATGATCGTTGCCGCCTTCGCGATTTCCGCGGTCGCGACGCCGCCCGACATTTTGAGCCAGTTCCTGCTCGCGGTGCCATTGATCCTGCTTTACGAATTTTCGATCTTCGCGATCTGGTTCACCCAGCGGCGACGAAAAACAGGCGCCGAAACGGCGCCTGTCGAACCTCTCGAAGAGGCTTAGGGTAAGCAAAATATCGGATCAGATAGCCCGGTCGCCTGCTTCGCCGACCGATTCGATGTCGCGGCCGACGCCCTTTACCGTATTGCAGCCAGCGACCAGAAAGCTCGCGAGCAGGGCCAAGAGGATTGCACGAAAACCAGTCATCTTTTCACCTCTTACCAAACTGTGATGCAAAATGGCCCGGCGCGCTTCGAGGGGGGGGGAGGGAATGCGGGCCGGGCCAATGTTGCTGAGCAGCGCTGCGGGGGGGCGATGACCGCTGCTCGAACGGGAAACGACCGATAGAGGCAATAAGTTCCGCAAAAAACGCGCGGTTCGCGAAAAATTTTTCGTCGCCATTGAAATATCAGGATTTCAGCGACTTGCCTTTAAAGCGTTGTCAGTCCGCTGAGCACCGCGAGGCCGAGAAAGGCCAGAAAGCCCATCGAATCGGTCGTCATCGTGACGAATATGGAGCTTGCGACCGCGGGATCCTGATCGAGCCGGTCGAGCAGCAGGGGGATCGCGACCCCGGCAACGCCGGCCACAAAGATGTTGACGATCATCGCCGCGGCAATCACGCCGCCCAGCGCGGGGTTGGCAAACCACAAGGCCGTTGCAGCGCCAGCGATCAGCGCGATCGTGCCGCCGTTGAGCAGCGCGATCTTCATTTCGCGCCAGATCGCGCGCCAGCTGTTCGAATCGGTGAGCTGGTTCATTGCGAGGGCACGGACGGTCACGGCGAGCGTCTGTGTCCCTGCATTGCCGCCGACTCCCGCGACAATGGGCATCAGCGCGGCGAGCGCCACCATCTGTTCGATCGCGCCACCGAACAGGCCCACGATGGTCGATGCGACGAGTGCGGTGCCCAGATTGGCGATCAGCCAGCGGACGCGCGCGCTATAGGTTTCGCGGATCGGTTCGTTGATGTCGCCATCGCCCGCGCCCGACAGGCGCAAAATATCCTCGCCGGCCTCTTCCTGAATGATGTGTACGATGTCGTCGACGGTGATCATGCCCACCAGCCGTCCCGCCTTGTCGACGACCGCGGCAGAGATCAGCGCATATTTCTGGAAACGCAGCGCGACCTCTTCCTGGTCCATGTCGACCGGTATCAGCGTCTGTTCGCGTTTCATCACGTCGCTGATCGCAATGTCGCGCGGGGTGCGCAGGATCCAGCTCAATTGGCAGGTGCCCACCGGGCGGTGCATCGGGTCGACGACGAAGATTTCCCAGAAATCGCTCGCAAGGTCGGCGTCCTCGCGCAGCCGGTCGATGACGTCGCCGACCGTGACATGCTCGGGCACCGCGACCAGATCGCGCTGCATCAGGCGGCCCGCCGATTCCTCCGGGAAGGAGAGGGCATCCTCGATCGCGGCGCGATCTTCGGGCTCCATCGCGTCGAGCACCGCCTGCTGCTCGTCGGCTTCCATATCCTCGATGATCGCGACGGCATCGTCGGTATCGAGTTCGGATGCGAGTTCGGCGACCTGTTCGGGCGCGAGGAGGTCGATCAGTTCCTCGCGCACATAATCGTTCATTTCCGCCAGTACGTCGGCCGAAAGCATGTCGCCGAGCACGGCTGCAAGCATCGGGCGCTCGTCGGTGCGCGCGAGTTCGAACAGGTCGGCGATGTCGGCGGGATGCAGGCGGCCGACGCGTTCGCGCGCCGCCTCGCTCTCACCCGCTTCGGCAAGATCGATCACGTCGCGGACAAATTCGGGTTTCAGCCGATCGTCCTCGTCGAGCTCGGTTTCGGGGAGCGCTTCGTCGCGGTCTTCCGCCACGGCCACATCTTCCGGCCTCCGGGATTCTTCGCGTTCGTCCATCGCGCGGTCCTCCCTCGTCTTTGGCGGCGTCCGGATTTTCCCCTAGAGCGGCCACCCGTCGATGGCAACGCCGCCGACGTGATTTCGCGAATTAGGGCGTGGCCTTGCCCCGCTTGTGCCGCTATGGCGCTGCCAACCTCGATTTCAGGAGCCCACTATGTCCGATACCCTTACGCTTTCGCTGTCGACCGGCGATGTCGTCATCCGCCTGCGCCCCGACCTTGCCCCCCTGCACGTCGAGCGCATCTCGACGCTTGCGAAAGAGGGCTTCTACGACGGCGTCGTCTTTCACCGCGTGATCCCGGGCTTCATGGCGCAGGGCGGTGATCCGACGGGCACCGGCATGGGTGGCAGCCAGCTTCCCGACCTGCCGCAGGAATTCAACAGCGAACCGCATGTCCGCGGCGTCTGCTCGATGGCGCGCGCGCAGAATCCGAACAGCGCGAACAGCCAGTTCTTCATCTGCTTCGACGATGCGCGCTTCCTCGACAATCAATATACCGTCTGGGGCGAAGTCACCGAAGGCATGGAAAATGTGGATGCACTGCCCAAGGGCGAACCGCCGCGCGAACCCGGCAAGATCGTGAAAGCGACTGTCAGCTGATTCCGGCGTCGTCCCCGCGAAGGCGGGGGCCGCCATCGGCATAGCTTAAGGCCGCAAGCGGCCCCCGCCTTCGCAGGGGCGACGAACCCTATTCCCTCACAAATCCGTTCAGCCGCTCGCAGGCGGCGATCCAGTCTTCCTTGAACGCCTGCACGACCTGCCCGGCGCCCATCGCCTCGTTCATCAGCCCGACGCCCTGGCCGACCCAATAGGTCGCGAGCGCCTTTGCGCCTTCGTGACCGCCTTCGGCCAGCTTGTCGACCTTGCGCAGCGCTGGTTCGCTGACAAGCGACTGGAGGGGCATCGGCAGCGGTTTCGGCGCGCCTTCGGCCTCCCACGCATCGGTCCAGGGCGAGCGGAGCTGGCGCGACGGTTTGCCGGTGCGGCTTTTCGATCGCACGGTGTCGCGCGCCGATGCGGCGAGCATCTTTTCCTTTACCACCGGGTTGGTTTCGGCCTCGGCGGTCGTCAGCCACACCGATCCGGTCCAGGCGCCATGCGCGCCCATCGCCATCGCCGCCGCCATCTGGCGCCCGGTGACGATGCCGCCCGCGGCGAGGATCGGCGTCGAGTCGCCGATCGCGTCGAGCGCCGCGGCGACTTCGGGGACGAGCACCATCGTCGCGACCTCGCCGCAATGGCCGCCCGCTTCGCCGCCCGCGACGACGAGGATGTCGACCCCTGCGCGGACCTGCGCGAGCGCGTGGTCGCGCGTGCCGACGAGCGCTGCGACGGGCACGCCATGGCGCTTGCCGAGTTCGAGCATCAGCGGCGGCGGGACGCCCAGCGCGTTGGCAATCAGCTTGATGGGGTGGCGGAATGCGACTTCCAGCAATCGCGCCGCGCCGTCTTCGCGCATGTTGTCGCCAAAGCTCTGTCGCGCCTCCATCGCTGAATCGAGCCCGCTCGGATCGACATCGAACTTGCCGAGCAGGTCGGCGGCGAAATTCCGGTGGCTGTCGGGGATGTGCGCAGCGCCGGACGAGGCGGCGTCGCCTTTGCCTGCAAAGCTGTTGGGGACGATCAGGTCGACGCCATAGGGTCGCCCGCCGATATGGGCGTCGATCCACGCCAGCTCCTCTTCCAGCCTTTCGGGCGGTAGCGCGGCGGCGCCGAACACGCCCATGCCGCCGGCTTTCGATACCGCGACGACGACATCGCGGCAGTGCGAGAAGGCGAGCAGCGGAAATTCGATGTCGAGCATCGTCGCGATGGGGGATTGCATGGGAACCTCTCCGTTTCGTTATGCGACCTATTTCGGCGATAGTTTACGTAAACGTCAAGTTGATTTGCGGCGCAGGCCGATTATCGCGGGGCGCATGACCCAGTTTTCCTTGCCCGGTTTCGACCTCGACGCTTTTGTCCGCGCCACTCTGGCCGAAGATCTGGGGGCGGGAGGGGATATTACGTCGATGGCGACGATCCCCGCCGATGCGCGTTTCGGCGGTGTGATGGACAGCCGTGATTCGATCGTCGTGGCCGGGTTGCCCATCGCCGAGCGCTTCTTTCGGGCGCTCCAACCCGACATGGAGATCGAGATTCTCGTTGCGGAGGGGGCCGAGGTTGCCGCGGGCAGCGACCTGATGCGCCTCGCGGGCAATGCGCGCGCGATGCTGACCGCCGAACGGTCGGCGCTGAATACCGTCCAGCATCTGTCGGGCATCGCGACGATGACGCGCCAATATGTCGATGCGATCGCGGGAACGGGCGCAACCCTTCTCGACACGCGCAAGACGATTCCGGGCCTGCGGCTGCTCGAAAAATATGCGACGCGCACGGGCGGCGCGAAAAATCACCGCATGGGGCTGTGGGACGCTGCGATGATCAAGGACAATCATGTCGCGGTCGCGGGATCGGTCGAGGAAGCGGTTCGCCGCGCCGTGGATGCAGGCATCGCGGACATCATCGTGGAGGTCGACCGCGTCGACCAGGTCGAACCCGCGCTGGCCGCCGGGGCAACGCACCTGCTGCTCGACAATATGACGCCCGACGAACTGCGGACGTGCGTGGAGCTGGTGGGCGGCAAGGTGCCGACCGAAGCCTCGGGCGGCGTACGGCTCGACACGATTCGCGCGATTGCCGAAACCGGCGTCACTTATATCTCGGTCGGACGGCTGACGCAGTCGGCGCCTGCCGCCGACATCGGGCTCGATTTTGCGCTGGCTTAGCGCCGCCGCGCTGGCGCTGATGCCTGTGGCGGCGCAGGCGCAGGCGCTGTCCTGCTCGGTCCCCGACCGAATATCGGTCCCGCGTCTCGAACAACCTAAACGGGGTGAACCGGTGCGCAGGCCGCCGGTCACGGGCTATCTGCTGGCCATGAGCTGGTCGCCGCAGCATTGCGCGGGCGTCCGCAACAGCAAGCGCGCGCGCGACGCTTTCCAATGTTCGGGCGAGCATGGGCACTTCGGCTGGGTGCTCCACGGGCTGTGGCCCGAAACCGACAATGCGGGTTATCCGCAATGGTGCCGCCCCGCCAGGATCGTGCCGCAACCGGTGCTGAAGCAACATCTCTGCATGACGCCTTCGGTGCAGCTGCTCCAGCACGAATGGGCAAAGCACGGGACATGCATGAGCCCGCACCCCGCCGCCTATTTCCGCGCCGCCCATATATTGTTCCGCGCGGTGCGCTTTCCCGACATGCAGGCGCTGGCGGCACGGCGGCAGACGGCGGGCAGCGTTCGCCGGGCCTTCGCCGCGGTCAACCGCGGGGTGGCGACGGAGATGATCGCGGTGACGTCCGATCGCGATGGCTGGTTGAGCGAAGTGCGGCTGTGCCTGGGGCCCCGCATGAAGCCCGCGCGCTGCAAATCCTTTCAGATGGGGTTGAAAGACGGCCGTGTGCTGCGCGTCCGGCCCATGGCGGAGACGGGGCGCTGAACGAACGCAAATGTCTCGAAGCGGGACGGCGCCGCCGTTAACGCTCTTTTAACCTTACCGACCCGTTAACTTCGCTCTAGCTTCGCCGCCATGGACTCGGGCGAACATGTCGACATTCGCGGTCGCATCAGGGCGCATGGCGCGCGGCAGTTGACGATTGCCCGGATGAATGCGCCGGCGGACTGGCAGGGCGAATTGCGCGCCGCGCTGGCGACGCACCGCAAGCCTGCCACGATCTTTTCCAACAACGACTTTCGGCTGTTCCTTCAAAGCTTTGCCATATTTTTCACCGCGACGATGCTGTTCGTGATGTGAAGGCAGCGTTGCGGGGCATTAACGCCGCATTCCGCCCGTCGCATATATCGGGTCCGCCGTTTCGCTAACCTCGCGTCGATACCGGCGCAGCATGGCCGACACGCGATCCGCCGTGCGCAGCGCCAGAGCGGCGATCGTCAGGGTGGGATTGGCCCAGCCGGCGGTCGGAAAAGTGGAGGAGCCGACAATATAGAGATTGTCGATCCCGTGGACACGCCCCTCGCTGTCGACCACGCCCGTCCGGGCGCTGCCGGACATGCGCGTCGATCCGATATGATGATAGCCGCCGATGGGGTGGGCCGAGATCAACGGGTCGCTTTGCCAGTTGGTAGCGGGATCGCGAAGCCAGTCGGCCAATTCGACTCGCCCTTGTCCGAGGCGGGTGAGCTCCATATCCAGCGCATCGACCAGCCCCCTGACGCTGTCCTTGTCCAGCGCCGAGAGCCGCCAGTCGAGGTTGACGCGCGGTACACCCAGCGCGTCGGTTTCGGTTGAAAGGCTGATCCGGCTGAGCGGATTGGGCGCCTGTTCGGCGCGCACCAGAAGGGCGATGTCGAGCATTCCGGCCTTGTGCAGCAACCAGGGGCGGGCGGGGTCGATATGGCGCTGCGCCCAGCTCGCGGCCTTTTTTGTCGCCATCCACAGCGCCCGTCCGCGCCGCGTCGGTGCCGTGCCATGTTTCAGGCTGTCATAGACGCGCATCCCGACGAACTGGCTGGCGTTGGCCGGTTGGCGCGCAACGATCGTGAACGACGAGTTGAGCAGGCCCATCCGGCGCTGGAGAACGGCGGCGGGGGTGATAAGCGCGGCGGTATCCTGCCCGTCGATCCGGTGGCGCCGTGCGAAGGCCTTCAGCAACTTCCAGCTATTCGCGTGCAAGATCCGTCCGCCACGCGCGTGGGGATGTTCCATGAAATAGCGGCCGACCTGATCGTGATGATTGCCGATATCGGACGCGAGCAGCAGTCGTGCATTCTCGATCCCGCCCGCCGCCAGCACGATGACATCGGCTTCGACATCGATGCGCCCGCCCTTTAGCGAACGCGCGACGAGCCGCGTGACGGCGCCATATTGCTGCTGCATCGCCGTCACATTGGCATGGGTGACGATCGAACAGCGTGGATGCTCGATCAGATCCGCGCAGGCGTCGAACGTAAAGCGGTTGAACGCCGGGTCGAAGGTCCAGACCGGCGTATGCAGCATGTGATCGTCGAAATCCGGGATGGGCACGCCGGAGGCGCGCAGGTCGCTCGCCGCGAAACGCCGTGCCGGGAGTCCGAACAAGGGGCGCGCCTCGGCGTAATAGGGGTCGAGATCGGCCCAGCCGATCGGCCAGCCCGAATGCGGAACCCACTCGCGGCGTTCGAGATCGATCGGATCAAGCTCGGCACAGCGCCCACCCCATATCGCGGTGGTGCCGCCAAAGAAGCGCAATCGCGCGTCGTGGAGCGGATAATAGTCCTCGCCGATATTGAAACCGGCATTGAGGTCGGCGGTCGGCGCCTCATAATCGGTGCCGCCGCTTTCCAGCAGCAGAACTTCGTGCCCGGCCGCGAGTAATCGCCGGGTCAGGATGATGCCGGCGGCCCCGGCGCCCACGACACAGATTTCGGTGCGGCGCGTGATCGCGCCGCCCATTTCGTCAAGGTCGAGCATTACAGGGCGTCCTGATTGTCCGACAAATCGGACGCGGCGCTGTTCAGGAACGGCTGCGATGCCCCTGTCAGCACATAAACCGTCCCGCCGCGTGTCCAATATGCCAGATCATTGCCGCGAACATTGGCGATCTTGGGCTTGCCTGGCGCGTCGATGCTGGCGCGCACGGCGAACAAGGAAACCTGCCGCTTTTTCCCTGCGTCGAATACCATCTGCAGGCTTGGACCGTAATCGGACGGGAAAAGCTGGACATCGAGAATACGCCAGCCGTTCGGCATCTGCGGAATGGCGATGTGCGTGGCATTTTTGACATCGGCAGGGTCAAAGCTCGGGACTTCCAGCTGCGATCGCATGCGCGACCGCATTACTGCGGTTCGATGCGACATCAGCGCCTCTTCCATGAACTCGGGCACCGCGGCCTTCGCGGGCGCAACGAACCGCCAGTCCTGCCAATAGATCGCGCCGGTCATCGATATGCCGAGTATCAGCATGGCCGCCATAGCCAGACGGCCAAGACGCCGGCTTATCCGGCCGCGCGCCAAGGCCGCCGAGAGCCGGCGCGCGGATTGGGCCACTGTGTCGGGAATCGCGTTGCTGTCCGCGAAAGCCAGCGCCCGCAAGGCATCGCGCATACGAAGATCCGCGAGCACCCGAGCCGCAATTGCGGGGTTGCGAACCAGGAAATCGGCGACCTCGAGGCGGCCGACCGGGTCCAACTGATCGTCGACATAGGCCTGGAGTTCGAACTCGCTGATATGGGGCTGGGTCATGTCTTAGTCCTTCACCAGGCGAAGGCGGACATCGGCCGCCTCGTTGGTCCCGTCACCCTCCATCTCGCGCAGTCTGGTTCGGGCCCGCGATATTCGGGAGATGAGCGTGCCAATGGGGATCGAAAGCACCGATGCGGCCTCCTGATAGGACAGCCCTTCGACGCCAACGAGATGCAGCGCGCACCGTTGATCGTCGCTCAATTCCTGGAGCGCTCGATCGACCTCGGAGAGACGGAGGCGTGCTTCCTGATCGGGCGGCTGCGCCATGGTTGCGGCATCGGCGAGCGAGGCCCGATGCTTCTTCTGAACCTCCATACGACGGACATCGCTCACGAACCGGTTGTGGAGGATCGCGAACAGCCATGTCCGCAGGGGACGATCCGGCCTATATTGGCCTGCGCGCGTATAGGCCTGAACGAGCGCATCGTGGACCAGATCCTCGGCGGCGCTCTCGTCGCGCGTCAGCGACCGGGCATATCGCAGCATCGCCGGGATATGTTCGATGACTTTGCTTTCGGACAATCGGGTCATTGCAACACATACGCGCGGTCAAAGCTATTAATCCCGCCCCGTCGAATTATTCGGCAATTTGCCCGCGACGTGCCCTGTCTTGAGCTGCGTCTTGAGCTGCGAGGCCAAAAGATGGGATCGATGCCGGTGCGTCGTTCGGCATGATAGCCGATAGGACAGGCGATGGCGACCGGACGGGGTCCGCCCGACAGGGCGGGGATCCCGAAATGCGGCTCAATGGCTCAAACGGCGGCCGTTCGCTCGCCCGTCAGACCATTGGCGATCCGGGTCAGTCGCACGCCCTGTGCAGCTTGACCGCAAGCCATGCCGAGACGAGGCACATGGCGGCGCTCATCAGCAGCTGGTCGACGACGCCAATTCCCGCGAAGCCGAGGCCCATGGCGAGCAGCGAACCGATCACCATCGCGCCCGAATTGACGATGTTGTTGGCGGCGACCGTACGCGCAGTCTGGTCCTTGGGCACCGTCGTCGTCAGGAAGGCATAGAGCGGGACAACGAACATGCCCCCGCTGATCGCGATGCCGAGCAGCGCTGCGAGCAGCGGGATGACGTCGGCATGACCCAGAAAACCCTCGATCCCGTACATCACCCCCGACGGATCATGTTCCCAGTTGCGGCATACCCAATAAAAGGCGACGACGAACAGGCCCATCACGATCACGCTGGCGGGGCTGTAGCGCGCCGAGACCTGCCCCTTGAGCAGACGGTTCACGGCGACCGAGCCGATTGCGATGCCGATCGAGAAAATCGCGAGGAAGAGGCTGGCGACGCTTTTGTCGGCGTGGAGGATATTCTTCACCAGCGGCGGGAACTGGATGAACAGCACCGCGCCGATCGTCCAGAAAAAGCTGATGGAGAGGATCGCGAGATAGAGGCGCGGGATGTGCATGGTGCCGCGCACGAGCGCCACCGACGACCGGATGATGTGCCAGTCGATGCCCGTTTCCAGATGTTCGGGCGGAGCGGGGGGCACCTTGCGTCCCGACCAGTAACCGATCGCGGCGACCAGCACGACGCCCAGCGCGGCCCATTCGACATCGATGATTCCGGCGAGGATCGTGCCAGCGAGAATAGCGATATAGGTGCCTGCCTCGACCAGCCCGGTGCCCGCAAGCACCTCGTCGCTTTTGAGATGCTGCGGCAGGATCGCATATTTGATCGGGCCGAAGAAGGTCGAGTGGATGCCCATGGCAAAGAGCGCGAGCATCATCAGCGGGATCGCGATGAAATGGACCGCAAAGCCGAGCCAGGCGAGGACGAGCCCCAGCCCGCCGACGAGCATGATGATGATCTCGCAAAATTTGACGATGCGGATGATCCGCGCCTTGTCGCGTGTGTCCGCCAGCTGGCCCGCGAGTGCGGAGAGGAGGAAGAAGGGCAGGATGAACAGCCCCGTAGCAACTGCGCTGAACAAGGTTTCGGAGGCTTCGTCGTTGAACACGCCATAAACGACAAACAGCACCATCGCGTTCTTGAACAGATTGTCGTTGAACGCGCCGAGCAGCTGGGTGACGAAAAGGGGCAGGAACCGGCGTTGCTTCAACAGCGCAAAGGAGCCGGTCATGCGTGGTCCAATCTTTTCAACATTGTCGGTTCGCGCGCATTTCGCGGGCAACAGCTTGTCGCCGGTGGGGCTTATCGGCTAGGGCGGTAACGGTCAAAGGTCATTTTGGCCAGCCACGTCGACGGGGATCATGCTGAGCCTTCCGAATATTTTGACGCTGTCGCGAATCCTCGCGGTTCCCATTTTGCTGTTCCTCCTGTGGCCGGGCGTGGCCGCGGGGTCGCACCAGCCAAAACCCATCGATTATGCACTGGCGTTCGGCCTTTACTGCCTGATGGGCATTACCGATTATTTTGACGGCTATGTTGCGCGCGCGCGCGGCACGGTGTCGCGGCTGGGAATCTTCCTCGACCCAATCGCCGACAAGATCATGATCGCTGCGGTCATCCTGCTGCTCGTCTTTACGCGCGATATCGACGGATGGCATGTCATTGCCGCGCTCGTCATTTTGCTCCGCGAAATCATCGTGTCGGGACTGCGCGAGTTTCTGGCGACCTTGCAGGTATCGATGCCGGTGACGCAGCTCGCCAAGTGGAAAACGGCATTTCAACTCGTGGCGTTCGGCGCGCTGATTCTGGCCGGAGCCTTGCCCGCTATGACGTGGATCAAGACGGTGGGTCTCGCATCGCTGTGGGGTGCGGCGGTGCTGACGCTGATCACCGGCTGGGATTATCTGCGCGTCGGCCTGAAGCATATGGACTGATGCGACTGGAGCTCGCCTATTTCGCCTGGGTGCGCGAGCGTATGGGAGCCGCCGGTGAGGCTGTCGACCTGCCGCCCGCCGTTGCCGACATCGCGGCGCTGCTAGATTGGCTCGCCGCGCGCGACGAACGCGGGGCGCAGGCCTTTGCCGAACCGCACCGTATCCGCGCCGCGATCGACGGGGCAATGACGGGACCGGACGCAAAGCTTGCGGGAGCGCGCGAAGTGGCACTGTTTCCGCCGGTGACGGGCGGATGATCCGCGTGGTCCTTCAAACAGCGCCGATCGACCTCGGCGCCGAGATCGACCTGCACGATGCCGGCGGACATGGCGCGAGCGCGAGTTTCATCGGGCGCGTGCGCGGCGACGATGACCTCGTCGAATTGTTCCTCGAACATCATCCGGCGATGACCGAAGCGGGACTGGGGGAACTGGCGCACGCCGCTGCGGACCGCTGGAAGCTGGGGGCGCTGACCCTGATCCACCGCGTCGGCGCGATGCAACCGGGCGAGACGATCGTACTCGTTCTCGCCAGCAGCCGCCACCGCGCCGAGGCGCTCGCGGCGTGCGAGTTTCTGATCGACCGACTGAAAACCGACGTGATGCTGTGGAAGCGCGAGACCTTTGCCGACGGGCGCGTCGCGTGGGTCGAGGAGCGAGCAGGGGACCGGGACCGCGCGGGACGGTGGGCTCAGCACCCATAGACGCGCGGATTGGCGGTTACGGGCGGGGTTTCGGCCATCTGTTTGGCCGTCATCGCCGCCTTATCGGGATGGCGCAACGGAAGCTGCCACTCTCCACCCAAAGAGATCGAAAGGGTCAGGCTTCGGTCAAATCCAGCAACGTACGGGCATCGAGGCCGATGCGGCGCATTTGCTGCGCGACGGGCGGCCAGACATTGGTAAGAAAATCGTCGCGCATCAGCTCGCGAAGCCGTTCGGTCGCGCCATCGGCGACGAACATGCCGACGCCGCGTTTCACCGTGACCAGCCCCTCGTCCTGAAAGGACTGATACGCCTTGGCGACGGTGAGCGGGTTCGCGCCTTCGTCGGCGGCAAGGCTGCGCACCGAGGGAAGCATGTCGCCATCACGATAGGTACCGTCGAGAATCGCGCTGGCGATAACATCGCGCAGGCGCTGATATACGGGCTTGGACTGATCGAGCATGGCGCCTTAATGCCATAAGACAGCAGCACAGTCAAATGCAGCTTGTTGCGCATGCCCCCTATATCACGACATTAAATGTCCCAGTTGCGAACGACCGCATCATATTCGGGCCTCGGCCGCTCGGAAAGCGGCGCGCCTGCGGTGCCTAAGAAGAAATAGCCGACAATCGTGCCGCCGTCTCCCGCTCCGAAGGCGGCTGCGACGTCGGCATTATAGGCGGCCCAGCCGGTAAGCCAACTGCCGACGAAGCCATGGGCATGGGCGGCATGAAGCAGGTTCATGCCGACTGCGCCGGCGGACATCTGTTGCTCCCAGATGGGGATTTTCGCGCCGGGAACGGGGGTGGAAATCAGCACGAGCAGCGTCGGGGCCTGATGCGCAAACTGGTCGAGCGCAGAAAGGTCCATACCGGCAGCGCCAGGATTTTCCTTGACCCACGCTTGCTTGAGCAGCGCGGCGAAGCGCGCGCGCTGGTCGTTGGCGACGGTGACGATGCGCCACGGCGCAAGCTTGCCATGGTCGGGGGTGCGCAGGGCGAGCTCGATGATGCGGCGGAGTTCGGCGGCGTCGGGGCCGGGCGCAATCATGTCGCGGGCCTTCCCCGATCGGCGCGTGGCAAGATGGGCGAGCAGCGAGGAGGTGTCGTTGAACATGCGGTGCCATGTGGCCTTTGACGCGGCTTTGCGCAAGTGTTGCGAGCGATTCGCAACAAATTCGGGTGCGGTGGCGATAGTTTCGCGCGCAATTAGATTCTTCCCATACGCAATTTTCGCGCTAGGTTGCGCCATTCGCGCGGTGGGGAGCCGCGCCCACGATAATCGGGAAAAGGGACGCTTTGATGAAAGATATGGGCCTTTGGCAGGAGGGCGACTGGATTGCGGCCATCGCATTGGTCGTACTGGCAGGTTTCTTGAGCATTGGCGCGCTGATTGCCACGAGCCGGAAACCGGAGTTCGCGGGCCACCCCAAGGGCCTCTACATGCTCTTCTTCGCCGAAATGTGGGAGCGCTTCTCCTATTATGGCATGCGCGCCATCCTGATTTTCTACCTGACGCAGCACTGGCTGTTCAGTGATAGCAAATCGAGCCTGATCTACGGCGCCTATACGAGCCTGGTCTATATCACGCCCGTTCTTGGCGGCTATCTCGCCGACCGCTATCTGGGACAGCGCAAGGCGGTCCTGTTCGGCGGTCTTCTGCTTGCTGCCGGGCATAGTCTGATGGCGGTCGAGGGTGTCGGGGGGCAGGATGACCCGACGATCAATGTCTTCTGGGCCGCGCTTGCCTTCATCATCGTCGGGTCGGGCTTTTTGAAAGCCAATATTTCGGTGATGGTCGGGCAGCTTTACAAGCTCACCGATACGCGCCGCGACAGCGCCTACACGATCTTTTACATGGGCATCAATGTCGGCGCGGCGCTCGGCACAATCCTGGTCGCCTATCTTGGCCAGACGATCGGCTGGGGCTTTGGCTTCGGCCTCGCGGGCATCGGGATGCTCGCCGGCCTGGTCGTGTTTGTGCTGGGCAAGGGCGTGCTGAATGGCGCGGGCGAAGCGCCTGCGCCGCTCGCCAAATCGCGCGAAATGACCATTTATGCGATCGGCTTTGCCTCGGTCGCCGTGATCTGGGCGCTGGTGCAATATCAGGATGTGATCCAGACGTTGCTTGCCATCTCGGGCGTCGCGTTGCTCGGCTACGTTCTTTACGAGAGTCTGAAGCTGGACAAGGAACCGCGCGAGCGCATGTTCGCGATCCTGTTCCTCATCAGCCTCAATCCGCTGTTCTGGGGCCTGTTCGAACAGGCGGGCGGGTCGATGAATCTGTTCACCGACCGCTTCGTTGATCGCAGCGGCGTGCCGGCAGGCATCTTCCAGTCGATCAACCCGATTATTATCATTCTGGTCGCACCGCTCTTTGCTGCGCTCTGGGTATGGCTCGGCAAACGCGGCGCGGAGCCGTCGGCACCCGCCAAATTCGGCCTCGCGCTCGCGCAGATGGGCTTCGCCAACCTCGTTCTCGTGTGGGGTGCCGAGGCCTATGGGGTAGCGGCGATGACGCCGGTGATTTTGGTGTTCGCTTATTATTTCTTTGCGACGACCGGCGAACTCTGCCTCAGCCCCGTGGGGCTTAGCGCGATGAACCGGCTTGCGCCGAGCTTCCTTGCGTCGCTCATCATGGGCGCATGGTTCTATATGACCGCGGTTGGCAATTTCGTGGCCGGCAAGATCGGCGAGGCGACTGGCGGGCATGATGGGCAGATGACAAAGCAGGGTCTGCTCGACATTTATGAGCTGTTCGGCTGGATCGCGATCGGCGCGGCGGTGGCGGTGTTGCTCGTCAGTCCGATCGTCAAGCGCTGGATGCACCTCGACACGCTGCGCGACCGCGACGACGGCCTGGCGGGTGTCGGAGAGGCCGAGCCGCAGGCAGGCGGCGTTCATCCCGAACCCAAAGGGGCGTAATCGATGATCCATGGTGTGAAGGGCAGCCTGCTGGCTGCGGTGTCGCTGGCGCTTGTCGGCTGTGCGGCGACCGGCAAGGAAACTGCGTCGGCAGGAAGCAAGCCCGCGGCCAGCGCCGACAGGCCGGCGAAATTCGACAAGAATCCTTATCCGTCGACGTACAAGCCCTATCCCGGCCGGCCGACGGCGGTGCGGGGCGTGACGATCTTTGACGGCGAGGGCACGCGCATCGACGATGGCGTCGTGCTGTTCGCGGATGGCAAGGTCGAGGCCGTGGGCGGCGCCGACACCGCGATCCCGGCGGGTTACGATGTGATCGACGGCAGCGGCAAATATCTGACGCCCGGCATCATCGATATTCACAGCCACCTGGGCGACTATCCCTCGCCCAGCGTCGATGCGCACGACGACGGCAATGAGGCGACGTCGCCGACGACCCCCGAGGTCTGGTCCGAACACAGCGTCTGGCCGCAGGATCCGGGATTCAGCCGCGCGCTGGCAAATGGCGGCGTGACGGCGCTCCAGATTCTGCCCGGCAGCGCGAACCTGATGGGGGGACGCTCGATCACGCTCAAAAATGTGCCGTCGCGCACGGTGCAGGGGATGAAATTCCCCGGCGCGCCCTATGGCCTTAAAATGGCGTGCGGCGAGAATCCGAAGCGCGTTTATGGCGGCAAGGGACGGATGCCCTCGACGCGCATGGGCAATTTCGCGGTCAATCGCCAGACCTGGGCGAAGGCGGCGGCCTATAAAAAGAAGATGGACGACGGCAAGGCGGTCGACCGCGACCTCGCGATGGAAACGCTCGCCGGGGTGTTGACGGGCGAAATCCTGATCCACAACCATTGCTACCGCGCCGACGAAATGGCGCTTGTCATCGATATGTCGAAGGAATTTGGTTACAAGGTGTCCACCTTTCACCACGCGGTCGAGAGCTACAAGATCGCCGACATGCTCGCGAAAGAGGGCATTTGTTCGGCGATGTGGGCCGACTGGTGGGGGTTCAAGATGGAGGCCTATGACAGCGTGAACGAGAATGTTCCGCTGGTCCACCACGCCGGGGCTTGCGCGATCGTCCACTCGGACGATGCGAACCAGATTCAGCGGCTCAATCAGGAAGCGGCGAAGGCGCGCGCCGCCGGACGCCGCATGGGGATCGACGTCAGCGATGCGGTGGCATGGACCTGGCTGTCGTACAATCCGGCAAAAGCGCTGGGGATCGCCGATCAGACGGGAAGCTTGAAGGCCGGAAAGATGGCCGATGTCGTGCTGTGGAACGGCAATCCGTTCAGCGCTTATACGCGGCCCGAGAAAGTGTGGATCGACGGCGCCCTGATGTTCGACGCGATGGACCCGCGGCGGCGCCCGGTGAGCGATTTCGAACTGGGCCAGCCGGGCGAAGGAGATGTGAAATGATGCGCGCGCTCCTCCTTTCGGCAGCAGCGATGATCGCGCTTCCCGCGGCGGCGCAGGACATCGCCATCACCAATGCGAAACTCGTCATCGGCGACGGCAGCGCGCCGATCGAAGGCGGCACCGTCGTCGTGCGCGGCGGCAAGGTCGTTGCGGCGGGGGCAGGGGTCGCGGTGCCCGCCGGCGTCGAGCGCGTCGATGCCGAGGGCCGCTATGTCACGCCAGGCATCGTCGCGGCGTTCAGCCGCGTCGGATTGACCGAGGTGGACGCGGTGAGCGGATCGAACGACCGGTCGGCGGCGCGCTCGCGCTTTTCGGCGGGGCTCGACATTGCGCCGGCGTTGAACCCGATGGGATCGCCCGTCGCGGTCAATCGCGCGTCGGGCGTGACGCGTGCGATCGTCGCGCCGTCGACGAGCAGCAATTTGTTCGCCGGGCAGGGCGCGGTGGTCGACCTGGCCGACGACATGGACATGGTGACAAAAGCGCGCGCGTTGCAGTTCGTCGCGTTCGGCGAGGCGGGGGCGAGCAAGGCGGGCGGAAGCCGCGCGGCGACTTTCCTTCTGTTCCGCGAACAGTTGCTTGCCGCGCGCAGCTATGCCCGCAACCCCGCGGCGCTTGCCGAATGGGGCAATGACGCGATGCTCCAGCGCGCCGACGCCGAGGCGCTGGTGCGCGTGATCGACGGTACGACACCGCTCTTCGTCCGCGTCGACCGCGCGGCCGACATCGTCAATGTGCTGAAGCTGAAGGGCGACTTTCCGGCGTTGAAGCTGGTGCTCGTCGGCGTCACCGACGGCTGGCTCGTCGCGCGGGAGATCGCCGCGGCCAAGGTGCCGGTGATCCTGTCGCCGCTGAGCGACCTGCCCGACAGTTTCGAACGGCTCGCGGCGACGCAATCGAACGCGGGGCGGCTGAAGGCTGCGGGCGTCGATGTGTCGGTCGGGGTGTTCGACGACGATGACGCGCACAAGATGGGCTATGCGACGCAATATGCGGGCAATCTGGTGGGCCTTGCGCGCCTGCCGGGCGCGAGCGGCTTGACGTGGGACCAGGCGTTCGCCTCGATCAGCAGCGCGCCCGCGCGTGCGGTCGGCATGGATGGCAGCATCGGATCGCTGCGTCCCGGCCGCGCTGGCGACGTCGTGATCTGGGACAATGATCCGCTCGAACTCGGGAGCCGCCCGGCCGCGATCTGGATCGACGGCAAGGCGCAGTCGCTGACGACGCGGCAGGATCGCCTGCGCGAGCGTTATGCAACGCCGCAGGAAGGCGCCCTGCCGAAGGCGTATGACAGGTAGGACGCGATCCATTTCGTCATCCCGGCCTTCGCGGGTATGACAGGTGCCGATTGTACCGGTATGACAGGTGCCGATTGTAATAGACCGATCGGATCGAACGATCAAATGTTGACGATGTTATCTTTGCTGTCCATGATGTTGTCACTGCAAACATCGCGACTCGTCTGATGGCGTATCGGGCGGGGATGCGAGGGGGTATTTGACTAGCAAGGGTGTGCGCCATGCAACCGATGTCGCTGTTGATTACGACCTGCGTTCTGTTCGTCGGCACCCATCTTCTGCTGTCGCATCCGCTGCGCGCGGGCCTTGCCGGCCGGTTGGGCGCGCGCGGGTTCCAGATCGTCTATTCGATCGTCGCGATCGCGACGTTCATCCTGGTGGTTCAGGCGTGGCGCGGGATGCCGCCCGAGCCGCCGCTGTGGGCGGTGGGCGACGGGCTTTGGGCGCTCGCTTCGCTGATCGTGCTGGTCGCGAGCGTGCTTTTCGTGGGATCGCTGGTGGGCAATCCGGCACTGCCCGCGCCGCACGCGGCACGCGATGCCGCCGCGATGCCGCGCGGCGTGTTCGCAATCACGCGCCATCCGATGATGTGGGGCTTTGCGCTATGGGCGCTTGCGCATGTCATGGTGGTGCCGACGCCGGGCCAGATCGTCCTGTCGGCTACCATCGCCGTCCTCGCGCTCGTGGGATCGGCGGGGCAGGATGTCAAAAAGGCGCGGCTGATGGGCGAAGCGTGGCGCGGCTGGGCGGCGCGGACAAGCTTCCTTCCCTATGCGCGGCAGCTTTCGGGCCAGGCGCGCTGGGCCGATGCGATCCCGCGGCCATATGCGCTGCTGGGCGGAATAGGGCTTTGGATTGCGGCGACCTGGGCGCATGGTGCGCTCGGCTATATGGTCGCCGGCATCTGGCGCTGGATCGGTTAGGAACCGGATGAACGCGGTCACGCATCTCCACGATCTGTCGTTGCGGTTGCTGGGACGCACCTTCGACCAGCTCGATGCGGAAGAGCGGCGGGTGGTCGAGGCGATAGCCGCGCGGGCGCCGAGCAGCCGCGACGCCGCCGATATCGAGGACGCGCAGGCGAGCCGTGGGGACCGGCTGGCCGACAGGGTCGCTGCCGTCGGCGGTTCGTGGGGCTTCATCATTGTTTTTTCGCTGGTATTGCTCGGCTGGATGCTGCTCAATTCGGAAGTGCTCCAGCACTTCGGCCTGGCGTTCGACCCCTATCCCTTCATCTTCCTCAACCTGATGCTTTCGACGCTGGCGGCCGTGCAGGCGCCGATCATCATGATGAGCCAGAACCGCCAGGCCGCGAAAGACCGGCTGACCGCAAGCGTCGATTATGAAATCAATCTGCGCGCCGAGCTGGAGATCATGCGGCTGCACCACAAGATCGATGCCTTGACGGAAAAGGTCGATGCGTTGAGTGCGCGGGGGGACGCGAGGGAGCGGGCGTAGAGACGCCGACCTGTCCCGCTTCTGATTGTTATCGGCCGAAGCCTTACAACCGCACCATCCGCATACCCTGTTCGCCGTAGCGGGGACCGCTGGTGGCACCTTTCGGAGCTGCGGCCGCGATTGCCGCCAGATCTTCTGTACGCAGCGTAACGTCCGCGGCGCCTATACTATCCTCCATGGTCGCGCGGCGCTTGGTGCCGGGGATGGGGACGATGTCGTCGCCCTGCGCAAGAAGCCATGCGAGCGCAACCTGCGCTTTCGATACGCCATGCCTGTCCGCCACCGTGCCGATGGCGTCGACGATCGCGAGGTTGGCGGGAAGGTTTTCGTCCGAATAGCGCGGGTCGCCACGGCGCCAGTCGGTTTCGGGCAATTCGTCGCGGCTGCGTATCGCGCCGGCAAGAAAGCCGCGGCCGAGCGGCGAATAGGGAACGAAGCCGATGCCGAATTCGCGGCAGACGGGCAGGATTTCGTCCTCCACATCGCGTTCCCATATCGAATATTCGCTTTGCAGCGCCGTGATCGGCGCGGCCTTCGCGGCGCGACGCAGCGTTTCGGGCCCGGCTTCCGACAGCGCGATGTGGCGGACCTTGCCTTCCTTGACCAGCTCCATCATCCCGCCGACCGTTTCCTCGATCGGGACATTGGGATCGACGCGGTGCTGATAGAAGAGGTCGATCGTGTCAATACCGAGCCGCTGGAGCGATCCTTCGCAGCTTTTGCGCGCATTTTCGGGGGATCCGTCGACCCCGGTGATCTGTTTGCCTTCGAAGCGGAAGCCGAATTTGGTCGCGATGACGAGGCCGTCGCGCCTGCCGCGGATCGCTTCGCCCAACAGTTCCTCGTTGCTGAACGGGCCATAGATTTGCGCGGTGTCGAAAAAGGTGACGCCAAGGTCGATGGCGCGATGGATCGTGCGCGTCGATTCATCCAGGTCGGCGGCCGCGCCATAAAGGATATTGCCGCCCTTGATCATCGGCATGCAGCCGATGCCGATCGCCGATACGTCAAGGCCTTGGCCGAGCTTGCGATATTTCATGGCGTTTCTCCTGCAACTTCGTTTTCGACCCCGTCGGCGGCATATTTGGTCGCGGCTACATCGGCGACGACATTGCCGAGCGTGCGAAAGATGTCGGGGAAGGTCTCGACCGCGACGAGCAGCCCCAGCGGCGCGACGGGGACGCCCATCGACACCGCAATCGGCGCGATCGAGGTGACGAAGCTGATCGACCCCGGCAGGCTGACCGACGACAGCGCGGCGGCGAGCGCAACCGCCAGGCCGACCGCCATCTCCCACGGCGTCAGCTCGATACCAAAGAGCCACGCGACATAGACGACGACGGCGAGGTTCATCGCCGGGCTGGTAAAGCGGAACAGCGCGACCGCGAGCGGCAGCACGACGTCGGCCTTTTTGGCATCGACGCCCAGCTCTTCCGATGATTTCAGCATCGCGGGCAGGCTGGCGAGCGAGCTTTGCGTGCTGATCGCCACCGCCAGCGTCGGCACCATCGCGCGCAGGAAACGCGGCGGCGCGACGCCGACGACGAACCAGGTGAGCAGGAGGCCGAGGATGAGGCAGCAGACGCCGATGCCCATCAGGATCAGCACATAATGGACGAGCCCGCCGAACGCCGCGACCCCGGCCTTGACCGCGAGCGCATAACCGAGCGCAAACACCCCGATCGGCGCGAGTGCGAGCACCCAGCCGATGACGATCAGCATGGCATCGCCGAGCGCCTTGAACAGCCCCGACAGCGTCGCGCGCTGCGGCGCATCGAGCCGGGTGATCGCAAAGGCAAAGATGGTGGTGAAGACGATCAGCGGCAGGATCGCGGTTTCGGCGGCGGCGGCGATGGGGTTGGTCGGAACGAGCGACAGCAGGAAATCGCCAAAGGTCGGTGACGGCCCCGCTTCGGCCGTACCGCCGAGCCCGCGCCGCAGCGCCTCGGCGGCGGCGGTGGAGAGCGGGAAGAGGCGGAGCAGCAGCGGCGTCATCAGCAGCGACATCGTCCCCGACAGCGTGATCGCGCCCAGGAAGATCATCACCGCGCGGAAGGCCAGCCTGCCCGCGCGTGCGGCGTCGGCGGTCGCGGTGATCCCGGTGATCAGCAGCGCGACCACAAGCGGTACGATCGTCATCTTGAGCGCGTTGAGCCAGAGCAAGCCGACGGGTTCGATCCACGGCAGCGACGCGGCCGCGGCGGCGGGCGATGCGAGTTCGACCGCCATTCCCAGAAGCATACCGGCGACGAGCGCGGCAAGAATGAACCAAGCGGATTTCAAGCAAATTCTCCCCGGCGCGTTTCTGGCCTGCTTGCCAAGCAAATTCGGGTGACTTAGAGCATCTCCCGTAACAAACGGGAACCGGTTTTTGGGCGGGCAAGGCTCCGCGGGGATCGGCCACAGGCGCCGGATCCGGTCTTTTGCCGGGCTTCGCTCCGGTTAGCAGAGGTGAGATGCGCAAATTTTTCGGAACCGACGGGATTCGCGGGCTGACCAACAAGGCCCCGATGACCGCCGAAGTCGCGATGCGCGTCGGCATGGCGGCGGGCGCGCATTTCCTGCGCGGCGATCACAAGCATCGCGTCGTGATCGGCAAGGACACGCGCCTGTCGGGATATATGCTGGAAAATGCGCTCGTTGCGGGCTTTACCAGCGTCGGCATGGACGTGGTACAGGTCGGTCCGATGCCGACCCCCGCGATCGCGATGCTGACGCGGTCGATGCGCGCCGATCTGGGGGTGATGATTTCGGCGAGCCACAACCCCTATCAGGATAACGGGATCAAGCTGTTCGGCCCCGACGGATACAAGCTGTCCGATGCCGACGAAGCGGCGATCGAGCGGCTGCTGGTCGAGGAGCCGCGGCTCGCCGATCCGGGGTATATCGGCCGCGCCAAGCGGATCGAGGATGCGCGCGGCCGCTATATCCATGCCGTCAAACAGAGCCTGCCCGAAACGGTGCGGCTCGACGGGCTGCGTATCGTCCTCGATTGCGCGAACGGCGCCGCCTATAACAGTGCGCCGACGGTATTCTGGGAACTTGGCGCCGATGTGGTGGCGATCGGGGTGACACCCAACGGGACCAACATCAACGACAAATGCGGTTCAACCGCACCCGCGCTCCTTCAGGAGACCGTCGTGGCGAGCGGCGCCGACATCGGGATCGCGCTCGACGGCGATGCCGACCGGCTGATCGTTGTCGACGAAAAGGGGCGGGTGATCGACGGCGATCAGATCATGGCGCTGATCGGCGCGAGCTGGGCGCGGCAGGGGCTGCTGAAGGGCGGCGGCGTGGTCGCGACGGTGATGTCGAACCTGGGGCTGGAGCGCTTTCTGGAGGCGCAGGGCTTGCGGCTCGAACGCGCCAAGGTCGGCGATCGCTATGTGCTGGAGCGGATGAAAGAAGGCGGCTTCAATGTCGGCGGCGAGCAGTCGGGGCACATGATCCTGCTGGATCATGCGACGACCGGCGACGGCACGCTGGCGGCGCTGCACCTGCTCGCCGAGCTGGTCGTTACCGAACGACCCGCAAGCGAATTGCTGCACCAGTTCGATCCGGTTCCGCAGCTTTTGAAAAATGTTCGTTTCGCCGGCGGGAAGCCGCTTGAGGACCAGCAGGTGATGGCCGCGATTGCCGAAGGCGAGGCGGCGCTGAACGGCCGCGGGCGGCTGGTGATCCGCCCGTCGGGCACCGAACCGTTGATCCGTGTGATGGCCGAAGGCGACGATGCGGGCGAGGTCGAGCGCGTCGTTGACATGATCTGTGACGCCGTGCGCGCGGCCGTCTGACCAATTTTCCTGACTGAAAGAGACACGATATGCTTGAAATGCGACCCGATTGCGAACGCTGTGGACGCGACCTACCCGCCGATATTCACGGCGCCTTCATCTGCTCGTTCGAGTGCACCTTTTGCGCGAACTGCGCCGACAAGCTCGACGAACGTTGCCCCAATTGCGGCGGCGACCTGCTCGACCGGCCGCTGCGCGAAGGGGCGGCGCTGGCGAAATTTCCGGCCTCGACCGAACGGCGGCATCCGGGAGCTAGAGCCTAGGTGCCCACCACAGCGCGCGTCCTGATTATCGCCGGATCTGATAGTGGCGGCGGAGCGGGGATTCAGGCCGACATCAAGGCAGTGACCATGCTTGGCGGCCACGCGATGACCGCGATCACCGCGATCACCGCGCAGAATACGCTGGGCGTGCAGCGCGTCCACGCGATTCCCGCCGACATGGTGCTGGAACAGATCGACAGCGTCGCCGGGGACATTGGTGTTGACACTGTCAAGATTGGTATGATCGGCAGCGCCGAAACCGCCGCGGCGGTCGCCGAGCGATTGTCGCGGCCCGACCTTGCCGACGCCGCGCTGGTGTTCGACCCGGTGATGGTCGCCACCAGCGGATCGGTGCTCGCCGATGCGGCGACGATCGAGGCGTTCCGCGCGCTGCTGCGCCGCGCGATGGTGGCGACGCCCAATATCCCCGAACTCGATGCTTTGGGCGGCACCGACGCGGTGCTCGCGCACGGCTGTTCGCTGCTGGTGAAGGGCGGACATGGCGAGGGAGAGGTTGTGACCGACCGCCTGCTCGAACCCGGCGAAGGCGAGGTTGCGCGCTGGGATGCGCCGCGGATCGACACGGTGCACAGTCACGGCACCGGCTGTACGCTCGCCAGCGCGATCGCGTGCGGGCTGGCGCAGGGGATGCCGCTCGAGCCCGCAATCGCGCGCGCGCGCGATTTCGTGCGGCTGTCGCTGCTCGACGCGCCGGGGCTGGGGCGCGGCCACGGACCGATGGGGCAGCAATATGTGCGCAACGACGGGCTGTTTACCGGCCCCGCGCTCAACCAGATCACCTTGTCCGCCGACGACTATGCGGTATCGGTCGCCTTTTACAAGCAAATGGGCCTCAGGCAGATCGTCGATAGCCCCGACAATGGTTATGCGCGGTTCGAGGCCGCGAACGGCATGACCCTCTCGATCCATGTAGATGGCGCGGCTGCGGGCGGTGCGACCACCTATCTGGAAAGCGGCGCACTCGACGCCTGGGTGGCCTATCTTGCGCGGCGCGGGGTGCGGTTCGACCAGATGCCGAGGGATGAGCAATGGGGCTGGCGCGAGGCGCGGCTGACCGATCCGGCGGGAAACCCTTTGTGCCTGTATCAAGCAGGCGAATATCGCAGGTTTCCGCCGTGGCGGATCTGATCGTCGGGGTCGACGAGGCCGGGCGCGGGCCGCTGGCGGGGCCGGTAGTCGCCGCGGCGGTGCTGCTGTGCGAGGGCGGCATCGCGGGGCTCGACGACAGCAAGAAACTCAGTGCGAAGCGGCGCGGCGCACTCGAAATCGAGATCAAGGCGCGCTGCCGCTGGTCGCTCGGCGAGGCTAGCGTCGCCGAAATTGACAGTGTTAACATATTGCAGGCGACCTTTCTGGCGATGACCCGCGCGGTCGAGGGGCTGGGCTTCGAGCCGGGCGAGGTGCTGGTCGACGGCAACCGGCTGCCGCGCTGGCGTTACCGCGCGCGTGCGATCGTCGGCGGCGATGCGCTGCATCCGTGCATTTCGGCCGCGAGCATCCTTGCCAAGCAGCATCGCGACCGTCTGATGATCGCCGCAGCGCGCGATTTCCCGGCTTTTGGGTGGGAGAGCAACATGGGCTATGGTACGGCGCAGCATCTTGCGGCGCTGCGCCAGCATGGACCCACGCCGTTCCACCGGACCAGTTTTGCACCCGTTGCGCAATTACAACTGGTCTGACCGCCCGCAAGCCTGAGAGGGGAAAGGCATGAGTAGCGGATTTATGGCCGACGACGTGTCGGCCCAGAACGGCCGCACCTTCCTTGTTACGGGCGCCAATGCGGGGCTCGGTTTCGAGGTGTCGAAAATCCTCGCGGCGCGCGGGGCGCATGTGATCGTGGCTTGCCGCGACGCGGCGAAAGCCGGGGCGGCGATGGACCGCATCTGTACCGATGTGCCCGACGCTCGATTGTCGTTCCAGCCCCTCGACCTTGCCGATCTCGACCAAGTGAAGGAGGCGGCCGCGGCGGTCCGTGCAGGACCGCGGATCGATGTGCTCGTCAACAATGCGGGAGTTATGGTTCCGCCGCGGATGCTGACGAAGCAGGGCTATGAGCTGCAATTCGGCGTCAATCATCTCGGCACATTCGCTTTTACCGGGCTGGTGCACGGCCATGTCGACGATCGTATCGTGATAACCGGCAGCATCGCGCACAAGAGCGGCGAGATGGATTACAGCGACCTGTCGGCGTCGCGCAGCTATCATAATTGGGCGCGCTATCAGATGAGCAAACTGGCGAACCTCCTCCATATGTTCGAGCTCGACCGGCGGCTCGGCGCGGCGGGCCGCGCGACGCAGGCGATCGGATGCCATCCCGGCGTCGCGCTCACCGAATTGCAGCGCCATCTGCCGTGGCCGCTGCGTGCGATGACGCCGCTCGCCACGCCCTTTTTCAACAGCGCGGCACAAGGCGCCTGGCCGACGCTGCAAGCGGCTACGGGCGCCCATGTGCAGGGGGGCGACTATCTGGGGCCGCAGGGGCTCGGCGAGGTATCGGGGCGATCCGGACCCGCACGCGCGAGCCGTGCGGCGCGCGATCCGAAACTGGCGCGCGAGCTGTGGGAGCGGTCGGTCGATCTAACGGGGGTCGATCCGGGGATTTGACTGACAACACTCCTTCTTCCGCAAGGGGAGAAGGTTTTTCTGATTTTTTTCTTCACTGAGTCCTCATCGCCACACCACCAGTGGTTGAGTCTCCGAGTCGCGCCAGACTCCATATGTCGTGGAGGACTCGTTTCGTTCCCATCGCGTTAACTATTGTGACACCCGAAATCCCTAGAATCCTTGGCTTGACGGCGGACTCCGCCGGACTCATCAGGGGCTTCTTTGGATCGAGCAACGGGGTGACGCATGGGTGTGATGGAACGGGTGAAGGCGCCGGCAACGAAGCAGCGGGCGCCGGCAATCGCCCCCGCGGGCCTGCCGCTCGACAGCATTTTGCAGGGCGATTGCGTCGAGATGATGCAGAGCCTGCCCGCGGCTTCGGTCGACATGATTTTTGCCGATCCGCCCTATAATCTCCAGCTTGGCGGCGATCTGTTGCGTCCCGACGGGAGCCAGGTCGATGCGGTCGACGATGACTGGGACAAGTTCGACAGCCTTGCCACCTATGACCGTTTCACCCACGCGTGGCTGAAGGAAGCAAAGCGCATCCTGAAACCGGGCGGCAGCATCTGGGTGATCGGCAGCTATCACAATATCTTCCGTGTGGGCACCGCGCTCCAGGACAATGGCTATTGGATCCTCAACGACATTGTGTGGCGGAAAGCGAACCCGATGCCCAATTTCAAGGGAACGCGCTTCACCAACGCGCATGAGACTTTGATCTGGGCGTCGATGGGGGAAAAGGCGCGCTACACCTTCAACTATCGCGCGATGAAGACGCTCAACGACGAGCTTCAGATGCGCTCCGACTGGCTGATCCCGATCTGCGGCGGGCAGGAGCGGCTCAAAAAGGGCGGGCACAAGGTCCACCCGACGCAGAAGCCCGAGGCTTTGCTCTATCGCATTCTGCTGGCCTGTTCGAACCCCGGCGATGTGATCCTCGATCCCTTTTTCGGCACCGGCACGACGGGCGCGGTCGCGAAGCGGCTGGGGCGCCATTATATCGGTATCGAGCGCGAGGATGATTATATCGCTGCGGCGAAAGAGCGTATCGAGATGGCGCTGCCGCTCGACGAAAGCGCGGTCAAGACGATGATGGCGCCCAAGGCCGCAACGCGCGTGGCCTTCGGCACGCTCGTCGAATGCGGGATGATTGCGCCGGGAACGGTGCTCACCGACGCCAAGCGCCGCTGGAAGGCAAAGGTACGCGTCGACGGCAGCCTCGATTGCGAGGGACAGGCGCCCGGGTCGATCCACAAGGTCGGCGCGGGGGTGCAAGGCGCGCCGAGCTGCAACGGCTGGACCTTCTGGCACGTCGACAATGGCGAGGAATTGCGCGTGATCGACGCGGTGCGCCAGGATTGGTTGCTGGCGAACGAGGCGTAACATGCGCGAATGAATCGTCGTCTCCGCGAAGGCGGAGACCGCTATCGGGATCGTGCAAGATTGCCAGCGGCCTCCGCCTTCGCGGGGACGACGAGAAGGGTAAACGATGTTTCAACCGCTAACCAAACCCGACCTCGGGAGCGCCTCCTCGACCGCGCAAGTCTATCTCCGTCCGACCTCTTTCGTCGACCGCCCGCACGAGCTGGACGACGTCTGCCTGCGGATCGCCGACACGATGGTCTGGTTCGCGGCGTGGCATGTCAGCGTGCGCGAGGGCGATAGGGTCCAATCGGCGATCGTGCCGGTGCCCGACCTCGACGCGTGGATCGCGGCGATGCCGGATCGGCTGGGCGAAGCGGCTACGGCGCAGCGCGCGGGGATCGCGCGTCCGCGCGGGGCGTTCCATCTCGGCGAACGGACGATCCGGCTGGGCGAGCCGCAGCTAATGGGTATTTTGAACGTCACGCCCGACAGTTTTTCGGACGGCGGCAAGCATGTCGATGCCGCGGCGGCGATAGATGCGGGCTTTGCCCTGGCCAGTGCCGGGGCGGCGATTATCGACGTGGGCGGTGAATCGACGCGGCCCGGCGCACCCCTGCTGTGGGAGGGCGACGAGATTCAACGCGTCGAAAGCGTCGTATCGGCGCTGGCAAAGGGCGGCGTCGCGGTGTCGATCGACACGCGCAAGGCGGCGGTGATGGAGGCTGCGCTTGCCGCGGGGGCCCGGATCGTCAACGATATTTCGGCGCTGCGTTACGACGACCGCGCGATGGAGGTCGTCGTTCGCGCAGGCTGTCCGGTCGTACTGATGCACGCGCCCTCGGCCAAAAGCGACCCCCACGAGGGCGGCAGCTATGCGCACGTCCTGCTCGACGTTTACGACATGCTCGCGGAGCGCGTCGCGGCGTGCGAGGTGGCGGGGATCGACCGCGCAAAGATCATCGTCGATCCGGGGATCGGCTTCGGCAAGGGCGTCGGCGACAATCTGGCGCTGGTGAACGGGCTGGCGCTGCTCCACACGCTCGGTTGCCCGATCCTGTTCGGCGCGAGCCGCAAGCGGATGATCGGGGCGCTCGATAACGAAGCGGCGGCGGATCAGCGGCTCGGCGGTACGGTGGCGCTGCACTATCAGGCTGCGGGGCAAGGCGCGCAATTGCTGCGTGTCCACGACATCGCCGAAAACCGGCAGGCGCTGCGCGTCTGGCGCGGGCTGCGCGATGCTGCGTTGACGGCCTAGTCAATCGGCATTCCCGGCGTCATCCCGCCCTATGCTGCCGAAAAATGTCGGCCAACATGCGGAACTCTTCGGCGCGCGGGCTGCCTTTGCGCCACACGAGCGCGATCGTGCGCCAGTCGTGCTCCGAATCGAGCGGGCGCGTATCGATGTCGGTGTGGTCGAGAATGCCGGCCTCGATCGCCATCTGCGGCAGCATGGTAATGCCAAGTCCATTGTCGACCATCTGGACGAGCGTGTGGAGCGACGTGCCCATCATCCGCGCGCCGGCACGCAGTTCGGGCCGGTTGCACGCCGCGAGCGCGTGATCCTTCAGGCAATGGCCATCCTCGAGCATCAGCATCTGCGCCGGATCGATCTGATCGGCGCTGACTGTTGCCGGGAGGTTTTCGGACTGGTCGCCGGGGAAGGCGACGAACAGCGCATCGTCGAACAGATTCTCCGCCTCGACATCGCCGCACGCATAAGGAAGCGCGAGCAGCACGCAGTCGACGGTGCCGTGGTGGAGCGACTCGCACGCCTGCGCGCTCGGCTCTTCGCGCAGGAAAAGCTTGAGCGAGGGACGCTCCTTGCGCAGCCGCGGAAGCAGGCCGGGAAGGAGGAAGGGCGCGATCGTCGGGATGACGCTCATGCGCAGTTCGCCGACGAGCGGCGCCGCCGCCGCCGCCGCCATGTCGGCGAGCTCCTCGGCCTCGCGCAGCACGCGGTGCGCCTTGTCGACGATCTTGTTGCCGAGCGCGGTGAAGCGCACGACGCGGCGCGTGCGCTCGACGAGCGTTTGGCCGAGCAGCGTCTCCAGCTCGCGGATACCGGCGGAGAGGGTGGACTGGGTGACGTTGCAGGCGTCGGCTGCGCGCCCGAAATGGCCGTGCTCGTGCAGCGCGACGAGATATTGCATCTGTTTCAGTGAAGGGAGATAATTTTGCATTGATCGGATATAGCAATTTGTCGGGCGATTTTTAACAGATTTAGCGATTAAAAAGCGCTCGCTTCCGAAATTTGTCGCCAATATGGTCGCATCGCGTGGCGCCGCGGCGCGGCCCATGATAGCTGTTCCGCCGGTCGGAGCGGAGGGGCGGATGGCGGTTTCGCGGTTTCTGATCGGCGGCATGGCGAGTGCGCTGCTGCTGACCGGCGGAGTCTTTTTGTGGCAGGGGCACAGCCAGCTTGCCGAGGATAGGGTGCTGCCCGATCCGCCACCCGCGCTGCCCGCCATCCCGGTTGCCGGAGCGAATGCGCCCAGGCACGGGCCTCCGCCGCCCGACCTGCCCGCCGCAAAAGAGGCCTCGCGCGAGGAACGGCGCTTCAACCGTTACGACCGCGATCGCAACGAACGGATCAGCCGCATCGAGATGATGGCGACGCGCAGCGCGGCGTTCCGCAAACTCGACAAGGACGGCAATAATCTGCTGACCTTCGAGGAATGGGCGGCCGCGACGGGCGAGCGCTTTGCGGGGGCCGATGCCGACAAATCGGGCGATCTGACGCGCGCTGAATTTGCGACGACCGCGCCGAAGCGGACGGCGAAGCCGAAGTGTAGCTGCTGAGGGAGTAACGGCGGCGGCGTGTCGGGAACGATGCGTGGCCGCCGTGTGACTTGCAATACCCGTTCGCATCGAGCGAAGTCGAGATGCCCATGGGGAGAGGCGCAAGGTCGATGGGTGTCTCGACTTCGCTCGACACGAACGGGAAGATGGGCAGGGCGGGAAGCGACCGGAATACGACATCTCCTCCTTTGTCATCCCGGCGAAGGCCGGGATCTCACCCTGTCGGTTTGCTGCACCGGCGAGATCCCGGCGTTCGCCGGGATGACGGAATTGAAGAAGTCCGCTCGCCACTCCAAAACTGCCGTTTTGACATCATAACCCCAGCCGAGCGGGTTTTAGGCAGCAATACCCTCGGCCATCTTCATCCACTCGGCGAGCGCCTTGCCCGCGCGCTGAGTATAGCCCAGCTTGCGGTCCTTCTTGCGCACCTCGTCGGCGAGCGGCGGGAACAGCCCGAAATTGACGTTCATCGGCTGATAGGATGACGCATCGGCGCCGCCGGTGATATGGCCGAGCAGTGCCCCCAGCGCGGTTTCGGGCGGCGGCGGCGGCAGGGTGCGGCCCGCGAGTTCGGCGGCGGCGAAGCGCGCGGCGACCAGGCCGATCGCGGCGCTTTCGACATAGCCTTCGCAGCCGGTGATCTGTCCAGCGAAGCGGATATGCGGCGCCGATTTCAAACGAAGCTGGCTGTCGAGCAGTTCGGGCGAGCGGATGAAGCTGTTGCGATGCAGCCCGCCGAGCCGCGCGAACTCGGCCTTCTCGAGCCCCGGAATGGTGCGGAACAGCTCGACCTGCGCGCCATGCTTCAGCTTGGTCTGGAAACCTACCATGTTCCAGAGCGTGCCGAGCGCATTGTCCTGGCGCAGCTGGACGACCGCATAGGGCCAGCGCCCGGTCCGCGGATTGTCGAGCCCGACGCCCTTCATCGGGCCGAAGCGCAGCGTTTCGACCCCGCGTTCGGCCATCACCTCGATCGGCATGCAGCCCTCGAAATAGGGCGTGTCCTTTTCCCACTCCTTGAAATCGGTCTTTTCGCCGTCGATCAGCCCCTGGACAAAGGCGTGATATTGCTCCTTGTCCATCGGGCAGTTGATATAATCCTTGCCGTCGCCGATCGGACCGACCTTGTCCCAGCGGCTAGCCATCCACGCGATGTCCATGTCGATGCTGTCGCGATAGACGATCGGCGCGATCGCGTCGAAAAAGGCGAGCGCATCCTTGCCCGTCGCGGCGCCAATGTTTTCCGCAAGGCTGGCGGCGGTGAGCGGGCCGGTCGCGACGATGGTGAGTCCTTCGGCCGGCAGCGTGTCGATACGTTCGCGCACGATGATGACGTTCGGATGGTCCGACAGCGCCTTCGTCACTCCGCCCGAAAAGAGGTCGCGGTCGACCGCGAGCGCCGAACCCGCGGGCACCTTGGTCGCATCGGCCTCGCGCATGATGATCGAGCCAAGCGCGCGCATTTCGCGGTGGAGCAGGCCGACGGCATTGCTGTCGCCATCGTCGCTGCGAAAACTGTTCGAGCAAACCATCTCGGCGAGCGTGTCGCCCTGATGCGCCGGGGTCATGTCGCCGCCTCCGCGCATTTCGGACAGGCGGACGCGAAAACCCGCTTCGGCAAGCTGCCACGCCGCTTCGGACCCTGCCAGGCCGCCGCCGATGATATGAATATCGTAACGCATTTACCGTGTCCGTTGACTTGCTTGGGGTGGGCTGCGCACTAGTCCGGTTGGGGCGAAGATGCAAAGGGGCGGAGGTTGATGGCGGCGAGAAGGGAATGGGAGCGGGCGCACTGGTTATGCCTGGCGGCGCTGGCTGGAGGGACAAGCTATTTCTTCGCGGTGGTGCTGCGCTGGGACGGCGCGGCGGTTCACATGTGGAAAGCGTCGGGGGTTGCGCTGCTCGCGGCATGGGCGGTGGTCAACGCGCGCACTCTCGATGGGCGGATGATCGCGGCAGTGATGGCGTGCGGGGCGCTGGGCGACTGGCTGCTCGACGCCGTCGGCATGTTGCAGGGTGCGGCGGCCTTTGCTGTCGGTCATGCGGTGGCGATCATCCTCTATCTGCGCCATCGGCGCGCCCGCCTGTCGGCATCGCAGCGCGCGCTGGGCTGGCTGACCGTGCCGCTGGCGCTGATCATCGTGTGGGCCTTGTCGCGCGGCGCAGCGCCCGATCTGGCGATGGCGGCGATCGGTTATACCGCGATCGTCGCGGCGATGGCGGCGGCGGCCTGGACCAGCCGTTTCCCGCGATACCGCACCGGGATCGGCGCGATGCTGTTCCTCGCGAGCGATCTGTTCATCTTTGCGAGCGAAGGCGGCACGCTGTCAAAGGATGTGACGTTGTGGCTGGTCTGGCCGCTCTATTTCGGCGGACAGGCGCTGATCGCCCGGGGCGTGGTGAGCACGCTGGCGCGCGAGGCGGACGCCCCTTCGAAGGGGACGGCTGGGGCGGGGTAGGCGGGTCAATCCATGTGTCTTGCCTGCGCCGGGCAAATTGGTATCGAGGGGCAGGGGGCGAAGTGGAAAAGCGCTGGGCTGCAGACCGGGGAAAGAGCTTTTATCTCGGCTTCGGGATAATCGGCCTCCTCATCGTCCTGTGCGGGTTTGGCGTAACCTATGGCCTTCCCATGGCGCGGGGCACATTTTCGGCGCCCTGGTATGTGCATTTGCACGGTGCGGCGGCACTGGGCTGGGTTTTGCTGTTCATTGCCCAAACGAGCTTGGTTGTGTGCGGGCGAAGCCCGCTGCATCGGCGGCTGGGTGGATGCGCGATCCCGATTGCTGCCACAATCTGGGCAAGCGGGGTGGCCACATCCGTCTGGGCTGCCGCACGAGACTTGCCCTTTTTGGGGAGCGTCGCGACATCGGCGATTGCGGGAACGCTGACCGGGCTGGGGTTTTACTTTTTCATCGTGCTGGGGGGCCTCGCCCTGCGACGGCGACCCGATTGGCACAAGCGGCTGATGATGTTGGCAACCATCCATCTGCTGTGGCCGGCATTTTTTCGCCTGCGCCATTTGCTGCCCCTGATTCCCGAACCCGAGATCAGCCTGGCGCTGGTGGTCGCCTATACGCCCATCGCAGTCGCGGCGATACGCGACCGTCGACAATTTGGCGCAATACATCCGGTCTGGCTGTTCGTGGCGCCGCTCCTCTTTGTCGAGCAATGCGTCGAAGTCGCGATATTCGATCAAGGATGGCACCGGAGTTTCGGCGAAGCGCTGTTCGGCCTGCTGAGCCAGCGAGGCAGTTGAGGCAAGGCGCCCGGAAAGCTGGTCGAAGCGAGGCTTTGCGGAATACGGGGAGGTAGCAGTTCAGCGGGGCGCCATCTTTGCTGTCCTAGACGGGGCATCAGCGAACAAGATGGAGAAGCGAGATGTTCCAGCTCAAGAAACTGGCGCTGACGGCGCTGATCGGTGCCAGCGCGATCGCGGCACTGCCGACCGACGCCGAGGCGCGCGACCGGCATCACCGCCATGGCTATTATGATGGCGGCTATGACCGCGACTATCGCGATTACCGACGCGATTATCGCCGCGACGCGCGGCGCGATTATCGGCGGAACTACTATCGCGACCGCCGCTATTATTGCCGCCGCGGCAGCGGGACGACCGGCATGATCGTCGGCGGGGCCGCCGGGGCGCTGCTGGGCCGCGAGGTCGACCGTTATGGCGATCGCGCACCCGGCACGATCATCGGCGCCGCCGCCGGTGCGCTGATCGGGCGCGAGATCGATCGCGGCGGTCGCCGCTGCTGACCGCGCGCCGCGTATCGGCCGATGCCGCGCCGCACGGGCCACAGGCTCGCGCGGCGCGGCGCGGTGCCGGCCGGTCGGCCATGGGTTTGATTGCGGTCTGCAAATTTCAGCGTAGAGTAGGCGCCGGAGCAGGATTGTCCTGCCGTTGGAAAAGGAGGCCGCTCAAATGACCTATCTGGCAAAATTTGCGCTGGCCGCCGGGCTGGGCCTGTCGCTGACGGCGCTTCCCGCGACCGGCATCGCGGCGCTCCAGCAAGGCGCGCAGGCGCCCGATTTCACATTGAACGCCGCGCAGGGCGGAAAACCGTTCAGTCTGTCGCTCAAACAGGCGCTGAAGAGGGGGCCGGTCGTGCTCTATTTCTTCCCCGCCGCCTTCACCCCCGGCTGCACGATCGAGGCGCATCTGTTCGCCGAGGCGAGCGACGATTTCAACCGACTGGGCGCGCGCGTCATCGGTGTGACGGCCGGTAATATCGAGCGCGTGGCGGAGTTTTCGCGATCCGAATGCCGCGACAAGTTCGCGGTCGCCGCCGATCCGGGCGCCAAGGTTGCGGCCAAATATGATTCGACGATGCAGCGTCCCGACGGGACGATGCTGTCGAACCGTACTTCCTATGTCATCGCGCCCAACGGCACGATCCTGCTCAGCTACACCGACAGCAAGCCGCAGGCGCATGTCGAAAAGACGATGGCCGCGGTGCGCGCGTGGAAGGCACGGCGACGTTAGGCGCCGCGACCGGACCCCTTATTCCGCGCCGTTGCTGCGCTGCCTTATGCTTACCACCGCCTCGATCGGTAGTTCGGCATAGATATGCGGGAAGAGATCGCCGCCGCGCGCCGCTTCCCAGCGGACGCTGCCGCCGAGGCGCGCCAGATCGACCTCGGCGATGATCAGGTCCGCCTCGCCGGCAAAATATTTGGCGATCGTCGCATCGAGCTGCGCCGCGGTCGAGAGGTGGATATAGCCATCCTCGATGTCGACCGGCGCGCCGCGGAACACGCGCTCGCGCTCGAAATCGGCCCATTGCTGTGCGGTCAGCACCTTGAAGGCCGTCGCGGGCCTCGTCATTCGGTCGGCGCTTCCGCGGCGGGGGCGTCGGTTTCGGCGTCCTCGCCGCCGTCTTCCTCGCCCTCGTCGATCAGCGCGGCCGAGACGACATGCTCGTCATTGGCGACGTCGAACAGGCGCACGCCCGCGCTGCCGCGACCGATGATGCGCAAGCTGTCGAGCCCCATGCGGATGAGCTTCGCCTGGTCGGTGACGAGCATCAGTTGATGCGCCTGCGTTGCCGGGAAGCTCGCGACGACGGGGCCGTTGCGGCCGATATTGTCGATGTTGGTGATCCCCTGGCCGCCGCGGCCGGTGCGGCGATATTCATAGGCCGACGACAGCTTGCCATAGCCGTTCGCACAGATGGTGAGGATGAACTGTTCGCGCGCGGCAAGCTCGGCCATGCGCGCGCTGTCCAGCGCCGGTTCATTCTCATTGTCCTTCCACGGTGCGGCGCGAAGATAGGCCTCGCGCTCCTCGCTGCTCGTGCCGACACGGTGAAGAATCGACAGCGAAATGACCTCATCGCCGTCGGCAAGCCGCATCCCCCTTACGCCGGTCGAATTGCGGCTCTGGAACTCGCGGACATCGTCGCCGGCGAAGCGGATCGCCTTGCCCTGCCGCGTCGCGAGCAGAACATCGTCGCTTTCCTCGAGCAAGGCGACGCCGATCAGCCGGTCGTCCTTATCCTCGCCCTCGAACTTCATCGCGATCTTGCCGTTCGAGGGCACATTGGTAAAGGCGTCCATGCTGTTGCGGCGCACGCTGCCCTTCGCGGTCGCGAACATGACATGCAGCTTGCCCCACTCGCCCTCGTCCTCGGGCAGCGGGAGCACGGTCGAGATGGTTTCGCCCTGCGCGAGCGGGAGCAGGTTGATCATCGGGCGGCCGCGCGTCGCGGGCCCGCCTTCGGGCAGGCGCCACACCTTCAGGCGATAGACTTTGCCCGCGGTCGAGAAGAAGAGTACCGGCGTGTGCGTCGAGGTGACGAACAGCTCGGTCACGACATCCTCGTCCTTCGTCGCCATGCCGGCGCGGCCCTTGCCGCCGCGGCGCTGGGCGCGGAAAGTGTCGAGCGGCGTGCGCTTGATATAGCCGTCCATCGTGACCGTGACGACCATCTCTTCGCGCTCGATCAGATCCTCGTCGTCAATGCCGTCGGCGGCGGGGGCGACGAGCGTTTTGCGCGGCGTGGCAAATTCGTCGCGTACCTGGACGAGTTCCTCGCGCATCACGCCATAGAGCTTGACCCGGTCGGCGAGGATCGAAAGAAGCTCTTCAATCTCGGTCGCCAACTCACCGAGTTCCTTGCCGATTTCGTCGCGGCCGAGCGCGGTCAGCCGGTGGAGGCGGAGATCGAGGATCGCCTTCACCTGAATTTCGGAGAGGCGATAGGTGGCGCTGTCCTCCATCTCGCCCTCGATCGCTTCGACGAGGCGGATATAGGGTGCGATTTCGCCGATCGGCCATTCGCGCGCGAGTAAGGCTTCGCGCGCCGCGGCGGGCGAGGGCGAGCCGCGAATGATGCGGACGACTTCGTCGAGGTTGCTGACCGCGACGACTAGGCCGAGCAAGATGTGCGCCCGGTCGCGCGCTTTCGCCAACTCGAACTTGCAGCGGCGCGTGATGACCTCTTCGCGAAAGGCGATGAAGGCAGCCAGAATGTCGTGCAGCCCCAGCATTTCGGGGCGGCCGCCGCGGATCGCGAGCATGTTCGCCGGGAAACTCGACTGCGCGGGCGTGTGGCGCCATAGCTGGTTGAGCACGACTTCGGCGGTCGCGTCGCGCTTCAGCTCGATGACGACGCGCACGCCTTCACGGTTCGATTCGTCGCGGATGTCGGCGACGCCCTCGATGCGCTTGTCGCGCGCGGCTTCGGCGATCTTCTCGACCAGGCCCGATTTGCCAACCTGAAAAGGAATCGATGTCAGAACAATAGATTGCCGGTCATTCTTTCCTTCCTCGATGATATGCGTCGAGCGCATCATGATCGAGCCGCGGCCGGTGGCATAGGCGTTCCGCGCGCCGCCCTGGCCGAGCATCATGGCGCCGGTGGGAAAGTCGGGGCCGGGGATGATGGCCATCAATTCTTCGAGGCTGAGCGGCGGCCCGCCTTCGAGCTGGCGGTCGATCATCGCGAGCGTCGCGTCGACGACTTCGCCCAGATTATGCGGCGGTATGTTGGTCGCCATGCCGACCGCGATCCCGCCCGCGCCGTTGACAAGCAGGTTGGGGAAGCGCGCCGGGAGCACCGTGGGCTCGTCGCGGCTGGCGTCATAATTGGGCTGAAAGTCGACCGTATCCTTGTCGAGATCGCTCAGCAGCACCATCGCGGTCTTTGCAAGCCGCGCCTCGGTATAGCGCATCGACGCCGGCGGATCAGGGTCCATCGAACCGAAATTGCCCTGACCGTCGATCAGCGGGACGCGCAGCGACCAATCCTGCGTCATGCGGGCGAGCGCGTCGTAAATCGCGCTGTCGCCATGCGGGTGGTAATTACCCATGACGTCGCCGACGATCTTCGCCGATTTCTTGTACGGACGCCCCGGAACGAAGCCGCCTTCCTGCGCGGCGTAAAGAATGCGGCGGTGGACGGGCTTCAGGCCGTCGCGCACGTCGGGAAGCGCGCGGCTGACGATCACGCTCATCGCGTAATCGAGGTAAGACGTCTTCATCTCGTCGACGATATTGATCGGCGAAACGCCGTCGTCGAACGGTTGCATAGGCGTATTTTCTTCGGTCAAGACCCGGCCTTTTTTCTGCTTATCGGGAGATGATTTGGGATTAGCGGATGGACGCGGTAAAGGCCAGCGATTCGGTCGGTTTTGTGCAGATTTTTTGCGCTGTGCAGTGGCAACGAGAAGGCGCTGTTCACCCTTCGGATTTGTGCCCCTGCGAAGACGGGTTCGAAAGGTGGCGGCTTGCCAATCGCCCGATCGACCCTAAAGCTTTTTTCGATGACGATTTGCCTGCCTGGGGGATGCAAATGGCGCTGATCGCGCTGGTCGGGGCCAGCGAAACCCTGCCCGAAGGGGGGCTGCGCGCGCTTGTCGCCGTCGCGGGCGAAACGCTGATCGAGCGGCAGGCGGCGCGCCTTGCCGATGTCGGCGTGACGCACATCGCCGTTGCGGTCGCGGCGGTTCCCGCCGAACTGACCGCCGTGTGCGATCGCATCCGTCGGCGCGGGATGACGGTGACGCCGGTGCGCGCGGCGCCCGACCTTATCGGACTGGTCGAACCCGACGACCGCGTCATCCTGGTCGCCGATGGCCTGCGCGCCGGCGGCACCCACTATGCCGCGATCGCGCGGCCCGGTTCGCCCGCGATACTGGTTACGGGCGACACTGTGTTGACGCAGGGGTTCGAGCGGATCGACGCGACGCGGCGCTGGGGCGGCCTCGCCTCGATTTCGCAGCCGATGGTCGCTGAACTGGCCGCGATGCCGGGCGAGTGGGACATGATGCTGACGTTGCTGCGGCTTGCCGTGCAATCGGGCGCGCGACGGCTGTATTGCGAACCCGCGCTGTTCGAGCAGGGCGAGATCGCGATCGTCGCGGATCGCCCCACCGCGGCGCTCATCGAGCAATCGAGTCTGCAACAGGTCGAATATGGCGGCATGGGACTGGGACGGTCGGCGATCATGATGCCGCTGGTACGCCTGGCGGGACCGTGGCTGGTCAAGTCGCCGAACATCGCCCGCTATCTGCCCTATGTCACCGCGGCGCTGTGGCTGGGTGTCGCGGCGCTGACGGCGAGCGGGCTTGCGGCGGCGGGCGCGCTGGCGGCAATTTTCGGCGGGCTCGGGCTGGCGGCGATGCGCTTCCTGTCGTCCTTTCGCGCCGAAAGCGCGGCGCGCGACCGGGTTCGTGCGATCATCCGTGGGTTCGCACTCGCCCTGCTCGCGCTTTTCCCGTGGATTCTGGCGCTCGGCGCACCACAGCGCGCAGCGCCGCCCTTTGCCGAAGCCGCGCTGGCGCCTTGCCTCGCTGTGACGATCCTGCTCGCGCGCGCGCTGTACGAGGACGGCGGCGAGCGGCGGCGGTTCCACTGGCTGCTTCCCGACGCCGATCAGGCGTGGATCATGCTGGCGCCCGCGCTCCTGTTCGGCCTTGCCCCGCCCATGTTCGCGATCCTGCCCCTGCTCGCATTGTTCCAGATCCTGCTCTGGCTGCGCCTCGCGCGGCGGCCCGATGGGCGCTAAAACAGGCTCCTACAAGGTTTAAGCCCTATTAACGCCAAGCTGCTATTGGCGGGGGCGCATGAGTGAATCGCTCTCCTTTTCCGGCGCCGAACCGCCGTCGCCGACCCTGTCTGCGCGGTTGAGTGAACTCGCGGGCTTTTTCGCAGCGCCCGCCGCGGGGCGGCTGACCGAGGAGCAGCGCGCGCTGTCGCTGGGCATCGCGCGGCGGCTGATCGCAGAGGTCGCCATGCGGATCGACCCCGCGATCGACAGCGGCGCGCTCTGGCAAGCATGGCTCCGCAGCGGCATTCCCGGTGGCACGCGGCTCGCCGGGGCCTGTTTCGCGCGCGCCGAAGAGCATCGGTGGCGGCGGCAATCGGCGGAACGCGTCATCGCGGTGCCGCTGCCAAGCGAGACGCCCGACGAAGCGGCTCCCGCCGACGCATCCATGACCGCGCGCGAGCGTGCCTATCTGGACCTGCGAATCGCCGACCGGCGGCGCTTCGACGCCTATGGCCAGCCCATGCTGGCGATCGCCGATCTCGACGGCGACTTGTTCCGCGCGCTGTTGCACGATGTTGCGGCGTGGAGGCTGGCGGCGGTCAGCGTCGATACCGGCCGCGCTGCCGATCTGGGCGAAGCCGTGCGCCAGGCGATCGAGCGGCAAGCGGATGAACCCGGCATGACCGCCGCGGCCATCGCCTACCACGACGCCCTCGACGGGGCACTACCCGATGCTGCGCGCGAGGCGATTGCCGCGCACGACTGGCCGGCGCTGATCGCGCTGGCGGCCGCGGTGCAGCAGCGTCGCTATGCCGATATGGCGCTGGCGCTGCTGACCGCCGAGCCCAGCGCACTGCCTTCGCTGCTCGCGCCCCTGCATCTCGATGCCGAGGCGCTGGCGCCCCTCGAAGCGTCGCTGGCGATGCTGCCCGCACGCGCGGTAAGCGATTTCGATGTCGGCGCCGGACCGGAGGGCGGGCGGTGACCGATCGCGTCATTTGCGGCCGGATCGACCGGGCGGGCGTCCTTGTCAATGCGGACACGCCGTTGCTGCGCTTGCAGCAGCGCGCGGGTTCCGGGCTCGGCAAACCGCTCGCGCTACCGCATCTCGCGCGGCTTGCCGCGCTGGCGCAGCGCTTGCAGCGCGACATCAGCCGTCCTCTGCGAACGGCCGACGACCATAGCGACGTTCACGCGCTGGTGCGCATCGCGCCCGACGCCGACGGCGCGAGCATCGAGATCAGCGACTGGCGGGCACGCGCCATGACCCCGCCGGAAATGGCTGCGGCTGCCGAAGACACTGCGTTGGCGGACGGCTGGACCTGGGAATGCGATCAGCAATTGCGCCTTGTCGCGCTGCGCGCCGCGGGAAGTACGCCGCCGGTGCCGCCGGGGTGGGAAGGGCGCTCGCTGTCCGAAATTTTCGAGCTGCGACCCGATGGCGACGGTCGCTTTCCCGTGCTGCGCGCGCTCGCGCGGCAGGCGCGTTTCGACGGGCAGAGCGTCAGCGTCGCGGGCGCCGCGATGACGCTCGCGGGCGATGCGCTGTTCGACGCGACGGGACGCTTCACCGGCTTCCGCGGCTTTGCTTCGGTCAGCGAACCGGCGGGGCCTGCCCCCGAGGCGAAACCCGCCCCCGCGTTCGTCGACCCCGCCTTCGGATCGCTTCCCTTGTCCGACCCGCAATTCGGCCGCCGCATCGACGGCGCGCTGCGCGGCCCGCTGAGCCGCATTATCGCCACGGCCGAGACGATTTCGGGGCAGTTCGACGGGCCCATTCGCGCCGATTATGCGCGCTATGCCGGCGACATTGCCCATGCGGGGCGGCATCTGCTCGGGCTGGTCGACGACCTTGCCGACCTTCAGAATATCGAGCGACCCGGGTTCAAGGCCGCGCGCGACGACATCGACCTTGGCGATCTCGCGCGCCGCGCGGTCGGACTGCTCGGCATGAAGGCCGAAGAAAAGGGGATTCGCATCTCCGCCCCGGCGGCCGACGACCGGATGCCCGCGACCGGCGAGTTTCGCCGCGTGCTGCAGGTGCTGCTCAACCTGCTCGGTAATGCCATCCGCTATTCGCCCGATCATTCGCAGATATGGCTCCGTGTCGATCGCCAGGGCGACCGCGCGACGATTACCGTTGCCGATCAGGGGCAGGGGATCGACGCCGACCAGCAGGCGGTCGTGTTCGAAAAGTTCGAGCGGCTGGGCCGTACCGACAGCGGTGGATCGGGGCTTGGGCTCTATATCGCGCGCCGCCTGGCGCGGGCGATGGACGGCGAGCTGACGGTCGACAGCGCGCCGGGGCAGGGCGCGCGTTTCACGTTGAGCCTGCCGGCGCGCGACGACGGATAGGCGGCGGGGAGACGGGGGCGAAAAGCTCTCAGCTTTCGCTTTCGCTGATGTCCTCGAGCATGTCGGGATCGAGCACGCGAACACGGCCCTGTTCGAGCGCAATGATGCCCGATTCTTCCCAGCTTTTGAGCTGGCGGTTGATATGTTCGCGGCTCATCCCCGCGAAATTTCCGAGTTCGGTCTGGCTGAGCTCGACGCGCTGCGCGACTCCGACATCCTTGCGGATCAGGCGTTTAAGGTAGCGCGCGAGCCTGGGGCCCGAGGCATAGGCGCGGTCGCTTTCGATCGTCTGATCCGCGGTGCGCAGCCGGCGCGCGAGTTGTTGCATCAGCGACCAGGCAAATTCGGGATGGCTGGCGGCGAAATCCTTGAGCGCGTTGCGGCCAAGCTGGAGCGCGCTGCCGGCGCTGGTTGCGGTGACGGATGCGGTACGGTCGCCGCCGTCGAGCAGCGCAATCTCGCCCAGCACCGCGCCCGGTTCGGCATAGGCAAGCACGATCTCGCGTCCCCCTGCCGTCAGCATCGATACGCGCGCCGTCCCTTCGGTCAGGATCAGCATCATGTCGCCCGGATCGCCCTGAACGAGCAATTCCTTGCCCTTGACGAAATTGATCTGAACGGCGCGGCTGACGATTTCGGCCCAGTCTTCCACCGAAAGACCCGAGAAAATGCTGTCGGGGCTCTGCAGCGCGGCAAGTCTTGCGTGATCCATGGCCCCAATCCCCCTTGTCGTTCAGACCAGCCGGCTCTGTTTCACCGCCGCTTCGATAAACCCTGCGAACAGGGGATGCGGGTCGAAGGGTTTGGACTTGAGCTCCGGATGGAATTGTACCCCGATAAACCACGGATGGTCCGGGCGCTCAACGATTTCCGGCAACATGCCGTCGGGCGACATGCCGGAAAAGACCAGCCCGCCCTTTTCGAGTTGCTCGCGATAGGCGCCGTTGACCTCGTACCGATGGCGGTGCCGCTCGCTGATCGCGTTCGCGCCATAGACGCTTGCGACATGGCTGTTCGGCGACAGTTTCGCTTCATAGGCGCCAAGCCGCATCGTGCCGCCGAGGTCGGTGTTGGCACCGCGCTTTTGAAGCCCCTCGGCGCTCATCCATTCGGTGATGAGGCCGACGACGGGCTCGTCGGTCGGGCCGAACTCGGTACTCGACGCCTTGGCGATCCCGCTCGTGTTGCGCGCCGCCTCGATGCACGCCATTTGCATGCCAAGGCAGATGCCGAAGAAGGGGACGCCCCGTTCGCGCGCGAAACGGACGCTGGAGATCTTGCCTTCCGACCCGCGCTCGCCAAAGCCGCCGGGAACCAATATGCCGTGCAACGGCTCCAGATTGGCGGCAAGTTCGTCGTCGCGTTCGAACATTTCGGCATCGAGCCAGCGGATATTGACCTTGACCCGGTGCGCCATGCCGCCGTGGACAAGCGCCTCGTTGAGCGACTTGTAGGCGTCGGGCAGCGAGACATATTTGCCGACGACGCCGATCGTCACCTCGCCTTCGGGATGCTGTTTGCGGTCCATGATGTCGTACCAGGCGGTGAGGTCGGGCGCGGGCGCATCGTGGATGCCAAATGCGTGGAGTACTTCGGCGTCGAGGCCCTCGCCATGATATTGGACCGGAACCGAATAGATGGAGTCCGCATCGAGTGCGGGAATCACCGCTTCCTTGCGGACGTTGCAGAATTGCGCGATTTTCGCGCGCTCATTGTCGGGAAGCGGCTTTTCGCAGCGGCACAGCAGGATGTCGGGCTGTACCCCCAGCGACGCAAGTTCGCGAACGCTGTGCTGCGTCGGCTTGGTCTTGAGCTCGCCCGCCGCGGCGATATAGGGCACCAGCGTCACATGGACCGAGATGGCGTTTTCGCGCCCGACCTCGTTCTTCAATTGGCGGATCGCCTCGATGAAGGGCAGCGATTCGATGTCGCCGACGGTCCCGCCGATCTCGCACAGGACGAAATCGAGGTCGTCGGTCTCGGCGCGCGCAAATTCCTTGATCGCGTCGGTGACGTGCGGGACGACCTGCACCGTCGCGCCCAGATAATCGCCACGGCGCTCCTTGGCGATGATGCCCTGATAGATGCGACCCGACGTCACATTGTCGCTCTGCCGCGCGGCGACGCCCGTGAAGCGTTCGTAATGGCCAAGGTCTAGGTCGGTTTCCGCGCCATCGTCGGTCACATAGACTTCGCCGTGCTGATAGGGCGACATCGTGCCGGGATCGACGTTCAGATAGGGATCGAATTTCCGGATGCGGACACGATAGCCACGCGCTTGCAGGAGGGCGGCGAGACTTGCCGCCATCAAACCCTTGCCAAGCGAGGAGACCACGCCGCCGGTGATAAAAATGAACCGCGCCATGGGAGGAAAGACTTACTCAAATCGAGGGGGACGGCGCAAGCCGTCGAATCGCGAACCGCGGAAATAAATTCCGCGGCGTGCGGGCTGATATGGTGGCCTGAGCCGCCGGTTATTTGGTTGGAGGCGGCGCCTTCTGCGCGTCGGCCGGCACCGCGTTCTGGTTCGCCGCGGCGGCGGCCGCAGCCGCCAGCGGATCGTCAGACAACTGGGCAGGCGCCGTGCCCGCCGCAGTGCCTTCGGCGGGCTGTGCCGGCGCGGTGATCGACGCCGCGGGGGCAGCGCCACTCGTTTGCGCCGATTTCGAAAGCGACGTGTCGATCGTCGAGCCGCCGCGCCCGACCGATGCCATCGCCGCGAGGACGATCGACAGGCCGACGAACAGGCAGGCAAGCACCGTCGTCGCACGGGTCATGAAATCCGCCGCGCCGCGTGCCGAGAGCAGCCCCGCGGGGCTCCCGCCGACGCCGAGGCCGCCGCCTTCCGATTTCTGCATCAAAATGACGCCGATCATCGCCGCGGCAACGAGCGCCTGGACGACGAGCAGGAAGGTGAAGAGGCTGGACATCATATTTTCCCGAACTTGCGCGGCCTCATGCAGACCGCGCCCGCGGCGCACATAGAGACGAAGCGGCAGGGGTTCAAGCCATACATGGCGTCACCCCTGCACCGCGGAGGCAGCGATTATAGCGCCGCCGCCGCTTCGACGATCGGTACGAACTTTGCGGCGGTCAGGCTCGCGCCGCCGACCAGCGCGCCGTCGACATCGCCGGCGTTCAGCAATTCGGGGGCATTGTCCCCGTTGACCGAACCGCCATAGAGGAGGCGCATCGCCTGTGCCGCGTCGCCGAAACGTTCGGCCAGCGCCCCGCGGATCGCACCGTGCATCGCGGCGACATCGCCGACCGTCGGGACCAGCCCGGTGCCGATCGCCCAGATGGGTTCATAGGCGATGGCCAGGCGTTGCGGGTCAAAGCTTTCGGGCACGGACCCCGCGACCTGCGCCAGCACAAAATCGATCGCGCCGCCCGATTCGCGGACTGCAAGCGGTTCGCCGACACAAAGGATTACCGACAGGCCCGCGGAAAGTCCCGCCTCCGCCTTCGCGCGCACATCGGCGTCGCTTTCGCCGAAGCCTTCGCGCCGTTCGCTGTGGCCGACGATGACGAGCGAAGCGCCAGCGTCGGCGAGCATCGGCGCGGCGACCGATCCGGTAAAGGCGCCCGACGCCGCGCCGTGGCAATCCTGCCCGCCCACCGCTTTGCCGGGTGCCGTCGCGACCATCGCGCCGATCAGCGTGAAGGGCGGGCAGATCGCGACATCGACGCTCGAATGGCTATCGGCGGCGGCAAAAATCGCCCGCGCTTCGCCGAGCGCGTCCGACAGCCCGTTCATCTTCCAGTTGCCGACCACAAATTTGCGCCGCGCCATCGTCCCGTCTCTCCCGTCCGTCCGAACACCTGTGTCCTGCCCCTAGCGGCGAAGGGCGCGGCGAGGCAAGCCGGGCGGAGCCGAAAGCAGCTTTCGCGCCTTGATGCCGCGGCATCGCGCCTCTAAAGCAGCGCGATCGCGCGTGATCGCGCCCTGCCGGAAAGACTGTCTGTTCCATGATTACCGCCATTCGCGCCCTTTTTTCCTCGACGATCGGCAAATTCATCGCCCTGGCCTTCGTCGTCCTCGTCGGCGTTGCCTTTGCCCTGAGCGACGTGACCGGCAATTCGACCTTTGGCGGTATCGGCGGTGCCAATGTTGCAAAGGTCGGCAGCGAAGAGATCGGCGTCGGCGAACTGCGCGACCGCGTGCGTCAGGCCTATGACCAGGCGCGCCGCGACCAGCCGGGGCTTACGATGGCGGCGTTTGTCGAAGGCGGCGGGCTCGACCAGGTGCTTGGGCAGCTCATCGACGGACTCGCCTTCGACCAATATGCGACCGAGCTGGGCTTCGGCGTCAGCAAGCGGCTGATCGACGGCCGCATCGCCGACCTGCCTGCTTTTGCAGGCGTGTCGGGGCGATTCGACCAGACGGTGTTTGAAAATTTCCTGCGCCAGAACGGGATCAGCGAAGCACAGCTTCGCCGCGACCTGCGCCAGCAGCTTCTGCTCGAGCAGCTGGCGGCGCCGATCGCGCAGATGCCGCAGATTGCGACCGCAATGGCCGAACCCTATGCCGCGCTGCTGCTCGAACAACGGCGTGGGCAGGCGACCTTCATCCCGTCCAGCCCCTTTGCGCCCAAGGGCGATCCGGGCGATGCGGCGCTGCGCCAGTTCCTGACGCAGAACGCTGCCAAATTCACCGTGCCCGAACGCCGCGTGATCCAATATGCGACGTTCGACCGGGCTTCGGTGCCGGTCCCGGCCGTAACCGACGCCGAGATCGCGGAGGTCTACAAGAAGAATGCCGCGCAATATGCCGCGAGCGAAACGCGCCGCTTTGCGCAGGTCATCCTTCCCGATCAGGCGGCCGCGAACGCCTTGGCGGCGAAAGTGCGCGGCGGGACGTCGATCGCCGCGGCCGCGGCGGCGGCGGGGCTTTCAGCCTCGACCACCGGGGACCTGACCGAGACCGCCTATGCCGCGACGGCCAGCGTTGCGGCCGCGAAGGCCGCCTTTGCGGCAAAGCGCGGCGACGTGGTCGGGCCCGTGCAGACCGGCCTCGGCTGGGCCGTCGCGCGGGTCGAGGATGTCACGGCGCGCCCGGCGCGAAGCCTGGCGCAAGCCAGCGACGAGATCCGCGTCGAGCTCGCCAAGAACAAGGCGAATGAGGCGATCGTCGATTATTACAATGCGATTCAGGACGCGGTGAACGGCGGGGCATCGGTCGAGGAGGTCGCCGCCGATCGCAAGCTGACGCTGGTTGAGACGCCTGCGATCCTGCCGAGCGGGCGCGCGCCCGGCCAGCCCGCCTTTGCCCCCGCGCCCGAACTCGCGCCGATCGTGGCACAGGCCTTTCAGGTCGGCGGGGAAGGCGAGGGGCAGATTGCCACGATCGCCGAGAATGAAAAATTCGCGGTCTTTGCGGTGAAGTCGATCGTCGCGGCGGCGCCGCCGCCCTTTGCCCAGATTCGCGGCGATCTTTTGAACGAATGGCGGTTTGCCGAGGGGCAGAAGGTGGCGCGCGACAAGGCGCGTGCGATCGTCAAGGCGGTCGAGGGGGGCAAGAGCCTGTCCGAAGCCATCGCTGCCGCGGGGCCGAATATCGGCAGCGTACAGGCGATCGGCGGCCGCCGCGCCGAACTTGGTGCCAATGGCGAACGCGTTCCCCCCGAACTCGCACTACTCTTTTCGATGGCCGAGGGCAGCGTCAAAACCCTCGAAATCCCCGGCAATCGCGGCTGGATGGTGATCGCGCTCAGCGAAGTGCAGCGCCCCGATCCCAAGGCGATCGAGCCCGAGCGCGTTGCGGCAATCGCGCGGCCGCTCGCGCCCGCTTTCGGCAACGAGCTGGTCGAGCAGATGGCCGCCGAAGCCAAGCGCCGCGCCGGGGTGACGATCAACAAGGAGCTGGTCGACCAGTTGCGCCGCGAATTGACCGGCACCGCGCCGGTTGCCGAATAAGCCGTGAGCCTCGAAGGCAGGGCCGCCGCGCTCGAAGCGCTGGCCGCGGGGCGCGGGGCCGCGGTGTGGCAGCGACTGATCGCCGATGTCGAAACGCCGGTATCGGCTGCGCTCAAGCTCATCGAGCCGGGGCGCGGCGACTGGGTGCTCGAATCGGTCGAAAGCGGCGAGACGCGCGGGCGTTACAGCTTGATCGGGCTCGATCCCGACCTGATGTTCGAGGTGCGCGGCGATACCGCGCGGATCAACCGCGACTGGCGCCGCGACCGCGAGGCCTTTGTGCCGCTGGAGCACGGCGCGCTGCAGGCGCTGCGCGATCTGGTCGCCGAATGCCGCTTTGACGTGCCGGGCGCGCTGCCCAAGGCGCTCGCGACGCTTGTGGGCTTTTTCGCCTATGAAACCATCGGGTTGGTCGAGCGCATTCCGCGTGCACCGGGGGCGGGGCTGGGCCTGCCCGACATGATCTTCGTGCGCCCGACCACGATCCTCGTGTTCGACCGGCTGGCCGACGAACTGTTCCTGATCGCGCCGATCTGGCCCGATCCCAAAGGAGCGATCGACCGCATGATCGAGGCGGCCGAAGAGCGGCTCGAGAGCATCGCCGCGCGTCTGTCGAGCGCCAGCGCACACGCCGACCGCGCGATCACGGTCGTACAGCCCGACAGCATCGCCGCCACACCCGCGACCCCGCCCGATCGCTTCGCGGCGATGGTGGCATCAGCCAAGGACTATATTGCCGCGGGCGATATTTTTCAGGTCGTGTTGTCGCAGCGCTTTTCGACGCCGTTCGACCTGCCGCCCTTTGACCTTTACCGCGCGCTTCGCCGCGTCAATCCGTCGCCTTTCCTCTATTTCCTCGACCTGCCGGGCTTCGCGCTGATCGGCTCGTCACCCGAGATATTGGTGCGTGTCCGCGATGGCGAGATCACGATCCGGCCCATCGCGGGCACGCGCCCGCGCGGACGCACCAGCGCCGAAGACGCCGAGAACCGCGAATCGCTGCTCGCCGATCCCAAGGAACGCGCCGAACATTTGATGCTGCTCGATCTCGGGCGCAACGATGTCGGCCGCGCGGCGGTCGGCGGCAGCGTGACCGTGACCGATAGCTATACGGTCGAATTCTACAGCCATGTGATGCACATCGTGTCGAACGTCATCGGCCGCATCGCGCCGGGCAAGGACGCGATCGACGCGCTGTTCGGCGGGTTTCCGGCGGGCACCGTCAGCGGCGCGCCCAAGGTGCGCGCCTGCCAGATCATCGCCGAGCTGGAGGCCGATGCGCGCGGGCCCTACGCGGGCGGCGTCGGCTATTTCGCGCCCGACGGCAATATGGACAGCTGTATCGTGCTGAGGACCGCGATCGTCCAGGACGGCATGATGCACGTCCAGGCGGGCGCGGGAATCGTGGCCGACAGCGATCCGGCGTATGAACAGCGCGAGTGCGAGGCAAAGGCGGGCGCGCTGTTTGCCGCGGCGCGCGAGGCGGTGCGCGTGACGGGAATGCCGGGTTACGGGCAATAGGGGGCAGCGCCCCATAATTGCACTCCGCCGCATTGAACAGGATGTCGGTTTTTGCCCGACGGGGAACATTTCTTTCATCGTCATCCCGGACGTGATCCGGGATCCATTTTTCCAACGTCGCGCAGATGGATCCCGGATCAGGTCCGGGATGACAAAAATGGGCAATAATGAAGACGAATTGGGGCAAAGGCTGGCGCCCACGCCATTTCAGCCAACCTCACCCGCCGGAATCACAACGCCCGGGCCTTGTTCCCAAGACCCGGGCGCCTGTGACGAACACTCGCCATCCCCCTTGTCGCAGGCCTGGCGAAAGGCCTGCACTCCCTGGAGCCGGGCCTTTGGCCGCGTTGATCCAGAAGCCATGGGGGTAGGTGCGCGAAGGCTCTTTGTCACCCTCCTGTGGGCGTTTCGGCACGCTTTTGCGCGCCGCTGTGGCCATTGAGCAACATTTGCTGCGAATCGCTCGCACCGAAGCAGGGGCGGGTGCCCATTGCCAGCGCCGTATGACCTGCCTAAAGCAGCGCAATGCGTGACCCTTTTTCTGCGCCGCAAAGGCCGCGTTTCCCATGATCCTCCGCCCCTATGAGCGCATGATCTTCAAACGCTATATGCTGCCGCAGCGCGGCGAGGGCTTCATCTTTGTCGCAGCGGCATTCAGCTTCACCGCGGTGATGCTGGGGGTTGCGGCGCTGATCGTCGTGATGAGCGTGATGAACGGCGTGCGCAGCGACCTGTTCGACAAGATCGTCGGGCTGAACGGCCATGCCGTCGTCCAGGGTTTCGGCGGGCGGCTCGACGACTGGCAGAGCGTGCTGAAACAGGCCAGGGCGACGCCGGGCGTGACGTCCGCGACGCCGCTGATCGAACAGCCGCTGCTTGCCACCTCCAGCGGCCGGGTCGAGGGGGTGCTGGTCCGCGGGATGACGGTTGCCGACATTCGCAGCAACGCGGTGCTCGGCGGCAAGGTGTTGCAAGGCCGCCTCGACACCCTGACACCGGCCTCAGGCAACGTCGCGATCGGCAGCGAACTCGCCCGTAATCTTGGTGCGACGGTTGGGTCGAACATTACGATCATCAACCCACAGGGCCGATCGACACCGTTCGGAACGGTGCCGCGCGAGATCGGCTATCGCGTATCCGCCGTGTTCGAAATCGGCGTCTATGATTTCGACAAGGCCTATGTGGTCATGCCGATGGAGGATGCGCAGCTGCTGTTGCTGACCGGCGACCAGATCGGGATGATCGAAGTCAAGACCGAGGACCCCGACCGCGTGGACGAGATCTTGCAGCCGCTCAAGGAAAAGCTCGCAGCACAGGCGGTGATCAGCGACTGGCGGTCGATGAACGCCAGCCTGTTCGAAGCGCTGTCGATCGAGCGTGTGGCGATGTTCGTCATCCTGTCGCTGATCATCCTTGTCGCCTCGTTCAACATCATTTCCTCGCTGATCATGCTGGTGCGCGCCAAGACGCGCGACATGGCGATCCTGCGCACGATGGGCGCGCCGCGCGATGCGGTGATGCGCATATTCATGGCGATCGGCCTGTCGATCGGCGTTGCGGGCACGATCGCGGGAATGATCGCCGGTTTCGGGCTGCTTTATTTCCGGCAGGGCGTGCTGCGCGGGGTCGAGTTGCTGACCGGTCAGCCGCTGTGGGACCCCTCGATCCGCTTCCTGACCGAATTGCCGTCGAAACCCGACCCGGTCGAGGTCGTCGGCATCGCGGTAATGGTGATCGTCTTCAGCTTTCTCGCGACGCTCTACCCCGCCTATAAGGCGGCGAATACCGATCCGGTGCAGGTGCTGCGCTATGAATGACGCGGTTCTGGAACTTGTCGGCCTGAAGCGCAGCTTCACCCAGGGCGACGTCACCATCGAGGTGCTGCGCGGGGTCGATGCCTCGCTGCGCCGCGGCGAGATTGTCGCGCTGCTGGGGCCATCGGGATCGGGGAAATCGACGATGCTGCAAGCCGTCGGCCTGCTCGAAGGCGGGTTCGGCGGCACGATCCGCCTTGATGGCGAGGATGTAACACGCTTTCAGCAGGGCGAGCGGACCAGGGCGCGGCGCGAAAAGATCGGCTTCGTCTATCAGTTCCATCACCTGCTTCCAGATTTCAACGCGATCGAAAATGTCGTGCTGCCGCAGATCATTCGCGGCGCAGCGCAGGGGGAGGCGGAGGAACGCGCCGCCGACCTCCTCTGCCGACTGGGGTTGGGGGAGCGGTTGCATCACAAGCCGAGCAAGCTGTCGGGCGGCGAACAACAGCGCGTCGCGGTGGCGCGCGCGCTCGCGAACCGGCCGTTGCTCGTGCTCGCCGACGAACCCACGGGCAATCTCGACGAGGCGACCTCCGATCGGGTGTTCGAGCAGTTCGTCGGACTCGTCCGCGACCATGGTTCGGCGGCGCTGGTTGCGACGCATAACGAGCGGCTCGCGGCGCGTATGGACCGGGTGTTGCGCTTGCACGAGGGGCATATCGAGGCTTAGGTTGTCGTCTGTACGGGGAAGAGGATCTGTCGATGACCGTCCATTCGATGATTATGATGGTCGCTCTGCCGCTGATGGGAACAGGCGCCACGTCGGCTCAGTTTCCATCTCCGCTTCCGCCCCCGCTTCCTCCATTGTCCGCGCCCCCACCACCACCGCCGTCGCCACCCCCACCGCCGCCAACCGTACCTGCGCCGCCTCCGCCGTCCGCGCCGCCTGTCTGCGCCGGCGCGGATTATCGTGCCTTCGATTTCTGGGTCGGCGAGTGGGACGTTTTTCCCAACGGCGGGGCGACGCAGGTTGCAACGAGCAGTATCGAAGTGATGTTCGGCGGCTGTGCGATCCGCGAGACATGGAAGCCCTTTAAGGGCGCGGGCGGTGGGTCGTTCAGCCATTATGACAAGGAACGCCGCCATTGGCGGCAGGCGTGGGTGGATAGCAGCGGCACGCGCGTGGACTTTGACGGGGGACCTGTGCAGGGCAAAATGGTGCTCACCGGCCGATGGGCCAATGTCGCGGGAGCGGGCCGGGACGGGCTGATCCGCATGACCTATAGCCGCGAGGCGGGGGGCGCCGTGCGGCAGCGTGGCGAACAGTCGCTCGACCATGGGCTGAGCTGGACGACAAGCTTCGATTTCATCTACAAGCCGCGCAAGGCGGGGGAGAATTGAGATGGGGTTGTACGATCTTTCGGCGAAGCTGCCCGGTGGTGGCGCGCAATCCCTGGCCGATTACAGGGGCAAGGTGCTGCTTATCGTCAACACCGCCTCCAAATGTGGCTTCACCCCGCAATATGAAGGGCTGGAGGAGCTATATCGCGATTACAAGGATCGCGGGTTCGAGATATTGGCGTTCCCGTGCAACCAGTTCGGCGCGCAGGAACCGGGCGATGCCGAAGAGATCGCGAATTTCTGCTCGCTGACCTATGACGTCTCCTTCCCGCTGATGGCGAAGATCGACGTCAATGGCGACGATGCCGATCCGATTTTCAAGCATCTGAAGAAGGAAAAGACCGGATTGCTGGGCAGCGCGATCAAATGGAATTTCACCAAATTTCTGGTCGATCGCGACGGCCATGTCGTATCGCGTCATGCGCCGACGACCACGCCTGAGCAGCTGCGCAGGGAGATTGAAGAATTGTTAGCCTAGCCTCCGGAGCCTAGCTGTCGGCCCAGAGCCGCAGAAGATTGTGATAGACGCCGGTGAGTTCGATCACCGAGCGATCCTTGCCACCCAGTTCATCCGTCAGCCGCTGCACTGCGCGGTCGAGATCGAACAAGGTGCGCCGCTTTTCGGCGTCGCGGACCATCGATTGCAGCCAGAAAAAGGAGGCGACGCGGCGGCCGCGCGTGACCGGGGTGACGCGGTGGAGGCTCGACGAGGGATAGACGACTGCGTGTCCCGCCGGCAGCCTGACGCGCTGGACGCCGTAATGGTCCTCGACCTGCAGCTCGCCGCCGTCATAGTTTTCAGCCGCCTCCAGAAAGACGGTAATCGACAGGTCGCTGCGGATCCGAAAGTCGCTGCCGCGCTTGATGCGGATGGCATTGTCGACATGGGTGTCGAACGCCTGCCCCTCGCCATAGCGGTTGAACAGCGGCGGAAAGATGCGAAGCGGCAGCGCGGACGCAAAGAAAAGTGGCGAGCGGCCGAGCGCTTCGAGGATCAGGCGGCCCGCGGCTTGTGCGGCGTCGCTGTCTTCGGGCAATTGCTCATTGTTCTTGGCGAGCGCCGACTGATGCCCCGAGGTGGCGTTGCCGTCGATCCATTCAGCGTCGTCAATGATCGCGCGAACCTCGGCAAGTTCGGCGGGCGACAGCAGGTCGGGAATGGCAATCAGCATCGGCGGGGTGTCCCTTGGCGGCGTTATGGGTGTGCGCTGCCATAGCTAGGGGCGCTTATCAACGAGGGGAGCAGGTCGCCGCCTGCTCCCGCCCGCTCGTCAATAGCTGTAGGTCAGCGAGAAGACCGCCGCGCGGCCGTCGCCCGGCGTGGCCCAGCCATTGTTGCGAATGCGCGTGAAGTACAGCTTGTCGGTGAAATTCTTGACGTTGAGCTGGGCCTTCAGCCCGTCGTTGACCGCGTAGCTAACATAGGCGCTGTGGACGAGATAATCGTCCGACCGGAAGATCGTCGTACTTGTCGCGGTCGGCAGGTTGAGCGCAAAGCTGCCCTGATAGGTCAGGCTGTATCCGACGGTCAGCCCGAAGGGCAGTTCATAGGTGGTGAACAGGCTGCCCGAATGTCTGGGCGTGTTCTGAAGCTGCGCGCCGGCGGCAGGATCGGGCAGGCCGTCGGCAACCGACTGGATCAACTCGGCGTCGAGATAGGTGTAATTCGCAGTGATCGACCAGGCCGGGGTGATCTTGCCGATCACGCTCAGCGCAATGCCGTCGACGCGCGAATGGCCATCGAGCACCTGATCGGGAATAGTCGGATTGCCCGACGGTACGCGATACTGGTTGCGTTCGTTGCGGAACAGCGAGCCGGCGAGGAGCAGTTTGCCGCCCGCGACCTCTGCCTTGGCGCCGATTTCGTAATTGCGGGCGGTTTCGGGATCGACGTTACAGGTTTCGGCGGTGCAGCTGCCGTTGACCGAGCTGATCGAAGGCGTCTTGGAATTGCCGTAAGCGGCGTACAGCGTCACCGTTTCGACGGGCTTGTAAACGAGCCCGATGCGATAGGAGAAGAGGTCGGCGTCGTTGCGGAAGATTGCGCCCGGCGTCACGACACCCGACGGTGCAACCGTATCGGCGCGGCGGTTGGCGCTGTTGTTTTCCCAGCGAAGTCCGCCGTTGAGTTCGAACTTTCCGAGCTTCATCGTGTCGAAGAGGTAGAGCGCGTAATTGTCGACCTCGCCGCGCTGGCGGCTCGTTTCGATAAAGTTGATCGGACCCGTGTAGACGTTGCTGCCATAGGTGAAACCCGGCGGTCCCTGAACCACCTCGTTGGGATTGGCGATGTTGATGAGCGGGTAAGGGGCGAAGGCGGGCGTACCGTCGGGGTTGCGATAGACATTGCCCGACGAGAGCGAATATTTCTCCCAGCTCGCCGACGCGCCGGCCACCAACGTATGTTCGATCGCGCCGGTGTTGAAAACAGCGCGCAGGTCGAGCTGATTGTATAGAATCTCATTCCTTGAATCGCGCGTATTGCCGCGTGGTCCGCCGATCAGATAATAGCCCGCCGGAACCGTCGCCGGGCAGGCGGCGCCCGAAGGCTGGAGACCACTGGCGAGGCAATAGGTGCCCTGCGGCGGGCCGACGATGGTGAACTGCGTCACCTGTTGCCAGCGCGAAAGATTGCGAAGCGAGACGCTGTCGCCGATGTCGGTTTCAAAGATGGCGGTCGCCTGATCGACGGTGATGTCCTGCCTATCGACATTGCGATAGCCGAAATAGTCGCTGCGATGGACACCGGGCAGCATCCCGCCTGCGACCGCGTGATAGGGGACGCCATATTGCGCGATATTGTCGTCCTCCTGATGCAGATATTGCAGCGTCAGGCGCGTCGGGCCGTCGATGCCGATCGTGGCCGATGGGGCGACGCCCCAGCGCTTGTAATCTTCCACGTCGCGGCCGGGCACGTCGTTCCTGTGCGCCATGGCATTGAGTCGAAAGGCGATCAGGTCGCTTGCGCGGACATTGGCGTCGACCGTTCCGCGATAATAATTGTCGGTACCGATGCCGCCGCTGACGACGACGCGCGTGGCGGCGAGCGGGCGCTTGGTCACGAGATTGATCGATCCGCCGACCGAACCCGACCCGCCATAGACCGAGTTCGCGCCGTTGACGACTTCGAGCTGTTCGAGGTTGAACGAATCTGAGCGGTTATAGGCGCCACTGTCGCGAACGCCGTCCTGCGTGATGTCGGAACCAGCGGAATAGCCGCGCAGGTTGATCGAATCGGCGGGCGGCGAGCCCCCCTCTGCCGCGCCGAAGGTGATACCGGGGACGGTCGAGAGCATATCGCGTAGCGTCAGCAGATTTTGTTGTTCGATCGTCTCGCCGGTGATGACCGTCACCGTCTGCGGTGTATCGCGCACGGGGCGCGTCGATTTCGGCGATTCCTGTTGCGTCTGATAATGCTGGCCGGTGACGATGATCTGTTCGCGTTCGGCACGGCGTTCGCGCTCGCTTTGCTGATCGGCCGACAAATTTGCGTCGGTATCGGCCGCCATCGCCGCGGTGCTGATCAGGCTGCCGACGCAGGAAAGGGCCAGGAAGGTGGCGGAGGTCGATGATTTCACGGCTGATACCCCTTGTTGTTGTCGGGGCGCGGCTATTGCGAGTCCTTCTCAGAGTCAATGAGATTGATAATCGTTCGCATTTAAGTTTGAGGGATTGAATGTCGAAAACGGGATTATCGCCGCGGTTCGAGCCACCAGCGCTGTCGCCACCCATATCGGCTGGCGATGGGGTGTCCCGCGGCGTTGGTCGCGGGTCGGAAACGAAAGCGGGCCTCGATCAGATCGCAGGTCGTCCGATCGAGCGCGGCATTGCCGCTGGATCGCGTGACGCGGCATCCGGTGACGCGGCCGTTCGCTTCGATGACGAAGCCGACTTCGACCTCGCCGCCTGCCCGTTCACGCCTGGCGTCGCGCGGATAGTCGCGGTCGCGGATCGTGCCGCTTCGCCACACGGCCTTCGTTCCGCCGCCGGTCCCCGCCCCCGATCCGCCCGCCCCGGTGCCGTCGCCGCGGCCGCCGGCGCCCGATCCAGGGCCGGGATCGGGGGTCGCTCCGGCCGATGCATCGCTGCCAGCGCCGGGCTGCGGTGCGGCGGCAACGGACGGGGTGAGCGGCAGAAGCTTGGGCGGCGGGGCGGCGACGGCCGTGGCCTTCCGGTTCGCCGCCGATGCCTTTCCCGCGGCGCGCGGGGTGGGGGCCGGGGCGGGCACGGCCTCTTCGCCCGGTGGCGGCGGCGCGGGCAGGGCGATTGCGGTGATCGCTTCGCTCGCCCGGCGCACGACGTTAAGATCGAGCCCGCTGGCAAGGCCGAAACCGACGGCGAGCATCGCTGCGACCGCTGCGCCGCCCGACACCATCTTTTGCGGCCCGGAAACCTGCCCTGAATAGGTCATCGCGCGTCTCATCTTCCGCGGCTGAAAGTGCCGCCGACGCCCGTTTTAGAGGAAATCGTCTAACGTCGCGATGAACCGTTCGAACTGATCGTGATGAAGCCAATGGCCGGCATTTTCGAACTCGATGACGTTTGCGCTGCTGAAATGCGTTATCCGCCCATCCTTTTCGGGGTTCGAGGCCCAACTGTCGGCGCCGTAAAGCAGCAGCGTGGGGCAGGTGATTGCACCCCATAGTGACTGAAGATCGTCCTGCGGCACATCGAACGCCGGCCAGACGTTCAGATAATTGTCGAACTTCCAGCTCCAGCTGCCGTCCTCGTTACGGCTGACGCCATGGATGGTAAGGTGGCGCGCCTGCGCGTCGGTCAAATAGGCATTCTCTGCCATCATGCGCGCCAGCGCATCCTCGATCGTCGCATAGCGTCGCGGCGTGCGTCCCGCGGCCTGGCGCTTGTCGTCGATCCACTTGCGAAACCGCTCGGCATAGGGGGTCTGTGCGCGCTCGGCGAGCAGCTTGGGCGACGGGCCGAGCCCTTCGATCGCGACGAGCTTTTTTACATTGCCGGGATACAGGCCGGTGTAGCGAAGTGCGATGTTGCCGCCCATCGAATGCGCGACGATTGAGACCGGGCCGCGATCGAGCTGGTGGATCAGCTGCGCCAGGTCATAGACAAATGTGTCAATCGTGTAATTGCCGTCGGGCGACCATGCGCTGTCGCCGTGGCCGCGCAGGTCGGGGGCTATCACATGGTATCGATCGCGGAGCCGTTCGGCGACCCAGTCCCAGTTGCGGCAGTGATCGCGTCCGCCATGGACGAGCAGGAGCGGGGGCGCGTCGCGATTGCCCCAATCCACATAATGAAGCTTCAGCCGCTGCGAGATAAAGCTGTTCGAAGTGGGGCCGGTGCTTGCCATCGGATCATCCTTGCTGTCTGGTCCAGTTTCAAAAGGCGACTGGTTTCGATCCGTCAACCCCCGGATCGGTGTCGCGCTGTCACAAAGAAGTGAGGGAGAGAAAGAAATGACGACATTCCGCGACGGCCTGCTGGCCGGCAAAACCGCCTTCGTCGCAGGGGGCACGAGCGGGATCAATCTGGGTATCGCCAAACGCTTTGCCGAACTCGGCGCGAAGGTTGCGGTTGCGGGGCGCGATCCCGAGAAGGCCGCGCGTGCGGCCGCCGAGATTGGCGGGGGCGCGCTCGGCCTGTCGGGCGACGTGCGCGACTATGCGGCGATTCGCGGCGTGATGGAGCGCGTTGCGGGCGAACTGGGGGCGATGGACATCGTCGTTTCGGGCGCAGCGGGCAACTTCCTTGCGCCCGTCCTTGGCATGTCGGCGAACGCCTTTCGCACCGTGGTCGACATCGACCTCAACGGGACCTTCAACGTCTTTCGCGGTTGCCATGATCTGCTCAATCGGCCCGGCGCGTCGCTTATCGCGATCACGGCGGGGCAGGCGGTCAACGCCTCGGCGTTGCAGGCGCATGCGTGTGCGGCGAAGGCCGGGATCAACCAGCTGATTCGCGTGCTCGCGCTCGAATGGGGGCCAGAGGTGCGCGTGAACGGGATTTCGCCGGGACCGATTGCCGATACCGAGGGCATGAAGCGGCTCGCGCCCGACGCCGCAACGCGGCAGTCGCATTACGACCGCATCGCGATGAAACGCTGGGGCAAGATCGAGGAGGTCGCCGAATCGGCGGTGTTCCTCTGTTCGCCCGCCGCGGGTTATATCACCGGGACGATCCTCGATTGCGACGGTGGCAGTCAGATCGGCGACGCGTCGCGCGGCGACTTGGCGCGTGGCATGGCCTGAAGGCAAAAACGCCGCCAACCCGTCGGGGTGGCGGCGTTTTGAATGGTGGGCGTGGCAAGGATTGAACTTGCGACCCCTGCGATGTCAACACAGTGCTCTACCACTGAGCTACACGCCCATCCGTTGGGGTGACGCGCCCCCTAAAGGCCTTGGCGCGGCTTGGCAAGCCCTTCGGTGCGCCCACCCGCTTATTGTTGATGCGACTGATCGGCGCGTCCGAACAGACTGTCGACCTCGCGCACCAGATCCTTGAGGTGAAAGGGTTTGGACAGGAGCTTTGCCTCCGGAACATTTTCCTCCGCGCGCAGCGAAACTGCCGCGAAGCCGGTAATGAACATCACCTGCGTTTGCGGGGCCACTTTCGCCGTGTGCTGCGCAAGTTCGATCCCATCCATTTCGGGCATGACAATATCGGACAGGAGCAGATCAAAGACACCCGAATCGACGTAGGGGACCGCCGCCGTGCCGCGATCGACGGCGGTGACGTGATAGCCCGCGCTGGTGAGAGCGCGCGACAGATATTCGCGCATCACGTCGTCGTCTTCGGCAAGCAGGATGCGAATCATCGTGAAATCTGTTCCCTGGTCCTTCGGCGCCGCCGGTTCCGTGCGGCGGCGGGGCTGTCATCGAAACACGGCATAGCGGCAGAGATTTAACAAATTGGCGTGGCTCGCTGGATTCCTCCGGCTTTTTTTGCCACCCATCCACCATGACGGCGCGCATCATCCTTTCCCCGGCCATCGCGGTCAAGCGCCCGCAGGCGGCGGGTCCGGTCGTCGTGTCCGTGCCGCACGCGGGACGCATCTATCCGCCGGAGATTCTCGCCGCAACGCGCGTCGACCGGGCTGTGCTGGAACGGCTGGAGGATCGCTGGTGCGACCGGATCGCGGCGGAAGCGAACGAAGCGGGCGCTACGGTTGTCGAGGCGCTGTGGGCGCGCGCGGTCGCCGACTGCAATCGCGGCGAAGGGCAGATGGCGCCCGGCGAGGTCGCGCCTATCCTGCGCGCGCAATTTGCCGCGCCGGGCCGAAAGGAGCGCGCCGGACTGGGGGTTGTTCCCACGCGGCTTGCCGACTGCGGCCCCTTGTGGCGCCGGCCGATCGACCGTGCAGCGCTGGAGTGGCGGCTGGAGCAGCTCCATCGCCCCTATCATGGCGCCCTTGCCGCCGAAATTGACGCCGCGCGGCAACGATTCGGATTTGCGATCCTGATCGACCTCCATTCGATGCCGACGATCCCGGCGGGGCAGGCGGGCCATGGCGCGCGAATCATCATCGGCGATCGTTTCGGAGCGACTGCGGCCGAGTCACTTGTCCAGGCGGCGCTCGACTCGGCAGCGACGCTGGGCGAGGCGGCGCTGCGCAACCGGCCCTATGCCGGGGGACATATCGTGCGCACCCACGCCCGGCCAAGCGAGCAGGTTCATGCGATTCAGATCGAAATCGATCGCAGCCTTTATTTGACACGGGAACGCGCCCCCGATCCTGCACGTGTGGCGCGACTGTCGCGCTGGTTCGCCCAACTGGTTCGCGATGTGGGACATCGGCGACCCGATGCCGATAGTCTGCCAGAGGCGGCCGAATAAAAAACCACCCCGTACCGAAGTACGAGGTGGCCAGGGTCCAGGGAGGACGCGCCCACGCCGAACCCGACGGGGCACTCACCGCGATGGAAAGGGGGAAAACCATGGCGGCGTAACTGAAATCTAGGGATATGTTCGCCGACTTACAAGAAGCGACGGTGCAAATTCTGCATTATGTGAAGAAATTGGTCGGGGAGAGAGGATTCGAACCTCCGGCCCCTGCCTCCCGAAGACAGTGCTCTACCAGGCTGAGCTACTCCCCGACCGATCCGCGCCGCAGCCGTGAGGCCACCGCGAAGGCAGGGCGGTCCTCTAGACGCGCAATCTGCGAACTTCAAGCGCCAATCGGCACAGCGAAGAGGATTGCCGCCATCACAGCATTTCGGCAGTCCGGAAGCTGAAATGACCGTCAGCAACGAAAATCAGATGATCGATCAGGTCGACGTCCGCTGTCCGCAGGAAAAGCGCGGAATCATGCGTGGCGGCGATGTCGGCATCGCTCGGCCAGGGGGTGCCCGACGGATGGTTGTGCGCCATCACGGCGGCTACGGTGCGTTCGCCGATCAAGGCGCGCCAGCATCGCGGCGGCACGGCGCAGCGACGTGGGGTGCCGCTATCGACGCGCTCCAAACAGGTGAGGCGGCCAAAGGCGTCGAACCCGGCGAGGATCATGCTTTCGCGGTTGTCGGCGAATTGCGGACGCAGGAGTTCCCGCGCGATCGCATCTTCGGCATCGCGCGGAACGAAACCGCGATGCTCGGTGGAAACAGGACCTTCTTTCCCGACGGGCTTAAAGATCGTCATCATCGCGCCATGGCGCAGCAGGCCGCCAGCCCCAACGTCGAATTGCCCCGCAACGGACGAACCCCCGCCGCCGCGCGGGCGCGTCTCTTGTCGGCACGCGGCGCGCGGCCTAGCAATGGAAGAGAAATTAAGGGAGCGCGCCTTGGCTGATTCCATCCATTATGAACTGCAATATCTCGACCTGATGCGCCGCATCTGGGTCGAGGGCGACGAGCGCGTCGACCGCACCGGCGTCGGGACGCGGTCCTTGTTCGGCGAGACGATGCGATTCTCGTTGCGGGATGATGCCATTCCGTTGCTCACGACAAAGCGCGTCTATTGGAAGACCGCGCTTCGCGAATTGTTGTGGTTCCTGACCGGCGACACCAACATCCGGCCGCTGGTGGCGCAGGGCGTCAAAATCTGGACCGACTGGCCGCTGGACAAATATCGCCGCGCCACCGGCGATGACATCAGCGCGGAGGATTTCGAGGCACGCGTCATTGCCGACGACGACTTCGCCGAACAATGGGGCGATCTTGGCCCCGTTTACGGCCATCAATGGGTCAACTGGCCGCGCTATGAGCCCGCTGGCGACGGGCTGTTCCGCCGCGCCGACCGCGGGCACAACCAGATCGCCTCGCTGATCGTATCGCTTCGGACCAATCCGGGATCGCGGCGGCACATCTTCACCGGCTGGAATGTCGCCGATCTCGACCGAATGGCCCTGCCGCCATGCCACATGACCTACCAGTTTCACGTCCGCAGCGACGGCGGCCTTTCGTGCCTGCTGTTCCAGCGGTCGTGCGACCTCGGCCTCGGCTTTGCGTTCAACATTTTCGAGGCGGCGCTGCTCACGCGGATGATTGCGCAGCAATGCGATCTGCACGCGCATGAGGTCGTGTGGACCGGCGGTGATGTGCATCTTTACCTGAACCACGCCGACCTGGTCGAGCAGCAGCTGGCGCGGGTGCCCGAAGGAACGCCGCGGCTGCGCCTTCTTCGCCGCCCGGCCAGCATTTTTGATTACCGGTTCGAGGATTTTGCGGTCGAGGACTATGCTCCGCAAGCCCATATTTCGGCGCCGGTCGCGGTTTGAGGCGCGGCGTTGCATTCCTCTGGCGACCGTAATAATATGTCGCCAACTTGAAATATAACTAGGCGCGCGATTCGCGTCCGAAGGGAAGAAGATATGCCTGAGTCGGACAGCCGACCGGCGAGCAACCTGCCGCCGCTGTCGCTTCACATACCCGAACCGCGCTATCGCCCCGGCGATACCCCGGACTTCGGTGACGTCGACGTTCCCGCGGTCGAAGCGATGCCGCGCCCCAGCGAAGCCACCAAGCCCGATGCAATGCGCGAGCTGTGTTATGGGCTGGTGCGTGTGCTCGATTTCGACGGGCAGGCAAAGGGACCGTGGGATCCGAAACTGGCGCCCGAACGGCTCCGCACGATGTTGCGGTACATGATGCTGACGCGAGCGTTCGACGATCGAATGTTCCGTGCGCAGCGGCAGGGCAAGACCAGCTTTTATATGAAGTGCACCGGCGAAGAGGCAACGTCGATCGCCTCGACGATGGCGATCGACCGCGCCGACATGTGTTTCCCCAGCTATCGCCAACAGGGCATTTTGATCGCGCGCGACTATCCGCTGATTCAGATGATGAACCAGATTTATTCGAACCGCGGCGACCATCTGCTCGGCCGTCAGCTGCCGATTATGTATTCGGCGCCCGAGCATGGCTTTTTCAGCGTGTCGGGCAATCTTGCGACACAATATCCGCAGGCGGTCGGCTGGGCGATGGCGTCGGCGTCGAAGGGTGACAACCGCATCGCGACCGTCTGGTGCGGCGAGGGGTCTTCGGCGGAGGGGGATTTCCACTCGGCGCTGACCTTTGCCACGGTTTATAATGCACCGGTTATCTTTAACGTCGTCAACAACCAATGGGCGATCTCCAGCTTTTCGGGCTTTGCCGGGGGCGAGCGGACGACCTTTGCCGCGCGCGCGGTGGGGTATGGCATCGCCGGGCTGCGCGTTGACGGCAACGACCCGCTCGCGGTCTATGCCGCCACGCAATGGGCCGCCGACCGTGCCCGCACAAACAATGGTCCGACGCTGATCGAACATTTCACCTATCGCAGCGAGGGGCACAGCACGTCCGACGATCCCAGCGCCTATCGCGCCGCAGACGAGGCGACGGCCTGGCCGTTCGGAGACCCGATCGCGCGGCTTAGGCAGCATCTGATTGCGCTCGGCGAATGGGACGATGCGCGCCACGACGCGCAGGCGAAGGAATTGGACGATTTGGTGAAAACGACCCAGAAGCAGTCGGAAAAGCTGGGGATTTTGGGTCACGGCATGCACCAGCCGTTCGAAACGATGTTTCAGGACGTGTTCGAGGAGATGCCTTGGCACCTCAAGGAACAATGCGATCAGATGCTGGCCGAGCAAAAGGCCAAGTTCGGCCCCGACTGGAAGCCCGAATGATGAGCGCGGATAGCAAGACCATGAACATGATCGAAGCGATCAACAGCGCCATGGACGTCATGCTCGAACGCGACCCGGCAACGGTCGTCATGGGCGAGGACGTCGGTTATTTCGGCGGCGTGTTTCGCGCAACGGCGGGGCTGCAAAAGAAACACGGCAAGACGCGTGTTTTCGACACGCCGATCAACGAATGCGGGATCATCGGCGTCGCGGTCGGCATGGGCGCTTATGGCCTGCGGCCTGTACCGGAAATCCAGTTCGCCGACTATATCTACCCCGGTCTCGACCAGTTGGTCAGCGAAGCGGCGCGGCTGCGTTATCGCTCCGCGAACGATTATATCTGCCCGATGACGGTGCGCACGCCCTTCGGGGGCGGCATTTTCGGCGGCCAGACGCACAGCCAGTCGCCCGAAAGCATTATGACGCATATCTGCGGCGTGAAGACGGTGATTCCGTCGAACCCCTATGACGCCAAGGGGCTGCTCATCGCGGCGATCGAGGACAATGACCCCGTCGTCTTCCTCGAGCCCAAGCGCATCTATAACGGGCCGTTCAGCGGTTATTACGATCGTCCGGTCGAGCCTTGGTCGAAACATGCGGCGAGCGCGGTGCCGCAAGGCTATTACCGCATCGAGCTCGGCAAGGCGGCAACGGTGCGCGCGGGCGAGGCGCTCACGATCCTCGCCTATGGCACGATGGTTCATGTGACCAAAACGATCGTCGAGGAAATGGGTGTCGATGCCGAGATCCTCGACCTGCGCACCTTGCTCCCGCTTGACATCGAAGCGATCGAGGCGTCGGTCAAAAAGACGGGGCGCTGCCTGATCGTGCACGAAGCGACGCGAACATCGGGGTTCGGCGCCGAACTCGCGGCGCTGGTGCAGGAACGCTGTTTCTATCATCTCGAGGCGCCGGTCGAACGCGTCACCGGTTTTGACACGCCTTATCCGCACAGCCTCGAATGGGCCTATTTCCCCGGCCCGATACGCATCGCGACCGCGCTTACCAAGATCATGGGCGATTGACATGCGAAGCATGGCAAGCGCGCGTGCCCCGGACCGCGATCCGGGGTCCATAACGAAAAAGGACTGACGCCATGGCCCGCTATTCATTCCGTCTGCCCGACATCGGCGAAGGTATCGCCGAGGCCGAAATCGTCGCCTGGCACGTCAAGGTCGGCGAACGCGTCGAGGAGGACGCGCAGCTTGCCGACATGATGACCGACAAGGCGACCGTTGAAATGGAATCGCCGGTCTCGGGCGTCGTCGTCGAACTGGCGGGCGAAGTCGGCGACCTGATCCCGATCGGATCGACGCTCGCGGTGATCGAGACCGACGGGGACGGGGAGGGCGAGGGCGAGGTCGATGCGCCACCCGCCGATACGCCTGCCGAGGAAAAAGTCGCCGCGGAAACGCCGGGCGCCGAAGAAGTGTCGGTCGCCGAAGTTGGAACGCCCGCACCTGTTGCTGCGCCTGCACCCACGCCTGCCCCCACACCTGCGCTTGTTCCGGTTACTGCGGCCGCGCACGACCGCCAGATCCTCGCATCGCCCGCGGTCCGCGCGCGCGCCAAGGACCTCGGCGTCGACCTCGGCCAGGTCCACGCCGAGGGCGACCGTATTCGTCACGCCGACCTCGATGCTTTTCTTCGTTACAGCAGCGGGCAGGGCTATCACGCGCCCGGCGCGAGCCGCGCGCGCGCCGACGAGCCGATCAAGGTCATCGGGATGCGCCGCAAGATTGCGGAGAATATGGCGGCATCGAAGCGTGCGATTCCGCATTTCACCTATGTTGAGGAAATGGACGTTACCGCGCTCGAAGAAATGCGCGCCGACCTCAACGCCAATCGCGGCAATCGCCCCAAGCTGACGATGCTGCCCTTCCTGATCGTAGCGATCTGCCGTACCATCCCGCAGTTTCCGATGATCAACGCGCGCTACGACGACGAAGCGGGTGTGGTGACGCGCCACGGCGCGGTACACCTCGGCATGGCTACGCAGACCGACGCCGGGCTGATGGTCCCCGTGATCCGCGATGCGCAGGACAAGAATGTCTGGCAACTCGCGAGCGAAATCAGCCGCTTGGCAGAGGCTGCGCGCACCGGCAAGGCCAGGCCCGCGGAGCTGACCGGCGGCACTTTGACCGTCACCTCGCTCGGCCCGCTCGGCGGCATCGCGACGACGCCGGTGATCAACCGCCCCGAAGTGGCGATCATCGGCCCGAACAAGATCGTCGAGCGCCCGGTGTTTGACGGTGACCATATTCGCCGTGCGAAGCTGATGAACCTGTCGATCAGCTGCGATCACCGCGTCGTCGATGGCTGGGACGCGGCGAGCTATGTGCAGGCGCTCAAGAAACTGATTGAAACGCCGGTCCTGCTGTTCGCGGATTGACCCTTGCGGCCCTGCAATCCTATTGGGTCAGCGCGTAGAACAAAAAGCCGCGTGGGCCGAATTCGACGCCATCAAATTCGCGTTGTAGCATGTAAATGCTGCCGTCGTCCATGACCGCAAAGTCCCGATAGTCGCCGAGTCCGATAGTCGACGGATTCGGGGCGAGGCCGCCTTCGATCCTGAATCCCTCGATCGTCGGGATACGGCTTTCGATCTGCGTGAGCGTCGTACCCTGTGCGATCCGGCCAAGCGGAACCGAGAAGGTTGCGCCATAGGCCGGATCGGAAAAGAGCAGCCGGTCGGCAAGGTCCGGGTCTGTCCCGTGATAGGCGCCGACGATCTGCATATAGCCGCCGATGTTGGCGCCAATCGCCATATGAATGATGGGGGAGATGACGGTCGCTCCTGCCGCAGCACCATAGCCATAATTGGCTCCGGTATCCTGTGGCCGGAACAATATGGCCTTGGGGCTGCAGCATCGCGGCAGATTATTCGGACGCGTCGACATGCCGACGATGAGCCCCAGATCGGTAAAGGCCATGGATTGCGGATGCTGCAGACCGATGGCCATGATTTCAGGAGCGGCGGTGCTCGATCCGGCATAGGGATTGCCTGCCGGGATAGCGTAGTTTCGTGCCGCGTCGCCGGGAAAGTCGTCGCGGGAAACGTCGATACGCAGCAACTTGCCGCGCAGTGACTGGAGATCTTGTGCCGAAGTAGCGTGGAATGCGGCATAGCCCGCCGTGCCGGTTCCAATGTAGAGAAAACCGTCGGGGCCGAACTCGAGCGCCCCGCCCGGGCCATCCGGATCGCTGCTGGCGTTGATCCTCGGCGCGGGCGCGGGAATGGCGATCCGCATTACGATTTCCTCCGACGCCAGATCGCCGACCCCGCTGGTGGTACGCCCATAGCGTCGAAGTTGCAGTTCGTTCGCGGTTGCGATCAGGACATAAAGGGTGCCGCTTTGGGCGTAGTTGGGGGCGGAGACGATGTTGATCACTCCACGCTCAACCGCAGGCGCGAAGCTGATTCCCGGGATCGTCAGATAGAGTTGATTGGTTCCGGAGCCGGTTGGATCATAGGCATAGATGCGGCCATTCTGTTCGGCGACGAACACCGTCGACGAGCCGCGCGCCGACGCGATAGCGACGGGCGCATCATAGGCGCCGATCTGCTTTGCTGTTGTGCTTTCAAAGATATTCATCACCTGGACCGACAGCGCCAGCACCGCTTCTTTCGCGCCATCGCTGGCGGCGATCTGAATCTGATAGATATTGTCGCGATTGGCGTCGGCCGGGGCTTCGAAATCGGGAGCGGTCTTGAAGGTCAGCTTGCCGTCGGCGGTCAGCGTGAACAGCGCGGCGTCTGCGCCGCCGACGATAGAGAAGGTGATCGGTCGCCCCTCCGGATCGTTTGCCACCGCCTGATAGGCGGTGGCGCTTGATCCTTCTTGGAAGGTAACGCTTGTCGCGGACGTGAAGGTTGGCGGCAGATCGGCTGGCGGTGTCGGCGAATTTCCTCCCGATCCGCAACCTTGAAGAAGCATCAGCGAAGCCAGAAATGCGAGTTTCGTATATCTAAGCATCTCGATCCCCCAGAATTTCCAGGGAATTCAAAGCGGAAAAGATGGCAAAGTCAAGTAGTGGAGGTCGGTGCAGCTTCTCATAGCTCCAGTCCCGCAAAACTGGTCTGATCGAACTTCAGCTTGAAGGTGACATAGGCGCCCGAGCGCGAGAAGCGTGCGTCCTCGAAATCGCGATCGTGGAAGCCGGCGAAATTATAACCGAAGGTGACGTTCGCGTTCTTCATCGGTGTCAGCGTCAGTGTCGGTCCGCCTGCCCAGCTCAGCGTATCGGCGTCTGTCCCGATGCGCACCGTGCCCGACGCGCCAACGTCGAAATGCTCACTCAGGTTGAACCTGAAATCGCCGCCGAGCAGGTTCGACCAGCCCTTGACGTCATCGGCCCCGAAACGGTCGAAATTGTAACGCGTGCCCCAAAAGACGCTGATTTCGGCGCGCTCATGCCACATGGCCGCCTCGCCGCGCTCACCAATCGGGCTCCAGTTGAGCGACAGGCTGTTCAGCAGGCGGCGGCTTGTCGCGTCGCCGTCGATCGTCAGCGCACCGCCGATCGGCCCCGGCTGGCCAGCAACTGCGCCGCGAACCTTGTCCGAGCGAAACTCGCTTTTGTTGAGCCACGCAATGCGCGACGTCGCGGGGCGATGCGCCCAGCTCATCTCGAACTGGATCACTTCGGTCGTCGGCGTCGCGCCGCTACCGCTTGCCTTGGCATAGGTGAAGAGCGCACCGAGCGCGCGGCCTTCGCCCAGCTGGCGGAGTCCACCGAGCGTCAGTCCATAGCGGTCGGCGATCTCGCCATCGCGATATTCGGCGCGCCCCGTCAGCGTCCAGCGGTCGGCGCGATATGTGGCCCCTGTGCTGATCGCCAGGAAATCCTCGGTGAGTGTGCCGTTTCCGCCAAGAAAGCCACCCGATGCCACCGGATGTTCGGCATTGAGTACATCGCCCGCGCGCACGCCGCCAAGCGTGCGATTGCCGTCGACCGACACGTCGACCGACAAGCGCTCGCTGAGCTTCACCGACTGCGACAGGCCATAGGCGGCGAAGCTGCGCGGACCATATTCGCCAATCTCCTGCCGGTTCGCCGCGGCGAGGAGCCGTGCGCCCGCCCATGGCGTCAAGTCGAAGCCGAGGCGGGCGGTGCGCGCGCGCAGGCGGTCGCCGTCGGCGATCTCATAGCTGCCGACGAGATTGACGTCGCGCGTCACCGCGAAGCGCGCACCGAGGCGGTGGCGGGTCGGGAAGTCGACGCTCGCATCGTCGCCGCCGAGTGCAAATTCGGTCTGCGCGTCGAGTTCGAGACGCCGGGCGAACAGCCTCTGCGTCGCGCCGAGCTGGACGATGTTCGACCGGTTGCGCGTGCCGTCGGTCAGGCGGTCGTCGGCGTGGGTCAGTCCTGCCCGGCCGACGCTGACGCCATTGTCATATTCGGCGAGCAGGCGCGCCGCGCGACGCCGTGCGCCGCCGTCCAGATAGTCTTCCTGCCACGCGCTGCCCGTGATCGACAGGTTGCGGCTGGCCTTCATGCGTGCGTCAAAACCGAATTTGCGCGTGGCGTTCTCGCCGCGGTTGAGTTGGCCGGTGCCGAAACCTGCCTCGCGTTCGCGGATATAGGCGAGGACGTCGGCGTTGCTGCCGTGATGTTCGGCCTCGATCAGCCAGGCCTTTGCGGTTCCGTTCGCCGGGCCGCTGCCATTCACCGCCTTGCTATCGCTGACTGCGATTTCGGCACGAATTTCGGTTTCGATCGTCGGACGATACCGCGCGTCGATGCCGCCCAGATTGGTCCGGCTGTTGCCGTCTTCGTCGTGAACGAAGGTCGCGCCGATGCGCAGTTTTTCGTCGTCGGAGCGATAGCTCACGCGGCCACCGGCGTTGAGCACGCGTTGCCCGACGCCGTCGACTTCATATTCGGCGACGATAAATTGCGGGTCGAGCGCCGACGAACGGCTGAGCACCGGCTCGCGGAAGCGGATCGTGCCTGCGAGATAGTCGATGTCATAGTCGACATGTCGCGTCAGATTCATCGTCGCGACGATGCGCTCGCTGTGCAGCCGATCGCGCGTTTCGATCACAATCCGCTCGCTGTTCGGCACGATGTCCTTCGCGCCGAGCTGATACGGGCCGGTAAGACCATTGCCCTGCATTTCGTCGCGCCGGAAACGATATGGCGTGTCGGCGACAAAGGCGGTCGCGGCCAGGTTGCGCCCGCGATATTCGGCCTTGCCGCCATTGAGCGCGCGCTGGTAACGTGCGAGCTGCGGCTCCGAAATGCCCGTTTCGATATCGCCGAACATTGCATAGAATTGCGGGCGTTCGAGGCGGAGGTAGAGCTTGCGTACCGATGCGGCGTCGTAGCGCGTCTCGTTGCGGTCGGCGTAGATGGTGTAATAGGCGCGCGGATCGATCACGCCGCCAAAGCGCGCGTCGTCCTTTTCCTTGTCGCTGTCATAGGCCAGCGTCATCAGCCATTTGCCCTTCACGCGGCCCTTGGCGTAAAGCGCAAGCCGCGCGTCGGCGTTGAGATCGTCCAGCGTCTCCGCCGCCGGCTCCATGCGGTCGTTCAATGTGTTGTAGCCAAGCGTGCCCGCGGCGAACCCCACAACGGTCCACGGCCGATTGCCCGGATCGAGCCAGGTTTCGATCGTCTGCGTACGCGTCACCCGATCATCGCGAAATGTGAAGTCGAGCGACAGGGTGCCCGACGCGGTCGTCGGTTCGAGTTCGATATAGGCGATGCCGTCGTCGCCGTCGATCTTCCACACCGGCGGCGCACGTTCGAGCCCCGCGAGTTGACGCGCCTGCTGCGCATCGGCTTCGACTGCGGGATAATAGGGGGCAGGGACGCTGAAGTCGCCCGTCAACCCGGCGCGGACCGGCTGGCCGTCGCGGTCGGTCAGCCGCACCGCGATCACCGGGCGCGTCACGCCATCGGCGACCAGTACCGATTTTTCGCGGATCAACGCCGCGCGCATCGGGGTGATCGAATAATGCACCTTGCGTTCGATCGTTTCGACGATCACGCCCGCGGCGTCGAGTACGCTGGCGACGAGAAGATTTTCGCCCTCGCGGATTTCGAGACCACGCCACAGGCTGACCGCGACACGCCCGTCAGCCGACTTGCTCATGCCGTCAAAGGTCAGCGGATCGACCGCCTTGCCGTTGACGCGCAGCGACACCGTCTGGCCCGGCGCATGTTTGATTGCTGCGCGGATCGCCTTGGCGCGCGGGTTGTGGTCGATGGCGGGAAAGAGCCAGCCGATTCCGGGCGCCTGTCCCGCGAGCCAGTCGCGATTGGCTCCCGCCGCTTCGGCGTCGGTGAGCGGTTTAGGCACGTCGATCACCGGTGTGTGGGACGCCGCGCGCGGCGCGCCGGGGGTGACGCGGAAATCGGCGCGTTTGAGCGCTCCGCCGCGCCCTTCGACAAAGCGCGAGATGGCGCTGCCCGCGCTTTGGGTTGAACGCGCGCAGTCGATCGCTTCGCGGTCGAGCGGCAGTGTCGACGGCTCGATCTGCACGACATGCAGCCCCGGCCGAACGCCCTCGAAATGATAACGGCCGTCCTCGTCAGTGACGGTGTAGCTGCCGTCCTGAAGCATGACGCGCACGCCGGCGATCCCCGGCGCCTTGCCCGGATCGACGCCGCAGCCGCCATCGGTAATGCGCCCGATGATCGTCATCCGGTCTCCGAGCTGATCGCGCCTGATCGCCACGGTCGCTTCGGCGACATTGCTGGTCGCGCCGCGATTGTCGGTCGCGGTCGCGCGGTTGAGCGCATTGCCGGACTCCGCCGACACGATCACTTCGGCGAGATAGGTGAGCAGCGCCGACTTCGACGGCGCGATACCGGGAAGTGTAACCGAAAATTCGCGCCCGTTTGCCCCGACCATGGCGTCGGTCCGCACGCCATCGACGCGCACCGTATCGGGGCGAAGCCGCATACCTGTCGGCAGCATGTCGCGTACCGTCACCATGCCGCTGCTGCGCCGCGTATCGCGGTTCGCCACCTCGATCCGGTACTGGATCACATCGCCCGGCACCGCAATCTGCGTGGAGGTCGTTTTGCGGAGGACGAGCGGCAGGCCGGGCTGGTCGACCGGAATGTCGACGCGCACGGGCGCCGGGCTGTCGAGGGTGAAGCTGTTGCCATAGCTTGCGCCGGTGATTTCGAACGGCAGCCCATCGTCCGGGCGGCGGAGGTGCGCCAGCGCGGCGGGCGTGGAGGACGAAGGCGCCGTGAAGGGCGTCGGCGGCTCGACAATCAGGCGATAGCTGCCCGGCGCGACGAAGGGAAAGCGATAGTCGCCGGGCGGGAAATCATATCTGGTGCCGCCCGAATCGGTGACGCTCTGTCCCGTAACGACGCTCGATGGATAGGCGGAGACACCGTCGTCGCCGAATACCCGCGCCGGCTGGCCTGTCGCGGCGTCGACGATCGACACGCGGCTGCCGGGGACGGGTGCGCCGTCGCCGCTGTCGAAAACGATCCCGAACGGATCGACCAGGAAGTTGATGGTCGCCAGCGCGACAAGGCTCGAGCTGTCCCGGTCGGTGACGCGCAGGCTCAGTGCGGCGCCGGGATCGACCGACAGGCGGCAATCGCCCCGGACCACAGCGGGAGGAACACCGATCGTATGGATAAAGCCGGTGAACACGCCGCTGTTGTTCGCGGTTTCGGTAAGGACGATCGCCTCGCGGTCGCCGTTTTGGAGCTCCAATACGACGGGCAGGCTGTCGCGCTGCCGCGAATCGCTGTTCGCCGACGCGAACGTGACACCGATCACCAGCACCTCGCCGGCGCGGAAACTGTCGGTGCTCTGGAGCGACGCGGGGGCAGTCGCGATGCCTTCGTACGCCCCGCCAAGGTTGATCGTCGTTGGCGCACCCAGGGCGGTCGCACCCGCTCCCGCCGCGGTGCACCGGGTCGGCGCCAGCGGAGCCAGCGTCCCGCCGCTGCCATTGGTGAGCCGGTAGGTCGTGATCGCCGGGAGCGGGGGCGGCGTGACCGCCACGTCGACGCGGTTCGACAGCGCCGTGCCGGACTGTCCGCCTTGCGTCCAGTGCGCGGAGGCCGTGTTCGTGATCACTTGCGCGTGCGCAGACGGCGTCGCGGGTAGCAACGCTGCCGCGACCAATGCGGTCACGAAACCGGAAAATGTCGGTCGAATCGCCATGCAAGCCCCGAAGGGGACGGCAGCGTCCGGAGCGTGCCCGAACGTTCGCCGTCCCGTCCGTTACCCGGTCAGTTGACCGTTGCGCGGAAAACGAGCGTGCGCGTGGCGCCCGCCGCGATCGTCGCGATCGTGCCCGACACATTCGGCGCAGCGTAGCTGCCGCCCGCCGTGCCGTCGGCATTGCAGGTCGCCCCGGTGACGGTTCCATTGAGCAGGATTGTCCCCGAATTGAACGTCAGCTGCCCCGGCACGGGGTCGTTGATGACAACTGATGTCGCGGCGGCGCTGCCGCTGTTGGCGACCGCGATGCAATATTCGACGACCGCGCCGGGAATCAGCTTTGGATTTGTCGTGTTGTTGAACGGATCGGAAATGACGCGGCTGGTCTTGGTGACGGCAAGCGTCGCTGTCTGGACCGTATAATCGTCATCGTCGCTGTGCGAACCGTCGCGCGCTGCGTCGCCGGCAACGCCGGCGATGTCGGCAAAGACGGTATCCTTGCCTGCGGTGTTGGCGCCCGTCGTTTCGGTGATCGCCGCGCCAAGGCTGCCCGAAGTACCGCCTTCGCGCGCCGTCGCACGCAGCGTGACGCCGGCAACAGCATTGTTGGCGAGTGCAGCGGGAACATCGGCGACGACGAACAGGCGGATCGCGGTGTCGACGACGAGTTCGTCGATATAGCCCGAAACGAGCGTATCGCCCGCGTCCCAGCTGCCGACGGTGCCGGTCGCCGTATTGTCGCGGTAAATCCGCACGTTGGTGACGTCAAAGCTGTCGGTCCCGCCATGTGCCGCCGTGCCGCCCGCGAGCTGCGAGACGACGAGCGCGAAATCGAGCGTCTCGTTCGAGCTATTGGTCAGCTGAAAGGTCGTCACCGCATTGGTCTGGCCCGGAACCACGTTGGTCGTGACCGTCCCCACTTCTTCGACAAGCAGGTTGATCTTGCGGTCGACGACAAAATTGTTCGATGCCGATTGCTGTCCCTGTGCGACGCCACCGACCTGATAGTCGACGGTGGCAGTATTCGTGATCGTGGTGCCGGCGGTCGTACCGGCGGCAAGCGCCGGTGTGGCGGCGACGCTCGAAAGCGCCGCCAGACTGATGGCACCCTTATAAGTCAGCTTGCTGGTCATAGCTGAGCTCCCGGGCTTGTTCTGGTCGCCGTTTCCCCACCGCTGGCAACCGTTAAGCGGTTTTATTCACTGGTTTATTTGACAACTCCTCGAAACATGAGCTTGCCCGTTCCACCGATCGGGATCGGGTTCTGGAAAGCCCAGCGAATATGCGTCACATCGGCTGGCTGCGCGGCACGGCGCGCGCCGCCCTCCGTCGGCACCGACAGGTCGGCAAGCAGTCCCCACTGCTTGCCCCCGTCGACCGAAACGAGCGGGCGCGTATCACCGGCGTCGGTAAAGCGGACCGCGGCCGGCAGCGGATTAGTGATGACGAATTTGTCGGCCGGCTGCGCACCGGCGTTGCGATAGTTGAGCACGAAGACGAGCCGGTCGCCGGGGACGACGATCTTCGGTTCCTCGAGCAGAATGCGTTGCTTGCCGGTGGCATCGGTCGTCACGCGTTCGACGAACACATGATTGTCGAGCGCCACCTGGTTCGCCGCGGCGGCCGGTCCCGGCAGCATGGCGGCGAGCAGAAGCAGGAGGATTGGTCGCATGGGCATCTCCATCAGTCGATCGTTGTGCGGAAGGTGACGGTGCGGCTCTGCCCGCCGGGCACGGTGCCGAGCGTCACATTGACGCGCGTGCCGTTGAAATCGCCGGCGTCGGCATCGACCGCATCGGAGAGCGCAGCGCCGCCGAGCGTGATCGAACCTGGCACATAGCTGGTGTCCGCAGGGATATTGTCGGTGATCGCCAGCCCGCTGACCGAACCGCTGCCCGCGACAGTGGCGACGATCGTATAGGTGATTGTGGCGCCTGGGATCGGGTCGGCGGTGCCGAGCGGATTGGTCACGACCGCCGACTTGACGAGTGTAACGGTCGCGGCCGAGACGACATATGCACCGGCATCGCTTCCGTCGGCGCCGGTTGCGCCGACGACCGCATCGCCGCCGCCTTCTCCCTGGCCAGCGAAGCTGTCGCCGGGTGCCCCCGTGCCGGTCTTGGCCGCCGCCACGAGGCTGACGATACCTCGGTTGCCGTCGACCACCGTACCCGGCGTCGTTGCCAGGACGAAAACGGTGATGCTCTGGTCTGGATCGAGCGACGGGTCGTTCGCGCCCGGTGTATAGAGCGTGTCGGTCCCGGCGTCGAAAATGCCGTCGCCATTGTCGAGATAGATTTGCGTGACGGTGGGATCGTAATCATCGCCGCCGCCATTGGCGATCGTCGTCAGCCCGAAAGCCTCGACGCCATTGCCGTTGTTCGTGACCGAGAAGGTCAGCATCTGCCCCGTCGCGCCGGGCGTCGTTGGGACGTCGGCGGGGTCGCTCGAATCGACCGTCACGTCGAGTACTTCGTCGACGAGCAGGTCGACGCGGTTCGAATCAACCGTCGTCGTCCCGCCGCCCGCGTCGAAGCTGGCGGTTGCGGTATTGCTGATCGTCGAACCCGCGCGCGTGCCCGCGGCACTGGCCTGCGCCGGCAGCGCGAGCGCGGCCAGCAGGGCGATGGCTGAACAAGAGGGAAGAAGCCGATGCTTCGCGCCCCCCACAGGCGCTATCATCATCATATTGACTCCGAAGAGGTTGGTCCTTGGAGCCATCAGTCGCCGAAAAAGGGAAATTTCTGGTTAATAAGTCATTAGAAACCACTGTTTTGCTCCAATCGGGGACAGGTGGCGCCCTGCTTTTGCCGCAAAATGGGGCGACTGGCGGGATGGAGGAAGCGCGCGTAAGATGAATCGACCAACAGGGAGAAGCGGCGTGGCCGAAGACAGGGGCAGCAAGGACCCGCGATCGTCGCGCGTCGATCCGCTGCGCCAGATCGAGATAGACGACTTTCGCCGCGACCGGCTGCTCGCCGCGCTTGCGCTGATTCTCGGCGCCAGCTTCTGCCTCGGGCTGCCATTTGCGTTGCAAGCGGGCGCCGAGTTTTTCCTGCCGCTTACCGCGGCGATCGTGATTGCGATCGCGCTGGTGCCGCTGCTCGAATGGCTCGAACGACGCGGCGTGCCATCGGCTCTGGCGGCATTTCTGTCGCTGGCCGCCTTCCTGGCGATCGTCAACGCGGCGCTGGCGATCATTGTCGTCCCGGCGACCGGCTGGTTCGCGCGGCTTCCCGAATCAATCCCCCGGATCCAAAGCAATTTGGCGCCGCTGATCGATTTCTATTCGACGCTCCAGCGTTTCGTCGATCGTACGCTGATGTCGGTGGCGAGCGGGACCGAAGCGACCGCGCAGGCCGTGGCGGCCACGGCCCCGACCTCGGTTGTCGATTATTTCATATCCGCGGCGCCCGCAGCCGCCATCCAGCTGTTCTTCGCCGTGCTGGTGATCTTTTTCTTTCTCGCCGGCTGGACGCGGCTGCGCCGCGGGACGATCCGGCGCCGGGGAAGTTTCGACGGCGCGATGCAGACCGCGCGCGTTATTCAGAATGTCGTCGACGCCACGGCCGATTATCTGGCGACGATCACGATGATCAATGCGATGCTGGGGCTGATCGTCGCGCTGTTGCTATGGGCGCTTGGGATGCCGTCGCCCTTCATGTGGGGCGGGATCGTCAGCATCTGCAATTTCGTGCCCTATCTCGGCCCGATCGTCGCCGCGGTGCTGCTCGGCCTCGGCGGACTGATGACCTTCGACGCGGTCGGACTCGCGCTTCTGCCCGCGTTGATCTTCATCGGCGTGCATCTGGTCGAGGCGAATCTGATCACGCCGCTGGTGCTCGGCAAGCGCCTCACGATCAATCCGCTGCTCATTCTGGTATCGCTGAGCTTCTGGGGATGGGTGTGGGGCACGCCGGGTGCGCTGCTCGCGGTGCCCTTGCTATTGATCTTGCAGACCGTGCTCGCGTCGACCGGAACGCCCGATCTGGCGGGTTTCCTGTTCGAACATGGTACGCTCACCACCTCCGACGAGGTGCGCGACCGATTAAATCGCACACAAGATGAAAGCGACGGTTGACAGGCCGGGGCGGGGGCCATATTGGCGCGGCTCCCAAGCACACGCGGGTGTAGCTCAGTTGGTTAGAGTGCCGGCCTGTCACGCCGGAGGTCGCGGGTTCGAGCCCCGTCACTCGCGCCATTTCCTGTCCCCGGGGACGGAATGGCCACCGCAGCTTGGGGCCCTCCATCACTGGAAATTGTGGACTGGCGCCGCCGCTTAGCGGCGCCAGGTCCCCAGCTCCATCCAGCGCAGCAACGGCTTCAGCGGCGCGATCCATATGATCCCCGCAACCAGATAGAATATCGCCTGCAGCAGCACCGGCCATGTGCCGACCCATGGCGACAGGCTGACGATGATTACGGTCCAGCCCGCGATCAGCGCCAGGATCAGGAACATGCCCGCGGGCTTGCGCCAACTCGGCTGGGGGTCGGCAGGCTTGTCGTTCACAGGCGGTCTCCACAAAGGATGAGTTCTTGTTCGGTCAGCACGGCGTCGAGCGTGGCGTCGGTCGATTCGCTGGGGCAAGCGTCGATTTCCTGAACCGACCAGCCGACACCGATGCGCAGCGCCGCCGGATGGGCCGCGAAATAGCGGTCGTAATGACCGCCGCCCTGTCCGATACGGCCGCCGCGCCGGTCGAAACCGACGAGCGGGCAGAAAATCAGTCTCGGCTCGGCTGGCGGTGCGTCGTTAGTGGGCTGCTGTGTACCCCAGGGGCCCTTCGTCAGCGAGTCGCCGGGACGCCAGCGGCGGAAATCCATTACGGGGCCTCGCATGCGGTGATGGGGAAGGGCAAGCGCGCCCGCTTCGCCGACGCCGGCGACCATCGGCAGAATGTCGGGTTCGTCGTTCCACGCGACATAAGCGCCCACGACGGCATGATGGGCCAGCCGTTCGACAAGCGCCGCCGGCAAGGCGCGAAACGCGGCAAGCTGGGCCATGTCGTCGAGATTCGCGGCAAAGTGCCGACGGCGAAAGCGCAGTCGATCGCGCAGTACATGCTTTTGGGCGGCGACGTCGCCAGAGAGGTCGGTCATCGCCTCCTCGGGAGCGAATGGGTGGGTTGGCGGGACCACCATAGTCGTTTGCCGGAAAATCCTCTGACGCCATGAACGTCAGGTGGGAACCATATACGTCGGACCAGGGCCCGGGCAGGGACAGCTCCCTTGGATGATGTATCGCCTCAGGGATATTCGCAGCGGCTCGTGCAGGGCAGTGCCCGCCGCCCTCTATGTAGGGGCGGAGGCGCCTTTGCTCAAGGGAGTTGCTCGACCCGTATCGCCAGCGCCTCGATACGGTCGGCGATTTGCAGCAGCGCGCGACTGTGTGCCGGGTTGGCCGAGGCGGCCGGGGCTGGCGTCGCATCCCGCGCCGCCTGGAGTTCCTTGAGCGCGGCTTGTTCGCGCGCGATCGCCGCCTGGAGCTCGTCGCGCGCCTGCGCCTCGCGGCTTTCGGCCAGCGCGACTGCGGCACGGAGCGAATCCGACTGCGGTTCGACCTTGTCGACCTTGCCGCGCGCCTCCTGTGCCTCATCAGCAAGCATCAGCGCCGCAAAGAGCAGTTGGCGGACTTCGGTGCCGCCGGGTATCGTGCGTATCTTCGCGTCGACCGCCGACGCGAGTTCGATCAGCTGCGCTTCCTCGCCATCGGCGCAATGAACGTCATAGGGGCGGCCCCCCACGGTCAGCTTGACGTCAGCCACGATCGGCCTCCGCAATCAGCCGGTCGAGCTCGCCGATAACCGCCGCCACTTCGGCCTTCAGCGCCGACTGATCGGCCGCGGGGTCGGCAGCGGCGGGACGGTTTGCGCGGTCGGCCAGCGCCTTTTCGATGCGGCTCAGCGCGCGCTCGATACGACCGATGGCCAGGCTGGATTCGTCGAGATCGAGTTCCATGGCGCGAAAGTTAGCAGCGTGAGGGAAGGGGCGCAATCGCCGCGGCGGTGTGAAATTCCCCGAATTTGTGCCGCGGGCGGTTGACTCCTGACGGTACGGCCGCAAAGGGCTGTCCCCACCGAATCCGGCCATCCCAATATCCGTCACCGGGGGACTGAATGACACTGCCCGAACGTCAGCTTGCCAACGCGATCCGTGCGCTTGCCATGGACGCCGTCCAGGCCGCAAACAGCGGCCATCCGGGGATGCCGATGGGCATGGCCGATGTCGCGACTGTGCTCTATTCGGATTATCTGAAATTCGATCCCAGCGATCCCAAATGGGCCGATCGCGACCGATTCGTCCTTTCCGCGGGGCATGGCTCGATGCTTGCCTATGCAACGCTGCATCTTGCGGGCTATGCGCGGCCGACGATCGACGACATCCGCAATTTCCGCCAGTTGCACAGTCCATGCGCCGGACATCCCGAAAATTTCGAGCTGGCGGGCGTCGAAACGACGACGGGGCCGCTGGGACAGGGGTTGGCAACCGCGGTCGGCATGGCGATTGCCGAGCGGCATCTCAATGCGCTCTATGGCGACGAACTGGTCGATCACCGGACCTGGGTGATCGCGGGCGATGGCTGCCTGATGGAAGGCATTAATCACGAAGCCATCGGACTCGCGGGCCACCTCGGCCTCGGCCGCCTGATCGTGCTTTGGGACGATAACAAGATCACCATCGACGGGTCGACCGACTTGTCGACGAGCGAAGATGTGAAGGCGCGCTACGCAGCGACGGGTTGGCATGTCGAAAGCTGCGACGGCCATGATCCCGCCGACATTCGCCGTGCGATCGACGCCGCGCTGGCCGATTCGCGGCCGTCGCTGGTCGCGTGCCGCACGATCATCGGCTTTGGCGCGCCGAACAAGCAGGGAACCTCGGCAACCCATGGCGCGCCGCTCGGTGCCGAAGAAATCGCCGCGGCGCGCACCGCGCTCGGCTGGGCCGCCGATCCCTTTGTCATTCCCGCCGACGTCGCCGCGGCTTGGGCCGCGTTCGGCGACAAAGGCAAGAAACTTCATGCCGATTGGAATGATCGCCTCGCAAATAGCGAGAAAAAAAGCGATTTCAATAATCGCCTGAGCGGCAAGGTCGTGCCGGGCGATGCCTTCAAGGCCTATCTTGACGGGCTCGTCGCCGAGCCGCCGAAGGTCGCGACGCGCAAGGCTTCGGAAAATACGCTGACCGCGCTTACCGCCGATATCGCGTCGCTGATCGGAGGGAGCGCCGATCTTACCGGTTCGAACAACACTAAAACATCGTCAACCAAGGCGCTGACAAAAGAAGATTATTCGGGTCGCTATATCTATTATGGTATCCGCGAATTCGGTATGGCCGCAGCGATGAACGGCATGGCGTTGCACGGCGGCGTCGTGCCCTATGGCGGCACCTTCCTGGTGTTCGCCGACTATTGCCGCGCCGCGATCCGCCTGTCGGCGCTTCAGCGGCAGCGTGTCGTCTATGTGATGACGCACGATAGCATCGGCCTTGGCGAAGACGGCCCGACTCACCAGCCGATCGAGCATCTTCAGTCGCTCCGTGCGATGCCGAACCTGCTCGTGATGCGCCCCGCCGATGCGGTCGAGACCGCCGAATGCTGGGCGCTCGCGCTTGCACAACAAGATCGCCCGTCGCTGCTCGCGCTGACGCGCCAGAATCTGCCGCCTGTCCGCCATGACGTCACGAAAAATCTTTGCGCAAAAGGCGGTTATCGCCTGCGCGCAGCGTCGGCCGCGCGCAAGGTCGTGCTCGTTGCAACCGGCTCCGAAGTGTCGCTCGCGCTCGAAGTCGCCGACAAGCTCGAAGCTGCGGGTCAGGGCGCCGATGTCGTCTCGATGGTCTCGACTCAATTGTTCGACGAACAGGACGCCGCGTGGCAGGCCGACATCCTGCCCGACGATGCGCTGATCGTCTCGATCGAGGCCGGCACGACCTTCGGCTGGGAACGCTACACTGGCCGCCACGGCCTTCGCTTTGGCATCGACAGCTTTGGCGCATCGGCCCCGATCGAAGACCTATTCAAGCATTTCGGCCTTACCGCCGATGCTATCGCACCCCAGATCCTGGCAAAGCTCGGCAACTAAGGACCGGCTTACCCCTCGCAGAAAGGACGTTTCGACATGGCAGTGAAAGTCGCAATCAACGGTTTCGGGCGTATCGGCCGCAATGTGGCGCGCGCCATTCTGGAACGGACCGATCATGATCTGGAACTGGTGTCGATCAACGATCTGGCCGACGCCAAGGCGAACGCCCGCCTGTTCCAGCGCGATTCGGTCCATGGCCCGTTCAACGGCACCGTCGAAGTCGACGGCAACGACCTGATCGTCAATGGCAAGCGCATCCAGGTGACCGCCGAGCGCGACCCCGCCAAGCTGCCCCACGCCGCCAACGGCATCGACATCGCGCTTGAATGCACGGGCTTTTTCACCGACCGCAAGGGCGGCCAGGCACATCTCGACGCCGGGGCGAAGCGCGTCCTGATCTCGGCCCCGGCCAAGGAAGTCGACCTGACCGTCGTTTATGGTGTGAACCATGACAAGATCGGCGCAGAGCATGTGATCGTGTCGAACGCATCGTGCACCACCAACTGCCTCGCCCCGCTGGCCAAGGTCCTGCACGAGAAGATCGGCATCGAGCGCGGCTTGATGACGACGATCCACGCTTACACCAACGATCAGAAGATTCTCGACCAGATCCACTCGGACCCGCGCCGCGCCCGCGCCGCCGCGATGTCGATGATCCCCACCTCGACGGGCGCTGCCGTGGCCGTCGGCCTCGTTCTGCCTGAACTCAAGGGCAAGCTCGACGGGTCGTCGATCCGCGTCCCGACGCCCAATGTCTCGGTCGTCGACCTGACTTTCACGCCGCTGCGCGAAACGACCGCTGAAGAGGTCAACAAGCTGCTGAAGGAAGCCGCCGAGGGCGAGCTTAAGGGTGTGCTCGGTTTCACCGACGAACCGCTGGTCTCGATCGATTTCAACCATGATGCGCACAGCTCGACGATCGACAGCCTCGAAACCGCGGTCATCGACGGCAAGCTCGTGCGTGTGCTCAGCTGGTACGATAATGAATGGGGTTTCTCGAACCGCATGATCGACACCGCAGGTGTGATGGCCAAGTTCCTCTGACTTAAAGGGAAACGTCGATGACCGCGTTCAAGACACTCGACGATATCGGTGACGTCTCCGGCAAGCGCGTGCTCGTGCGCGTCGACCTCAACGTCCCGATGACCGATGGCGCGGTCAGCGACGCAACGCGGATCCAGGCGGCGATGCCGACGATCCGCGAGCTGGCGGACAAGGGCGCGATCGTCCTGCTCCTCGCGCATTTCGGTCGGCCGAAGGGTGCAAAGAACCCGACCCAGTCGCTCAGCCTTGTCATGGGCGGCGTCGAGGATGTGCTGGGCCATTCGGTGATGTTCATCCCCGAAGCGGTCGGCGAGGGCGCGAAGGCGGGTGTCGCGGTGCTGGCGCCGGGCGACGTCGCGGTAATGGAAAACACGCGCTTCTATCCAGGCGAGGAAAAGAATGACCCCGCCTTTGCCGATGCGCTCGCCGAGATCGGCGATCTTTACGTCAACGATGCTTTTTCGGCGGCGCACCGCGCGCATGGCTCGACCGAGGGTATCGCCCACCGACTGCCCGCCTACGCCGGGCGCGCGATGGAAGCCGAGCTCAAGGCGCTCGACGCCGCGCTCGGCAGTCCCGTGCACCCCGTCGCGGCGGTCGTCGGCGGCGCCAAGGTGTCGAGCAAGATCGATGTGCTGCGTAATCTGGTCGGCAAGGTCGATCATCTGATCATCGGCGGCGGCATGGCCAACACCTTCCTCGCCGCGCGCGGGGTCGATGTCGGCAAGTCGCTGTGCGAGCATGATCTGGTCGATACCGCCGATGCGATCTTCGACGCCGCCGATGCCGCGGGCTGTACCATCCACCTGCCCTATGACGTCGTGGTGGCAAAGGAATTTGCCGCGAACCCGCCGACCCGCACCGTGAATGTTCACGAAGTTGCGGCCGACGAGATGATCCTCGATGTCGGACCGGCGGCGGTCGAGGCGCTGTCGGATGTGCTCAAAAATTGCCGGACGCTGGTATGGAACGGGCCGCTGGGCGCGTTCGAGACGCCGCCGTTCGACGCGGCGACCGTTGCGCTTGCCAAGACGGCGGCGGCGCTGACGCGCGAAGGCTCGCTGACCTCGGTGGCGGGTGGCGGCGATACGGTCGCCGCGCTCAATCATGCCGGTGCCGCCCGCGATTTCACCTTCGTTTCGACCGCCGGCGGCGCCTTCCTCGAATGGATGGAAGGCAAGCCGCTGCCGGGTGTCGACGCGCTCAAAGCCTAGAATTTCCTCCTGCATTGCGTCCCGCGTGCGGGGTCGCTATGCGCACCGCGACATACGTATGCAAACAACCGGAGATGTTATGACGACCGCCCATGCCGCCATGCTCGACCAGATCAAATCGGGACAGGGTTTCATCGCCGCGCTTGACCAGAGCGGCGGTTCGACACCCAAGGCATTGAAGGGTTACGGGATCGAGGCCGACGCCTTTTCGAACGACGAGGAAATGTTCGCGCTGATCCACGACATGCGCAGCCGCATCGTCACCGCGCCCTGCTTCAACGGCGAAAAGGTGATCGGCGCGATCCTGTTCGAACGCACGATGGACGGCGAGGCGGGCGGCAAGCCGGTTCCGGCGCTCTTGTGGGAGCGCGGCGTGGTGCCCTTTCTGAAGGTTGACAAGGGGCTTGAGGACGAAGCCGACGGCGTTCAGTTGATGAAGGCCAACCCCGGCCTTGACGAACTGTGCCAGCGTGCGGTCGCCAAGGGCGTGTTCGGCACCAAGATGCGCAGCGTGATCAACCTCGCCAACGCGGCGGGGATCAAGGCGATCGTTGCGCAGCAGTTTGCCGAAGCCGCGCGCATCGCGGCGCATGGCCTCGTCCCGATCATCGAACCCGAGGTGAATATCAAGAGCGCCGAGCGCGATGCCGCCGACCGCCTGTTGCTGAAGGAACTGCTCGCCGCGCTCGACGCATGGACCGGTGCGCCGGTGATGCTCAAGCTGTCGTTGCCGACCGAAGCCGGCCTGTTCCAGCCGCTCGTCGATCATCCGAAGGTGCTGCGCGTCGTCGCCTTGTCGGGCGGTTTCGCGCGCGGCGAGGCGTGCGTCGAACTCGCCAAGAATCCGGGAATCATTGCCAGCTTCAGCCGCGCATTGCTCGAAGACCTCCGCCATCAGATGAGCGACGACGAATTCAACGCCTCGCTCGGCGGCGCGATCGACGAAATTCACGCGGCGTCCGTTGCCTGATGCGATGGGGCGTCTGAAATGAGCGCGCGGTGGCAAGCCGTCGACGCTTATATCGCCGACAAATTGCTCTGCGCCGACGACGCGCTTGCCGCCACGCTCGCCAACAACGCCGCGAAGGGCCTGCCGCCGATCGACGTGTCGGCGGCGCAGGGCAAGATGCTCTTCCTGCTCGCGCAGATCGCGGGCGCACGGCGCATATTGGAGATCGGGACGCTCGGCGGCTATTCGACGACCTGGCTTGCTCGTGCCTTGCCCGATGACGGCGAACTGGTGACGCTCGAGCTCGACGCGCATCATGCCGCGGTTGCGCGCGAAAATCTGGAAAATGCGGGCGTTTCGGCGAAGGTTGACATCCGCGTTGGCCCGGCCGCTACAAGCCTCGCCGCGATGATCTCCGAGGCGCCCTTTGATTTCGTCTTCATTGATGCGGATAAGCAGTCGGGCGCGCATTATGTGGGCGAGGCAATCCGGCTCGGCCGCCCCGGCACGACGATCATCGTCGATAATGTCGTGCGCGAAGGCGGTGTACTCGACGCGAATAGCGAGGATGAACGCATCGTCGGCACGCGTGCGCTGTTCGACAGGATTGCTGCCGATCCCCGGCTCGACGCGACCGCAGTTCAGACCGTGGGAGCGAAGAAATGGGATGGCTTTATGCTGGCGCGGGTGCGCTAGCCAGTCGTCCCGTGTCTGGTGTCATCCCGGCGCAGGCCGGGATCTCGCCGGTGCGTCAGGACGCAAGGTAGAGATCCCGGCCTGCGCCGGGATGACGAGGGATCTATAACCCCCCAGCGAAACGGAATGAGAAGCGATAGTCGGAAGGTTTCAGGGTCAGGTCGATCCGCTTCTCTGGACGAACCGATTCGAGAATGAATTTGCCGTCGGCAAGTTGCGTCTCCTCGCCCAATGTCACCTCGAAAGGCTGCTTGTCGCCATTGCCGCGGTGCCACAGCATCTGCACCCGCACACGGCCCGGCCATATGCAACGCGCATTTTGCGGGCAGCGGCTGTCTTCGATGACCGCGACCGGCTCGACGATGGGGCCATCGACATAGGCCTTCTGGCCGAGCGCGACATTGCTGCCGTCGGGCAGCGGCGCACCCGCGGTCGTCGCGCACGCCGAAAGCGCGATCGCGGCGGGAAGGGCGAGGGTCACGAAGCGAACGCTGTTCTGCATTTGCCCGCCTCTGGCACCGTCGCTATGAACGCGCCATGACCACTGCATCGACGGCATCCCGTTGCCAGCTTTACCTGATTTCGCCGCTCGACGTCGGCGGCCATTTCCCCGCGCGACTGGAGGAGGCCCTGGCCGCCGGGCCGGTGGCGGCTTTTCAGTTTCGCGTCAAGGGATTGGACCAGCATGAGGCGGCGCGGCTTGCCGAGCCCTTGCAGGCGATCTGTGCGGCGCACGATGTGGCCTTCATCGTCAACGACGATGTCGCGCTGGCCAAGCGGTTGAAGGCCGACGGCGTCCATTTGGGGCAGGGCGACGGCGATCCGAGAGAGGCGCGCCGCCTGCTCGGCGCGAATGCGCAGATCGGCGTGACGTGCCACAACAGCCGCCACCTTGCGATGGAAGCGGGCGATGCGGGGGCCGATTATGTCGCCTTCGGCGCTTTTTTCCCGACCACGACAAAGACCGTCGAGCATCGCGCCGACCCGGAAATCCTGACCTGGTGGCAGGGACTTTTCGAGCTGCCCTGCGTCGCGATCGGCGGCATCACGCTGGACAATGCGAAAGCGCTTGTCGAGGCGGGGGCCGATTTCCTCGCCGTGTCGGGCGGTGTCTGGGCGCATGGCGATGGGCCTGGCGCCGCGGTGCGCGGCTTTGCCACGATGTTCGAGGATCAGCCTGCGGGATAGTCGCGCCCGGGCTTTCGGGGTTCGGTCTGATCGGGGCGCTGTGCCGCTGCATCCTTGCGCCAGCCGAAAAGGCCGGCGCAAGGGGCTCCGCGCGGCGAAGGTGCTGCGTTTCCGCGCGAAGGCGGCGGCGGAACCGGTCGGGATAGTTCGGCGTTCATCATGGCCGCTCCTATGCCAGCGGCGAACGGCTGCATATTGGACCGATCCGTCAAATCGGTTTCGGTTCGTCGCATTGCTGTCGGCGCCTGGCGCGGACCTGCCGGGGTTTGTCCGCCCGATACGGCGGCTTGCCCTTCGGCGCGCGCGCGGCTAAAGGCGCGCTCCTGTGTCCGGCATATACACGATGCCGGCGGCTCTTTCCATCCTTGTCCAAGTGAGTGTGCGCGATGAAAATCACCGGCGTTGAAATCCGTCCCGGCAATATTATCGAATATGAAGGTGGTATCTGGAAGGTTACGAAGATCCAGCACACCCAGCCGGGCAAGGGCGGCGCCTATATGCAGGTCGAGGCCAAGAATCTGATCGACGGGCGCAAGCTCAACAACCGGTTCCGCAGCGCCGACACGGTGGAGAAGGTGCGCCTCGACACCAAGGATTTCCAGTTCCTTTACGCCGAGGGCGACGATCTGGTGTTCATGGACAAGGACAGCTTCGAACAGATCAACATCTCCAAAGAGGTCGTCGGCGAAGCGCATGAATTTCTGCAGGACGGAATGGACGTCGTGCTTGAGCTTTGGGAAGAGCGCCCGATCTCGGTCGAACTCCCCGAAACGATCGAAGCCACGATCGTCGAGGCCGACGCGGTCGTCAAAGGGCAGACGGCATCGTCGTCGTACAAGCCCGCGATCCTCGACAATGGCGTGCGCGTCATGGTGCCGCCCCATATCACCAGCGGAACCCGCATCGTCGTGCATGTGTACGACCGCGAATATGTGCGGCGCGCAGATTAAGTAACGTCGCCCCCGCGAAGGCGGGGGCCGCTAGCAATCTGGCGCAACGCAGCCAGCGGCCCCCGCCTCCGCGGAGGCGACGCGTTGAAGGAAACGAAAATGGCCGTATCCGGCATCATCACCGTTATGGAACGCGCCGCGCGCAAGGCCGGCACGAAACTGCGCCGCGATTTCGGCGAGATCGAGCATTTGCAGGTTTCGCAAAAGGGGCCGGCGGATTTCGTATCGAAAGCCGATCAGGCGGCCGAGCGCACGCTGTACGACGAACTCACTCATGCGCGTCCGGGCTGGGGCTTCCTGATGGAAGAGGCGGGCGAAATCGAGGGCGAACCGGGCAAGCCGCGGTTCATTATCGACCCGCTCGACGGTACATCGAACTTCCTTCATGCGATTCCGCATTTCGCGATTTCAATCGCGGTACAGGAACCCAAACTCGGCGGGGGCTGGGGCGACGTCACGGCGGCGCTGATCTATCAGCCCGTTACGGACGAAAGCTATTGGGCCGAGCGTGGCCGCGGTGCATGGCTGCACGATCGCCGCCTGCGCGTGGCGTCACGACGCCAGCTGAACGAATGCCTGATTTCGACGGGAATCCCCTATATGGGTCACGGCAATATGGCGCAATGGAGCCGCATTTTCGGTGCCGTGGCGCCGGAAGTCGCCGGCATCCGCCGCTTCGGCGCCGCCAGCCTGGACCTCGCATGGGTTGCCGCGGGGCGCTACGACGGTTTCTGGGAAAGCGACCTTCAGGTCTGGGACGTCGCCGCGGGGATGCTCCTGGTGCGCGAGGCGGGCGGTTTCGTCACCGATTTTCGCGGCGGCGACCGCGCCGTCGAGCGCAGCGAATTTATCGCCGGGAGCGCCGCGGTACATTCCAAGCTGCAAAAGCTGGTCGCAGGCGCGCTGCGCAACGCCTAATTTCAGCCGTCATCCCGGCGAAGGCCGGGATCTCAACGTCGCGCTATTGGGCACCGGCGAGATCCCGGCCTTCGCCGGGATGACGGATAATCATTTCTCGAAAACAAACTCGCGAAAACTGTCCATCAGCGACGCCCAGGTGTTGAAGGTTTCGCCGACGTTCGCGCGCGGAATGCCCTCGAAATCGAGGTCGACGTCCATCTCGAGCACCGGATCGCCCGCGTCGTCACGATAGGCGCGGGCGAATCGCTTTTCCTTGTTCCATTGATTGAGCCGTTCCAGCGTGACGTCCTTCGCATCGCTGAAGCCCATATAATATTGCAGCGTCTTGCAGCTTTTGCCTTCGTCGCAGTTCATGAAGAGGACGAGGAATTTGAGGCCGTCGCGATTGCTTTCGATATAGGGATCGTCACCCTCCTTCGCGATGATCGTCGCAGGCCAGCCCTGTGATTCGACGATTGCCTTGATCGTTGCCGGATTTGTCGCGTTGACGAGCTCGGCCTGTGCCGGAGTCGCCGGAACGAGCGCGACGGCGGCAAGTGCGAGGGCTGCGCGAACGGTAATTGGTCCCATGGAAGCTTCCTTTATCAGATCGGGGCCGGAATGCCCGGTAGAACGACCCATTTCCGGTGGCCTATCACAGCGATAGACCCACTCGCCAGCGCGCAATATGCATTTGGTCACTCGCGAAACGAAAATCCTGCCCACAGCGCTTGCGACGCGCGGCGCGCTGGCCTAAAGCGCCCCGAAACCGGGTGCACGTCACCCCAAAAACTGCACAACGGAACTGCGAGCTCCCATGGTCGATCTGACTCAGTATCTGCCGATCCTGATATTCCTGGTCATTGCGGTCGGGTTGTCGGCGGCGTTCGTCTTCCTGCCGATGGGCGTCGCGCGGCTGACGGGGGCGCACAAGCCCGATCCGGCGAAGCTGACCGAATATGAGTGCGGTTTTCCGGCGTTCGAGGACGCGCGCAGCCAGTTTGACGTGCGTTTCTATCTCGTCGCCATCCTCTTCATCATTTTCGACCTCGAAGCCGCCTTTCTCTTTCCCTGGGCGGTGAGCCTCGAGGAAATCGGCTGGGCGGGCTGGGCCACGATGATGATTTTCCTCGCCGAGCTGACCATCGGCCTGATTTATGCCTGGAAGAAAGGGGCGTTGGATTGGGAATGAGCAACAGCACCATCCTGATGCCCGGCCAGATGCCGGTGGCGCCGGGGACCAACCCTGACCAATCGTTTTTCGACGATTTGAGCAGCGAGGTCGGCGACAAGGGCTTCCTCGTCACCTCGACCGAGGATCTGTTCAACTGGGCGCGCACCGGCTCGCTCTGGTGGATGACTTTTGGCCTCGCGTGCTGCGCGGTGGAGATGATCCATGTCAACATGCCGCGTTACGACATGGAGCGTTTTGGCGCCGCGCCGCGCGCGTCCCCGCGCCAGTCGGACGTAATGATCGTCGCAGGCACCCTCTGCAACAAGATGGCGCCCGCACTCCGCCGCGTGTACGACCAGATGTCGAACCCCAAATATGTGATTTCGATGGGCAGCTGCGCCAATGGCGGCGGCTATTATCATTATAGCTATTCGGTTGTGCGCGGCTGCGACCGCATCGTTCCCGTCGACATCTATGTCCCCGGATGCCCGCCGACCGCCGAGGCGCTGCTCTATGGTGTGATGCAGTTGCAGCGGAAGATCCGCCGCACCGGGACGATCGAACGCTGATGGCCCATCCCGCTCCCCTGATCGCGCCCCGTGCGGGGCTTGCCGCCGCGCTCGAAAAGCTGCTCGGCGACGATGTGCTCGCGCATGTGTTCAACGCGGACGAAGACAGCATCACCGTCCGCCGCGAGTCCGTCGCGGGCGTGATGATCGCGCTGCGCGACAATCTGGATTACCAGCAGCTCATGGAAATCGCCGGGGTCGACTATCCCGACCGCGCCGAGCGGTTCGAGGTCGTCTATCACCTGCTGAGCGTCACCAGGAATCACCGCCTGCGCGTGCGCGTGTCGACCGACGAGGCGACACCGGTGCCGAGCATCGTGCCCGTCTGGCCGGTTGCCGGCTGGCTCGAACGCGAAGTGTTCGACATGTATGGCGTGCTGTTCGCGGGCAACCCCGACCTCCGCCGCATCCTGACCGACTATGGCTTCCAGGGGCATCCGCAGCGCAAGGATTTTCCGCTGACCGGTTATACCGAACTCAGGTACAGCGAAGAAGACAAGCGGGTGGTGTACGAACCCGTGCGGCTGGCGCAGGATTTCCGCAATTTCGACTTCCTGTCCCCATGGGAAGGCGCCGATTATGTGCTGCCGGGCGACGAAAAGGCTGGCGGGACGGGCGAGGCGCCGGGCAAGGGCGCGCCCACGCCGATGACGTCGAAGGAGGTCAAGGCCGCCGACGACAAGGCGAAGGCTGCGCCGTCGCCGACTCCCAAGACGACCGAGAAGCCCGCCGACACCGGCGCGGGCAACAAGGCGAACAAGGCTGCCGCCAAGCCGAGCAAGGACGGGGCGAAGGCGAAAGCCGACGGTGAAGCCAAGACGCCCGCGACCAAGAAGGCCGAGAAGGCTGCGCCCAAGGCGAAAGCGCCCGCCAAGCCGCGCGCGCCGCGCAAGCCGAAAACAGGAGGTGACGCATGACCGATTCTCCTCAGGTCAAGCACCACGGCAGCGACATGTTCGAGGGTTATCCGGTCGACACCGCGAACACCGCGGGCGATCAGGCCGTCACCAATTATACGATCAACTTCGGCCCGCAGCACCCCGCGGCGCACGGCGTGCTGCGCATGATCATGGAGCTGGACGGCGAGATCATCGAGCGCGTCGATCCGCACGTCGGGCTGCTGCACCGCGGCACCGAAAAGTTGATCGAGTACAAGACCTATTTGCAGGCTTTGCCCTATTTCGATCGGCTCGATTATTGCTCGCCGCTGGGCATGGAGCATTCTTACGTGCTCGCGATCGAAAAGCTGCTCGACCTGGAGGTGCCCGAACGCGCGCAGTATCTGCGCGTGCTGTTCGCCGAGCTGACGCGCATCTGCAACCATATGCTCAACATCGGCAGCCACGTCATGGACGTTGGCGCGATGACCCCGAACCTGTGGGTGTTCGAGCTGCGCGAGGATTGCCTGAACTTTTTCGAACGCGCGTCGGGCGCGCGGATGCACAGTGCCTATTTCCGCCCCGGCGGGGTCCACCAGGATGTCCCCGAAAAGCTGCTCGTCGATATTGGCGAATGGTGCGAGACGCGGCTGCCCAAGCTGTTCGGCGACGCGATGAGCCTGGTGATGGACAATCGCATCTTCAAGCAGCGCAACGTCGATATCGCGACGGTGTCGAAGGAAGACGCGCTGGCCTGGGGTTTCTCCGGCCCGATGATCCGCGGCAGCGGCATCGCGTGGGATCTGCGCAAGTCGCAGCCCTATGACGCCTATGCCAAGATGGATTTCGAAATTCCGGTGGGGACGAAGGGCGATTGCTACGACCGCTTCATCGTGCGCGTTCAGGAAGTCTATCAGTCGGCGAAGATCATCAAGCAATGCCTGCGCGACATGCCAAGCGGCCCGATCGCCAGCCTCGACCGCAAGGTCGTGCCGCCGAAGCGCGGCGAGATGAAGCAGTCGATGGAATCGCTGATCCATCACTTCAAGCTCTACACCGAGGGTTTCCACGTCCCTGCGGGTGAAGTCTATGTCGCGACCGAAAGCCCCAAGGGTGAATTCGGCGTCTATCTGGTCAGCGACGGCACCAACAAGCCATACCGCTGCAAGATCCGCCCGACGGCGTTTTCGCACCTTCAGGCGATGGATTTCATGTGCAAGGGCCACATGCTCGCCGACACCACCGCGATTATCGGCGCGATCGACGTCGTGTTCGGGGAGTGTGATCGGTGAGCGATCTTCCCCGTTTCTGGAATCAGGTTCACGCGCAGGACGCGAAATTCGGCCGCGCCCCGAAGCAGGCGCCTTCGGTTTTCTGGGAGCGTTATCTGTTCTTGGGCGCTTTTGTCGTGGGTATCACCGCGATCTGGCAACTCTACGCATTCGGTCAGATGCCGCTGAAAGCAAGCCTTCAGAACCTGGCAGTGATCCTGTTTCTGACCGCTGTGGGGTTTTATCTGCGTAAGCGGAGGCAGCGTTTGGCGCTGGCCGAAAAAACATTCTACGCTGGAAAGATTACGGCGCATGGCTGACGCACCCCAAATCCCTGACGAAGCCGAAACCCGCGCGCGCTGGGGCGCTTTTGCGTGGACGGCGGAAAATGCCGAAAAGGCGAAGGCGATCATCGCGCGCTACCCCGCGGGGCGCCAGCGTTCGGCGGTGATGCCGTTGCTCGACCTTGCGCAGCGGCAGGTCGGCGCCGAAACGCAGACGCAGGGCTGGCTGCCCGTGCCGGTGATCGAATATGTCGCCGCCGCGCTCGATATGCCCTTCATCCGCGCCTATGAGGTCGCGACCTTCTACACGATGTACAATCTCGTCCCCGTCGGCCGCTATCATGTGCAGGTCTGCGGCACGACGCCGTGCCTGCTGCGCGGGTCGGACGATGTCATGGCCGCGTGCAAGAATCGCGGCATGGTCAAGGGCAAGACCACGCCCGACGGCCTGTTCACCTTGAGCGAGGTCGAGTGCATGGGCACCTGCACCAACGCGCCGATGGTCCAGATCAACGACGATAATTACGAAGATCTTGATTACGACAGCATGACGCGCATTCTTGACGACCTTGCCGCGGGCAAGACGCCGAAGGCGGGCACGCAGATCGCCGGACGGCATACGAGCGAGCCCGAGGGTGGTCCGACGACGCTGGTGGCGATGGTCGAAGGCAATCACGACTATCGGAAGGAGTGGGGAGCATGATCAACGCTTCATTCCTTCGTCATGCTGAACTTGTTTCAGCATCCATTTTTTCTTCGCCTGTTGGCGTGCGCGCCGAATGGACCCCGGATCGAGTCCGGGGTGACGATATGGGAGGGGCCGCATGAGCCTCCAAGACAAAGACCGTATCTTTACCAATCTCTATGGCTTTCAGCCGTGGAACCTGAAATCCGCGCAGGCGCGCGGTGATTGGGACAATACCAAGGATTTGATGAAGCGCGGCCAGGACGCGATCATCGAGGAAATCAAGGCGTCGGGGCTGCGCGGCCGCGGTGGTGCGGGCTTTCCGACCGGGCTCAAGTGGAGCTTCATGCCAAAGGAGCCGCGCGCCGACCGACCGAGCTTCCTCGTCATCAACGCCGACGAATCCGAACCCGGCTCGTGCAAGGACCGCGAAATCATCCGTCACGATCCGCACAAGCTGATCGAAGGCGCGTTGATCGCTGGCTATGCGATGCGCGCGCGCGCCGCGTACATCTATATCCGCGGCGAATTCATCCGCGAGGCCGAAACGCTGTTTGCGGCGGTGCAGGAGGCGTATGACGCCGGGTTGCTCGGCAAGAATGCGGCGAAGTCGGGCTATGATTTTGACGTCTTCGTCCACCGCGGCGCCTGCGCGTACTTTTGCGGCGAAGAAACCGCCATGATCGAAAGCCTCGAGGGCAAGAAGGGCCAGCCGCGCCTGAAACCGCCGTTCCCGGCGGGTGCGGGCCTCTATGGCTGTCCGACGACGGTGAACAATGTCGAAAGCATCGCGGTCGTCCCCACGATCCTGCGGCGCGGCGCGTCGTGGTTTTCGTCCTTCGGGCGCGAGAATAACAAGGGCACCAAACTCTTCCAGATTTCGGGCCATGTGAACAAACCCTGCGTCGTCGAAGAGGAAATGAGCATCCCCTTCCGCGAGTTGATCGACAAGCATTGCGGCGGCATTCGCGGCGGCTGGGACAATCTGCTCGCGGTGATCCCCGGCGGTTCGTCGGTCCCGCTCGTCCCCGCGGCCGAGATCATGGACTGCCCGATGGACTTCGACGGGCTGAAAGCGGTAGGATCGGGGCTTGGCACCGCCGCCGCGATCGTGATGGATAAATCCACCGACGTCGTTCAGGCGATCAGCCGCATCAGCTATTTCTACAAGCATGAAAGCTGCGGCCAGTGCACGCCGTGCCGCGAAGGCACCGGCTGGATGTGGCGCGTGATGGAGCGCCTGCGCACCGGCGACGCCGACATCAGCGAGATCGACACTTTGTTCGACGTGACCAAGCAGGTCGAAGGTCACACCATCTGCGCGCTCGGCGATGCGGCGGCGTGGCCGATCCAGGGCCTGATCCGACACTTCCGCCCCGAACTCGAACGCCGCATCCGCGAGAATGGTGGTGCGCTGGAGGCGGCGGAGTGAAGCCAAACCTCTCTTTCCTCGTCACCCTGAACTCGTTTCAGGGTCCATGGCCGGTCGGTGCGGCAAGCGCAGCGGCTATGGATAGCGATGGGCCATGGATGCTGAAACAAGTTCAGCATGACGAATTTGGGGCGAGTACCAATGCCTAAAGTTACCGTAGATGGCGTAGAACTCGACGTTCCGCAGGGCGCGACCGTTCTGCAGGCGTGCGAGATGGCGGGGAAGGAAATCCCGCGTTTCTGCTACCACGAACGCCTGTCGATCGCCGGCAATTGCCGCATGTGCCTCGTCGAAGTGTCGCCTGGGCCGCCGAAGCCGCAGGCATCGTGCGCGCTGCCGACCGCCGAGGGGCAGGTGATCCGCACCGACAGCCCGATGGTCAAGAAGGCGCGCGAAGGGGTGATGGAGTTCCTGCTCATCAACCACCCGCTCGACTGTCCGATCTGCGATCAGGGCGGCGAGTGCGATTTGCAGGACCAGTCGGTCGCCTATGGCCGCGGCGCGACGCGCTATGACGAGAACAAGCGCGCCGTCACCGAGAAATATATGGGTCCGATCGTCAAGACGGTGATGACGCGCTGCATCCAGTGCACACGCTGCGTCCGCTTTGCCGAGGAGGTCGCGGGCGTCGAGGATATCGGCGCGATCTATCGCGGCGAGAATATGCAGATCACGTCCTATCTGGAACATGCGATCCAGAGCGAACTCAGCGGCAATGTCGTCGACCTCTGCCCCGTCGGTGCGTTGACGTCGAAACCCTATGCGTTCGAGGCGCGCCCGTGGGAGCTCACCAAGACGCTGGGCATCGACATGATGGATGCGGTCGGCACCAATGTCCGCATCGACAGCCGCGGGCGGCAGGTGCTGCGCGTGCTGCCGCGCGTCAACGACGATGTGAACGAGGAATGGGCGAGCGACAAGACGCGCCACCATGTCGACGGGCTGGTCCGCCGCCGTCTCGACCGTCCCTATGTGCGCAAGGGCGGCGCGCTCGTCGAGGCAAGCTGGGCCGAGGCGTTCGATGCGATCAAGGCGGTGAACGCTGGATCGTCGGTCGCGGCGATCGCCGGCGACATGGCCGATTGCGAGACGATGTTCGCGGCCAAGGTGCTCGTGAATGCACTCGGCGGCAGCCTACTCGAAGGACGCCAGACCGGGCTCGATTACGACGTCACCAGCCTGTCGGCGGTCAATTTCAACACCACCATCGCCGAGGCCGAAAATGCCGACGTGATCCTGCTCGTCGGCACCAACCTCCGCTGGGAAGCGCCGCTGATCAACACGCGTGTCCGCAAGGCGGTGTGGAAGAAGGGGGCAAAGGTCTTTGCGATCGGCCCCGAAACCGACCTCACCTACAAGACCGAATGGCTCGGTGACGACGCCTCGCTGGTGGCGAAGCTGCCGAAGCATGTACTCGACGCGCTGAAGGGCGCCGAACGGCCGATGCTGATCTTCGGCGGCGGCGCGCTGTCGGTGCCCGGCGTCCACGGCGCTGGCCTTGCGCTCGCCAAGACGGTGAATGCAGTCAAGGACGGCTGGAACGGCTATAACGTCGTCCATTTCTCGGCCGCGCGCATGGGGTCGCTGATGCTCGGCTATGGCCTCGCCGGCGGGATCAAGGATGTGATCGCGGCGAAGCCGAAGCTCGCCTTCTTCCTCGGCGCCGACGAGGTTGATTTCGCGGCGTTGCCCGATACGTTCAACGTCTATGTCGGCCATCATGGCGACAAGGGCGCGCATGCCGCCGACGTCATCCTGCCCGCCGCGGCGTGGACCGAAAAGGACTTCACGACGGTCAACACCGAAGGCCGCGTCCAGCGCAGCGAGAAGGCGGTGTTCGCCCCCGGCGATGCGCGCGAGGACTGGAGCATTTTCCGCGCGCTTGCCGACGCGCTCGGCGTCAGCCTCGGCTTCGACAGCTTCGACGAATGCCGCGCGGCAATGGTCGCCGCGGTTCCGGCGCTCGGCGTCGAGGGGCTCGCCGATTATGGCTGGACGGTGCCCAAGCTGCCCGCCAAGCCCGAGGCGCGTGCGATCCCGTCGCCGATCAAGGATTTCTACCTAACCAACGCCATTTGCCGCGCGTCGCCGACGATGCAGCGCTGCTCGGAAGAGCTGATCCATGGCGTCGATTTTGCGGAGGCCGCGGAATGACCCCGGTACATGCCATCGCGTCTGTGCTGTTCGTCAGCATGGGCTACGCAGTCTGGCGCGGCTTCAACCCCAGGGGCAAATCCGAAAAGCCCGGCCCGCATAACGGCTGGCGCAATCAGGACGGGGCGGGGAAATGAGCTGTGTTCTGAAAATCATCGTCATGCCGGACTTGCTCCGGCATCCATCGACCCCGGACCAAGCCCGGGGTGACGACAGGGGGTCGTCGCTGTGACCGAATTTTTCCAATCGCTTGGCATGTCGTACGAATGGGCCTGGGGGCTCGCGACGATTTGCGGAATTTTGCTCATCGCGCTTCCGCTGATGCTCGCCGTGGCGATGATCATCTATGCCGACCGCAAGATCTGGGCGGCGATCGCGCTGCGCCGCGGCCCGAACGTCGTTGGGCCCTTCGGCCTGCTCCAGTCGTTCGCCGATGGTCTGAAAGTGTTCCTGCAGGAAACGATCATTCCGAGTTCGGCCAACCGCGGCCTGTTCCTGATCGCGCCGATCATCACCTTCACCGTTGCGCTGCTCGCCTGGGCGGTGATCCCGTTCAATTCGGGTGCGGTGCTCGCCGACATCAACGTCGGGCTGCTCTACATCCTCGCCATCTCGTCGCTCGGCGTCTATGGCGTGATCCTGTCGGGCTGGTCGTCGAACTCCAAATATCCTTTCTTCTCCGCGCTTCGCGCCTCGGCGCAGATGATCTCCTACGAAGTGTCGATCGGCTTTATCCTGATCGGCGTTGTGCTGTTCGCCGACAGCTTCAACATGAATGAGATCGTGAAAGCGCAGCAGGGGCACGGGCTCGGCTTCGTCAACGCCTTCGGCTTCAACCTGCTGCTTTTCCCGCTCGCGGTGATGTTCCTGATCTCGGCGCTCGCCGAAACCGCGCGCGCGCCGTTCGATTTGACCGAGGCCGAGAGCGAGCTCGTCGCGGGCTATCAGACCGAATATTCATCGATGAGCTTTGCGCTCTTCTGGCTTGGCGAATATGCGAACGTCCTGTTGATGGCGACGCTCAACGCGCTGCTGTTCTGGGGCGGTTGGCTGCCCCCGGTCGATTGGGCGCCGCTCTATGCCGTTCCGGGCATCATCTGGCTGTTCGCGAAGATCCTGTTCTTCTTCTTCGTCTTCAGCTGGGTCAAGGCAACCGTCCCGCGCTACCGTTATGACCAGCTCATGCGGCTGGGCTGGAAAGTCTTCCTGCCGATTTCGCTTCTCTGGATCTTCCTGATCTCCGGCTACCTGATGCTGACGAGGTATTCATGAGCACCATCGCCCACTTCGTCAAAAGCTTCACCTTGTGGGAGTTTGTGAAGGCGCACGCCCTCACGCTCAAATATTTCTTCAAGCCGAAGGCGACGATCAACTATCCGTTCGAGAAGAACCCGCTGTCGCCGCGGTTCCGCGGCGAGCATGCGCTGCGCCGTTATCCGAACGGCGAGGAACGCTGCATCGCGTGCAAGCTGTGCGAAGCGGTGTGCCCGGCGCAGGCGATCACGATCGAGGCCGAGCCGCGCGACGACGGTAGCCGCCGCACGACGCGCTATGACATCGACATGACCAAGTGCATCTATTGCGGCTTCTGTCAGGAAGCGTGCCCGGTCGATGCGATCGTCGAGGGGCCGAACTTCGAATTCGCGACCGAAACGCGCGAGGAACTGCTCTATGACAAGGCCAAGCTGCTCGCCAACGGCGACAAATGGGAACGCGCGATTGCGGCGAATCTTGCCGCCGACGCGCCCTATCGGTAAGGGCGCGCGCACATGATTCAGCTTATCGCCTTTTACCTTTTCGCCAGCGTCGTCATCGCGTCGGGCGCAATGGTGATTTTTGCGCGCAATCCGGTCCACAGCGTCATGTGGCTGATCCTTGCCTTTTTCAATGCGGCGGGGCTGATGCTGCTCGCGGGCGCCGAGTTTATCGCGATGCTGCTCGTCATCGTCTATGTCGGTGCGGTCGCGGTGCTGTTCCTGTTCGTCGTGATGATGCTGAATATCGATTTCGCCGAGCTCCGCGCCGGTTTCGTGCGCTATTTGCCGCTCGGCGCGCTTGTGGCGATCATCCTGGCGGCCGAGTTGGTCTTCGCGGTCGGCGCGTGGAGCGCGGGCGGGGTCGATCTTGCAGCACGTGCCGCGCCGGTCGTCAGCGACAAGAGCAATATCCAGCAGGTCGGCGAGCTTCTGTACACGCGCTACATCTTCCTGTTCGAGGCGGCGGGTATCGTCCTGCTCGTCGCGATGATCGGCGCGATCGTGCTGACGCATCGTACGCGCGGCGGCGTCCGCGCGCAGAATATCGCGCAGCAGGTGCGCCGCCGTCCACAGGATGCGACGCGCCTGGTCGATCCGGGCACCGGGCAGGGGGTTGAGCTGTGATTTCGGTCGGGCATTATCTTGCCGTTTCGGCGGTGCTGTTCACGCTGGGCGTGCTCGGCATCTTCATCAACCGCAAGAATATCATCGTCATCCTGATGGCAATTGAGCTCATTCTGCTGGCGGTGAACATCAACCTCGTCGCGTTCAGCGCGGCGCTGGGCGACATGGTCGGCCAGGTATTTTCGATGTTCGTGTTGACCGTCGCGGCGGGCGAAGCCGCGATCGGTCTCGCCATTCTCGTTATCTATTTCCGCGGCCGCGGCACCATTGCCGTCGACGATGCCAACCGGATGAAGGGGTAAGCCGGTGATCCAGGCGATCGTATTCCTGCCGCTCTTGGCGGCGCTTGTCGCAGGCCTTGGCCAGCGCGCCATCGGTACCACCGCGTCGAAAATCGTGACGACGGGCGCGCTCTTCACCAGCTGTGCGCTGAGCTGGCCAATCTTCCTCTCGTTCGTGATGGGCACCGGCGAGGCCGAGGTCGTCACCGTGCTGCACTGGGTGAGCTCGGGCGCGCTCCAGTTCAACTGGGAGCTGCGCGTCGACACGCTGACTGCGGTGATGCTCGTCGTGATCACGACGGTGTCGGCGCTCGTCCACCTCTATAGCTGGGGCTATATGGAGGAAGACCCCGACCAGCCGCGCTTCTTTGCCTATCTTTCGCTCTTCACCTTCGCGATGCTGATGCTCGTCACCGCGAACAATCTGGTTCAGATGTTCTTCGGCTGGGAAGGCGTCGGTCTCGCCTCCTATCTGCTCATCGGTTTCTGGTACAAGAAGCCGAGCGCGAATGCTGCGGCGATCAAGGCGTTCGTCGTCAACCGCGTCGGCGACCTCGGCTTCATGCTCGGTATTTTTGGTACCTTCCTGGTGTTCGGTACGGTTTCGATCCCCGAAATTCTGGCCGCTGCGCCGGGCATGGCGGGCAGCACCATCACCTTCATGGGGATGCGCCTCGACACGATGACGATCCTCTGCCTGCTGCTGTTCATCGGCGCGATGGGCAAGTCGGCGCAGCTTGGCCTTCACACTTGGCTGCCCGATGCGATGGAAGGCCCGACCCCGGTGTCGGCGCTGATCCACGCGGCGACGATGGTAACCGCGGGCGTCTTCATGGTGTGCCGCCTCTCGCCGATGTTCGAAACGAGCGAAGTCGCGCTCGGCGTGGTCACCTTCGTCGGTGCCGCAACCTGTCTGTTCGCCGCCACCGTCGGCACGACACAGTGGGACATCAAGCGCGTCATCGCTTACTCGACCTGCTCGCAGCTCGGCTATATGTTCTTTGCCGCGGGCGTCGGCGCCTATGGCGCGGCGATGTTCCACCTGTTCACGCATGCTTTCTTCAAGGCACTGCTGTTCCTCGGTGCGGGCTCGGTCATCCATGCGATGCACCATGAACAGGACATGCGCTATTACGGCGGCCTTCGTAAGCATATCCCGCTGACCTTCTGGGCGATGATGGCGGGCACGCTGGCGATCACCGGCGTCGGGATCGCGGGCGTCGCGGGCTTTGCCGGCTTCCACTCGAAGGACGGTATCCTCGAGGCGGCCTTTGCTGCCGGTGGTGGCGGCGGCCAGGTCGCTTTCTGGGTCGGCATCTTCGCTGCGCTGCTGACGAGCTTCTATTCGTGGCGCCTTGTCTTCCTGACCTTCTACGGCAGGCCGCGCTGGGAAGAGAGCGAGCATATCCAGCACGCGGTTCATGGCGAGCATGAAGATCCCTCCGAAGAACATTCGGCCGACGATCATGCCCATGCGCCCCACCCCCACGACGCGCACGGCGACGGCACCGCAGGCTATCACCCGCACGAAAGTCCGCTCAACATGCTGATCCCGCTCGGCGTCCTGTCGATCGGTGCTGTGTTCGCGGGTTTTGTTTTCGCGCACCCGTTCATCTATCCCGAAGAAGGCATGGCCTTCTGGGCGGGCAGCATCGCGTTCGACGAGCATCTGATGCACGCCGCCCACGAGGTGCCGACCTGGGTGAAGTGGACGCCGTTCACGGTGATGGCGATCGGCCTGTTCCTCGCGTGGAACAGCTACATCCGCAATACCGCGCTTCCGGCAAAGTTCGTGGCGCAGTTCAAGCTGCTGCACCAGTTCCTGTACAACAAATGGTATTTCGACGAGCTCTATAACGTCCTCTTCGTGAAGCCTGCCTTCTGGATTGGCCGCTTCTTCTGGAAGAAGGGTGACGAAGGCACCATCGACCGCTTTGGTCCCGATGGCGCCGCGGCGCTCGTCCAAGGGGGGACCCGTCTCGCGGTCCGGCTGCAATCGGGTTATGTTTATGGATATGCGTTTGTGATGCTGCTCGGTCTTGTCGGACTCGCCAGCTGGGCCATGGTGAATTTCCTGTGAGCGGCTTTCCCATTCTTTCGCTGATGCTGGCGGTCCCGCTGGTCGCCGCCATCCTCTGCCTCTATGCGGGCGACCGCAACGCGCGGATGATCGCGCTTGCAGCAACCTTGATCGACTTTGCGCTGGGCGTCGTGCTGTGGGCGAATTTCGACATCGGCGGTGCGCAGTGGCAGTTCACCGAACGCGCCGACCTGTTCGGGCGTTTTCAGTGGGCGCTCGGCATCGACGGCATGGCGCTGATGCTGATCATGCTCAGCGTTTTCCTGATGCCGCTCTGCATCCTTGCGAGCTGGGACGCGATCACCAAGCGCGTTGGGCTGTACATGGCGATGTTCCTCATCATGGAAGTCGTGATGATCGGCGTCTTCATGGCGCAGGATCTGCTGCTTTTTTACATTTTCTTCGAGGCGGGCCTGATTCCGATGTATTTCATCATCGGCATCTGGGGCGGCGCGAACCGCAAATATGCGGCGTTCAAATTCTTCCTCTACACGCTGCTGGGATCGGTTCTGATGCTGGTCGCGATGATCGTGATGATCATGGAAGCGGGCACGACCGACATTCCGACGCTGCTCAACTATGATTTCCCGGCGGGGATGCAAACGTGGCTGTGGCTTGCCTTCTTTGCGAGCCTTGCGGTCAAGATGCCGATGTGGCCCGTCCACACCTGGCTTCCCGACGCGCATGTGCAGGCGCCAACCGCGGGGTCGATGATCCTGGCGGGCGTGCTCCTGAAACTTGGCGCCTATGGCTTCCTCCGCTTCATGATGCCGATGTTCCCCGACGCATCGGCCGAGCTGATGTGGCTGGTCTTCATCCTGTCGATGATCGCGGTGGTCTATACCAGCCTCATCGCGCTGGTTCAGAACGACATGAAGAAGCTGATCGCCTATTCGTCGGTCGCGCATATGGCGATCGTCACCGCGGGGCTCTTTGCTTTCAACCAGCAGGGGATCGAAGGCGCGCTGATCATCATGCTCAGCCATGGTGTCGTTTCGGCCGCGCTCTTCTTCTGTGTCGGTGTGATCTACGACCGGCTCCACACGCGCGAGATCGACCGTTATGGCGGGCTCGCGGTGAACATGCCGGCCTATGCGCTTTTCTTCATGCTGTTCACCATGGCGTCGATCGGCCTGCCGGGGACCAGCGGTTTCGTGGGCGAATTTCTGAGCCTGCTCGGCATCTATGAAGCGTCGAGCGTCGTTGCCTTCGTGTGCACCACCGGCATCATCCTCGGCGCCGCGTACATGCTCTACCTCTATCGCCGCGTCGTGTTCGGCGAACTGACCAAGGACGATGTGAAGGCGATGCCCGACCTCAATCCGCGCGAATGGGCGATCATGGCCCCGCTCGCCGCCGTGGCGCTGTGGATGGGCGTCTATCCCGAAAGCTTCCTCGCGCCGATGCGCGGCGACGTCACCACCGTTGTTGCGCGCCTTGCCCCCGCGAAGCCCGCGGGCGACGCCCAGCTTGCCGCCGGCACGCCGAAGGCGGCCGAGGATCAGGGCGATGCGGCGCACGGCTCCGCCCATGCGGGAGGCGCGAAATGACCGCCGACCTCGCCCTCATCTGGCCCGAACTGATTTTGACAATCGGCGGGCTCATCACGCTGATGCTCGGCACCTTCATGGGCGACCGCCAGGTCGGGCTCTATCAGCTGAGCGCGTTGCTGACGCTCGGCGCTGCGACCGCTGCTGTCGTCGCGCTGTTCGGGGTCGAGGCGACCGTTTTTTCGGGCACGCTCTCGGTCGATAGTTTCGGCGGCTTTGCCAAGCTGCTGATCTATGCCGCGAGCTTCGTCTGCATCCTGATCGCACCGCGATTCTTCACGGGCGGAATGCGCGCCGAATATCCGACGCTCATCCTTTTCGCCGCGCTCGGCATGGGCATCATGGCCGCGTCGCGCGACCTGATGACGCTCTATGTCGGGCTCGAGCTCAACAGCCTTGCCGCTTATGTGCTCGCGAGCTTCATGCGCACCGACGAGCGGTCGAGCGAAGCGGGGCTTAAATATTTCGTCCTTGGCGCACTGGCATCGGGGATGCTGCTCTACGGTATTTCGCTGCTTTACGGCTTCTCGGGCACCACCGATTTTGCTGGCATTGCACAGGCAATGGGCGGCGAGCCGGGTATCGGCCTCATTTTCGGCATCGTGTTCGTACTCGCGGGCCTCGGTTTCAAGATCAGCGCGGTGCCGTTCCATATGTGGACCCCCGATGTCTATGAAGGCGCGCCGACGCCGGTGACGACCTTTTTCGCCAGCGCCCCCAAAGTGGCGGCGATGGCGCTGATGACGCGCGTAATTGTCGATGCAATGGGCCCCGCGATCGGTGCGTGGCAGCAGATCATCATCTTCCTCGCGCTCGCGTCGATTATCCTCGGTGCGGTGGGCGCGATCGGGCAGAAGAATATCAAGCGCCTGCTCGCCTATTCGTCGATCAACAACGTCGGCTTCATGCTCATCGGTCTTGCCGCCGGAACGCAGCAAGGTGTGGAAGCGGTTCTGACCTATTTGCTCGTCTATGTCGTGACGACGCTCGGTGCCTTCCTCGTCGTGCTCCAGCTGCGCGACGCCGACGGCGACCAGGTCGAAAGCATTCCCGCGCTCGCCGGCTTGTCGCAGCGGCGACCGGGGCTTGCCGCGGCACTGTCGGTCTTCCTGTTCAGCCTTGCCGGCATTCCGCCGCTCTTCGGATTTTGGCCGAAGTATCTGGTGTTCGAGGCCGCGGTGAACGCGAACCTCGTGCCGCTGGCGGTTGCCGGGATCGTCGCGTCGGTGATTGGCGCCTTCTATTATATCGCGATCATCAAGACGATGTATTTCGACGATCAGTCCGACGTCGACGTCACCGGCGGCGGCAATGTCGTCGAAGGCACGATCGTCGCGGCGAGCGCGCTCTGGCTCTCGGCGATCGGCTATCTGTTCATCCCGATCCTCGCAGTGGCGTCGGCGCGCGCCGCGTCGGTGCTCTTCTGATCCCGCCGATCGAGCGTATCGCGCAGACAGGTTCGACCAACGCCGACCTGCTGGCGCGGCTGGCGGGCGGCGAGCATGTCGGCGAGGGCCATTGGCTCGTCGCCGACCGGCAGACCGCAGGTCGCGGGCGCCTCGGGCGTGCCTGGGGTGACGGGCAGGGCAATTTCATGGGTTCGACCGTGGTGCAACTGCGCGGCAGCGACCCGTCGCCCGCGACACTCGCGCTCGTCGTCGCGGTCGCGCTGGCGAAGGTGGTGAAGATCTTCGCACCCTCGGTTGCGCTCGAACTCAAATGGCCGAACGATCTGCTTGTGGGCGGCGCGAAATGCTCGGGCATCCTCCTCGAGCGTAGCGGCGACAGCGTCGTGATCGGTATCGGGGTCAATCTGGCGTCGGCGCCTCAACTGCCCGACCGCAAGACCTTCTGCTTCGCCGAAAGCGGCGTTGCGATCGACCGCGACCGCTTCGCCGACGCGCTGGCCGTCGCGCTGGTCGATGCGCTCTGGACCTGGCGGCAGGAAGGTGTCGAGAGCATCGTGCGCGCCTGGCTGCCGCTTGGCCATCCGGTCGGAACGCCGCTCCGCGTGTCCGAGCAGGACATCGACGGGACGTTCGACGGGCTCGCGCCCGACGGCGCACTGCGCTTGCGCCTCGCGGACGGCCAAGTCATGCTGATCCATGCGGGAGACGTTGAATTGCGGCGTCCGCTCAAGGAGGGGAAATAACCTTGCTGCTTGCGATCGATGTCGGCAACACCAATGCCAAATTTGCGCTCTTTCGCGGCAACGAGCTGCTCGCACGCTGGCGCATCGCAACCGACGACCGCCGGACCGCCGACGAATATATGGTGTGGCTCGATCAGTTGATGCGGATCGAGGGGCATGATCGCGCCGATGTTGACGCCGTGATCATATCGACCGTGGTGCCGCGCGCGCTCCACAATCTTCAACTGTTGGCTCACAAATATTTCAGTGTCGACGCGTTGGTGGCGGGCCGCGAACCCGTGAGCTGGGGCATCGCGCTCAAGGTCGACGAACCGCAGTCGGTGGGCGCCGACCGCGCGTGCAACGCGATCTCGGCGCAGGCGGTCGAGCCGGGCAAGGACAAGCTGGTCATCAGCTTCGGCACCGCGACGACGCTCGATCATATCGGCCCCGATGGCGCTTATATGGGCGGGATCATCGCCCCCGGGGTCAACCTGTCACTGGAAGCGCTGGTGGCCGCGGCGGCGAAACTGCCGCGGATCGCCATCGAAGCCCCTGCAACGGACAGCGTTATCGGGCGGACCACCGAAAGCCAGATGCACATCGGCGTCTATTGGGGCTATGTGTCGATGATGGAAGGGCTGATCGCGCGCATGAAGGCCGAGATCGGCAAACCGCTTACGGTCATCGCGACGGGCGGCCTCGCGACGCTTTTTCAGGAACAGGCACATCTCTTCGATCGCATCGAACCCGATTTGACCCTCAACGGACTGATGCATCTTTATCATCAACGGAAACGAACGACATGACGACTCCGGGCAAGGAGCTGCTTTTTCTCGCATTGGGCGGATCGGGCGAGATTGGGATGAACGCCAATCTCTATGGTTGCGACGGCAAATGGATCATGCTCGATCTCGGCGTGACCTTTGGCAGTCACGATTATCCCGGCATCGACATCGTCATGCCCGACCTTGAGTTTATCGAGGATCGCAAGGCGGATTTGCTCGGCATCGTGCTCACGCACGGGCACGAGGATCATATCGGAGCCATCCCCTATCTCGCCGCCGACCTGGGCGTGCCGCTCTATGCCAACCGCTTCACCGCGGGGCTGATCGCGCACAAGCTCGCCGAAGAGGGGCTGGAGGAGGAGGTCGAGATCAAGGTCGTCGACATCGACGCCAACTTTCAGGTCGGCCCCTTCGGTATCCGCCTGATGCCGCTCGCGCACTCGATTCTGGAAATGAGCGCGGCGGTGATCGACACGCCCCATGGCCGTGTGTTCCACACCGGCGACTGGAAACTCGACGACGATCCGGTGCTCGGCACGCCATCGACCGCCGCGGCGCTCACTGCGATCGGCGACGAGGGCGTCGATGTCCTTGTCTGTGATTCGACCAATGCCTTCAACCCACAGCCATCGGGCAGCGAGGGCGGGGTCAAGGACGGCCTGCTCGAAGCCGTCGGCGCGGCAAGGGGCAGGGTGGTCGTCACCACCTTTGCGTCGAATGCCGCGCGGCTCAAGACGCTGGGCGAGGTCGCGAAAGCGACGGGGCGCAGCCTGTGCGTCGCGGGGCGTTCGCTCGACCGCATATTGGGTGTCGCGCGCTCGGTCGGCTATCTTAAGGATTTCCCCCCGACGGTCGATTTCGACGAGGCGATGCGCCTGCCGCGCGACAAGGTGATGGTCATTGCAACGGGGGGGCAGGGTGAACCGCGCGCTGCGCTGGCGCGCATGGCGGCCGACATCCACCAGATCAAACTCGAACCCGGCGACACCGTTATATTCTCGTCAAAGCAGATTCCCGGCAACGAGGTGGCGATCGGCCGCATCATGAACCAGCTCGCCGCGAAGGACATTCTGACCGTCACCGAAAAACAGGCGCATATCCACGTCAGCGGGCATCCGGGGCAGCCCGAACTTGCCGCGCTCTATGGCTGGTTGCGCCCGAAGCTCGTTCTGCCCGTGCACGGCGAGATCCGCCACATGCACGAACAGGCGCGCTTTGCGCTCGAAAAGGGTGTTCCCGACGCACTTGTGCAGGAAAATGGCGACCTGGTGCAGCTCGCTCCCGGCACGGCCAAGATCGTCGAGCGCGTCCGCGCGGGGCGGTTGATCCTCGACGGCGACGTCATCCTGCCCGCCGATGGCGAGACGATCAACGAACGGCGGAAACTATCGCTTCACGGCCAGATTTCGGTCGCGGTGATCTTTTCCGGCAAGCGCTTCGTCGACTGCGCGGTCAGCTATCGCGGCGTCCCCGTCGAGGATGAGCGCGAAGCCTTCATCGACGAAATGCGCGAAGCCGCGGAGCAGGTCGCCATGGGTCCGGCGCGCGACGAGGACAAGCTGCGCGAGGCAATCCGGCTGGGCGTGCGCCGGGTCGCAACCGACTGGACAGGTAAGAAGCCCGTCGTCGACGTGATGCTCGTTGAAATCGGACAGGGCGCCGACCGATGAAATGGACTTCGGCGCTCGCGATCTTCACCCTCTTCTGGGTGTTCAGTGCCTTTTTCGTGCTGCCCTTCCACGGCCGCCGCGCAAGCGATGACGACACGCCGCTCGTCGCCGGCCAGGACCGCGGCGCGCCTGCCACCATCCGCCCGGGCCGCATCCTGTTGCAGATGACGATCACCGCCGCCGTCGCCTTCGCGGCTTATTATGTGGCCTATGTGAATGGCTGGGCCGATCCCGACGTGCTGACGGGGCGGGTTTGATTTCCGGCAGGTTGTACCGAACCTTGCCATCGGCTTTGGGTATGCGGAGTTTCCCTCACTTGTCCGTCATCCCGGCGAAGGCCGGGATCTCGCCGGTGCGGTAAACCGTTAGGGTGGGATCCCGGCCTTCGCCGGGATGACGATGAGGGAAAAGGCTGCTCTCGCTCGGTTGCCGCCTAGCTCCGCAGCCGGTCGATCGATTGCGCGAGCGCCACATAAAGCTTGCCGATGTCCGACGAGAGCAAGGTCACGCTGATCGCCGACCCGTCGCGCGCGCCGATGAGCAGGCGGAGCATCGCTTCAAAGTCGTGAATGAACTGGTTGACCGCGGCGTGGAAGCCATCGTCATTCTGGTAAAGGCGCAGGATTTCCTTGGCCTCGCTGTTTTCGACCAGCTTGACCGCGCGGCGGGCAAAGACGCCGCGATCGCCCTTCAGATAGGCGTCCCATGCGGTGTCGCTGACTTCGCTCGACAGGATCTTGGTCACGTCGATTGCGGTTGATTTGAGCGCTTCGGTGAGCACGCCGACCTGTTTCGCGAGCGTGTCGCGGTCCGATGCCGCGATCGCCTGTTCAGCTTCGCTCACGCGCTGTTCGACGCTCGCGCTCGTATCCATGATTGTGACCAGCTGGCGCATCAGCCGGTCGGCGGCGCCGTTCGCCGCGGCCACCGCACGCGTCGAGGCCGCCTCAATCGCCGCAAGCTGCGCTTTCACTTCTGTATGGAACGCCGTGTCGAGCGCCTCGCTCGCCGCGGCCTGCATCGTTTCGCGCGCGCTCGCAACAAGGCGTTCGAGCGTCAACCGCGCTTCGTTTGCGGCCGCCTCGGCCGTTGTCCGCACCTCCGCGAGCGTTGCAATCATCCGGGCGCCGCCCTGTTCGCTGAATTCGTCGGCGCCGCCGCGCAGTTTGGCCAGCGCGGTTTCGGCTTCGACCAGCGCAGCGTTGAACCGGTCTGCCACGGCCTGCTGCGTTTCGGCATGGCTTGCCATACGCGTTTCGTTCGACTCGATCGTCGCCTGGACCGCGTTGACGTGCGACACGGTCGATTGGGCAATGAGCTCCGACGATTCAAGCAGCGGACGCAGATCGGAAAGCGCCGATTGCGTTGCCTGGCCGTGCGCGGCGATACGATCGAGCGCGTGCGGCAGCGTTTCGTCGAGCTCGCGGGTCACGGCATCGAGCGCCAGCAGAAGCGATTCGGCATGGCCGATAAGTTGCGCCGCCGAGCCGTTGCTGGTCTGCACCTGCTCCATAAAGGCCGCGAGCTGCGCCTTCGTTTCCTCGATCGAACGCGCGATGACGCCCGTGCTGGCATCGACGTTGACGTTCAGGGTTTCGAGCTGCCTTTCGGTTTCCGCGACATGGGCGGCAAGGCGTGCGGCGAGCGCGTCGCTGGCGTCGGCGTGCGCCGACAGCTGTGCTCCCATGGCGTCGCCGGCGTCGCGTGCTGCCGCGATCTTCGAGTCCATCAATGCGGCCGCGGTTTCGACAGCTTCGCGGAAACGCCGCCAGCCATCGTCGGCCTGTGCCGTCAATGCGGCGAGCGTATCGGTCATGTCGCCGCGCGCGGCCGCTGCGGTTTCCGTCAACCGCGCGAGCGCCGCATCGTGGGCGGCGGCAACTTGCGCCGAAGCGGCGATCAGCCCGCCTTCGGTTTCCTTCGTCTGCTCCTGAAGTGCGACAATCGCTTCCAATATGCCTTCGGTGGAGGCCTGCCCCGCTTGGGCCGTCCGCGCCGCCTCCTCGCCCAGTGCAGCCAGCTTTGCTTCGAGGCTGGCGCCCTGCTGGTGCGCGACGAGACCCGCTTCGCGGAAATTGACCGCAAGCCGCTGCGCGACATCGTCGATCCGCGGCAGCCCGGCGAGAAGCCCGTCCATCCGCTGCATCGCAATATCACCCGATCGCGCGAGTTGATCGTGCGCATTGGCGATCACCGATGCGTTGCCGGCCAGCTTGTCGCTGCTTTCGTTAAGCCGCATCACAGTATCGAGGCCAAGCTGCTGAACGCTTCGCGCCTGTTCGCCAAGCTGTCGTTGCGCATCGGCCAGATGCAGGCCCAATGCGTGCATCGACTGGTTGAGCGCGAGATTTTCGGCGCGCAGCGCCGCAGCGACGCGCGCGAAACGAGCCTGTTCGGATCGGCTCGATCGCAGCCAAAGCATCCAGAGCAGCGCCAGCAGTGCGAGTGGCGTCGCGAGTGTCGCGATGAGCGCCGGCCAATCGGCGAGTGGCGGGTTTTGCACAAAGCCATCGGTTGCGACCCCGAGTGCGAAGCCTGTCCACCCGAGCGCGAGAAGGAGCAGAAGCGCAGGCGCGCCGCGGTCCAGCCATGCGGGGGCGTCGGGCGTTTCGGCTTCCATGTCCTCGATCTCGTCGATCGGCGTCATATCCAGCCATTCGCGATCGCCCGCAATGTCCGCGTCGGATTGAGCCGCGCGATCGCCCGCCGCATCGTCGACCGGCGCCGCGTCGGCGGCTTCCTGGTTTGCCGCGGAATCCCGCCACAATCCCACGATTTTCTTTTCCCCTGCCATCGCGCCATCTTAGCATCAAATGCCCGCCATGAAACGGAAACTTAACCACGCGCTGCCAAAGCTGTGGAATGTCGTTCGACAGCGGCCCTCTCGATCGCTATCTGAGCGCCGCCTGCGGCGACGATCCGGCAATGGCGGCCGATCTTCGCAAGGCCTTTGCCGATAGCGCGCGCGAATTGGCCGACCTGCTCCGCCGCGCGCGGTGCGATGCCAATTGGGAAATGGCGGCGCTGCGGCTGAAAAGCCTTGCCGCGACCTTCGGGATTATCCCGCTTATCGAACTTGCCGAAGCCGCGATGGCGGGCGCGCCGGGCGATCCCGCTGCGCTACGGGCGATCAACCGCGCGATCGACGAGATCGCCTAGACCTTTTCTGACGGCTTGGCGGGTTCAATCCCGGTTCAGCCATACCCGGCCAAAGATTTATCGATAGCGTCCGTCTTGCCATGGCAACGCGACGGGTTTAGCCGCGTTAACGACACGCGGCCGAACCTGTTAGCGCGGTGGACGGTCGGCGAGTTTCAGAGGAGAGATTTCGATGTTCAACCGTTTCCGCTCGATGCCTGCAACGGCGATCGCCGCCGTGCTGGGTTGCGCGCTGATGACGACCGCGACCCCCGCTGCGGCCCAGAAAAAACCCAAAAAGGAAGAGGCCGCTAAGGGCCAGGCGCTCAAGCCGAGCAAGGGTTTCGGTCCGGCACTCAAGAAGTTGACCGAAGCGACCGGTGCCAAGGATGCGGCGGCGTTGCAGGCGGCACTGGGCGAGGCGCAGGCGAGCGCGACGTCGGCCGACGACAATTATCTTGTTGCTTTCTACCAGCTTCAGCTCGGCATTCTGAACAAGGACACCGCCATGCAGGGGCAGGGGCTCGACGGAATGATCGAGTCGGGGCTGACGCCCCCCGAAAATGTCGCGACCTATAATTTCTATTCGGGCAATTTCGCCTATGGCGCCAAAAATTACGCCAAGGCGATCCAGCGCCTCGAAGCGGCGAAGGCGGCGGGTTCGACCGAATCGGCGCTGCCTGCGATCCTGATGGACAGCTATTTGAATGCGGGACAGATCGACAAGGGCTGGGCGATGGCGAAAGCGGGTATCGAATCCGCGCGCGCCGCGGGAACGAAGCCGTCGGAAGAGCTGTACGTCCGCCCGGCGCAAGCCTTCCAGAAGGCAAACCGGACCGAGGAAATGCTCGACGTGCTGACGATGCGTGTCGAAGATTATCCGTCGCCCGCAACGTGGCGCAACACGCTGTATATCCTGTTGCAGCAATCGGGCGGCGACAAGGAGCTCAATTTCGATATTCTTCGCCTGATGCGCGCGACCAATGCGATGACGGAGCGTCCCGAATATCTCGAATATGTCTCGCTCGCGGTCGAAGCGGGCTATCCGGGTGAAGCCGTGGCGGTGATCAAGCAGGGACAGAATAGCGGCGTGATCCCGAAGGGCGATACGCATTTCGGCAATATCCTGGAAGCGCAGACGCCGCGCGCGGCGACCGACGCGGCTGCCGTCGCCGCCGATGCCGGCAAGCCCGCTACGCTGAACAACCCCAAGGCCGCGCGGTCGACCGGCGATGTGCTGGTCGGCATCGGGCAACCCGCGAAGGCCATCCCGCTCTATGAAGCCGCGGTAAGGGGTGCGCCGACCGATGCGGTGGCGCAGTTCCGCCTGGGCGTCGCGCAGGCACTCGCCGGGCAGGGCGATGCCGCCGTGGCGAGCTTTGCCAAGGTACAGGGCAACCGCGCGCGGCTTGCGAAGCTGTGGACCGTTCGCGCCAAGGCTGCTGCGCCCGCCGCCAGCTGATCGCGACAACATAAAATGAAAGGGCGCCGTTCCGGAAAGGACGGCGCCCTTTTTCTTTGATGATGGGAATCAGATTTCGACGGGAATTCCCGCAAGCTGTTTGGCCGTGCGGATCGTCAGCGATGTCTTGACGCTGGTGACGTTCGGCGCCGACGTCAGATGGGCCGTCAGGAACGACTGAAAGCTTTGAAGATCGCGCGCGACGACTTTCAACAGAAAGTCGATTTCGCCGTTCAACATATAACATTCGCGCACTTCGGGGAGTCCGCCGACATAATCCTCGAAAGCCTTAAGGTCTGATTCGGCCTGGCTGCGCAGGCTGACCATGGCGAACACGGTGATTCCATAACCGAGTTTCGCGGCGTCGAGGTCGGCGTGATAGGAACGGATGACGCCCGCCTCCTCGAGTGCGCGGACGCGCCGCAGGCAAGGGGGGGCGGTCAGCCCCACCGTTTGCGCCAGCTCCACATTCGTCATGCGCCCGTTTTTCTGCAATTCGCCTAGTATCTGCAGATCAATCTGGTCGAATTTCTGACTAGCCATCGTTGAAACATCCGCTTTCCAAAATCGCCGAGACCATAATAATATTTCAGACGATTGCAATTGTCCCACAATGTGACGTGGATGGTTAATGCACTTTCGTGACCGCGGGATTCACGCTAGCCGGTAAGCATAGGGTAACTAACAAGCGTGCGGGGCTGGTTTTGTGTGACTGCTGACTCGATGATCGCCACCATCTTGCGCCAGGAACCCGCCGACCGCCGGGCGCGCGTCACGGCATGGCGACAGCTTTCCGATATTCTGGCGCAGCGCGGTAATCAACTGGACGAAGACGATATTCGCCGCAGCCTGCACGCGCTCGCGGTTTTGCGCCCCCATGTGCCGGAGGCTGTGCGCCGCGACTGCGCGCGCGCGATCGCGCGCCACGGTCGCTTCGCGCCGCTCGTTGCGCTTTACGCCAATGATGTTCCCGCGGTTTCGGTATCGATGCTGCGCGAGGCGAAGCTCAGCGAAGCTGATTGGCTGGCGCTTTTGCCCGCGACGAACGCCATGGCGCGGTCGGTGCTAGCAGGGCGGCGCGACTTGCCCGACAGCGTGGCTCGCGCCTTGGCCGCGCTGGGCAGCGCATCGGTCGCGCTGCCTCAGCCGGCGGTGAACGAGGCCGCTGAACCTGCGCCAGACCAGGTTGCGAAGGCAGAGAGCGGAACCGAAGCTGCGCCAAGCCAGATCAGCGAACTCGTCCGCCGGATCGACAAATATCAGTCGCGCCGCGGCCAGCCCACGCTGACGCGCAATCCACGCCGGTCGTTCCAGTTCGAAACAGGCCCGGACGGCGTTATCCACTGGGTCGATGGGGTGACCCGCGGCGCGGTGATCGGGCTGTCGATCGCCGATGCGGCGTTCGGCGGCGAACCCGGCACCGACGGCGCCGCGGCGGGTGCCTTTCGTCAGCGCGCCGAAATCGCCAACGGGCGAATGTGGTTGGAGGGGATGGCGGATGAGGCCGGCGAATGGCGCTTCTCCGCGCTGCCTTGGTTCGACGTGGCAACGGGACAGTTTCGCGGCTATCGCGGGTCGGCGCGGCGACCGCAGTATAATGAACTGCCCTATGGGCGCGCCCAGGCCGAAGACTCGGGCGATTCGATCCGACAGCTGATCCACGAACTGCGCAGCCCCCTCAACGCAATTTCGGGCTTTGCGCAGATCATCTCGGGCCAGATGTTCGGCCCGGTCAGTCAATCCTATCGCACGATGGCCGAAACCATTGTCGCTGACGCGGCCTCGGTGCAATCGATCATCGACGATCTGGAGACCGCGGCGCGACGCGGCAACGCGGATCCCGCGCGGGCGGTAGCGGAAATCGTCGATGTCGGCGCGATCGTGAAGCAGGTCGAGGGCGACCTCGCGGCTCTTCTCGCGGAGCAGCGTATCGAAATGACGCTTGCGCGTGTCGGCAGCGGTCCCTTCCTGGGGCGCGCGAGCGACGCCGACGCCCGGCGGATGGTCGGCCGCCTGCTGACCGCGCTTGTCGACATTTGCGAACCGGGCGGAATTTTGGTCGGCCAGCTCGTTACCGAGGCACCGCATGACGACATGCTCCAGCTGCGCCTCGTCCGGCCGGCGGCGATCCGGTTCGCCACCGCGGCCGATCTGCTCGATCCGGGTTTCAGTCCGGAAGGAGAGGCTCCCGGCGCCGCGGTGCTCAGTCTGGGTTTCTCTCTTCGTCTTGTCGACAGTCTGGCGCGATCGATCGGCGGTCGGCTCGATATCGGGCATAACGCCTTGACCTTGTACCTGCCGTCCGCCACCTCGGAACCCGACGCCGAACGGGAGGTCCAGCAGGGCGAGTAGTCCGTGCGTCGGGCCGCGGCAAAAGGGGGCAAGGTGCAGCCTGCGGGCAATTTTTTCACATATCCACCGGTGTCGGAGTTGATCCGGCTCGGCGATGGCGAACATCCGCGTTTCTGGGTTACGATCGATACCGAGGAAGATTTCGATTGGGACGCGCCATTCACGCGAAGCGGGCACCGGCTGACGTCGGTTCCCGCGCTCGCCGATTGCCAGGACTATTTCCAGCGTGCCGGGGTCCGGCCGATCTATTTGGTCGACTGGCCCATTGTGACTGACGAGCGCGCGGTCGACATTCTGGGCGCGGCTGCTGGTGCGGGCCGCTGCGAAATTGGCGCGCAGCTTCATCCCTGGGTGACGCCGCCGCACGACGAAGAGGTCAATGCGCGCAACAGCTATACGGGCAATTTGTCGACGGCGTTGCAGCGCGCCAAGATGACGATGCTGCGCGACGCTATTCGCGACCGTTTCGGCGCGGCACCGATCGTGTATCGTGCCGGGCGTTACGGACTGGGCCCCGAAACCGCTGCGATCCTTGCCGAACTGGGCTTCCGCTGCGACACCTCCGTGCGGTCGGCGTTCGACTATCGCGCGGGCCATGGCCCCGACTATCGCACCGCCCCGCTCTACCCATGGTGGGTGCACGCCGGCGTCGGCGCCGTGCTCGAGATGCCGGTGACGACCGTGTTCGGCGGGCTGCTCGGCCGCGCCGGGGCCGCATTTTATCATCGTGTCGCGCGCAGCGGATCGCGCGCCGGTGCCGCGCTCGCACGGTTCGGCCTGGTCGAGCGGATCGCGCTGACCCCCGAAGGCATTCCCGTCAATCGCGCGGTCCGGGCGATCGACATCGCGATCGAGATGCGGCTACCGGTACTCAATTTCTCCTTTCACTCGCCGTCGCTTCAACCGGGGAACACGCCCTATGTTCGTTCGCGGAGCGATCTGGAGCGCTTCTATCGCTGGTGGGACATCGTCCTCGACCACCTTGCGCGGCGCGGCATCGAAGCGACAACGGGGGCAGAGATCGTGGCGATGGCCGAAAGGAAAGCTGCGGCCTGATCCTTGGCGCTTGCCAATGCGCCGCAGGCTCCGCTATCGCCCGCTCATCCCCCAGCGGGTTGCCACGGGGGGCCTGTAGCTCAATGGTTAGAGCTGGCCGCTCATAACGGCTAGGTTGCGGGTTCGAGTCCTGCCGGGCCCACCATTTTCTGCCATTTGCAGCCGATACCGAGCGACTCCGCAGGGCCCGCGGAAATGGCGGGCGAGCGACCGCGCGTGTGCCGATGGCAAGCAAATGGGAAAAGTGGTCGGGGAGACAGGATTCGAACCTGCGACATCCTGCTCCCAAAGCAGGCGCGCTACCGGGCTGCGCTACTCCCCGACGACCGGACCCGCGCCTTAGACAGCGCGCGCGTGCAAGTCCATCCCGCGCGCACAGCGGACAAAGAAAAAGGCGGCCTTCCGTATAAGGAAGACCGCCCGTTTCGTTTCGGTCAACGCCCCGAAGGGCTGTGACTTACTTGGCTTCTTCGGCCGGAGCAGCAGCGGCGTCAGCCGGAGCAGCAGCGGCTTCCGCGCCAGCGGCAGCAGCTTCGGCGCCTTCGGCAGCGGCTTCGGCGCCAGCAGCAGCGGCGTCGGCGCCTTCTTCGGCAACCGCTTCAGCAGCCGGAGCTTCGGTGGTGGCTTCTTCAGCAGCCTTTTCACCGCAAGCGGCGAGGGCGAACATGCTGGCAGCAACGGCGATAGCAGCAAATTTCTTCATGATGTGTGGGCTCCCTAAAATGCCTTTCCGCGATGGGAAATTTCCCGAACCGCGAGCGGCGGGATTTAGTCGTTCCGCGTGAATCGTCAACAAAAATAATTGAGATGGCCGCGCGTGGCGGATTTCTGTCACTTTGCCGAAACAAAGGTCGAAGCGCCACCAAGGCGGGACGTGGAGAATCGGAAAAAGCCCTGCCTTGCGGCCCTGTCGGGAAGCTCCCGGACATATGCGCCGATTGCCAAGACAGCGCCCTTTCGCTAACCGGCGCGCAACTCTCCCGGCCGCGCAGCGCGGCCCAGCCAAATACCGGAGCATTGCATGGCCGCCCAATATAGTTTCGTGATGAAGGGTCTCAGCAAGACCTATCCCGGCGCGCAGAAGCCGACGCTCAACAACCTCAGCCTGCAATTTTATCCCGATGCCAAGATCGGTATCGTCGGCCCCAACGGGACGGGCAAATCGACGCTGATGAAGATCATGGCCGGGATCGACAAGGATTTTGCCGGCGAAGCCTGGCCCGGCGAGGGCATCACGGTCGGCTATCTGGCGCAGGAGCCGCAGCTCGATCCCAAGAAAACGGTCAAGGAAAATGTCATGGACGGCGTTCGCCCCGTCGCCGACATGCTCGACCGCTTTAACGAGATCAGCGCTTTGATGGCCGATCCCCCGGCCGACGCCGATTTCGACGCGCTGATGACCGAAATGGGCGAATTGCAGGAAAAGATCGACGCGGTCGACGGCTGGACGCTCGACAACCAGCTTGAAATCGCGATGGAAGCGCTGCGCTGCCCGCCGGGTGACTGGAGCGTCGAAAATCTGTCGGGCGGCGAAAAGCGCCGCATTGCGCTTACCCGCCTCCTGCTCGAAAAACCGTCGATCCTGCTGCTCGACGAACCGACGAACCATCTCGACGCCGAAAGCGTCGCGTGGCTGGAAAAGCACCTGGTCGATTATCCGGGCAACGTCATTCTCGTCACCCACGACCGTTATTTCCTCGATAACGTCGTGAACTGGATCCTCGAACTCGATCGCGGCCGCTACTTCGTCTATGAAGGCAATTATTCGACCTATCTTGAAAAGAAGGGCAAGCGCCTCGAACAGGAAGCGCGCGAGGACGCCGGCCGCCAGAAGGCGATCAAGGACGAACTCGAGTGGATCCGACAATCGCCCAAGGCACGGCAGGCGAAGTCGAAGGCGCGTATCAAGAGTTTCGACCAGCTGGTCGAGGCGCAGGAAAATCGCGCACCCGGCAAGGCACAGATCGTCATCCAGGTGCCCGAACGGCTGGGCGGCAAGGTGATCGAGGTCAACAATATCTCGAAGGCCTATGGCGACAAGCTTCTGTTCGAAGACCTGTCGTTCACGCTGCCGCCGGGCGGGATCGTGGGTGTCATCGGCCCGAACGGTGCGGGCAAGTCGACCTTGTTCAAGCTGATCACCGGCCAGGAACAGCCCGACAGCGGTAACGTCAGCATCGGCGACACGGTGCGCCTCGGCTATGTCGATCAGAGCCGCGACGCGCTCGACCCGAACAAGAATGTATGGGAGGAAATTTCGGGCGGCCACGACCTGATGTCGATCGGCAAGCACGAGATGCAGACGCGCGCCTATGTAGGCGCGTTCAACTTCAAGGGAACCGACCAGCAGAAGAAGGTCGGTCAATTGTCAGGGGGCGAGCGCAACCGCGTCCACATGGCAAAGATGCTGAAACAGGGCGGCAATGTGCTGTTGCTCGACGAACCGACCAACGATCTCGACACCGAAACGCTGGCGGCGCTCGAAGAAGCGCTCGAAAATTTCGCGGGCTGCGCGGTGGTCATCAGCCACGATCGTTTCTTCCTCGATCGCCTGGCGACGCATATTCTGGCGTTCGAAGGCAATAGCCATGTCGAATGGTTTGAAGGCAATTTCGAAGCCTATGAGGAGGACAAGATTCGCCGCCTTGGCGAAGGCGCCACGCGCCCGCACGCAACAACTTACAAGAAATTGTCGCGTTGAGCGGAATGACCGGGGAAGAGGCTTCGATTTCGTCGCCGATATCGTCGGATGCGATTCGCATGGATGCGGACGCGCTCAACGCCTTCATGGCCGAAGCCTTCCCCCAGTCCGACCCCGGATCGCGTGGTTACGTCGTTTCGGCCGCGCCGGGGCATATACAGGCGCGGATGGACCCGACCGACAAGGCGCTGCGCCCCGGAGGGCTGATTTCGGGACCGACACAGATGGGCTTTGCCGACATGGCGGCCTATGCGCTCGTGCTCGCGCATATCGGTCCGGTCGCCATGGCGGTGACGAGTGCGCTCAACTATCAATTTCTGCGGCCGTGCCGGCCGGGCGCGCTTTTTGCCGACGCGCATATGCTGCGCCTCGGCAAGCGGCTCGCCGTCATGGATGTGCGGATCTGGACCGACGACCCCGCCAAGCCGGTCGGGCAGGCGAATGTGACCTACGCCATCCCGTGACGGGCGCGCGCTTTTAGCGGACCCGCTTGATCCGCATCGGGCCGCCGTCGATCCGTTCGGTGACGAAATTGGGAATGTCGGCGATCATGTCCGACAACCGCGAATAGCCATAGGTGCGGACGTCGAAGCTGGAACGGTTGCCCGCGATCTGGCCGACTTCGCCCAGCAGGGCAAAGCCCTGATCGTCGCGCTTTGCCGCTTTCCAGGCGTTGCCCAGCAGTTCGACGACGTCGGCCGCCACCTCTTTCTTCTGCCCCTGCGCCTTCCCGTTATCGAGGCCCGATCGTTCGGCGTCGATCAGCGCATCGACGTCGATGAAGCGCGAACAGGCGCCCTGAAATCCTTCGGGCGTCTTTGCCGCGCTGCCAAAGCCATAGACGGGAATGCCGTCCTGCCGCACGCGCATGGCGAGCGGCATGAAATCGCTGTCGCTCGACATGATGCCCAGCCCGTCTAGGCGTCCGCGATAGAGCAGGTCCATCGCGTCGATCGTCAGCTTCATGTCGGTGGCATTCTTGCCCTTGGTCAGGTCGAACTGCTGTTGCGGTTCGATCCCGAAATGATGGAGCTGGTCGACCCACCCTTTGAGCGACGTCTTGCGCCAGTTTCCATAGGCGCGGCGGATGTTCACGGTGCCAAGCTCCGCAAGCGCGGTCAGCACCGGGTCGAGCCCGGCGGGCCGTGCATTGTCCGCATCGATCAGCAGGGCAACATTGCCGTCAGCCATTATCGTCTCCGCTATTGCCCGCCGCGACGCGGGTGATCTGGGTCAGGCTGCGGCGGCGAACTGCCCGCTGGCCGGGTCCATGACATGCAGCACGCCATCGCTGATCGCGAAAAAGGCGCCGTGAAGCCGGAGCTTGCCCTGGGCCTCCTTTTCGCGGACGCACGGGAACGTGCGCAGATTGGCGATGCTCACCCCGACCGCGGCCATTTCCATCGCGCGCCCGGCTTCGCGGCTGTCGAGATCGCTATGCTGCGCGCGAACCTCTGCGCTCGCGTCGTCGAGCAGCGCGATCCAATCGGCGATAAAGCCGCCCTGACCGGGCTCGGCGCCGTGCATCGACTGGTGGAGCGCCGCGTTGCAGCCGCCGCACAGGCCGTGGCCCATCACGACGATTTCCTCGACCTTCAGAAACTGCACGGCAAATTCCAGCGCCGCCGAAACGCCGTGGCGTCCCGGCGTCGTTTCAAAGGGCGGGACCAGCGCGGCGACGTTGCGCACCACGAATATCTCGCCAGGGTTTGTGTCGAAAATCTGCGAGGGTTCGACGCGGCTGTCCGAACAGGCGATCACCATCACCTTTGGCGATTGCCCCTCGGCCAGTTCGCTCCAGCGGTCGCGTTGTTCCTGCCAGCCACCGGTCCGAAACCGCTGATAGCCATCGAGCATGTCTGTAAAGTGAGTCATGCGCGCGCTTTAGCATAGGTAGAGAGGTTGAGAAGAGCGTCGCGCGCGACTATGTGGGCCCGATGAACGCCCCGTTGCAACCACCGCCCAGCCAACGCGCCCGCAAACCCGACTGGATTCGCGTGAAGGCACCGACCAGTCCCGGTTATGCCGAGACGCGCAAGCTGATGCGCGAGCTCAATCTGCATACGGTGTGCGAGGAAGCGGCTTGTCCGAATATCGGCGAATGCTGGACCAAGAAGCATGCGACGGTAATGATCCTGGGCGACACCTGCACGCGCGCCTGCGCTTTCTGCAACGTCAAAACGGGAATGCCGCGCCCGGTGGACCTGCTGGAGCCCGAACACACCGCCGCTGCCGCCGCCAAAATGGGATTGACGCATATTGTCATTACGTCGGTCGACCGTGACGATCTGCCCGATGGCGGCGCGAGCCAGTTCGTCAAGGTCATCCAGGCGCTGCGCCGCGAAACGCCGCAGACGACGATCGAGATTCTGACCCCCGACTTTCGTAACAAGCCCGAAAGCGCCGTTGCCGCGATCGTCGATGCGCGCCCGGACGTTTATAACCACAACCTCGAAACCGTGCCGCGGCTCTACCCCACGATCCGTCCGGGCGCGCGCTATTATGCCTCGCTGCGCCTGCTGGAGAGCGTGAAGCGCCGCGATCCGTCGATCTTTACCAAATCGGGGATCATGCTCGGTCTGGGCGAGGAGCGGATGGAGGTTCATCAGGTGATGGACGACATGCGCAGCGCCGACATCGATTTCATGACGATGGGTCAATATCTGCAACCGACGCCCAGCCATGCAAAGGTGATCGACTTCGTGACGCCACAGGCGTTCGATGCCTATGCCCAGATCGCGCGTGCCAAGGGCTTTCTGCAGGTCGCCTCGTCGCCGCTCACGCGCTCCAGCTATCATGCCGGTGACGATTTCGAGCGGATGCGCGCGGCGCGCGAGGCGCAACTGGCGCGCACGGGCAACGGCTGAACGGACATTGCCGAGACATCACGAAACGCGCGATCTGCCGTACAGCGCCGAACAAATGTTCGCGCTGGTGACGGACATTGCGCATTATCCCGATTTTCTCCCATGGGTCGTCGCACTGCGCGTCCGCAGCGACAGCGAGCATGAGAGCGTCGCCGACATGATTGTCGGCTTCAAGGGGCTGCGTGAAAGCTTCTCGTGCCGCGTCCACAAGCAACGACCGCATGAGGTGATCGTCAGCTATATCGACGGCCCGATGAAACATCTCAGCAACGAATGGCATTTCCAGGCCGCCGAGGGCGGTGGTTGCCGCGTCGATTTCATGGTCGATTTCTCGTTCCGCAACCGCATGTTCGAGGCACTGGCCGGACAGATGTTCGACAAGGCGCTGCGCAAGATGATCGCGGCGTTCGAAGCGCGCGCGGACCAGCTTTACGGTGCGGGGAGCGCGACGTCCTCCGAAGGGCGCAGCGCGTCCTTTTCGGGCTGAAGCAGCGCGAGCGCAAACATCGTCGCCGCCTGACGGATCGCGGCACGATCGGTCGACTCGAACTGGATGCGCTGCGTGAAATAATCGTCGGGGTCCTGTCCGCGCAGGGCACGCGCAAAAACGACAAGACCCACCGGCTTCTTTTCGCTGCCCCCCGAAGGTCCGGCGATTCCCGTGATCGCGACCGCAACATCGGCATCGCTGTTCGCCAGCGCGCCCGCTGCCATCGCCCACGCCGTCGCCAGCGACACCTCGCCAAAGGTTTCCAGAATCTCGCCGCTGACGTCGAGCTGCGCCTTCTTGGCCTCACCCGAATAGGTGACGAAGCCCGCGGTAAAAACGTCCGAACTTCCCGCAATGTCGGTCAGCGCTGCCGCCACCATGCCGCCAGTGCAGCTTTCGGCGACGGCGATCTTGCGCCCCGCGGCGCGATTTTCAGCGAGCACGCTCGCAGCCAGTTTTTCACGCGCAGCGAGGCGCGATTCAGCGTCGGACAGCACGGGTTCAAATCTCCGGAAGTTGGATGGTCGCAACGGCCTGGGCCGCGATCCCCTCGCGGCGGCCGGTGAAGCCGAGCCGCTCTGTCGTTGTCGCTTTCACACTAACCCGTCCCGCCGGAATCGCAAGGATTTCCGCGATACGATTGCGAATCGCGACGCGGTGGGGCCCGATTCGCGGGGCCTCCGCGACGATGGTGAGATCGAGGTGGCCGATGCGGCCGCCGTTCGCCGCCACGCGCTCGCCGGCGAAGGCGAGGAAGCGGTGCGACGCCGCGCCGCGCCATTGCGGGTCGCTCGGCGGGAAATGGTCGCCGATGTCGCCATCCCCTAGCGCGCCAAGAATCGCGTCGGTCAGCGCATGAAGCCCGACATCGGCATCACTGTGGCCTTCAAGTCCATGACTATGTTCGATTTTTATACCGCCGATCCACAGCGGCTTGCCTTCGACGAGGCGGTGGACGTCATAGCCCATGCCAACCGCGGCTCGCATCATATCCCTTACCCCCAGCAACCCCGACAGAATCGCCATATCCTCGGCATATGTCAGTTTGTGGAGCCGCGCGTCGCCCTCCACCGTCGCGACCGCGACGCCAAGGCTGCGGACGAGCTGTGCATCGTCGGTCGCCGCTGAACCCGCAGCTTCGGTATGCGCGCGGCGCAAAACGCCGAGGCGAAAGGCCTGCGGCGTCTGGACGCGCGCCAGCCGGTCGCGCGGGACGACATCGCCTGCCTGGGCACCCTCCGCTTCGATCAATGTGTCGGGCACGGGGAGCACCGGGATAACGGCGTCGGCGCTGTCGAGTGCCGCTAGCAAGCGGTCGATCACCGCGGCGCCGAGGCCGGGGCGCGCGGCGTCGTGAACAAGAATGAGCGCTTCGTCGGGCCAATCCGACAATGCGGCCAGCGCATTGGCCACCGACTGCTGGCGCTCCGCGCCGGGGTCGGTAGCGATCCAGCCTTTCGGCAAGAAGCCGGCAGCGGCGGCGACGTCATGGCTGGCAACCAGTACGCCGACCGACACGCGGCGATCGGCCGCCAGCGCGTCCAGGCTCCAGCGAAGCACCGGCTTGCCGCCTAGCGACTCCAGTTGCTTCGGCTGTGCAAAGCCCGCGCGCGTGCCCTGGCCGCCGGCGAGCAGAATCGCGGCGACGGGGGAAGGGGGCAAGGCGGAGGACTCGGACATGACCCGCGCCGGTTAGCGCAGCCGCGGCTTGCGGGAAAGCCGCATAGCGTGTAGGGGCGCTGCTTAAATTTTAGGCACTGCAACGAAAGCTCCCCGCCCATGGCGCCGCTGCGGCCCATCCAGATCGGCAACATCACCATCGCGGATCCCGTGATCCTCGCGCCGATGACGGGCGTTACCGACCTGCCGTTCCGCAAGCTCGTCCGCTATTATGGATCGGGGCTCAACGTCACCGAAATGATTGCGAGTCAGGCCGCGATCCGCGAGACGCGCCAGTCGATCCAGAAGGCCGCGTGGGATCCGGTCGAGGAGCCGGTATCGATGCAGCTCGTCGGCTGCACCCCCTATGAAATGGGCGAGGCGGCCAAGCTCAACGAAGATCGCGGCGCATCGATCATCGACATCAATATGGGTTGTCCGGTGCGTAAAGTGACCAATGGCGATGCGGGATCGGCGCTGATGCGCGACCTGAAGCTCGCTGCGGCGCTGATCGAATCCTGTGTGAAGGCGGTTTCGGTTCCCGTAACCGTCAAGATGCGAATGGGCTGGTGTCACGACAGCCTCAACGCCCCCGAACTTGCGCATATCGCCGAAGATCTGGGGGCAAAGCTGGTGACGGTCCATGGCCGGACGCGCAATCAGATGTACCGCGGCGAGGCCGACTGGGCGTTTGTCCGCACGGTCAAGAATGCGGTCTCGATCCCCGTGATCGTCAACGGCGATATTTGTTCGGCCGACGATGCGCGCCGGGCGCTGGAGCAAAGCGGTGCCGATGGCGTTATGATCGGGCGGGGTGCCTATGGTCGCCCGTGGCTGCTCGGACAGGTGATGGCCGCGCTGCGCGGCGAAGGCGAGCGGCCCGACCCCGGCCTCGACGAACAATATGACGTCATTACATCGCATTATCGCGCGATGATCGACCATTATGGCGAAACAACGGGCGTCAATATGGCGCGCAAGCATCTTGGCTGGTATGTCAAGGGCCTGCACGGTTCGGCCGAGTTCCGGAACAAGGCCAACCAGATCCCTGACAGCAAGGGCGTCCTCGACGCGCTCGAGGCTTTCTACGGCCCGCATCTGACCAAGGCGGCCGCGTGACCGCGCGCACGTCGAGCATCCCAAGCTTTGACCATGACGAGCTGATCCAGTCGCACCCGGTACCGACGTTGTTGATCGACAGCGGCGGGGTCGTGCTGTTCGTCAACGCCGCCGCCGAACAGCTTTGCAATGTCAGCCGGTCGGCGATGATCGGGCGCGTGATCTATGACGTCATCCAGATGGACCGCAGCTATCGCCAGCGAATGAACGACGCCGCGACGTCAGCGCTTTTCGCGCATCGAACCGAAATCACGCTGGGAGGCCGCAAGTCGATCTTTGTCGACATGCAGATGGTCCCCTATGGCCAGAGCGGGCATCGCATCCTCGCGCTCGTGCCGTCGCAAAGCGATGGCGAATTGATGGGCGGCGCGATCGGCCGGTCGAGCCGTGCGGCCGGAGCGGCGGCGTCGATGCTGGCGCACGAGATCAAGAATCCGCTCGCGGGCATCAAGGGCGCCGCGCAGCTGCTGGCGCGCAAAACCGATGCGGGCGGCGAACGCTTTACCACGCTGATCTGTGCCGAGGTCGACCGGATCGCGACGCTGATCGACCAGATGGAGCATTTTTCGCGCGGGCAGCCCATCGCGTGCAGTCCGATCAATCTGTATCAGCCGATCCATCAGGCGATGGAAACTGCGCGCGCGCGCCAGTTTCCAGGTATCCGCTTCGTCGAGGATTTCGACCCGTCGCTTCCCCTCGTCCACGGCAGCCATGACGCCATGGTGCAGATATTGCTCAACCTTCTGACCAACGGCTGCGAGGCGTTGGCGGGGCGCGACGATGGCGTGGTGCGGCTTGCGACCGCCTATCGGCATGGCCTTTCGATCGACAATGGTGACGGCCGCGGCCGCATCGCACTGCCGATCGAGGTGAGCGTCAGCGACAACGGGCCGGGCGTTCCCGCCGACATTCGCGGCGACCTGTTCGATCCCTTTGTGACGACCAAGCGCGAGGGCAGGGGGCTTGGCCTCGCGCTCGTCGCCAAGCTGGCGCGCGATATGGGAGGGACCGTCCAGCATATGCGCGACGGCGAGTGGACGCGCTTTCGGGTTCATCTGCCCGTCGCGCAATCGAAGGAACGGGGATGAGCGACGGCAAGACGATCCTGCTGGTCGAGGATGATCCGGCGATCGCGATGATCATCCGCGAAACGCTCGACGGCGAATGCGGCCTTCTGGCGTCGGTCGGCAGCATCGCCGAGCGCAACGCCTGGCTGGCGGGCCACAGTCCTGACCTGATCATAACCGATGTCGTGCTGCCCGACGGCGACGGCATCGACTCGCTCGTCCACGCGGGCGTCGATCCCATGACGCCGGTGATCGTGCTGTCGGCGCAGAACACACTCGATACCGCCGTCCGTGCGACCGGTATCGGCAGCTATGATTATCTGCCCAAACCCTTTGACCTCGACGAACTGACGGCGAGCGTTCGTGCGGCGCTGCAACGACGCGTCGAGGCTGCGACCGGCGATCCGGCGCCGCCCGCGGACAGTCACGGTCTTGTGGGGCGCGCGCCCGCGATGCAGGCGGTTTACCGGACGATCGCGCGGCTCGCGACCAACGATCTCGCGGTCTTGATCTTGGGCGAATCGGGTACGGGCAAAGAGGTTGTCGCGCGCGCGATACATGCGACGGGGCTCCGCCGTGCCGGCCCGTTCGTCGCGATCAACATGGCGGCGATCCCGCGCGAGCTGATCGAGGCCGAGCTGTTCGGTCACGAAAAGGGAGCTTTTACCGGCGCGCACAGCCGCAGTGCAGGCCGTTTCGAGCAGGCGGCGGGGGGGACGCTGTTCCTTGACGAAATCGGCGACATGCCTTTGGAGGCGCAGACCCGGCTGCTGCGTGTGCTTCAGAGCAACGAATATTCGACCGTCGGCGGCAGCCAGGCGCTGCGTGCCGATGTCCGCGTCATCGCCGCGACGCACCGCGACATGCGCACGCTGGTTGCCGATGGCCGGTTCCGCGAGGATCTTTTCTATCGGCTCAATGTCATCCCCGTGACCTTGCCGCCGTTGCGCGACCGCCGCAGCGACATTGCCGCGCTCGTCCGTCATTTCGTCGAGGTCGGTCGCGGGGCCGGGCTCCCTGATCGGCAATTCGCTCCCGAAGCGATGCAATGGCTGGAGCGCCACGACTGGCCGGGCAATGTGCGTGAACTCGGCAACGTGGTCCAGCGGCTCGCCGTGCTTTCGCGTGACACTGTCGTCACCGCGCGCGAGGTCGAGATGGTGCTGCGCGAAAATGGCGAGAGAGGCGGTGTGGTCGACCCCGCGGTGCTGATAGCGCGCGCGGTCGACGATTGGACGCGCGAGAAGGTGGCGAGCGCCGATCTCGACGGCGAAATCCACAGCCAGCTCGAGGCGATCGTCGAGGCCGCGCTGTTCCGCCGCGTCCTCAGCGATGTCCGCGGCAATCAGCTGGAGGCGGCAAGGCGCCTTGGCATCAATCGCAATACGTTGCGCAAGCGGCTGGCGCAGCTCGAAATCGACCCGCTGCATCCCTGAAATGCCGAGACCCGATCGCGGCTGTGCTGCAAAAGCGTAATTGTGTGTTTTCTATGCAACAGGAATGTCGTATCGAGGCAACAATGACGTCGGCCGCTGCCCCGCCTTTCGACTTGGAACCGGACGCTCAGGATCTGCGCTCGGGCGTATGGCGCTTTGGCGCGCCGGAATATTACGCGCTCGCCGCCATGGTGAGCATTGCGATCGCCACCTATATTTTCGTGACGGGAGACGCGCAAAGCGAACGGTTACTGACGCCTGCGCTGGTCGCCGCGATCATGGTTGCCAACCTCGTGCCGGCGATGGCGCTCATCGTGCTGATCGGCAGCCGCGTCGCGCGCGCACGCGCCGTTCGTTCGATGGCGGGCGGCAACGGGCGGTTGCACGTGCGGCTCGTCGCGCTTTTTTCGTTGATTGCAGCGGCGCCGACCTTGCTCGTCGTGATCTTTGCGTCGCTGCTGTTCCAGTTCGGGGTCGATTTCTGGTTTTCGGACCGGTCGCGCGGCATGTTCGAAAATGCCGCGAACCTTGCCGAAGGCTATTATCAGGAAAATCAACGCCAGGTCGGTGCGAACACCTTTGCGATGGCGACCGACCTTGGCACGCGGCTCCGGCAGTATCCGATCGATGCGCCGGGTTTTAACGACTATTATCTTCAACAGGTGGTGGTCCGCAGCCTCAATGAATCGGCGATCATCGAGATTGGCCGCGACGGCTTGGCGCGGACGGCTACAGCGATCAACCCCGATGACCGGGCGGCCGAAAACCGCCTGAATCCAGCGATGATCGCTCGCCTGAACGCGGGTGAGGACGTCGTCGTCGTCCGGCAGGCCAATCGCATCGAAGCGGCGGCGCGCCTGCCCGGTACCGATCGCGCCTATGTCTATGCGTCGCGCGATACCAATGTGCCGGGTTTCCAGCAATCGGCGCGAGCGGGCGCGGTTCTCGCCGATTACAATCAGCTGTTCGATCGGTCGCAGATGCTGCAACTCCAATTCAATGGCGCGCTTTATCTCGGCTCACTCCTGCTGCTTGCGCTGGCCGTCGTCGCCGCGATCGTGGTCGCCGACCGCATCGTGCGGCCGCTGGGAACGCTGATCGGCGCGACGCGCACCGCCGCGGGCGGCGATCTGTCGGTTCGCGTGATCCCGCCCGCGCGCGACGATGAAATCTCGGTCCTGACGCGCGCTTTCAACCGCATGACCGAACAGCTCGAAGGACAGACCGGGGCGCTCGTCAATGTGAACGAGCAGCTGGAGGCGCGGCGGAGCTTTATCGAGGCGGTGCTGAGCGGCGTTTCCTCAGCCGTCGTATCGGTCGATGCCGAGCGCCGCATCCTGCTTGCCAATGCCGCAGCGGAAAGGCTTATCGGCCGTTCGGCCGACGAAATGACAGGGCTGCCGCTCGACGCGGTCGCGCCCGAGCTCGCGCAGCTGTTGACTGGCAATGAACGCGAGGCGATCGTCCAGCTGGCACGCAAGGATGCCGAACCGGCGACGCTTGCGGCCAAGGCGGTGGGACAGGGCGACGGCTTTGTCCTCAGTTTTGAAGATATTACGCAGCAGCTTCTCGATCAGCGGCGCGCCGCCTGGTCCGACGTCGCGCGCCGCATCGCGCACGAGATCAAGAATCCGCTGACCCCCATCCAGCTCGCCGCCGAGCGCTTGCAGCGCCGGTTCGGTGATCGCGTCGAGGGCGATGCGCCGACGTTCCGCAAACTCACCGACACGGTGATCCGCCAGGTGCATGACATGCGCCGGATGGTCGATGAATTTTCGAGTTTCGCGCGGATGCCCAAGCCGACATTCGGGGTCGAGGATGTACGCGACGTTTTGCGCCAGGCGGTGTTTCTGTTCGAGGTCGCCAAGCCCGACATCGTGTTCACGGTGAAGACGCCAGCGGACATAGAACCGCTCGTCTGCGATCGTCGGCTCTTGTCGCAAGCCGTGACAAACATTGTCAAGAATGCGGTAGAAGCGATTGAAGAAAAATATAAAAACACTGGAGAGGCGGCGATCGGCAATATCAGCGCCGAGCTGGAGGCCGGCGCGAACGACACGATCGTCATTCGCGTAACCGACGACGGGATCGGTTTGCCCGAGGCGCGCGACGCGATCGCCGAACCCTATATGACGACGCGGCAGGGCGGGACCGGCCTGGGCCTGGCGATCGTCAAGAAGATCGTCGAGCAACATTATGGCGAACTGGAATTTTCGGATAATCCGGCGGGGCGGGGAACCTGCGTCACGCTGACGCTGCATCCCGATCGGCTGCGGCCGCTGGCAGGGCAGGGCGGCGAAACTGCCGTCGGCCGGACCGAAACGGTCCCGGGGCGCATCCGAAACCGGCAGGACAAAGAAGATCATGGCGCTTGATATTTTGATCGTCGACGATGAGCGCGACATCTGCGACCTCGTGGCCGGGGTCATGGAGGACGAAGGTTACGAAGCGCGGACCGCGTTCGACAGCGACGCGGCGCTCGAAGCGATCCGCCAGCGGCGCCCGTCGCTCGCGCTCATCGACGTGTGGTTGCAGGGCTCGCGCCTCGACGGGCTGGGACTGGTCGAGGCAATCAAGGCGTTCGACCCGACGCTGCCGATCATCGTCATCTCGGGTCACGGAGGGCTCGACACCGCGGTCGCGGCGATCCGCCGCGGGGCGTTCGATTTTATCGAAAAGCCGTTCGAAGCATCGCGACTGCTGCACCTTGTGGCGCGCGCTACCGAGAATGAACGGCTGAAATTCGAATATGAGCAACTGCGCGAAAAGGCCGGCGCGGCCGAAGAGCTGACCGGCAATAGCGCCGCGATCAACAATGTCCGCGCAACGCTGAAACGCGTGGCGGGGACGGGCAGCCGCGTCCTCATCACCGGCGCGCCGGGTGTCGGGAAAGAGGTCGCCGCGCGTGTCCTGCATGGCTGGAGCGGGCGGCACAATGCGCCGTTCCGCGTGATTTCGTCGGCGCGGATGGATCCCGAAACGGTCGAGCTGGAGCTGTTCGGTTCCGAGACCGAAGACGGATCAATCCGGGTCGGCCTGCTCGAACAGGCGCATGGCGGCACCTTGTTTCTCGACGAGGTCGCCGACATGCCGCTGACGACGCAGGGAAAGATCCTGCGTGTCCTTACCGATCAGAGTTTTACGCGCGTCGGGGGCCGGACAATGATCCGCGTCGATGTTCGGATCATTTCGGGGTCCGCGCGCGACCTGACGACGGAGATTGCCGAGAACCGTTTTCGCGAGGATCTCTATTATCGGCTCAACGTGGTGCCGGTGCATATTCCTTCGCTGCGCGAACGCCGCGACGATATCGCAAGCCTTTGCGATCATTTTTTCCGCCGCTATGCCGCCGATCGCCGCGTTGCGCCGCCCGAGATCAGCGCCGAGGCGATGGCCGCACTGCAGGCCCACGAATGGCCGGGCAATGTGCGCGAGCTGCGCAACGTGATCGAACGAGTGATGATCCTGGCGCCCGGCGACCGGCTGGCACGCATCGACGCCGATATGCTGCCGGCCGAATTGGTGCGGGGGGGAAGCGATATTATGCCCCATTCGGAATCGATCACCGCGATTCCGCTCAAGGAAGCGCGCGAGAATTTCGAGCGCGAATATCTTCGCATCCAGATCAATCGCTTTTCGGGCAATATCTCGCGCACGGCGAGCTTCATCGGAATGGAACGATCGGCGCTGCACCGCAAACTGAAACTTTTGGGGCTTACCGAGAGTTCGGATAGCGAAAGCTAGGCTTAGCGCTGGACGATATGCAGGCTTTGCCGCATATTGTGCGCAAGAAGGTCTTGAATGCCGGGAAACCGGCGCCGTACCCGCGGTTTCACCGCCAAGAACAGGAGGCAAATTTGTCCGATAAAAACCAGAATCTTCAGGATATTTTTCTCAACGCTCTCCGCAAAAGCAAAACGCCGGTCACGATGTTTCTCGTCAAGGGGGTCAAGCTTCAGGGCATCATCACCTGGTTCGACAATTTTTCGCTGCTTCTCCGCCGCGATGGCCAATCGCAGCTGGTGTATAAGCATGCGATTTCGACCGTGATGCCCTCGCACGATTTCGATCTGTCGCTGCTGGGCGACAATCTGCGCGACGCGCCGGCCAGCAAGGGCAAAGCGTTGCAGGACGTGTTCCTGAACGCCGTTCGCCGTTCCGATGAATCGGTGACGATGTTCCTCGTCAACGGCGTGATGCTTCAGGGCGACATCGTTGCATTCGACCTTTTCTGTATGCTGCTCGAACGCGAGCGGCAGGTGCAGCTGGTCTACAAACACGCCATTTCCACGGTTCAGCCAAACGGACCGATCAACCTGACCGACAATGGCGACGACGACGCGGACGACGCTTGATCGACGCCACAATCGACACGGAAGAGGTCACGCGCGGCGCCCGCGCGATGATCATCGTGCCCGAATGGCATAGCCAGCGGCTTGCCCGCGACGCGGACGCGCGCGCCGGTGAGGCGAGGGGGCTTGCGCTCGCCATCGGGCTCGACGTGGTGGCGGTCCACACGCTCCGGTTGCGGCAGACGCGCGCGGCGACGCTGCTGGGCGTGGGCCAGATCGACGTGATCGCGCCCGATATTGCGGCGAAAGACGTCCAACTGGTCGTGGTGGACGCCGCGCTCACTGCGATCCAACAACGCAATCTCGAGACCGCCTTCGGCGCAAAGGTGATCGACCGGACTGGGCTGATCCTCGAAATTTTCGGCGAGCGCGCCGCGACGGCCGAGGGGCGGTTGCAGGTCGAGCTCGCCCACCTCGATTATCAGGCCGGGCGGCTGGTTCGCAGCTGGACGCACCTTGAACGCCAGCGTGGCGGTTTCGGCTTTCTGGGCGGCCCTGGCGAAACGCAGATCGAGGCGGACCGACGGATGATCCGCAGCCGCATGGCGCGTATCCGGCGCAGCCTGGAGGATGCGCGGCGCACACGGCAACTCCAGCGCTCGAAGCGCCAGCGCGCGCCGTGGCCGGTCATCGCGCTCGTCGGCTATACCAACGCTGGAAAATCGACCTTCTTCAATCGCTTGACGGGAAGTGACGTCATGGCGGAAGATATGCTGTTCGCGACGCTCGACCCCACGATGCGCGAGATTCGCTTGCCGGGCATCGACAAGGCGATCCTGTCGGATACGGTGGGGTTTGTCTCTGACCTGCCCACCGAGTTGGTTGCGGCATTCCGCGCGACGCTGGAAGAAGTGACGACCGCCGACCTGATCGTCCATGTCCGCGACATCGTTCACCCCGACACCGAGGCGCAATATGACGATGTGCGCGCGATCCTCGATTCGCTGGGGGTCAACGGACCGCAGGATGCCGACGACGCCGATGTTGCGGCGGCGATCCCGCAGATCGAAATCTGGAACAAGATCGACACCGCTAACCCCGAACAGCGCGCGATCGTCGAGGAAATCGCCGCACGGCGCGGCGACGTCGCCGTCATTTCGGCTGTCACGGGCGAGGGGGTGGAGGCCGCGCGCGCGCTCATGGCGTCACAGCTCACCGCGCGGCACCAGCTTCAGCGCATCCATCTTCGTTACGAACAGGGCGACGCGATGGCATGGCTCCACGCCCGCGGTGAGGTGCTCGCCGACGAACCCGAGGGCGAGGGGCATGTGCTGACGGTCAGGCTGGATCCAGCGGACCGGGCGCGATTTGATCGGCTATGGCCACCGCCGACCGCTTGACGGCCTGCCAATGCGTTTCCTGAGCGTCGAGCGACAGCCCGGCGATCGACCCACCGGCACGCGCTTCCATCGCCGCGAAACGCCGTGCGAATTTGAGGTTGGCGTCGCGCAGCGCCGTTTCGGCATCGACCCCCAGCTTGCGGGCATAGTTGACGACCGCAAACAGCAGGTCGCCGATTTCCTCGTGGCGCGCGGCGTCGTCGGCGGCCTCCGCCACTTCGGTGAGTTCCTCCGCTATTTTGTCGCGCGGTCCCATGGTGTCGGGCCAGTCGAAGCCGACGCGCGCCGCGCGCGCCTGAAGCTTTTGGGCGCGCAGCAGCGCGGGGAGTGATAATGCAACACCGGCAAGCGCACCCTGCGGTCCGTCGGCCGCGCGCTCGTCGGCCTTGATCGCTTCCCATTGGCCGCGCACGTCATCTCTCGCAGCACTCCCAAAGATGTGCGGGTGACGCCGCTCCATCTTGTCGCTGATCGCGTTCGCGACGTCATCGAAACCGAACAAGCCTTCGTCGGCCGCGATCTGGCTGTGAAAAACGACCTGGAGCAAAAGGTCGCCCAGTTCGTCGCAGATTACAGCGGGCTGCCCGTGCGCAATGGCGTCGGCGACTTCATACGCTTCCTCGATCGTATAGGGCGCGATCGTCGCAAAATTTTGCGCCAGATCCCATTCGCAGCCGCCGTCGGGGTCGCGCAGCCGGCGCATGATGGAAAGCAAACGATCGATAGGGGATATGTCGGTCGTCTCGGGCATGTATTTATCCGATAATATATATTATGTTAAGTGAACGGTGCTCAGGTTACGGCCTGCCAGGTCCGGATCACGAGGAACACCAGTCCGAATATCGCCACCCACGCCAGCCCCATCTTCAGCCAGTCGGCCATCGGAAGCCTTCGCGCCAACAGCGCGCTGAGCACGAGCGTGAACGCGCCGACGAACCAGATCAACTGTACGGTCGTATCGCCCGTCATAACTGCACCTCCAGCCCGTCATAACCCGGTTCGACGCCGCCCGGCAATTCGGCCGCCAGATCGGCATAGTCCATCGTATTGTCCATATGCGTGATGATCGCGCGCGGATGACCGACTTTGCCGAGCGCTTCGAGCGTCATCGCCAAATGCGGGTGCGTCGGGTGCGGATAGCGGCGCAGCGCGTCGATAACGAACAGGTCGACGCCCTGAAAAAAATCGACCATTTCCTCGGTAAATTTCGAAAAATCAGTCGCATATCCGATCTTGTGCGCACCATCGCTGAAAATCAGGCCGCTCGCCTTGATCGGCCCGTGCGGCATTTCGACTGCCGACACCTCAATCGGCCCGATCGACTGGTGATCGGCCAGTTCGACAGGCTCGACCGACGCCGGATAACCGGCATTCCCCGCAAAGGCGTAGGTGAAGCGCCATTTCAGTATGTCGAGTACATGATCGCGCGCGTAACAGGGCACGGCACTGCCGCGCAGGTGCATGATCTGGCGCAGGTCGTCGAGCCCGTGCGTATGATCGGCGTGTTCGTGCGTCCAGATGACAGCGTCGACCTCTCCCACCTGGGCATCGAGCAGTTGCAAACGCATATCGGGGCTGGTGTCGACGAGGATGCGAAAGCCCCCGAGCGACACAAGAATCGACGCACGGCTGCGCAAATTGCGCGGATTGTCGGGGTCGCACTGCCCCCAATCATTGCCCAGCCGGGGAACGCCCGACGAAGTGCCGCAGCCGAGAATCCGAACCTTCATGCGCCGTGGGGCATCATGGCGCCGCCTTGTTGAAAAGATTATAGAAATTGGTGCTAGTGTCCGCAGCCAGTACCGCCGCATCTTCGCCCCGCAGTTCGGCGAGAAACACCAGCGTGTCGGCAACGAAGGCCGGTTCTCCCGTCTTGCCGCGGTGCGGGACGGGGGCAAGGAAGGGCGAATCGGTTTCAATGAGCAGCCGATCGCGCGGCAGCCATTTGGCCGTTGCCTGCAACGCGGCGGCATTTTTGAACGTCACGATCCCCGAAATCGAGATGTAGAGGCCGAGATCGAGCGCCTTGCGCGCGAAATCGTCGCTCGCCGTGAAGCAGTGAATGACCCCGGGAAAGGCCGCCTGCGCCATCGCTTCACCCAGCAGCGCGAGCGTGTCTGCCTCGGCATCGCGTGTATGCACGATGACGGGAAGCCCGGTTGCCTGCGACGCATGGATGTGACGGCGAAAGCTGTCCTGTTGCCGCGCGCGGTCGCTCTTGTCGTAATAATAGTCGAGCCCGGTTTCGCCGATTCCGATCACGCGCGGATGCGCGGCGCGTTCGACAAGCTTTGCGGTATCGACATCGGGATGCTGATCGGCGTCGTGCGGGTGGATGCCTACGCTCGCCCATACATCGTCGTTGGCTTCCGCCGCAGCGAGCACATCGTCCCACTCGCTCTCGCGCGTGGCAATGTTGAGCATCGCGGTCACGCCCCGCGAACGGGCGCGAGCCAGCACCTCGGCTTGCTGTTCGGCAAGCCCCTTGTAGTTGAGGTGGCAGTGCGAATCGACGAGCATCACGCCGCCCCTTCCGCCTCCGGTAGTTCGAGGCGTGGGAAGATGGGAACAGGCTGGGCCACTCTGAAGCCGCTCTGCACAAGTTTCGCGAACCAGTCCGCATCGGCAAGCGCCGCGAAGTCGCGCGCATCCTCGGCGACGCCCATCTGGTCGAGCAGCTTGTCGGCGGCAGCGGGCACAACCGGACGGATTGCGATGGCGAGTGCGCGCACGGCTTGAAACAGCGTCATAAGCACGGCCCGCATCCGCTCGGGATCACTCTTGCGCAGGGCCCAGGGCGCCTGAGTGTCGACATATTGATTGCAGGCGAACACCGCCCGAATCCAGTCTTCGATCCCGACCGAGAATGCGAGCGCGTCGAATTCGCGCGGTAGCCGCGTACGCGCCATGTCCAGCACGTCCGCGATCAAATTGATGTCGTCCTCGGCTGGCGCCCAGTCGGTCGACAATATGCCATCCAGGTTTTTGAAAATCATCGACAAGCTGCGCTGCGCCAGATTGCCGAAGCTGTTGGCGAGATCGGCGTTCGCGGTGCGCACGATCGCCTCGGCCGAATAGCTGCCGTCCTGACCGAAGCTGACTTCGCGAAGCAGATAATAACGCAGCGCATCGACGCCAAAGCGATCGGCGAGCGCCATCGGGTCGACGACGTTGCCCAGCGACTTGGACATTTTTTCGCCGCGATTGAGCAGAAAGCCATGGCCGAACACCTGCCGCGGCAGCGGCAGGTTGGCGCTCATCAGGAAGGCCGGCCAGTAAACCGTGTGAAAACGCACGATATCCTTGCCGATCATATGGATGTTGGCCGGCCAGAAGGTGCTGAAATCGCTCGCAGGATCGGGGTAACCCAGCCCCGACAAATAGGTGGTCAGCGCATCGACCCACACATACATGACATGGCCCGGCGATCCTGGCACCGGCACGCCCCAATCGAAGCTGGTCCGCGATACGCTCAGATCCTTAAGGCCCCCCTCGACAAAGCGCAGCACCTCGTTGCGGCGGCTTTCGGGGCGGATGAAGTCGGGATTGTCGCGATAGAGGGCAAGCAAACGATCCTGATAATTCGACAGCCGGAAAAACCAGCTTTCCTCGACGGTCCATTCGACGGGCGTTCCCTGCGGCGACAGGCGGGCGCCCCCTTCCCCCTCGGTCAGTTCGCTCTCGTCGTAAAAGGCCTCGTCGCGAACCGAATACCACCCTTCGTAGAGGTCGAGATAGAGATCGCCATTGGCGTCCATCGCGCGCCAGATCGCTTGCGACGCGGCGTGATGCGCCTTGTCCGACGTGCGCATGAAAATGTCATAACTGATGTTCAGCTTGGCATACATATCACGGAAATATCCGGACATTTCGTCTGCGAGGTCGATCGTCGCCCGGCCCTGGTCGCGCGCAGTCTGAAACATTTTCAGCCCATGTTCGTCGGTTCCGGTGATCAGGCGGACGTCGCGGCCGCGGGCGCGCTGGAAACGGGCCATGACATCGGTGGCGATCGCCTCATAGGCATGGCCGATATGCGGGCGGCCGTTGGGATAGCTGATCGCGGTCGTGATATAAAAGGGGGCGCTGGTTTCGGACATGCGCGCGCCTTAGCCGCTGCCGCGCGGAAGGGAAAGCGTCACCGTGCCGATTGGCTCGAACGGGGCGCGAGCTCGGCCAAACAATTGCCGATCTCGAAACCCACCATCGTCCCGTCGTAGGAACCGCGGATCGCGTCGCGGACCGTGCGCTGCACGCGGTCCCACTGCGCGACGACGGGCGCAATCTCCTCAATCCGGCGTTCGCGCGCCAGCGCGGCGAGCAGTCCGGGCACTATATCGATCACCAGTTCGAGCCGGGCGCGATTGGCGGTTCCCCCCACCTCACGCGCCAGCGCCTCGCGCAACCGGTTTTCAGGATCGCCCGACGCGGCGATGGCGAGCAGCTTTTTCTCCATCGCCGCGACGTCGCTGTCGATCAGCGCCAGCGCCTTGCCGGGCACGCCGCCCGAAGCGGCGACGATCGCGCGTGCGTCGCCGATGTCAAGCATCGGGCGCAGCCCGTGCAGCCATGGCAGCATGACGTCACGGTCAACCGGTTGAAAACGAAGGATACGACAGCGCGAGCGGATCGTCGGCAGCAAGCGTCCGGGCGAATGACTGACCAACAGGAACAGCGTTTTCGCGGGTGGCTCTTCGAGGGTCTTGAGCAACGCATTGGCGCCGTCATTTTCAAGGTCGTCGACCGCGTCGACGATGATCACGCGCCAATCGCCGAGCGATAGCGAAAGGTACAGGCGGCGGATCATGCCCCGAATCTGGTCGATCGTGATGTTGCGCGCGAGGTCCTTGCCCTTGTCCTTCGGCTGGCGGGTCAGCCGGATGATTTCGGGATGGTTGCCTGCATCGACCAAGCGTGCGGCCGCGTCGTCGCCGCGATCGTCGAGCGCCGCTGCCCCACGCTCGCCGCCCGCTCCGTGGGTGACGAGAAAGCGTGCCGCGCGCTCGGCAAAGCTCCCCTTCCCCATCCCCTGCGGCCCGGCAAGCAGCCAGGCGTGATGGAGGCGCCCGCCCTGCCAGGCTTCGAGAAAGGCCTTTTCGGCGTCCTGATGGCCGATCATGGCAACCATTCGGCCAGCCCCGCCAGAATAGCCGCGGTAACGTCGGGAGCGGGCGCATCGGCCTCGACGACCCGCCATCGCATCGGTTCGGCCGCCGCCATTTCGAGGAAGCGCGCGGCGAGGCGCGCCTGATAGTCGGCGGGCTTGTTCCCCATGCGATCGCTGTCCCCGCGCGCTGCCAACCGCCGCGCGGCCTCGGCTGCACTCACCGTCAGCAGGAAGGTGCGATCGGGCAGCAGGGCTTCGGATCCGAAGCGATGGAGCGCGAGGACCTCGGCGTCGGTGATCCCGCCTCCCCCACCCTGATAGGCGCGGCTCGAATCGACGAACCGGTCGCACAGCACCCATGCACCGCGGGCGAGCGCCGGACGGATCGTGCGTGCGACATGGTCAGCACGCGCCGCGGCAAAGAGCAATGCCTCGCTGCGCGCGTCCCAGCGGTCGTCGTTCCCTTCCATCAGCAGGGTACGGATCGCCTCGGCACCCGCGCTGCCGCCGGGTTCGCGCGTCGTCACCACCTCGATCGACCGCGCGGCCAACGCCGCGGCCAGCGCGCGGATCTGCGTCGACTTTCCGACGCCTTCGCCGCCCTCCAGCGTGATGAAACGCGCGCGGTTCATGTCGTCAGCCCGTGTTGAGGGAAGATGTCGTGCCGCCGCCGCATACGGTCGCGGTAGCCCGCCCGACGAATTTTGTCATCTGCGCATAGCGCCCGTAGCCGGGCTCTTTCGACTCGCCTGTTGCCCCGCTGCGGTTGCGGCGCGCGTTGCGAAGCCCCAATCCATAAGCTTCTGCGCTTCCTCCGCCCGCGCCTTTTGGCTGGTGAGCCCTGCGACCACCATGATCAGGCGCCGCCCGCCGCGTTCGGCCGAACCGAGAAAACAATAGCCCGCCTCGCGCGTATAGCCGGTCTTGAGACCGTCGGCGCCGTCGAATCGGCCCAGAATCGGGTTGCGATTTGCCTGAACGATCGGGCGGCCGTCGGGCGAAACGCCATGTGTCAGTTCGGGAATGGCGAAATAGCGCGCATAGCCTTCAGGATGGTCGCGGATGAGCCGCTCGGCGAGCGTTACGAGATCGGATGCGCTGACCCTGGTAATACCGCCGTCGGGCCAGCCATTGGGGGTACCGAATCGGCTTGACATCATGCCAATATCAGTTGCCACTGCATTCATTCTTTTGACAAAAGCCTCCTCGCTTCCGTCGATTCCGATTGCCAGGACGGCGGCTGCATCATTGCCCGAAACGGTGATCAGTCCCTTCAGCAGATCGTCGACCGACACGCGCTCGTTCGGGCTTAGGAACATGCTCGACCCGCCGGTACTGCTGTTCCATTTTTTCCACGCCGCCGGGCTGACTGTGAATTTGGTATCGCGGGTCAGCTTCCCTTTACCGAGGAGGTCCAGGACGACATAGGCGGTCATCACCTTCGCCATCGATGCGGGGGCAAAGCGTTTGTCGGCGCCGCGCGAAAAAAGAATCGCACCCGATTCAAGATCCTTGAGCATCACGACCGGCGCCTGCGTCGTATAAGGGGCCGGTGCCGCGCTGGGCGGGTGCGCGGGGTTCGCACTCGCCGCCGGAACGGCGGCCGACGCCGCAATCGACAAGGCCAGCGCCGCCGCGACGTCCCGGAAGGCCCTGGCGCCCATCGTCAACGGTCGCGCCGGGTCAGCGCATCGCGAAACCCCTTGCTTCGCGCGGTGCCCAGCGCGCCGCTGGCGTCCGCCTCGGTCGCGAAGGGACCGATACGAACGTGCCAAAGCTTGCCCGCTTTGGCCACATAGCCACCGACCAGCTTTGCCGCGGCATCGGCGCGAGCTTCGGTGCTGAACGCCCCGACCTGAACAATATATCGGCCCGATTCCGGCGCGGGCTTTGCCGCGGCGGCGGGCGTTACCTTCGGTTCGCTCGTTTCTTCATTGCCGCGGATCTCCATGCGATCGTCGCCCGGCTTTGCGTTTGCCGATGCGATCGGCGGCGCCGGTTGGCTCGCCGCCTTGGGGACGGGCAGCGCCTGTGCCTTGGTGCGCAGGATCGCGAGCAGGGATGCCGGGGTCGCGATCCGTTCGGGAACCGCCCTTCCGGCGCGAAGCTGCGCGCGCTCGGCGGCGGGCGGGTTGGTCCGGCGTACACGAACCGCCGCGACGCCTTCGTCAAGCCCGAGTTGTGCCGCAGCCGCGGGGGACAGCGCGATCAACCGGTCGTTGACCATCGGGCCGCGGTCGTTGACGCGGACCAGGATCGTCCGCCCGGTATCGAGTTTTGTCACCTCGACATAGCTGGGCAGCGGCAGCGTCTTGTGCGCGGCGCTGATCCATGCCGGATCGAAGGTCTCGCCATTCGCGGTCGTTTTGCCGGCGGCATCGTCGCTATAGACCCCGGCATAACCAACGTCGTCATAATCGGTGATCGCGGCTGGTGTGTAACTTGTATCGCCGATCTTGTACGGCTCACCGATGACAACCGGACCATCGGCGACGCCCGGCGCTGCAGCAGGATAAGGCGCCGTGTTTGCGTCATTCGCCCCGCCGACGGCGCTGCATCCCGACAGCATCATTATTGTGCCTGCGATCAGGCCCCCGCCCTTAACGATCGATTTCATCCGCCAGCAACCCCACAGACAATGCGTAAAAATTGGAACAATTATAGTCCAATATCGCACGATAGTTACCGGTCAGCAAATAGGCGGTCCGCCCCGGACCATCGGGTTCGAGCAAAGTGGCCTGGATATTGCTGTCGGGCCAGCGCCCATCGACCGGTCGGATCCCGGCGGCGCGCCATTCGGCCATCGTGCGCCAGCGGCTATGCCGTTCGAAAACGCGGGGGCATCGCGTAGGGGTCAGACGGTTCGCGAGGGCACCGCGATCGAAGCCTGCCGGGACGTTTACCGCGACCCCCCACGGCTGGCCTGCACGCCAACCGGCATTGCGCAAATAGGAACCGATCGACTCGATTGCATCGGCCTCGCTCGACCAGATGCGCGCCACGCCGTCGCCATCGCCGTCCTCGGCGACGCGCAGATAGACCGAGGGCAGGAATTGCGGATAACCGAAGGCTCCCGCCCAGCTGCCTTTCAGCACGCCGCGCGGAACGCCGCGTTCAACCATCACCATCGTCGCAATCAGTTCGGGCTCGAACAGGCTTCGGCGGCGCCCTTCATAGGCCAGGGTGGCGAGCGCTTCGGGCAGGTCGAAATTCCCCGTGACCTGGCCATAAGCGGTTTCGTGCCCGTAAATGGCGATCATGATGCTGGTCGGTACGCCGGTGCGCTGTTCGATCCGCGACAGGAGCGGTAGCAGCCGGTCGTGGACGCGCCGACCGCCGCCAATCCGGGCCGCATCGACATGTTTTGCCTTATAGGGTGCAAAAGCCGGGATCGGCGCGTTCGGGCTGGACGGCGATCCCAGATTGTCGCGGTCGAGCGCAACGACGCGCGCATTATAGCGCAGCCCGGCGGTGACGCGGTCGAACGTCGCGCGTGATACCCCGCGCGCCTGCGCCTTGGGCCACAGCGACTGGACATAGGCGTCGAACCCCGCATCGCCGCTCTGTGCGTGAAGCGGTGCAGAGGCGGTCATCATCCATGCCGACAGGATGGCCGCAGGAAGCGCAAAAAGTCGGCGAATTTTGAAACTGCTGGCGTGCATCATGTCCCCACCCATAGGGCCGCTGTCGCACAGATGCGAGCGCCTTGGCTAGATCGCCGCAGGACAAGGCGAGTCATTCGTGCGGTGGGTCGTTCGCGCAAGGTTTCGCTTGCCGCGGGGCGCCTGCGCGCTATTGCGGCGACGCAAGGACAGGTGGCCGAGTGGTTTAAGGCAGCGGTCTTGAAAACCGCCGTGGGTGCAAGCTCACCGTGGGTTCGAATCCCACCCTGTCCGCCATCAGGCGAAATGCAGTCGCCGGTATTTTCCGCGAAAATAGAGCAAAGGATCGCGATGCGGTTCGAATTGCGCGCGGACGACGCGGCCGACAAGAATGAAATGGTCGCCAGCCTCGTGCAGCGATTCGCGCTGGCACTCGAACGAGACGAGCGAGCCACCCAACAGCGGCACGCCGGTCTGACCGGGCGCCCACGGCTGATTGGCAAAACGGTCCTCGCCCCTGGTCGCAAAACGATTCGATGCCGGTTGCTGGCCAATCTGCAGCACATTGACGCCGAAATGCGCGGCGCCGCGAAGCGCGGGCGCGGTTCCCGCAGTGTTGGCGATACAAACGAGCAGCAACGGCGGATCGAGCGATACCGACGTAAAGCTGTTCGCGGTGAGGCCGACCGGCATTCCCTTCCCGTCGAGCGCGGTGACGATCGTTATGCCGGTCGCGAAACAGCCCATCGCATCGCGGAGCGTGCGCGGGTCCGACCCGGCCTTGAACTCCATCGCCTCCCGCGGCTGGCGGCGTTCGAGAAATTCGAGCAGTTGCCCCAGCAGTGCTTCGTTGCGATCCGCCGCCAGTTCGAGGTCGCATTCGTTGATGTCGGCGCTCTCTCCGACAGGTAGCGCGGCGTTGAACGTATCGCTCACCGCGCTGCACTGTGCCGGGGCGAAACCGCCGCGCACAACGAGCGTCGGAAGCGCCAGCCGCCCCGCGACGCCGCTCGCAATGGCGTCTTCATCGACCGGCATGTCGACGAGGACGAGGCCTGCGGCGAGCTGTGCGCCGTCGATGGTCAGCGCGCGCGTCGCGATCCATCCGCCCCGTTCGGCCGCGACGACCGTTGGGCGCGAACCCATCTGGGCGAGCACGGCGCGCAGATCCTCGATATGCGCATTCAGGTCCGCGCCGCCATCATCGTCGCGAAGGTCGAGATTGACGACCCGCCGCCCCGACAGGACAAGCGCCTCTGCGACGTCGCGCCAGACCGAGCGCGCTTGCCCCGGCGCAGGGACCAGGAGCACCGCGGGATCATTTTCGTCACCCAACAAGTCGGCGAACAGGGTGACACCGCCGAAACCCTTATATTCGATGAAGCTCAAGCATCCCCCTTGCCGCGCCGGCGGGCGCGAGCGCCGGCGGGCTTCGATACGGTCAGATCGCGAAGAATCGGATCATATCGAAAGCCGATGCCCCGCGCCAGCGTGGACGCGGATCAGGCCCGCAGCGATGCGAGCCGCTGATCGACGATGGCATCGGCTTCGGCGATGATCCGGTCGATCAATTCCTTGCAGCTCGGAATGTCGTGGATCAATCCCTGCACCATCCCGGCCCAGAAGACGCCCTTCGAAAGATCGCCCGTTTCGAGGAGTTCGCGTCCTGCCTTTCCGTTCACCAGCTCGGCGACATCGGCAAAGGTCGCGTCGGGCACCGCAAGGCGGCGCACGACCTCTTCGCTCACCGCGCTTTTGCCGACGCGCGCGGTGTTCTTGAGGCTGCGGAAAATGAGGAAACTGCCGCGTTCGTCATTGTCGATATAGGCCTGTTTTACATTGTCGTGGATCGGCGCTTCCTTCGTGGCGCAGAAGCGCGTGCCCATGTTGATACCCTCGGCGCCAAGCGTCAGCGCCGCGATCAACCCGCGCCCGTCGCCGAACCCACCCGATGCGAGCATCGGGATTTTCACCTTGTCGGCGGCGGCGGGGATCAGAATCAGCCCCGGAATATCGTCCTCGCCGGGGTGCCCCGCACATTCGAACCCGTCGATCGAGATGATGTCGCAACCCGCGCGCTCGGCCGACAGGGCGTGGCGGACCGCTGTGCATTTGTGCAGAATTGTGACGCCATGGGGTTTCAGCATCTCCCAGATTTCGCGCACCGCCTGCGTCCCCGCCGTCTCGACGATCTTCACCCCGCCATCGATGATCGCCTGCGCATAGGCCTTGTAATCGGGCGCGTTGATCGTCGGAAATACCGTCATGTTCACCCCGAACGGCTTGTCGGTCATCGCTCGGCAGCGTTCGATTTCCTCGCGCAGCGCATCGGGCGTCGGCTGCGTCAGCGCCGTCAGGATTCCCAGGCCGCCGGCGTTCGATACTGCGCTCGCAAGTTCGGCGTACCCCACGCTCTGCATTCCGCCCTGGACGATCGGGTGCTCGATACCCAGCATGTCGGTAATACGTGTCTTGAAAGCCATGGCGCGTCCTTTCGTAATATAATTGCCCTTACGGCATTGTCGCCTTCGCACATGAATTAACTTGACGCTTACGTCAACGTCGGGTTGAGAGAAGTTGCATAGATCGCGAAGGGAATCGGAATGACGGCAAGCGAAGGCATATCGGAACGGGCGCTCGCCATTGCGGCAAAAGTCGAAGCCTTCGTTCGCGAAACCGTGATTCCCTATGAAGCCGATCCGCGGCGCGACCATCACGGCGCACCGACCGACGAGCTGGTGATGGAGATGCGCGACCGTGCGCGCGCCGCGGGTGTGCTGACCCCACACATTCTCGGCGACGGCAGCCACCTCAACCAGCGCGAAACCGCGGTCGTGCTGATCAAGAGCGGCCTGTCGCCGCTCGGCCCGCTGGCGTGCAACACGATGGCGCCAGACGAGGGCAATATGTACCTGCTCGGCAAGGAGGGCAGCCCCGAACTCAAGGAACGGTTCCTGAAGCCGATGGTCGCGGGCGAGGTTCGTTCGGCCTTTTTCATG
>NZ_JAVJOJ010000006.1:0-302170 GCF_040216815.1 Sphingopyxis sp.
CACGATCGACAGCTCGATGCCCGGCGGCCATGCCACGCTGACGATCGACAATCTGCGCGTCCCCGCAGACCAGATGCTCGGGCAGGCCGGCGAGGGTTTTCGCTACGCGCAGGTGCGTCTTTCCCCTGCCCGCCTGTCGCATTGCATGCGCTGGCTCGGCTGCTGCATCCGTGCGCACGAGATCGCGACCGACTACGCCAATCGCCGCGAGGCGTTCGGCAAGCCGCTGATCGAGCATGAGGGTGTCGGCTTCATGCTCGCCGAGAATATGATCGACCTGAAACAGGCGGAGCTGATGATCGACTGGTGCGCGGGCGTGCTCGACACTGGATCGCTCGGCACGGTCGAAAGCTCGATGGGGAAGGTTGCCGTGTCCGAAGCGCTGATGAGTATCGCCGACCGCTGCGTTCAGGTCATGGGCGGCACCGGGGTCACCGACCGGACGATTGTGGAGCAGGTGTTCCGCGAGGTTCGCGCCTTCCGCATCTACGACGGCCCGACCGAGGTGCACAAATGGAGCCTAGCGAAAAAGATCAAGCGCGACTGGAAAGCCGGCCTCGCCTGACATGGCTGCCAGTTGACCGGCGAGCGGCCGTAGCGTCAAAATACTTGACGTTTACGTTAACGTCCGGATGATGACCGGAAACCATAGGGTAGAGGAATCGGGCCGATGTCGATCTTGTACGACGAAGGGCAACAGGCGATCGCAACCGAATCGCGGCGCGCGCTCGAGGCGCGGGTCAGCAAGGACGACCTGCTCCCGTTGCTTCAGGCCAGCGGTCAATATCATCAGGCTTTCTGGACCACAGCGAAGGAACAGGGCTGGACGGCACTTGCTCTCCCCGAAGCGCACGGCGGGCTCGCGCTGGGCCTCGTTGAACTGGGGCTCATCGCGCATCAGGCAGGGCGGACGCTAAGTGGGGCTCCCTTCCTGACCTCCAGCTTCGGCGCGGCCAAGGCGATCGAACTGTGCGGGAGCGACGATCAGAAGGCGCGCTGGCTTCCGTCCCTCGCGAGCGGTGAGACGATCGGCGCCATCGCCTTTGCCTCGGGGGCGGATGCCTTGCCCGCCGTCCCGCCGGTGACATGGAAGGTAGGCCAAGTCGAAGGGACCGCTCCCGGCGTATCTGGTGGGCTGTTTGCTGATGTCGTCATCGTTCTGGCGCAAGAGCAGGGAGTGCCTGCGCTGGTCATTGTCGATCTTGCCGGCGTCGAACGCAAGGCCGTCGACAGCTTTGATAACAGCCGCTGTATCGCCGATCTTTTTTTCGCCGGTGCCGCGGCAGAGGTGCTCGTCACCGGCGCCGCGGCGCGCGCGGCGGCGCTCCATATCCTTGCGCTGCAAGCCGTTGTGACCGCGCATGAACAGACCGGCGGCGCCGAAGCGCTGATGGAAATAGCGCGCGACTATGCGGTAACGCGCAAGGCGTTCGGCCAACCGATCGGCGCCTTCCAGTCGATCAAGCACCGGATTGCCGAGCTTTACGGCCTCGTCGAACTCGCGCGCGCCAATGCGATCCACGCTGCCGCGCGCGAAGGACAGGATGATTTCATCACGGCGGCGGCTGCCGCGCGTCTTTCGGCGACAGAAGCCTATGACACCGCGGCCCGCGATTGCGTGCAAATCCATGGCGGGATCGGGGTGACCTGGGAAATCGGCCTCCACCTCCACATGCGCCGCTCGCGCACCCTCGCGCTCGAACAGGGCAGCAGCTTCTTCTGGGAAGATATACTCGTCGACCGCCTTGCAGGAGCTGCTGCATGACCGACCTCGAAACCTATCGGGCCAAAGCCGCCGAATGGTGCGAAGCGATGGTTCCCGCATTCGGCAAGGCCGCGCGCAAGGGGCTGAGCGTTGAAGAGGATCTCGCGCTCGGCCGCCGCTACCAGAAGGCCAAGTTTGACGCGGGCTATGCCGGAATCAACTGGCCGACCGACCTCGGCGGTCAGGGGCTCGGTCATATCGAAAAGATCACCTTCGAAGCCGAAGAGATGAAGCATGGCTTCCCCAATGTTTATTTCGGCATCTCGCTCGGGATGCCCGTCCCGGTACTCATGCAGTTCGGGTCCGATCGCGAATTCGTGAAGGAACGCGTGCTCAAGGCGCTGCAGGGCGAAGAAATCTGGTGCCAGCTGTTTTCCGAACCCTCCGGCGGCACCGATCTCGCCGGTCTGCGGACACGCGCCGAGCCCGACGGCAATGGCTGGAAGATCAATGGACAGAAGGTGTGGACGAGCTGGGCGCAATATAGCGATTATGGCGTGATCGTTGTTCGCACGGACCCGACCGTCGCGAAGCACAAGGGACTCACCTATTTCTGGGTCGACATGAAAGCGCCCGGCGTCACGGTGCGCCCGATCAAGCTCGCGGGCGGCGACAGCCATGTCAACGAGGTCTTTTTCGACGATGTGAAGATCGGTGACGACCATCGCATGTCGCCCGTGGGCGGCGGTTTTGCCGTTGCGATGGCAACGCTGATGATCGAGCGCTATGTCGCGACCGACAGTGCGGGTTTCGGCCCGCACCTCGACCTGTTCGTCGAACTTGCGAAAGAGGTGGAACTGAACGGCCGTCCCGCGATCGAGGACGGACGCATCCGTCAACAGATTGCGCGCAACTATGCGATGCGCGCCGGGCTCGATTCGATCAACCGCCGCGCGCGGTTGATGATGCAGGCGGGTATGACGCCGGGCCCCGAAGGATCGCTGAACAAGCTCGTCGCGGTCCGTTCGCGCCAGAAGCTTTCCGAACTTGCGCTCGACCTCCAGGGAACCGGCGCGTTCGCGTTCGACGAACATGCCTCGCCCAAGGATGATTGGGCGTCGAGCTGGATCAACGCGCCGACCGGCCGCATCGCCGGGGGATCGGACGAAACGCTGCTCAACACGATCGCCGAACGCATCCTGGGGCTGCCGCAGGATCACCGCCCAGACAAGGGCATTCCCTTTAACCAGATTCCCGCCTGAGGAGCTTTCCCATGAAATTCGATTCGACTACTGCCGCCGTTGTCACTGGGGGGGCGTCGGGCCTCGGTCGCGCGACGGCCGAGGCGCTGGCCGCGGCCGGGGTGAAGGTCGCGATCTTCGACATCAACGACGCGCTTGGCGAAGAGGTCGCCGCATCGATCGGCGGGCTGTTTGTCCATGTCGACATCACCGACGAGCAGTCGGTCTTGGGCGGTTATGCAAAGGCCCGCGCCGCACATGGCCAGGAGCGCATTTGCGTTCACTGCGCGATGACCTCGCGCCGCGGCAAGACGCTCGCCTATGACAAGGAAACCGGCAAATACCGCCGCACGCCAACCGAAGATTATGCCTTTGGCGTCGAAGGCATATTGACCGCCAGCTACCGCGTCGCTTCGATCGCCGCCGAGGGCATGGCCACCCTGCCCGAAATGGAGGATGGCGAGCGTGGCGCGATTGTCCTGACGGCCTCGGTCGCCGCGCAGGACGGCCAGATCGGACAGGTCATCTATGGCTCGGCGAAAGCCGGCGTGAACGGCTTGGTGCTGCCGATGGCGCGCGATCTGATGGACCTTGGCATCCGCGTCAATTCGATCATGCCGGGCGTGTTCGGCACGCCGCTGCTCAACAATATGAACCCGAAGGTGAAAGAGAGCCTCGAAGCCTCGGTCCCCTTCCCCAAGCGGCTTGGCAAGGCCGAGGAATATGCCAGCCTCGCGATGGAAATGATCCGCAACACCTATTTCAACGGTCAGGCCGTCCGCCTCGACGGCGCGATCCGCATGGCCCCCCGTTAATTCTCTCCACGAAAGGATATCATCATGGCCGAGGCCTATATCATCGACGCCGTCCGCACCCCGCGCGGGATCGGCAAACCCGGCAAGGGCGCGCTCTCGCACCTCCATCCCCAGCATCTCGCCGCGACCGTCCTCGCCGCGATCCGCGATCGCAACAATCTCGACACCGCGACCGTCGACGACATCGTCTGGTCGACCTCGTCACAGAACGGCAAGCAGGGCGGCGATCTTGGCCGCATGGCGGCGCTGTCGGCCGGATATGACATCAAGGCGAGCGGCACGACGCTCGACCGTTTCTGCGGCGGCGGCATCAGCTCGGTCAACTTCGCGGCGGCGAGCGTGATGAGCGGCATGGAGGATTGCGTCATCGCCGGCGGCACCGAAATGATGAGCTATACGACCGCCTATGCCGCCGAACAGGCGAACGCGGGCCTGCCGCCGCGCTTGATGGGATCGGGCCACGAAGCGCTCGACGAGCTTCACCCGCAATCGCACCAGGGGATCTGCGGCGATGCGATCGCGACGATCGAAGGGATCAGCCGCGAAGATCTCGACGCGCTCGCGCTCGTCAGCCAGCAGCGCGCCGACCGCGCGATCAAGGAAGGCCGTTTTGCCAAGTCGGTCGTGCCGGTGCACAATCCGGACGGCAGTGTCGCGCTCGACCGCGAGGAGTTTCCGCGTCCCGAAACCACCGCCGAAGGTCTGGCCGCATTGAAGCCGAGTTTCGCCGGCCTCGCCGATTTCGACATGGGCGGCGGCTTCACCTTCCGCAAGCAGATCAATCGCCGCTATCCCGATCTCGAAATCCAGCATTTCCATCACGCGGGCAATTCGTCGGGCGTGGTCGACGGCGCGGCCGCGCTGCTGCTGACGTCGAAGGATTACGCCGACAAGCACGGCCTCAAACCGCGCGCGCGCGTGGTTGCCTATGCCAATATCGGCGACGATCCGACGCTGATGCTCAACGCGCCGGTGCCGGCGGCGAAGAAAGTGCTCGAAAAGGCAGGACTGACGAAGGACGACATCGACGTCTGGGAAATCAATGAAGCCTTCTCGGTGGTTGCCGAAAAGTTCATCCGCGACCTCGACCTCGATCGCGAGAAGGTGAATATCAACGGCGGCGCGATGGCACTCGGCCACCCGATCGGCGCCACCGGTTCGATCCTGATCGGCACCGCGCTCGACGAGCTCGAACGCTCGGGCGGCCGCTATGGCCTCGTCACCATGTGCGCCGCGGGCGGCATGGCGCCCGCGATCATCATCGAACGGATCTGATCAAAAGGGACCGCGGATCGCGAGCGTTTTGGTCGGACTGTAGAGGTTCACGAACATGGTCTTGCCGTCGGGCGCGAAGCACACGCCCGCCGGCTCGGTCTGCACCCGGATCCGGGCAAAGGGATAAACTTCGCCGAAGGGAGTGACGCCGCGCAGATGATTGTCGACGGTATCGAGATACTGGTCCTCGCACACGATCAAATGCCCATTGGGCGCGACCGTCAGATTGTCGCCAAAGCTGTAATGAGCGGGATCGGTCGATTCGAGGAACAGTTGCAACCGGCCGGGGACCGCACGTTCGCGGTCGGTCCCTTCGTGAAGCGAGGGACGGTATCGCATGATCTGTCCCTGCTTCACCGCGCCGCCCGAGGTGCAGGTGAAATAAAGTTCGCCCTCGCCCCAATGAATCCCCTCGCCGCGCGCAAACACCGCCGCACCCATTTTTGCGCCGCGATGGCGCAAATCGTCGACGGGGCTTTCGACATCGTCCAGGTCGATCCACCGCGCGAAAAGCCAGCTTCCTGTGGCGATACGCCGCCCGTCCCAGTTGCGGCTGTCGGCGATCGACGTATCGTGAAAGGCGAGCGCCTGCAGCCGCCCGCCGCGGTGCAGCGAGCCTGGCACATCGGGAAGGAAACGATAGAAAAGGCTGTCGTCGCGGTCCTCGGTCATATAGACGATGCCCGTGCGCGGATCGACCGCCGCCGCCTCACGGACAAAGCGTCCCATGGCCTTCAGCGGTTCTGCCTTCACCAACGTCCCCGCATCGGCGGGCACGTCGAAAATCCACCCATGCGGCTGTCCGACGCCTTGAGCGGGGCCATCGACGCTTTCTTCGCAGGTCAGCCAGCTGTTCCATGGCGTGATCCCGCCTGCGCAGTTGCGGATCGTTCCGACCAGGCTGAGATACTGGCGTTCGACCGCCAGGCTGTCCGGATCGAGCACCAGCGTCGTCGTCCCGCCCGGCAGCGCGGTCCCGGCACGACTGTCGAACGCTTCGGGGGGCAACGCCGCGGCTTTGCCGAACGGGCCGTCCCCGCCGTGTCGCGGCTGAAGCTCATGGTTGCGGACCAGCGCGATCTTGCCGCCGCCGAGCTTGAAACATCCCATACCGTCGGCGCGGTTGGGGACGCGATGCCCGTCGGTCATCGATTGGCCCAGCTCGGAGAGGATGCGGTAAGAAAAGCCCGGCGGAAGGTCGATCAGCCCCGCCGGATCGGGTTGCAGCGCACCATAGCCGGGCGCGGTTGCCATCAGCCCGCCCGCTACGGCACGGGTCTGCGCCGCCAGTCCGGCAAAGGCGAGGGCGGCTCCGGCAAAACTGCGGCGATCGAGCATATTCACATCCTTCCCATTTTTAAGAACCAAGACGCACCGAGGCGCCATTGGACACATCGATGACCATTATGCGACGAACATCGTCGGCCATGAAAACGAAAAGGAGCAAATCATGCCAGGACCGCTGAAGGGAATTAGGATCATCGAGTTCGCGGGCATCGGTCCCGGGCCCTTTTGCGCGATGATGCTCGCCGACCATGGGGCGGAGGTGATCCGTATCGATCGCCCCGGCGGCTTCATGGACCCCCGCGATCCGCTCAGCCGCAACCGCACGTCGATCGCGCTCGACATGAAGAACCCCGATGCGGTGGCAATCACACGCGATCTGTGCAAGGGCGCCGACGCGATTATCGAGGGCTATCGCCCCGGCGTGATGGAGCGGCTCGGCCTCGGCCCCGATGTGCTGCTCGCCGATAATCCGCGGCTCGTCTATGGCCGGATGACCGGATGGGGCCAGTTCGGACCCTATGCGCAGGCGGCGGGGCACGACATCAACTATATCGCGCTTTCGGGCGTGCTCCATGGCATCGGCCGGGCGGGTGAGAAGCCCGTGCCACCGGTCAATTATGTCGGCGACTTCGGCGGCGGCGGCATGATGCTGGCCTTTGGCATGACGAGCGCGCTGCTCCACGCCGCGCGCACCGGCGAGGGTCAGGTGATCGATTGCGCAATGACCGACGGATCCGCGCTGCTCGCGGGAATGACCTGGGGGTTCAAGGCGATGGGCCGCCTGAAGGACGAGGCCGGGGTCAACATGCTCGACGGCGGCGCCCATTTCTACGACACCTATCGCTGCGCCGACGGCAAATTCATCTCCATCGGCTCGATCGAACCGCAATTCTATGCGCTGCTGCGCAAAAAGACCGGGCTCGACGCCGACCCCGCCTTCGACGCGCAACTCGACGCTGCGCAATGGGGGCCGCTCAAGGACAAGCTGACCGCGCTGTTCGCGACGAAAACACGCGATGAATGGTGCGCGATCATGGAAATGACCGACATCTGCTTCGCGCCGGTGCTGTCGCTCGAAGAAGCGCCGGAGCATCCGCACAATGCCGCGCGCGAGACATTTCTGACCGTCGGCGGGGCGATCCAGCCGGCCCCCGCGCCGCGCTATTCGGCCACCGCCACTTCGACGCCGCGCCCGGCACCGGAGGTTGGCGCCGATGGCGACGCGGTGCTCGCCGCGCTGGGCTATGACGCCGCAAAGATCGCGGCACTGCGCGAGACCGGCGCGGTGCGCTAGGCCGGTCGAGCGCGGCGCTGCTTTGCTTAGCCGCGCGCCACCGATCATGCTAAGCAACGTGACGGCCATGCGCCGCGAAAGGATAAGCAGACAATGGGCGAATTTTTGAGTGTCGAGCGGCGGGGCAAGATCGCGATCCTGACGATGATCAAACCCGAAAGCATGAATGCGATCGGGACCCACGAGGATTGCCAGGATATCATCGAAACGCTGCGTATCCTGGGGGAAGACCGCAGCGTCAGCGCGATCATCCTGACCGGCAGCGGTAAGGCATTCAGCGCCGGCGGAAACCTGAAAGGAATGCAGGAACGCCAGGGCATCGGTGTGCTCGACCAGCCCGATTCCACCCGCGCCAATTACCGCAAGGGCGTGCAGGCCGTGATCCGCGCCCTGATGGACTGCGAAGTGCCGATGATCGCCGCGGTCAACGGCCATGCGATCGGGCTTGGCGCCGACCTCGCCTGCACCTGCGACATCCGCATTGCCGCAGAAAGCGCCAAATTCGCGTGCAGCTTCATCAAGGTCGGGATCGTTCCCGGTGACGGCGGCGCCTGGCTGCTCCAGAAGATACTCGGCTATCCGCGCGCCGCCGAGCTGTTCCTGACCGGCGATCGCTTTGACGCCGCTCAGGCAAAGGAATATGGTCTGGTGACAGACGTGGTGCCCGATGCGGAGCTGATGGACCGGGCGATCGCGATCGCCGAGCGGATCGTTTGCAATCCGCCGCGTGCGCTGCGTCTGACCAAGCGTCTGCTGCGCGAGGCGCAGCACAGCCGGATGAGCGATATTTTGGAACTGAGCGCGGCCTATCAGGCGATCGTCCACGAAACCGCGGACAACCGCGAAGCGATCAATGCGTTCGTCGAAAAACGATCGCCCGTGTTCACAGGAGAATGACCATGCTCGCCGAGCGCGTTCTGCCCTTGTCCGGCATCCACAATTTCCGCGATTATGGCGGCTATGCGGTCGAGGGCGGCGGGCGGCTTTGCGACGGGGTGCTGTGGCGGTCGGCGCACCATGAAGCCGCCACCGATGACGATCTGGTGGCGCTCGACCGGCTTGGACTCGAAACGGTAATCGACCTGCGCGGCGACGACGAGCGCGAGATGCATCCGTGCCGCCGGTCGGAGAATTTTTCGGCGCGCGTGCTGTTCGCGGGCGGCCTCACCGCCGGGCTTGCCCCGCACCTTCAGGCCGCGGGCGGGGCGATCGATGTCGAGACCGCGCGGGCGCGGATGATCGACACCTATGCGGGGATGCCCTATCGCCCCGCGCTCGTCGCGACGCTGCGCCTCTATCTGGCCGCGCTCGCCGAATATGACGCGCCGAGCCTGGTTCACTGCGTTGCGGGCAAGGATCGCACGGGTTTCGCTGTCGCAATCGTCCACCGGCTGCTCGGCGTGCACGAAGACGATCTGATGCACGATTACCTCCTCACCAACACCGCGGGCAAGATCGAGGAGCGGATCGCGCAGGGCGCGGCGCATATCCGGTCGCGCTACGGCGCCGAAATCCACGACGACGCGATCCGCGCGCTGATGTCGGTCAACCCCGCCTATCTGGATGCCGCATTGGCGACCGTGCGCCGCGACCATGGCGACGTTGCAAGCTATGCCGAGGCGGTGTTGAACTTCACGCCGACGATGCGCGAGGCGATGATCGACCGACTGGTGGCTTATTGAGCCGGCCGATTTCCATCCGACATCCCGGCCTTCGCCGGGATGACGACGGGTTGGAGGTTGCCCTTCGGCTTAGAAGCTACTCCCCCTTCACCAGCACCCCGCCCTTCACCACCGCATCGACGCTTTCCAGCTCGCGCACATCGGCCAGCGGGTCGCCATCGACCGCGATCAGATCGGCAAAGCGGCCCACCGCAATCGCCCCCACATCCTTCTCGCGCCCCAGCGCTTCGGCGGCATTTTTCGTCGCCGCCTGGATCGCCTGTAACGGCGTCATTCCATATTCGACCATGACGCGGAACTGCTTGCCGATGTCGCCGTGCGGCATCACCCCCGCGTCCGATGCGAACACCATGCGCACCCCCGCGCGATGCGCTTTGCGGAAATTGTCGCGCTGGATCTGGGCGATTTCGCGGTCCTTGCGCAGATTATCCTCGAGCACGCCATTTTTCGCGCCCTCCGCCTGCGTATATTCGGTGTTGTAAATGTCCATTGCGAACCAGACGGGGCGCTTCCGGGCAACGGCCATGCGGATACCTTCGTCATCGACGAGGCTTGCATGTTCGATCGTGTCGATCCCCGCCGCGATGGCGGCGCGAATCCCCGCCGCGCCATGCGCATGTGCGGCGACGCGCAGCCCCCATTGATGCGCCTCGTCGGCGATCGCGCGCAGCTCATTTTCGGGCACCTGCAACTGGCCGGGTTCGGTATTGCGCGAAAAAACGCCGCCGGTTGCGCACACCTTGATCACCTCCGCGCCATATTTGCGCTGGCGGCGCACCTGGTAACGCAGTTCGTCGGGCGTGTCGCCGATCCCCTCCTCCTTGCCGTCGGCTTTCTCCAGGCTGGGCGGCAGAAAGGTGCTGTCGCAATGCCCGCCCGTCGCGCCCAGTGCATAGCCCGCCGGCACGATCCGCGGTCCCACCGCATAGCCCGCGTCGATCGCCTGCTTGAGCCCGATGTCGTTGCGCTCCGACGAACCGACGTTGCGCACGGTTGTAAAGCCCGCATCCAGCATGTCGCGCGCGTTCTTCACCGCGGTCATGCCCCAGAAACTGTCGGTGAACTCCAGCCCGCGATAACCGCCGATATCGGCGGGACCGTCGAGATGGACGTGCATGTCTATGAGGCCGGGAATCAGCGTCTTGGTGCCCAGGTCGATGTGATGGACGTCGCTGACCCAGCGGGCAGTACGCGCGTCGGCGATGTCGATGATACGCCCGTCGGCGTCGACGAAGATCGCGGGGTGCTCGACCGTCTTGCCGGTCAGGACGTCGACATAGCGCGCGGCGGTGATGACGGTTTGCGGCCCTGCCCCCTGCGCTGCTGCGACGGTGCCCGTCACGCAGAGCAACGCTGCTCCGCCGACTCCGATTCCGCGCAGAAATCTACGCAACTTTACTCTGGATTGCATATCCCGCCGCCTCATTTTTTTGTGTCTTCAGCCTAGATGGCAAAGCGCAACCGATTAGGACAGCGGAAAATGTCGTCGGCCAAGCACCATCAGATATGCAGCACGCGCCCATAAGCGGCCAGCACGCTTTCGTGCATCGCTTCGCTGATCGTCGGGTGCGGGAAAACGCTGTGCATGAAATCTTCCTCGACCAGTTCGGCGGTCTTGCCGATGGTATAGCCCTGGATCATTTCGGTCACTTCGGCGCCGACCATATGCGCGCCGAGCAGCTCGCCGGTCTTGGCGTCGAATACCGTTTTCACAAAGCCCTCGGCCTCGCCGAGCGCGATTGCCTTGCCATTGCCGATGAAAGGGAAGTTGCCGACGCGAACCTCGTGCCCCGCTTCCTTCGCCTTGGCCTCGGTCAGCCCGACCGATGCGATCTGCGGGTGGCAATAGGTGCAGCCCGGGATGTTGCGCGCATCCATCGGGTGCGGGTGGACGTCCTTGTTGCCGAGTTCCTGCGCGATGGCTTCGGCGGCGATCACGCCTTCGTGACTGGCCTTGTGCGCGAGCCACGGCGGCGCGGTGACGTCGCCGATCGCCCACAGCCCCTTTGCGTTGGTGCGGCAATAGGGGTCGGTGTCGATATGCCCCTTGGTCGTTTTGACCTTCAGCGCCTCCAGCCCGATATTCTCGGTATTGGGGACGATGCCGATCGCGACGATGGCATGGCTATATTCGTCCGCCTGAACCTTGCCGTCCTTGGTCTTGATCTTGGCCGACACGCCGTTGGCGCCGGGCTTCAACTCCTCGACCCCCGCGCCGGTCAGGATGGTCATGCCCTGCTTCTTGAGCTGCTTTTCGAGGAAGGTCGACACGTCGGCATCCTCGACGGGCACGATGCGGTCGAGCATTTCGACGACTGTAACGTCGGCGCCCATGTCGTTGTAGAAGCTCGCAAATTCTATCCCGATCGCGCCCGACCCGATGACCAGCAGCTTCTTCGGCATTTCGGGCGGGGTCATCGCGTGGCGATAGGTCCAGACGCGCTTGCCGTCGGCGGGCGCAAAGGGGAGGTCGCGCGCGCGCGCGCCGGTGGCGACGATGATATGCTTGGCAGTCAGCGTCTCGCTGCCCTTCTCGCCCGTCACTTCCAGCTTGCCCGGCGCGGTCAGCTTACCCGTGCCCATGTGGACGGCGATCTTGTTCTTCTTCATCAGGTGGGTGACCCCCTGATTGAGCTGCTTCGCCACGCCGCGCGACCGCTTCACCACTGCGTCGATGTCGGCGCTGATGTTCGCCGCGGCGAGACCATAATCCTTCGCATGCTGCATATAATGATAGATTTCGGCCGACCGCAGCAACGCCTTTGTCGGGATGCACCCCCAGTTGAGGCAGATGCCGCCGAGCAGCTCGCGCTCGACGATCGCGGTTTTGAGACCGAGCTGCGCGCCGCGGATCGCCGCGACATAGCCGCCGGGCCCCGAGCCGAGGACGATGAGGTCGTAGTTGGTGTCAGCCAAGATTTGCTCCATTTTCAATCCCCTCTCCCTTGAAGGTAGAAGGTTTCATCAGGCCACCAGTCCCAGCGGGCTTTCCACCAGTTCCTTGAAGGTCTTCATCAACAGCGCGCCGTCGGCGCCGTCGATCGCGCGGTGATCGAAGCTGCCGGTTGCCGACATGACCGTCGCGATCGCTAGCGCATCGTCGACCACATAAGGTCGCTTCTCGCCCGCGCCGATCGCCATGATCATCGCCTGCGGCGGGTTGATCACCGCAGTAAACTGCTTGATCCCCATCATCCCCATGTTCGAGATTGAGGCCGTGCCGCCCTGATATTCATGTGGCTGGAGCTTGCCTTCCTTCGCCTTCGCCGCGAGTTCGGACATTTCAGTCGAGATTTTCGACATCGACTTGGAACCGGCATCGGTGATGATCGGGGTGATCAGCCCGCCGGGGATGCTGACCGCGACCGAAATGTCGGCGCGCTTGTACTGGCGCATCACGTCGCCGCCGAAACTGACGTTGCACGAGGGCACGCGCTCCAGCGCGACCGCGAGCGCCTTGATCAGCATGTCGTTGACGCTGAGCTTGATCCCGCGGCTTTCGAGGCTGGCGTTAAGCTCGCCGCGCAGCTTCAAAAGCGCGTCGAGGCGAATGTCGACGGTGAGGTAGATGTGCGGCGCATCCTGCATCGACTGGCTGAGGCGTCGCGCGATCGTCTTGCGCATACCCGACAGTTTTTCATCTTCGTGCGGGATGCCGAAATCGGGGATCGGGCCAGCGGCGGCGGGTGCGGAAGCCGGGGCAGCAGCGGCGGGCGCCGAAGCGGCGGCGGGTGCAGTCGCGCCCGTCGGCGCGCCATCGAGGTCGTCCTTGACGATGCGGCCGCCGGGGCCGGTGCCGGTGATCGTCGCCAGGTCGATGCCGCGCTCGGCCGCGAGGCGCTTGGCGAGCGGGCTCGCCTTGATGCGGTCGCCCGACCCGGCAGGCGCGGCGGCGGGTGCCGGGGTGGGCGCAGGAGCAGGCGCGGGGTCCGCAGCCTTCAGCGCCTCGGCCTTGGTTTCTTCCTTGGGCGCCGCGGCGGGCGCCGGCGCAGCCTTCGCCGCGCTGGCATCTTCGCCCTCGCCCGCGATCACCGCGATCACCGTCCCGACCTTCACATTGTCGGTCCCCTCGGATACCAGAATCTGCGCGATCGTGCCTTCGTCGACCGCCTCGAACTCCATCGTCGCCTTGTCGGTCTCGATCTCGGCAAGCAGGTCGCCCGATTTGACCTCGTTGCCTTCCTTGACCAGCCATTTGGCGAGCGTCCCTTCCTCCATCGTCGGCGAAAGCGCGGGCATCTTGAGTTCGATCGGCATCTTTGTCCTTGTCCCTGTCAGTCTTGCAGGCCGCGCCTGCCGCTACGGATTCTTCCTCGCCATACGCACTGGCCCGGTCAAGGTCCAGCGCGGCAACTTGCGTTTCATACGAATGTGACGCACTCTCCACGCACAAAAAGCATAGCGGGGGTCGGGGGTAATGCGGACATATCTGGTGGTGATCGACGACAGCCCGGAGGCGTCGCTGGCGCTGCGCTTTGCGGCGCGGCGCGCGGCGCGGACGGGCGGCGGGGTCATGGTGCTCGCGATCGTCGCGCCGCAGGATTTCGTGGCGTTCGGCGGGGTGCAGGCGACGATCGAGGCCGAAGCGCGCGAACATGCCGAAGAACTGGTCGCTGCCGCCGCCGACGCGGTCGTGCAGGAAGCGGGCGTGACGCCGCAGATCATGGTCAAGGCGGGCAAGCCCGTCGAGGTGGTGCGCGAGGTGATCGGCGCGAGCGACGAGATTGCGGCGCTGGTGCTCGCGACCGCGGCGTCGGGCGCGCCGGGGCCGCTTGTATCGCATTTCACCGGACAGGATGCGGGAACCCTCCCCTGCCCGGTGATGCTGGTGCCGGGCGGGATCGACCTCGCGCGGCTCGATGCGTTGAGCTGACCGCTGGTCAGACGGTAACGGCGGCGCGCGGCGCCACGGCGCCCTTCCATTCGAGCACAGCAAAGCCAAGGACGCCGAGCGCCTGCGCGGTCACGACGGCGATTCCCAGGCCGGTCATCTGCGCCGAAAAGGCGGCGATGACAGCAAAGCTGGCGGCAACCCAGCCCAGATTGCCGATCGCAATCAGCTTGACGAACGCGGGATTGGGCACCGCCTGCCGAGCGGCGACGATCATCGACAGCGCGGCGGCGAGGCATATCCAGCCGCCGATCGCGACGACCTGCGCCGGCAGGCCGAGCAGTGCGCCGACGGGTTCGGCGGCGAGCAGACCTGCGGCGAAGACACCCGCGCAAGTGAAGGCATCGGCGATAAGAATGGTCTTGAGATTGCGGATCGACATGGTGATTCTCCTTTCGACCCGCCTCAATTGAACCCGAATGCGCATGGCGTCGATTACGCCCAAGGTAATGGAAAAGCCGAAGCGCGACGTATAGCTGCCGTTACGAAGGAGACGATCTATGACCCTCGCACCCGTGGGCGAGCAGCTTCGCGAATGGCGCGCGCGGCGGCGGATGAGCCAGATGGACCTCGCGCTGGACAGCGAGATTTCGACCCGGCATTTGAGCTTTATTGAAACGGGCCGGTCGCGGCCGAGCGCGCTGATGCTGCAACGCATCGCCGATTGCCTGGAGGTGCCGAACCGCGCGCGCAACGCGCTATTGCTTGCGGCGGGATATGCCCCCGATTATCAGGAACGCGATCTCGACAGCCCTGAAATGGCGGGCATGAAAGCGATCGTCGAACATGTGCTGAAGGGGCACGAGCCTTATCCCGCGCTGGCGGTCGACCGGCACTGGAACATGATCGCCGCGAACGCAGCCGTGGGGCTTTTGACGCAGCTGGCGGCGCCCGAGCTGCTGGCGCCGCCGGTCAATGTACTCCGCGTCGCGCTGCATCCGGGCGGGCTGGCGCCCCATATCGCGAACCTCGACGAATGGCGCGCGCACCTGCTCGAACGGCTCGACCATCAGATCGACGCCAGCGCCGATAGCGGGCTGATCGCGCTGCGCAGCGAACTGGCGGGTTATGGCGACGCTGAGCGCGGACAAGACGGCAGCGCGGCCAACGGCATTGCGGTGCCGCTGATCCTCGATACACCGATGGGGCAGATCCGCTTCGTCTCGACGGTGACGATCTTCGGTACGCCCGTCGACATCACGCTGTCCGAACTCGCGATTGAGGCTTTTTTTCCGGCGGATGCGGAAAGCGCGGCGCTGCTCCAGAAAATGGCCGAGGCAGAATAAACCCGTCATTGCGACCCCGGCGAAAGCCGGGGGAAGCAATCCAGAGCGGTCTGCGCAGGCTCTGGATTGCCGCGTCGCTTCGCTCCTCGCAATGACGGGTGCAGGTCAGCGCCGCTTGCCCTGATGCCGGATATTGCCGGGGCGGCCGCGCTTGCCGACCATATGCTTGCCCGCCTTTTTCACCCCGTCGCGTCGCGGCGGACGGTTCCGAAATCCGCCCTCTGGCGCGTCGGGAAGCTCGAAGCGCAGCGCGCCGCTCACCGGGTTCGCTTCCATCAGCCTCAACTCCAGCCGCTGCCCGACGGTATAGCTGACCCGGCCATGTTCGCTGTCGAGCGATCGCGCCGCCTCGTCATAGAAAAAGCGTTCGCTGCCCAGCGTCGATACCGGCACCAGCCCGTCGCCGCCCAGCCCGTCGACCGTTGCGAAAAAGCCGAACGGTTGGACTCCGGTAATGCGCGCGGCGACGATTTCCCCGACCTTGCCCGCCAGATAAGCGGCGACATAGCGGTCGACCGTTTCGCGTTCGGCCTCCATCGCGCGGCGTTCGAGTGCGCTGATTGCCTCACCGATGCGCGACAGCCCCTTGCCATCGGCCTCGCCCAGCCCTGTCTTCGCAGGGAGCCCCTTGGGCTTGCCCGGCACTTCGAGACGGTTGCTGTCGACCAGCGCGCGGTGGACGATCAAATCGGCGTAGCGGCGGATCGGCGAGGTGAAATGTGCATAGGAGCCGAGCGCGAGTCCGAAATGCCCGGAATTGGCGGGGCCGTAATAAGCCTGCGTCTGGCTGCGCAGGATCGCCTCCATGATTTCGGGCAGGCGGTCGTCGCCCGAAAAACCGTCGATCAGCCGGTTGAATACCGCAGGGGTAATCACCTGCCCCAGCGCAAAGCTCTGCTCGAACGTCTCCAGATAATCTTTCAGGCTGACGAGTTTCTCGCGGCTCGGCGGTTCGTGGATGCGGTACATGACCGGCGATTTCTTTGCCTCGAGCGCCTTCGCCGCCGCGACATTCGCCGCGATCATATAATCTTCGATCAGCCGGTGCGCATCGAGCCGTTCGCGCACGCGGATTTCGGCGATATTGCCCGCCTCGTCGAGCATCACCTGCCGTTCGGGGAGGTCGAGGTCGAGCGGAGCCCGCGCGGCGCGTGCCTTGGCGAGCAGCGCCCAGCAGCCCCAGAGATGCTTCAGCGCCGGCAGTACGTCGTCGTCCCAGCCATCGTCGGCCATCTCGGCGTCATAGGCCGCCTGCGCACGCTCATAGGCGATGTTCACGCGGAGGCGGACCAGCGCGCGCGCGAAGCGCCATGACGTCACCTTCCCATGTTTGTCGACCGTCAGATGGCATGCCATCGCAGCGCGATCCTCGCCGGCTTTGAGCGAGCAGACGCCCGCCGACAGCGTTTCGGGAAGCATCGGGACGACCTGATCGGGAAAATAGACGCTGTTGCCGCGCCGCCGCGCCTCGCGGTCGAGCGCGCCGTCGGGGCGGACATAAAAACTGACGTCGGCGATCGCCACGATCGCCTTCCATCCGCCCTTGTTGCCCGGATCTTCGTCGGGAATTGCCCATACGGCGTCGTCATGGTCGCGCGCATCGGCGGGATCGATGGCAAGGATGGGAAGATCGCGCAGATCCTCGCGCCCATCGGGCGTCAGCGGTAGTTTCGCAGCGCGTTCGGCGTCGGCGATTACCTCGTCGCCGAAGACATGGGGTATCTCGTGCTTCGCGATCGCGATCATGCTGAGCGAACGCGGCGCAAAGGGGTCGCCGATGCGGTCGATCACGCGCGCCCTGGTCGCCGGGCCGCGCCCCGACAATTCGGCGCGCACCAGATCGCCGACCGCGGCATCGCCCATGTCGGAGACCGCGAAGTCAAAGCGCGCCCGCTTGTCGGCGGGGCGCAGCCAGGTCATCGGCTTGCCGCCCGGACCCGTATCGGAAACGAGCACGCCGATGATGCTTTCGCCTCCGGCCTGAAGCTTTTTCATCGGGTGCGCAACATGGCCCTTTCCGCGCTCCTCGGTGCGCGCCAGGATACGGTCGCCCACGCCCAGCGCGCTGCGGCGTCCCTTTTCCATCACGCGCAGCCGCGGCGGTGGCCCGCTGCCTTCCCATCGGTCGGGAACGGCCCACACGGCATCGCCCTCGGCCGCCGCGACGCGCAACACGGTGACCCGCGGCAGGCCGCCGCGCTTATGAAAGGCGCGCCCCGGCGCCATGTCGACGATCCCTTCGTCGGTCATGTCTTTGAGCAGCGCCTTCAGCGCGATCTTGTCGGCGCCGCGCAGGGTGAAATGCTTTGCCAGCTCGCGCTTGCCGACGGCGCCGGGGCTTTCCTCGATAAAGCGCAGGATTTCTTCGCGTGACGGAAGACCTGCCGATTGGGACCGTTTGGGTGCCTTCGCCAATTAATAAGTCCGCCCGATCAGCACGCGCTCTACGGCGGGTTCGCCGGTGAAGAAGCAGGCGCCGTCCGCCGGGGCTGCATCGAGCGGGGTGTTGCGCATCGTCAGCTTGAGTGCCTTGAGCTGCTCGACGATCTTGTCGAGCGCGGCACCGGTCGGGCGCGACCATTGGACTTCGACCCAGCCGACGAATTTGTCGTCGCCCGAAAAATGAGCCGCCAGATCGGTGACATCACGCCGGATGCTGGCGTGCAGCCGCGCCTGCGCTTCGGAATGGAGGTTGCGCTGAATTTCTTCCAGCATCGCAACCGCGCCCGCGACGAAATCGGCTTTGCCCAGAAAAGCGGTGTCGAGCTTGCCGTCGTCCTTGTACAGCCGGTCGCGGCGGATCGCGGCGACATTGCCGCCCGCGACGTCGCGCGGGCCGACCTCGACGATGATCGGTGTGCCCTTCTTGACCCAGCCCCAACGCTTCGTCTGCGCCTTGTTCGCACCGGTGTCGAGCAGCACCCGGACGGGCTCGCGGAAGGCGTCGAGCGCCTTGAGGCGCGTTTCAAGGTCGCGGCAATAATCGAGAATGGCGGCATCCTCCTCATTGTCGCGCAGCATCGGGACGATGACGATCTGGTGCGGCGCGATGCGCGGCGGACAGCGCAGGCCGTCATCGTCGCCGTGCGTCATGATGACGCCCCCGATCATCCGCGTCGATGTACCCCAACTCGTCGTGTGGCACAGGCTGTGACCGCCATCCTTGTCCTGATAACGGATATTCGCCGCTTCGGCGAAACCGGTACCCAGATAATGCGACGTTCCCGCCTGCAAGGCCTTGCCGTCCTGCATCATCGCTTCGATCGAATAGGTTGCGACCGCGCCGGGGAACCGCTCATGTTCGGGCTTCTCGCCCGCGATCACGGGCATCGCGAGCACCTCTTCGGCGAAGGCGCGGTACATTTCGAGCGCGCGCAGCGTTTCCGCCATTGCGTCGTCCTTGTCGGCGTGTGCCGTATGCCCCTCCTGCCACAGAAACTCGCTGGTGCGCAGGAACATGCGCGTGCGCATTTCCCAGCGCACGACATTGGCCCACTGGTTGACCTTCAGCGGCAAGTCGCGCCAGCTCTGCACCCAGCGGCTCATCGCCGATCCGATCACCGTTTCCGATGTCGGGCGGACGATCAGCGGCTCTTCCAGCCTTGCCTCCGGGTCGGGAACCAGCTTGCCCTTGCCATCGGCGATCAGCCGGTGGTGGGTGACGACCGCCATTTCCTTTGCGAAACCATCGACATGGTCTGCTTCCTTTTCAAAGAAGCTCAAGGGAATGAAGAGCGGGAAATAGGCGTTCTGAACCCCGGCATCCTTGATCGCCGCGTCCATCACCGTCTGAATACGTTCCCAGATGCCATAGCCCCACGGCTTGATCACCATGCAGCCGCGAACGCCCGATTCCTCCGCCAGATCGGCCTCGGCAATGACATCCTGATACCAAGCCGCAAAATCGGCCTGACGGGTTACGCTGAGCGCATGCTTGATCATCTATCCTGTTTTCTGTGCTGGGGGAGCGGAATACGCCCCGCATTATTTCTTCTTCGCGAGCTCGGCCTTGAGTTCGTCGATTTCGGCCTTGAGCGCTGCGATCTCCGCATCCTTGGCCTTGCCGCCGGCCGCCCCTGGCATGAAGGCCCCTGCCGCCTGCTGGAACATTTCCATGTTGCGCCGCGTCAGCTCGGCGAGCGGGTTCGCGCCCAGCGCGCCTTCGAAGGCGGCGCGCACGTCCTGCTGGTTCTTGCGGAACGCCGCCATCGACGCTTCCAGATATTGCGGGACCATCGCCTGCATCTTGTCGCCATACATGCCGATCAGCTGGCGAAGGAACGACACAGGCAGCAAGGTTTCGCCGCGCGTTTCGGTATCCATGATGATCTGGGTCAGGACATTATGCGTTATGTCTTCGCCGCTCTTGGCATCGACGACGCGGAACTCGCGCCCGTCGCGCACCATCGTTCCAAGGTCGTCGAGCGTGATGTAACAGCTGCGTTCGGTATCGTAGAGCCGCCGGTTGGCGTATTTCTTGATCGTGACGACACCGTCGTCGGCCGTCCCCCTGGACTTTGCCATGATGGCCTCTGCTCCTGCGCATCCGGTTTCGTGGCATTGGCGCCGTTCCGGACAAGCTGCGGCATTAGCATCAAATATTGATGCGTCGCAACATGTCCAGCACGGCCCATCGTCGGCAGGGAGTGATTCGCCTGCGCGGTGCGGTTTGCGTCATCGGCGAGCCCTCTGCCGCTTGCTCCGAGCCAACGCTTGCGTGTCGACCTCATGGCCGCTTCAACGCAATATAGTTTCATCAGAAACGGAAAATTCATCACTTTCTCTCGTATCTATGCCCCTATGAACTGGTTCATTTCGTGTCATTGCATCAAAATTCCAACCCGCGTCGCCTCCCCGGGGTGCCCATCTGTTGCTGAAATGACACACAGGCGTAGCTGGAGTCTTGCCGCTGTAAGAAAATCTACATCAAAGGGTTGTGCGCGCGGATTTTTGCGGCTCTCTAATAGCCAATCCGTTCTCTCAACTCTCTTCTTGAACGGTAACCGGGGAAACATCATGAAAAAAACCAGCCTGATGGTTCGGGGATCTGCCCTGACTCTTGCATTGCTCACCGCTATGCCGGCCTTGGCTCAGGACGACGTGGCGTCGGCCGACGATACGACCGTCGCCGATGACGGCGGAAGGGACACGATTATCGTCACCGGCTCGCGCATTCGTCGTCCCAACCTTGATTCGACGGTGCCGATCACCTCTATCGCCGGTGAAAGCTTTCTGAAGCAGGGACAGACAAACATCGGCGACACGCTGAACGAGCTTCCCCAGCTACGCAGCACCTTTGCCCAGCAAAATCCGGGTCTCGGCATCGGCATCGCCGGTCTGAACCTCCTCGACCTTCGCGGTCTCGGAACACAGCGGACGCTGGTTCTGGTCAACGGCCGTCGTCACGTTCCGGCAGACATCCTGAACAACGCCGTTTCGCCGGACGTTAACACGATCCCGAATGACCTGATCGAGCGCGTTGACATCGTCACCGGCGGCAACTCGGCGATTTACGGTTCGGACGCAATCGCGGGCGTCGTCAACTTCGTGCTGCGCCGCGACTATGAAGGCGTTCAACTGCGCGCCCAGGGCGGCATCACGCAGGAAGGTTATGGCGGCAACCAATATGTGTCAGCCATGGCCGGCAAAAATTTCTCGGAAGGCCGCGGCAATATCACGCTGCATGGCGAATATGCCCGTCAGTCGCGCGTTTTTGCGTCGGATGTTCCGGAGTTTCGTACGCAGGACGGCTTCTTTGTCGTTGATTCGGACATTGGCGGCCTTCCGGGCAACAGCGACGGTTTCCCCGATCGCATTTTCTTCCGCGACGTGCGCAGCTCGACCATTCACTACAACGGCCTCGTGCCGGTCAACCAGCGGTCGAACGACCCGGCCACACCGGCGTTCGAAACTGGCCGGTGCGGTAACGCGACGGCAGCGAACAATGGTGGCACAAACAGCGCCGGTGTGCCGTTCAACTGTACCTACATCTTCACGGACAATGGCCGCCTGACCCCCCAAACCGGTGCACGGTTCGGTACGGGCATCAACAGCGGCGTCGTCGGCGGTAACGGTGACTCCGGTCGCGATGGCAAGCGGCTGTCGGTCCTGCCGTTCACCGAACGTTACAACTTCAACCTGCTGTCCCGCTACGAGTTCAGCGAAGCGGCCGAAGTGTTCGTCGAAGCCAAGTGGAACCGTGTCAACGCGCTCGGCAACAATGCAGGCCCCTCGTTTGTCCAGGGCACCGGCGGGACCGTCGACTTCCGCGAGCGCGTTCGTCTCGACAACCCGTTCCTGCATCCGGCCGATCGCGCCACACTCGCCGATGCTATCGTCGCATCGGGTTGTAACACGTCGTTGACCGTTACTTGCCCGGCCGCAGGAAATTTGACGCCAGCCAACCTTGCCGCGATCGCCGATGGCAGCTACCGCTTCGTCATTGCGCGCAGCTTGATCGACGTCGGCCTGCGCGATGAAAAGTTCCAGCGCGATACCTGGCGCATCGTGGGTGGCCTGCGCGGCACGTTCAACGACGACTGGAGCTACGAAATCTCGGCAAACTATGGCAAGTTCCGCGAAGATGTGACGACTGGCGGCTTTATCGATCGTCAGCGGTTTGCGCTTGCGATGGATGCGGGTCGCAACCCGGTGACGGGCCAGATTCAGTGCCGCTCGCAGTTTGATCCTGCTTCGGCGGTCCCGCTGGTCGGCTTCGCCGCTCCTGCCGCCGACAATGCCGCCCGTCTTGCGGCGGACATCGCAGCGTGCGTTCCCTACAACCCATTTGGTTCGCCCGATAATAGTGCGTCGATCGACTATTTCGCTCGCACCTTTACCGCCAGCTCGGGCCTGTCGCAGTTCGTTCTGTCGGGCTTCGTCTCGGGTGACACCAGTGGGTTCTTCAACCTGCCGGGTGGGCCGGTCCGTTTCGCGCTCGGCGCTGAATATCGCGAGGAAAAGGCGTTTTATGAACAGGATCCGTTCGTAACCAACGGCTTCACCAACGGTGTGTCGATCCCGTCGTTCCGCCCTGATCCGTTCGAGGTGAAAGAACTGTACGGCGAAATCCAGCTCCCGCTGCTCGCGGACATGCCCTTCGCGCATGAACTGACCGTCAGCGGCGCAGGTCGTGTTGCCAAATACCAAGGCGGCACGGGCACGGTGTGGTCGTACAATGCCGGTCTTGACTGGGCACCAATTGAGGATGTCCGTTTTCGCGGGAACTACAGCCGCGCCGTTCGTGCTCCGAACGTGTCGGAAACGGCGTTTCCGCTGGTGCCGAACTTTGCGCCGGGTTTCACCGATCCGTGCGATCCCAGCCGTATCAACACCAATTCGAACCGTGCGGCGAACTGCCAGGCTGACTTGGGAGCGCTGCTTGCCGGCTTCTCGGACATCACCTATTCGCTGCCCATCGTCAGCGGTTCGAACCCGAACCTCGAAGCGGAAAAATCGGATTCCTGGACTTATGGTGTGGTCATTCAGCCGCGCTTTGTCCCCGGTCTGAACGTTTCGGTCGATTATTACGACATCAAGGTGAAGGGTATCATCGCTTCCCTGACGGCGCAGCAGATCGTCAACAGCTGCTACGACGCGGCGGACCTCAACAACGTGTTCTGTCAGCAGTTCACCCGCTTCCGCGGTCCGGGCACAGGTCCGAACGGAGAGATCCCGGGTCGCATTCTGGGCAACTCGCTGATTGCGGCGCCGCTGAACTATGCCAGCCGCGAACGCAAGGGCATCGACGTCAACGTCGCTTATCGTACCAACCTGGGCGACAAGCTGACGTTGAATACGAACCTGATCTACACGCACAATCTGAAGATCAGCAACTTCCAGGATCCCACGAATCCGACCTTCGAAAACCGTATTCTCAGCGAACTCGGTGATCCGAAGAACGAATTCCGTTGGGACGTCGATCTCAGCACCGGTCCGTTCACCTTCGGCTATCGTATGCGTTACATCGGCCCGCAGTATATCAGCGTCTATGAAGATTACTTCGGCATCAACGGTGACGAAACGGGGGGCAACCTCGACTATGCCGACCGCGATACCTATCCGGCGGTATTCTATCACGACATCCGCTTCGAATGGGACGTTACCAAGGAATCGGGTGGTCCGAACCTCAACTTCTACGTCGGCGTCGACAACGTCCTCGACAGGATGCCTCCGCTTGGTTCGACAGCGACGGGTGCCGGTAGCGCAATCTACAGCTTCCGTGGCCGCAACTTCTACGCCGGCGCTCGCGCCCGCTTCTAATCGCGACGCGATCGGAATAGATTGGGGGTCGGGACGATGTCCCGGCCCCTTTTTTCGGTCAGAAGGACGAAACCGTTGCAATTGAGCAACCAAGAGGCGGAACGATTGGTCAAGGAAGGCGTCGACGCGCTCCAGCGCGGTCAATCGGCCATCGCCCGCCAGCGTTTTGAAAGCATCACGCGCAGCGGCCGCGCAAATGGCCAGATATGGCTTTTGCTGGCGGTCGCCTGCCGCAGGGAAGGAGACGTCCTTGCCGAAGAGGCGGCGCTCGATCAACTGCTCGAACTCGAACCCCAGGCGGTACGCGGTCATATCATGAAGGGCGATTGCCGCGCCAAGGCTGGTGACGAACGCAGCGCCCTGCAACGGTATGAAATCGCGCTCCTTATCGCTGGCAAGCAGGAACTGCCGGCTGATCTGCGCGTCGAGGTTCAACGCGCCGAAGCGTGGGTTACGGCTTTCAAGGCGCACGTCGTCGAGCGCCGCGAGGCCAAATTGATCGCTCAGGGTTTGCCACCCGAAAAGCGCAGTAGCCGTTTTCAGCAATCGCTGGATATTCTTGCCGGCCGCCGGAAAATTTTCGTGCAGGAACCGACGGGCTATTATGTCCCCGAACTTCCGCAGATTCAGTTTTTCGACACCGGCGCTTTTGACTGGGTCCCCGCGATCGAAGCCGCGACGGGTGTGATCCAACAGGAAATCGGTGCGCTGCTTGCAGTGGGAGCCGAGGGGTTTCGCCCCTATATGCAAGCCCATGCCGAACAGGCACGCGCGGACGTTAATCCGCTGTTGGATAACGCCGACTGGAGCGCTTTGTTTCTTTGCGAAAACGGAGAGGTCTTCGACGATGCCGTAGCGCGCTTTCCGCGGACGTGGGAGGCGATTCAGGCGGCACCGCTGCCGCGCATTGCGAGCTCGCCAACCGTGATGTTCTCGCTGCTGCGAGCCGGCGCGCGGATCGCGCCGCACACCGGTACGCACAATGCCCGGCTGATCTGCCATCTCCCGCTGATCGTGCCCGCCAATTGCGGCTTTCGCGTCGGCAACGAAGTGCGCGAATGGGATGAGGGAAAACTGCTGATCTTCGACGACACGATCGAACACGAAGCCTGGAACGGCAGCGACGAGGACCGCGTCGTCCTGATCTTCGATATTTGGCGCCCCGAACTTAGCGAGCACGAGCGCGACGAAATCGCGCTGTTCTTCGACACTCCAGCACTGAACCAGCGGCAATGAGCGAGCAGGCCCCTGTTGATCGTGCCCATGCGCTGTTGGAGGCTGGCAAGGCGCAGGCTGCGGTCGACCTGCTCGTTGCCGCTGCCAAGGGTGGAGATGGAGGTGCGCTTTATGAGCTCGCGTTATGGCACGTTTACGGCAATCCCGTGCCGCGTAGCTTCGCGGTCGCGCGCCAGCTGTTTGGGAAAGCTGGCGAAGCAGGACATCGTGATGGTGCGCTGACGCATGCCGTTTTCGTCGCCCTTGGGGCAGGCGCGCCAGCTGACTGGCGTGCAGCACACGCTCTGATAGACCAACTTGCCGCTGGATGTCCGATGGCGGCGCGCCAGCGCGACCTGATTGCGGCAATGGCATTGACGGCCAAGGGAGACGCCGCGCATCCACCGGTGTCCGAGGTCTTATCCACCAATCCCAGAATCGCGGTGGCGCGCGCCCTCTTCACCCCCGACGAGTGCGCTCATATCGCGGCGCTCTCTACGCCGGCGATGCGACCCTCGGTGGTTGTAGACCCAGCGACACATCGTCAGATTCCTCACCCTATCCGCACGTCCGACGGCACTGTGCTTGGGCCGATCCAGCAGGATCTGGTGGTCCATGCGCTCGACCGGCGTCTCGCGGCCGCGACCGGTACACGGGTCGAACAAGGAGAGCCGTTGACAGTGCTGCGCTATGCAGCCGGCCAGCAATATCGCTTGCATCACGATTGCTTGCCGGGCGAAGCGAATCAGCGGGTGATCACTGCGATCGTCTATCTAAACGATGGCTATGATGGCGGCGCCACGCATTTTCCGGCCGCCGGTCTCGAATTCCGCGGTGCGGTGGGCGATGCCATAATATTTGCCAATACGTTGCCCGATGGCCGCGTCGATGAGCGCAGTCGCCACGCGGGCCTGCCCATAGCACGCGGTGAAAAATGGATTTGCACCCGCTGGATTCGGGCGCAGGATTTCGATCCGTGGGGTATGCGCGGCGGCTAAAAGCGTTGCGGTTCAGCACCACCCCCGCGAAAACCGCCTGCCTAGCCCCGTCAGCAATTCATATTGCGACAGGCCGCTGCGATCGGACGTCGACGGCAAATCATAATCGAACGCCAGCCAGTCCCCCTCGTCCAGACCTTCGGTCGCGCCCGCATCGAACGCCGTCAGATCCATCGAAACCCGTCCGATCAGCGGCAAGGCCCTGCCCTGCCATGTCGCACCGCCCGATCCGGCGTGGCTGCGCAGATAGCCGTCGGCATAGCCCAAGTTGGTCACCGCAACGCGCGTGTCGTGCGCCGCGCGCCACGTTGCGCCATAGCCGACGCTTTCCCCGGCGCGAACGGTGCGCAATTGTAGCACGCGCGCTTCTGGAAAGACGACCTGCCGGATATGTCCGTTCGCCTCGTGACGCGGGGTGCCGCCGTATAGCGCGATACCGGGGCGCGTCAGATCAAAGGCATATTCGCTGCCAAGACAGATGCCCGCGCTGTTCGCGAGGCTGTAGCGCCGCGCCCCAACGTGTGTACGCAACGACTGGAAAGCCGCCAGTTGCACCGCATTCTGATCGCTGTCTTCATCGGCCGACGCCAGGTGGCTGAGCAGGGTTTCGATCGTCAGTCCATCGAGCGCGCCCGCCATCGCTTCGTCGATGCGCAGGCCAAGGCGGCTCATGCCGGTATCCACCATCACGTCGCACGGCCGCCCCTCCCCCGTCGCGCGCCAACGCGCTACCTGTTCGACGCTGTTGAGGACGGGCCGCGCGGGAAGCGTTCGCGCCGCGACCATGTCGCTTTCGCCGACGCCGTGCAGCACCGACAGTGCGACGCCTTCCGGCAGCGGCATCAACGCCGCGGCCTCCGCCCAGGTGGCGACGAAAAAGTCGCGGCATCCGGCGACCGCGAGCCGGTGCATGACCTCGCGCGAGCCCAGGCCATAGCCGTCGGCCTTGATCGCCGCCCCGCACGCGGCGCCGCCGCTCTGCGCGGCGAGCCAGCGCCAATTGGCGACGAGCGCGGAGGAATCGAGACGAAGGCGGAGCGGCGGGGTAATTTCGATCATCGCCCTGCCCCTATACGGCTTCGCGGGCCGCGCCAATGGGCCCCGCGAATGGGGGCGTCAGGACGCGGAGGGCGCCCCCTCCCCTGGCCTCTCCCACTGCTCTTCGACCGGATCTTTCAGCATGAAGGCCGTGATCAGGAACGCCGCGAGCACGACGACCCATGTGTACCAGAGGCCGGCGTAGGCATTGCCCGTCTTGGCGATGATGAAGCTGGCGATCAGCGGCAGGAAACCGCCGAAATAGCCGGTACCCAGATGATAGGGGATCGACAGCGACGAATAGCGGACATGCGGCGGGAACATTTCGGACAGCAAGGCCGCGACGGGCCCATAGGTAAAGCCCGATAGCGCGCTGAGCCCCAGCAGCGCGAGGAAGATCATCGCGATCCCGCCCACGCCTGGCACCTGTTTCGCAAAATCATAACCCATCGCCTCGAGCGCGGGCTGGAGCAAAGCCGGGTCTTCGCTGGCAACCTCGCGATCACCGACGCGGATCGTCACGGAGTCGAAGCGGCTATCCGTCTCGGCAATCGTGTAGGGTACGCCAAGCCTGGTCAGCTCGCCCAGCGTTCGCCCGCACGCGGTCGCCTGTTTTTGCGCGAAGGGGTCAAAGCTGCACTGCGATCCCGTCACTGTGACCGGCGCTTTTTCAGCTGCGGCGGTCAGCGCGGGATTGCCGACGCTGCCCATCCACCAGAAGAGCGGAAAGAGAAGCAGCAGCGTCGCGCCATAGCCCCAGACGATCGGCTTCTTGCGCCCGATGCGGTCGGACAGGCGCCCCGCCCAGATGAAAAAGCCCATGCCCACGGCCGCTGCTGTGCCGACGATGATTTCGGCGGCTGTGTCCTCGACCTTCATCGGCCCTTTCAGGAAGGAAAGGCCCGAAAACATCGCGGTATACCAGATAACCGTCAGACCCGCAGCGATGCCGAACAGCGCGATAAAGATACGCCGCGGATTGCCCGGATAGGTAAAGCTTTCCTTCAGCGGGTTCTTCGCGAGCTCGCCTTCCCTTTTCATCGCCTGGAACACCGGGCTTTCGGACAGCTTGAGCCGCATCCAGAGCGAAATGCCGAGCAGGATGAGCGACAGCAGGAACGGCACGCGCCAGCCCCAGCTTTCCCACACCGCGTCGGGCATCAGCGCCTTGCAGCCGAGTACGACGATCAGGCTGAGCACGAAACCGCCGACGACGCTCGCCTGGATGAAGCTGGTATAAAAGCCGCGCTTTCCGGGCGGCGAATGTTCGGCGACATAGACGGCAGCGCCGCCATATTCGCCGCCGAGCGCCAGTCCTTGCAGGATGCGCAGCAGGATCACGATGATCGGCGCAGCGATGCCGATCGTCGCCGCCGACGGAATCATGCCCACGCCCGCGGTCGCGATGCCCATCAAGGTGACGGTGACGAGAAAGGTATATTTGCGCCCCAGCCGGTCGCCGAGAAAGCCGAACAGGACCGCGCCCAGCGGCCGGAATCCGAAACCGACCGCAAAACCTGCCCACACCAGCAAGATCTCGAGCGTCGCATTGTCGCTGGGGAAAAAGGCCTTGCCGATGATCGCGGCCAAAGTGCCATAGATGAAGAAATCATACCATTCGAATACCGTGCCAGCCGACGAAGCGGCGATAACCATGCGAATATCTTTCGCGGTCGGCTGATAAACCGCGCCATGGTCGGCGACGGCGGCTGCGTCGGTCATATGCTCTCCCTGACCCTGAACGGGCTTTGGCTATCTCTAGCGGGCGTCCGCCGCCGCGCAACCCTTCTTGGCGTAGCGTCATTTCGGTGGCACGCTGCAACCCATGAAGTTCATCGACCTATCGATTCCGATCACCAATGACGTCGTTTCCGACCCGCCGGTGATGCGCCCCCAGATCAGCTACATGACCCACGAGAATACGTGGGAACAGATTGCGATGTTCTTTCCCGGCCTCACGAAGGAGGATTTGCCCGACGGCGAAGGCTGGGCGGTCGAGATGCTGTCGCTGAGTACGCACAATGGTACGCATATGGATGCGCCCTGGCATTATCACTCGACCACCGACAACGGCGCCTCGCGCGCGCCCTCGATCGACGAAGCACCGCTCGACCTCTTCTTCCGTCCGGGCGTGAAGCTCGATTTCTCCGACCGCCCGCACGGCCATGTCGTCAGTGCGGCCGAGGTCGAGGCCGAACTCGCGCGGATCGGATACGAACTCCAGCCGCTCGACATCGTCCTCGTCCAGTCGGGCGCCATCTATGGCACCGACAATTTCACCGATCAGGGCTGCGGCATGGGCGCCGAGGCGACGCTTTATCTGACCGAACGCGGCGTGCAGGTCGTCGGCACCGACGCCTGGAGCTGGGACGCGCCGTTCAGCCATACCGCCAGGCGCTGGGCCGAAACGCGCGACCCCTCGATCATCTGGGAGGGGCATAAGGCGGGGCGTATCCGCCCCTATTACCAGATCGAGAAACTCACGAACCTGAAGGCCGTCCCTGCCTTTGGCTTCACCTTCAGCTGTTTTCCGGTCAAGATCGAACGCGCGAGTGCCGGGTGGATCCGGGCGGTGGCCATCGTGGGCGATTGAACCCCGCCTGGACCGCGAACAAGCCGCGCTAACGCCCCCTCATTCCATAATCGATCCGGATACGAACCCACGCGCCGACCATCGGCTTTCCGCCCAGCCGTGGCGGACGCACGCGGAACTGCCACGCCGCGGCGAGCGTCGCGCGCGCGATCTGCGATCCGTTCGGATATTCGTCGAGCCCGACGCAATCCTCGACGCGATAGTCGGGCGCGGTGCGGCAGGCGATCAGCCCCCAGCCGGGGCCGTCGGCGGTGGACAAATAGCCGCGCAGTTCGCCGTCGGTCGGCTCGCGGTACCAGGCCGCGGCATAGAGCGGCTCGCCGTTCGGGGCCGTCCCCACCCGTTCGGGATCGCGATACGCAGAGGATGATCCCCCGGCGTTGGGCGGGCCGTAAACCTGCCCGCCCGTGCGCACGCCGATCCGCGGGACCGGCGCGGGCGGCGACGGGGGCGGGGTCGGTGCTGGCGGCACTGGCGAGATGGCCGGTGCCGCTGGATCGGGCAGCACCGGCTCGTCCGGCGGCGGCTGCGGCAGCGGTTCGAGAACGGCCTGCTCGCTCGTGCGCGGGCTCGCGTCGGCGGTGCTGTCCGCCGCCTGCGGCGCAGCGATGCTGACGACGCTGATCGGTTGCTCCTCGGCGCGCGGCGGCCTCATCCCGCCAAAGCGCAGCAGCATCAGCAGCAGCGCCGGGATCAGAATGGCGAGCCCGACGGCAATCGCGCGGCGCCCGGGCCCGATGCTGAGCCGGTCGACGCGGGAAATGGCGGGAACTGGAGTCAGGAGAGACGATCTTTTGAGACGTTGCCGCCGAAAGGACGGGCCGCATTATGGGTTTCGCGGAAATAGTGGGGCAGCGATTCTTTGGCAAGGCCGGGCGCGGCGGAGTGCGGGCGAACAGCGGCATTTCTGCTATCGATTCTGGCGCTGTCCAGGAACGGCGTTCCGTGTTTCCCTTCATTGTCATTCCCGCGAAAGCGGGAACCCGGTGATGGGTCAGCCGACGCCCGCTCCGGGTTCCCGCTTTCGCGGGAATGACGAATGTTTGGTGAAGAGCACTCCTCTGCCCGGAACCGCCGATGCCGTCAAAACAGCCGCGACCCGTTCGGCACTTCCCGATCCGGCGCAAACAGGATCACTGCACCTTCGGCGTCGGCAAAGCCCAGCGTCAGCACCTCGGACATGAATTTGCCGATCTGGCGCGGCGGAAAGTTGACGACCGCGGCGACCCGCCGCCCCGGAAGCTCATCAAGGACGTAACGATCGACGATCTGCGCGCTGCTTTTCTTCACGCCGATCGCGGGGCCAAAGTCGATCTTGAGCTTGAACGCGGGCTTGCGCGCTTCGGGGAAAGGCTCCGCCTCGACGATCGTGCCGATGCGGATGTCGACCTTCAGAAAATCGTCGAAGCTGATCGGGTCGGCAGCGGGCGTGTTGGTATCGTGATTGAGATGCATCCATTGGGTCCGTCATTGCGAGCGTAGCGAAGCAATCCAGAGCTGTTTACGCGACTCTGGATTGCTTCGCTACGCTCGCAATGACGAAATGGACGCGGCCTTATTCCATCTCCAGAATCACCGCGTCGACCGCCAGGCTGTCACCCTGCGCCGCATTTACCGTTTTCACCGTCCCTGCCTTTTCGGCGCGGAGGATATTTTCCATCTTCATCGCCTCGACCGTCGCGAGCGGCTGGCCGGCCTCAACCGCATCGCCCTCGCCCACGTGGAGCGCGACGAGCAGGCCGGGCATCGGACAGATGAGGAATTTGGAAAGGTCGGGAGGGATCTTTTCGATCATATGTGAAGCGAGCGGCGCGACATGCCAAGGCAGCACGCGCACGTCGTGGATGCGTCCGCGCGTCGTCATCCTCCAGCCCGTGCGCGTCTTGGCGACCTTCACCGCCAGTTCGCGCGCGTCGATCTCGGCGACAACCAGCCGGTCGCCCGGTGTATATTCGAGCGCGATGTCGATCGCCTCGCCGTCGACCTTGATATGCTTGGTCCCAACCTTGACCTTGTGGCTCGCGCCGCCGACCGACACCTGCCACTTCGCGGGCGGGTCGAGCCGTTCGCCGAGCTGGCCGTCGACGCGCCGCGCGCGGTCGGCCTCGGCGCTCGCCATGAAGCCCGCAATGGCCGCCAGCGCGCGCGTTACCTCGTCGGCAGCGGGCGCCCCTGCAAAGCCCTCAGGATATTCTTCGGCGATGAAGCCCGTCGTCAGCTCGCCCGAGCGGAAGCGCGGGTGCTGCATGATCGCCGACAGGAAGTCGATATTGTGGCCCAGCCCCTCGATCTCGAAGCGGTCAAGCGCCGCGACCTGCGAATCGGCCGCCGCGTCGCGCGTTTCGCCCCATGTCACCAGCTTGGCGATCATCGGATCGTAGAAGATCGAAACCTCGCCGCCGTCATAAACGCCATCGTCGACGCGCACGCCGTCGACGCCGCGGCGGCCATTTTCGGCGCCATCATCGGTCCAGCCCGGCACCGGCGGCTTGTATTGCGTCAGTCGCCCGGTTGACGGCAGGAAGCCGCGATAGGGGTCTTCGGCATAGACGCGGTTCTAGATCGCCCAGCCGTCAATCTTGATGTCATCCTGCGTCAGCTCAAGCTTTTCGCCCGCGGCGACGCGGATCATCTGTTCGACCAGGTCGATACCGGTGATCGCCTCGGTCACCGGATGCTCGACCTGCAGCCGCGTGTTCATTTCGAGGAAATAGAAGCTCTCGCCCGTCGGGTCGGCGCCCGACACGATCAGTTCGACCGTCCCCGCGCTGTAGTATCCAACCGCCTTCGCGAGCGCGACGCACTGCTCGCCCATCGCCTTGCGCATCTTTTCGGTGACGAAAGGCGACGGCGCTTCCTCAACCACCTTCTGGTGGCGGCGCTGGATGCTGCACTCGCGCTCGTTCAAGTAGAGGATGTTGCCGTGTTGGTCGCCGAGGATCTGGATCTCGATATGCCGCGGATTGAGAATAAACTTCTCGATGAAGACGCGGTCGTCGCCGAAGCTGTTCAGCCCCTCGCGCTTGACGCTCTCGAACCCCTCGCGCACGTCCTGCTCGCTATAGGCGAGCCGCATGCCCTTGCCGCCGCCGCCGGCGCTCGCCTTCATCATCACCGGATAGCCGATTTCGTTGCTGATCTCGACCGCATGGTCGGTATCGCGGATCTCGCCGACGAAGCCGGGGACGACATTGACCCCCGCTTCCTTCGCGAGCTTCTTCGACTCGATCTTGTCGCCCATCGCCGCGATCGCACCCACCGGCGGGCCGATAAAGGCGATGCCTTCCTTGGCCAGCGCCTCGGCAAAGCTGGTGCGTTCGGACAAGAAGCCATAGCCCGGATGCACCGCCTCGGCGCCGGTTTGCTTGCACGCCGCGATGATCTTGTCGGCGACCAGATAGGATTCGGACGCGGGCGACGGCCCGATATGCACCGTCTCGTCGGCCATCGCCACGAAGGGCGCGCGCGCGTCGGCATCGGAATAGACGGCAACGGTCGTGATGCCCATGCGCCGTGCGGTCTTGATGACGCGGCAGGCGATTTCACCGCGGTTGGCGATCAGGATTTTCTTGAACATCAGCGATCCAGCTTCTTCCAATAACGTCTTGCGTAAAGCGAAAAACTCAACACTGAGACGGCGATTATCACAGCTTTCCACGGCCAGAAGGGAACCTTGCCCGGCGCTTCATCGCTGCCCCAACTTACGAAAAAATAGACTAATCCAGTCAGCATGACCCAAATGACAAATCCTGCGACAATGTTGGCTAGGACGTCGAACAATTTCACTCCGCCGCCTCCATTCGCATCGGCTCTTCGCTCTCCATCGGCCGCAGCCCCAGCTTCGCGAACAGCGCCGCATCGGCATTGTCGCCCGCATTGGCCGTCGTCAGCAGCTTGTCGCCGGTGAAGATGCTGTTCGCGCCCGCCATGAAGCAGAGCGCTTGGCAAGCCTCCGACATGCTCTCGCGGCCCGCCGACAGGCGGACCATCGACTTCGGCATGGTGATGCGCGCGACCGCGATGGTGCGGACAAATTCGATATCGTCGATCTTCGCGAGCGGCGTATCGGCCAGCATGTCGCCGAGCACGGTGCCCTTCACCGGCACCAGCGCGTTGACCGGCACGCTTTCGGGATGGCGTTCGAGCGTCGCGAGCGCGTGGATGAAGCCGACGCGGTCCTCGCGCGTCTCGCCCATGCCGACGATCCCGCCGCTGCACACGTTGATCCCCGCGCTCCGCACTTCCTCCAGCGTATCGAGCCGATCCTGGAAGGTCCGCGTCGAGATGATATTGCCGTAATTTTCCGGGCTCGTGTCGATATTATGGTTGTAATAATCGAGCCCCGCCACCGCTAGCGTCTGCGCCTGCTCCTTGGTCAGCATCCCCAGCGTCATGCAGGTTTCCATGCCCATCGCGCGCACGCCCTCGATCATCTCGACGATCGCGGGCATGTCGCGGTCCTTGGGGTTGCGCCACGCGGCGCCCATGCAGAAACGCTTCGACCCCGCATCCTTCGCCTGCGCCGCCGATTGCAGCACCGCGCGCACGTCCATCAGCTTGGTGGCCTTCAAACCGCTGTCGGCGCTCTTCGACTGCGAGCAATAGCCGCAATCCTCGACGCAGCCGCCGGTCTTGATGCTGAGCAAGGTGCAGAGCTGCACCTCACCACGCGCATGATGGCGGCGATGGACGCCCTGCGCCTCCCACATCAGCTCGTCGAACGGCAGGTCGAACAGCGCAGCGATTTCCTCGCGCGCCCAGTCACGCCGGCACTCGTCGGCGTGCCCCTGCGCAGGCAGGGGCCCATCTCCTGCGCGTGCGGCAAACGCCGCGCCATTTTGCGAGACCCGATGATGGGCCCCTGCCTTCGCAGGGGCACGGTCGGTATTGTAATTCACGCAGCTTCTCCAATCGGCGGCATATTATGTCCAAGCAGGCGCAGCACGTCGGCCGCGCATTCGACAACATTCGATCCCGGCCCATAAATGCCCTGCACGCCCGCGTCGCGCAGATAATCATAATCCTGCGGCGGGATCACGCCGCCCGCGATCACCTTGATGTCGCCGCGTCCCGCTTCCTTCAGCCCCTTGATCAGTTCGGGGATCAGCGTCTTGTGTCCGGCGGCGAGACTAGACGCACCGACCGCATCGACCCCATTTTCCAGCGCCAGCACCACGGTTTCCTCGGGCGTCTGGAACAGCGGCCCCGACACGACATCGAAACCCATGTCGCCAAAGGCCGAAGCAATGACATTGGCGCCGCGGTCGTGGCCGTCCTGTCCCATCTTGGCGACGAGCAGTTTCGGCCTGCGCCCCAGTCGCCGCTCGACCGCCTTCACCCCGTCGACGACCTGCGCCCAACGATCGTCCTCCTTATAGGGTGCGGCATAGACGCCCTTTACCGGCGTCGGCACGGTCGCATAGCGACCGAAGGCATCCTCCATCGCCGAAGAGATTTCGCCCAGCGTCGCGCGCGCGCGCGCTGCGTTGACCGCATGGGCAAGAAGATTGGTCTCGATCGACTGCGGCGCGGCGGCGGCATCGCGCAGCGCCTTCAGCGCGGCCTGGCACGCCGCCTCATCGCGGCTCGCCTTCATCTTGTTGATCCGTGCGACCTGCGCCTCGCGCACCTTCGTATTGTCGACCTCCAGCGTTTCGAGCAGGTCTTCGTCTTTCAGCCGATATTTGTTGACGCCGACGATCACATCGTCGCCGCGGTCGACGCGCGCCTGCCGTGCCGCCGCGGCCTCCTCGATCATCGCCTTGGGCCAGCCCGCCGCGACCGCCTTTGCCATGCCGCCCTCGGCCTCGACGCGGTCGATGATCGCCTGCGCCTTGTCGACCAGTTCCTGCGTCAGCGCTTCGACATAATAGGAGCCGCCCAGGGGATCGACCACATTGGTCATCCCCGTTTCCTCCTGCAGGATGATCTGCGTGTTGCGCGCGATCCGCGCCGAAAAATCGGTCGGCAGCGCAATCGCCTCGTCGAGCGCATTGGTATGGAGGCTCTGCGTCCCGCCGAGCATCGCCGCCATCGCCTCGATCGTCGTGCGGATGACATTATTATAGGGGTCCTGCTCGGTGAGTGAGACGCCGCTCGTCTGGCAATGGGTGCGCAGCATTTTCGAGCGTTCGGATTGCGCCCCGAGCTTGGTCATCGCACGGTGCCACAAAACGCGCGCCGCGCGCAGCTTTGCCGCCTCCATGAAGAAATTCATGCCGATCGCGAAAAAGAAGGACAGGCGCCCCGCGAACTTGTCGATATCGAGCCCCGATGCGACGCCATATTTCACATATTCGATGCCGTCGGCGATGGTGAAGGCCAGCTCCTGCACCTGCGTCGCCCCCGCCTCCTGCATGTGATAGCCGGAGATCGAGATGCTGTTGAACTTGGGCATCTCGCGCGACGTGTAGCCGAAAATATCGCTGATGATCCGCATCGAGGGTTCGGGCGGATAGATATAGGTGTTGCGGACCATGAACTCCTTCAGAATGTCGTTCTGGATGGTCCCGTCGAGCGCCGCGCGTTCGACCCCCTGCTCCTCGCCCGCGACGATGAAAAAGGCGAGGATCGGGATCACCGCGCCGTTCATCGTCATGCTGACCGACATTTTGTCGAGCGGGATGCCGTCGAACAGGATCTTCATATCCTCGACGCTGTCGATCGCGACCCCCGCCTTGCCGACGTCGCCGACGACGCGCGGATGGTCGCTGTCATAGCCGCGGTGCGTCGCCAAATCGAAAGCGACCGACAGCCCTTTCTGCCCCGCAGCGAGGTTGCGGCGGTAAAAAGCGTTCGATTCCTCGGCGGTCGAAAAGCCCGCATATTGGCGGATCGTCCACGGGCGCCCCGCATACATCGACGCCTTCACCCCGCGCGTGAAGGGCGCGAAACCGGGGAGGCCGGGATCGGTGGCCACATCCTCGGCGGTATAGAGCGGCTTGACCTTTATCCCCTCGGGCGTGTCCCAGGTCAGATCACGGCCCTTCACCTCCTTCTCGGCGGCGGCCTGCCAATCGGCGATGGTGGGTTTGTCGGTCATATGCGTATCTCAACCTCATTCCCCTCTCCCCTTGTGGGAGAGGGTTGCGAAAACTTGGCGGCTCAGCCGCCTAGTTGAAGCTGGGTGAGGGGTATGCGGTCCACAGGACCGCGCGAGCTTCGCTCGCAACCCCTCATCCAACTGCGGCTAGCCGCTATCGCGGCAAGCCTTCCTATCCTTCTCCCACAAGGGGAGAAGGGATTAATGCGCGCGCCTCGGCGTCTCCATAATCTCGGTCAGCACCCCGCCCATATCCTTGGGATGCAGAAAGAAAATCAGCGTCCCATGCGCCCCGATGCGCGGCTCGCCGAGCACCCGCTTGCCCATCGCCTCGAACTCGGCCTTGGCGGTATGGATATCGGGCACCTCGTAACAAAGATGATGCTGCCCCCCCGCCGGGTTCTTCTCGAGGAATCCCGCGATCGACGTGTTCCCCGGCAGCGGCTCGATCAACTCGATCTGCGTGCCGTTCATGCCGCTGTCGGTCGGCGTATCGACGAAGCACACCTTCACCCCTTGGCTTGGCAGGTCGAAAGGCTCATGAATATGCGTCGCGCCCATCACGTCGCGGTAAAAGACGATGCTGTCGGCAATCGACGGCGTCGCAATGCCGATATGGTTGAGGCGGCCCAGTTTCACGGCTTCCAATGCTCCACTACCTTGCGGATCGACACGATGAGTTTGTCATAGACCATATTCATAAAGTGACGCCCGGCCTCCGGACTCTCGAAATGGATGTGGACGCCAAGTCCATCGTTTATCGCCGGTCGAGGGTCATATTGCGAAGATTCGACGTTGTTCCAGTCCCACCATTGTCGCACGATTGTCTGCCGTATTTCGAGAGGATGATCGTCGATCGCTCGATCAATCGCCGCCTCCGGGCTCGCATCAGAACGGTCCCAATCTTCGTGCAGATAGCTTTCAAGGAACCGCCGAAGGTCGGGCCAGTTCTCCTCTGCCTTCAACCGGCGCTCGCGCGTTTCCCTGCTCACAGCGGAATATTGTCATGCTTCTTCCACGGGTTCTCCAACTGCTTGTTCCGCAGTTTCCGTAACCCCAACGCAATCCGCCGCCGCGTCGAGTGCGGGTAGATCACCTCGTCGATATACCCCCGCTGCGCCGCGACGAAGGGGTTGGCGAAGCGGTCCTCATATTCCTTCGTCCGTTCGGCGATCTTTTCGGGGTCGCCGATGTCGCTGCGGAAGATGATCTCGACCGCGCCCTTCGCGCCCATCACCGCGATCTCGGCGGTCGGCCAGGCATAGTTCAGATCGCCGCGCAGATGCTTCGACGCCATCACGTCATAGGCGCCGCCATAGGCCTTGCGCGTGATCACCGTGATCTTGGGCACCGTCGCCTCGGCATAGGCGAAGAGCAGCTTCGCGCCATGCTTGATGATGCCATTATATTCCTGCGCGGTGCCCGGCAGAAATCCCGGCACGTCGACGAAGGTGACGATCGGAATCTCGAACGCGTCGCAGAAACGGACGAAGCGCGCCGCCTTCTTCGACGAATTGATATCGAGCACGCCCGCGAGCACCAGCGGCTGGTTCGCGACAATGCCGATGGTCCGCCCCTCGATGCGGCCAAAGCCGCAGATGATGTTTGCGGCGTGCGCCGGCTGCACCTCGAAGAAATCGCCCTCGTCGACCGTTTTGCGGATAAGCTCGTGCATGTCATAGGGCTGGTTCGCGTTGGGCGGGATCAACGTGTCGAGGCTTTCCTCGATCCGGTCATAGGGGTCGGCAGTCGGCCGCTCGGGCACCCCGCTGCGGTTATTTTCCGGCAAATAATCAAAGAAATCGCGCGCCGCGAGCAGCGCCTCAATGTCATTTTCGAACGCCACATCGGCGACCGAGCTTTTGGTCGTGTGGGTGATCGCGCCGCCGAGCTCTTCCTGCGTCACCACTTCATTCGTCACCGTTTTGACAACATCGGGGCCGGTGACGAACATATAACTGCTGTCTTTGACCATGAAAATAAAGTCGGTCATCGCCGGGCTGTAAACCGCGCCGCCCGCGCAGGGGCCCATGATCAGGCTGATCTGCGGCACCACGCCCGACGCCAGCACATTTTTCTGAAACACCTCGGCATAGCCGCCGAGCGAGGCGACGCCTTCCTGAATGCGCGCGCCGCCGCTGTCGTTGAGGCCGATCACTGGCGCGCCGACGAGCATCGCCTTTTCCATCACCTTGCAGATTTTCTCCGCATGACGCTTCGACAGCGAGCCGCCGAAAACGGTGAAATCCTGGCTGAAGACATAAACAAGGCGGCCATTGATCGTCCCCGATCCGGTGACGACGCCGTCGCCCGGAATCCGCTGATCCTGCATCCCGAAATCGACGCAGTCATGCTCGACATATGTGTCGAGTTCCTCGAACGAGCCTTCGTCTAGCAGCACGTCGAGCCGTTCGCGCGCGGTCAGCTTGCCCTTGGCATGCTGCGCGTCGATGCGCTTCTGTCCGCCCCCCATGGCGGCGGCGGCGCGGCGGCGTTCCATTTCGGCGATATTGGCAGACATGCGGCTCTCCGATAGTGTCGAATGCGCCGTCTGCCCCCGCTGGCGCGGCGATGCAAATGCGAATTTGCAAAGTTGCAAAGTGCAAGTTTGCAAAGTACAACCCTTTATGACCGTTCGTGTCGAGCGAAGTCGAGACACCCTTCGACATCGTGCCACACCGAGGGGCATCTCGACTTCGCTCAATGCGACCGGGGATGGAGAAGCGAACAGTGACCCCCACGCGCCTCTACGCCGGACGGCAACTTCGCGGGCTTCGGGAAAGCCGCGCGCTCCGTCAGGCCGATTTCGCGGGCCAGCTCGGCATCTCGGCCTCCTACCTCAGCCAGATCGAGCATGACGACCGCCCGCTGACCCCCGCGTTGCTCGACCGGTTGCAAAAGCTGTTCCCGCTCGAATGGGAAGAAGTCGCCGCCGACGTCGGCGACCGGCGCGCCGGCGCGCTGCGCGAGGCCGCCGCCGATCCGCTCTTTGCCGCCTCGCCCCTCCCCCCCGAGCAGATCGAGCGCGCCGCGCTCCAGCAGCCGCAGCTCGCCGACCAGTTCGTCGCGCTCCACGCGGCCTACCGCCGCGCGGGACAGCGGCTCCAGATCATCGACGAAGCGCTGACCGGCGGCACGGCAGAGGGCAGCCGCCTGCCGTGGGAGGAGGTGCGCGACTGGTTCCACGACGCAGGCAACTATGTCGATCGGCTGGACCGAGCGGCCGAAGCGCTTGCGGGCGAGCTGAGAGGGCGCGTCCCTTCCCCCCCCATCGAAACGATCGAGCGCCGCCTGCGCGACGCGCTCGGCATCTCGATCGTTTACCGCCAAGCGCAGGCGCTCCGCGATTTTGACGCGACGATGCGCCATCTCGTCATTGACCCATCGCAGCCCGCCGAGACGCGGCGCTTCCAGCTCGCGCATCAGCTCGCCGCGCTGGCGCTCGCAGACGAGATCGCGGCGGTGGTCGAGGCGAGCCCGCTGCGCACCGCCGCTGCCCGCCAATTGCTCCACGTCGGCCTTGCCAACTATGCGGCGGGCGCGGTGCTGATGCCCTATGCCCCCTTCCGTGCCAGCGCGCGCGCGGTGCGCCACGACATCGACCGACTGCGCCTCGAATATGGCGTCAGTTTCGAACAGGCGTGCCACCGGCTTTCGACGCTTCAGCGCCCCGGCGCGCGCGGCATTCCGATGTTCTTCTGCCGCGTCGATATGGCGGGCAACATCACCAAGCGGCACAGCGCAACGCGCCTGCAATTCGCGCGCTTCGGTGGTGCCTGCCCGTTATGGATCGTCCACGAAGCGGCGGCGATCCCCGACCGCATCCTGTTCCAGCTTGCCGAGACGCCCGACGGCCTGCGCTATGTGTCGATGGCGAAGGGGCTGGTGAAACCGTCGGGCAGTTACGCGCGGCTACCGCGCCGCTACGCCGTCGCGCTGGGGTGCGAGGCGCAATATGCCGCCGACTTTGTCTATGCCGACGGCGTCGACGTCGAAGCACCGCAGGCGGCAGCGCGGATCGGCCTGTCGTGTCGCATCTGTCCGCGCGATGACTGCGATCAGCGCGCCTTCCCGCCAAGCGACCGCCCGATTTTGGTTGATCCCGACCGGCGTGACGTGGTGCCGTATCGGATTGGATAGTCCGTCGTCCCCGCGAAGGGGGGGCCGTCGTCTGCCTTGCCGTTCCTCGTTCTGAGCAATGCTGCCAGCGGCCCCCGCCTCCGCGGGGGCGACGATTTGACCTATTTCAGCAGCACCAACTCTTCCGCCATGCTCGGATGCAGCGCGATGGTGGCGTCAAAATCGGCCTTGGTCAGCCCCGCCTTCACCGCAATTGCAGCGGCCTGCAAAATCTCCGGCGCATCGGGCCCGATCATGTGCAGGCCGACGACCTGATCGGTCGCCTCGTCGACGATCATCTTGTAGAGCGCGCGCTCATTGCGGCCCGCCAGCACATTTTTCATCGCGCGAAAATCGCTGGTATAAGTGCGGACCGTGCCCAGCTTGTTGCGCGCCTCCGCCTCGGTCATCCCGACCGCACCGATCGGCGGATGGCAAAACACTGCGCTCGGCACATTGCGATAGTCAACAACGGTAGGCTTGCCGCCATAAACGCTGTCGGCAAAGGCCTGCCCCTCACGGATCGCAACGGGGGTCAGCTGGATGCGATCGGTCACATCGCCGACAGCGTAGATGCTGGGGACCGACGACTGGTTCGTATCATCGACCTTGATCGCGCCCTTTGCGTCGAGTTCGACCCCGACATCTTCCAACCCCAATCCCTTGGTGTTGGGGACGCGGCCTGTGGCGATCAGCACCGCGTCGGCATCGATCGGGTCGCAATTGCCGAGATGGACGGTGAGCGATCCGTCCTTCTTTTCCTCGATCGACTGGAAGGGCGCGTTGAATTTGAACTCGATGCCCTTGGTCATCGAAATCTGGAGCAGACGGTCACGGATCTGCTCGTCATAGCCGCGCAGGATCGTATCGCCGCGATTGACGATCGTGACCTTGCTGCCGAACTCGTTGAAGATGCCGGCAAATTCATTGGCGATATAGCCGCCGCCGGCAATCACGATCCGCGACGGCAATTTGTCGAGATGGAAAACCTCGTTCGAGGTGATCGCATGTTCGCTGCCGGGAAATTCGGGGACAAAGGGCCAACCGCCGGTCGCGATCAGAATACGCTCCGCCGTAATGTCCTGACCGTCGGCGAGCTTGACCTTTTGCGGTCCTACGACCGTCGCCCGGCTCTTGAACAAGGTGACTTTGTGATTGTCGAGCGTCTGGCCATAGAGGCCTTCGAGCCGCGTCACTTCGTTCAGCACATTGTCGCGCAGCCGGTCCCAGTCGAATTTGCAGTCGGGCACGTCCCAGCCGAACTGCCGCGCGTCCTTCAGATCCTCGGCGAAATGGGCGCCATAAACGAGCAGCTTTTTGGGAACGCACCCCCGGATGACGCAGGTTCCCCCCACCCGATGTTCCTCCGCCACCGCCACGCGCGCGCCATAGGAGGCGGCGACGCGGCTCGCGCGCACCCCGCCCGAACCCGCGCCGATGACAAAGAGATCGAAATCGAATTTACGCATGGGGCCCCCAATTTTCCGGTCCGGGTGAAATACGGTTCAAGGCCCCATGTGGTTACGCGCCGCCGCCTTGCCAACTGCAAATTGCGCCCGGCGAGGCATGGTGCGCCGGTCAATCGCCCATTGCAGCGTCCATCAACGCCCGCGTTGCGGGATCGAATTCGATCGTGCCTTCGGCCAGACCCTTTGCCATTTCCTTGCCCAGTTCGACCCCGAACTGGTCGAACGGGTTGATGCCAAGCAGCACGGCGTTGGCAAATGTGCGATGCTCGTAGAAAGCGATCAGCGCCCCCAGGCTGCGCGGCGTCACCTGATCGAGCAGGATCGTCGTCGAAGGCCGGTCGCCCGGATAGTGGCGCGCGCCATCGTCGCTCGCCCGCCCGGTCATCAACGCGGCGCCCTGCGCGATGCAATTGGCAACGAGCGTTTCGTGGTGCGCATCGTCGAGCAGATGGTCGGGCTCGCGCGCGACGATGAACTCCACGGGGGTCAGATGCGTGCCCTGATGAAGCAGCTGAAACACCGCATGTTGCGCATCGGTGCCGACGCCGCCCCAGGTGATCGGCGCACTTGCGCGGCCCAGCGGGGCGCCGTCCAGCGTCACCGATTTGCCGTTCGATTCCATTTCGAGCTGTTGCAGATAGTCCGGGAGCAGCCGCAGCCGCTCGTCATACGCAAACACCGCACGTGTCTGGGCCCCCAGCCGGTTGGCGTAAAGCTGGTCGGCAAAAGCAGCGAGCAGGCAGACGTTATCGGCGCCCTCGGCAAGCCGGAAATGCCGGTCCATCTCCGCCGCGCCTTCCAGCAGGTCAGCAAAGGCATCCCAGCCGAGCGCAAGTGCGGCGGGAAAGCCGATCGACGACCAGAGCGAATAGCGCCCGCCCACGGTTTCGCTGAACGGCAGAATGCGCGTTTCGTCGATCCCCCATTCCATTGCGCGGTCGGGCTTGGCGGTGAGCGCGATAAAGCGGCCGAGGGGATCGTCAACGCCCGCCTCGTCGAGCCATTGGAGCGCCGAATTGGCGTTGAGCAAAGTTTCGGTTGTGGTGAAGGTTTTGGAGGCGACCGCGACGAGCGTGTGTTCGGGGCTGAACCGGGCGAAGGCTTCGTCAAGCGCCGCGCCGTCGACATTGGACACCACCGCGACATCATACCGGTCGCTATGACGGCCAAGCGCATCGACGAGCAGATCGGGACCCAGCGCCGACCCGCCGATGCCGATATGGAGCAGATGGCGGATTTCGCCAAAGGCTCCGGCCTCGATCGCGTCGATCATCATCCGCATCCGCTGGTGCAGCGCCTGCGCGACATGCACCGACTCAGGCGCACCATCGCCACGTTCGGCGCTGTGCTCGGCGGCGCGATTCTCGGTCGGATTGGCGATGCCTCCCGAAAAGAGCGTCTTGCGCCGCCCGCCAAAATCCTGTGCCTCGGCAAGTCCCGACAGGATCGCGATCGCCTCGCCGTCGAGGTGCGTCTTGGCGAAATCGAAACGTATGTCGGCGACGTTGCGGACCAGTACTTGCAACCGCGCTTTGGGGTCGGCGGCGATCAGCTCGGCAAGCTTTCGGGGTTGCCAGTCGGCAAGGGCCTGCCAAATGTCTGATGCGGTTGTCATAGGAACGTCCTTCTTTTCCGCTCGGCACGAACGGGGTGCCATGTCGGCTCTTTCTCTAGGCCTGCCGTCCGCACCGCGCCAGCGTCATCCGCCGATATTTGCTTGACGTGGTAACCTATTCATCGCCAATGCCGCGGCATGACCGAAGCCAGTATCGCCGCCGATAATTCGCCCTCCCCCTCCGCGCCGACGCCCGCCCCGGCATCGGCCAAGGAAGAGGCGGTCGACACCGTGCGCTTTCTTGCATTACTCGCGGTCGCCGTTCTTGTTTTTCGCAGCTTTTTTCTGTCGCCGTTCAACATCCCGTCGGAGTCGATGCAGCCGCGCCTGCTGATTGGCGACTATCTGCTCGTCAACAAAATGGCCTACGGCTATTCGAAATACAGCCTGCCGTTCAGCGTGCCATTGATCCCGGGCCGGATATTTCCGCGCACGCCCGAACGCGGCGATGTCGTCGTGTTCAAGGCGCCGCCGACCGCCGACAATGATTATATCAAGCGCGTCATCGGCCTGCCCGGCGATAGCGTCGAGCTGCGCGACGGTATCGTCTGGCTGAATGGCCAGCCCCTGCCCCGCGTACCGATGCCCGATTTCGTGATTCCGGTGACGCCGAACATGGTCGACGCCGCGCGCGCCACCGGCACGCTCCCCTGTTATGCGATGGAGTTCGAGGAAGTGGGGGCCGACGGGCAGCGCCAGTGCCGGTACCCGCAATTTCGCGAAACATTGCCGAACGGCAAGAGCTACGCGATTCTCGACATCACGACGATCGCCGAGGACAATATGCCGCTGACCGTCGTGCCCGACGGGCATTTGTTCCTGATGGGCGACAATCGCGACCGCAGCGCCGACAGCCGTTTCCCCGCGATGGAGAACCAGGGCATCGGTTTGGTTCCCGAAGAAAATCTGGTCGGCCACGCGCTCGTGGGAATGTTCTCGACCGACGGGTCGGCAAGCTGGTTCAATCCGATCAGCTGGTTCACCGCCGCGCGCTGGGATCGCATCGGGGACGGTTTTTGAGCGAGGCTCTCGACACCGCGGCGCTCGCCGGGATCATCGGCGCCGCGCCGGACGACGTGACGCTCTATGACCTCGCGCTCACCCACGGCAGCACCGGACGCGCCGATTATCAGCGGCTGGAGTTCCTGGGCGACCGCGTGCTCGGGCTCGTCCTGGCGTCCGAACTCTTCCGCCGCTTTCCCGACGCCAGCGAGGGCGAGATGTCGTCGCGGCTGCATGTGCTCGCATCGGGTGCAACCTGCGCCGCGGTCTCGCAGCGTCTCGACCTTCCCGCACTGATCCGCTTTGGCGCGCAGGCGCGCAACGACGGCGGGCGCCATAGCGACAATATCGCCGCCGACGTCATCGAGGCGCTGATCGGCGCCATCTATCTCGACCGCGGCATGGATGCGGCGCGCGATTTCATTGTCGCGCATTGGGGCGCGATGATCGACGGGCAACAGGCGGCGCCCAAGCACCCCAAGGCTGCGCTTCAGGAATGGGCCCTCGCGCGGGGGCGTCGCCCGCCCGAATATGAAATCGTCGCGCGGGAGGGGCCCGACCATGCCCCGCGCTTCCGCGTCGCGGTGCGCATCGGAAAGCTCGCGTACGCCGAGGCCGAAGGCGCGAGCAAGCAGTCGGCCGAAAAGGCCGCGGCGGCGGCGCTGCTCGCCGAACTCGAAGGACAGGAAAAATGACGCAGCATTGCGGTTTCGTCGCCGTCGTCGGCGCCCCCAATGCGGGCAAATCAACCCTCGTCAACGCGCTCGTCGGTCAGAAGGTCGCGATCGTCAGCCCCAAGGCGCAGACGACACGCACGCGGCTGATGGGCGTTGCGATGGAGGGCGAAACGCAGATCATCCTGATCGACACCCCCGGGATCTTTGCGCCGAACCGCCGGCTCGACCGCGCAATGGTTGCCGCCGCCTGGGGCAGCCTGGAGGAAGCCGAGGCGATCCTGGTGATGGTCGATGCCGCAGCCAAGCTGACGGGGCGCGTCGAGCGCGTGCTGGAGGGGGTCGCGGGGCGGCCGGAGAAGAAATATCTCGTCCTCAACAAGGTCGACCTTGTGAAGAAGGACACGCTGCTCACAATAGCCACCGAGCTCAATTCGCGGCTCGCCTTCGACGAAACCTTCTTCATCGCGGCGAGCAGCGGTGATGGCGTCCCCGAACTCAAGACGCATCTCGCCGCGCTGATGCCCGAGGGGCCGTGGCACTTCCCCGAAGACGAGGTCAGCGACGCGCCCGAGCGTATGCTCGCCGCCGAAATCACCCGCGAGCAACTCTATCGTCAGCTCCACGAAGAACTGCCCTACCAATCGACCGTCGAGACCGAACTCTTCAAGACGCGTCCCGACGGCAGCGCCGAAATCCACCAGCAAATCTATGTCGCGCGCGACAACCAGCGCGCGATCGTGCTCGGCAAGGGAGGCAGCCGGATCAAGGAAATCGGCGCCAAGGCCCGCGCCGAACTCGCCGAGTTGATGGGGCGCAAGGTCCACCTGTTCCTGCACGTCAAGGTGAAGGAAAATTGGGACGAGGACCGCAGCGTCTACCGCGACATGGGGCTCGATTGGGTCGATTGACGCGTTTCGTCGACTACCTCGCCTGAAGGTTTAGAGCCGCCGGCAATCGTCCGGCGGCGCCTGTCCGTCGAAGCGCGCGGAGATCCACGCCAGCGTGTCGCCCGTCGCATTCCCGCGCGCGCTGTCGATGTGGCCGCCGCCAGGTATTTCGATCCAGCGGAGCGGCGTGCGGCGCTTGCACACGGCCTTGGCGAAGGTTCGGGTGACCGCGGGGGCGACGATCGTGTCCTTGGTGCCTTGGGCGATGAGCAGTGGCCCCGGCACGTTCGCGGGATCGACGCTGTTCGCTCGCATCGTCGCGGCAAAGGGTTGAAGCCGCGTGACATCCTTGCGCTTCACCGCCTGCCGCACCGCGAGGATGCCGAGGATCGTGCCGAGCTTCGGCTTGTTGTGCAGCTCGATGCAATTATTCTCCGCCAGGCGCCGGATCACGCCCTGCGTCGATTTGTTGGTGAAGCCGTCGAGCGAATAGCCGAAATGCTGCGACCAGCTGTGGAGCGTGAAGGCGAGCAGCATCGCGCGCGCATTGGCGTCGCTAGCCTGCCGCATGTTCGCGGCGAGGTCGGTCGGCGGCGCGGCGGCGGCGGTCCCCACGAGCGTCAGGTCGGGCGCATAGTGGCGCGCCGAGGCGGCGGTCCAAAGCGCGGCGTGTCCGCCCTGCGATTCGCCCCACAGCGCAAATCGGCTGCCCGCCGCGGCGCCCGAAATGCCGCGCGCCGCGCGCACGGCATCGAGCACCGAATGAGCGGTGTCGGTCCCGACCAGATAGGGGTGCGGCATCGCACTGCCCAGCCCCGGATAGTCGGGCGCGACGACCACGTAATTTTGCGCGATCATGTCGGCGAGTCCCGGTGTCGCGTCGTAAAATCCGGCGCTGTTCGACGGCGCGCATTTTTCGACCACCCCTGATGTGCCGTGCGCCCAGGCGATCACGCGGCGCGGTTGGCGCGGCATTGCCTCGCGCGGCGCGACGACCATACCCGTCACCTGCTGCGGGCTACCGGCGCCATTACTCGTCCAGTAGCGGATGCGCCATGCCTGCATTCCGGCGGGAGTATCGACGACCGGGTCGGCGGATATGAGAGCGCCGACCTGTTGGGCGGACGCTGACGACGCGAGCGCAAGCAAGGATGCAGCACAGACAGCGAGCAAAGACCGCATACACAAATTCTCCCCGTTTTGCAGGGAGGCTATCATATGCAAACCACAGCGTCATCCCGGCGAAGGCCGGGATCTCTATGGTGCGTCAGGCCAGGACGGCGAGATCCCGGCTTTCGCCGGGATGACGTTAGAGCTGGCTACTCCGCCGCAGCCTTCTTTTTCGCGGGCGCTTTCTTCGCTGTCGCCTTCTTGGCAGGTGCCTTCTTCTTCGCCGCAGTCTTCTTGCCCTTCGCCGGTCCCTTGGCGGCGCGCGCGTCGATCAGTGCGATTGCTTCCTCCTCGGTCAGCGCATCGGGCTCAACCGTCTTGGGCAGCGTCGCATTGGTCGTTCCGTCGGTGACGTAGGGGCCAAAGCGCCCCGCCATCAACTTTATCTCGCCGCCGCTCGTCGGATGCGCACCAAAGGTCTTGAGCGGCTCGGCCTTCGCACGCCCACGCCCACCGCCGTTCGCGGCATCGGCAATGCGCGCGACCGCCGCGTTCATGCCGATCTCGAAAATCTCGGCCGTACCCGTCAATTTCGCATATTTGCCGTCGTGGAGCAGATAGGGGCCATAGCGCCCAAGGCCCGCGACGATCGGCTTGCCCGTTTCAGGGTGCATGCCGACGTCGCGCGGCAGGCTCAAAAGCCGTAGCGCATAATTGAGGTCGAAATCTTCGGCCGCTATGTCCCTGGGGATCGACGAGCGCTTCGCTTCCTTGCCCTCACCGAGCTGGATATAGGGGCCAAAGCGTCCGCTGCGTTTCGTCACTTCCAGCCCGCTTGCGGGGTCGATGCCCAGCGTTTCGGGACCGGTATCGGCCTCGCCATTGCCGCCCGGCTGCGCGAATTTGCGGGTGAACTTGCACTCGGGATAGTTGCTGCACGCGATGAACGGCCCGAACTTGCCGCCGCGCAGCGCGAGCCGCCCGGTGCCGCAATTGGGACAGACGCGCGGGTCGCTGCCGTCACCCTTGTCGGGGAAGAGATAAGGGCCGAGAAATTCGTCGAGCGCGGCGGTAATCTCCGACGGTTTCTGCTCCATCACCTCGCCGGTGCGCGGCTTGAAATCGCGCCAGAAACGGTCGAGAACCGCCTGCCACTGCGCCCGGCCGCCCGATACGTCGTCGAGCTCTTCCTCCAGCCCGGCGGTAAAATCATACTCGACATAACGTTCGAAGAAGCGTTCGAGGAACGCCGTCAGCAACCGTCCGCTCTCTTCGGGGAGAAAGCGGTTCTTTTCGACGCGCACATAGGCGCGGTCCTTGAGCACCTGAAGGATCGAGGCATAGGTCGACGGCCGCCCGATGCCGAGTTCCTCCATCTTCTTGACGAGGCTTGCCTCCGAGTAGCGCGGTGGCGGCTGGGTCTCGTGGCGCTCGACTTCGACGCCCGTTTTTGCAGGCGCATCACCCTTCGCCATCGCCGGGAGCAGGCGCGCGTCCTCGTCCTCAGCGTCGTCGCGTCCTTCGTCGTAAAGCGCGAGGAAGCCAGGGAATTTCACCACCTGTCCCGTCGCGCGCAGCATCGTCCTGCCGGTGCCGTCGGACAGATCGACGCTGGTGCGCTCAAGGCGCGCCGACGCCATCTGGCTCGCGAGCGCGCGCTTCCAGATGAGGTCGTAGAGCCGCGCATGATCGCCGCCGCCGACCTTGTCCTTGCCAAAGTCGGTCGGGCGGATCGCCTCGTGCGCTTCCTGCGCATTCTTCGCCTTGGTCTGATACTGGCGCGGCTTGTCGGGAACATAGCCGCCGTCGTAGCGGTCGGCGATCGCCTTGCGCGCCGCGCTGATCGCGCTGCCGTCCATCTGGACGCCGTCGGTTCGCATATAGGTGATCGCGCCGTCCTCATAGAGCGCCTGCGCGATCCGCATCGTGTGGCTGGCGGAGAAACCGAGCTTGCGCGCGGCCTCCTGTTGCAGGGTCGACGTGGTAAAGGGCGGCGGCGGATTGCGCGTGAGCGGCTTGGTCTCGACCGCATCGACGGTGAAATGACCGGCCTTTACATCGGCTTCAGCGGCGCGGGCATCGGCTTCGCTTCCGATCGACAGCCGCTCGATCTTGTCGCCCTTCCAACGCGACAGCCGGGCCTTGAACGGCGTGCCGCCCATTTCGAAGAGGCCGGTCACCGACCAATATTGCTGCGAGGCAAAAGCTTCAATCTCGCGTTCGCGTTCGACGACGAGGCGCAGCGCGACCGACTGGACGCGCCCCGCCGATTTGGCGCCAGGCAGCTTGCGCCACAGCACCGGCGACAGGGTGAAGCCGACCAGATAGTCGAGCGCGCGGCGCGCGCGATAGGCGTCGATCAGATCATCGTCGAGCCCGCGCGGATGCGCCATCGCGTCGGTGACGGCCTGCTTGGTGATCGCGTTGAACGTGACGCGGTCGACGACCTCCGGCAGCGCCTTTTTGCTGCGCAGCAATTCCTGAACATGCCAGCTGATCGCCTCACCCTCGCGATCGGGGTCGGTCGCGAGGATCAGGCGATCGGCGCCCTTGGCCGCGTCCGAAATTTCCTTCAGCCGTTTCGCCTTGTCGGGATAAAGCTGCCACTGCATCGCAAAGCCGTCGTCGGGATCGACCGACCCGTCCTTGGGCGGCAGGTCGCGCACATGGCCATAGCTTGCCAGCACCTTGAAATCGCGACCGAGATATTTCTCGATCGTTTTCGCCTTGGCGGGCGATTCCACAATCACCAATTGCATGAAAAAACTCGTTCCCCGAAAACTCTTGCGTACATGCGCGCGAGGGTTGCGGGCGCTCCGTCCTTCCGTCAAGGGAATTTAAGGAGCACCCGCAGGGGGATTTCAGCGCAATGCGCCCAGCCGTCCGGTAAGCAGCTCGTTCGCCAGGCTGGCGGCCTTGGCGGCGCCCTCTTCATAATTGCCGGGCTTGGCGGTGAACTGGAATTTTCGCGTCTTGCCAAAGCGCGGCAGTCCGATGCCCGCCGCAGCCGCAAGCCCGCCCGCAACATTCGCGGTCGATTGCACCGCCTTTTCGGTGCCGGTCGACGCGTCGCTCCGTTCGATGAAATCGCCCTCGACGCCGACCGGTGCCTTCACCGTGATCACCGCTTGTTTTCCGTTTGGCGCGATCAGCGTCATGCGCGAATAGTCCGCGGCGACCGAGAGCCCACTGTTCACTTCCAGCCCCTTGAAGCTGAAAAAGCCGGGGCGCTTCTGATCGGAAAAGTCGATCAGATAGACGACGTCGACGACACCGATGCCCGTTTGCTTGGCGTAGTTTGCAAGCGCCATGCCGACCTGGCTGCCGGTCATGTTGATTCCCATGCTGCTCATTCCCGATCCAGTAAAGTCGCCGGGGATCATCAATTGCGAAGGCAGCGCTGACGGCTTGTAAAAGGTCGCCTTGCCCTTGCTGCCCTTTTCGAGCGTGATGTTGATGTCGAGTGGCGCCTCCCGCGCCTTGGTCCTGGCGAGCGCGTCGTGCGCGAAAAGGTCGGCGGGCGTTTGCACAGCATAGCCGCGCGCTTCGAGCTGTGTAACCAAATCGGCATAGGCGGCATCGGTGATCGACTGCATCATTGCGGGCGTCACTCCGACAAGCTCGCTCTTTGCCTTGGTCGTACCGCCAAAGGCGCCCATCAACCCGCCGGTTTTCTGCGTCTGGTCGATCGATTCGAAAATAAAGCCGACATTGAAGGCGCCGATCGCCACGGTGGCGACGCCCTTGGCATTCGACGGGCCCGAAATCTTGACGGGCTCCTTGTCGCGAGCGGTGGCAATGACGGGCTGAACAAGCAGTGCGGCGGCGGCGATCGCCGACAGCAATTTTCGCATGGATATTCCCTCCGACCCCTCTCCCCGCCGTCGACCCCCCGACCGAAAAGAGAAGCTAATCGAAGCAACCCACGCCCCCGCATCGGACAGCTACGGGGGGATGTCAATGGGATGGCGTCATGCCATCAGCTGTTCTGCCACTTGAAATCGGCAGGAAGGATGCACTTGCCCGCATCATATTGGCCGACGCTACGGATGATCTCCCGCTCCTCAGGTTCGATCCGGCGACCACTGATCTGGCTGTCGATCACGCGGCGGACGAGCGCGTCGAGCCGGGTGACGAGGTAACAGTCGATCGCCGGCGGCGCGTGCGGATTGCCAACCCCGCTGTCGTCGGTCAGGAACAGATAGCGCGACTGCGTGGCGGCCGCCATCGCGCGCATCGCATATTCGGCCTTGTCGGCAACGCCCGACGCGGCGACGGGTGTGATGTGGATGCGCTTCGCGCGCGCCGCCTCGGCCGCCCGCCACGTCCGTCCGAGCTTGTCGTCGTGCGGCGGTGCGTCGGCGACGAGCAGCAGCGACTTGACCGCGTCGGCGCGCCAGTCCTGTCCGACCGCGCGGATGAGCGCCTGGTCCATGGCTTCGGGATAATCGCCGCCGCCATTCGCCTGTTGCCGCGCGAGCGCGCCCTGGACGCGCCCGATGTCGCGGTCGAACCCGACCGTCTGCGTCACATAATCGTCGCCGAGGTCGCGATAGAAGACGAAGCCTACGCGGATGTCGAGATCGCGGTGCTTGGCCGTGATCGCGCCGATGATTGATCGCAACTCGGCCTGCAAATATCGGATTTCGTCGCCCATGCTGCCCGTCGTGTCGATCACGAGCATCAGGTCGAGCTTGGACGCCTTGGTTGCTGCGCGGTTGGCGGTCAGCCCCACCTGTTGCCCGCCTGCGGCGTTGGTAACAAGCACGGGCCGCGCATCGGCGATGGTCCGCCCCGCCTGGCGCGCCGAAATGCTGATCCGCTCGCTCAGCCGGTCGAGGCCGGGAAAGAAGACCGCGCTGCCGTCGGCCTGTGTCGCCATCGTGATGCTGTTGCCGTCGCTGCACGTCACGACGACGTCGGCAAAGGGGATCGGCTGGCCGTTCCGGTCCTGCACCTTCACCGTGACGACGCGGGTGGTATCGACACGCGGCAGGTCGCGCACCTCCTGCCCCAGATTGCCGCTGCGGTTCACATAGGCGGCATAGAGTTCAGGGTTGAGCAGGTCGTCATGTTCGCCCGCGGTCAAAAGACCCGCCTGCGGTTGCGGCTGCGGATAGGGCCGCGGCGGATAGGGTGGCAGGATAGATCTGTCGGGGGTCGGGGTCGGCATGGAGGGCGGCGCGGCGCGCGCGCGCGATCCGGTGACGACGGCTTCGGCCGCCGCGCCCGCGCTGTCATAACCCGACGCCTCGGCCGTTGCCGTCGCTGAGATTGGCGGTGGGGGCGGAGGGGGCGCCGGGGGTGGCGGCGGAGCCATCGCCATATCGTCGCGGTCGCGCCGCCCCCGGTCTTCGGATTTGTGATCGCCCCCGGTCTGCCGGCGCGTGGTCGTTTCGGGTCCAAGCTGCGGCAGCGGCGCAGCGTTACGGCAATAGCTTTGCGCGCGATCGGCCGCCGGTTGGGCAATGGCAAGGGAAATGGGCGCTGGGGCGCTCGCCAGCACCGCTGCCATCGTGGCGCTTGTCAAAAGCCGGTGGCGCATCGTCCATCTCCCCACTCATGTAATACAATATCATCAGCCTGTCGCGAGGCCGCTGAACCGTGGCTGAACCGCGACCAGTGGATAGAGGGGCAGTCGCGCGGCGCTGTGCCGTACCTCACACGAGCGATATTTTAGCTCCGGCGTGGCGCTCGATCCGCCCGGCAAGCTCGAGTTCGAGCAGCACCAGTTGCACCGCCGCCGCGTCTTGCCCCGACTGGCGTACCAGTTCGTCGACAGCCACCGGCGTCGGGCCGAGCAGCTCGACAAGTGCGCGCCGCTCGCCCTCGGCCGGCTCGGCGACCGGCGCTGCTGCAAATGCGCAGCCAGTTTCGCGTACCATGCGCCGATCGATCGGACCGATCGCCTCGATCACATCATCGACCGTCTGGATCAATGTGGCGCCTTCGCGGATCAGCAGATTGCATCCCTGCGCACGCGGATCGAGCGGGGAGCCGGGCACCGCCATCACTTCGCGTCCGTAATCGCCCGCACGGCGCGCGGTGATCAGCGACCCGGACCGGGGCGCCGCTTCGATCACCACTGTGCCGTGCGCCAATCCCGCGATAATCCGGTTCCGCGAAGGGAAATGGCGCGCAAGCGGCTCGGTGCCCGGCGGCTGTTCGGCGATCAGCAACTGGTCGTACGCGATCTTTTCCTGAAGGGCTGCGTTTTCGGGCGGAAAAGCGATGTCGATCCCGCTCGCGATCACGCCCGCCGTCGCGCCGACGAGCGCACCGACATGCGCGGCCGTGTCGACTCCGCGCGCCAGACCGCTCACCACCGTCGCGCCCTGCCCTGCCAGATCGGCCGCGAGCTGGCGCGCAAAGCGGCATGCGGCCGCCGACGCGTTGCGCGCGCCCACAATGGCGACGCACGGCGCCCGGAGCATCGCCGTATCGCCGCGAACGACCAGCACGGGCGGAGCCCCCTCGACTTCGCGAAGCAGCGGCGAATAATCCTCTTCGTCGCAGAACAGGTGCCGCGCGCCGAGCGCCGCGACACGCTCGATCTCGCGTTCGGCGATTTCGGCGGGGGCGATCCGCGCCCTGCCCGCGCCGCCACGCAGCACGAGGTCGGGCAGAGCCGCCAGCGCCGCCTCGCCCGACCCGAAACGCTGCATCAGCTGGTGCCAGCTCACCGGGCCGACGTGCGGCGTGCGGATCAGCCGCAGCCGCGCCAGCCGTTCGGCATGGTTCACGCGCGCTCCCCGGCGCCGCCGACGCGCGGCTCGGTCCCGGCGCGCAGCCGCGCGATATTCTCGCGATGCCGCCAGAGGACAATCACCGCGAGGCCGGCGAGGCCGGCGCCGTAAACGGGGTAGCCAAGCGCAAAGGCGGCCGCCGGAGCCGACACCGCCCCCAGCATCCCGCCGAGGGACGAGATACGAAGAAGCAGAACCGCAGCAAGCCATACGCCCGCGAAAACCAGGCCGATGGGCCAGGCGAGCGCGAGCGCGAGGCCAAGCAATGTCGCGACGCCCTTGCCCCCGCGAAATTTGAGCCAGACGGGATAGCAATGGCCGATCATCGCCGCGGCCCCCGCGATCATTGCGGCGTGTTGGTCCAGTTCGGGTGCGAATTGGGGCGCGAGCAGCACGGCTGCGGCGCCCTTTGCCCCGTCGAGCAGCAAGGTGGCCGCGGCCAGCCCCTTGCGCCCCGTCCGCAACACGTTGGTCGCACCGATATTTCCCGACCCGATCTGGCGCAGGTCGCCCGCACCGAACAGGCGCGTCAGGATGATGCCGAAGGGGATGGAGCCCAGCAGATAGCCGCCGGCAATCAACAAATAGATGGTCATTACACTCCCCGCTGCCTTCGCGCCCCTTCTGGCCGGGTTGGCCGAAGCAATCAACGGATTCGCACATATCGCTATCCGAAACGGACAAAGCCGTCACCGCAGCCAAGACGATTGAGGGGCTTTGCATCGCCTGCTAGGCGGAGCCCATGCAGCCAACCGCCCCCGATGCCCCCATTCTTTTCTTCGACAGCGGCCTCGGCGGGCTGACGGTGCTCGGCCCCACGCGCCGCCTGCTACCAACCGCGCCGATCGTTTATGCCGCCGACTATGCAGGGCTGCCTTATGGCAAGAAGAGCGACGAGGAACTTGCCGCGCGCGTGCCTGCGCTGCTCGGTCGCCTTGCCGAACGCTATCAGCCACGGCTCGCGGTTATCGCCTGCAACACCGCCTCGACCATCGCGCTCGCGCATGTTCGCGCGGCGCTGGACCTACCGATCGTCGGGACCGTGCCAGCGATCAAGCCCGCGGCCGCGATGACAAGGACGGGCGTGATCGGGGTTCTGGGCACCGAAGCGACGGTGCGCCAGCCCTATGTCGACGATCTGAGCGCGCGCTTTGCAGGGGACAAGACGGTGCTTCGCCACGGCAGTCCCGGCCTCGTTACGGGCGCCGAAGCAAAGCTTCGCGGCGATCCGGTCGATCCGGAGGTGGTCGCGCGGGCGGTTGCGGGACTTCGCGACCAGCCGGGAGGCGAAGCGATCGACGTTGTCGTCCTTGCCTGTACCCATTTTCCGCTTTTGAAAGACGAACTCCAGTCGGGTTTCGGTCCCGGCGTCGCGCTGATCGACGGCGCCCCGGGCATCGCACGGCGCATCGCATATCTGACCGACGGGCAATCTTGGCCCAGTACGACAACCCCCGCAGCAGCGGTCTTTACGCGCAGCGATCAACGGCGTCCTCCCCCTCTCGAGGCGCTGGCGCCCTATGGCATCGGATCGATCGAAACGATTTGATGGGACAATCTGCCCCAGTGCTGCGAATCGTTCGCACTGGCCTTCGACCGCTTTCGGCGTTATTGGCCCCGATGTTAACAGCCGCCGGGGGAGCGGCGCCCGAAATTTGACTGGCACCTGACTGCGGGGCTGACACGTGAATTACAACGACATTTTCGCCCGTGCGATCGACCGCCTTCACGAAGAAGGGCGCTACCGCGTCTTCATCGACATCCTCCGCAACAAGGGCGCCTTTCCGAACGCGCGCTGCTTCGCCGGCCACAATGGGCCAAAGCCGATCACCGTCTGGTGCTCGAACGACTATCTCGCGATGGGCCAGCATCCGAAGGTCATCGAGGCGATGGAAGAGGCGCTGCACGACGTTGGCGCGGGATCGGGCGGCACGCGCAACATCGGCGGCAACACGCATTACCATGTCGATCTCGAACATGAACTTGCCGATCTGCACGGCAAGGATGGCGCACTGCTGTTCACATCGGGCTATATTTCGAACGAAGCGACGCTCGGCACGCTTGGCAAGCTGCTGCCGAACTGCATCATCTATTCGGACGAGCTCAATCACGCGTCGATGATCGCGGGCATCCGCAATTCGGGCTGCGAAAAGCGCGTGTGGCGCCACAATGACCTTGCGCATCTCGAAGAATTGCTCGCCGCCGACGATCCCGAAGCGGCCAAGCTGATCGCGTTCGAAAGCGTCTATTCGATGGACGGCGATGTCGCGCCGATCCACGCAATCTGCGATCTCGCCGAAAAACACAACGCGCTCACCTATTGCGACGAGGTCCATGCCGTCGGCATGTACGGCCCGCGCGGCGGCGGCATCACCGACCGCGACGAAGCGGCGCATCGCGTGACCATCATCGAAGGCACGCTGGGCAAGGCCTTCGGCGTGATGGGCGGCTATATCGCCGCTGAAAAGAATATCATCGACGTGATCCGATCCTATGCGCCCGGCTTCATCTTTACGACCAGCCTGTCGCCGGTGCTCGTCGCGGGCGTGCTCGCCAGCGTGCGGCACCTGAAGGCGTCGAGCGTCGAGCGCGACGCGCAACAGGCGGCCGCGGCCTATCTGAAGCAGTGTTTCCGTGACGCGGGGCTGCCTGTGATGGATTCGACGACGCATATCGTCCCGCTGATGGTCGGCGACCCGGTGCGCGCGAAGAAGATCAGCGACATTCTGCTCGCCGAATATGGCGTCTATGTGCAGCCGATCAATTTCCCGACCGTGCCGCGCGGCACCGAACGCCTGCGCTTCACGCCCGGCCCCGCGCACGACGAAGCGATGATGCGCGAGCTTACCGAGGCGCTGGTCGAAATCTGGGACCGGCTCGACATGCGCAAAGCGGCCTGAGCGGTCGATAGCGGTTTTCCGGTCCAACCCGGGCAAGACCGTTTCCACCCACGACGCGCGGTGCGGCGTCCGCTGCAGCGAAGGATGTCAAATCCTTTTGATACTTGTACAAATCCTGCAAAGAGCTACCAACTCCTCGCATGGGCGCCCCACGCTACAGCTACACCGCGGTAACACTACACTGGCTAATCGCCCTGCTGCTCGCTTTCCAGATTGCGCTCGGCTGGGCGCTCGAGGGCGATAACAGCCCCGAACTTTTCGCGCGCTATCAACTCCACAAGTCGGTGGGGATCGCCATCCTTCTGTTGAGCGTCGCGCGCCTTGCCGTCCGTTTCGTTTTTCCGCGACCGCCGGTATCCGATGGACCGGCGTGGACGCGCAGCCTCGCAGCGCTGGTCCACGGCCTTTTCTATGCAGTGATGATCGTCGGCCCAGTCACGGGCTGGCTGTTGGTATCGACCGCAAAGATGAAGGTTCCAACGCTGATCTTCGGCATCATCCCCTGGCCGCATCTCCCCGTCGGACGCGGCTGGCATGAACCGGCCGAAGCGATCCATGGCGCGATGGCGTGGCTTGCGATCGCGCTCTTCGTGCTGCATGTCGCGGGCGCGTTGCGCCATCAGTGGCTGCTCGGCAAACCCGAGCTTCAGCGGATGCTTCCTTGGGCGCGCGGCAGGGCCGCCGGGCACACCCTGATCGCGGTGGCCCTGGTTGGCGGCGCCTTTGCGGTTGGCGCGGCGGTCTATCCGGACCGCGAGCAAGCGGCTTCCGCGGAGCCAGCGCGCCCGGCTGCTTCGACGGCGGCGACACCCGCAACTGCCCCCTCCCCATTCCCTGCCGAGACGAACACGCCGGAAACCGGCGAAACATCCGAAGAGCCCACCGCCGCCGAGGCACCAAAGAAGGCGCAGCTTCAGCCGCTTGCCGGCTGGACGGTCGCGCCGGGCGGACGGCTCGGCTTTACGGCGCGCTGGAACGGCGAAGGGATCGAAGGTCGCTTTGAGCGTTGGCAATCGGCCATCCGCTTCAGCCCCGACGATCTGGCAAGGTCAAGCATTCGCGTCACGGTCGACCTTTCCTCGGTCGATACGGGCGACGGACAGCGCGACGATTCGTTGAGGGGCGCCGATTTCTTCGACACGGGGTCGCATCCGAAAGCGGTCTTCACCGCGCGCGACATCCGCCATCTCGACGGAGACCGTTATGAAGCGCGCGGTACGCTTGGCCTGCGCGGCGCAACCAACCCCGCAAGGGTAGGTTTCACTCTGCATATCGACGGCAATCGCGCGCGCGTTGCCGGAACCGCCCGGATCGACCGCACCGCCTTCGGAGTCGGTCAGGGCGAATGGGCGGCGACCGACGCCATCGCCGCGGCGGTTGATGTCGCCTTTTCGTTCAGCGCGACGCGCCCCGCGCCCTGACCCTATCGCGGCCGCCTGTCGAGCCGCAGCGACCAGGCGTAGCCGCGATAGAGGCGCGTAACGGACAGTGCCCCGCCCGCCTCGTTCGCGATGTCACGCGCCGTTTCGATCAGCGTTGCGCGCGGTTCGACATGAAAGCGGGCGAGCCAGCCGTGCAGCGCGGCGCGCCACCATCCGGGCAATTCCTCCTGCTGGCCGAAATCGACGATGTGGAGCGATCCGTGGGGCGGCAAGTGCCGCACCGCTTCGCGCATCGACCCCGGCCAGTCGGGGATCATCGACAGCGTATAGCTTTGAAAAATGCGGTCGAACGGGCCGATCCCGAACAGGCGCTCGGGATCGAAGCCCGTCGCATCGGCCTGGGCCACGCTGATCCGCCTCGAAAGGCCCGCCCGGGCAATCGACGCTCGCGCGCTCTTCAACATCTCGCCCGAAATATCGATGCCATAGAGGCGCGCGCCGGGCCAGCAGCGCGCGGCGGCAATCAGGTTGCGCCCCGTCCCGCAGCCGATTTCGAGAATGCGTCCGCCGACCGGCGGCGCCAGTTCGTCGATCAGCCGATCGCGGCCGAGCAGATAATATTTGCGGGTAAGGTCATAGATATGCCGCTGTCCGCGATAGACGCGATCCATCTGCGCGCCATGTCCCATTCCTTCGCGCACCCATCAGCCTTTCAGGACATAAAGATGCACGCCGCCATAGATCGCCGAACGATCGCGGCGCGTATAGTCGAGCGAAGCTTCGACGCGATAATCCCACCGGCCGAGCAGGTCGTCGGGAAGCCGCCCCGGCAACAGGCTCGGTTCCGCCGCCGTTCGAAAGAGCACGCGCGCGCCGGGCCGCGCGGTGCGCGTCACTTCGCTCCATAGCGCCGCGAGCTGCGCGTCGGTCATCCAGTCCTGCGCATCGAGGAAGATATAGCGGTCGAAGCTCGCGGCATCGCTTCCCGCCAGCATGTCGGTCATATTCGCGTGGAGCATCGTCACCCGCTCGGCGCGCGCCTTGACCGTCGGATAATTTGCGGCCTGCAAATAGGGCGGCAGCGGCACCGCGATCCCCTTGCCATAACCGCGCCCGAACGCCTGCCAGGCGAAATAATTTTCCTGAAGCGGAAAGTCGCAGGCGAGTTTTTCGAGCCGCGCGCGGAGGACGTCGGCCATCGGCTTTCCCGCGGCAAGCGCATCATATTGCGCCGGCGGAATGCCCAGACCGAAAAGCGACGAGCGTTGGTCAGTGATCCAGCGGATGAACTTGCGGTCAAAGAAGGGCGCGAATTTCTCCTCGAAGATCGCGCGTTGCTCCTCGATCGTTCGGGCGGCGAGAAATTCCTTGGGATCGATCCGGTGCAGCCGCGCTACCAGATGCGCAAGACCGATGAAGCTGCCGAGAAGTCCCCGCTTGTAAAGACCATGGGCAAAGCCGTTGATGCGGCGGCGCCCCGCGAGATCGCGGCCTTCCCAATAGCGGCGGCTGTGGTCGTCGAGGTGGGGCCGGACAAAGATGCGATAATCGGCGATGTTTGCGCCGCTGTCGGCATCGGCAAAAAAGCGACGGAAACTCAAATAGTCGGGCAGGCGTTGGACCGCGACCCGCTTCAGATTGCTGAGCGCGACATGCGCGGTGTTGAGGTCGACCGCGACGATTTCGGCAGGGTCGGCGGTAAGGTAAGACAATAGGTTGCAGCCGCCGCTCGCGATCGTTGCGATCCGGTTGCCGGGCTCGATCGCCAGGGCCTCCATGTCGACGAGCGGGTCTTCCCAAATCTGCGCATAGACGAGGCCCTTGAACGCCAGCGCAAAGGCGCGGTCGAGCAGGCGCTGCTTGCGCTCGGCACCCTCGCGGACAACGGCGGCGGCAATTTTGCGATTGGGCTGGCTTGCCATATGTCATGCTCTTCCGGAAACGATGGATCCGGGGTCCACATGACAGCATTTGTTGCGATTCCCGCGTCGGTTCGATGACAAATCGGCGACAGCGTCAAAAATGCGCTGCCGCCACGGTACCGATCGCCGTCACCGTTCAGTCGCGGCAATAACCTTCGCCCTGCTTGACGATCAGGCAGTCCTTCTTGCCCGCAAGATATTTAAGGCCGGTCGCCTCGCCGCTGCCAGGCCGCAGGCTCAACTCCTCCGTACCCCGCGTGAACAGGATGCCTTCTTCGCTGTCCTTGCCGTCGTAGGTCCCCTTTGTGTCCAGATCCGACTGCATCTCCAGCTTATATTTGCCGGGCTCGGCGAGGGTGATTGCAGCGTACATCCCTTCCACACCCATCCATTTTCCGGCCCAATTGGCAAAGCGATGCGCTCCCGCCTGATCGGATGCCGTCGCCGGAGCGCCCCCGGCCGAGACATCGGCTGTCGTCGCCTCCGCGGGTGCCGGTGCGGGCGCTTCGGCCTTTTCACAGCCTGCCAGCAGCACAAGCGCCGCCGCGCTCATCAGAATCACGCTTTTCTGCATCCTGCTTCTCCTTTGCCGTCCAAACGCACGCCTACGGATAAGTTTCCGCCGGCTATTCGGTGATGATCTCCGCAAATTTCAGCGGATCGACATTGCCGCCCGACAGGGTGACGAGCGTTGCATCGGTCGCGCTCACTTTTCCGGCGAGTACGGCCGCAAGCGCCACCGCCCCCCCAGGCTCGACGACAAGGTGCAGCCTTTCGAACGCCAGACGCATGGCGTCGCGCACCTCGCCGCGTGTCACAACAGCGCCCGTCACGCCGCGGGCGCGCAGAACGGCGAAGTTGATCGGCCATGTCTCGGGCGTTTGTAACGCGTCGCATTCGGTGGGATAGGCCATGTCGTCGACGCTCAGAATTTCGCCCGCGGCAAGGCTGCGCGTCACATCGTCCCATCCTTCGGGCTCGACCGCCACGATCTCGGCCTCGGGACAGGCGAGCGCAAGCCCGGCCGTCAAGCCGCCGCCACCGCAGCAGGCGATCACCTTGTCGGGACCGTCTAGTCCGCGCGCCTTCATTTGCGCGGCCGCCTCGATCCCTGCGCTACCCTGTCCCTCGATGATCCACGGGTCGCCATAGGCATGTACCAGCGTTCCGCCGCTCTGTGCGAGCAGTTCGGCGGCGACCGCATCGCGCGATTCGGCGACGCGGTCGTAAAGCACGACCTCGGCCCCCAGCTTGCGCGTCGCCGCAAGCTTCATCGCGGGTGCATTGCTCGGCATCACGATCGTCGCCTTGATCCCCAGCCGCTTTGCCGCCCATGCCACGCCCTGCGCGTGATTGCCGCTCGACACGCCGACGACGCCCCTGGCAACCTCTGCGGGCGTGAGGTCGGTCAGCCGGTGCCAGGCGCCGCGAATCTTGAAGGCGCCAACGGGTTGCAGGCATTCGGCCTTGCACCAGATGGTGCGCCCGTCGATATCGAGCGGCAGCAACGGGGTCTGCGGCAGCAATGCAGCGACTTTGGCCGCAGCGCGTTCGACGCCCGCACGCGTCGGCGCGCGGGTCGGGTCCAGCAAGGGATCGGGGCTTTGTTCTGTCATGGCTTCGTCCTATAGGGCCGGGCATACAAGACAAGGCGGCAAGCGTCCGCGACAGGAGATTTTTCGATGAGCAAGGTTCTGGTGATCGGCGCAGGCGGCGTCGGTTCGGTCGCGGTGCATAAAATGGCGATGAACCCCGACATCTTTCCCGACGTCACGCTCGCCAGCCGGCGCAAGTTCAAATGCGACGCCATCGCCGATTCGGTGAAGAAGCGCACTGGCGTCACGATCAAGACCGCCGAAGTCGATGCCGACCATATCGACGCGACTGCGGCGCTGATCCGATCGGTTGGCGCGACGCACGTGGTGAATCTCGCCCTCCCCTATCAGGACCTGACGATCATGGAGGCGTGCCTGTCGACCGGCGCCCATTATCTCGACACCGCCAACTACGAGCCGCGCGACGAGGCGAAGTTCGAATATCACTGGCAATGGGCGTATCAGGACCGTTTCAAGGAAGCGGGGCTGATGGCGCTGCTCGGATCGGGATTCGATCCCGGCGTCACCAGCGTTTTCACGACCTGGCTTCGCAAACATCATTTCGAGCGCATCGACACGCTCGACATTCTCGATTGCAACGGCGGCGATCATGGCCAGCATTTTGCGACCAACTTCAACCCCGAAATCAATATCCGCGAAGTCACCGCGGTCGCGCGTCATTGGGAAAATGGCGATTGGGTCGAAACGCCGCCGATGTCGGTGAAGCAGTCCTTCGATTTCGAGGAAGTGGGCCCGAAGAATATGTACCTCATGTACCATGAGGAGATCGAAAGCCTGAAAACCCACCTCCCCGAAATCAAGCGCATCCGTTTCTGGATGACCTTCGGCGATGCCTATATCCAGCACCTTACCGTGCTCCAGAATGTCGGGATGACGCGTATCGACCCCGTGATTTACGAGGGCAAGGAAATCATCCCGCTGCAATTCCTGAAGGCCGTGCTGCCCGAACCGTCGAGCCTGGGTGAAACGACGAAGGGCAAGACCAACATCGGCGTCATCGCGACCGGGCTGGGCAAGGACGGTCAGGAAAAGACGCTCTATCTCTATAACATCTGCGACCATGAGGACGCTTATGCCGAAACGGGCAATCAGGCGGTCAGCTACACCACCGGCGTTCCCGCGATGATCGGCGCAGCGATGATGGTGACGGGCACCTGGAGCGGCGACGGCGTGTTCAACATGGAACAGATGGATCCCGATCCCTTCATGGATATGCTGATGAAGCACGGTCTGCCGTGGCAGATGAAGGAACTGGACGCGCCGCTGGACTTTTAACTCTCGCGCCAACTTCTATGCCGTTTGTCCTGAGCTTGTCGAAGCACCGTTCTTCTCTTTAGCCAAGGAAGAACGGCCCTTCGACAGGCCCAGGGCGAACGGCTTTTTATTGGTCAGTAGCTGCAAGGACGCCCCATGAGATATCCCTTCGCAACCCTGGCGGCGCTTGCCCTCGCCACCCCTGCCGCCGCGCAGAATGAAGACCCTTTCGCCCCCGCGCGCGCGATTGTCGCCGACATCGGCAAGATCGTGACGCCAAACGGCGTTCAGGAGACGTTCGAGGTCACGCTGGGCGGGGCACGGCAGGTGGTGAACGTGCGCGGCACCGACCGCGACAATCCGATCCTGCTCTTTGTCCACGGCGGTCCGGGGGCGGTCGAAATGCCCTTTGCCTGGGCCTTTCAGCGGCCGTGGGAGGATGTCTTCACCGTCGTCCAATATGACCAGCGCGGTGCCGGTCGTTCTTATCCGCTGAACGACCCTGCGGCACTCGCGCCGACGATGACTCCCGATCGCTACCGCGACGATGCGATCGAACTGATCGAGCATCTGCAAAAGCGTTTTGGAAAGAAAAAGGTCGTGCTGCTGGGCCACAGCTGGGGTTCGGTCGTCGGCCTGTCGGTCGCGATCAAACGCCCCGACCTGCTGTACGCCTATGTCGGCGTCGGCCAGGGCATCGATTTTCGCGAGGGCGAAAAACTCGGCATGGCGTGGACGCGCGCCAAGGCGCTGGCGGATGGGAACACCGAGGCGGTCGCCGCCATCGATGCGCTGGCGCCCTATCCGCAAGGCGATTTCACCATCGCCAAAGCCGACGGCTGGCGCAAATATGCGATGCCCTATGGATCGCTGATGTACAATAAGCCCGACCTGAAGCTTTATTTCCAGACCCCGCTGCTGTCGCCCGAATATGGCCCCGACGACGTCAAGGCATGGGGCAGGGGCAGCGCCTTTTCCGTCTCGACCGTCTGGCCCCAACTCGCCGACATGAGTTTCAAACCGATCCGAAAGCTCGAAATCCCCGTGGTTTTCCTGCTCGGACGCCACGACTATACGACACCCTCGCCGATCGCCGCGGCATGGCTCGACACGCTTGAAGCCCCCTCAAAATCGCTCGTCTGGCTCGAACATTCGGCGCATATGCCGATGGTCGAAGAGCCGGGCCATTTTTTCGCCGCGCTGGTCCGTGAAGTGCTGCCGCTTGCGCAGTCACCTGACTGAACCGCGCGCTGCGCCGATGCAAATGCTTGCAACGCGTGCCCACGCCGATCATATTCGCTGCGTTCGTGGTCCTCGGGCTCGATGAGCGGCTGCCCACGAATCCTCTCGCTGGCTGGAATCGACCGCGGCGGAGGCATATTTCGTCTTCACGCGACCGCCACGGTCTGACAGGAAATCACACGCCATGGAAACCCGTGCCGGCGACCCCGGAGCCTTTGCCCGCTTCGACCTGAGCCGCGTCCCCTCCCCCGCCTTTGTCGTCGACGCTGCCAAGGTTCGCGCGAATCTTGCCGTGCTGCGGCGGATCGGCGACGCATCGGGCGCGCGCGTTCTCGCGGCTCTGAAAGCCTTTTCCATGTGGTCGCTGGGATCGACGGTCGCGGACTATCTCGACGGCGTCTGTGCGTCGGGGCTCTACGAAGCCAAGCTTGGCCGCGGCGAATATGGCGGTCGCCATGGGGACAAGGAAGTTGCGACCTATTGCGCCGGTTACAAGGAAGCCGACCTCCCCGAAATCGCGCGCCTCTCCGACCATCTGATCTTCAACTCGCCCGGCCAGATCGCGCGGTTTCGGCCGTTGCTCGACGATCTTCGCGCGCGCGGCGAGACGTTCGATGTCGGCCTGCGCATCAATCCGATGCACAGCGAAGGCGACGTCGCCAAATATGACCCGGCGGCGCCGTGCAGCCGGTTGGGGTTTCCGATCACCCAGTTGCTTCCCGAACATATGGAGGGCGTCGACGGTGTGCATATGCACAGCCTGTGCGAACAGGACTTCCCACCGCTCGAACGCACCTGGAGCGCAGTGCAGGCGATGCTGCGCCCCTTTTTCAGCGGGCTCAAATGGATCAACTTCGGCGGTGGCCACCATGTCACGCGCGCCGATTATCAGGTCGATGATCTGATCGCCTTTTTGAAACAGGTGCGCGCCGCGACCGATTGCGACGTGATGATCGAACCGGGCGAAGCGATCGCGCTCGACGCAGGCATCCTCGTCGGCGAGGTCCTCGACCTCTTCCACAACGGCATGAGCATCGGCATCACCGACATTTCGGCGACCTGCCACATGCCCGACGTGATCGAAGCGCCCTACCGCCCCGCGATGCTGGGTGAAGCGAGCGAAGGCGCTCCCACCCGGCTCGGCGGCCCATCATGCCTCGCCGGCGACGTGATCGGCGACTATCGCCTGCCCGGCGGGCCGCGCATCGGCCAGCGCTTCGCGTTTCTCGACCAGGCGCATTATTCGATGGTCAAGACCAACACATTCAACGGCGTGCCGCTGCCGTCGATCTGGCTGTGGGACAGCGAGAGCGACGACCTCAAGCTGATCCGCGAATTCGGATATGAGGATTTCAAGACGCGGCTGGGGTGATCTGACCTGGTACCGTCATCCCGGCCTTCGCCGGGATGACGACTAAACAGCGACAGCTATTATTTCCGCCAGCGCCTGGTGAATGTCGCTCACCACGACCGATCCCTCTCCGACCGATGAAGCGACACGCTTCACCGACCCCTTGCGTACGTCGCCAACGGCGTAAATGCGCGGCCAGCTGGTTTCATAACGCGTCGGCATACGGTCGAGCGACCAGCCCGCCCGGACCAGCTCGACGGGCGCAATGTCGGTGCCCGTCTTTACGAAACCGCGCTCATCGCACACCATTTCGCTTGGCAACCAGCCGGTGTTCGGCGTGGCGCCGAGGAAGAGGAACAGGAAGCGGCATTCGCAATGCCCCTCGGCCCCCGTCTCGCGGCAGCGATAGGTCAGTGCATCGAGGCTGTCCTCGCCGTGCAGCGCCACAACGTCGGTCGACGCGATAATCTCGATATTCGGATGCTCTTCCAATCGCTTGACCAGATATTCCGACATCGTTTCGCGCAGGCTTTTGCGGCGAAAGATCACGTAAACCTTCCTGGCGACACTCGCGAGATAGATCGCGCCCTGCCCGGCCGAATTGCCCGACCCGACGACCGCAACCTCGGCATCGCTGCAAAGCTGCGCCTCCATCGGCGTCGCGCCATAATAGATTCCCCGGCCTTCATAGGCCTCTATCCCCTCGATCGGGAGGCGCTGATATTGCGCGCCCGAGGCAACCACCACAGCGCGCGAGCGCAGTTTGCGCCCGTCGGCAAGATGGAGGCAATAGGCGTCCTTGTCGGGTGCAATCGACGCCGCGCGCACTGGTGCGGCGATTCGTGCGCCGAATTTCTGCGCCTGCACCGTCGCGCGGCGGGCGAGTTCGTTGCCGGAAATGCCGGTCGGAAAGCCAAGGTAATTTTCAATTTTCGACGAGGTGCCCGCTTGTCCGCCCGGCGCGTGGGCATCGAGCGCGATGACCGTCAGCCCTTCGGATGCCGCATAGACCGCCGCCGCGAGCCCGCCCGGCCCGCTGCCAACGACGATCACGTCGGCTGTTGCGCCATCGGGGAGCAGGTCAAGGCCGAGCGCCGCGGCCAACATCTCGGGAGTCGGCTGGACGAGCAGGTCGGCCGCGCCGAGTATCACGACGGGCAGTTGCTCCTCCGCAACGCCCCGCTCGGCAAGCAGATGCGTCGGCACCGGCCCGTCGGCGGGGTCGAACCAGCGATGCGCGACGCCATGTTTGGCGAGCAGGTCGCGGAGTGCATAGACGCTGCGGTCGAGCGCCGCGCCGATCACGATCGTCACGGCGAATCCGCGCTGGTTGCTGAACTCGCGGCGCGCCGACAGCACGCGCACAAAAATGTCGGAATAATGCGAATTGCCCGCGATCAACCGCTGAAAATCGCTATGTGCGATCCGTAATATTTCGCCATCGGCTCCCATTTCGACGCGCGAAAGATGGCGCTGTCCCGTCAGCACCGACAGGTCGCCCGCAAATTGTCCGCGCTCCATCCAGCCAACGCGCTTGCGCCCTTCGTCGGTCGACGCAAAAATGTCGGTGTGCCCCGACAGCGTGACGATGCAATCGGGCGCCACCGCGCCTTCGGCGATGATCAGATCCCCTGCCTTGTACGATTCGACGGTTCCAAAGCCGCAAAGCTCGTCGAGCTCGGCGTCGGAAAAGCTATGATTGACGTCGGCGCGGGAGACCATGGGCACGTCCTTTCAGGATCTTTGATGGCGCAATCTAGCGGCCTTGCTTCCGCCTGTCTCGCGCCGCCGCACCGCTGCCCCGGTTCGCCCCGCCTGCCGCTGCCACGTTACAAAATTGCGTCCAAGGGTCTTTACAGCCCGGACCCCCCGCCATATATGCGCCACCGCTGCCCCAGGGGGACTTCCAATAACCGCAAGGCAGCCTTGGATGTTTCACTTTACCTTTGGGGGTCCCTTGCATTGCACCAGCATCATAGCGCCCACGGGCTGATTCAGGCACTTTCGCCGGTCGAACCTGTTACGCTTGTCCGCCCGCATGCCGCGCGGCGCGCAGCGCGTTTCTTCATCGAGCGATTTCCCGGCACCACCATGTATGCGGTAAAGGCGAATCCGTCGCCTGACCTGCTGCGCGTGCTGTGGGATTCGGGCGTCACCCATTATGACGTCGCCTCGATCGCCGAGGTGCGTCTTGTCGCGCGCACGCTGCCGCAAGCGACGCTCTGCTTCATGCATCCGGTGAAGGCTGAGGAAGCGATTTCCGAAGCCTATTGGAAACATGGTGTACGCACCTTCTCGCTCGACACGCTCGACGAACTCGAAAAGATCGTGCGCGCGACCGAGGGGGCACAGGATCTGAATCTGCTCGTGCGCCTGCGCGTGTCGTCGGACCATTCGAAGCTCAGCCTCGCCGCCAAATTCGGTGCCGAGCCCGAGGATGTCGCCGAGCTGCTGATGGCGACGCGCCAGGCCGCCGACGCGCTCGGCATCTGCTTCCACGTCGGCAGCCAGGCGATGACGCCGCATGCCTATGCACAAGCGATGGAGCGCGTCCGCGCCGCGATTGTCGCCGCGTCGGTCACGGTCGACATCATCGATGTGGGCGGAGGCTTTCCCTCCTCCTATCCGGGCATGGAGCCGCCGCCGCTCGACGCCTATTTCGATACGATCCACCGCAGCTTCGAAAGCCTTCCGATCAGCTATTCGGCGGAACTCTGGTGCGAACCGGGCCGCGCGCTGTCGGCCGAATATAGCTCGCTGATCGTTCGCGTCGAAAAGCGCCGCGGCGAGGAGCTCTACATCAACGACGGCGCTTACGGCGCGCTGTTCGACGCCGCGCACGTCGGCTGGCGCTTTCCTGTCGTGCTGCAGGGCGACGCCGAACGCGATACCGAGCTGGTGCCGTTCAGCTTTTACGGTCCGACGTGCGACGATCTCGACCATATGGCGGGCCCCTTCTATCTGCCTGCCGACATCAAGGCCGGCGATTTCATCGAAATCGGGATGCTCGGCGCCTATGGCTGCGCGATGCGGACCAAGTTCAACGGCTTCGGCGCCGACGAAACGCATGTCGTCAGCGACGAGCCGATGACGAGCCTCTATACCGGCGAAATCGAACAGGAACGCCGCAGCGCGACGGTAACCAAGCTGTTCTGATTGGGCGGCCAAAACTGGTACCGTCCGCCTCGTTTCAATCGTCATCCCCGCGAAGGCCGGGATCTCGCCGGTGCAGAATGACGCCTCGCCGAGATCCCGGCCTTCGCCGGGATGACGTTATTCTCCAGGCTGGTATCGGGAGTTCTCGGCGCTAGATTGCGCCGCCCATGCAGCCCTTTCATCATCTCCTCGCCAACAACCTTGTCGCCAACATCACCAATTTCACGGTGTGGTTCGCGCTGACCTTCTGGACCTTCCTCGAAACCCAGTCGGTATTCGCGACAGGGATGATTGCGGGCATCTATCTGGTGCTGACCGCGATGCTGGGGATCTGGTTCGGCAGTCTGGTCGATCATCATGGCAAACGGCGCATGATGCTCTTCTCCAGCCTCGCCTCGCTCGCGCTCTATGCGGTCGCGCTCGCCGGCTATGCGTTCGATCCCGACATCCGCGACGCGCGAACAGACAGCATCATGCTCTGGCTGTTTGTCCTGCTGACGATGTTGGGGGTAATCGTCGGCAATATCCGCATGATCGCGCTGCCGACGCTTGTGACCATATTGGTCCCCGCGGAACGGCGCGACAAGGCGAACGGGCTTGTGGGGATGGTGAGCGGCATCGGCTTTCTGACCACTTCGGCGATCAGCGGTTTTCTGGTTGCCTGGGGCGGGATGGTCGCGACGCTGATTTTTGCGATCCTCCTGTCGCTGGTGGCGGCGATCGACCTGCTGTTCGTTACGGTCGACGAACCGCGCCCGGCCGAAGCGGACGAGCGGGTGCGCCGCGTCGATCTGGCAGGAACCTTCCGCGTCGTGCGCGGCATTCCCGGCCTGTTCGCGCTGATCCTGTTCGCGGCGTTCAACAACCTGCTCGGCGGCGTGTTCATGGCGTTGATGGACGCCTATGGCCTGTCGTTGATGAAGGTGGAGGAATGGGGCCTGCTCTGGGCGGCCATTTCCTGCGCCTTCATCCTCAGCGGCATCGTCATCGCGCGCACCGGGCTCGGCGCCAATCCCGTCCGCACATTGCTCGCGGTCAATCTGGTGACATGGTCGGTTGCAGCCTTTTTCACCATTCAGTCGTCGATCCTGCTGCTCAGCTTCGGCTGCTTTGTCTGGATGTTCCTGGGCCCCTATGCCGAGGCTGCCGAGCAGACGACGCTGCAAAAGGTCGTTCCCCTCGAACGGCAGGGACGCGTATTCGGCTTTGCCCAGTCGGTCGAGCAGGCAGCCTCGCCCTTCACCGCCTTTCTGATCGCGCCGGTCACGCAGTTCATTTTTGTGCCGCTGATGACCGACGGCGCCGGAGCGGCGGCTATCGGCGACTGGTACGGGCGCGGGCCGGAGCGCGGCATCGCGATCGTCTTTTCGATCGCGGGCCTGCTCGGCGTGCTCGCGACGCTCGCCGCCTTCGCCTCGAAATCCTATCGCCGCATTTCGGCAGCCTATGCCGATGGCGCAGACGGCGACACCAAAGCGGTCGCCGCTGTCTGAAACGCCAGGCGCAAAGCCTCTTCCGTTTCACTTTGCAATGCGTCTATCGTGCGCGGCGATAAAGAAGGAGAGGCCATGTCCATGCTGTCCGGCATTCGCATCATCGATCTGACGACCGTTATTTTCGGCCCCTACGCGACGCAGATGCTGGCCGATCTGGGAGCCGAGGTGATCAAGGTCGAAACGCCGGGCGTGGGCGACATCTCGCGCTATCTGGGAAGCGGCGTTCCCGACCCGACGATGGGGTCGATCCACCTTACCGTGAACCGCGGAAAGCAATCGATCGCGCTCGACCTGAAGAGCGCGGAGGATGCGGCGGTGCTCCGCGAACTCATCGCCACCGCCGACGTCTTTTTTCACAATATCCGTGGCAAGGCGATCGCCAAGCTGGGGTTCGACTACGCGGCGTGCCGGGCTCTCAAACCCGATATCATCTATGTCCACGGCACCGGCTTCGCACAGGACGGCCCCTATGCCGACCTTCAGGCCTATGACGATGTCATCCAGGCGGCGAGCGGCACCACCAGCCTGCTCCCGCGCGTCGACGGCGACCCGCGGCCGCGATATTTTCCGTCGCTGATCGCCGACAAGGTCGCAGGACAATTCGGCGCGCAGGCGATCCTCGCGGCGCTGATCCACAAGCTGCGGACCGGCGAGGGTCAGGCGGTCGAGGTGCCGATGTTCGAATGTTTCAGCGCCTTCATGCTGACCGAGCATCTGCGCGATGCCGCGCTCGACCCGCCGCTCGGCGCCGCGGGCTATCCGCGCCAGCTCGACCCGACGCGCCAGCCCTTCCCGACCCGCGACGGCTATGTCGCGATCGTTCCCTATACGCCCGAATCCACCGCCCGACTGATGGCGCTGCTCGGCAGTAGCGCGCTGCTCGAAACGGCCGAGTTTGCCGCCGCGAAGGAGGAGGGACGGCATATGCCGCTGATCTACGCTGAAATTGCGCGCAAGACGCCCGCAAAGACGACCGCCGAATGGCTCGCGCTGTTCGCCGTGAACGACATTCCCGCGATGGCGGCGCGCGACCTCGACGACATCACGAACGACCCCCATTTCGCCGCAACGGGATTTTTCCGCCGCCGGACCCATCCCGATGTCGGCGCATTTCACGAAATGCAGCCGCCCGTCCGCTATGGCGCGATGCCGCCGCGCGACCTCGGCTTTGCGCCGCGCGTCGATGGCGACGGCGACGCGATCCGCGCCCGGCTGGCCGACGCGAAGGATGGCATTGCATAATGCCGCGCTTGGCGTAGCATCGCGCCACATTGATGGAGGGGGGAAGCCATGTCAGATAGTCTACTTGCACCCGGCGCGGTCCTTGCGCTCTGGACGGTGCTCATGCTCGGCTGGGTCGCCGCCACGCGCTTTTCGGCGATGGCGAAGGTCGGCATCGACATCAAGACGGCGGCGCCGGGCGGGCGCGGTGTCGATCTGGAGCAAGCGCTGCCGCCGCAAACCAACTGGAAATCGCATAATTACACGCATCTGTGCGAACAGCCGACGATCTTTTACGCCGTCATTGTATTCCTGCATCTGTCAGGCGGGGACACCGACCTGACGCGCGGACTGGCGTGGGCCTATGTCGTGCTCCGCATCGTCCACAGCCTGTGGCAATCGACGGTCAACCGCATTCCGGTGCGCTTCGCGATCTTCACGCTGGCAACGATCTGCCTCTTCGCGCTGTCGATCCTCGCCGTCATTGCGACGCTGGGCTGAAAGGATCCGTGATGGACAATAACGCCATACTGGGCCCCGTCGCGACGCTGGCGCTCTGGTCGATGATCATGTGGGTCTGGATGTACGCAACGCGGCTTCCCGCGATGCGCCGTGCAAAGATCGATACGGCCAATCTGGTCGGCGGAACGGGACAGAATCTGGAAAATGTCCTGCCGCCGCAGGTGCAGTGGAAGGCGCATAATTACAATCATCTGATGGAACAGCCGACCGTGTTCTACGCCGTCGCGATCGCGCTGGCGGTGGGCGGCATGGGCGGCGGACTCAACGCGCAGATCGCCTGGGCCTATGTCGCGCTGCGTATCGTGCACAGTCTCGTTCAAGTGACGGTCAACCGCGTGATGTGGCGTTTTCTGGTGTTTGCGCTCGCGAGCATCGCGCTGATCGCGCTCTGCCTCCATGCCTTCATGGGTTTCGTGCTGCACTGAGCATCGATCAGCGGATGAAACGCGCGGCCAGTTCCACATGGGTCGACCAGCGGAACTGGCCGACGGGCTGCACCCGGTTGAGGCGGTAGCCGCCATCGACGAGTATCTTTGCGTCGCGCGCAAAGCTTGCGGGATTGCAGCTGACATAGGCGATCACGGGAACCGATGCCGCGGCGAGTTGCTTCACCTGTTCCTCGGCACCTGCGCGCGGCGGGTCGAGGATGATGGCGCCGAATCGATCGAGCTCGGCGGGCACCAGCGGACGCCGGAACAGGTCGCGATGCTCGGTCGCAACCAGCGCGCGCGCGCGGTTGGCCGCGCCGGCGAGCGCCGCGATCGCATCGCGCGCGCCCTCGGCCGCATAGACTTTGCGCCCTGCCTGCACCGACAGCGCAAAGGTGCCGACGCCCGCGAACAGGTCGGCGACCGCGGCGGCATCGCCGATGCTCTCCATGACCTCCGCGACAAGCGCTGCCTCTCCGGCCGCCGTCGGTTGCAGAAAGGCAAAAGGCGGCACTTCGACCGCGATGCCGCCGAAATTCATCGTCGGCGGATCGGGCTGCCACAGGATTTCCAGCCCCTCACCCTGATCGACCGCGAAGCGCGCCAGCCGATGCGTTCCGGCGAAATCCTGAAGCGCCATCGCCGCGTCGAGTCCCTCGGCGCGGACCCCTTCGAGAATCAGTTCGGCCCCCTGGTTGAGCAACTGCATCTTGACCTTCACCGGCCGCCGCGGCGGTGCGATCATCGCCAGCAGCTCGCGCACCGGCGCAACCAGCGCGAACAGATCGGGGTGCAACAGCGGGCACGTGCGCATGTCGACGATCTGGTTGCTCTGCGCCGCATTGAAACCGATCGCGACCTGCTTGCCTGTGCGAAGCGCGGTGAGCGCGGCGCGGCGACGGCTCTGCGGCGGCGACAGCTGCGCGGGCAGGATGTCGCCCGCCCTTACTTGCTGCGCCGCCAGCGCCCCCGCGACGCGATCGCGCACATAATCGGCCAGCGCCGCCTCAGCGACATGCTGCAGCTGGCAGCCGCCGCATTTGCCGAAATGGCGGCACAGGGGTTCGGCGCGGTTCGGGCCGGGGATCAGGATGCCGTCGGCCCGCACATGGTCGCCCGGCACCGCGCCCGCGACATGGCGGCCATCGCCGGTAACGCCGTCGCCGCGCGCAGCGATGCGGGTAATCAGGGCGGTTTCGCTCACGTCAGTCTTTCACCATATCGTCGGCCACAAGGCCGGGGCCGATAGCGCGGGCGCGCGCAATATGCCAGCCCACCGCCGCCACCGCCGCGTCAAAGGCATCGCCGCCGCGCGCCAGCATCGCGCCGCACGCCCCGGCAAGAACGTCGCCCGTGCCGGCGGTAGCGAGCCAGGGGCAGCCCGGCCACGCGGCCACCACGCGGCCATCGGGGGCGGCGATCACCGTGTCGGCCCCCTTGTAGATGACGACCGCGCGCGTCCGCGCCGCAGCGGCCTTGGCCTTGTCGACCTTGCTGCCGTAAAGTCGCGGAAAGGCGCGCGCGAACTCGCCTTCGTGCGGCGTCAATATCGCCTTGCGCGGGGTTTCTGAGAGGCGGGGTAGCGCCGCATCGATCGCCGCGGCGTCCAGCACGAGCGGCTTGCCCGAATCGAGCGCCGCCTCGACGTCGAACAGCAATTCGTCGCCCGCCGGAAATCCCGGCCCGATCACGACGGCACCAACGCGCGGATCGTCGAGCCGCTCGCCGAACTTCTCGTCACTCTCGGTAATGATCGCCGAAAAGGGTGCGCGCTCGCTGCCGTCGAGCACGACATAGCCCGCACCCGCGCGCAGCGCCGCTGCGGCCGTCAGGCCGGCGGCGCCGCGCATCGGCCCGGAAAAGACCAGCACCATCCCGCGCGTAAACTTGTGCGCCGCAGCCTCCGGTTTCGTCTCGCGCGACCTCGGCAGCGTCCGCATCGCCTTGTTCGCCCCTATGCCGATCGGCGCGAGCAGGACGCGGCCGCAGGCGGGCGCGGTCGGCAGCAGGACGTGCGCGGGCTTCAATGCCCCCAGCGCCAACGTCACATCGGCGCGAAGCGGCGGCATCCAGTCGGTGCCCCCGTCGCTGTCGACGCCGCTCGGCACATCAACCGCCAGGATGCGCCGGTCCGTAAAATGTCCCAAAACAACTGCAATATCGTCGGCGATGGGCCGCGAAAGGCCGGCGCCGAATAGTGCATCGACGATCAGAGGCGCCGCAGCTAGGTGGCCATTAAGGGCTTCGACGGGGCCGCTCCACCGCGCCCGCGCAGCCTTTGCTAGCGCGGTCGCGGGTTCGCCCAGCGCCGCGACGCGCACCGATGCCCCACGTTCGGTCAGCCGTCGTGCCGCGACATAGCCGTCGCCGCCATTGTTGCCCGGGCCACACAGGATCAGGATCGGTGCCCCCGCGGCGATCCGCCAGGCGGTGTCGGCAACGGCCGCGCCCGCGAGCTCCATCAGGTCTGAAAGCGACCTTCCCTGCACCGCGCACGCCGCCTCGGCCTCGCGCATCGCGGCGGCGGTCAGGATCGGGGCGTCGGCGGGAACGGACATGGTGCCATGATTAGCACGGCGCACGGAAAAGATGCGGCTATTATTCTGTGGCGCCGACGCTCGCGGGAAGCCGGTATCGATCCCCCCCGATCGTGACTTCGATCAGCTTGTCGCCGGCAATCGCAACTTTTGCCGGTTCGGAGCCGTCGGCCGACACGACGCCGCGTCCGTCGGTCGTGATCCGGAGACGGCGGTAGCCGACATCGCTGCGCCCGACGACCAGGATAGCGCCGTCGGCGCCGTCCATTTCCTCGATTGTGCAGCTGCGTTCGAAGGCTTCGGCACCCTCGAGCGCACATTCGACCTTTTGTTTGACCGCGTCCGCTTCCTGAGGCGCGCCGCCGCACCCCGCCAGCACGCATAGCGACGCCAGCGCGGTCCAGCGGCGCATCAGCCCTTGCCGCCCTTGATCTGCGACAGGTCGCGCACCGCGCCGCGCGCGGCGCTCGTCGTCATCGCAGCATAGGCCTGCAGCGCCACCGAAACCTTGCGCGGGCGGGGTTTCGCGGGCTGCCAGGCGGCGTCGCCTTTTGCTTCCATCGCCGCGCGGCGCTCGGCCAGCACACTGTCGGCCACGGCGAGCGTGATCGTACGCGCCGGAATGTCGATGTCGATCATATCGCCATTCTCGACCAGCCCAATCGCTCCGCCTTCCGCCGCCTCGGGCGAGACATGGCCGATCGACAGCCCCGACGTGCCGCCCGAAAAGCGCCCGTCGGTGATCAGCGCGCACGCGGCCCCCAGCCCCTTCGACTTGAGATAGCTGGTCGGATAGAGCATTTCCTGCATCCCCGGTCCGCCCTTCGGCCCTTCATAGCGGATGACGACGACATCGCCCGCCACGACCTGTCCGGTCAGGATGCCCGCGACCGCGGCGTCCTGGCTTTCGAACACCTTTGCCGGGCCGCTGAATTTCAGAATGCTGTCGTCGACCCCCGCGGTCTTCACGATACAGCCATCGCGCGCGATATTGCCCGACAGCACCGCCAGCCCGCCATCCTTGCTGAAGGCATGGGATGCCGAGCGGATCACCCCCGCCTCGCGGTCGAGGTCGAGGCTGTCCCAGCGCCGTTCCTGACTGAACGCCGTCTGCGTCGGTACGCCGCCCGGTGCCGCCATGAAGAATTTTTGCACGTCGGGGTCATTCGTGCGCGTGATGTCCCATTTATTCAGCGCATCGCCCAGCGTCGCGCTGTGCACTGTGGGCAGGTGCGCGTGGAGCAGTCCGGCGCGGTCGAGTTCGCCAAGGATCGCCATGATGCCGCCGGCGCGGTGGACGTCCTCCATATGCACGTCGCTTTTGGCCGGGGCGACTTTCGACAGGCAGGGCACGCGGCGCGACAGCCTGTCGATGTCCTCCATCGTGAAATCGACCTCGGCCTCATGCGCTGCGGCGAGCAGGTGGAGCACGGTGTTGGTCGACCCCCCCATCGCGATGTCGAGGCTCATCGCATTTTCAAATGCTTCAAAGCTCGCAATGCGGCGCGGCAGGACGCGATCGTCATCCTCTTCATAATAGCGGCGGCACATTTCGACGATCATCCGTCCGGCGCGCAGGAACAGCGCCTTCCGATCGGCGTGCGTCGCAAGCGTCGAGCCATTGCCCGGCAGCGACAGCCCCAGCGCTTCGGTCAGGCAGTTCATCGAATTAGCGGTAAACATGCCCGAGCATGATCCGCAGGTCGGGCACGCCGAGCGTTCGATCGCCGTGACCTCTTCGTCGGTATAGCTTTCGTCGGCCGCGGCCACCATCGCGTCAACCAGATCGAGCGCGACCTCCTTGCCTTTCAGCACGACCTTGCCCGCTTCCATCGGGCCGCCCGAAACGAAGATGACCGGGATATTGATGCGCAGCGCCGCCATCAGCATTCCCGGCGTGATCTTGTCGCAGTTGGAGATGCACACCATCGCGTCGGCGCAATGCGCGTTGACCATATATTCGACGCTGTCGGCGATCAGGTCGCGCGAAGGCAGTGAATAGAGCATTCCGTCATGCCCCATCGCAATGCCATCATCGACCGCGATCGTGTTGAATTCCTTGGCGACCCCGCCCGCCGCCTCGATCTCGCGCGCGACCATCTGGCCCAGGTCTTTCAGGTGGACATGGCCCGGCACGAACTGGGTAAAGCTGTTGACCACGGCGATGATCGGCTTGCCGAAGTCGCTGTCCTTCATTCCCGTCGCGCGCCACAGGCCGCGCGCACCGGCCATGTTGCGGCCGTGGGTCGTGGTGCGCGAACGATAAGAAGGCATTTTAATTGTTCCTGATAATTTTATTTCAAAATTTGGCGAGGAAAAGCGCCTCTACACGCCTATTCCGCGATATTCAATGCCAGACTGTGACACATGCGCGCCAGCCGCTCGGCGAACAGCGCCTGCCCCTCGGCATCGCTGACCAGATCCTGTCGCATCTCGATCCCGATATAGGGTATCGCGTTCGCCTCGGCGTGGCGGTTCATCGTTGCGTTGAGCAGCTTGCCCGAATAGGGCTGCTGATCGCCGACGATCATCCCTTCGGCCTCCAGCGCGGCGATCGCTGCCGGGGCAAGCCGGTCATCGTCGTTATAGAGCACGCCGACGTGCCACGGCCGCGCCTGATCGGGATGCGCCGCGAGCGACGGCGTGAAACTGTGGAGCGACAGGATCATCGCGGGCCGATGCGCCGCAACCGTCGCCGCGATATGATCGTGATAGGGCCGGAAAAAGCGCGCCAGCCGCGCCTCGCGCGCGGCATCGTCCAGCGCATTGCCCGGCACGGCGTGGCCGTCGCTGGCGATCGGGAGCACGCCGGGCGCGTCCTCGTCGCGGTTGCAGTCGACGACAAGGCGGGACACGCCGCCAAGGATCGCCGCATCGACCGCGCCGCGTTCGACGAGCAACGCCGCGACCTCCGCGACGCCGATGTCGATCGCAATATGGTTCGACAGCAGCGCGGGATCGATGCCCAGGTCGATGTCGTCCGGCACATGCGCCGACGCATGGTCGCCGATCAGCAATATGCCGCCCGCGTGCGCCTCGCCGATCTGCCGCCACGCTTCGCTCACCTTAATGCTCCCGTCATCACCCACCAGCCCGGATGCCGCGCCGCGAGCGCCGCGGCCGCCGCGTCGCGCTCGGCCGCGGCATCGAACAGCGCAAAACAGGTCGCACCCGATCCCGACATGCGCGCCAGCCACGGCCGCAAGGCTCCGAGTTCGAGAAGTAAGTCGGCGATTGCCGGGCAGGCCGCGGTTGCCGGGCGCTGCAAATCGTTGCGCGCGCCGATCAGCTGCGCGCGGTGATCGGTCCCGATATAGAGCGGTCCGCGGTCGATTCCGTCCCATGCAGCAAAGACCGGCCCGGTCGCGACCGGCTGGCGCGGGTTGACGAGCAGCACCGGCGTGCCTTCCACCCGCAGCCCGGCGACCGGGTGCAATTCCTCCCCGGCGCCCGTGCCAAGGCAGGTTGTGCTTGCCACGCACGCGGCGATGTCGGCACCGAGCGAACCGACCAGCCGAGCCAGTGCCTCGTCGCCGACTTCGGGCAGGAAATGCTCGCGGATGAGCCGCGCCATTGCTGCCGCATCGGCCGATCCGCCGCCGATCCCGGCCGCCACCGGAAGCCGCTTGATCAAGCGCACCGCGAGCGGCGGGACCCGGTCGGCGCCATGGCGGCCGCGCAGAAGCGTCAGGATGCGCAGCACCAGATTGTCCGAACCGGCGCTCAGCCCGTCGGCAAACTCGCCTTCGATCACCAGACTGTCGGTCTCGGCAACGACGGTTTCGATCGCGTCGCCATCGTCGACGAAGGCAAACAGCGTTTCGATGTCGTGATAACCATCGGGGCGTCGCGCGCGGACGTGCAGCGCAAGGTTGATCTTGGCCCAGCCCGTTTCGCGCATGATGGCGCTCACGGCGCCACCGTCGCGGGGGTCAGGCCGTCGCGCAGCTTCGCCTCGATCCGCGTCGCCATGTCGGCGTCCGCCAGCAAAGCCGCCGCACGCCAGCTGTAGCGCGCCTGAAACTTGCGGCCCGCCTGCCAATAGGCATCGCCCAGATGCTCGACGATCACCGGATTGTCGGGCTCGCCCCGCTCCGCGCGTTCGAGCAATTCGACGGCATCGTCGGTGCGCCCGGTCAGGAAATAGGCCCAGCCGAGCGAGTCGGTGATGCTGGCATTCTGCGGCGCCTTTGCCCATGCCGCCTCGATCCGCGCGAGCGACTGCTTCACATCCTTGCGCCGTTCGAGCGCCGAGTAACCAGCGAAATTGAGGACGGTGGGATCGTCGGGCTGCAAGGCCACCGCGCGTTCAATCAGCGGCACCGCCGCATCCCATTCGTCCGCCTGGAGCTTCAGCTCCGCGCGCGCCAGCAACAGCGAGCTGCGCAGCGGATGGTCGCCTTTGCCCTGGTCCAGCGCAGCCTCAAGCCGTTCATAAGCACCTGCCGCCGCCTTGCGGTCGCCCGACCGCCGCGCCAGGTCGGCAAGGCGTACGAGCAAGCTGCGTGCGGCATCGCCCCTTGCGGCGGCCTCGGCGCGGCCGAGCGCGGCGGCGAGATCGCCGCTGTCGGCGATGAGCTCGGCCTGCCGCATCGCCAGCACCGCAGGCAGAGCGGCGCGGCTTGTATCGAGCAGCGCCACCGCCGCCTTGCTCTGGCCATCGCGCGTCAGCGCCTCGACCAGCGCCGCGCGCACCGTCCAATCGTCATCGTTCAGCCAGTGGGCCGCACGCGCGAAAAGCAGCGGCAGCTTCGTGCTGCCATTGGGCGTGCGTGCGAGCCCGTCGGCAAGCAGGCCGAGCCATTGTGCGGTCCCCGCGCGCGGGCTTGTCACCGGCTGGTCGGGCAGGAGCAGCATGGGATCTTCGCGCTCCCCGGCGGCCAGCGCGATACGGCGGCGGAGCCGTTCGGCCGCCGCACTCTCGCCTGCCTTCGCAAGCGTTGCCGCGGCGCGCAGACCGACGAGCTGGCTCATCCGGTCGCTGAGCGTAATGCTGTCCGCCAAGGTCGCAGCTTCGGCCGAACGCCCCGCGGCGGCCTGCACCATGACGGCCTGCAAAACGAGCGCCGGTTCGGGGCGCGCGCCGCGCGTCGGATCGATCAGGTGACGCTCGGGCCGCCGACTGCGCGCGCCGGCATCGATCCACGCCTGAAAGGTCGGCGCGATCACGCGTGCGATCGAGTCGGTTCCCGTCTTGTCAGGCCGCCCCGCGAGATAGGCGCGCGCGCCCTTCCAGTCCGACCGGCGCATCGCGTCGACGATCAGGACGAGCTGGGCATCGAAACGAAGATCCCCCGCGCTCCACAATCGCTGCGCGGCGCTGCGCGCGGCCACCAGATCGCCCGCCGCGATCGCCTGTTCCAGCATCCGGCCGCGTACGCCCGGAAGCCCCGGCGCAAGGCTCGCCACCACATTCAGCGCCGAGAGCGCTGCCGCGGGCGTCCCATTTTCTTCGGCCAGCCGGGCGCGGATCAGCGCGTTGAGCGTAGCTCCATCGCTTTCCGAAGCCGACACGGGCGCCGCTGTCGCCAGCGCGCCGGCGGCGAGCAAGCGACAGGCGGGCTTACATATTCGGATAATTGGGGCCTCCGCCGCCTTCTGGAGTGACCCAGTTGATATTCTGGGTCGGGTCCTTGATGTCGCACGTCTTGCAATGGACGCAATTCTGCGCGTTGATGACGAATTTCGGGTCGCCCTCTTCCTCGCCGACGATCTCATAGACCCCCGCCGGGCAATAGCGCTGCGCGGGTTCGTCATAAAGCGGCAGATTATATTCGACCGGGATCGACGGATCCTTGAGCTGAAGGTGGACCGGCTGGTCCTCTTCATGGTTGGTGTTCGACAGAAACACCGACGACAGGCGATCGAACGTCAGCACGCCGTCGGGCTTCGGATAATCGGGTTTGGGCATCATGTCGGCACGATAAAGCGTCTCATTGTCCGGATGATGCTTCATGGTGAAGGGCATTTTGATCTTGAGCGTTTCGGCCCACATCGTGATGCCCGCCAGGATCGTTCCGCCGAGATCGCCCCATTTTTCGACGAGCGGCAGCACGTTGCGAACGACGCTGAGCTCCTTCTTGACCCAGCTGTCGTCATAGGCCGCCTGATAGGCATCGAGCGTGTCGCCCGCGCGACCTGCGCTTACGGCGGCAAAAGCCGCCTCGGCCGCCATCATGCCCGACTTCATCGACGTATGCGTGCCCTTGATTCGCGGCACATTCAGGAAACCGGCGCTGTCGCCGATCAGCGCGCCGCCGGGGAAGGCAAGCTTGGGCACCGACTGATAGCCACCGTCGCTGATCGCGCGCGCGCCATAGGAAACGCGCTTGCCGCCCTTCAATATCTTCGCGATCTCGGGATGCGTCTTCCACTTCTGCATCTCCTGAAAGGGGGAGATGTGCGGATTGCGATAGTTGAGCCAGGTCACAAAACCCAGCGCGACCTGCCCGTTCGCCTGATGATAGAGGAAACCACCGCCGTTGGCATGTTCATCGAGCGGCCAGCCCTGCGTGTGGATCACGCGACCCGGCGCATGAAGTTCGGGGTCGATGTCCCACAATTCCTTGACGCCCAGGCCATAAACCTGCGGCTCGCAATCGGCGTCGAGCGCAAATTGCGGCTTGAGCATCTTGGTGAGGTGGCCGCGCACGCCCTCGGCAAAGAAGGTATATTTGGCGTGAAGTTCGAGCCCGGGGGCATAATCGCCCTTGTGGCTTCCGTCGCGCGCAATGCCCATATCGCCCGTCGCGACGCCTTTGACCGAGCCATCATCGTTATAGAGGATTTCCGCCGCCGCAAAACCGGGGAAGATTTCGACCCCCAGCCCCTCCGCCTGCTCGGCGAGCCAGCGGCAGAGATTGCCGAGGCTGCCGGTATAGGTGCCCGTGTTGTGCATGAAGCCCGGCGAGATGAACTCGGGGAGGTTGAATTTCTTGTTCTTGGTCAGCACCCAATGCTGGTTGTCGTTGACCGGCACCTCGGCGAGCGGGCAGCCCATGTCGCGCCACTCGGGCAATAGCTCGTCGAGCGACTTGGGGTCGATGACCGCACCCGACAGGATATGCGCGCCGACTTCGGACCCTTTTTCCAGGATACAAACCGACAGCTCGCTGCCCGCCTCGTTCGCCAGCTGCTTTAGGCGGATCGCCGCCGAAAGCCCCGCCGGACCCGCGCCGACGATGACCACGTCATAAGGCATCGATTCCCGTTCGCTCACCGCAAATCCCTTTCTGCCGTCCCCGCGCCGATCATTCATCGTGTCCGGCGCTCATTCTGTCACGAAATGCGATGCCCGCCAATTGACGCACCCGTCAACCTCCTGTTTCAAACATTTTCATGGGCGGGCAAAACTCGGCATTGCAGGCGGAAAGCTATTGCGACTGGTGGTCGCTGGCGGGCGTAGACACGCTCGTCGGCGAACAGCCCGCGGGGTGGCTTGCCATCCCGCCCGCGAATGACGCTGCGGCAAAGCGGCCGAAGCGCGCAGCTGAAGCACCCGCGGAACCGCCGCCGCTTCCCGCCGCGCTCCATCGCCAGCCAGTCGAACAGAATGCCGAACCCAGGGGGCCGGTGTCCATTCCCGGCGAATGGGACGATTTCCAGCGCTGGCTGGCGACGCACCCCGACGTTCCGGGCAGCCAGTGGGACGCACGCCGCGTGCTCCCCACCGGGCAAGCAGGCGCGCGGCTGATGCTGCTCACCGCATGGCCCGAAATCGACGATCAGCGCGAAGCACGGCTGTTCGCGGGACAGGCCGGCAAGCTGCTCGATGCAATGTTGCAGGCGATCGGCCTTAATCAAAGCCAATGCTATGTCGCCAGCCTTGCGGTCACGCGCCCGCCGGGCGGCCGGGTCGATGCGGCCGCCGCGGCCGAGCTTGAACGGCTGCTGGAACACCATCTTCGTCTCGCGGCACCGCAACGATTGCTGCTCGTCGGCAGCGACATCCTGCGCATGGCGGCGGGGACCGAGCTGCCCGATGCGCGCGGAAGGTTACTCGATATTAACCAGGGTGGCGACAAGGTGGAAACGGTAGCCGTCGCCCACCCTGCGATGCTGCTGGCCCGCGCGGCGCAGAAGGCGGCGGCGTGGGATAGCCTGAAACTGCTCAACCGGGGACGTTGAGAGATGCCGATCATGACCAGAAGCCTTTTTTCATTGGCCGCCACCGCCGCGGTCCTGGCCGCGGCGCCGGCCATCGCCGCCGACGCCGATCACCCTCCGTTCGCCGGCACGCCGCAAACGGTGTCCAGCATTTTGTCGGCGAAACAGAAACAGCTTTATACACAGATACTGGCGGCGATCCGCGGCGCGCGGTGGAGCGATGCCAAGGCGCTGCTTGACGGCGCGGACGCGGACCCGCTCACCGATTTTCTGCGCGCCGAGCTGCTCGTCGCCGCGAACAGTCCGCGTGCTGAAGTCGCCGACATCATGCCGATCCTTGCGCGCTCGCCGTTCATTCCCCAGGCGGCGCAACTCGGTCGCCTCGCTGCAAAGCGTGGCGCGACCGACATTCCGGCGCTGCCGACCGAGGCGCGCCTCACCTGGGCGGGCAGTGCGCCGCGGCGCGTTGGCGCCGATGCCGTCAGCAGCGATCCCGTTGCGGCGAGCCTTGCCAGCACCATCCCCGACCGCATTAAGAACGACGATCCGGCCGGCGCCGAGGCCTTGCTCAACGCGGTCGTCGACCAACTCAGTCCGCAAGCGCGCGCCGAATGGCGGCAAAAGGTCGCCTGGTCCTATTATATCGAGAATGACGACCGCAACGCGCTCCGCCTTGCGCTCGCGTGCACCGCCGACGGCGGCCCCTGGGGAACCCAGGGCGCCTGGGTCCAGGGTCTCGCCGCGTGGAGGCTCCACGACTATCGCACTGCGCTCGCCGCTTTCGACCGCGTTTCGCGCGAAGCGCCCGACAGCGAGCTGCGCGCCGCTGCCTATTATTGGGCCGCTCGCGCAGCGATCGCAGCGGGCGAACCCACCGCAGTTCAGTCGCGCCTCCGCTCCGCAGCCGCTAACGACGAAACGCTCTACGGCCTGCTCGCGGCCGAGACGCTGGGGATCGAAGCGAACAACCAGCGCGAGAATCTTCGCGCCGACCGCAGCGCGTGGCGCACACTCCAGCGCCTGCCCAATGTGCGGCTCGCCATGGCGCTGGCCGAACTTGGCGAGGAAGATTATGCCGGTGAAACGCTCCGCCATCAGGCGCGCATCGGCGCCCCGGATCAGCATGACGAGCTGATCGCGATGGCGGGCGCGCTCAGCCTGCCCGAAACGCAGCTTTACCTTGCGCATAACACTCCACACGGCCGCAAGCCCGCGATCCAGGCGCGCTATCCGCAGCCCAAATGGGAACCGAGCGGCGGCTGGCGCGTCGATCCGGCGCTCGTTTTTGCCCACACGCTTCAGGAATCGCGCTTTCGGCGCACGGCGGTCAGCAGCGCCGGGGCAACGGGCCTGATGCAGGTGCGTCCCGGCACAGCACGCGACATCGTGCGCTGGGATAGCGCGGTCGCGGCGCTCGGCGACCTCAAGACGCCCGCGGTCAACATGGATCTCGGCCAGCGCTATCTTCAATATCTCAGCCGCGAACCTGCAACGGGCGGCCTGCTCCCCAAGGTCATCGCCGCCTATAACGCCGGGCCCGCTCCGGTCGCCCGCTGGCAGAGCGAGATTCGCGACAATGGCGATCCCCTCCTCTATATCGAATCGATCCCCTATTGGGAAACGCGGGGCTATGTGGGTATCGTGCTGCGCAACTATTGGATGTACGAAGCGCAGCAGGGCAAAACCTCCGACAGCCGCGCCGCGCTTGCGCAGGGCAAATGGCCGCGCTTTCCCGATGGAAAGGATCGGACGCGCCTGAGCTGGGCCGGCAGTATTCCCGATGCCGATTGACGCGAGCCTGGACTTCAGGCCCGTTCGCATTGCGCTGCTGACGATTTCCGACAGCCGCAACGCCGCCGACGATCGCTCGGGGGACAAGCTCGAAGAACTGCTCACCGCCGCGGGACATATTCTCGCCGCGCGCGCGATCATCAGGGACGAGACCGACCTGATCGTCTCGCGTCTCCATAACTGGATCGACGACCCTGAGGTCGACGTCGTGATTGCCACCGGCGGTACCGGTCTGACCGGCCGCGACGTGACGCCCGAAGCGCTCCACCGCCTCGACGGCAAGGATATTCCGGGCTTCGGCGAGTTGTTCCGCTGGCTCAGCTACCAGACGATCGGCACGTCGACGATCCAGTCGCGCGCCTGCGCGGTCGTCGCCCGCGGCACCTATATCTTTGCGCTCCCGGGCTCGACGGGAGCCGTCACCGACGCATGGGAAGGCATTTTGTCGACCCAGCTCGACAGCCGATACAGGCCCTGCAATTTCGTTGAGCTGATCCCGCGGTTGACGGAGTAGCCTCCCCTTCCGTCATCCCGGCCTTCGCCGGGGTGACGATATACAATTGTTCTTTCTTTGTTCTGCGCGGTGCGATACCATCGCCAAGTGGAACCAGCCACCCCCCTCCCCCCGGTCGCCGGCCGCGGCGCGCCGACAAATCTGCGCCCGACACGAACCGGATCGGCCGAACGCATCGCCGATGGCGACTGGCTCGATGCGGCGGAGGAGATCGACGGCGAAGCGCCCAAGTTACGGACGACCGTAACCGTCGAGCATCCGAAGACGATCATCGCGCGCAACACATCACCCGACATCGGTTTCGACCGTTCGATCAACCCCTATCGCGGGTGCGAGCATGGATGCGTCTATTGCTATGCGCGTCCGACGCACGCTTTTCACGACCTGTCGCCTGGGCTCGATTTCGAAAGCCGGCTGTTCGCCAAACCCGACGCCGCGCGGCTCCTTCGGCACGAACTGGCGAAGCGCGGCTACAATCCCGCTCCACTCGCAATCGGCACCAACACCGACGGCTATCAGCCGATCGAGCGCGAATGGCGCATCACGCGAGAGGTGATCGAGGTGCTCGCCGAAACGCGGCACCCGCTGATCATCACGACCAAGTCCGACCGTGTGCTGCGTGACATCGACCTGCTTGCAGATATGGCCCGCGACAATCTGGTCGGCGTCGCCGTGTCGGTGACGACGCTTGATCCGCACATCGCACGAACGCTCGAACCGCGCGCGCCGCACCCGCGTCGCCGCCTTGCCGCGATCCGCACGCTGATCGACGCGGGGGTGCCAACACAGGTCAATATTTCGCCGATCATCCCGGCGATCACCGATCACGAGATTGAGGCGATCATGGCCGCCGCAGCGGAAGCGGGCGCGATCCGCGCCTCCTATATATTGATGCGCCTTCCGTTCGAGGTGGCGCCATTGTTCCGTGCCTGGCTCGACGCGCATTATCCGGACCGCGCGGCGAAGGTGATGCACATGGTCCAGGACATTCGCGGCGGGCGCGATAACGACCCCGGTTTTTTCACGCGCATGAAGGGACAGGGCGTCTGGGCGCAGCTCATTCGCGCGCGTGTGAAGCGCGCCGCGCGCGAACAGGGCATGGATCGCAGCTTCCCCCCGCTACGCAGCGATCTGTTCAAGACGCCCGAACGCGACGGGCAGATGGAGCTGTTCTGAAAACCCCGTCGCCCCCGCGAAGGCGGGGGCCGCCGACGTCATGGAGCGACCGTCGATGAGAAATGCCTATGCCTACATCATGACCAACAAGCCAATGGGAGTCCTTTACATCGGCGTGACGGACAACTTGCCGGTCCGGATTTCTGCTCATCGCGCCCGAACAGGATCGGAGTTCTGCAAAAGGTGGGGCTTAACGCGGCTGATTTATGCTGAGAGGTTCGATCGCATCGACGAAGCGATCTCCCGCGAGAAGGCCCTCAAGAAGTGGAATCGGGTGTGGAAATTGCGACTGATTTCCGAAGCCAACCCGGAATGGGTTGATCTGTTTGAGACCGTCAACGCTTGATCAAGACAGCCAGCGGCCCCCGCCTTCGCGGGGGCGACGCTGTGGTCACGCCTCCGCCAGCGACTTCAGCTTGTAATCCTTGTAATCATCGCGGATCTGCCGCTTCAAAATCTTGCCCGTTGCGGTGTGGGGCAGCTCGTCGACGAACACGACTTCGTCGGGCAGCCACCATTTGGCGACCCTGTCCTTCAGATAGTCGAGGATGCTCGTCTCGCTCACCTCGGCGCCCGGTTTCTTGACGATCAGCAGGATCGGCCGTTCGTCCCATTTGGGATGATAGACGCCGACCGCCGCCGCTTCCTGTACGCCCGGCGCGCCGACTGCGGCATTTTCCAGCTCGATCGAGCTGATCCATTCGCCGCCCGACTTGATGACGTCCTTCGCGCGGTCGGTGATCTGCATGACGCCGTCGGGATGGATCACCGACACGTCGCCCGTGTCGAACCAGCCATCGCTGTCCGCCGCATCGGCGTCGGCCTTGAAATAGCGCTGGACGATCCAGGGCCCGCGAATCTGGAGTCGCCCGCTCGTCTGGCCGTCGCGGGGCAGCTCCGCCCCCTCGTCGTCGACGATGCGCAGTTCGACCCCGAAGGGCGGGCACCCCTGGCGAGAGATGATGTCGACTTGTTCATCAAAGCTTAGCGCATCCCAGTTCCACGGCCGCTTGCCCATCGTCCCGATCGGGCTGGTTTCGGTCATCCCCCAGGCGTGACCGACATAGACGCCGGCTTTCATGAAGCGCTCGATCATCGCGCGGGGGGCCGCCGATCCACCGATGATGACGTGATGCAGCGCGCCATAATCCATCCCGGTCGCGTCCATATGCGCGAACATCGCGAGCCAGACGGTCGGCACGCCCGCGCTGTGGGTCACGCCTTCGGCATGCATCAGGTCGCACAGCGTCTGCGCGTCGTTGGTCGCCGAGAAAACAAGCTTCGCCCCCACGGTTGCCGCGGCGAAGGGAATGCCCCAGCTGTTCGCGTGGAACATCGGCACGATCGGCAGGATTACGCTGCGGCTCGACAGGTCAAAGGCGTCGGGCTGAATTTCGGTTATCGCGTGAATGACGTTCGAGCGATGCTCGTAAAGCACGCCCTTGGGATTTCCCGTCGTGCCGCTGGTGTAGCAAAGCCCCACGGGATCGCGCTCGTCGAGGGCGACCCATTGAAAGCCGTCGTCAGCAGCGGCGATCAGGTCGCGGTAGGATTTATAATCGCCCTGTGCCGGCGCATCGAACAGCACGAAATGCTCGACGGTTGGCAGCTGGTCGCGCAACCGCTCGACGATCGGAAGGAATGCCGCGTCAAAGAAAAGGACACGGTCCTCGGCGTGGTTGATGATATAAACAAGCTGTTCGTCGAACAGCCGCGGGTTCACCGTATGCAGAACGCCGCCCATCCCGGCGGTGCCGTACCAGCTCACCAGATGATGACCGTGGTTCATCGCCAGCGTCGCGATGCGGTCGCCCTTCTTCATCCCCAGCTTCACCATCGCGGCGGCAAAGCGCCGCGCGTCGGCGCCAACTTGGCCCCAGTTGGATCGCGTTATGCTCCCGTCGGCCCATCGCGATATGATTTCGCGCTCCGCATGTTCGCGTGCGGCGTGATCGATCAGGCTGGTGACAAGCAGCGGCTGGCCCTGCATTCCCATGGTGCGGCATCCTCAATTTTTGTCGTTGCCGTTCGGGAATAGGGCGCGATAGCGCCGCTGCGCAAGGGTCAAAGCGTGTCAGCGCGCGCGGAACTCGCGCGGCGCTGCCAGCGACAACTCAACATCGGAAACGCCTGCGACCATGTCGAGCCTCGCGGCCGTATCGGGACCGAGCGCAAAGCCGCGCCCCAGATCGATCCGTATATCCGCTTCCGTCAGGGGATCGCGCGTCGCGACGACGACGCGCCCGCGCGCATCGCCGCGCCGTTCGAGCAGGCCCGCCATTTCGGCGATCGCGTCGGGCAAGTCGACGCGGCACAAAAGCTGAAGCGAGGCGGTCGCCGCGATTTCGGCGAGCGGCTGTGCGCCGCGAACGGTCACGCGCGGCGTCTCTTCGCCTTCGAGCAGGTCGAGTTCGACCGACAGCAAGGCGCAGCCCCCGTCACCCGCCAGGCCTTCGAGCACCTTGCCCGCAGCTTCGTCGAAACAGCTCGATTGGAACTGCCCGCTGCGGTCGGACAGCGTCAGATTGAGAAAGCGGTTCCCGCGCTGCGATACGCGCGCCCGCGCGCTTTCGACCATTGCCGCCATCATCATGGGGATGCGGGTGCCCGGCGTCATTTCGATATTTTCGCAAATATCGCCATAGGTGCGCGCGCCGCGCGCCGACAATATCGCTTCATATTGTTCGACCGGGTGCGCCGAAAAATAGAAACCGAACGCTTCCTTCTCGCGCGTCATCCGCTCGGCCAGCGTCCAGGGTTCGGCCGCGGGCAATTGGAGCACCGGCGCAATCGCAATGTCGCCGCCGAACAGACCGCCCTGCCCCGTCGATCGTTCGTGCGCCGACGCGTTTGCGCAGGCGAGCAGGGCCTCGGCGCCGGCAAAGGCGCGCGGACGGTCGGGTTCGACGCAATCGAACGCGCCCGCTCCGGCGAGCGCCTCGATCTGGCGGCGATTGAGCAGCTTGGGATCAATGCGGCCCGCAAAATCATCAAGCGACGCGAAATCACCCTTTGTCCGCCGCTCCGCCACCAGCGCTTCCATCGCCTTTTCGCCGACCCCTTTCAGCGCACCCAAGGCATAGCGCACCGCCAGGCCGGCATCGGTACGCCCGACCGAGAAATCGGCTTCGCTTTCGTTGATCGACGGCGGTGCGACGTCGATGCCCAGCCGCCGCATATCGTCGATGAATACCGACAATTTATCGGTCTGGTGGCTGTCGAACGACATCGACGCCGCGAAAAACTCGTGCGGATAATGCGCCTTCAACCATGCGGTCTGGTAGGAAAGCAGGGCATAAGCCGCCGCGTGGCTCTTGTTGAAGCCATAGCCCGCGAACTTGTCGATCAAGTCGAACAGCTCGTTCGCTGTCTTTGCGTCGATGCCATTATGCTCGCCGCACCCCTTTACGAAGGTTTCGCGCTGCGCGTCCATTTCTGCCTGGATCTTCTTGCCCATCGCGCGGCGGAGCAGGTCGGCGCCGCCAAGGCTGTAGCCCGCCAGGATCTGCGCGGCCTGCATCACCTGTTCCTGATAAACGAAGATGCCGTAGGTTTCGGCGAGAATGCCTTCGAGCAGCGGGTGCGGATAGGCGATCGGCTCGCGCCCGTTCTTGCGCGCGCCGAACAGGGGGATATTGTCCATCGGCCCCGGACGATAGAGCGCGACGAGCGCGATGATGTCGCCGAAATTGGTCGGTTTCACTGCCGACAGCGTGCGCCGCATTCCTTCGGATTCGAGCTGGAACACCCCGACCGTGTCGCCGCGCTGGAGCAATTCGTAAACGCCGCTGTCGTCCCAGCCCAACGTATCGAGATCGACGTCGATCCCGCGCAGCGCGAGCAGCCGCCGCGCCTCCTTGAGCACCGACAGCGTTTTCAGGCCCAGGAAGTCGAATTTCACGAGCCCCGCGGTCTCGACATATTTCATGTCGAATTGCGTCACCGGCATGTCCGAACGCGGGTCGCGATAGAGCGGAACAAGCTGGTCGAGCGGGCGGTCGCCGATCACGACCCCCGCGGCGTGGGTCGAACTGTGGCGCGGCAGGCCTTCGAGTTGCCGTGCCATGTCGAACAGGCGGCGCACCCCGTCGTCCTGCTTATATTCGGTCATCAGCTCCGAAACGCCGTTCAGCGCGCGCTCGAGCGTCCACGGATCGGTCGGATGGTTCGGCACCAGCTTCGCCAGCCGGTCGACCTGGCCATAGCTCATCTGGAGCACACGCCCCGTGTCCTTCAGCACCGCGCGCGCCTTGAGCTTACCAAAGGTGATGATCTGCGCGACCGTATCGCGCCCGTATTTTTCCTGCACATAGCGGATCACTTCGCCGCGCCGCGTTTCGCAGAAGTCGATGTCGAAGTCGGGCATCGACACGCGTTCGGGGTTGAGGAATCGCTCGAACAGCAGCCCCAGTTTCAACGGGTCGAGGTCGGTGATCGTCAGCGCCCAGGCGACGACGCTGCCGGCGCCCGATCCGCGCCCCGGCCCCACCGGAATATCCTGTGCCTTCGCCCATTTGATGAAGTCGGCAACGATCAGGAAGTAACCGGGAAAGCCCATTTGCGTGATGACATCGACCTCAAAGTCGAGCCGCTCGACATAGGCCTGCCGCTCCTCGGCCGTCAGGTCGGGATAGAGCGCCAGCCGCGCCGCCAGCCCGGCATGGGCGTCGGCCTTCAGCTGCGCCGCTTCCCCCTCGCGGTCGCCGGCAAGGCTCGGCAAAATTGGTTTGCGCTTCGGCGCCATGAAGGCGCATCGCTGCGCGACGACCAACGTGTTGCGGATCGCTTCGGGCAGATCCGAAAAAGCGTCCTCCATCGCTTCGGCCGATTTCAGCCACGCCTCGGGGTTGCTCGATCGGCGATCCTCGCTCTCGACATAGGCCGATTGCGCGATGCACAGCATCGCATCGTGCGCGGGGTGGAACTGCGGCTCGACAAATTGCGCGGGGTTGGTCGCGACCAGCGGCAGCGCGCGGGCATAGGCCATATCGATCAGCGCGCTTTCGGCCGCCTGCTCGGTGGCATCGCCGCGGCGCGACAGCTCGATATAGAGCCGCCCTGTGAAAAGCGCCTCCAACTGCTCGATATAATTCTGTGCGGCCGTCTGCTGCTCACCCGCAAGCAAGCGCGCCAGCGCGCCTTCGCCGCCACCCGTGAGGCAGATGAGCCCATCGGTCTTGCCGGCGAGATCGGCCAGCGTGACATGCGGCTCCTGCTCGACCGGGCGGCCGAGATGCGCGTGGGACACCAGCGCACAAAGATTGTTATATCCCGTCTCGTCCTGCGCATAGAGCGCCAGCCAGTCGATCAGCGGTGCGCCGTTCGCCAGCCGCTGTCCCGGCCGCGCGACGCTCAGCAACGCGCCGACGATCGGTTGCACCCCCGCCGCCGCGCACGCATCACCGAATGCCATGACGCCGTAAAGCCCGTTGCGGTCGGCGACCGCAATCGCCGGAAACCCGCGTTCGCGCGCTGCTTTTGCGATATTCTTGGGGTCGATCGCCCCCTCAAGCATCGTGAAACTGGAAAAAACGCGCAGGGGAACAAAGGGGCTATAGGCCATCCGCCGACGCTAACGCCCCGTCGATGATTCGACCAGCAGAAGTGAACGTCAGTCCAGCATCGCGCGCCATGCGCGCGACACATGCTCGCGGCCGCGCGCGATTACGCAGGCGGCAAGCCCCTGCTCATCGGCGAGCGCGATGGCCGCAGCCGGACCAAGCACGGTCAGCGCAGTCGCCCAGCCGTCGGCCATCATGCAACTGCGATGGACCACCGTGGCCGACGATACGCCGTTGACGATCGGCCGCTCCGTCGCGGGGTCGAAGCTGTGCGAATAATCGCGCCCGCCGTCGGAGAAGCGGCGCCGATAGCTGCCCGACGTCGCCACCGACAAATCGTGCAATGCGACGCGCCATGGGGGCAGCGAAACCGCCGGGGGCATCTCGACATCGACCCACCAGGGTTGGCCATCGGGCCGAATGCCTTCGCCGCGCAATTCGCCGCCGATTTCGAGCAGGAAATGCCGCACGCCCTGCGCCAACAGCCATTCGGCAGCCAGGTCGACAGCATAGCCCTTGGCAATGCCCGACAAATCGAGGGCCGCCTCGCCCGTGCGCCGCACGCGCTGCTTCGCGGCATCGAACTCGATTGCACCGCCTTTTGTCCCCGCATCGGCGGGAACGCGGCCGACCGGGCCGGCGGCACCGAAACCCCAGGCGTCGGTCAGCCGGCCCAGGCCGGGATCAAAGGCACCGCGGCTCGCCTGTGCGATGCCGAAAGCTGCCCGCAGGACATGGGCAAGCTCCGCCGCCACCGGATGCCATATCCCTGGCGGATCGCGGTTGATGCGCGACAGCGCGGACGCCGCGTCCCACTGGCTCATCTGCGCGATAACGACGTCGAACGCCGCCTTCACACCGCGCGCTACCCCCTCGGGCGGCGCCACGGCGTGCAGCGACCAGCACGTCCCCATCGTTTCGCCGACGATGCTTTCGATCGCAGCCTCCGCATCGCGCGCGGCAAAAGCAGCGGGGGTCAGCGCCTTGGGGATCAGAACGCGGTCGGTCAGGGGGCCAGAACCTCAAGCGTCGTCACATAACTCGCGCGACGCTGCGGCCCTGCCGCCGCCGCGGCGTCTTCCTCGCGTCCGGCACGCGGTGTTGTCACATTCAGCCAATAGAGGCCCGGTTCGGGCCAGTTGATCTCGACCTTGCCGTCGGCGTCGGTCTGAAAATCCAGCTGGCCCAGCTGGTCACGATAGCGGATGCCGCCGGGAATGACCGTGACGGGCAGCCCCGCGACAGGCTTTCCGTCGAGCAGGAACTGAAAGGTTGCGGCCTCGCCCGCGAACAGGTCGTTGGGATGGGTCACGGGCACAAGCTCGATCCCCTTGCCGGTCGGTACGAACAGGTTCGTCGTCGGCTCGCCCACCGTCACGAAAATTTCGTTGCGATTGTTCGATTCGGCGGTCCTCACGTTGGTCGCGCCCGCGGGGATACGCTCGGCGAGGTTCGCCGTCGTGGTACCGCGCGGCAGGCGCTCGGTCTTGCCGTTCAGATCATAGCTGCCCATCACGCCGTCGACGACCGAAGCGATGCGCCACGTACCCTTCTGGGTCAGATGGACGTCGAAGGTGCTGCGATAGCGACCCGTCGCCTTGTTTTCGATCGCGGCTTCGTTGCCGTCCGGCGCCCACGCCTTCATCGCATCGAGGCGCAGCGGCTGGTGCTCGAAATAGAAAAGATCGTTCGAGACCGCGGCATCGACCGTAACCCACACGTCGTCGCCCGACAGGACGGTCGACGAAGGCATCATCCACTGACGGTGCGCCGACGCCGGAACGGCGGCAAGGGCCGAAAGCGCGGCGGCCGCAGCGAAACCCCAAATTCGCGTCTTCATATCCCAGTTCCTTTCAATATCAACGGAAGGCGATCGAAACCGCGCCCAATTCGCTCGTCCCGGCGGCACGGCCGCCCGCGCTCGCCTTTGCCGGCCAGCTGAAAGGGATGCGCAGCAGTTCGCGCCCGCCGACTTCGCGTGCGGCTTCGACGACGAGCGTATATTGGCCGGCGTCGGTCGCGCCGAGCTGCACGCGCGAAAAGGAAATCTTGTGCGCGCCGGGTGCGCGCGTGGCGCCGGTGATGCCGTTGGCGGGAAAGCTCATCGACCGGCCCGCCGCGCGCCACCACTGGCGGACGTCGCGGAGCCATTTGGTGCCCTCATTGGCCTTCATGTCATGGTCGTACCAGACCGCGACGGTCTTTGCCTTCGAACCCGGCTTTTCCACCCAGATGGCGACATAGGGTTTGTGATATTCGGCGACCTTCAATCGCGGAATATGGATCGTCACGTCCATCGTGCCGGGGTTCGCGGCAACCGCGGGGGCGACCAGAACGGCACCAAGGCCGATCGTGCCGCCAAGGATGCGCGCGGGGGTGGCAAGCTGCATGTCTGGTCTCCCTAGTGGATGAAGATGATCGCGATCGCGGCGGGAATCGCGAGACCGGCGCCGACAAGCGGCCAGGTGCTGCGCCGCTTGGCCGCGTGAAGCTGGAGGAGAAAGAGGCCGGTTATGGCGAAAACGACGCAAGCAAAGGCAAAAATGTCGATGAACAGGCTCCACTCGCCGCCCGAATTGCGCCCCTTGTGCAAATCGTTGAGATAAGAGATCCAGCCGCGATCGGTGATTTCACCCGTCGCCGCACCCGTCATACGGTCGATGGCCACCCACCCGTCGCCGCCAGGACGCGGCGCGGGCAAATAGACTTCGTCGGGCGACCATTCCGCCTCTGCCCGGGCCTTGACCGGAAAGGCCGCTTCGACCCAGTCGGCGATCGCGGGTGGCAATTTGGCCGCTCCGTCGGCCGGTCCGGTGCGCAACGCCGAAAGCATGGGCGCCGGCATCTGCGCGGTCCTTTCGACCGTGACGGGCGCGCTTTCGATCTCGGCAGCGTGATTGAGCGTAAAGCCCGTAATGGCAAAGAGCAGGAGGCCGATCAGGCTGACGGCCGAGCTCATCCAGTGCCACATGTGCAGCTGTTTCAGCCAAAAGGCCTTGCGGTTCTTTTTCTTCGCCGCCGGTTTGGGCGTGATCGGTGCGTGCATCGAAGCGGATCTTATTCAGTTGGACGCCGCGCATTATCGAGAACGATTCGCAATTACAATTAAATTCCACGATAGCGAGCAGCGCGGCCGAGCGTCGTCACCCGCCCCACGAGCATCAACAGCTTTGCTTGCACGCTTGAGCCTGATCGTTCCCAGAGAAAGGAGGTGGCGGAGACGGAGGGATTCGAACCCTCGGTACCGGATTTACCAGTACGACGGTTTAGCAAACCGTTGGTTTCAGCCACTCACCCACGTCTCCGCATGGTCTGCCGCGCTAACGGCAGGTTTGGCCTAGGGGGGTCGCTATAGCCATGCGCTTCGTGCCTCGCAACGCCAAAGATCGTCCATTTTTTACCGTGCGGCCGTCATTTTGCCGCACAATCGATTCGATCCGGCGCAAAATCGACTCAGGTCATCGCCCGTTCATTGCCCGCCCGCCAAAGCGAGTCATGATTAACGCGGGATCGCTTTCGCGGCGCCGAGATATTTGGGGGTCACCTATGCACAAGACATTCACCAGCCTGGCCTTGGCGACATTGGCGTCGGTCGGCCTTGCGCTGACGCCGGTTCCGGCGGCTGCGCAGATGCGCGAGATCGATCCAAACAATATGCGGATCGATTCCGACCTCGATAATCCGCCGCCGCCGCCGACGGCCGGAGACCCGGTATCGAGCGAATCCTATGACAGCGACCTCGCCACCGGCGACGAGCAGACGAGCGAAGTCGTCGACCCGCCCGCCGCGGCCGGAACAAACAGCGATGCAACGGCGGCAACCGTCGCGGCAGACACCGATTCGACCTACAAAAAGGATGATCTGATCGGCGCCGCCGAAGGCGTGTTCGGCAAGGGCGCCCAGGGCCTCGCCGCGATGATCGAGGACATATTGAAGAAGCAGGGCGAGCCCAACGCCTATATCGTCGGGCGCGAGGCCGGCGGCGCGCTCGTGCTCGGCGTGCGCTACGGGTCGGGAACGCTGCACCACAAGATCGAGGGCGAACTGCCCGCCTATTGGACCGGCCCGTCGGTCGGTTTCGACGCCGGTGCCAATGCCGGCAACACCTTCGTCCTCGTCTACAACCTCTTCGACAGCGAAGACCTCTACAAGCGGTATCCGGCGGGCGAAGGCGCCGCCTATCTCGTCGGCGGCTTCAACGCCAGCTACCTGCGCCGCGGCGACGTCGTGCTGATCCCCATCCGCGTCGGCGTCGGGGCGCGCCTCGGCGCCAATGTCGGCTATATGAAGTTCCGCAAGAAGCAGAACTGGGTGCCCTTCTGAGAACACCCGTTTGCCACGGGGGCGACAGCCCGCGCTTCGGCGCGGGCTTTTGCCTTGCCGGTAACAGCCGCTAACGACCGAAAGCTGCCCTAAACTCTATCGTCATCCCGGCGCAGGCCGGGATGACGGATAAAGAAAGGTCGGAAACCACCCCAAAGCCGACATCCCCTGCGCAAAAAGCACTGTCCTACATGACCCGGCTGTGTCAGCCATGGTTCTGGCCATTTCAACATGTGGACAAAAGCGGACGCCCCTGGGTTCGAGCAGGCGGGCCGATCCGGTCACCGCCCACCCGCCTCCGGGCACAACCGAACGGGGTCTGCACAAGGCTGACCTTTCCTGACCTTTGGCGGGACCAATTACGCCGGGGGCTGCGCAGATCGCTCATCACCCCAGTTCCGGCGCATCGCTAATCGCCGTCGAACGCGATCAGCGTCTCACAGGGCAATCCCGCCGCCCCCAGCCGCGCCGATCCGCCCAGATCGGGAAGATCGATAACAAAGAGAGCCGCTGCCACCTCGGCGCCCACGCTGCGCATCAGCGCCGCCGTGGCGAGAATCGTGCCGCCCGTGGCGAGCAGGTCGTCGACCAGCACGACGCGGTGCCCGGGCAGGACGGCGCCTTCGTGGAGCTCCAGCCGGTCGGTGCCATATTCAAGCTCATAGTCGACGCCGATCGTCACCCCCGGCAGCTTGCCCGCCTTGCGCACCGGCACGACGCCCAGTCCCATCGTGGTCGCCATCGCGGCGCCGAACAGAAAGCCGCGCGCTTCGACGGCAACGATAAGGTCGGGGCGATAGGCCGCGGCACGGGCGCTCAGACGCCGGACGCTTTCGCCGAAACCGGCGGCGTCGCCGATCAGCGTCGTGATGTCGCGAAACTGGATGCCGGGCTTGGGAAAATCGGCGATCGTGCGGACGAGCGACGCGAGGTCGAGGTCCGGCTGGGGCGGGAGGGCGATCATCGGCTGGTCGCCCTCCCCGGCCCTCAATGCTTCTTGTCGGCCCAGATGTTCCGGTACGACAAATATGTCAGCACGGTGAAGATCAGCAGGAAGCCGATCACCGCCCAGCCGACTTGCACGCGCTTCACGAGCTTGGGTTCGGCGGTCCAGACGAGGAAGGCGGTGACGTCCTTCGCCATCTGATCGACGCTCGCCTTCGTGCCGTCGGCATAGGTCACCTGCCCGTCCGACAGCGGCTTCGCCATCGCAAGGTTCAGGTTGGGGAAATAGGGGTTGTAGTGCAGCCCCGTGCCCGGCTTGAGTTCCTTCGGCAGGTTCGCCGGCGGGTTCTGATAACCGGTGAGCAGCGAATAGACATAATCCTTGCCGCCTTCGCGTGCCTTGGTGATCAGCGACAGGTCTGGCGGGAGCGCATTGTTGTTCGCAGCACGCGCCGCGACTTCATTCGCATAGGGTGCCGGGAAATGATCCGACGGCAGGCCGTCGCGCGTCGCCGGTTCGCCGGTGTCGGGGTTGACCGACGGCACCTGGAAACCCTTGGCGAACGTCTTCACCTGGCCTTCGGTGTAACCCAGATCCTGAATGTTGCGGAAGGCGACGAGGTCAAGGCTGTGGCAGGCCGAGCAGACCTCTTTGTACACCTGCATCCCGCGCTGGAGCTGCGCCACATCCCAGTGCGGCATCAACCCGTCGCTGGCGAGCTTCAGGTGCCGCGGATGCTTGACGAAACTATAGGCGGCATTGGGTTCATTCTTCAGCGGCGTCGTGAAAATCGCAAAGACGAGCGCCGTGATGAAACCCAGACCGACGAGAAAACCGAGCGGACGAACCATGGCTGTATCAGCTCCTATAAAAGTCCGGCGCTCAGGCCGTGGCCGCCGACGTGTCGTCGGCATGCTTTGCAAGGACCGCTTCCGTGATCGAATTGGGCATCGGAAGCGGGCGCTCGATGCGCGAGACGATCGGCAGAATGATCAGGAAATGCGCGAAGTAATAAGCCGCACCAATCTGGCTCAAAATGACCCACGGCTGTTCGGCAGGCATCTTGCCGCAGATCGCGAGCAGGACGACGTCGGCCACAAGCACCCAGAAGAAGATGCGATAGAGCGGACGATAGTTCGACGATTTCACCGGCGAACTGTCGAGCCAGGGCAGGAAGAACAGCACGGCGATCGAAGCGAACATCGCGATGACGCCCCACAGCTTCGCGTCGATCCACAGGAAGTTGAAGGTGAAGGCGCGCAGGATCGCATAGAAGGGCCAGAAGTACCATTCGGGGACGATATGCGCCGGCGTCGAGAGCGGATTCGCGGGGATATAGTTATCCGCGTGGCCGAGAAGGTTCGGCGTGAAGAAGGTCAGCGCGGCAAAGACGAGCAGGAAAATCCCGACGCCGAAGCCGTCCTTCGCGGTGTAATAGGGGTGGAACGGCACCGTGTCCTGTTCGTCCTTCACCTCGATACCCGTCGGGTTCGACGAGCCCGGAATGTGCAGCGCCCAGATGTGGAGGATGATGACCCCCGCGATCACGAAGGGCAGCAGATAGTGCAACGAGAAGAAACGGTTGAGCGCGGCGTTATCGGGCGCAAAACCGCCGAGCAGCCAGACACGGATCGGCTCGCCGACGACGGGTATCGCCGAGAAGAAGCCCGTGATCACCTGTGCGCCCCAGAAGCTCATCTGACCCCAGGGAAGCACATAGCCCATGAACGCGGTCGCCATCATCAACAGGAAGATCACGACGCCGAGCAGCCACACCATTTCGCGCGGCGCCTTGTACGACCCGTAATAAAGGCCGCGGAAGATGTGCAGATAGACGACGATGAAGAACATGCTCGCGCCGTTCATATGCGCGTAGCGGATGAACCAGCCGGCGTTGACGTCGCGCATGATATGCTCGACCGAATTGAACGCGACACCCGCATTGGCGGCATAATGCATCGCAAGCACGATTCCGGTGACGATCTGGATCACCAGCGCGGCGCCGGCCAGAACACCGAAATTCCAGAAATAGTTGAGATTGCGCGGCACGGGATAACCGGCGCCGATCGCATTATAGACGAGACGCGGCAGCGGCAGCTTCTCGTCCAGCCACTTCATCAGCGGCTGTTTGGGTTCATAGTGCTTGGCCCAGGGAAAGCTCATCTTATCTCGCTCCTCAGCCGATCGTCACGACGGTGTCGCTGGTGAATTCATAAGGCGGCACGACCAGATTGGTCGGCGCCGGGCCTTTGCGGATGCGTGCCGCGGTGTCGTAGTGCGACCCGTGGCACGGACAGAAATAGCCGCCGAAATCGCCGCGATTCTCGCCCTCGGCCGCACCGAGCGGCACGCAGCCGAGGTGGGTGCAGACGCCCAGAGTGATCAGCCAGTTTTCCTTGCCGGGCTTGGTACGCTCGGCGAGCGTCTGGGCGTCGCGCAAATCGCTCATCGGTACATTGTTCGCCTCGGCGATCTCGGCCGCGGTCAGGTTGCGCACGAACACCGGCTGCTTGCGCCAGCTGGTCTTGATCGCCTGCCCCGTCCCGATCGCCGAAATATCGATCTCGGTCGACGACAGCGCCAGCACATCGGCCGACGGGTTCATCTGGTTGACGAGCGGCACCACGACCGCAACCGCCCCGACCCCAGCGAAACTCACCGCCGCAATGTTGATGAAATCCCGGCGGCGTACGCCATCCTCGATACCGGCGTTGAGTTCAGTTTCACTGGCCATTCGACTGCCCTTGTATGGGTGAACCAAAAATCGTTCTCGAAGGAATGACCGCCCCTGTTGCACGCGCACGAAAACGCACAACCCGGCGGCCCCTCCGGGAATTGCGGGCCTGATAGCGGCACTGTCCGGGCTTGCCAACAGGCAATTTCCGCTTCGTTCGCCGGGGGACGGGCACCCCGCCAAACCTCTCGATTCGCACAAGCTTCAGGATTATGGGCATCGGCATGGAGATCGCGCTGTTCCAACCCGATATCGCCGGCAATGTCGGCACGATATTGCGCACCGCTGCTTGTTTTGGCGTGCCTGCGCACATCATCGAACCCTGCGGATTCCCCTTTGGCGATGCCGCGCTGCGGCGGGCAGGCATGGACTATGCCGTCCGCGCCAATGTGCGGCGCCACGCCGATTGGAAGGCCTTTTCGGCATGGTCGCAAGGCGTTGACGCGCGAACGGTCCTGTTGACGACCGGTGGCGCGGCGCCCCTCCCCCGCTTCACCTTCGAAGCCAATGACATTCTGCTGTTCGGGTCGGAAAGCGCCGGCGTTCCGCCGCATGTTCACGCCGCGACCCGCCACCGGGTCGCGATTCCGATGCAGCCGGGCTTTCGATCCTTGAATGTCGCGGTCGCGGCTGGCATCGCGCTCGCCGAAGCGCTCCGGCAAACGAAAGGTTTTCCCGCATGATCACGCTCGACCCGCAGCAGCAGACCGCGCGCGACTGGTTCGAATCGCTCCGCGACCGTATCTGCGCCGAGTTCGAGGCGATCGAGGCCGAAGCGGGCAGCGACGCGCGCTTTGCCTATACGCCGTGGGACCGCGAGGCCGAAGGGGTCGAGCCCGGCGAAGGCGGCGGCGGCGTGCGCGGTGTGATGACGGGCGCGGTCTTTGAAAAGGTCGGCGTCAATGTCTCCACCGTCGGCGGGCAATTTGCCCCCGACTTTGCCGCGTCGATTCACGGCGCGGGCGAAGACCCCAGCTTCTTTGCCACGGGTATCAGCCTCGTCGCGCATATGGCGAACCCGCATGTGCCCGCGGTTCATATGAACACGCGTTTCCTTGTCACCACGAAGCGCTGGTTCGGCGGTGGCGCCGATCTCAACCCGCCGATTCCCTATGATGAGGATACCGCCGCCTTTCACGCGCGCCTGCGCGCCGCCTGTGCGCCCTTCGGGCCCGAGGTTTATGAACGCTATGCCAAATGGGCCGAGGATTATTTCTACATTCCGCACCGCGGCGTTCACCGCGGCGTCGGCGGCATCTTCTACGATCATCTCGAATGCGGCGACGATGCCGAGTATGATCGCAATTTCCAGCTGACCCAGGCGGTCGGCGAAGCCTTCCTCGACATCTTTCCGCAAATCGTGCGGCGCCGGATGAACCAGCCGTTCACCGACGCCGAGCGCGAGGCGCAGCTCGTCTGGCGCGGCCGCTATGCCGAGTTCAACCTGGTCTACGACCGCGGGACGTTGTTTGGGCTCAAGACCGGCGGGAATATCGACGCCATCCTGATGAGCCTGCCCCCGCTCGCCAAGTGGAGCTGACAAAAGGGACGCCCCGTTCCCGAAGCGCCCCGCGTTCGAATGACCGCTCCGATCAGGCGAAAATATCCCCGGATGCGCGCGGAGCGATGGCGCGATAGACGCCGACCGGCATCGAGAAAGACAACATGATGACCGGCAGATAGACGAGCGCCGCCATCACGATCATCGTCAGTACCGCCCCTGCGGCCGATCCACCTGCCACTGCGCCCAGAATTCCGCCAAAGATCATGCCCGCAACGATGGCATAGGCGAGGACGCCGATGGTGAAGATCAGGTAGAAGCCGACGATCACCCATTGCGACGCGCCGGTCAGCCGCCACGATTCGCCGAGTCCGGTGACCGGATTGCGCGTCAGGCGATCGGCCATCACCGGCCCTGCGACCATGAAGCGGCCCTGGAGCCACAGCATGAAGACGATGATCGCGATATAGACGAGCACCATTACGAAGATCGCACCGCCGCCGATGGCTCCGGCGCCGCCCGATTCCAGCGCGGCAGGCGAAAAGGCCCCCATACCGCCGAGCGCCGTCCCAAAAATCAGCATCAGGATGAGCATGACGATGAAGATGGCGATATAGGCGGCGATCATAATCACGATCATGCCAAAGGCCAGCGCCGGTCCCGCTTGAACCGCCCATCCGAAATTTGGGGCTTCGCCGGGGTGCATCCCGCCGCGCCAGATCAGCATCGACACGGCATAAAAAATGACCGCCGCGATCAATGCGAACAAGCCGATCCTGCCAAATGCGCCGATCGCCACCGACGGGTCGTTGGGCGCCATCGCCATTGCCGAAAAGGTCGATCCAAGGACCAGATAGCCCAGCAGCCCGACGAGGATCAGCGCGCCGCCGACCCACATGAGCATCTGCACCCAATTGGCCTTGAGAAACGCGAACGTCTCCGAAAAGACGCCGCCTATCGTCATCTTGTTCATCTCACTTCCCCCTGTTGTCGAACCATCCTTCTTGCAAATTCGATACGGGTGAGAGCCTGATCTGCGACGCGGCGCGGTTCGCCGTTCCTATCCCTTGCGCGCACCATGTCTCATTGAAACACGTCCGATGCTCCGCGCAGCGCAAGCTGGCGATAGGCTGCGGCGGCAACGGCGGCCGAGAACAGGCTACTGATCGCGCCGAACATCGCCTCGACAAAGCCGCCGGCCATGCTGCCAAAGCCCGGACCGCTGCCCGCGATCACCGCAAGGACGCCGCCGATGATGAGCGCGACGATGAAAATGACGATCGCCACAAGCAGAAGAAAGAAGAACACCGACCAGCCGTTGTTCCGCGTCAATTCCCAGCTCGTGCGAATCGCATCGATCGGATTGTAGATCGCGCGGTCGGCAATGGCCGGCGCCACCAGCGCCAGCCGCCCGACCAGATAGAGGCCCGGTACGATCAGCAGAATGATACCGATGCCGATGGCGATTCCGGTCAATATCTGCGCCACCAGCATCGTCGGGAACAGCATGAACCCGAAGGTCAGCGCTTCGCCGACGCTGACCCCGGTGCGCGCCAGCCATAGGCGCAGGATCGCGGCAGTGCCGACCATCGTGGACAGGGCAACGACGATCTGACCGGGGATCATCTGGCGCGCGCTTTCGCGGAACGACGCCATCAGTTGTTCAAAATCGGCCCCCGCCGGCGGCTCGACGGGCGCGGGTCCGAACCAGGCGAAGGCAAGCGCCGGCAGAAAGAAGAAGACACCGGCAATGGCGATGACCAGCGCCGTGTGGGATTTGAGCAGCAGCAACGTATCGTCCCATGCCGCGCCCATGTCGAATTTTGTCATTGATACCCCGTGATTTTTCGATTTCCCCGTTGCGCCGAAACTGACGATGTTCGGTCCGTCTGTCCAGTCCCGTCAGCACGATCGCGCCTGGGCCTTGCGCAGCGGGCAGCGACGCGCCAGATAGCCCGCACAATGCCCACGCTTCCGCCCCCCCAATGGACAATCGCCCCCGGCCTCACCGACTATGCGACGGCGCTTGCCGACATGGAGGATCGCGCCGCCGCGATTCATTCGGGCGAAAGCGGCGAACGCATCTGGCTGCTGGAACATCCACCGCTTTATACCGCCGGCACGAGCGCCGATCCCGCCGAGTTGCTCGACCCGCGCTTTCCGGTTTATGACGCCGGACGCGGCGGGCGCTATACCTATCACGGCCCCGGCCAGCGCGTCGGCTATGTCCAGCTCGACCTGACACGGCGCGGCCGCGATGTGCGCGCCTATGTCCACGCACTCGAAGACTGGGTGATCGATGCTCTCGCACTACTTGGTGTTGCAGCACGCCGCGCCGAGGGACGCATCGGCATCTGGACCGACGACGAACAGGGGCGCGAGGCCAAGATCGGCGCGATCGGCGTGCGCGTCAAACGATGGGTCACGATGCACGGCTTTTCGCTCAACGTCGCGCCCGACCTCATGCATTTCTCCGGCATCGTGCCCTGCGGCATCGCCGAATATCCCGTCACCAGCCTCGCTGCGCTGGGCAAGGACGCGGATTTTGCCAAGGTCGATGCTGCTCTGGCTGATGCGCTGCCAGCCTTTCTCGACAAGCTGCAGCCGAAAGTTTAGGAACGCCGCATGACGCGCACTTCATTCGTTTCGCTCGCCCTGCTTTCGCTCGCCGCGTGCGGGGGAGGTGACAATGGCGGCAAATCGACGACCAAGCTCGACGCGGTCGAGGTTCAGCCGGGATCGATCAGCGATTCGATGATCATCCTCGACGATGCAACGGGCGACGGCACGGCGATCGACAACAGCGTTCCCGACGACGGCACCGCAAAGAAGGGCAGCGAAACGGACGAAAAGGGCGAGAACGCGACCGAACCCGTGCCCGCGGCGGAAGCCGACGAGAATCCGGAGGCGGTGGACATGCCCGCTGCAAAAAAGGCGGCGCCATCCAGCGCCGCCAAAAAGGCCGAATAGGATCAGCGCAGCCCCAGGCTCTTGTGCGTCTGAAGCGACAGGCGCCAGCGCGGATCGTCCATCACCAGATCGATGCACGCCTGGACATTGGCCGCGGCGTTCGGATCGTCGAGCGGCTGCACGAGCCGGTGCCGGAAATCGAGCTTGGCGAGCCTCGCCACATCGCTGCCGGGCTGCGGCCATACCAGTTTGAGTTCGTCGCCGCTCAATTGCACCAGTTCGCTGCCCGCTTTCGGGCTCACGCAAATCCAGTCGATACTGCGCGGGATGGGCAGCGTTCCGTTGCTTTCGATCGCGACCGCGAAACCGCGCGCATGAAGCGCGTCGATCAGCGCATCGTCGACTTGCAGCATCGGCTCGCCGCCGGTCAGCACGACATAACGATCGTCGGCGCCCGCCCCCCAGCTTTCGGCAATGACATCGGCGAGCGCGCCCGCATCGCGATACTTGCCGCCGAGCGTTCCGTCGGTGCCGACAAAATCGGTGTCGCAGAATTGGCAGATGGCCTTCGCGCGATCCTGCTCGCGTCCCGTCCACAAATTGCACCCGGCGAAGCGGCAAAAGACCGCGCGGCGACCCGCCTGCGCGCCCTCCCCTTGCAGGGTGAGGAAAATCTCTTTGACCGCGTAAGCCATTGGTCAGGCGTAGCGCGTCGGGTCGGCGAGCCGAGCGTCGGCAAAGCCCTTGCTGCGCAAACGGCAACTGTCGCACGCGCCGCAGTGCAGCCCCTCGGGCGTCGGATCATAGCAGGACCAGCTCATCGCCGCATCCATGCCGAGCCGCGCTGCCTCGGCGGCGATGTCGGCCTTCGTCATATGTTGAAGCGGCGCATGAATGTTGAACTGAACGCCCTGATCACCGTCGCGCGTCGCGAGCGCGGCGAGTTTCTCGAACCCCGCGATAAATTCGGGACGGCAATCGGGATAGCCCGAATAATCGAGTGCGTTGACCCCGATCACGATGTCCTCGGCGTGCCGCGCCTCCGCCAGTCCCAGCGTTAACGAAAGAAAGATGAGGTTGCGCGCGGGCACATAGGTGACCGGAATGTCGGCTCCCACCCCGTCCTTGGGCACATCGATGTCATCGGTTAGCGCCGAACCGCCGAACCGGCGAAGGTCGAGCGGCAGCACGATATGTTCGGCGGCGCCGACATCTTCGGCAATCCGCGCGGCCGATTCCAGCTCGACACGGTGACGCTGGTTATAGTCGATCGTCAATGCAACGATCCGCGCGCCGGCTTCGCGTGCCAGCCCCGCGCAAACCATCGAGTCGAGCCCGCCCGACAAGAGGACGATCACCGATTTTCCGGACATATTCTGCATCGGCGCCAGATAGGCCCCGCCTGCGGCGCGCGCAAGGGCCGCGCCGAGCCAAAGAAATGGGCCGCAAGGCTGTGCGCCGTACGGCCCAGTTCGGCGCGAACGCCTTCAGGGAGAAGGGCACACATCGGTATGCCGCGCGTTCGGTCCTAGACGAAAATGGTTAACAAGCGGTTCGCTTAGCAGGCCCCAACACGGCGCGCTTCGATCGCCTGGGAAAAGGGACGGCCTTCGGCGATGCCCTGTGTGTCGATCTGGACCAACCGGTTCGTTTCGCTGCGGATGGTCGTGCGGCCGTGCCCGGCGCCGGGGCACGTATAATGTACCGTCACGGCGTCGGCCTGGTCCTCGATCACATAGCGCGAACAACTCCCACGCGGATGGTGCAGCTGGATCAGGCGGCGCGCGTCCCCGATGCACAGCGTCTGCACGACGGTGGCCGTGCCGCGCTCACGAAGTTGCCAATTGCCCTTTTCCAGCCGGTCGAGCATCGCCAGCGACGGCGCTTGCGCAGGGACCGCGCTCGCAGTGGCCAAAGCGAGCGTCGTCACGGAAAGTCGCATAGAGAGAGAGAAGATCGCCATTCCACCTGTCCATTGGTCGCGTGAGCGACGGATTGCGACCCAGCTCTGTGCTAATCTAGCAATACGCCCGCGTGATTTCAACCGCTTGGCGCCCGATTGGCTCGGCTCGTCGCCGCCGCCGACAGCGAGGCCAGCCTAAGCCGGCGGATTATGTCCCGCGATCTCGTCGAGCGGAATGGGGAAAAAGCGCGAGCAGAAGGCGCAATCGACGACGATTGCTCCCTGATCGTCGGCCATCTCGGCGCGCTCAGCTTCGGGGAATTGCGCCAGGACACCGGCGAAATAATCCACGCTGCACCGGCAGCCGCGCGATACCGGCGCCCCCGGCTCGACGCGTACCTCGTCTTCGTGAAAAAGGCGCCACGCCAGCGTCTCGAGCGATGTCGCCGGATCGGTCAGTTCGTCATCGCGCAGCGTCGCGGCGATCGTCCTCGCATGGTCCCATTCGGGATGATCGTGGCGCACGTGCAGCCGGTCACGCCCGACCTCGCCTTCGGGCAGATGCTGAAGCAGCAGCCCGCCCGCGACGCAGCCCGCTTCGGCATCGTGGCGCGCGGCCAGGCGGATCAGGCTGGGTATCTGTTCCGACTGTTCGAAATAATGTTCGGCGGCATCGCCAATCGACGACCCTTCGAGCGGGACGATGCCCTGATAGCGCTCGCCCGTCGCGGCCTGATCGAACGTGATCGCCAGGAAACCTTCGCCGAACAGAGCAAACAGGGTCGGATCGGATCCGACCTCGGCCAGCCGTTCGCTGTCAAATTTCAGATAGCCGCGCAGCTCCCCCGACTTGTAATCGCATACGAGCAATTCGACCGGACCGCCCCCGGTCTGCGCCTGGAGCGTCAGCTGGCTGCCCTCGGTCTTCAGCGTCGATCCGAGCAGCACGGTGAGCACCAGCGCCTCGGCGAGCAGTTTTTCGGCAGCCGGCGGATAGCTGTGCGCTGCGATGATCTTGTTCAGCACGGGTCCAAGCCGCACCAGGCGCCCGCGCACGTGCCGCTCGGCGATCGTGAAAAGCAGCGGCTGGTCGAACCAGGTTTCGATCGTTTCGCTCACGCCTGCGGCCTCACAGCTTGCCCAGCGCCCAAAGGAGGATCGATTTCTGTGCATGGACGCGATTCTCCGCCTCGTCCCAGACGCGCGACTGCGCGCCGTCGATCACCGCATCGACCACCTCTTCGCCGCGGTGCGCGGGCAGGCAGTGGAGGAAGAGCGCGTCGGCCTTTGCCCCCGCCATCAGGCGTTCGTCGACCTGAAAGGGCGCCATCGCTGCAATCTTGTTGTGCGCATGGTCCTGCCCCATCGACACCCAGGTATCGGTGACGACCAGGTCGGCGCCCGCAACGGCCTCGCGCGCGTCGCGGACAATGTCGATCCGCGCGCCCCTGGCGCGCGCGGCTTCGACGAACGCGGCGTCGGGTTCATAACCCTGTGGAACCCCCGCGCGCACGTTGAAGCCGAACAGTCCTGCCGCCTCGATCAGCGACGCGAGCACATTATTGCCGTCGCCGAGCCATGCGAGTTCGAGCCCCGGCAGCGCCTTCCCGCCTTCGACGATGGTGAGCAGGTCGGCAACGATCTGGCACGGATGCGACAGGTCGGTGAGCCCGTTGATCACGGGAACGCTGGCATGTTCGGCCAGTTCTTCGGCCTTGGCATGATCGTCGGTACGAATCATGATCACGTCGGCGTAGCGGGACAGCACGCGCGCGGTGTCGGCAATCGTTTCGCCACGGCCGAGCTGCGTAGTTCCGGCGTCGAGGATCATCGGCACCCCGCCCAATTGGCGGATCGCGATGTCGAACGACGCGCGCGTGCGCGTCGAATTTTTCTCGAACACCATCGCCAGCACATGATCGGCGAGCGGATTGTCGGCGTCGACCCGCGCCTTCGGCCACTCCGCCCGCGCCGCCTTGCGGTCGAGCGCGTCGGCGAGCATCGCCGCGACGGCGTCGCCGCCCGCATCGGCGAGATTCAGGAAATGCCGCATTACGCTTCGGGCGGCGTATAGCTCGCCGCGCCCGCCGACAGTTTTTCGACAAATTCGTCGATGTGCGACTGTTCGATGTTGAGCGGCGGCAGCACGCGCACGACATTATCGCCCGCCGCGACGGTGAGCAGCCCGTGATTGTCCCGCAGATGCGCGACGAACGCGCGGCTGTCCGACCGCATCTTGACGCCCAGCATCAGCCCCATGCCGCGCACGCTTTCGAACAGTTGGTCGTGATTCGGAATGAGTTGTTCGAGCGCACCGCGCAGCCGCTCGCCGGTGGCCTTGACCGACTCGAGAAAACCGTCCTCCAGGATGACGTCGAACACAGCCTGCCCCGCCGCCATGGCAAGTGGGTTGCCGCCATAGGTCGATCCATGGGTGCCAATCACCATGCCGCGCGCGGCCTTTTCGGTCGCGAGGCACGCGCCGAGCGGGAATCCGCCACCGATCCCCTTGGCGGTCGCCATGATGTCGGGTGCGATTCCATATTGTTCATAGGCGTAAAGCGTGCCCGTGCGCGCGACACCGCACTGCACCTCGTCGAACACCAGCATCAGGTCGCGTTCGTTGCAGATGTCGCGCAGCGCCTGCAGGAAGGGCTGCGACGCGGGACGAATGCCACCCTCGCCCTGCACCGGTTCGATCAGGAACCCGGCAGTGTTGTCGTCAACGAGGTCGAGCGCGGCGTTGAGGTCGTCGAACGGCGCATAGGCAAAGCCCGGCAGCAGCGGGTCGAACCCCTTGCGCAGCTTCTCCTGATTGGTCGCCGAAATTGTGCCGAGGGTCCGGCCGTGGAACGCGTTATTGAACGTAATCAGCGTGTGCTTTTCGGGATTGCCCGCGCTCGAATGATAAGCGCGCGCGGTCTTGATCGCGCACTCGACCGCCTCGGCGCCCGAGTTGGTGAAAAAGACCGTGTCGGCGAACGTATTGTCGACCAGCCGCTGCGCAAAGGCTTCGCCCTGCGGGCTGCCGTAGAGGTTCGACACGTGCATCAGCGTCGCGGCCTGATCCTGGATCGCCTTGGTCAGATGCGGGTGGCCGTGCCCGAGGAGATTGACCGCGATGCCGCTCGCGAAATCGAGATAGCGTTCGCCGCGCTCGCCGATCAGATAGGCCCCCTCGCCTCGCACCGGACGCACAGCGCACCGGGGGTAAACGGGCATCAGCGGCGTGATCGACATGTCGGGCACCTTTCAGGCAAAAGTAAAAAGGCGACCCCGGATGGGCCGCCCTTGGTCGGACCGCCCCTATACCGCCGCGCCCAGAGCCGCGTCAACATGGGTGCTGGCCGTGCAACCAAGGCCAGGCTGCGGCGTTCGCGGAACGATGAATCGCGTGCTCACCTCGCTTGTCCTTGTCACGGCACTCGCCGGATGCAACGCGCTGCCGCGCGACGCCGCGGGGACCACCGAACGAATTGCGCGCGAAGGGGCGATGCGCGTTGCAGTCCTTCCGGGAACCCACGACGCCAGCCCCGCCCTCTCCCTCCTCGGCAATCATGCAAGGCGGCATGACGCGCAACTGGCCATCGTAAACCTTTCGGGCGAACATGCCCTGCGGCGGCTGGAGGATGGCGAACTCGATGCCGTCGTCGGCCATTTCGCCAAAACGTCGCCATGGATGGCCAACATCTCGCTTTCGAAACCCGTCGGACAGGCCGAACCCGTGGATAGCCGACAACCCATATTGCGCATCGCGCGGCGCAACGGCGAAAACGCCCTGATTCTCGCGACCGATCGCGCTGTCGCACAGAGCGCGAAATGAGCCTGCATGGCGGCATCCCGCCCGCAATCGCGGCCGATGTCCGCCGCGGCGAGCGGCTCGAATGGTGGACGCTCGGCTGGATGGGGAGCGTGGTGCTCGTCATGTGGCTGGTGATGGGCGCCAGCCAGGCGATGAAGGCGGCGGTGATTGAGGATTTGCTGAGCCTCATCCCCGCAATCGTTTTCCTGCTTGCGGCGCGTTGGGAACGCCGGGCGCCGAATGCGCGCTTTCCCTTCGGCTATCGCCGTGCGAACAGCCTTGCCTTCCTCGTTGCCGCGACAGCGTTGCTCTCGGTCGGCGCGTTCCTGGCCTATGAAAGCATCTCGACGCTGCTGCGGCAGGAGCATCCGACCGTGGGCGGGATCACGCTGCTCGGGCACACGATCTGGCTCGGCTGGCTGATGCTGGCCGCGCTGGCCTATTCGGTCGTCCCGCCCGTGATTCTCGGGTGGCTCAAGCAGCCGGTCGCCGAACGGATCAAGGACAAGGTCCTCCACACCGACGCGCTGATGCAAAAGGCCGACTGGCAGACAGGGCTGGCGGGGATCGCCGGCATTCTCGGCATCGCCTTGGGCTGGTGGTGGGCCGACGCCGCCGCGGCGCTTTTCATTGCGCTGTCGATCGGCAAGGATGCGACCGGCGCGCTCGAGCAGGCGGTCGCCGAACTGCTCGACGGGACGCCGCGCGCGCTCGATTCGAACGCGCTGTCGGACGATGACACCGCGCTGATCACAGCGCTGAAGGAGCGCTTCGGCGATGTCGATGTTAGGCTGCGCGAAACCGGGCGTTATATCGCGGCCGAAGTCGACTGTCCGTCGCCGCCGACGATTCCGACCGCAGTGGAACTGATGGGCTCCGACGCCGAATGGCGGCTCGCCAGCCTCAGTTTCCGGCCAGAGCCTTCGGATGGCCCCGTTTAAAGGCCCTTGGCCGCCCTTATCGTGAGCTCGAGCGAATGCTTGCGCGCGTCATGGTCGTATATCGACGACGCGATGATCACCTCGTCGACCCCCGTGCGCGCGACAAAGGCTTTGAGCCCCGCGGTGATGTCGTCGGCCGTGCCGACCGCCGAACATTGCAGCACATGGTCTAGGATCGCGCGCGCATTGGGCGGCAGGCTGTCCTTGTAACCCGCGAGCGGCGGCTTCATCTTGCCGGGATTGCCCGTACGCAGCGCGACGAACGCCTGTTGCTGCGAGCTCGCGAGCAGTGCGGCCTCCTCACGCGTGTCGGCCGCGAAGGCGTTGAATGCGGCAACGGCGTAAGGCTCGGCAAGCTGCGCCGAAGGTTTGAACTGGCGGCGATAGATGTCGAGCGCCTCGTCAAGCGCGTCGGGTGCGAAATGGCTGGCGAAGGCATAGGGCAGCCCCAGCATCGCTGCCAGTTGCGCCCCAAACAGGCTTGAGCCCAGGATCCAGAGCGGAACATTCGCCCCCTCGCCCGGCACCGCGCGGATGCCGAGGCGCTCGTCACCGGCAAGAAAAGCCTGCAATTCGAGGACATCCTGCGGAAACTGCCGCTCGTCGCTCGCAAGGTTCCGTCGCAGGGCCTGTGCGACGCGCTGATCCGACCCCGGCGCACGGCCGAGGCCCAGATCGACACGCCCCGGAAACAACGCCTCCAGCGTCCCGAACTGCTCGGCAATCACCATCGGCGCGTGGTTGGGCAGCATGACCCCGCCCGCGCCGATACGGATCGTCGAGGTCGCCTGTCCGATATGTGCCAGCACCACAGAGGTTGCGGCGCTGGCGATGCCTGTCATGCCGTGATGCTCGGCGACCCAATAGCGATGATAGCCCAGCGCTTCGGCGTGGCGGGCCAGATCGGCGGCATTGTCAAGCGACTCTGCGACCGTGCCGGTGTCGGTAACGGGCACGAGGTCGAGGAAGGAGAGTTTCGTCATGAAACCGATATGCGGTGGGCGCCGCGCCGGTTCAAGCGCACCCCTTCGCGGGCGACGCGAAGAAAAACTACGCCCGCTCGTCTTTCGGCGAATCCATGAGCACATAGGTGGTGATCGAATGCACCTGCGGCAGCACGCCGAGCACTTCGGTATGGAAATGCTTGTAGGATGCGAGATCCTCGGTCTCGACGCGCAGCAGATATTCGATCGTGCCGGTGATATTGTGGCATTCGCGCACCTCTGGCGCTTCCGCCATCGCCGCCTCGAAATCGGCTTGCGATTTCTTCGTGTGCGACGACAGGCCGACCGTGACATAGGCAAGGAAGGTCAGGCCGAGCCTTGCGGGGTCGATTACCGCGCGATAGCCCTTGATCACGCCGCTACGTTCAAGTTCCTGCACGCGGCGCAGGCACGCCGACGGTGACAGCCCGACACGGTCGGCGAGCTCGAGGTTGGAGATTCGCCCATCGCGCGACAGTTCGTGCAATATCTTGCGACCAATGGCGTCTATCTTGATCATGGATTGCATAATCTATCGCAATGCAGCCCATTTTTGCAATCCGTAGCGCGCCGAAGCGCATTATATTGCGCGCATGAACCAGACCAGCTTTGCGGCGCTGGCCGCCTTTGCCCTTGTTTCGTCGATCACGCCGGGACCGAACAATATGATGCTGATGGCGTCGGGCGCCAATTTCGGGCTGCGCCGCACCGTGCCGCACGCCCTTGGCGTTGGCATCGGCTTCACGCTGATGATCATCCTGGTCGGGGTCGGACTGATGGGGCTGTTCGACCTCTTCCCCGTACTCAATACCGTGCTCAAGGTGGTCAGTATCGTCTATCTGCTCTGGCTCGCGTGGAAGATTGCAAACGCCGCCGCGCCCGACACGACAGGCATAGCGCGCGGCAAGCCGATGAGCTTTTTCCAGGCGGTGCTGTTCCAGTGGGTGAATCCGAAGGCCTGGTCGATGGCGCTGACGGCAATCGCGCTTTACGCCCCCGACCGCAATCTGGGCGCGGTGGTTCTGGTGGCCGTGATCTTCGGCATCATCAACCTCCCCTCGACCAGCCTGTGGGCGGTGATGGGCGTATCGCTGCGCCGCTGGCTGTCGAGCCCGGCGCGGCTCAAGGCGTTCAACTGGACGATGGCCGCCTTGCTCGTCGGTTCGCTCGCACTGCTGATCTGATTGCAAGGTTGCTTTCCGCAACCTAAAGACGGCGCTCCCCTTCCTGAACGGAGAAAAGAGCCATGCAAAGCCGTCGCCTCGGAAACAGCGCCATCCATGTGTCCGACATCTGCATGGGAACGATGACCTTCGGCAGCCAGACCGACGAAGCCGAAGCGCATCGCATCCTCGATCGCTGTTTCGACGAGGGGATCAGCTTCTACGACACCGCCGAAGGCTATCCGGTGCCGCCCGATGTCAAATGGGTCGGCCGGACCGAAGAGATCGTCGGGCGCTGGATGAAGACCAAGCCGCGTGACGCGATCATCATGGCGACCAAGGTATCGGGGCCGAGCCATGTGTGGTTCAAGTCGCCGTGCCGCGGCGGGATGACCGCGCTCGACCGCCACAATATCATGAAGGCAATCGACGACAGCCTGACACGACTCCAGACCGACTATGTCGATCTTTATCAGACCCACTGGCCCGACCATGACGCGCCCTATGACGAGATGATGGACGCGCTTGATGAGCTGGTCCGCGTCGGCAAGGTCCGTGTCCTCGGCTGTTCGAACGAGACGAGCTGGGGACTGATGAAGTCACTGGCCGCCTCCGAACGGCTGGGGATTGCCCGTTACCATACGATCCAGAATAATTTCAGCCTCAACAATCGCCGGTTCGAGGATGAGCTGGCGCAGGTCTGCCGGCAGGAAAGCGTCAGCCTGATCCCCTATTCGCCGCTCGCGGGCGGCGTTCTGTCGGGCAAATATCAGGGCGGCGCGACGCCCGAAGGCGCACGCTTTTCGCGCTACCTTGCGATGGAGGGTCGGCAGGCGGCAATGGGACGCCGCTTCGTTAACGAGAAGACCCTCGCCGCGACCGAGCGCTATCTGAAAGTCGCCGAGGAGGCCGGACTGCATCCCGTGGCGATGGCAACCGCCTGGTCGAAACAGCATGATTTCGTGGCCTCCACGATCGTCGGGGTCAGCAGCTATGACCAGCTGCAACCCATTTTGGACGCCAAGGAACTCGTACTGGCGGACGATCTGATGAAAGCGCTGAACAAGGTCGGCAAGGACATCCTCTACCCGATGGGCTGAACACCTTGCGCGCTTGCCGCACCGCGCTATTCTGGCCCACCGGACCCAAGGAGCGCCTCATGCCCCCCACCCGCCGTTTCCTCTTCGCGTTCGCCGCTTCGATCGCCGCTGTCGGAACGGCTTATGCCGCCAACCCGGTGATGTTTCGCGACGCGGGGTGCGGATGCTGCCTCAAATGGCTGGAACAGGTGAAGGCGTCGTTCGGCCGCAAGGTCACTGTGGTCAATTCGGCGGACATGGCCGCGATCAAGGACAAGCAGGGCGTGCCGCCGGCGCTGCGCAGTTGCCACACGGTGCTTGTCGGCGGCTATGTGATCGAGGGCCATGTCCCCGCCAAAGACATCGCCCGCCTGCTTCGCGAAAAACCGAAAGGGGTAAAGGGCCTGGCGGTCGGCGGGATGCCGATCGGATCGCCCGGCATGGAACATGGCAGCCACCGCGAGGCGTATCAGGTGATCACCTTCGGCCCCGGCGGCCAGCGCGTTTACGCGAGCTACACCGCAAGCAGCGGTACGCACGCGCATTGAATCATCGCCCGTTATCCCGGCGAAGGTGCGGATGACGATGGAAAGGATGTCGTATTCCGGTCGCTTCTCGCCATCTACCCTACCGCCCGATCTGCGCCGCCTTGTCGCGCAGATCCGCTGCGGCCTGCCGCTTGCCGCGCCGTTCCAGTAGCGCCGCGTATAATTCCATGATCCCCGCGTTCAGAGGCTGCAGGCGATAGGCGCGATCGATCAGCGCCAGCGCGCGCGCATCGTCGCCTCTTGCCGCCCAGGCGCGCGCCAGTTCGCGCAGAACGACTGCGTCGCGGTCGCCGATCCGGCTCCTTATGCGGTCGAAGTGGCCGATCGCCGCCTCCCAATGCTCAAGGTCCATCGCCAGATGCCCGGCAATGCGATCGGCGGCGATGCTCGACGGCTGGCGGTCACGCAGCGCGAGAATCGCCGCGCCTGACCCGGCTGTATCGTCCGCACGATAAAGCGCATTCGCAAGCCGCAGGGTCGTGCGCTCGCCAGCATCAAGATCGCGCGCGGCGCGATACGCCTCGATCGCCAGATCGTAGCGGCCGCCCGCCAGCGCCGCATCGCCCAGCAGGATATGCGCGTCGGCCACTCCGGGATTCGCATCGCGCAGCCGTGCCGCCCGCCCGATCGCGCGCGCCGTATCGCCGCGCAACAAGTCGGCCGAGATCGCCGGGACCGCCTTGACGGGATCGAGCGGCGCCGCATCGGCCGCCGCCGCCAGCAGGCCATAATCGGCATCGACCGCAAAAGGTACAGCTTCGCCGCGGTTCAGTGCCGCTGCGCGGCCCTGATAGTCCGCCGATTCCCCATCGCGGCCCAGCTCCGCGGTCGCGCGTGCGGCGAGGAGCAGCGACCAGCTGTCGGCATCTGGCCGCGCCACAAGCGGCCGCAACGCGGCCAGCGCCGCATCCGGGTCGCCGCCCGCCCACTCGGCCGCCGCGAGAATGCGTCGGGCTGTGAAATTATGCGGCTGTTCGGCCAGCAGCCGTTCGGCCCAGCTCGCCGCCACCGCCTCGCCGCCCAGTTCGAGCTCGACCACAGCATTCAGCAGCATGAAGCCCGGCTCGGCATCAAGTTCACCGCGCGTGCGCTGCAACAGGCTGCGCGCCAGCGCATAATTGGCCGCACGCGCGGCAAGCACCGCCTGCATATAATAGAGCCGCGGGTCGCGCGGCGCGAGCACCGCCGCGCGGCGCAGCGCGACCAGCATCGCGCGATAACGGCCAAGGTCGCCAAGCGTCGCCGCCTGGTCGATCAGTGCGGCGGCATTGCCGGGATCGGCGGCGAGCGCCTTGTCGTACCAGGCGAGCGACGCCCCCAGCCCCTCGGTCGTCCGCACCAGATTGGCCTTGAACGCCAGCGCGGCGCTGTTCCGGCCGTCGAGCTCGATCGCATAATCGACCGCATCGCGTGCGCCGCGCGCGTCGGCATTCGCCTGACGAAAGCGTGCGACGTCAACCCACAGCCCGGCGCTCCGCGGCAGTTCGTGAACGGCGCGGTCATAGGCGTCGCGCGCGCGGCCCAGATCGCCGTTCGCAAGATGGACGTCGCCCGCCACCCATGCGGCCTCGCCCAGCATTTCCGGGATCACGGTCCCTTCGTCGAGCACGGCGAGCGCACGCCGACCGTCACCTTGCAAGACGTGCGCGCGCGCCAGCAACGGCCGCAGCGCTGCGGCGTTCGCGCCCTGGGCCAGCGCGCCCTTCACCGCCGCCTCAGCGCCGACTCCGTCGCCGAGCATGATTGCGACACGCGCCAGCGCGACGCGCTCTGCAATCGCCGACGGATCGTCCGCGATCGTCTGTTGCAAGGCGGCGCGGCGCGCCTCCAGCTGCGCACGCGGCGCATCGCCGCCGTCGCCGCATCCCGCGAGCGTCGCCGCCGCAACAAGCAGCGCGCGCTTCCAGAGGCGGCGAAGATCCATTCAGCCCTGCATCCGATATTGTTTGAGCAGGTCGTACAACGTCGGACGGCTGATTCCGAGCAGCTTGGCAGCGTGGGAGATATTGCCGTCGCACTGCATCATCGCGCGCCGGATCGCCACGCGGTCGGCCGCTTCGCGCGCGCTGCGCAAATTAAGCCACGCTTCCTTGCCGTCGCCTTCCTCCGCCGCCAAATCCAGGTCGTCGCGCGTCACCAGCTTGCCATCGGCCATGATGACCGCACGCTTGATGCGGTTTTCCAGTTCGCGCACATTGCCGGGCCAGCGCCCCTCGTCGATCGCCTGCAGCGCGTCGGGCGCAAAGCCGCGCACGCCGGGGTTCATCTCTGGCGCGTAATGATGCAGAAAATGACGGGCGAGCAGGACCGCGTCGCCCGGCCGTTCGGCGAGCGCGGGGATTTTCACCACCATCTCGGCAAGCCGGTAATAAAGGTCGTCGCGAAAGCTCTGCTCGGCGATCATCGCATCGAGGTCGCGGTGCGTCGCGCACACGATGCGGGTATCAACCGCGATCGCCTTGCGCCCGCCGATGCGTTCGATCGTGCGTTCCTGCAGGAAACGCAGCAGCTTGACCTGCAGCGGCAGCGGAATATCGCCGACCTCGTCGAGAAACAGCGTCCCGCCATGCGCCAGCTCGATCTTCCCCTCGGTGGTCTTGACCGCGCCGGTGAAGGCGCCCTTCTCATGCCCGAACAATTCGCTTTCGAGCAGATTTTCGGGGATCGCGGCGCAGTTGATCGCGACGAACGCGCCGTCGCGCCGCGCGCTCGCTTCGTGCAGCCCGCGCGCGAGCAATTCCTTGCCGGTCCCGCTAGCGCCGAGCAGCATCACACTGACGTCGAGGTTCGCGACACGCTCGATCGTGCGCGCAACTTTCAGCATTTCGGGCGCGCCGGTGATCATGCCGCCAAGCACGCGGTTGTCGCTCGTGCCCTGGCTTGCCAGCCGCGCATTCTCGACCTCCAACTCGCGGACGTGAAAGGCACGCGCGACGATCAGTCCCAGCGCGTCGATGTCGATCGGCTTTTGGTAGAAATCCCATGCCCCGCTCGCGATCGCGGTGAGCGCGCTGGCGCGCGCGCCATGCCCTGATACGACGATGACCTTGGTGTCGGGTTTGGCCTCGACGATGGTTTGCAACGTCCGGAACCCCTCGCGCGTGCCGTCGGGATCGGGCGGCAGGCCGAGGTCGAGCGTCACCACTTCGGGCTCTTCGGCGCGCAGCAGCTCGATCGCCGCGTCATGGTCGCCCGCGACGAGCACCTCATAATCTTCATACGCCCATTTAAGCTGCGTTTGCAGCCCCGGATCGTCCTCGACGACCAGCAATTTGCGCTTCGCCGCCGCTTCGCTCATCCCTGCCCCACCTTCATTGTCCGCGCATCGACATCCGCACCGCTTCGCGCATCGGCGAGCGGCAGCCACAGGGTGAAATTGCTGCCCTTGTTCGGCTCGCTCGCCACCTCGATTGCGCCGCCCATCGCCTCGGCAAGCTGCAACGCCTCGAACGCACCGAGCCCAAAGCCGCCATTCTTGGTCGAGACGAAGGGTTTGAACAGCTCGTCACGAATGAACGCGCGCGTCATCCCGCAGCCCTGGTCGATGACGTCGATCCGCACGCGCCCCTGTTCGGCGACGGCAACAATCTGCACCGGTGTTGCAGGCGCGGACGCATCGATTGCATTGGCGACTAGGTGGCCGACGATCTGCCGGACCGAGCCGACGTCAGCCCATGCGGCAAGCCCCGCCTGGCACCCGACAAACAGCTCGCGCCGCGGCCGCACCTCGGCCGCGATGTCGTTCAGCAGCGTTTCGATCAGCACGCGCCCCGGCTCGGCCGCCGGCCCGCGTTCGCGCGGCGACAGGCGGATCAGCAAATCGGAAAGCCGTCCCGCCGAAATCTTCAGCGTTTGCGTCATGTCGGCACGAAAGGCGGGGTTATCGGCATGTCGCTCCGCGTTGCGCGCGAGCAGGCCAAGCTGGCTCGCCAAATTCTTGATGTCGTGCATGATGAAGGCAAAGCGGCGGTTGAACTCGTCGAAGCGCCGCGCTTCGGACAGCGCCTGCTGGCTCTGCGATTCCGCCAGATAGCTTGCCGCCTGCTGCCCGGCGATCCGCAGCACGTCGAGATCCTCCCAGTCGAGCGCGCGCGACACCGTGGGGCGATGCAGCACAGCGACCGCGATCATCCGCTGGAAATGCAGCACCGGCACGACCACCCAGGCGCGCATATCCGCGAGCAGCCATTCGGGGATCGCCAGATCTTCGCCTCCCTCCCCGCGCCGCTCGGCGTCAAGCTCGACGATATGCTGCGTCTCCTGCAGCATGAAGGCCGACCGCAGCGACAGCATCGCATCCTCGGCAACGCTGCCCGGCCAGTGCCATTGTTCGGCGATGCGAAATCCGCCCGCCGCGCCCGGCGTCAGCAAAAGGGCGCCGGGGCTGCCGGTCAATTCGGCAAGTGCCTTGGCCACGCGGCGGTAAAGGTTGCGGTCCTCTTCGCCCTCATCGTCCTTTGCGCTCTGGCCCAACGTCGCGGTAAAGCGCATCCACTCAGCGCGATAGTCGTAGCGATGCTCGAAAAAATGCTTCGAGATCATCACCGACAACCACGCGCGCGACCGCGCCGACGCGAGCATCAAGACCGCCGCGCCGAGCAGCGCGACGAGCGAGATCGCCTGCGCCAGTTCGGCATAATCGCCGCCCGCAGCGCGCGCGATTGCGACGGTAAGGGCGATCAGAATCAGATAAGCCGCGGCGCCGACCAGGACGAGCGTGCGCGTCGCGGCGGTCCGCGACAGCCGCATCCGTTCGCGCCCCACGTCCATGCCCGCGATTATGTAGGTCGGCAGGGTGAGCAGTCCCACGGCGGGGAGCAGTGCGATCAGCGTCGTCGCCCTTTGCCCGGTCAGCGCGCCTATCAGATAGACGTTGAGTTGATAGGCCCAGAGCATCGCAAAGCCGCCCGCGACCGCCATCACCGGCATCCGCAGCCCCGAGCCGCCCTGCCGCACCCCGGCATCGACCATGATCAGCCCGCCGGTCGCGACGATCATGGCGGCAAAGGTCAGCGTCGGCGCGAGCCACGGTCCCGCCCCCGCGCCGCCGCGCCAATAGGCGATGACACCCAGCAGAAGCGTCAGGAGGGAAATCGTCACGAGCATCCGCAGGATCAACCGCAACGGCGGCGACATCGGCGCGCGAACCGACCAGAAGGTCGCCCCCAGCCAAATGAGCATCGCAAGGTCGCGAAGCGTCTGGACCACGAGCACCTGCGGTGCGGCGGGCGTAAAGATCATCATCGCCGCCGCCCAGAGCGCGGTCGCGGCCGCTGCGAACGCGAGCAGGCGCGGCGCGGGCATCAGCGCCGCGATGCGCGCGTGCGGCCGCAACAGCAACCACAGCGCCGCGCCGGCGAAACCCGCCACCGCAATCCCCGACAATATCTGCGAGAGGCCGCCCAGCGTGGACATTATCGCGCCCCTTCGGGCCACAGCACGACGCGTACCGTCTGGAGCAGGATCAAAAGGTCGAGGAACGGCGAATAGTTTTTGGCGTAATATAGATCATATTCCAGCTTCGCGCGGGCATCCTCGACCGATGCGCCATAAGGATAGTTGATCTGCGCCCAGCCGGTCAGTCCGGGTTTCACCATGTGACGTTCGGCATAATAGGGAAGCTGTTGTTCGAGTTCGGCGACGAAGCTCGGACGTTCGGGCCGCGGTCCGACGAAACTCATGTCGCCCTTCAGCACGCACCAGAGCTGCGGCAGCTCGTCGATGCGGAGCGTACGGATGATCCGCCCGACGCGCGTGATCCTGGGATCGTTCGCGCTTGCCCACACCGCCTTGCCCGCCGCCTCGGCATCGACGCGCATCGAACGAATCTTGACGATATTGTATGTCTCACCGAACAGCCCGACGCGGGACTGGCGGTAAAAAACGGGTCCGCGGCTGTCGAGTTTGACCGCAATCCCCGCAACGATCATCAGCGGCAGCCCGATCACGAGCACGATCAGGCTCGCGGCAATGTCGAACAGGCGCTTGCCCACCTTGGAAATCCGCTGTCCCGCCGAAAAACCGTCGGAAAAGATCAGCCCGCTAGGGTTGGTCGTCGCCAGATCGACGCGCCCCGTCTCGCGCTCGATGAAACTCGCAATGTCGTTGACATACACGCCCGTGGTCTTGACGCGCAGCAGGTCGTTGAGCGGCAGCGCCTTGCGCCTTTCCTCCAGCGCCAGCACGACCTCGCCGGCCCTCAATGCGACCACATGATCGGCCAGGCTGGCGATCTCCTGCCGCGGCACCGCGCCCGGTACGGCGGTCTCGTTCGCGCTCATCGCAATGAAGCCCACCATGTCGAGCCCGCTTCCCGGGGTGTCGGCCATCGCGGCGAGCCGTGCCGCGCGGGGCCCGGCACCCAGCACCAGAATGCGGCGGCGAAACGCATCGGCGCCCGCGGACTGGGTGAGCGCCAGCCGGATCAGGAACAATGCGGCAATCGCGATCCCCATCGCATACAGGCTGTTCGCGCGCCACAGCGTCGCGGTGGGCAGCGCGAACCCCAGCACCGACAGGAAAATCACGCCCAGCGAAATGGCGGCAAGCAGGCGCGCGGTCGCAAAGCTCATCGAGCGCAGCCCTTCGCTGCCGTACATCCCCGTCGCCATCATCGCGAGCGAGTTGGCGGCAGCAAAGGTGGCAAGCGGCAGCGCGCGCTCGCCCAGCGGCCCCGCGTCGAACCCCGCCTGATGCGCATAGAGGTGCCACGCCGCCTCGGCCGCGCCCAGCAGTGCGCAAAATTCGATCAGCGCGAGCCAGACGACCGCGTGCGGGACATAATGTTTGAACAGCCGGAACATGCGCGCGCGATACTACAGCCGAGGCGTCAACTGTCGGTTAATTTTACACTTGCCAAATTGCGGTGACGGGATGACCGATTGCCCTCGACGCGATAGACAGGCCCGATGCCGCACATGATCCGCCCCCGCTTTCGCTTTCACTAGGTCGATGGGATCGCCGTGTTTCGCCGACGCGCCGCTCGGCCTGCTCGAACATGTTCCGAACGAACTGCGCCCGCGCCATTGCCATGACGGCGCCTTTGTGGCGGTCGTGCTCGAGGGCGGCTATCAGGAGGCGGGCGATGAGGGCCGCTTCGACGTTCGACCCGGCGACGCGCTGATCCATCACCCCTTCGAATCGCACCTCGACCGTGTCGAGGCAAAGGGGGCGCGGGTGCTTCTTCTCGGCCTCTCCCCCGCACTCGCGGACACCGCACATGTCCGCGGACGCGTCGCCGATCCCGACCTGCTCGTGCGGCTCGCCGCGCGCGATCCGCGCGCCGCCACCGCGGCCTTCGCCGAACAGTTCGTCGCGGCGCCCGATGCAGCGCTCGACTGGCCCGACTTGCTCGCGCGCGACCTGCGCCGCGGCGAACCCATCCTGCTCGGCGAATGGGCCGAGCGCACCGGAGTGCGCGCCGAAACGCTGAGCCGCGGATTCCGCGCCGCCTATGGTTGCACGCCCAAGGCTTTTCGCGCCGACGCGCGCGCTCGCGCCGCCCTCGCGGCGATTCGCGCGGGCGCCGAACCGCTATCCGACATCGCGCACCGGCTCCATTTCGCCGACCAGGCGCATATGACACATGCAATCGCACGGCTGAGCGGCGCGACGCCCGGCGCGTGGCGCCGCGTCAAGTCGATACAAGACGCCGTCGATCCCACCGTGTAGTGCGCAAACAACACAGTTGATCGGAGATTCGCATGCTCGACCGCCGCACCCTTATCGCCAGTCTCGCCGCGACGTCGGCGCTCGCGGGCTTCCGCAATCCTGCTGCGGCGCTGACTGCCCCCGCGACCACCGGCGAGGGCGCAAAGCTGACGGCGATCTACGAGCGTCTGTACGACCGTCTGGTCGACGAAAGCCCCGAGTTTGCGACCGCGCTCGGGCTCGACAAGGACGCGCGCGCACCGCTCAAGGCCCGCCTCGACGACCGTTCGCCCGCGGGTATCGAAAAGAACCACCAGCTTTATCGCGATGGGCTTGCGGAGCTGAAAAAGATCGACGTGTCAAAGCTTTCGGGCATGGACCTTGTAAACTATGAAACCTTCCGCGGTCCGTGGGAATATTTCGTCAAGGCTTATGACACATTCGACTATGGCCTCCACAGCTGGCCCGAACCGCACCCGGTGACGCAGCTCAGCGGCACCTACCGCTCGATCCCCGATTTCCTCGCCAACCAGCACAGCATCGCGAACGCCGCCGACTCCGAGGCCTATCTGGCGCGCTGCGCCGATTTCGCGGTGCAGCTCGACAATGAAACCGGACGGATCAAGGGCGATCATGCAAATGGGGTCATCCCGCCCGATTTTGTCATCGACCGCGCGCTCGGCCAGTTCGACCGCATCTGGGCGCCCGCGCCTGACGCGCACGGACTGACGAAGAATCTTGCCGTCAAGACAAAGGGCATCCCCGGCGACTGGGCAAAACGCTGCGCCGCAATCGTCGAAGGCAAAATCTATCCCGCGATGCGCCGCCAGGCCGCCGAACTCCGCGCCGTGCGCCCGCGCGCGACGCACGATGCGGGTGTCTGGCGCCTGCCCAAGGGCGAGGAATATTACGCCTATGCACTGCGCTATGCGACGACCACGGGCATGTCGGCCGCGGAGGTGCACCAGCTGGGACTCGACCGCGTCGCCGACCTGAGCGCGCGCGCCGACGCGATCTTCAAGGCGCAAGGGATGACCAAGGGCACGGTCGCCGAACGAATGCGCGCGCTCGGCAAGGATCCGCGTTTTCTCTATCCCAACACCGATGAAGGGAAGGCGAAGCTGATCGCCGAGCTCAACGCCCAGATGCAGGCGATGCAGGCGCGGCTGCCCGAGGTTTTCGGCCGCTTGCCGAAAGCGACCGCCGAAATCCGCCGCGTTCCCGCCGACATCGAGGATGGCGCAACCGGCGGCTATTACCAGATCCCTGCGCTCGACGGTTCGCGCCCCGGCGCTTATTATATCAACCTGCGCGACACCGCGGAAAATCCGTCGTGGACGCTGCCGACGCTGACCTATCACGAGGCATCCCCCGGCCATCACCATCAGATCGCGCTCGCGCAGGAAGCGACGGGCATTCCGCGCCTCCGCCGCCTTCCCGCTTATTCGGTCTATACCGAGGGCTGGGGCCTCTACGCCGAGCAGCTCGCCGACGAGATGGGCGTGTATGAAAACGACCCGTGGGGCCGCCTCGGCTACCTCCAATCCTATATGTTCCGCGCCGCGCGCCTCGTCGCCGACACGGGCCTTCATCATTATCGCTGGAGCCGCGAAAAGGCGATCGCCTATTACAACGACACGCTCGGTACCCCCGAGCCGTCGAACATCACCGAGATTGAGCGCTATTGCGTCTGGCCGGGACAGGCGACGAGTTACATGGTCGGACAGACGCGCTGGGTCGCGATCCGCGAAAAGGCGCGCGCTGCGCTCGGCAACAAATTCGACCTTCGCGCTTTCCACGACACCGCGCTGGCAGCGGGCGCGATGCCGATCTCGGTGCTCGAATCGGTGGTCGATCGCTGGGTCGCGGCGCAACAGGGCTGAAGTCAGCCGCTGGCGGCGGGTTCGCCCAGGTCCGCGGCCAGCACCCCCGCCACGACGCCCCGCCAGTCATCGAAGCGCCAAAAGCCGGGGCTCGACCGGCCGACGATGCGCAGTTGGCGGTCGCCGGGCCCAATCGCCAGATCGGCAGGCCTCACTTCGGCCAACAGATTGCAATCAAAAAAGGTTCGCACGATCACCGCCGCGCCATCCGGACCCGCGCTGCCGATGACGATCGCCAGCATCGCGTTCGAAAGGCTCACCAACGTCCCGACGGGATAAATGCCCAGGCTGTCGGCGAACTGGTCGAGGAGTTGCGGGTCGAAGTGCCCTGTCCAGCGCTGCATGGCGGTCAGCGCTTCGCAAGGCGTCCACGCCCCCTTGTACGGCCGTTCCGACGTCACGGCGTCATATACGTCGCAGATCGCCCCCATGCGGGCATAGAGGGACAATTGATCGCCCGCGAGTCGGCCGGGATAGCCGGTCCCGTCAATTTTTTCATGGTGGCGCAGGCACACTTCCAGCGCAGCGGCGGGAATATCGCCCGATTGCTTCAGAAAGGCATGACCTGCCTCGGGATGCAGCTCGACTGCGCTGCGCTCATGCGTCGTGAGCTTGCCCGGCTTGAACAGCACATCGTCGGCAATCGCGACCTTGCCGACATCGTGCAGCAATCCCGCAACCCCCAGTTCCTGCACCTCGGCCTCGTCGAGCTTCAGGTGGCGAGCGAAATTGATCATCAGCGCACAAACCGCCACCGAATGCAGATAGGTATATTCGTCCTTCTGTTTCAGCCGCACCAGGTCGATCATCGCGCGCGATTGCCGGTGGATCGATTTGCCCACCGTCTCGGCCAGCGCCGCAATCCGCCGCGTCTCGACTGCCCGGCCCATCCGGGCCGCCCCGAACAGGTCGATCACCGCCTGCTTCGATTTGGCAATGATGCGCTCGGCGCGGCGACGTTCCGCCGAATAGCTTGCCGGACGTGCGGGGCGTGCGCCGGGCGGCGGCGCAAAGATCCGCGCCCGCCGCCGCTCGACCCCGTGCCAAGGCGGCGCCAACCCCGGAATCGCCTTGCGCCGCCCGACAGGCGCAGCCTCGGCGTCGGGGTCGCGGATCATCCGGCTGCGGCTGCGATCGACGATCACCCCCCTTACGTCCGACGACCGGATGCGCGCCAGCTGATCCTCGGTCTCGACCATGAACCGGCTACGCCAGAAGGGATGGTCGATCCACCGCCCGTCGAATGCGTCGACGAACATGCCGATTTCAACCTCTTCGGGCTTCATGTGGAGCAACATCGTTTCGGTCCCGCGGGGGCGCCACGCCCTCCTGTCCATTAACGCCGGAACGCTTCGATAATTAAGCAATTATCGCGCGCCGCAGGCGCGTCTTTCGCGGCATCCGTCCCGCCGGAACATATTAATCGGTCGATCACATGTTGCTAATGCGACTGCCTCGCATTAGTGAACGCCACGACTCATCGGAACAATCAGGGGAAAATCAAAGTGAAAACCGCGCGTATCGTCATGCTCGTCTGCACCGCGCTGACCAGCGGCACCGCACATGCCGCCGACGCGGCGACGGCCGATTTCGAGGATCAGGACCAGATCGTCGTCACCGGCTATGCGGGGACCAAGACCGATACCGCGCTGATCGAACTGCCGCAGCCGGTGAAGGTCATCACCGCCGACCAATATGAGGCACAGGGCGCGATCAACATCAGCGACACGGTGAAATATGCCGCGGGCGTGCTTGCCAACCCCTATGGCCGCGACACGCGCGTCGACGGTTTCAACGTCCGCGGTATCGACGCGCTGCAATTCCGCGACGGGATGCGCGACATCTTCTCCTACTATGCCAGCATTACCTCCGACCCCTATAATTTCGAGCGCGTCGAAATCGTCCGCGGCCCCGCGTCGGTGCTCTTCGGCCAGGGCTCGATCGGCGGCCTCGTCAACCTCGTGTCGAAAGCCCCCGGTTTCGAAACGCAGGGCGAAATCAGCCTCGTCTACGGCAGCTACGACCGCAAAGAAGTGCTCGCCGACGTCAATCTGGCCTTGTCCGACAGCGTCGCGATCCGCGCGGTCGGGCGGGCGCGCGATTCCGACACTTATGTCCAGCACGTTCCCGACGACCGGGTGATGTTCGCGCCCTCGCTCCGCTGGAAGCCGACGGCAGACACCGACGTCGTCCTGACCGGGCTGTATCAGGAGGACGACACCGGCTCGACATCGCAGTTCCTGCCGATCATCGGCACCTTCCGTCCCAACCCCGGTGCGCCGGGGCCGCTCGACCGCTATACCTTCGTCGGCAAGCCGGGCTGGGATCGCTACGCCGGTCGCTCGCTCCAGGGCATGGCCAGCGTCACCCATGATTTTTCGGATGCGGTGCGGCTCAGCCTGAAGGCACGCTACATCGACAGCGACCTTGAGTATTTCACTCATTATACGAACAGCTATTCCAACCCCACCGACCCCTTCGCCGCCGACCGCCGCACCATCGGCCTTTACGCCGACGCCAGCGACGCGCGGATGAACGTCTTTTCGACCGACAATAATCTCCAGTTCAATTTCAACACCGGTGCCAATGTTGAGCACAAGCTGCTCGTCGGCGTCGATTACAGCTGGAACAAGGTCGGCAAGCGCGGGGTGTTCGGGTTCGAAACAATCGACCTCTACGACATCGATTATGACGCGCTGCTGACCTATGATCCGACCGGCCCCTTCGCCTATGATTCGCAGAAACAGCTCGGCGTCTATGTCCAGGACCAGATCCGATTCTTCGACCGCGTCTCGGTGGTTCTCGGCGCGCGGCGCGACCGCGTGACCTCGTCGGCGGGGAACAAGGACAATGCCACGACGTTTCGTGCCGGCATCATCGGCGACATCGGCGCGGGCCTCTCGCCTTTCGTCAGCTATACCGAAAGCTTCCTGCCGATCGCCGGGCGCAACGAAAATGCCGATGGCAGCGTCGGCGACCCGTTCCGGCCGCAGACCGGCGAGCAATGGGAAGCGGGGATCAAGTGGAACCCGCGCCCCGGCACGCTCGTCACCGTCACCGGCTTTCGCGTCAAGGAACGCAACCGTGTCCTCTATCTCGCGGGCGGCGGCACCGCCCAGTCGGGCGAGCTCACCACCAAGGGCATTGAGTTCGAGGCGAGCCACAGCCTGCCCGGCAATTTCGACCTGCTCGTCAATTACGGCTATAACAAACTGAAATCCGAAGTGAATACCGACCTCGACTATCTGCCGCGCCACATCGCCTCGATCTGGTCGACCAAGACCTTTGGCCTGCCCGACGAGGCGCAGCTGCGGCTTGGCGCCGGTGTCGTCTACACCGGCAAGCGCCGCTCGACCGGGCCGGCCTGGTCGCTCGTCACCCCCAGCAACACCACGGTCGATGCGCTCGCCGAGGTCAGCTGGAACAACTGGCGTTTCGCGGTCAACGCAACGAATTTGCTCAATAACAAATATTTCGCCTCATGCCTCGCGCGTGGTGACTGCTTCACCGGCGCGCCGCGCAATGTGATGGCGACCCTCGGCTACCGCTTCCGGTGAGTGCGACCGCGCTCCTCCTATGGATCGGCACCGCGGTTATCGTCGCCGCCGTGCTTCAACTGCGCCGTGCATGGGGCCTGCCGCGCCGCTCGACGGCGGCGAACACCATCGGCTGGACGCTGCTGCTCACGGGCGCCATCCTTGCGCTCGCGGGCAACGGCGCGTGGGGTCTCGCGGTCGCATCGCTCGCCGGCATGGCCACCGCCGCGCTGCTTCTCGCCCACGCCGGCTGGACCGCGCCCAAGGGCAAGGGCCGCGCGTCGGACCGCAAGGCGCATATGCTTCCCAAACGCGGCGAACCGCGTGCATTGGGCCGCCGCCTGCTGACCTTCCTCCTCACCGTCCCGCTCGCCTTTGCGGCATCGCTGCTCGCCGCGCTCGGCGCGCGCGCGCTCGCGGGGATGGCGGGGTGGAGCGACGCCGACGGCAACGCCATGACGCTCCTGCTCCTCCCGCTCCTCTGGGGCATCCTCGCTTTCTGGCTGCTGATGCTGCCGCGCCGCCGCGCGCAATGGACCTGCCTCGCCGTCCCCGCCACCATCGGCCTCGGCCTGATCTTTATCGGAGGCGCTGCATGACGCTCGCCATTTCCAAGGACGCCGTCCAGCGCGCGCTTTCGGGGCACGCCGCGATCGGCCTGCTCGCCTCGGCGCTGCTTTACCTCATCTGCCTTACCGGTACCGTCGTCGTTTTCTATCAGGAATGGCAGCGGATCGAACAGCCGGACGCGCCCGAAATGGCGGCGATCGACCCCGATGCGGTCCAGCGCGGCGTCGCCGCGGTGCTTGCGACCGAACAGGGCAAGCCCGCCACCACGCATCTTTACGTCCATATGCCGGTCGAGAGCCTACCGCGCACGACGATCACCACCGATCATCAGGCGTTCCACATCGATGCGGCGGGCAAGATCGCGGCCCCCGAGGAAAACGCCTGGTCCGAATTCCTGCTCGGCGCCCATTATGCACTCAACATTCCGGGCCTCGTCGGGATGACGATCGTGGGCATCTTCGGGGTGATGATCCTCGCGCTGTCGCTGTCGGGAGTCGTCGCGCACCCGCGCATCTTTCGCGATGCCTTTCGCCTCCGCGCGCGCGACAATCATGGCGTCGGCCTCGCCGACTGGCATAACCGGCTGAGCGTCTGGACTTTGCCCTTTTCGCTCGCAATCGCGCTCACCGGATCGATGATCGGGCTCGGCGTCGTCGGTGCCTACGGCCTTGCCGCCGCCTTTTACAAAGATGACGTCGAGGCGGCCTACGCCCCGATCTTCGGCGAAGAACATGGCGCCGACCCTACCCCCGCCCCGCTTGCCAACGTCGCCGCGCCGCTCGCCTGGCTGGCCAAGAACCATCCTGAGGTGCGCCCCACCTATGTCATCCTTCACGACCCCGGCACGCGCGGCCAGCATATCCAGCTCATCGCCGAGCATCCGCGGCGCCTGATCTATGGCGAAACCTATCAATTCGGCGCCGACGGACACTATCACGGCAAGGTCGGGCTGTCCGACGGCCACCTGGGGCAACAACTCGCCGCTTCGACCTACAATCTTCATTTCGGCAACTATGGCGGCCTTCCGATCAAGCTCGCCTATATTCTCTTCGGTCTCGCGCTCACCGTCGTCGTCGCCACCGGCACCTCGATCTGGCTCGGCAAGCGCCAGCGACGCGGCCTCCACGAACCTCGGCTGCGCGCGGGCTGGGACGGCGTGATCTGGGGCGTTCCGCTCGCGCTGGCTCTAACGTTCCTTGCGCGCCTGATTCTCGGCAACGGCGCGCCGCTGATCGCGATCTTCTGGACGCTGACCATCGCGATCCCGCTGCTCGCGATCGCTGTTCCGGCACCGCGCCCGAAACGGCTGCTGCAATATCTGCTGGGTGCGAGCCTCGCCCTGGCGCTCGCGAGCTGGTTTGTCGTTTAAGGACAGCGCCTTCGGCGTCGAGGCGGGGGCCCGCGTCACGCACTGTCCAGGCGTTTTCCCATGCTCATGCGCGCTTCGGGCGCATAGCCGTGCCGCCGGTAGAAGGCCGCGACCGCCTCATTCCCCTCGCGGATCTGGAGGTTGATCTTTTGACAGCCGCGACGCCGCAGACGCGTTTCGGCCTCCTCGATCAGCGCTGACCCGATGCCCGATCGGCGCAGCCCTTCGGCGACCGCAACGGCGTACAGCCAGCCGCGATGACCGTCATACCCCGCCATGGCCGTGCCGACGACCACGCCCTCCGCTTCGGCGACCAGGAACAGGTCGGGTTGGATGCGCAGTTTTTCGGGGATCGCGATGTGCGCGCGATTCCAGGGCGGATCGCCGGGAAAAGCCGCCCGCCACAGCGCGTCCACTCCGTCGAAATGGCGCGCCTCATAGGTCGCGATAACCGGTGCGGTGCTGTCAAACGATGGCGCGGGACTCGTACTGCTCGACGGCGGGTTTCGGGGATGGAGCGGTATCGCCGCGGGCAGTTCCAGCCACTTGTGCTTGTCCTCGGCCCAGACGGCTTGCACCGGCATGGGGAAGTCGGGGTCGGCAAAGCATCCCGCCGCGACTCCGATCAGATGTGGCATCCGGTCGGGCTCCCACCAGACTGCAGATCCGCACGTGACACATGAATGGAAGGTGACGGCAAAGCCGCTCGCCGACGGCCGACGATAGCGCATCGTCTCACCCGCGAGGGTCCGCACCGCCTCGCGCGGGAAAAAGGCGGCGACGCAGAACAGCGAGCCGGTGCGCCGCTGGCAATCGCGGCAGTTGCACAGCGAGACTTTGGCCGGTTCGCCGCGGCATTCGATCCGCAGCGCCCGGCAATGGCACGCGCCCTCTCTGATCATGGTCCCAGCTACAATGCTGAGCGCGCACGGCGCAAACGATTCCATTGCCGCTTCCATTGCCCTTCGGATCGAATGGCGAAGCCCTCCGGTCCGCGCGCTCCCATGCGTTGGCAACGGCCTAACGCGGCTGCTCCTTCGGACAGCGCCTGTGTCTTCGACAAAAAAGGCCGATTTCAGCCATTTCGGGGTTGACCCCCTATGCCCCCGGCGGCCAACATGAGGTATCCAGACAATTGAACGGGGGGTGCGTAATGCGCAAAGCGATAGTCTTTGGTCTTTTGACAATCGGCCTTGCAGGATGTGGGGGCGGGGATTCCGCTACCGAAGCCGGCAGCGTCGACAAGGGCGGAGCGGCGACCGCCGCGACGGCAAGTCCGGATACCGTGCCCGCCAACAAGTTCGACGCGCGGATGTACAGCGTCAGCGAGGCGATGAATACCAGCGTCTTTGGCCTGAAGTTCGACATGACGATCGATCAGGTCCGGGCCGTGCTTGCCGAACAGGGATTTGCGATCCCCAAGGACTATGCCGACCGGGGCGACCCGCGCGTGCGCGGCGAATCGCTCGATCTCGGGCTGGGCCCGAACGCCGACAAGGCACCCGGAACGCGGCAGAAGATGAACTATAACTGGTTCCGTATGCCCGACGGCGTGTCGATCGACACGCCCCGCAGCCAGCGCCCGCGCGAGACCGAGATACTCGCCCCATGGTTCTACGTCGATGCAAAGGGCGAGCAGCGGCTATTCTCGGTCCACTATCGTCGCGGTTTCGATCCCAGCGTCGATCCGCGCGCTTACGCCGGGACGCTGGAAAAACGGTTCGGCGAGCCGAGCAAGATCAGCCGGAACCCGCAGAATGTTTCCGCCTTCTATTATATTCAGATGCCGATACCCGATGGTTATGAAGCCGATGTCGACGACCGCGAGAGTTTTGAGATGGCGCGGCAACAGCCGATCAAGGAAAGCCGTTATTTCTGTCTGACGGCGATGCGGCGCGATGTCGCGAAGTCGCCCACATCCGAATGCGCCAAGGCTCTGGCAGGCGACGGCGCCGGCCAGCGCCTCTTCACTGCGCTCAACGCGCGCAACAAGGGCCATCCCTTTTCACAGTTTCTCGAATATCAGGTGCTGGAAAACAGCATGACGCTCGAATTCCGCGCCGAATGGCTGCCCGAACTGATCCAGAGCGCGGCGGCCGAGCAGGAAGTGCGCGCCGAAATTGAAGCGCGCAAGGCCCGCGCCAGTACCCCCGCGGCCGCACCCAAGGGGCTCTGAAGCGACAGGGACAGGGCGCGGGGATGATATTGGCCAACACCCCGCGCCGCTCCGCGTCCTGCCGCCACTACTTCGCGCCACCAGGCCTTTTGCGATCGCGACGTGTCTGCGCCAGCGCCGCCAGTCGCAGCATCCGTGCAAAGCTGGGGCATTCGAAATGATCGGGTGCCGGACAGGCGGCGACGTGCCGCAACGCCCGCTGGGTCGCCGTCAAGCGGCTGATCGTCCGCCCGATTTCGTCCGCCTTCGCCTCTACCTGTGAGCGGTCGATCCGCGGCTTTCCGTTCGGGGCGAACATGGCGGCGATCTCGCGCAAACTGAAGCCGCCTGCCTGCGCCAGCGCAATCAACGCCAATTGTTGCAGGGTCGCGGGGTCGAATGTCCGTCGAAGGCCGCGCCGCCCGACCGATTCAATCAGTCCCTTTTCCTCATAATAGCGCAGCGCAGAAGCGGGCACGCCGGACCGCCGCGCAAGCTCGGCAATGTCGATCGGGTTCATCGCTTGACCTCAAGTGAACTTAAAGTGGCACTATCAGGGCGAATCGTCGTGCACAAGGCGCGTCGAAGAGCGAGCGGAGGCGATGTGACGGAATTGGAATGGATCATTCTGGTGGGCATCGGCGCGACCCTCACCATGGATGCGTGGAGCCTGCTTCTCCGCACCTTGTTCGGCACGGCATCGCTCGATTACGCTTGGGTGGGCCGATGGATCGGGCATCTGGCGCAGGGCCGGGTCGCGCATCTGCATATTGCTGCGTCGTCCCCCGTCGCGGGCGAACGGCTGCTGGGGTGGACCGCGCATTATGCGATCGGCATCGCCTTCGCCGGACTGCTCTGGCTTCTGGGCGGTGACGAATGGGCCCGGCAGCCGACGCCCTGGCTCGCGATCGCAACCGGGGTCGGGTCGATCGTTGCGCCCTTTTTCATCATGCAGCCCGCGTTTGGCCTCGGTATCGCTGCTGCAAGGACGCCGAACCCGACTTTCGCCCGTTTCCGCAGCCTGCTGACGCACCTTGCCTTCGGTCTCGGTCTTTATGGTTCGGCCTCGCTCGTGGCGGCCATGGCGTCGCCGCAGTTTTGAGACGGCGAGCCCCGAGATATTGCGAGGAACCCTCCCTCAATCCCCCGCGAAATCGAACGCGCTCACGCCGCGCTCGCCGTCGCGGAACCGCAGCGGGCGGCCGAGCGGCGGCATCGATCGCTGGACGCAGCCGGTGCGCGTGCAGCGGCGGCAGCCGAGCCCGATCGGCGTCGCGGGCGACCGCATCAGGTCGATCCCCCGCGCCGCGATCAGCGGCGCTGCAACCTTGGCATCGACCCCGACGCACACGGCGAAGCGCGCGGGCGTGCCGCTGCCCGTCGCGCCGGGCGCGGCGACGCTGCGGCTCTGCGTGAACCAGCGCGTTCCGTCCTCCAGCTCGACCAGGTCGGCGACGACCTCGCCCGGCCGCGCGAACGCTTCGTGCACACCCCACAGCGGACAGCGGGCGTCGCCATCGACCAGCGGCGACTGACTCGCTCCGGCGTAACGCTTGCTCCCTTGCCCTGCGCGGTCGATACGCAGCATGAAGAACGGCAGTCCGCGCGCGCCGACGCGCTGGAGCGTCGTCAGCCGGTGCGCGACCTGCTCATAGCCCGCACCGAAGCGCCGCTGAAGCAGCAGCAGGTCGTACCCCGTCGCGTCGCAGGCGCGGAGGAAACGACCATAGGGCATCATCAGCGCCGCGGCGAAATAGTGGATCAGATGCCGTTCGAACAATCTTGCCGCGGCGGACTCGGTAAATTCCGCCCCCGCGACGAGCGCGTCGATCTCGTCCTTCGCCTCGATCTGCGCCAGTGTCGCCGCCGCCTGAAAGGTCCGCGAGGCAGGGCGCAGCAGCTCATTCAGCATCAGTTGCCGCGCGTGCCAGTCGAGCCAGCGCAGCCGGTCGGGCATCACGTCGGCGGGCAGGATGCGGATGCCAAGCTGGTGCCGCGTGCGCAAACGCTCCGCAATCGTGCCGTACAGGTCGCCGCCCGCAAGCCGCAGCTCGTCGGCCAGATCCTCGGCGCGGGCGTCGAGATCGGGGAAATGATTGCGCCATTTCTCGATCGCGCGGCGCACCGCGGCGACTTCGGGCGCGTCGCCTTCACCTTCGGCCACCGTTTCGGGCATGGCATCGAACAGGCGTGCAAAGGCCGCCGCCGTCGCGGGCGCGGTCTGGAGCCATTCCTCGACATCCGATGCGCCGATTCCCAGATCGGCGAAGCGCGCGTCGGCGAGCCGCCGTCGCAGCCCCGCCACGCCCCCCGGCACCTCGTCGGCGTTCAGCGACGCAGCGTCGAATGCAAAACGCTCGGCCAGTTTGACCAATACCGTGGCACTTAACGGGCGCTGGCCATTTTCGATCAGATTGAGGTAGCTCGGCGAAATGTCGAGTGCTTCGGCCATCGCCGCCTGCGTCATCGCCGCCTCGCGCCGCACGCGCCGCACCGCCGGTCCCGCAAACACCCGCCGTTCCGTCATGGCTTGTAACTTTCTTTTCTAATTTACATGCTCTTTTACACCCTATCGGCCAAATTTACAAATATCATTGACAAAGCTTTTCACTTTCGGTGCGCGGCGGTGCACATTCTACCCATCACCCGGCCACTCTCCCGAACTGGTCGCACCGAAAGGACAAGACGATGGGCTACACCGAAGACATGGCACAGGCAGGCCGCCTCATCCGTGACTATGATGGCACGTGGGACGGCATCAGCGGCGAAAGCGTCGCCCGTATGCGCGCGCAGAACAAGTTCCGCACCGGTCTCGACATCGCACGCTACACCGCGCGCATCATGCGTGCCGACATGGCCGCCTATGACGCCGACCCTGCGAACTACACCCAGTCCCTGGGTTGCTGGCACGGTTTCATCGCGCAGCAGAAGATGATCTCGGTCAAAAAGCATTTCGGCACGACCAAGGGCCGCTACATCTATCTTTCGGGCTGGATGATCGCCGCGCTGCGCAGCGAATTCGGCCCGCTGCCCGACCAGTCGATGCACGAAAAGACCAGCGTTCCGGCGCTGATCGAGGAAATCTACACCTTTCTGCGTCAGGCCGACGCGCGCGAGCTCGGGATGCTGTTCCGCGACCTCGACGCCGCGCGTGCCGAGGGCGACGAGCTCAAGGCGAAGCAGGTCCAGGCCGCGATCGACAACCATGAAACGCACGTCGTCCCGATCATCGCCGACATCGACGCGGGCTTCGGCAATGCCGAGGCAACCTATCTGCTCGCGAAGAAGATGATCGAGGCCGGCGCCTGCGCGCTCCAGATCGAAAATCAGGTCTCGGACGAAAAACAGTGCGGCCACCAGGACGGCAAGGTCACTGTCCCGCACGAAGATTTCATCGCGAAGATCCGCGCCTGCCGCTACGCCTTCATGGAACTCGGCGTCGAGGACGGCATCATCGTGACGCGCACCGACAGCCTTGGGGCGGGTCTCACCAAACAGATCGCCTACAGCCGCCAGCCCGGCGACCTCGGCGATCGCTATAACAGCTTCCTCGACTGCGAAGAGGTCGAAGGCGCGGGCAACCCCGGCGACGTCCTCATCAACCGCGACGGCAAGCTGATGCGCCCGAAGCGCCTTCCCTCGAACCTCTATCAGTTCCGCCCCGGAACCGGCGAGGATCGTTGCGTGATGGATTGCATCGCCAGCCTGGAAAATGGCGCCGACCTGCTCTGGATCGAAACCGAAAAGCCGCACATCGAACAGATTGCCGGCATGGTCGACCGCATCCGCGAGGTTTTCCCGAATGCGAAACTCGCCTATAATAATTCGCCGAGCTTCAACTGGACGCTCAACTTCCGCCAGCAGGTTTATGACAGCTGGGTCGAGGAAGGCCGCGACCTGTCTGCCTACGACCGGGCGAAGTTGATGAGTGCCGATTATGACGAGAGCGAACTGTCACAGGAAGCCGACAACCGTATTCGCACCTTCCAGCGCGACGCGGCGAAGCGGGCGGGCATTTTCCACCACCTGATCACGCTGCCGACCTATCACACCGCGGCGCTCAGCACCGATAATCTCGCCAAGGAATATTTCGGCGAGGAAGCCATGCTCGGCTATGTCAAGGGCGTCCAGCGCAAGGAAATCCGCGAGGGGATCGCCTGCGTCAAGCACCAGAATATGAGCGGCAGCGACATCGGCGACGATCACAAGGAATATTTCGCCGGCGATGCGGCGCTGAAAGCCGCAGGCAAGGACAACACGATGAACCAGTTTGCGGCTTAACGGCCGCGGGGGCAGCGCATTCGCCCCCTGACACGAGCTCGGCGCGAGGGACCCGTTGCACCCCTCGCGCCAACCCTCTCGGCGCGGGACGCCTTGCACAAACGTCCCGCGCCCACCGAGCTTTCCTGGGGAGGAAAGCCTGTCCGCCGGAGGCTTATACGGCCTTCCGGCGGACATTTTTATCGCGGCGTCGCCGTTTCGGCTTCACGCGTCTTGACCAGCGACCAGACAATGCCGCCCACGATCAGCGCGACCGTCACGCCCAGGCTGATCAGCGGCGGAAATTTGTCGCCGCCGAGGATGAAGTCGGCGACGAAAATCTTCGACCCGATGAACACCAGCACCAGCGCGAGCGCATATTTGAGGTAATGGAAACGGTGCACCATCGCCGACAGCGCAAAATAGAGTGCGCGCAGGCCAAGGATCGCCATGATATTCGACGTATAGACGATGAAGGTGTCAGTCGTGATCGCAAAGATCGCCGGCACGCTGTCGACCGCGAACACCAGATCGGCCAGGTTGATGACGACCAGCGCGAGGAACAGCGGCGTCGCGGTGACCACCAGCCTGCCCGTCTTGCTGTCGGCCACGCGTACGAAGAATTTCTCGCCGTGCAGCTCGTGCGTCAACGGTATGTGGCGCGACAGCCATTGGACGACCGGATTGCCCTTCACATCCATCGGCGTGTCGCTCGCGAACAGCATCTTCACACCGGTGAAGACAAGGAACGCCGCGAAAATATAGAGTACCCACCCGTATTCGGTGACGAGCGCCGCGCCGCCCGCGATCATGATGCCGCGCAGCACGATCACCGCGACGATGCCCCATAAAAGCGCGCGATACTGATAGCGCGGAGGGATCGCAAAGGTCGAAAAGATCAGCGAGATGACGAAGATATTGTCGATCGACAGCGCCTTCTCGATGAAAAAGCCGGTATAATATTGAAGGCCCGCCTCGCCGCCCTTCGCGGCCCAGACCCACGCCCCGAACGCCAGCGCAATACCGATATAGAGCGCCGAGAGCTTCAGGCTCTCGCCGATCCCCATTTCCTTGTTTTCCTTGTTCAAAATGCCAAGATCGAAGGCGGTCAACGCGATGACGATCGCGATGAAGGCAAGCCAGAACCAGGCCGGAGTGCCCAGCCAGTCGGTCAACAGAAATTCCATGACTATAGTATCCCTGGATACGCCGAGCGCGCCGCCTTTCGGCAGCGCCCCGGTCGTCAATTATCGGTGATCAGCGGGCGGGCGCGAGCCGAGGTGCCGGTCGCCCGAGCGAACGCAGCGTTATCGCCGCGAGCCGTTCCTTCACCGCGAGCTTGAGCGTCTTCAACCGCAACAGGCGAAGCGGATCGGCGCTCTCTCGGCGCACCTCGTACCGCTCGGCCTCGTCGAGCTGGCGGTGAAGCACGGTCAGGCGATAGAAATTGGGAGAAAAACGCATGGAAGAGGGCCTCCTGATTGAAGAATCAAGCAGGTGACGCCGATGCCGAAACCCTCAGAACAGGGGGGAGAAGGGCCGCAAGCATCGGTGTCACCCGATGCGGTCCGACATCACGTGGCGGGACATGTCCCGCCGACGCCAGAGGGGCCCGGCCCGCATGAATCGCATGTAGGAAGTCCCTCCGGCGCTTGCAAGGCCTTCGCGTCTCGCGCTGTATAGCAAAAAACCGGCGCTCCGGGGGCAAGCCCGGAGTGCCGAAGATTGGGAGGGGGGCTTTATATGCGTCCGGCGTCGGCGGCTTGGCCAACCTTTTGGACGCAGGACCTCCGGCATTTCTCTCCAGCCCCAGGCGATGCCGGAATGAAGACAAAGGCGCGGTCAGGAGACGCGATCGAAATGGGTCGTTTCCAGTCTTTGCCGTTTGTCGCTCGACCAGACAATCGTTTCGGTCATGGATTTCATATCCTTGGCGACGGTATACACCCGCGTCGACACCCGCGCGCCCGCCTTGCCCAGCGTCATTACCAACGTGTCGGGCGCCGGTTGACGCAGAGCGACACTGTCGATGAAATCCATATTGCCCGTGACCGGCACGGCAACACCATCGAGTGCGGCGGTCGATTCCGAATATCGGAAGGAGCCGTCGCGGGCGACAATTTCGACGAGCGTTGTCCACTTGCCGTCCGGCAACGCACGAAAGGTCATTGTCACCCTTTGCGGCCGCTCCTCCGCGGGCATGGGCGATGCGTCGAGCGACCAGCTTCCGACCAGCGGTAGCGACATCGATTCCGCGCCATAGGCGGCGTTAGCTGTTTCGGTCCGATCGGCGGACGGGGCGGCTGCGACCATTAGCCCGGCCGCGGCGAGAGGGATTGCGATAAACATGACGATCATTCCTTTCGAACCACGAACCCCAGCGATTGCGGGGCGTGCCGAACCTGTCACTGTCCGGCGTCCGGTCGAAAGATCGAAATTTTTGTCACAAGTTTCCTGGAGGGTCAGCAGCCGCGCCAATTCGCGGCTGCTGCCGACCCCGGTTTTCCGGCGCGCGCTTCGCAAGCGCTCGTTGATCGACGTTTCCGAACGACCCAGCCGCGCGGCAATCGTCTTGACGGTGTGGCCGACGACCAACAGGCGCAAAACTTCCAACTCGCGCTCGGAAAGGCGCGCGGAGAGGCCCGAAGCAGGTTCATTGGCAGGCATGGCGTCTGCTCACCACAGCGCCGCGAACAGGTCCATCCCAATTTATTTGGGAGAGGAAGGAGCGGGGCGCCGCGCTATGACGCCCCCTTCCCCATCAACTTCATCGTCATCGCCGTCAGCGCCTCGGTCGCGGTCGAGATCACCGCGGGAGCGTCGGGCGCCCAGAAGGGCGAGTGCAGGCTCGGCAGCGTGCGCCCTTCCTTCTTCGCAGCGTCATATTCGGCCTGCGGCACGCCGCCGACCCAGACGATCAGGCTCTTGATGCTCTTGTCCTCGCGTCCGAAACGGCCGAAGTCCTCGCCGCCCATCACCGGCGGCATCTGCACGACACGCTCTTCGCCGAAGCTCGTTTTCAGAAAGGCCGCCATTTCCTCGGTGAAGGCGGGCGTATTATAGGTCGCGGGGGTATATTCGTCCCGCTGGACCGTCACCACCGGCATCCGGTCGTCGGGTATGCCCGCCGCAATCGCTTCGCCCTTCGCAATCCGGGCAATGCCGTCGAGCAGATGGTCGCGCACCGTGTCGGTATAGCTGCGCACCGTCAGTTGCAGCCGCGCCTCGTCCGAAATGATGTTGTGCTTGGCTCCGGCATGAAAGCTGCCGACGGTTACGACCGCGCTGTCGAGCGGGCTGATCTCGCGCGACACGAGCGTTTGCAGCGCGCCGACAATACGGCTCGCGAGGACGATCGGGTCTTTCGTCGCCTGCGGATAGGCGCCATGCCCGCCGACGCCCTTAACCAATATGTCGACGCTGTCGACATTGGCGAGCGCATAGCCCGGCGTATAGCCGATCTTGCCGGCGGGAAACTGCGCCGCGTCGTGGAAGGCGAGCACATATTCGGGCTTGGGGAAACGCGTGTAAAGCCCGTCCTCCAGCATCATCCGCGCTCCGGCGCCGCGTTCCTCGGCAGGCTGGCCGATCATCACCAGCGTGCCCGACCATTTATCCTTGTTGGCGGCCATCAGCCGAGCAACACCGATCCATGCGGTCATGTGCGTATCGTGGCCGCAGGCGTGCATCACGCCCGTCTCGACGCCCTCGGCGGTCGTCACGCGAACCTTGGACGCGCCGGGAAGTCCCGTCTGCTCGGTCACGGGCAGGCCGTCCATATCGGCGCGAACCATCACGACCGGGCCGTCGCCATTTTTCATCACCGCGACGACGCCGGTACCGCCCACTTTTTCGGTCACGCTGAAACCCAGCTTGCGCGCTTCCGCGGCCAGGATGCCCGCCGAGCGCACTTCCATGAAACTGAGTTCGGGATTGGCGTGCAGATCCTGATAGATCGCCATCAGCGACGGCATCTGTTCCTGCACCTCGCCGCGCAGCGCCTGTGCCGACGCGGGCGCAAACGCAGGTGCCGACACGGCCAACGCCGCCACGCTTACCCAAAATCCCCGCATAACCTTCCTTTCCATCATCAATCTGCCGGAACCAGCTCGATCACGTCGAGCAGCGATTCATAGGCCGGCGCGGGCAGCACGAGCCGCCAGCGATTGTCGCCGATCCGTTCGATCAGACCGGCCATGTCGCGCATCCGGTCGCTGCCGTAATTGACCGCCATTTTTTCGTCCCCGAGTTCGAGTGTGCCTAGGAAAATCTGGCGTTCCAGATTGTCGGGAAAGACCAATCCAACCGGCCGCTGCGACCCGGTGAGCTTGGTCAGGCTCGACAGGCCTTGTTCGACCGCAACGCGGCACCGGAACCAGCTATAGGCGATATAGCCCAGTCCGCCGCGACCTTTCGCGCCGATCTTGATCGTCCGGCACCGATAATCGCCCGCGGGCAGATGCGCATTGGGGAGCGCGGCCGTCGGGTGAAGCAGTGCGCCCTCGCGCTCGACGTCGGCGCCATGCCCCTTGGCGCGCGCGTCGGCAAGCGCCGCCTGCCAGCTCGTATACCAACCGCGTATCCGCTGTTTGTCGGCGTCGGTCGCGGTCGCGCGCCACGTCCCGCTCGCCTCCGCCACATCGGCTGCCGACGGCGGCACGGCAGGAACCGTCCGACACGCGCCAAGCGTGACGCCCAGCGCCACCGCCAAAACCCATAAGGTGCGACCCATGATTCTCTGTTTCTCCCCTGTCCCTCTATGGTTAACCTTAGGAGGCGAAAGGGGATTGCTCAAGGGCGGAGCCGGTCAGGCGGCGGTCCACCCCCCGTCGACGCTCAGATTGGCGCCGGTGATATTCGCGGCCTCGTCGCGCGTCAGAAAGGTCGCGAGCGCCGCAACCTGCTCGACGGTCACGAACTTCTTGGTCGGCTGCCCGGCGAGCAGCACATCGTTGATCACCTGTTCGCGCGTCATCCCCCGCGCCTTCATCGTGTCGGGGATCTGGTTTTCGACCAGCGGCGTCCAGACATAGCCGGGGCTGATGCAATTGACGGTGATGCCGGCGTCGGCAACCTCGAGCGCGACCGTCTTGGTGAGCCCCGCAAGCCCGTGCTTGGCGGTGACATAGGCCGATTTGAAGGGCGATGCGACGAGCGAGTGCGCCGACGCCGTTCCGATGATCCGCCCCCATTTTTTGGCGCGCATCCCCGGTACGGCATGGCGGATCGTGTGGAAGGCCGCGGTCAGATTGAGCGCGATGATCATGTCCCATTTTTCGGGCGGGAAATCCTCAACCGGTGACACGAACTGCATGCCGGCATTGTTGACGAGAATGTCGACCCCGCCGAAATCCTTGTCTGCGCGCGCGAACATCGCCTCGATCTCGCCGGGCTTGGTCAGGTCGGCGCCGTCATAGGCGGCCCTGCCGCCGCTGATCGCTTCCAGTCCCTGTCGTTCGGTCTCGATCGCATCGGCGTCGCCGAACCCGTTGATGACGATGTTCGCGCCCTCGGCGGCGAAGGCTTTGGCGATGCCGAGCCCGATGCCCGACGTCGAGCCGGTGACGAGAGCCGTCTTGCCTTTAAGATACATGGTGGAATTCCTTTCGGGTGGGGGATATTATCGGGGATCGCCCGGATCGGCCTTGGGCCTGAGTGCGTTCGATTGCACCGCAAAACTTTCCGACCGCCCTTCGGCGATGCTTTCGGCCAGCAGATGCCCGTCCTTCATCGCCGCTTCGACCGCTGCGTGCCCGAGCGCCCAATTGACTTCCATCGTCGAACGCGAAAATTCGAAGTCGCGCGCGCCGGTCTGCCATGCGGGAGGTTCGTGGATCAGCTGGACGACGTTGAGCGCCTTGCATTCGACCATCCGCCGCACCGCCTTCACTTCGGCGAGGTCGGCATATTCGGCGGGCAGCTTTTCGAGCATCCGGTCGATCAGCCGATGCTCCTTGCGCCGCCGCACCAGCCCGTCGGAGATGCGCCGCGTGCGGCTGGAGTAACGAATATCCTTTTCGCGCGACCAGGCCTCTTCCAGATCGTGCGGCCGCACACCGCGCGCGGGAAAGAGGTCGACCTGAAACACCAGCATGTCCTCGTTCGCCGAATCGACGACATGTTCGAGCGGAGTGTTCGATACAAGCCCGCCGTCCCAATACCATGTCCCGTCGATCTCGACCGGCGGCAGGCCGGGCGGCAGCGCCCCTGACGCCAATATATGCCGCGCGTCGATCGTGTCGCGCCTCGTATCGAAATAACGGAAATTGCCCGTTTCGACCGCGACCGCGCCGACCGACAGGCGAACACTGCCCCGATTGACACGATCCCAGTCGACCAGTCGATCCAGCGTTTCGACGAGGGGCGCCGTGTCATAGAAGCTGACAGCCTCCGGCGTCTGCCGCGCGGCGAGCGCGGGCGGCGGCCAACGCGGCGTGAAAAAGCCCGGAACGCCGAATGCCATCACCTGTCCCGCCGCGGCGATATGCGACCATTCGCGCGCCCAGTCATTGTCAGGCGTCGGCAGCGAGGGGAGCGCCGACGAGACACCTTCCCAGAAGGTGCGCATCCTGCCTACCGCCTGATCGCGCTCATTGCCCGCGATGATCGCAGCGTTGACCGCGCCGATCGAAATGCCGGCGACCCAGTCGAGCTCGATGCCAAGCTCGATCAGCGCCTCATACACCCCCGCCTGAAACGCGCCGAGCGCTCCGCCGCCTTGCAGGACAAGGACGACAAGGTCGGGAAGCGGCAGGGCGGCACGGGCGGCGCGGCGGGGCATGGACTCGCGATCATCGGGTTGCAGACGCGCGATTTGTGCACCGCAGCACGCGCCATTGCAATGGCTTGCCGACCGCGAAGCCCCTTCCAATTGCCCGGCGCTGCTGTAACAGTCAGCATCAAGGACCCCTTGCCGCCGGAGAAAGCCCATGCGCCTCGACGATTATGATCCCGGAGACGATATTCGCGATCTGGGCCGGGGTGGCGGCGGTTTCGGCGGTGGCGGAGGCGGCGGCCTTGGCGGACTATTGATCGGCTTCCTGCCGATGCTCCTCGGCCGCAAGATGGGGTGCGGAACGATCCTGCTGATCGGCGCGGTCGCCTTTTTCGTTCTCGGGCCCGGCGCCAACATGCTGAGCATGGGCGGCGGCACCAGCGATCCGATGGCCGACAGCCGCAGCGGCGCCAATATCGCGTGCGATACCGAGGCTGAACGCTTTGCCTGCAACGTCTTCGGTTCGACGCACACGGTGTGGGAAGGTCTTGTCAGCGGATACCGCAAACCGACGCTGAACTTTTATTCGCATCGCGTCGACAGCCAGGGCTGCGGGTCGGCAAGCGCGGCGATGGGGCCCTTTTATTGTCCTGCCGACCAGGGCGTCTATCTCGATACCGATTTTTTTCGCGAACTCGACCAGCGCTTCGGCGCCGCAGGCGACGCCGCGCAAGCCTATGTGATCGCACATGAAGTCGGACATCACCTCCAAACGATCAGCGGCATTTCGGATCAGGTGCGGCGGGCGCAAGGCCGCAGCTCGCAGGCGGAGGGCAACGCGCTGCAGGTCCGGATGGAGCTTCAGGCCGACTGCTACGCTGGCGTCTGGGCGGCACGCGCCAAGACGCGCGATGGCCAGCCGGTGATGGAGCCGGGCGATATGGAGGAAGCGATGCGCGCCGCCAATGCGATCGGCGACGACACGCTGATGCGCTCGGCGGGCCAGCGCCCCGTGCCCGAAAGCTTCACGCACGGGACGAGCGAACAGCGCATGACCTGGCTGCGCCGCGGTCTGCAAACGGGGGATCCGCGGCAGTGCGACGCCTTCAATACCGCTATCTGACCGCCGCGCTCGCGGCGTCTCTTCTGGCGGCGTCGTCCGCGTCGGCCGAAACCCTCTATATCGAGGCGGGGCGGCTGATCGACGGCGTGACGAACGACGTGCGCACCGGTCAGTGCCTCACAGTCGCGCGCGACCGCATTGCCGCTGTCGGCCCGTGCGGAGCGGCGCCGGAAGGCGCGACGCGGCTCGACTGGTCGGCCTTCACCGTGCTGCCCGGCCTGATCGATCTCCACACCCACCTCGCCGACCTTGGCCAGAGCGCCGACCTGGCCGCGCCGATCAAGGCCTCTCCCGCCGAAACCGCGCTCGTCGGCGCGCGCAATGCGCGCGTCACGCTCGAAGCGGGCTTCACCAGCGTCCGCGACGTGGGCACCTATCGCGGGCTCACCGACGTCGCGCTCCGCAATGCGATCGAGCGTGGCGATGTGCCTGGCCCGCGCATGTGGGTCGCCGGCGCCTATATCACCATTCCCAAAGGCGGCGGCGAACTCAACGGCGTCATCCCGAACGAAGATTTGCCATCCGACATGCGGCTCGGCGTCGCCGCGACGCCCGACGAAGCGGCGGCAAAGACGGCTTATCTTCTCGACCAGGGTGCCGACTTTATCAAGACGATCGCGACCGGCGCGGTGCTCGCGATCGGCACCGAACCCGGCGCGCCCGAACTGACGGTCGATCAGCTCCGCGCCGTGGTAAAGGTCGCGCATTCCCGCGGCAAAAAAGTCACCGCCCATGCCCATGGCGCCGAGGGGATCAAGAATGCGATCCGGGCGGGCGTCGACAGCATCGAACATGCGAGCCTTGCCGACGAGGAAGCGCTTCAGCTTGCGAAGACGCACGGCACCTGGCTCGCGATGGACATCTATAACGGCGATTATATCGACGAGATCGGGACGAAGGAAGGCTGGCCCGCCGAATATCTGCGCAAGAACCGCGAGACGACCGACGCCCAGCGCGCCGCCTTTCGCCGCGCGGTCGAGCTTGGCGTCAACATCGGCTATGCCACCGACGCGGGCGTCTATCCGCACGGACTCAACGCGCGGCAGTTCCGCAACATGGTCCGATATGGGATGACGCCGATGCAAGCGATCCAGTCAGCCACCGGCCGCGCCGCCGAGGAGATGGGGCGCGACGATGTCGGCGCAATCGTCCCCGGCAGGTACGCCGATCTGGTCGCGGTGAGGGCCGACCCGCTCGCCGACATCACCGCCCTCGAAAAGATCGACCATGTGATGAAGGGCGGTATGCTCGTCCGGTAGCGTCGAACGGCGCGCGGTCGTTCAGCTCCCGGCGTCCATCCTAATATTCGACGATGATCCGCACCCGGTCGATGCCGAGCCCCGCCGCGCGCGCGATCTGTTCGCGGCTGCGATCGATCAGGTCCTGAAACTCCTCTGCTCGCGCTGCTTCAGCGCCCGCGTCCTCCCGGGCAGTCGCCAGCGCGACGCCAGTGGGTCGTTCGGGATTCGGGGCGACCGCGCTCTTCAGCTCCACCGCGCTGAGCGTCGCCGGCGATACCGGGCCTTCGAACTGACATCCGAAAAGCCGCCCACTGGCCCAGATGACGACCGCGGTTATGCCCCCCGCATGGGGCAGTTCGATTTCGATCCTGTCGCATGCGGCCAGCTTGATGTCGCTTTCAAACAGCAGGCCCGTTCCCGATATATTATGGATCTGGACCTCGATACCGATCCCGTCATCCTGAACCCCGCTGGCACGGAGGCTCAGTTTTCGGCGCACATTCTGACGTTTTTCGCTATGGGGCGCTACGGGCAGGAAATGTCCATAAATGGGCATAGCCATTTGTCGGCGTTGCCGGTTAACAGAGAGTTAGCGAGACAAGCAAAATGAAGCGTCAGGCTCGCGACAGTCGGATACGCTGGCCGACGGCGGCGCGATCAGCTCGCGCCCGATCCGCGCCGCAGCATGAATCTCGGCGCGCGCGAGCAACAGTGCCAAGTCCTCGCGCCCGATGTCGAACGTTTCACCCAGATCGTCGAGCGCTGCGTCGATATCGCCGATCAGGACACCGGCCGACGCCGCCGCAACCGCGGGCTTCCCTTCAACCGGCGCCGCGCGGTGCGGATAGCTGTGCCCCGAAAAACGGTGAAAGATCCAGCCTGCCAAGACGAGGATCAGCGAATTGATTGCGACGGGCAGCAGCAGATTCGTTGCATGGCCCGACGCCCATGTGTGTCCGCCGATCACGGCGCTCAGTGCCGCAGCGCCGCCCGGCGGATGCAGGCAGCGGAGCAGCGACATGATCAGAATTGCACCGCCGACCGCGATTGCCGACGCCAGCGCCGGCTCGGGCCCCATTCCGGCGGCAACGACCCCGAACGCCGCCGAAATGACATTGCCTCCAACAATCGACCAAGGCTGGGCCAATGGACTTGCCGGCACCGCGAACAGCAGCACTGCAGAGGCGCCGATCGGAGCAACGATCCACGGTGTCGCGGCCGGAAAGCACAAGGCGCAGATTATACCCGCAATGCCTATTCCGATGAGCGCACCGATGCTACCGATCGCGCGGTCACGCAGACTGGCGCCGGCGAGCAATGGCGCAAAAACGCGACCGGTGGCTATCGAGAACGCGCGAAACACATAACTCTCCTTGTCAGGCCTGCCAGTGAACGAGCACGCCGCAACGATCCAGACAGCTTTGGTTGGACCGCGCAAAGTTCGATTTACGATCGCGCTTGAATGCCGCCAGCGCGGCGTTAAACCCCCGCCATGCGAAACCAACTTCTTTCCAGCGCGCTCGCGCTCACCGCCGCCCTTTCCGTCCCCGCCGCCGCGCGGCCGATGACCGAGGTGGACCTAGCGACGATGAAGCGCGTCGCCGCACCGACGGCATCGCCCGATGGCCGCTGGGTCGTCTTCCAGATGACGGAGACTGAGACGGGCACCTACAAGCGTTCGACCGGCCTCTGGCTCGTCGACCGTCATGCAAAGGACGCAAAGCCCACACCGATCGCCGATACGCCGGGCAAGAATGAAACCTCGCCCGCCTTCGACAAGGACGGGCTCCTCTATTTCCTCTCGAACGCATCGGGCAAGGATCAGGTCTGGCGGATCGACCCGAAGGCGGGCGGCGCCGCGACGCAAGTGACCGACACCATGGCCGACGTCGCGGGTTTCAAGATTTCACCCGACGCCACAAAGCTCCTCGCCTGGGGCGACATTCCCAAGGAATGCCCCGATTTCGGCTGCGATGCGAAGGACAAGGGCGCGCTCGTTGGCCCTGGCACCGGACGCCTTTACAAAGATGGCGTCGGCTTCGTCCGCCACTGGGACCATTGGGAAACCCCCGGCACCTATAGCCGCCCCTTCGTTTTCAATCTGGAAGGCGGGAAGGCGACTGCCGCGCGCCCGGCCGATGCGGGGCTCATCGGCGACACGCCCTCCAAACCCTTTGGCGGCGGCGAGGAACTCGCGTGGGGCGCCGACAGCCGCACCGTCTTTTTCACGCTGCGCAAGGCCGACCGGAACGAGCCGATGTCGACCAACCTCGACATTTACAGCTGGCTCGTCGACAGCCGGATGATGCCGATCAATCTGACCGCGGATAATCAGGCGACCGACACCCTCCCCACCCCGTCGCCCGACGGCAGATGGCTCGCCTATGCGGCGATGGCGCGTCCGGGTTATGAAGCCGACCGGCAAGTGTTGATGCTCCGCGAACTTGCGACCGGCCGGACAAAAAAGCTTACAGATGCGTGGGACCGTTCGGTCGGCTCGATCGCCTGGGCACCCGATGGCAAGTCGCTTTATGTCACCGCGCAGGATGTGCTCGAACATCCGGTGTTCCGCGTCGAGGCCGCGACGGGCAAGGTCGAGCGGCTGAAAGCTTCGCCCGACGCGCATGAGGGCAATATCGGCGACGTCACGCCGCTGGCGGGCGGCGCCATTCTCTATTCGCGCAACAGCGCGCTTGCACCGGCCGACCTGTTCGTGCGCGATGCGAAGGGCAAGGTGAACCAGCTCACCGCGGTCAACGCCGCGCAGCTCGCCGAGTTCGACCCGGTCGAAATCGAACGCATCCAGTTCGCCGGCGCGAACGGCGACAAGGTGTGGGGCATGATCCTGAAGCCCGTCAGCCCGGTCCAGAAGCTCCCCGTCGCCTTCATCGTTCACGGCGGCCCGCAGGGCAGCTTCGGCAACAGCTGGTCGACGCGCTGGAATCCGCGCCTCTTTGCGCAGCAGGGTTACGGCGTCGTCACCGTCGATTTTCACGGTTCGACGGGCTATGGTCAGGCGTTCACCGACAGCATCAACAAGGATTGGGGCGGCAAGCCGCTCGAGGATCTGAAGCTCGGTCTCGCCGCGGCAGGCAAGCAGGACGCACAGCTCGACATCGCCAACGCCTGCGCGCTCGGGGCTTCCTATGGCGGCTATATGATGAACTGGATCGCGGGCCAGTGGACCGACGGGTTCAAGTGCCTGGTCCAGCACGACGGCGTTTTCGACCTTCGCGCCATGGCGTTCGAAACCGAGGAGCTGTGGTTCGACGAATGGGATCATGGCGGCCCATGGTGGGAACGCAGCGATCCCGAAAAATGGAACCCGGTGAACCACGTCGCCAAGTGGAAGACGCCGATGCTCGTGATCACCGGCGAAAAGGATTTCCGTATCCCCTACAGTCAGGGGCTGGCTGCATTCACCGCACTCCAGCGCCGCGGCATCCCTTCGCAATTGCTTGTTTTTCCCGACGAGAATCATTGGGTACTGAAGGGCGCAAATAGCGTCCAATGGCATCAGACGGTGTTCAACTGGCTGGAGAGCTATTTAAAGAAATAGAAACCGCTCACGCCATTCGTGTCGAGCGAAGTCGAGACACCCATCGAGATTGGCCCCATGCCGAGGGGCATCTCGACTTCGCTCGATGCGAACGGGTCAGGAAGCTGGAGCGGGCAATCACCCCTTGCCGCCTCGCCCACTGGCTGGCAAAGGCGCCCGGCTATGCCGATGGAAAAGACATTCGATCCCGCCGCTATCGAGGCCAAATGGGCCCGGACATGGGAAAGCCGCGGGCTGTTTCGCCCGTCGCGTCCCGACGCCCAGCCCTTCACGATCGTCAACCCGCCGCCCAACGTCACCGGCGCGCTGCACATCGGCCATGCGCTCGACAATACGCTGCAGGACGTGCTCGTCCGCTACGAACGGCTGCGCGGCAAGGACGCGCTGTGGGTCGTCGGGACCGACCATGCCGGCATCGCGACGCAGATGGTCGTCGAACGCCAGCTCGAAGCCCGGCAGGACAAGCGCACCAACTATTCGCGCGACGACTTCGTGCAGAAAGTGTGGGAATGGAAGGCCGAAAGCGGCGGTCAGATCACGCGCCAGCTGCGCCGCCTCGGCTGTTCGATGGACTGGAACCGTGAACAATTCACGATGGACCCGCATTTCACCCGCGCGGTCGTCAAGGTGTTCGTCGACCTCCACAAGAAGGGGCTGATCTACCGCGACAAGCGGCTCGTGAACTGGGACCCGAAGCTCAAGACCGCGATCAGCGACCTGGAGGTCGAAACGCACGAGGTTCAGGGCGGCTTCTGGCACTTCAAATATCCGCTCGCCGACGGCGTGACGCTGGGCGATGGGCGTGACTTTATCGAGGTCGAGACGACGCGCCCCGAAACGATGCTCGCCGACATGGCGGTCGCGGTGCACCCCGACGATCCGCGCTACAAGAGCATTATCGGCAAGGATGTCCTCCAGCCGATCACCGGCCGCCGCTTCAAGGTGATCGCCGACGAGCACGCCGACCCCGAACTAGGCAGCGGCGCGGTGAAGATCACGCCGGGGCATGATTTCAACGACTTCGACGTCGGCAAGCGCGCGGGTTTCAAGCCGGCCGAGATGCTCAACATGCTCGACGGCGACGCGAACGTCATCCAGACCGCCGACGGGCTGATCCCGGACGAATATCTCGGCCTCCACCGCTTCAAGCGCGATGGCGTCGATGGCGCGCGCGAACTCGTCGTGCAGCGGATGAAGGAAGGCGGCTTCCTGATCCCGCACGTCGACAAGGACGGGGGCGAGCATGACGCCGAACCGCGCACGATCCAGACCCCCTTTGGCGACCGCGGCGGCGTGGTGATCGAACCCTGGCTGACCGACCAATGGTATGTCGACGCCGAAACGCTCGCGCAGCCGCCGATGCAGGCGGTGCGTGACGGCCGCATCAACATCGTGCCGAAGACGTGGGAAAAGACCTTCTTCAACTGGATGGAGAATATCCAGCCCTGGTGCGTCTCGCGCCAGCTTTGGTGGGGGCACCGGATTCCCGCGTGGTACGCCGAAGATGGCCGCATCTTCGTCGCCGAAACCGAGGAAGAGGCGCAGGCAGAGGCCGGCGCGGGCGTTGCTCTCACGCGCGATGAGGACGTCCTCGACACCTGGTTCTCTTCGGCACTCTGGCCCTTCGCCACGCTCGGCTGGCCGGAAAACACTGACCTCCTCAAACGCCACTATCCCAACGACGTCCTCGTGTCGGGCTTCGACATCCTGTTTTTCTGGGATGCGCGCATGGCGATGATGGGGATGGAGTTCATGGGCCCCGAGCGTGAACGACCCGAAGACCAGGTGCCGTGGAAGACGCTCTATCTCCATGGCCTCGTGCGCGCGCCCGACGGCGCGAAAATGTCGAAGTCGAAGGGCAATGTCGTCGATCCGCTCGGGCTGATCGACCAATATGGCGCCGACGCGCTGCGCTTCTTCATGGCGGCGATGGAAAGCCAGGGCCGCGACATCAAGATGGATGACGCGCGCCTCGCGGGCTATCGCAACTTCGCGACGAAGCTGTGGAACGCCGCGCGCTTCTGCGAAGCCAATGGGATTTCGGCGTCGGCCAGCCTCGAAGCGCCCGAAGCGACGCTCCCCGTCAACCGCTGGATCATCGGCGAGGTCGCGGACACCGTCGCCGCGATGGAGACGGCCTTCGCCGCCTATCGCTTCGACGAGGCCGCGAACGCGATCTACAGCTTTGCCTGGGACCGTTTCTGCGACTGGTATCTCGAACTGATCAAGGGGAGCATCGGCGACGAGACCAAGGCCGTCGCCGGCTGGGTGCTCGACCAGATCCTCGTCATGCTTCATCCCTTCATGCCCTTCATCACCGAAGAGCTGTGGACGGGCCTCGGCGACCGTGCCGACTATCCGCTGATCACCGCCAAATGGCCCGCACCGAATGCCGCGCGCGACGCAGGGGCCAGCGCCGACATCGACTGGCTGATCAAGCTCGTCAGCGAACTGCGCGCGGCCAAGGCCGAGCTCGGCCTGCCGCCGGGCGCGCGGCTGACCGCGCATTTCCCGGCGTCGCTCAAGCCCCGAACCGACAAACTCGCGGCGCAGCTCGACCGTCTGGCGCGCCTCGACAATATCAGCTCCGACCCCGCCCCCGTCGGCGCCTCGGCGCAGCTCGTCGTCGCGGGCGAGACGATCACCATTCCCCTGGAGGGCGTGATCGACATCGCCGCCGAACGCGACCGCTTGGCCAAGGCGCTCGCCGCGGCGGAAAAGGAGCGCGACGGCCTCGCTGCGCGTCTCAACAACCCCTCGTTCGTCGAGCGCGCCAAGCCCGAAGCCGTTGAAAAGGCACGCGCCGATCACGCCGCGAAGAAAGCGGAGGCCGATCGGCTGACCGCCGCCCTCGCCCGTTTGGGCTGAATGGGCGCGGCGGCGTCTTTCGACCAAGGCGCGCGCCGCTTCGACTGGCGACGCGCGGCGCGCTAGCCAGCCGGGCGCCTTTAGGGCTAAAAGCCGGGGTAATGAACGCCAATTTCCGCAAAGACGCGCTGCGCGATCAGCGCGCAAAAATGCTCGCCGCAGCGCCCGACTGGCGCGCGTCGGACGCGCGCGTCAATCCGCGTGTCGCGATCGGATCGATCCTCGCCATGTGGCTGATCTATTTCCTGATCACCACCGGCCTTGCCATGCTGACCGGCGCAAGCGAGCAATGGTCCTACGCCGGGCGCCGCGCGATCGTCGTCGTTGCGGGCATTTTATGCACATTCGTGCTCTATCAATTGCTCCAGCGCGCACAGCCGCGCAGTTTCGGCGCGCGCCTTGCCGCCGCGCTCGGTTCCGCGGTCCCGCTGGTCATAATCTATGCGAGCATCAACCTGTTCGTCTTTTTCTACTGGTTCCCCGGCCCCGACACGTCAAAGATCATCGAGGAAGTGCAGTCGAAATTTCCGGTGGCCTGGGAAATGGTGCTCATCCTCGACAGCTCGATCCGCTGGTATTTCTTCTTTGCAGTCTGGGCCGCGCTCTATGTCGCCTTTGGTTATGCGAACGAAATGCGCGCAGTCGAACGGCGCGCCAATCATTTCCGCATGGAGGCCAAAAATGCCCAGCTTCGCGCGCTCCATTATCAGGTCAATCCGCACTTCCTGTTCAACACGCTGAACTCGCTATCGACCCTCGTGCTCAAAGGGTCGAAGAGCGAGGCGGAAACGATGATCATGAATCTGTCGTCCTTCCTGCGTTCGAGCCTTGCGGTCGATCCCGAACAGCTTGTCAGCCTCGACGAGGAAATCGCGCTCCAGCGCCTTTACCTCGACATCGAACAGGCGCGGTTCCCCGACCGGTTGCAGGTCGAGGTGGCGATGCCCGACGAGCTGAAACATGCGTGCGTGCCGGTGCTGATCCTGCAACCGATCATCGAAAACGCGATCAAATATGGCGTGTCGCCCAGCAAGGGCAAAATTGCGATCCGCTTGCAGGCGAGCGCCGAATATGGCTTGCTGGTGCTGCGGATCGAAAATGACATCGACCCCAAAGCGCCCGTTCCCGCGTCGGGAACCGGCCTGGGGCTTGGCAATGTTCGCGAACGGCTGCTCACCCGCTACGGCCCCGCGGCAGGGTGCGAATGGGGCCCGTCGGACGATGGCGGTTTCGCGGTGTCGCTTTGGTTGCCGCTGGCGCGGGAGACTTGCTGATGCTTCAAACTTTACGCACGTTGATCGTCGACGACGAACCGCTCGCGATCGAACGGCTACAGATATTGGCGGGGCAACAGGATGGCGTATCGCTCGTCGGGACCGCCAGCGACGGTGCATCGGCGCTGCGGATGGTCGATGCGCTCGCGCCCGACCTGCTGCTCTGCGACATCGCGATGCCCGATTTGAACGGGCTGGAAGTTGCAGCGGCCATCGAACGGCTCGACAATCCCCCTGCGATCGTCTTCGTCACCGCTTTCGATCGCTATGCGGTCGCCGCGTTCGAGGTGGCTGCCGTCGATTATCTGCTGAAGCCCGTCTCCCCCGACCGGCTGGCGCGCGCACTCGCGCGCGTCCGCGAATGGCGCATGTCCGAACGCGCGCCAGCCCAGAAGAGCAAGTGGATCACCGAATTCTGGGTCCAGAACCGTGGGGAGATGCTGCGGATCGACGCGGCGCAGGTCGACCTGATCGAAGCCGAACGCGACTATATGCGCCTCCACGTCGGCGCGCGCAGCTGGCTGATTCATCAGACGATCAAGTCACTGGAAGCGCGCATGAACCCCGATCAGTTCATGCGTATTCACCGGTCGAAGATGATCCGGCGCGACGGCATCGTCGGGCTGAAGCATCATGGCGACGGCGCGTGGAGTGTCGACTTGGGCGATGGCGGTATTCACCGCATCGGCCGCACCTATCTTCACGACGTAAAGGCGATCATGCACGGGGCATGACCGCCTTTACCGAGTATCGCAAGGGACTGCGATCAGGGAGCGGCAGCGATGACGATCCGCCCGGAATCGACCAAGCGCGCGCCGTTGCCGTTAAAGAGTTCGGCAAGCTTTACTTCGGCGTCGGCCATCGCGCTTTGCTCGCAGCGAAGCGCGGTCGCTCGCTGTGACAATTCCTGCCGGTAATGTGGCCGGCTTCCACATACTTTGCGAACCGCATATTTCACGCGCGTCGCAAGCGATTCGCGCCCTTTGGCGGTCGAAAGATTGAGGTCGTCGTACCGAACCAAAGTGGTGCGCCGTTCGCCATCGTCCTCGGCCGCAGCCGCGGGAACCGCAAAGCTGGTCAGCGCTATCGGCGCCGCCAGCAGGAATAGAGTAGATTTCGCCATGGGGGAGTCCTCACACTGGGGGTATCGGATGCGGGATACGAAATGCCCGGACCGGGGAGACCGACGCCCTCCGCATCCCGCAGCTTTGGAATGCCGCATTCTCTCCATCCGATCACCTCGGGTTCGACCGGTTCCGGAGCGGCGTCGATCAGACCGACAAAGGGCGTCCATTCATCGACGAATGGCCGACCGTTCCGAAATTTCATGACGTTGGCGTTGCATTCTGACGCTGATGCGACCAATTTCTGCCATCGTGAGGAAATTTTCTTACCCCGCGCGCCATAGGGTCGGAAGCCTCCTGCTACGCGGCCTCCTCCTGGCGCTGGTCGGCGCGATCGTCGGCGCCCTGATCGGCCGTTACGTCACCGCATCGAGATTGGACAGCGCCGCTCCTGCCACTCGGCCCTATTCTCAAATGTCCGCCAACCCCGCTGCCGCGGAAACGCCGACGGCGACCGGCATTTCCTGCCCCGATTGTCCCGACAGCTATGGGGTGGCGGCCCGACTGCGCGCCGAACGCGGAAATCGCACCGCCAATAGGTTTCGCGCGCTGGGGACGATCGATATCGATGCCGCGCCGGCCGAGCTGCAGGACGATTATCGATATGGGGGCCGTTTTCCCGATCCCCCGTCCCCGATCGACGATACCCCGCTCCACGGTCGGATCGACGATGCGCGGGACGACGACGGCGCGCAGCCCGATCTGGATGCGCCGACAGCCGACGAAACGCGCGGACGTTAGCGCGGGGGCGTTTGGACCGGCGAAGCGCAGCGCGTCGTATCGCCGGCCTTGCACGCCGCAACGTCGGCCTCCCACTGCATCCGTTCGGCCGCCGACATTGCGGCAACGCGCGCCTTTTCGGCTTCATAGGCGGCCGTTTCTTCGGCAAAGACCTCTTGGTCATGCGCCACCTGCTGCTGCGCTGCGGAGACTTCCTGCGCGTAGATGGTGTTATCGGTCCGCGCCCGCGCTGCCTGTTCGGCGTTGAGGCGCGCCGTATTCGCGCGCTCTTCGGCGGTGGTGCCGTCGGGCAACTTGGTGTTGGCCGCAGCGGGCGCAATGGGCGCATCGGGCGTCTGCGACGCTGCAACCGAACCGGTACCAAGCAGCGACACGGCAACCGAGGCGGCCAGAATTCTTCTGGTCATCGAACTTTCTCCTTCAAACAACCGCTGCGGCGCTAACGCTTCGCCGCGAGGCACGTTCCCGCCACATTTGACCTTGTGCAAGCCAAACGCCATGCTGGTGTCCCTTTCACCTCCGATCGTTCCTGCTTTTGCCTATCGCGCATACACACCGCTTGAACCGCCCCGTCTTTTTCGTGCCGCTCGCGGTGCTGCTTGCGGCCGTTCTGTTCAGCCTGTGGCGGGGCGCGGCCTTTGTTTCGGTCGAAACGGCCATCAACGACTGGATTCTGCGTCACGCCTCGCCGCTGTTCGCCTTGGCCGGGATAGGCTTTCTGGCGCTGCTGCTGTTCGTCGCGCTCTCGCCGCTCGGCGGACGCATCATCGGCGGGGACGAGGCCACGCCGATCCTGCCACGCTGGCGCTGGTTTGCAGTGACGCTCTGCACGACAATCGCCACCGGCATCCTGTTCTGGGGCGTCGCCGAGCCGCTGTTCCATCTCAACGACCCGCCTGCGATGCTGGGGCTCGTGCCAGGCAGCGACGCCGCGGCAAGCTTTGCCATGTCGACGATGTTCCTTCACTGGACGCTGACGCCCTATGCGATTTACACCGTCGCCGGGCTCGCCTTCGCGCTCGTCTATTATGATCGCGGCGAACCCTTCAGCCTGTCATCGCTTTTCGTCCCGTTGATCGGCCAGCGCGCGCACGGTCCGGCGGGCGTCGCGATCGACATGTTCTGCCTGTTCGCGCTGGTCGCGGGCATGGCCGCGTCGCTAGGCGCGGGTGTGCTGGCGCTTGCCGGCGGAATCGAGGGACTATGGGGCATTTCGGGCCGCGCCCCGCTTCGCTGGAGCATCGCGGCGGCGATCGTCGGCACCTTCGTCATTTCCGCCGCGCTGGGGCTCCGACGCGGTATTGCGCGGCTGTCGCTGTTCAACATCTGGCTCTTCGCCGCAATCATGCTGTTCGTCCTGGTCGCCGGACCCACCACCCACCTTCCTTCTCTCGCCCTGTCGGGTGCGAGCGATTATGTCGCGAGCTTTCTGCCGCGCAGCCTGGGCCTTGACATCGAAACCGACTGGCACCGGCAATGGACGATCTTCAACTGGGCCAACTGGTTTGCCTGGGCGCCGGTGACGGCGCTGTTCCTCGGCCGTCTTGCCGTCGGCTACAGCGTCCGCGCCTTCATCGTGGTCAACCTGCTGCTTCCCGCGCTGTTCGGCGCCATGTGGATGATCATCATCGCCGGGACAACGATCACGCTCGACCAGCAAACGGGCGGCGATCTCTACGCTCTCCTGTCCAGCGCCGGTCCCGACCCTCTCCTCTATCGCCTGTTCAGCGAACTCGGCGGCGGGATGCCCGTACTCCTGCTTCTGATCGGCGCGATCTTCATTTCCTATGTCACCGCGGCGGACAGCAATATCTCGGCGATGAGCGCGCTTTCGACGCACGGCATTTCGCCCGAAAATCCCGAAGCGCCCATCGCGGTCAAGCTCGCATGGGGCGTCACCGTCGGACTCGTCGCCACCATCCTGGTCGCCGCCGCGGGGATCGACGGCATCCGTATGATGTCGGTGCTCGGCGGCTTTCCGGCCCTTTTCATCATCCTTGGCGCCGCGGTCGCGCTGACGGTGATGGCGGTCGAGCGTCCGCGGGTTGTGGCCTCGACCGACCCCTGACCCAAGGCGCATGTTGCCGCCGCGCGCGCGCCGCCCTATCTATGCGCACAGGCGCGCAGACCACCCTTGCGCCGCTAGAACAAATCTGGAACATACCCCTCCCATGAGTCTCACCCATATATCGGTGCGCGGCGCGCGCGAGCATAATCTGAAGGGCGTCGACGTCGACCTGCCGCGTGACTGCCTGATCGTCATCACCGGCCTGTCGGGGAGCGGCAAGTCGAGCCTTGCGTTCGACACCATCTATGCCGAGGGGCAGCGCCGCTATGTCGAGAGCCTGTCGGCCTATGCGCGCCAGTTCCTCGAGATGATGCAGAAGCCCGACGTCGAACATATCGATGGACTGTCGCCCGCGATCAGCATCGAGCAGAAGACGACGTCCAGAAATCCGCGCTCGACCGTCGCGACCGTCACCGAAATCTATGACTATATGCGCCTTCTGTGGGCACGCGTCGGCATTCCCTATTCGCCCGCGACCGGCGAACCGATCAGCGCGCAGACGGTGAGCCAGATGGTCGACCGCGTGATGGAATTGCCCGAAGGCACGCGCGCCTATCTGCTCGCCCCCGTCGTTCGCGGACGCAAGGGCGAGTATCGGAAGGAGCTCGCGCAGTGGCAGAAGGACGGCTTCACCCGCGTCCGCATCGACGGCGAATTTTACGAGATCGAGGACGCGCCGACGCTCGACAAGAAATACAAGCATGACATCGAGGTGGTGGTCGACCGCATCGCGGTGCGCGAGGGGATCGAGACGAGGCTTGCCGACAGTTTCGAGACGGCGCTGAAGCTAGCCGAGGGGCTGGCCTATGTGGACCTGGCCGACGGCATCGTACCGGGCCGCGAGGAAGAAGATACCGGCGGCGCGATGAAAGGCGCCGGCATCCCCGCGAACCGCATCATCTTCTCCGAAAAATTCGCCTGTCCGGTCAGCGGTTTCACCATCGCCGAAATCGAGCCGCGCCTGTTCAGCTTCAACGCGCCGCAGGGAGCTTGCCCCGCTTGCGATGGGCTGGGCGAGCGGCTCGAGTTCGACCCCGAGCTGGTCGTTCCCAACCACGCGCTGAGCCTGAAAAAAGGAGCGGTCGTGCCTTGGGCGAAATCGAACCCGCCCTCGCCCTATTATATGCAGGTGCTCGAAAGCCTGGGCAAAGCCTATGACTTCGGCCTCGACACGCCCTGGCAGGATTTGCCCGGAGCGGTGCAGCAGATCATCCTGCACGGGACCGGCGGAATGCCCGTCGAGCTGACCTTCAAGGACGGCAAGCGCACCTACACGACGCACAAGGCGTTCGAGGGTGTGATCGGCAATCTCAATCGCCGGATGCTCCAGACCGAAAGCGCGTGGATGCGCGAAGAGCTAAGCAAATATCAGACCGCGCAGCCGTGCGAGACATGCCATGGCGCGCGGCTGCGCCCCGAACCGCTGGCGGTGAAGATCGCGGGCGAGGACATCAGCCAGTCGGCGCGGCGCTCGGTCGCCGACGCGCTCCACTGGTTCGGAACGCTCGAGGAAAAGCTGAACGACCAGCAGCGGCAGATTGCGAAGGCGATCCTGAAAGAGATCAACGAACGGCTCGGCTTCCTCAACAATGTCGGGCTCGACTATCTCAACCTCAACCGCACCAGCGGAACCCTGAGCGGCGGCGAAAGCCAGCGCATCCGCCTTGCGAGCCAGATCGGCAGCGGCCTGTCGGGCGTGCTCTATGTGCTCGACGAGCCGAGCATCGGCCTGCACCAGCGCGACAACGACCGGCTGCTCGCGACCTTGAAACGGCTCCGCGACCTCGGCAACACGGTGATCGTCGTCGAACATGACGAGGATGCGATCCGCCACGCCGACCATGTCGTCGACATGGGCCCCGGCGCGGGCGTCCACGGCGGCGAAATCGTCGCGCAGGGCACGCTGGAACAGGTGCTCGCAAACACGAAGAGCCTGACCGCCGCCTATCTGACCGGCGCAAAGAAGATCGAGGTGCCGCAGCACCGCCGCCCCGGCAACGGCTTCGACCTGGTGCTGACCGGCGCGCGCGCGAACAATCTGCAGAATGTCACCGCGAAGATCCCGCTCGGCACCTTTACCTGCGTCACCGGTCTGTCGGGGTCGGGCAAGTCGAGCCTGATCATCGACACGCTTTACGCGGCCGCGGCGCGCACGCTGAACGGCGCGCGGATGGTCGCGGGGCCGCACGACAGCCTGACGGGGCTGGAACATTGCGACAAGGTGATCGACATCGACCAGTCGCCGATCGGCCGCACCCCGCGGTCGAACCCCGCGACTTATACGGGCGCCTTTACCGTGATCCGCGACTGGTTCGCGGGGCTGCCGGAGGCGCAGGCGCGCGGGTACAAGCCGGGGCGCTTCAGCTTCAACGTCAAGGGCGGGCGGTGCGAAACCTGCACAGGCGATGTCCTCATCTAGATCGAGATGGAGTACCTGACCGACGTCTATTTGACTTGCGAGACGTGTCACGGCAAACGATATAACCGCGAAACGCTGGAGGTGAATTTCAAGGGTATGAGCATCGCCGACGTGCTCGACATGACGGTCGAGGATGCGGCGGAATTTTTCAAGGCGGTCCCCGCGATCCGCGACAAGATGGCGATGCTGGTGCGTGTCGGCCTCGGCTATATCAAGGTCGGACAGCAGGCGACGACCCTGTCGGGCGGTGAAGCGCAGCGCGTGAAGCTTGCCAAGGAACTCTCGCGCCGTTCGACCGGGCAGACGCTCTACATCCTCGACGAACCGACGACGGGGCTGCATTTCGAGGATGTGCGCAAATTGCTGGAGGTGCTGCAGGCGCTCGTCGACCAGGGCAACAGCGTCGTGGTGATCGAACATAATCTCGATGTCATCAAGACCGCCGACTATATCCTCGACCTCGGCCCCGAAGGCGGGGTGAAGGGCGGCGAGATCGTCGCGGCGGGGACGCCCGAAGAGGTGGTGAAGGAAAAGCGCAGCTTTACCGGGCAATATCTCGCGCCCTTGCTGGGAAAAGGGGTGGAACCGCGATGATCGCCACCGCCGCCGCCGACTTTGCCGCCGCGCTCCCGAACGGCGGCCGCCTGGCAGGGCTCGACGTCGGCACGAAAACGATCGGCGTCGCGCTGTGCGATGCCGGATGGTCGTTCGCGACCCCCGACAAGACGATCCCGCGCCGGAAATTCTCGGCCGATCTCGAAACGCTCAAGGCGCTGATTGCCGCCCAGTCGGTCGTCGGCCTTGTCGTCGGGCTGCCGCTCAACATGGATGGCAGCGACAGTCCGCGCACACAAAGCACGCGCGCCTTCGCGCGCAACCTTGCCCCGTTGGGCCTGCCGGTGCTGCTGTGGGACGAACGCTGGTCGACCGCCGCGGTCGAGCGCGCGATGATCGCCGCCGACGTCAGCCGCGCCAAACGCGCCGAACGCGTCGACAGCGCCGCCGCGGCTTTCATCCTGCAAGGTGCGATCGACGCGATGGTGCGATAGCGCAACGCCAAGACGAACCGTCGCCCCGCGAAGGCGGGGCCACAATCAACCTTGCCCTACGCCGATAGCGCCCCCCACCTTCGCGGGGGCGACGTTCTTTTTACGGATGGCTTGCGATTTCTGCATCTCTTTCCTAAACGCTGCCCTTTAATGACAAGCTCTACCGCCCGACCCGCCAGCGACTATCCGCCCGGTGGCGATGCCTTTCGCCATCGCCACCTGACCGGTATCGCCCAGCTCACCCCGTGGGAGATTTCCTACATATTGGACGCCGCCGAAGAATGGGTCGAACTCAATCGCAGCGGCGCGGCGAAGCATGACGACCGGCTCGCGGGTCTCACGATCATCAACGCCTTTTTCGAAAATTCGACCCGCACGCTTCTGTCGTTCGAGATTGCGGGCAAGCGCCTGGGCGCCGACGTCGTCAACATGCACGCCGCGCAGTCGAGCGTGAAGAAGGGCGAAACGCTGATCGACACCGCGATGACGCTGAACGCCATGCGCGCCGATGCCATCGTTATCCGCCATGCAAGCTCGGGCGCGGTGCAGCTGATCGCCGACAAGGTCGACTGTCCTGTGCTCAACGCGGGCGACGGCCGCCACGAGCATCCGACGCAGGCGCTGCTCGACGCGCTGACGATCCGCCGCCGCCTCGGCAAAGTCGAAGGGCTGACCATCGCGATCTGCGGCGACGTCCTCCACAGCCGGGTCGCGCGCTCGAACATCCTTGCCTTGACGCTGCTCGGCAACGAGGTTCGCGTCGTCGCCCCGGCGACGCTGACCCCGCCCGCGATGGACCGGATGCACGTCGCGACCTTTACCGACATGGACGCGGGGCTGAGCAACGCCGACGTCGTGATGATGCTTCGCCTTCAGAACGAACGGATGGACGGCGCCTATCTGCCTTCGGCGCGCGAATATCATGCGCTTTACGGTCTCACCGAAAGCCGGCTTGAAAAGGCGAAGCCGGACGCGCTGATCATGCACCCCGGCCCGATGAACCGCGGGGTCGAGATCGACAGCAGTATCGCCGATCACCCCACCCGCTCAACGATTACCGAACAGGTCGAAATGGGCGTCGCGGTGCGGATGGCGTGCCTCGACATATTAACGCGGCGCCAGCGGGGAGTGGCGGGATGGAACTGAGGCCGCTGCATATCGTCGGTGCCCGGCTGATCGACGGCGACACGCCGCGCGCGGGCAGCTTGCTGGTCGTTGACGGCCGTATCGCCGCCATCGACCCGGCCGAAATTCCGGGCGGTGCCGAAACCGTCGACGCCAAGGGCAAGTGGCTTGCCCCCGGCATCATCGACCTTGGGGTCTTTGCGACCGACAAGCCCGCCTTTCACTTTGGCGGCATCACGCGCGCCGCGCTGATGCCCGACAATGGACCGCTCGACGGCGCCGGGCTCGTCGAGCGCGCCGCAAAGGGCGGAAAGCCCGACCTTTGGGTTCACCCGCTCGCCGCCGCGACCAAGGGGTTGGAAGGCAGGGAGCTCGCCGAGATCGGACTGATGAGGCAGGCTGGTGCGCGCGCCATCGCCACCGGGCGCGGCCGCATATCCGACAGCGGCGTAATGCGCCGCGTCCTTGCCTATGCGGCATCGCTCGGCCTCGTCACGATCATCCATGCCGAGGATGAGGGGCTGACCGCGGGAGCGGTTGCGACCGACGGCGAGATGGCGACACGACTGGGTCTCGCATCGGCCCCGGCGATTGCGGAAGCGATGGCGATCGCGCGTGACCTTGCGCTGGTCGAGGAAACCGGCGCGCCGGTTCATTTCCGACAGGTTACGACAGCGCGCGGGCTCGACCTGATCCGCGCCGCCAAGGCGAAGGGCCTGCCCGTGCTTTGCGGTATCACCCCGGCCCATCTTTTTCTATCCGACACAGCGATCGGCGATTTCCGCACCTTTGCGCGCCTGTCGCCGCCGCTTCGCAGCGAGGACGACCGCCAGGCCTGCCTCGCCGCCGTCGCCGACGGCACGATCGACATATTGTCGTCGGGGCACGATCCCCGCGGCCCCGAGGACAAGCGCCTGCCCTTCGCCGAGGCGCTGCCGGGCATGGCGGGGGCCGAAACCTTGCTCGCCATGGGACTGACGCTCGTGCGCGACGGGCATGTCACGCCCGAACGATTGTTCGACATGCTGGCCGCCACCCCTGCCTGCCTGCTTGGCGTCGAGGCGGGGCGGCTTGCCGCGGGCATGGAGGCCGACCTGATCCTCGTCGATCCCGACGCGCCCTGGCAGGTCGATGCGAAAAAAATGGCCGCCTGGGCCGGTAATACGCCCTTCGACGGAATGCCCATGCAGGGCCGCGCGACGATGATGTGGAAAGGCGGCATGCGAATAAGGTGAGGTCTGCTGTGAGGTGGGTGAGCGGACATCTTCCGTCATCCCGGCGAAGGGTGTTCAGAGGCATGTGACTCTGAAACACGATCTCACCCTATCGGTTTACCGCACCGGCGAGATCCCGGATCACGCCCGGGATGACGATGAAATGAAGGTCGCGTTCCGCCCTTGAAACAGCCTTCCACATTTCCCATGCGCCCCGCGAAAAAAGAAGTCCGCCGGTGGGCCGGCGGACTTCAAGAGAGCAAGATGGCCTTGGGTCCACCTTCCTCGGGTCGCAAGGCGGTGATGCCGGATTCGCGCGCTGCTTTCGCTACCCATATGGGTAGCGCAGTGATTTTTCCTTTTGTCGCATTAGACTTGCCATCGCCGCCGCGCCCGTCTCAAATGGCTGGGCTGCGTACCTTCGTGGGGGAAGCTGTATGCCGAGCGAGCCGATTGCCGCCTTTCCAAGCGACCATAATGCGCCGCCCGAATGGGAAGTGCTGAACGCGCTGATCGGCGAAATCTATGATTCGGTGCTTCACCCCGAAAGCTGGAACGACACGCTGGCGCGCATTACCGCCGCCCTCTGTCCGCTGAGCTGGGAAGCGGCCTTTCTCCTGTGGGAAAGCAACAATCCACCCAGCGCACGCTTCGTTGCCGCGACCGGCCTCGCGGCTGGGGTGCAGGAAATCTATTCGGCGGTCTACGCGGGCAACCATCCCTGGTCGCGCAAGCTGATGCGCTATGGCAACGGCAGCGTCGTCGATAGCTACGAGCTGATGCCCCGCGAGGAATTTGCCGAATCCGAATTTTTCCGCAATTTCCTGGAGCCTTGGGGAATTGACCGGCTGGTCGCGGTGCTGCTCGACCGGCGCGGCGGAGAGCGGCTGGGGCTGATGCTTCCCGGCCCCGGCGATCGCGACATCGACCGATTGAAGCGCGGGCTGCGCGTCCTTGCACCGCATATGCAGCGTGCGATGCGGATCAGCGACCGGATCGCGGCGCTCGACCTTGCCGCCGGGGCGGCGCGCGCCGCCGCCGATGTCTCGCCCTTCGCCATATTCAGCCTCGACGACCAGCTCGGCATTCTCGCCGCGAACAGCCGCGCCGCCCGATATGAAAAGGCAGGGTTTGTTCGCACCGCGGGCGAACGCTTCGTCTTTACCCACCCGCCCAGCCAGAAGCGGCTGCTCGACCTTGTCAAAAGCCCCGATCCCGCGGGACTGGCGTTCCAGACAGTCGGCCCGGACAACCGCGAGTGCCCCGTGCTGGTCGCGCGCGTGTCGCGGCAGGCTGTTCAGCAGATCGGCGGCACGCGCCTCGGCGCGTCGCTTATCGTGACGTTAGGCAGCTCGCCGGGCGAAACGCCCGTGGTCGAAATCGACCGTGTCGGGCAATGGTTTGGGTTGACCCCGGCCGAGGCCCGGCTCGCCGTCGCACTCGGCGCGGGCGCCACGCTCCAGGATTATGCCGCACGGCGCGCCGTCAGCGTGAACGCCGCGCGTTTCCTGCTCAAGGGCATATTCCGCAAGACCGGTGCCAACAGCCAGGCGCAGCTCGTCGCCATACTCGCCACTCTTCCCGCCACACCCACCAGCTAGACCGCCAAGGCTGCGCGATCTCGCTTGCACCGCTTTCCGTTTACGTTAAGGTCAGTTTCAAACCGCTACCGGAGAATGATTCATGGCCCTTCCCCCGATTTTCGACCGTCTGCGCCTGCCCGTCATCGGATCGCCGCTGTTCATCGTGTCGGGCCCCGATCTGGTCATCGCGCAGTGCAAGGCCGGGATCGTCGGCAGCTTTCCCGCATTGAACGCACGTCCGCAATCGCTGCTCGACGAATGGCTGCACCGGATCACCGAAGAACTCGCAGCGTGGGACCGCGACAATCCCGACCGCCTTTCGGCGCCCTACGCCGTCAACCAGATCGTTCACAAATCGAACGACCGGCTGGAAGCAGACATTGCGACCTGCGCCAAATGGAAAGTGCCGATCACCATCACCTCGCTGGGCGCGCGAGAGGAACTGAACCAGGCGGTGCATGGCTGGGGCGGCATCACGCTGCACGACGTCATCGACGACCGTTTCGCGCGCAAGGCGGTCGAAAAGGGAGCCGACGGCCTGATCCCGGTCGCAGCCGGTGCGGGCGGCCACGCCGGGCGGCAATCGCCCTTTGCTCTGGTTCAGGAAATCCGCGAATGGTTCGATGGCCCCGTTGCCCTGTCGGGGGCGATCGGGCACGGCCGATCAATCCTCGCCGCGCAAGCGTGCGGCGCCGACCTCGCCTATATCGGCAGCGCGTTCATCGCGACCGCCGAAGCCAATGCCGAAGAGGGGTATAAGAATGGCATCGTCGAAGGGCGGGCCGCCGACATCGTTTATTCCAACCTTTTCACAGGCGTACATGGAAATTACCTCCGCGGTTCGATCGTCGCGGCGGGCATGGACCCCGACAATCTTCCCGAAGGCGACCTCAAGACGATGAACTTCGGATCGGGCGGCAACACCAAGGCAAAGGCGTGGAAAGACATTTGGGGGTCGGGTCAGGGCATCGGCGCTGTTTCCGCCGTGCGTCCCGTCGCCGATTTCGTCGGCGAGCTCGAGGCGCAATATCTGGCCGCCCGCCGCGAGCTGGAGGCGAAGGTCCGGCTTTAGCCTGGGGCTCCTGCGAACTGCCGCGCAAAGGCAGCGGCCGCGCCGAAGAGGCCGGGCTGCGGGTGCGTGATCAGCTTGACCGGGATCGCCGACATAAAGCCTTCGAACCGCCCTTTTTCGATAAAGCGTTCAGGAAAGCCCGATCGGACGAGGCTGTCGCGGATGCGAAGGCCCAAACCGCCTGCGATGACCACCCCGCTTGCCCCCTGCGCCAGCGCCAGATCGCCCGCGACGCTGCCGAGCGACAGGCAGAAGCGATCGACCGCCGCCGCGGCAAGGCTGTCCTCGCCACCCAGCGCCGCGGTCCAGATCGCCTTGTCATCGAGCGGCGTCACCGCACGCCCTTCGAGCATCGCCAGCGTTTCATAGATATCGACGATGCCCGGCCCCGACACGATCCGCTCGACCGATACGCGGCGGTGGCGCTTTCGCAACCGCGCGAGGATCGCGTCCTCGATGCTGTCGAGCGGGGCGAAGTCGATATGCCCCCCCTCGGTCGCCTGGACGCGGTATCCGTGGTCGTCGCGCCAGACATGCGCGACGCCAAGGCCGGTGCCGGGACCGATGATGCTGATCGTTCCTGTAGCGGGAAGCGGCTCATCGGGGCCGGTCAGCCTCTCGAAATAGCTCTCGTCCGCCTGCGCGACGGCATGGCCCACCGCTTCGAAATCATTGACGAGGACATGACGGTCGACATTCAGCTTTTCGCCGATCAGCGCGGGGCGGATGATCCAGGGATTGTTGGTGAACCGAATGATCTCGCCGCGTGTCGGCCCGGCAATGGCGATGGCCACCGCGCGCGGGAGTGTCCCGCCCTGCTGGCGCTCGAAGTCCTGCCATGCTGTCTGGAAGCTCGCATGATCGCTGGTGTGCAGCGTCGTCGCCGCGCCCAGCGCGCGAACACGCCCGCCCCCGACTTCGGCAATGGCAAATCGGGCGTGCGTACCGCCGATGTCGACCGTGACGATCTGTTCGCTCATGGCTCTCCCCTGGCGGCTCTCTGTCGCCGTTCCCCGCCGCGCATGTGCGATGACCGGCGGCGATGCAACAAGGCATAGCTATGCGTGCAACCGGCGCGTTTCCACCCCCGGTATTTTTTTTCCAAGGCTCGCGATGCCGCTCTCCGTCTTGTGATTGATGCCGGGATGCCTCCCGGTCCCACTGCACGAGGAACCCGATGCGCAAGACCTTGCTGGCCTCCACCTGCCTGGCCACCCTTATTTCAACCGCCGCCCATGCCGAAACGACAATCACCACGGCCACAACAGCGCCCGTGCGAACTTCGACGATCAAGTCCGGGACGCCCGACGACATCAAGATCACCTCCGCCGGCTCGATCAAACCCACCGTCGCCGGTCCCGCGGTCACGATCGACAGCAATCACAAGGTCGTCAACGAAGGCACTATCGAGTTCAGCAATGTCGATGGCGCAACGGGCATATTGGCAGGCGCGGGCACGAGCGGCGGGATCACCAACAGCGCGTCGGGCAAGATCACGATCGGCGAAACCTATGCCGGCACCGACATCGACAATGACGGCGACATCGACGGCCCCTATGCGATCGGCAGCAATCGGGTCGGCATCGCAACCGCGGGCGCCTTTACCGGCAATATCGTCAATTCGGGGACGATCGCGATCGAAGGCAATGATTCGGCGGGCATCCGCCTCGGCGGTCCGCTGACCGGCAATTTCACCAACGACGGCACGATCACCGTGCTCGGCGACCGTGCGCTCGGCGTCGGCCTCCAGAATGTCACCGGCAATGTCAGGCTCGCCGGCACGATCACCGCGACCGGCGCCGATGCAATCGGCGCGCGGCTGAGCGGCGACATCACCGGCGCGCTCGTCGTGCAGGGCAATCTGACCGCCACCGGCTATCGCACCACGACACCCCCCGCCGATCCGTCGAAGCTTGATGCCGACGACCTGCTGATCGGCGGCCCGGCACTCTCGATCGAAGGCGATGTGACGGGCGGCATCATCCTTGCCGTCCCGCCCAAGGATACGAGCCCGACCGACAAGGATGAGGACAAGGACGGCATCGACGACGACAAGGAAGGATCGGCGGTCGTACGCTCCTTTGGTTCGGCGGCGGCGATCCGCCTCGGTTCAGCCAGCGAAGCGGTGACGATCGGCCCCGTGGCAGGAACCGGAACCGGCCTCGGCTTTATCATCGACGGTTCGGTGCTCGGCAACGGGCTGTATGCGGGCAAGGACGGCAACGCCATCCAGATCGGCGGCCTCGGCGGCGCCGTGACGATCGCGGGCGGCGTCGGCATCGGTGCGACCGGCAGCGTCGCAGCCCAGTCGAAGGACGCCGCCGCAACCGCGATCCGCTTCGGCAGCGGCGCGTCGACCCCCGAGCTTCGCAATGCGGGCAAGGTCGAAGCGACGACCGGCGGCAATGCCGCGGGCGCGATCGCGACGGCGGTGATCGTCGAGGCGGGCGCCGACGTGGCGCTGATCCGCAACAGCGGGGCGATCGCTGCCAAAACCGGCGGCGACAATGGAACCGCCCGCGCGATCGTCGACCTGTCGGGCAATGTCGATATGGTCGAAAATAGCGGGACGATCAGCGCGACCGGCGCCGCCGCGGCATCGGATCGCAATATCGCGATCGACCTTTCGGCGAATGGCGGCGGGGCAACGGTCAAGCAGACCGCGGTTGCCGCCGGAATCGCCGCCCCCAGCGTCGTCGGCGACGTGCGCTTCGGCGGTGGCAACGATGTGTTCGATATCGCCGACGGCTCGGTAAAGGGCGACACCTTCTTCGGCGCAGGGGACAACCGGCTCGCGCTGTCGGGTGACGCAGCCTATGCCGGCGATGTCCGCTTCGGCGCGGGCAGCGACACGATGACCCTCGCCGGAACGTCCAGCTTCAATGGTCTCGCCGATTTCGGCGGCGGCGCCGATACGCTGACGGTCGGCGGCACGTCGGTCTTTTCGGGCACGCTTGCCAATTCGTCGGGGCTGGCCGTGTCGGTGGGCGGCGGCACCTTCGACGTCCGCGGCGCCGCGACGATCGCCTCACTCGCCGTCACCGACAAGGGCGTGCTCGGCGTCATGCTCGACACCGGCAATACCGGCACTGCGCTTCAGGTCGCGGGCACGGCAAGCTTCGCGGCGGATTCCAAGCTGGCACTTCAGCTGTCGAGCATCGAAGAGGCCGAAGGCCAGCATGTGGTGCTCACCGCGGGAACGCTCACTGGCGCGAATAATCTGACGGCATCGCAGACGTTGCTGCCCTTCCTCTACAAGGGCACGCTGAGTTCGACCGCGACCCAGCTGATCGTCGATGTAGCGCGCAAGAGCACGAGCGAGCTCGGCCTCAACCGATCGGAAAGCGGCGCTTTCGATGCGGTGATCGATGCTGTGGTAGCGGACGAGAAGATCGAGGATGTGTTCCTCGGCATCACCGACGGCGACCAGTTCCGCAGCCAGCTTCAACAGATGCTGCCCGAACATGAAGGCGGCGTCTTTGAAACCGTGACCACGGGTTCGCGCGCGCTGGCACGCCACCTCCTTGATCCCAATGCGCCCTATCAGGACGAAGGCAAATGGGGTTACTGGGTCAACCAGGCTGTCTGGGGCACCTCGAAAAGCATTGGCAACACCGCCAGCTATGACGTCAGCGGCTGGGGCATTTCGCTCGGCGCGGAGATCGAGAGCGACGTCGGCAATTTCGGCGGCTCGGTCGCCTTCCTCAGCGGCAAGGACAGCAATGGCAGCAACGCCAACCAGGTGAGCACCAGCCAGTTCGAAGGCGCGCTGCACTGGCGCCTGCGCTCCGACGGTTTCATGGCGAACGCCCGCGTGTCGGGCGCCCCGGTGAAGCTGAAAGGCACGCGCGTCTTTCGCGCCGAAGCGGGCGCCGAGGACATCGAGAAGACGATGAAAGGCAAATGGGACGCAACTTTGTGGTCGGCGTCGGGCGCGGTCGCCTACGACACGCGCCTCGGCGGGCTGACGCTGCGCCCGATGGTCGCGGTCGATTATTACAAGCTTCAGGAAGATGACTATCAGGAAAGCGGCGGCGGCGATGCGCTCGACCTCACCGTACGGGACCGCGACAGCGACGAATTGGCGGTCACGGGCACGGTAACGCTGGGCTTCGAATTTGGCGGCGCCGACGAATATGACGGCTGGACGCGCTTCGAGCTCGAAGGCGGCCGCCGTCAGATCGTTGGCGGCACGCTGGGCGTCACGACGGCCTCGTTCAAGGACGGCACGCCCTTCACCCTGGTTCCCGAAGATCGCACGAGCGGCTGGGTCGGCCGCCTCCGCGGCATTGCCGGCAATTCGGCCTTTCAGGTCGCCGGCGAAGTGTCCGCGGAAGAACAGCAAAGCCATGTCGGCTGGGCGTTTCGTGCGAGCCTGCGGGTCGGTCTCTAGCCCCCCTTGACCGACCCCACCCGCAGGGGGGAAGCAGATCCCCTACCCCGCTTCCCCCCTGCCTAGGATCGAAGAAAAACCCGACAGATGCTTGCCACCGCACCGCCTTCATTCCCCCCTCCACAGTTGCGCGGCCGCGCATGGACGTTATATGACGGCGTGGTCAGGGGAACGTCTGCCGCGGGGCGATGCGGCCTGTTCCGGAAAAAGATGGCGTTCCAAAGCAAGCTATTCATGACCGAGCCGCGCGATCGAAGCGACGCCTTTCAGGGCATTGAGGGCATATTGCTCGCCAACCGGGATCGCATCCTGCGCTTTCTGGAAGTCAGGGGTGCGGGTGACAGCGCCGAGGATGTGTTTCAGGATCTGTGGATGCGCCTTACCGAACGCGGTGTCGGTCCGGTTGCCGATCCCCTGCCCTATGTCATGCGGGCCGCCAACAACCTGATGCTCGACCGCTATCGTTCGGCACGGCAGCGCAGCCTGCGCGACAAGGCATGGGGCGAGACCACCGAAACGCACAGCCCGTCGAGCGAGGCGGCCCTGATCTCGCGCGAGCAACTCGTGCTCGCCGACGCGGCGATCACCGCGACCGGCGAGCGGCCCGCGCGCATCTTTCGCCGCTTTCGCGTCGACGGCGTGCATCAGCGGGAAATCGCCCGCGAAATGGGGGTCAGCCTGAGTACCGTCGAAGCCGATCTGCGCAAGGTCTATGCGGCGCTTGCCGCGTTAAGGAGGCAGTTCGATGCCGGCTGAACCCAATGATGCGGCCGAAGCCCGTGCAATCGACTGGCTGGTTCGCCAGCGCGACCCGGCGTTCGACGATTGGGACGGCTTTGCCGCCTGGCTTGGCGAGGACGCACGCCACGCCGCCATCTATGACTCGCTCGCCAGCCTCGACCGCGATCTGGACGCGCTGCCGCCGGCTCCTTCGGGGGTCAGGATCGGCGAAGCGCCTGCGCCGCGCCGCGTCCTGCCAAGGCGCTGGTTCGGCGGCGCCGTCGCGGCGGCGCTGGTCGGCGCGATCGGCCTGTCGGTCCCGGGCCTGTTCGGCAGCGGCGATCGCATCGAAACAGCGGCTGGCGAACATCGCACCGTCACCCTGGCCGATGGCTCGACGATCGAGATCAACGGCGGCTCGGTGATCGAAATCGACGAGGAACGCCCGCGCTTCGCACGTCTGACGTCCGGCGAGGCGATGTTCAACGTCGTGCACCGCGAGGGCGACCCCTTTGTGGTCGAGGCAGGCGGCGCGCAAATCGTCGACCTGGGGACTGCGTTCAACGTCGTCCGGCGCGACCGCGCAACATCGGTCGCGGTGTCCGAGGGCGTGGTCGTCTACAACCCCGATCGCGACAATGTGCGCCTTGCCGCGGGCAAAAGCCTCGATGCCCGCGATGGAGCCCGCCCGGTCGTGAAAGATACCGAGATCGCCAGCGTCGGCGGCTGGCGGAGCGGCCTCCTCGTTTACAGTGACGCGCCCCTGTCGCTCGTCGCCGAAGATTTGCGGCGGACGGCAGGTATCGAGCTCAGCATCGCGCCCGAAGCGACGGCGGTGTCGTTCCGCGGCGCGCTGATTATCGACAAGGATCGCAGCCGCACGATCGCCGACCTCGCCGCATTGTCGGGAACCCGCGCCGAACGGCGCGGTGAAGGCTGGATATTGACGCGCTGACGATGCGCCCGCGCCTTGCTCTCGCCGCGACAGCGATCCTTCTGACCGTGCCCGCCCCGGCGCTGGCAGGCGAGGAGCGCGCGTTCGACGTCGAAGGGGGCCGCCTGTCGACCGCGGTGCCGGTGATCAGCCGGCAGGGTGGCGTCAGCATCAGCGTCGCCGACGCCGCGCTCTGGAACGCGCGCGTCCGCCCGGTGCGCGGTCGTATGCCGATCGACAAGGCGATCCGCCGCCTGCTCGCCGGCACCGACGCACGCGCCGTCCGCGTCAGCACGACGAGCTGGCGCATCGAACGCCGCCCGGCTCCACAGCGCGCCCGTGCCGCACCTGCGCCGCGACAGACGCCGCAACCGCGGGCACGCGAGCCCGCGAACGATGTGGTCGCGGCCGCGTCGGAAACGATCATCGTCACCGCGTCAAAAACCGACCTGCCCTATTCGCATTTCGCCGGCGTCGTCACCCAATTGGATGGCGGCGATCTGGCGTTTGGGGGCGAGCGCGGGATGGATTCGATCCTGTCGCGCACTGCCACCGTCTCCTCGACCCATCTGGGTCCGGGGCGCAACAAGCTGTTTATCCGCGGTATCGCCGATTCAAGCTTCACCGGCCCGACGCAGGCCACCGTCGGCCAATATCTTGGCGACATAAGGCTGAGCTACAACGCGCCCGACCCTGACCTGCGCCTCTATGACATCGACAATGTCGAAATCCTCGAAGGTCCGCAGGGCACGCTCTATGGCGCGGGATCGCTCGGCGGGATCATTCGCGTCGTCCCCAAGGCGCCCGATCCGCGCGGACCGATGGTCCAGGCGATCGCGGGCGTGTCGCTGACCCAGCATGGCGACCCCGGCGGCGATATCGCCGGGATCGCCAACCTCCCGGTCGGCGACGACGGCCATGCGCTGCGGCTTGTCGGTTATATGATCACCGACGGCGGTTATATCGACAATCCGCTTCGCGGACAGACGGACATCAACCGCGTCCATATTCGCGGCGGCCGCGGCACCTTTCGCCTTGAAGCGGGCAATGGCTGGGCGATCGACATCGGCGGCATGTATCAGGCCGTCACGTCGGACGACGCGCAATATGCCGATAAGGACGCGCCGCCGCTGACCCGCCGGTCGATGATCGAACAGCCGGCAAAGACGCGCTATGGCCTGGCTACGCTGGTGACGATGAAGGATTGGGGCGATCTGCGCTTCCAATCGTCGAACGCCTTTATCGATCACCGGCTTTCCGAACGCTTCGACGCCAGCCTGCCCGCCCGCGAAGGAAGCGGCGGCGGCGGGCCGAATACGGCGATGGGCGCGGTCGATGTCGCGCGCCTGTTCGCGCCGATCACAATCACGCCGTCGCGCGACGTTCCGCGGCGGCTCGACCAGCATAATGCGACGCGGATGTTCGCCAGCGAGAACCGCCTGTGGCGTCCGTATCACGACGGGCTCGGCTGGGTCGTCGGCGCCAGCTTCATCGCCAATCGCGCCCGGCAGGATCGCGAATATGCCTATGGCCCGTTGCGCACGCCGCTGCCCGGCGTGACGAACCGCATCACCGAATGGACCGGCTATGCCGAAGCCACGACCGAATTGCTTCCCGGCATCATCGCCTCGGGCGGGCTTCGCCTCTCGCACGTCCGGTTGGGCGGCATGGCCGAGGATGTTCCCTTCGATCTGGCGGAGGCCGGGCGGGCGACCACCGCATCGCGGCACGAAACCGACCTGCTGCCTTCCGCATCGCTGATGGCAACGCCGCTCGACAATCTTCGCCTTTATGCCCGCTATCAGGAAGGATTCCGCCCCGGCGGGCTTGCGGTCGACGGCAATTTTGTCCGGCGCTTCCTGAACGATCGCGTCCAGACGTGGGAAGCCGGGGTGCGTTTCGGCGACCGCCGCCTGACGCTGCTCGATGCGACACTGTCGGTATCGTACAGCCGCTGGCAGAACATCCAGGCCGATTTCATCGACAGCAACGGCTTTCCGACGACCGCCAACATCGGCGATGGACGCATCACCAGCGTATCGGGTGCGCTCGCCGTGCGGCCGAGCGAGGCGCTGACCTTTGAAGTCGGCGCGGTCTATAATCATAGCCGCGTCGACGATCTGTCGCCGCAGATCCTGCCGGTCTTTGCTGCCGCCCCCGCGCGGCTCGGCCGCATTCCCAACGTCGCAAGCCACGCCGTGCGCGGATCGGCCAATTATGCCACGATGGTTGGTGATCAGGACGTCCGCATCAATGGTTGGGCCAGCTATGTCGGCCCTTCGCGGCTCGGCATCGGTCCGGTGCTCGGTGAAAGCCAGGGCGATTATGTCGACACGGGCCTCGCGATGCGCATCGGCAACGAACGCCGCGGCCTGTCGCTGACGCTCACCAACCTCTTCGATTCGCGCGGCAACCGCTTCTCGCTGGGCACGCCCTTTGTCGAAGGAAATGCCGGCTTTATGACCCCGCTACGCCCCCGCACGCTACGGATCGCCATCGACGTCGCCTATTAGCGAATGGCGGCGTGGAGGGTGAGGAGCGGACATCTTCGGTTCCGTCATCCCGGCGAAGGCCGGGATCTCGCCGGTGCGGTAAACCGTTAGGGTGAGATCCCGGACTGCGCCGGGATGACGATGAAGGGAACAGTAGCAACCGGCGAATGACGCCGCCTTCCAGCCTACAGCCGTCTCGATGCCCCCTTCCTTCTTGGGACGGACTATCCATCAATCCGCAAGCGTCAGCCGCTCATATCGGTCGATGTGATAGTCGGCGCTGCCGAACTGTCCCTCGATCATCGTGGCGCGCTTGAAATAATGGCCGATGGCGAGTTCCTGCGTGATGCCGATACCACCATGCGTCTGGATCGCATTCTGCCCGACGAACTTCGCGCCGCGCGCGACCTTGCTCTTCGCCGCGGACACGGCCGCCATACGCTCGTTCGCGGCCAGACCGAGTTTCAGCGTGCCCATGATCGTCATCGAACGCGCCTGTTCAACCTCCATGAACATGTCGACCATGCGGTGCTGAAGAACCTGGAATTTGGCGATCGGGACGCCGAACTGCTTGCGCTGCTGCGTATATTCGAGCGTGCCTTCGTGAAGCTTCTGCATCACGCCGGTCGCCTCGGCGCAGACCGCCACTGTCGCTTCGTCGACAATCTGTTCGATCAGCGGCAGCGCGGCGCCTTCGCCGCCCAGCAACGCATCGCCGGGAATGGCGACATTTTCGAAATAGATTTCGGACGCGCGGCTGCCGTCGACCGTCGGATAGTCGCGGCGGACGATGCCCGGCGTCTTTGCGTCGATCAGGAACAGCGAAACACCGTCGCGATCGCGATGGCCGCCGCCGGTGCGCGCGGTGACGAGCAGGTGCGTCGCCCAGGGCGCGGCATAAACGACGCTCTTGTGCCCGTTCAGCACATAGCCCGCGCCATCCTTCTTCGCACTCGTCTTGAGGTTCGCGAGGTCATAACGGCCCTGCGGCTCGGCGTAGGCAAAGGCGATGATGGCGTTGCCCGCGATGATTTCGGGGATGATCGCATCGGCCTGCGCGCCGCCCACGGCCTTCAGCGCGCCGCCCGCGATCACCACGGTCGGAAGATAGGGCTCGATCCCGATGACCTTGCCCAGTTCCTCCATGATGATCGCATTTTCCAAAGCGCCCCCGCCGAGCCCGCCATGCTCTTCGGCAAAGGGCGCGCCGAGCATACCGAGGTCCTGCGCCAGCGCGGTCCAGATCGCGGAATCGCGGCCGCTGTCCGAATTGATGAACTTTTGCCGCGTTTCAAAGTCATAAGTGTCGGCCAGAAAGCGCGACAGCGTGTCGCGGATCATGTCCTGCGTTTCGGTGTAGGTGAAATCCACAATCTTATCCTCTTTTTCACCGTCATCCCGGCGACGGCCGGGATCTCGCCGCAGCATCATTGGCGAGAGGTCGAGATCCCGGCCTTCGCCGGGATGACGTCGATTATCTGATCAAAGGCCCAGAACCATCTTCGCGATGATGTTGCGCTGAATCTCGTTCGATCCGCCATAAATGGTCGTCTTGCGCATGTTGAAATAGGTGGGCGCGGCGCGGTGGGCATAATCGGGCCCGATCGGATGCTCGTTGTCGCCTTCTCCGAAACCGCGGAAATAGGGGGCGCCATAATGGCCGACGGCCTCGAGCGTCAGTTCGGTCAGGCGCTGCTGGATTTCGCTACCCTTGATCTTGAGCAGGCTCGATTCGGGCCCCGGTCCCTTCCCCGCATTGGCGCCGGCAAGGCTGCGCAATTCGGTGAATTCGAGCGCCGTCAGATCGATCTCCAGTTCGGCGACCTTGCGCTTGAAAAAGGGGTTGGCGAGAAGCGGCTTGTCGCCGTCGACCTCGGTACGCGCGATTTGCTTCACCTTCTCGATCCCGCGCTTCGACGCAGCGACGCCCGCGATCCCGGTGCGTTCATGGGCGAGCAGGAACTTGGCGCAGGTCCAGCCCTTATTCTCTTCATAGACGCGCTGCGAAACGGGGACGCGGACATCCTCCAGCCACACTTCATTGACCTCATGCTCGCCGCCCAGGGTGATGATCGGGCGTACCGTGATGCCGGGCGATTTCATGTCGATGAGAAGGAAGCTGATGCCTTCCTGCTGCTTCGCGTCCTTGTCGGTGCGGACAAGGAAAAAGCCCCAGTCGGCATGCTGCGCCAGCGTGGTCCAGGTCTTTTGACCATTGACGATATAATCGTCGCCGTCGCGAACCGCCGTGGTGCGGAGCGAGGCAAGGTCGGACCCCGAACCGGGTTCCGAATAACCTTGGCACCACCAATCTTCGCCCGACAGGATGCGCGGCAGGAAATGCGCCTTCTGCTCGGGCGTGCCGAAGGTATAGATTACGGGGCCGACCATCGCGAGGCCGAAGGGCATCAGGCGGACGCAGTCGGCGCGCGCGGTTTCTTCGGACCAGATGAAGCGCTGCGTCGGGGTCCAGCCGGTGCCGCCGTATTCGACCGGCCACGCCGGTGCGATCCAGCCCTTTTTATGCAGGATTTTATGCCAGAGGAGAAAATCCTCCTTGGACAATTCCTCGCCCTCATCCTGCTTGCCGCGAAGCTCCGCGGGGTAATTGTCGGCGATGAACTGGCGGACTTCCTGCTGAAAGGCCAGATCTTCGGGGCTGAACTCCATGTCCATATCGATTCTCCCATTGGGCACTGGCGCCTCTATATCGAGCGCTCACCTTTACGTAAACGGCAAGTTGCAGCTTGCAACGTTTCCTGGGGAATGATCGCGCGGCGCGGCCGACTTGTCCAGCGCGGACGCCGAAGCGACCGGGGCTGGATTCAGCGCGGAGTGACGACGATCATCGCGCCTTCGCTGGCATAGGCGCTGCGGATCTCGGCGATCGACAGCATGACCGGGACCATTTTCCCCTCGCGCGTCATCAGCTCGGTGGAAAGCCGGGCGGGTTGGCCGGTCCGAAAGATCGTCTCCAGCGCCTCGACAAAGGCCTGGCGCTGGCGGACGGGCAACAATGCCGAAAAGCGCACGCGGCGGATTGCCGTCGCATCGACCCCGACCATCGCCGTCAGCCGATCGTTCGCCGCCTCGATCGTCTCCCGCACCGAAATCTGCGCATGGCCGACGGCGCCGCTCGCCTCGATCGCCCGGAACAGGGCACATCTGGCGTCGACCGCCGCATGTTCGTCCATCGCTGCGCTCACGTCGCGCAGGACGATGGCCCCGCCCGTCGGAACGGGTAGCAGGTCGACGCGCAGCCACTGCCCCGGCCGCAATATCCCCGGAATGTCGCCCGTAAAGCGTTCGCGATGGTCGATCAGACGCGCCAGACGATGCATGAGCAGGCTGGTTTCGAGCCCCGGCAACGCCTCCGCCAGCGCGCATCCGATCAGGTCCGACGCGGGCCGCTCCAGCATATCGCATCCCGCGGGATTGACCGCCGCGACGCGCCGTTCGCCATCGACCAGAAACACCGCGTCGCGGATCGATTCGACAAGCCCCGCCAGCGAGGCTTGCAGCGCGTTGTCGCGCGCGGCGACGGCGCCCGCGCCTACGTCGCCGAGCCGGCGATAATCGTCGAGCGAGATCAGCACATGGGCATCCTTGCCATGGTGCGTCACCACGACGGGTTTGCGCGCCGCCTGCAGGCGCCAATTGGCAAAGCCGCGAATGAAATCCGCCGCCGAGACTCGCTGTGGTTCCTGCGCCGTCGCCACTCGATACCTCCGATCACCCAATATCCTTTGCCCCTTATGGCGCAGGGTCCATCGACATTGGATCGGGAAAGGATGATTTGCGGGGCCATTATGTCCTGAATGGCGCCAAAAAGCGGATGATCAGACCAGCCGCGCGCGGCCGCACCGCAGCGCATTGACCCGCGTGTCCGCCTGACCGACATGCAGGCCGAGCAGGCTGGTGAGGTCGCCCAGAACGCTGTCGAGCACCGGCGCGGCCAGTTCCACCGTTTCGCCCACCACCTTGGTCAGCGCGCCCAGGTTGAGCCCCAGGCCGAGGACGTTGACGTCGAGCTCGATATCATCGGCAAGCGATTCCGCCGCCCCGGCGGCCAGCCCGCTGCTCGATACCGTCTTCACCGTCCCCTCATCGATCTCGCCGCGCGAAAAGGCGACGGGCTTTTCGGTAAGGTCGGACAGCGTCATTTCCGCCTGCGCGTCGATGCTGACGAGCGGCAATTTGACGAGCCGCGCGGGTTTCGGGGTGAGCGGGCGCCGCATGTCGGCGAAATCGCCAGCCTCGACGCTGCCGATCGCGACCATCGCGGGCGATGTCACGACGCCCAAGGTCACGGCGGCGCCGACGTTCGGGGCGCAGTCGATCTCCGTGATCCGCGCCGATGCCGAGCCGAGCTCGGCAAGCAACGGGATATGCACGCGCGCGAGCGGGGTGGTGACGCGCGTGTCGATCTTCAATCGTACCTGGGCGGTGCGAATGACGACATCGTGGGTGTCGGTCACGGCGATCAGCGGCGACTCCGCCGGCGGTTCGCCAACCACCAGCGCGACGTCGACCCCCGACCCGCCGGGCAGCTCGCTTGCGAGCGACAGGTCGACCTGCCGGTTCGCGCTGCCCAGAAGCAGCATCGCGCGCAGCAGGCTGAGCGCATTGACCTTGACCGGGTTCGCGGCATCGACGCGAATGCTCGACGATCGCGGGCCAAGGTCGATGGCGCGCGAGGGGATCAGGCTGCGCGGCAAGGCGGCATTGGCAATATGTTCGAGCGCGGTTGCCGCCTCGCCGTCGGATGCCCTTGCCAGCGCCGATACGGCCTGCGGCAGCGTCACCTGGCTGTCGAGCGTCTGCCCAAAGGTCAGGACCTCGGCGCCCACTTCGGTCCGGAGCGCTTCGGAAAAGGCGAGCAGGTCGATGTCGGCGCTGGCGAGCGCATTATAGTCCATCACAGACAGATTGACCGTGCTGCCGGTCAGCCCCGACAGCAAAGCATTGGCCACCCCGCCATTGAGGGCGGCAACGCGCGACCCCAGCGAAAAGGCGGCATAGCCGCGCCGCGCGCCCGTCGCGGTAGCGCGAATGATGCTGTCGGGCCGTCCGGTGAGGAAGCCGCCGAAGAACAGCGGGCGATCCTGGGTCAATGTGATCCGCACGGCGTTGGGCGCCGCGCCGCCCGCCGCGAAGCGTGCTTCGGCGTTGCGCGCCGGATCGGCGGTATAGGTACCCGTCGCCAGCGTCTCGATCCGGATGACGCACGTGCAGTTGGCGGCGATAATCCGCTCCGCCGCCGCGCGCTCCTCGCCCGGCCGGGCCGCTGCCGCCAGCACCGCCGCGTCGGCAATTCCCTGCAATTTTCGCCGGTCGAGGTAGAGCGAACCGACATCGACCGCGAGCGCCGCGGCGCCGATCAGCATCGGCATACCGACCGCCGCGGTGATACTGATGCCCGCGCGGCGGCAGGCGATCAGCGCGGCAAGGAGCGGGCGGATCGCCATGCTCAATCGACCGGCAATTCAAAGGTCGCCTGCGCGCGGATCACATGATCGGGCGCCGGCACGAAGACCGACCGCAGGAAGTCCGACTCGGCGGCGGTAAAGGTCACGGCGACGGTGATCGCCTCGGCGGTTTCGGACACGGCGACGCTGTGCGTTCCCGCCGTGCTGTCGATGCTCCGCGCCACCGCGCGCTGTGCGACCGCGCGGCGATCGGCGGCGTCGAGCCCGACGATCGCGGCGCGCGCGCCATCGTTCGCCGCCTGCTGCACCATGTGCGCGAGCATGAAATAATGGCCATAGACCAAGATGCCCATCAGCAACGCGAGGAGCAGCGGCAACACCAACGCCATTTCGACGATGGCGGCGCCGCGCTCCCCGCGCGCCAGGGTCGCTCCAGTCAGGGCGATCGGGCGGACTATCCGCGAAATTCGGGTCGAGGCCGTCATGCCGGTCAGTATCGCGGCATCGCGTGAAAAGGGCGTCGAGAGGTCCCGACGCCCATTTTACGCATTTTACGCAAGTTCCGGCGTCGCTGGTGGCGCGCTATCCGGCGCAAGCGCGTCCTGCTTGCCGGGACGTTAACGCACGCCCCGCCGCGGCTTGCCGAAAATCCCTATTATTCGGCCGCTTCCAGCTTGTCCTGCGTGCGCAGCTCGAAATCCGTTGCGTCGTGGCGTTCGCGAAGCTGGCTCGCCGGGTCGCCCGTCACGCGATTAACCATCCGGCCGCGCTTCACCGCCGGGCGCGCGGCAAGCTGGTCGGTCCAGCGCAGAACATTCTTATATTCCTGCACCTGCAGAAATTCGCCCGCGTCATAGACGATCCCCTTCACAAGCGCGCCGTACCAAGGCCAGATCGCCATGTCGGCAATCGTATAGTCGCCGCCCGCAATATATTCATGCTCGGCGAGTCGGCGATCGAGCACGTCGAGCTGGCGCTTCACCTCCATCGCATAGCGGTTGATCGGATATTCCTGCTTCGTCGGTGCATAAGCATAAAAATGGCCGAAACCGCCACCGAGGAAGGGCGCGCTGCCCATCTGCCACATCAGCCACGACAGCGTTTCGGCGCGCTTGGCGGTATCGGTCGGCAGAAAGGCGCCGAATTTCTCGGCCAGATGGATCAGGATGGCGCCCGATTCGAACACGCGGATCGGCTCGGCGCCGCTGCGGTCGATCAGCGCCGGAATTTTGCTGTTCGGGTTGGCACCGACGAAGCCGCTCGAAAACTGGTCGCCCTCGCCGATGTTGATCAGCCACGCGTCATATTCGGCGCCACTGTGCCCCGCGGCGAGCAGCTCCTCCAGCATCACCGTCACCTTCACGCCGTTGGGCGTACCGAGCGAATAGAGCTGGAGCGGGTGTTTGCCGACGGGCAATTCCTTGTCGTGCGTCGGTCCCGCGACCGGGCGGTTGATGTTGGCGAAACGCCCGCCGCTTTCCTTGTCCCACGTCCAGATTTTCGGCGGCACATATTCGCTGGTGTCGGTCATCGGGAGGCTCCTTGGTTGATTTTTATACCGGTCGGTAACGTAAGTTGCCGTGCCGCGGCTGTCCACCCTTGCCCGGTCAAATTATATTATCGGCGCGCAAAGCCGCAATCGCAGCGGCGTCATAGCCGAGTTCGGCCAGAATGGCCTCGCTATGCTCGCCAAGCTGCGGCGCGCGCCGCGCCGCCGCCTTGTCGCTCGCCGAAAGCCGGATCGGCGCACGGATGACGGGAACCTCGACCGGCGCGCCCGGATAGGCGACGGGTTCGACAAGCCCCATCGCGGCGACCTGCGGCTCGGCGAGCGCTTCGCTCGGGCGGAGCACGGGCGCCGCCGGTACGCGCGCGGCGCCCAATTCGGCGATCGCCTCCGCGCTCGTGCGCTCGATGCACCATCGCTGCATGATCGCGCTCAGCGCTTCACCATTGTCGCCGCGCAATATGTCGCTCGCATAACGCGGGTCGTCGACCAGTTCGGGGTGGCCGACAAGCCCGGCCCAGCGCTTGAAGATGCCGCTGCCGACGATTTGCGTCACGATCCAGCCGTCGCGGGTGCGAAACAGGTCGGTGGGGGCGGAGCTGAAGCTGCGGTTGCCGATCGGCTGGCGCTCGACGCCGTTCAGCGCGTGGTCGATCGTAAGCGCATTGGACAGCGCCAGCGCGGTGCCGAGCAGCGATCCCGACACGCATTGCCCCTTCCCCGTCGCTTCGCGCTCGCGCAGCGCGAGCAGGATGCCGAAGGCACAGTGCAGCGCGGTTCCGAAATCCACATAATTGACCTGCGCGCGGTAAGGCTGATCGGGTGTGCCGGTGAGGTGCACCGTCCCCGACATCGCCTGTCCCACCGCGTCGAAGCCGACGCGGCTCGCCAGCGGACCTTCGCTGCCGAAAGCCGATGCGGTCGCAAGGATGATCCGCGGGTTGATCGCGGCGAGGCTGTCGTAATCGAGGCCGAGCTTCACGAGCGCATCGTGCGGCAGATTGGCGACGACGACATCGGCGGTTGTCACCAGGCGGCGGACGATCTCGCGGCCCTCCGCACTGCCGGGTTTCAGCGTCAGACAGCGTTTGGCGCGATTCATCTGCATAAACATCGCGCCCGAACCGTCGCCGGCGACCGGCACCGTATAGCGATCGTCGTTGCCCCCCGGCGCCTCGATGCGGATCACGTCGGCGCCATAGTCGGCGAGCAGCGCCGCGCAATAAGGCCCGGCGATATAGCGTCCGAAATCGAGCACCCTGATTCCCGTCAGCGGCACATGCGTCCCTCTCCTTCTCTCGCTTTGGTCAATGGCGCTAGCAGCCGCCCGTCGAGCCGGCCAGCGCCTTCGTCGAAAGCTGCCGCTTGCATGTTCATACGCCGATCATATGGTCGGCACATAATTTCAAACGGGGATAATTTCATGGCGCGCTTCGCTCTCGCCCTTGCGGCGGCTCTGGCTTGTTCGACTTCGGTGTGGGCGCAGAGCGCGCCCGATGCGGGCTCTCAGAAAGACGAGAAATGGGACGTCAACGCTCCGCCGGGCATGACGACGCGCACGGTTCCGATCGCGGTCGACGAAGGCAGCTGGATGAACATCGACGTCGCCCCCGACGGCCGCACCATCGCCTTCGACCTTTTGGGCGACATTTACACGATGTCCATCGACGGCGGCACGCCGACGCGCATCGCCGAAGGGCTCGCCTATGAGCATCAGCCGCGCTTCTCGCCCGACGGGACGCGCATCGCTTTCGTCTCCGACCGCGGCGGCGGCGACAATATCTGGATCATGAACCGCGACGGCAGCGACAAGCGCCAGCTGTCGAAGGAGGATTTCCGCCTGCTCAACCAGCCAAGCTGGTCGCCCGACGGCCAGTTTATTGTCGCCAAGAAGCATTTCACCACCGGCCGTTCGCTCGGCACGGGTGAGGTATGGATGTATCATGTTTCGGGCGGGGCCGGTGTGCCGCTGGTCAAGCGCCCCAACGAACGGCACCAGAAGGAACTCGGCGAGCCCGTTTTCGCGCCCGACGGCAAAAGCGTCTATTACACGCGTAACGTCACGCCGGGTCCGATCTTCGAATATGCGCAGGACAGCAATGGCGACCTGTTCCATATCGAACGCTATAATCTGGGCGATGGCGAGGTCAGCACCGCAGCTTCGGGGCCGGGCGGCGCCGTGCGCCCGACCCCATCGCCCGACGGCAAGCACCTCGCCTTCGTGCGGCGCGAGGGGACGCTCTCAAAGCTGTACGTAAAGGATCTGGAATCGGGCGCCGAGACCAAGCTCTATGACGCGCTCGACCAGGATGTCCAGGAAACCTGGGCCGTTACCGGCGTCTATCCGAACATGGCGTGGACGCCCGACAGCCGCGACATCCTCTTCTGGGCGGGCGGCAAGCTGCGCCGCGTTGGCGCGAGCGGCGGCGAGGCGCGGGTCATTCCCTTCACGATCAACGACGAGCGCGTGATCGTCGACGCGACGCATCCGGCGGTCGAGGTCGCCCCCGACAGCTTCACCACCAAAATGCCGCGCTGGGCCGAAGTGTCGCCCGACGGACGCAGCGTCGTCTTTGAAACGCTCGGCAAGCTCTGGGTCAAACCCGCCGCAGGCGGCACCGCCCGGCGGCTTACCGCGGCGAAAGACGCGGCGATGGAATTGTGGCCGAGCTGGTCGCGCGACGGCAAGTCGATCGTCTTCGTCCGCTGGACCGACCGGGGCCTCGGCGAAATCCATGTCACCGGTGCGGACGGCGGAAGCTCACGCAAAATCACGGCGACGCCCGGCCATTATGCCGAACCGCGTTTCTCCCCCGACGGCAAGACGATCGTTTTCGAACGGCGCGGCGGTGGCGGGCTGGTATCGGGGCGGTGGGGCGAAGATCCCGGCGTCTATCGCATCGCGGCAACCGGCGGCGCTGCCGAGCGCGTCTCCAGCGACGGCGCCAAACCGCAATATGGCGCCGCAAACGACCGCATCTTCATGGTCGCATCGGCCGACGGCAAAAGCCAGCTCGTCAGCACCGGGCTGAACGGTGAGGACAAGCGCGTCCACGCCAGCGGCGAGCTGGTCAGCGATTATGAAATATCGCCCGACGGCCGCACCCTCGCCTTCCGGCAGAATTACGACGCCTATGTCACTCCGTTGATGCCCGGCGGGCAGGATGTCGCGCTCGGCACCAAAAGCGCGGCGCTGCCGGTAACGCGCGTGTCGGGCAGCGGCGCTGACTATATCCACTGGTCGAATGGCGGCGGCCGTCTGCATTGGAGCCGCGGCGCGACGCTGTTCAGCGCCGACCTGTCCCGCCTTCTCGCGACCGCGCCCGCCGACGACAAGGCGCCCAAATTCACCCCGCCCACCGAAGGTATTTCGCTGGCGATGACGCAGGCGACGGCGAAGCATAAGGGCACCCTCGTCATTACCGGCGCCCGAATCGTGACCATGGCCGACAAGGACGGCGGGGTGATCGACAATGGCGCGATCCTCATCGAAGGCGACCGCATCGCTGCGGTCGGCCCGGCGGGCGCCATCACCGTCCCCGCGGGTGCCGTGACGATCGACGCCACGGGCAAGACGATCATCCCTGGCTTCGTCGACGCCCATGCCCACGGCCCGCACGGCGCCGACGAGCTGGTGCCTCAGCAGAACTGGTCGGAAATCACGAACCTCGCGATGGGTACGACGGCCAGCCACAATCCCTCGTCACGCGCTTCGGAAATCTTCGTCTCGTCCGAAATGCAACGTGCGGGGCTCATCCTCGCGCCGCGCATCTTTTCGACCGGCGAGATCATTTATGGCGCCAAGGCGGCGGGGGTCTATGCCGAAATCAACGGCTATGACGACGCGCTCGCGCATGTGCGCCGGCTGAAGGCGCAGGGCGCCAACAGCATCAAGAACTACAACCAGCCTCGCCGCGATCAGCGGCAGATGGTCGTCAAGGCCGCGCAGGCCGAAGGGATGACCGTCGTGCCCGAGGGCGGCTCGCTCTATACGATGGACGTTTCGCTCATCCAGGATGGCAATTCGACCGTCGAGCATAATATCCCGCTGCACGTCTTTTACCGCGATCTTGTGCAATTATGGGGGCAAACGCAGGTCGATTATACCCCTACGCTTGTCGTCACCTATGGCGGGCCCGCGGGCGATCCCTATTGGCGCGCGCACACGAACGTCTGGGAGCATCCCATCCTGACGCGGCATATCCCCCCGGCCGAGCTCGCGGCGAACAACAAGCGCCGCGTGATCGCGCCCGAAAGCGACTATGTCGACGACGATGCCGCGCGCCAGGCGGGCAAGATCGCCGCGGCAGGCCGCATGGTGTCGATCGGCGCGCACGGCCAGCAGGCGGGGCTCGGCGCGCACTGGGAAATCTGGTCCTTCGTACGTGGCGGCTGGAGCCATATCGACGCCCTTCGTGCCGCGACGATCATGCCCGCGACCTCACTCGGCTATGCCCGGGATGTCGGGTCGCTCGAGGCGGGCAAGCTCGCCGATCTCATCATCCTCGACGCCGATCCGACGCAGGACATCCGCAATACCGAGAAAATCCATCGCGTGATGCTCGGCGGACGGCTCTATGATCCGCTCACGATGAACGAGACCCAAACCGGGGACCGCAAACGCGCGCCCTATTGGTGGGAGAGCGACCGGCCCTGAATGTGGCGCGGCCGTTCTTTTTGCAACGAGAGGGTTGCAAGAGCGACGGACCGCCGCTAGGGGCGTCTCCTCTCAACGAGGAGAGTTGGCTGAGTGGTCGAAAGCGTCGCACTCGAAATGCGAAGTGCCGGCAACGGTACCGAGGGTTCGAATCCCTCACTCTCCTCCATTTTTTCCCCGGCCGCCTATATTCCTCATCTTTTCGAGGAGACGACCGACAAGCGCCGCGGGCACGATTTTGGTAGGACACCCTCCCGATATTCGCTGCCGCTTGCCGCATCCAATTCTGTTTGATGCCTGTACAGCCGAGTCATCGGCGATACACCCGGCGACGTGCAATCTATCGTCCTCATCTATGTCGGTCGCGGAGTGCCATTGGAATGAAGGGGTTCGATTTGTCTTTTGGCGAAGGTCGATCCCAACGATTGTCAAGACGCCGCTTCCTAAAGGCAACGGGCTTCGCCGCCGCCGTGTCCCCGGCCATGGCCTGTGCCTCGCAAAACACCACCAGCCTTACCGCTTTCGGTGGCGTCGGTGACGGCGTTACCGACAATTACGACGCAATCCGGCGAGCCCTTTCGGCAATCGGTCCGTCCGGCAGGCTTTATGTCCCGCCGGGCCATTTCAAGCTATATGATGATCGAGCTTTTCAGGGCGCCCCGCCGCTCACCCTGGGCAGTGCGCAAACGATTTTCGGCGACGGCCGGCGATCCATTCTCGATTTTTCACGGCGTAATCTGTCGGCATTTTATGGGTTGGGCATCGCCGGGCGCGGTGTTCGGATCGAAGGGCTGGAGTTTCGGTGCGCATCGAGCCGCCCCGGCTGGACAGCCGCTGTTGCGATCACCGAGGACTCGCGCGACGTGCTCCTTCGCCAGCTCGCCTTTATCGGCGTGGAGGGGCGATCGGGGCATTACGGCGTATTACCTATCGGCGCCGACCTCGATCATTTCTCGATGGAATCCTGTCACTTTCAGGGGCTCGATTTCGGATTCCTGCGCGGGACGTCCGATACGGCTCATTACAGACATCTGAGCTTTATCGATTGCGTCGGTATCGACTGTACCGAGGTGATCGAGATCAACGCACCGGGGCTGTTGTTTGTGAATACGCGGGCCGGGTCGAGCGCCATTGATCGTATCGCAGACTCCGACGGGAACCTGGTGAAAACAACAGGGCTGAAGGCGGGACAGTCGATCCGGTGCAAAGCCTTTCCGGCCGGCGCAAAGGTTGTCGGACGGGACGCGTCGGGAAGACTGATCCTCAGCGCGCCATCATCATTATCGTCCCCGCCGGGCCGGCCGTTCCGGCTTTCGGCCGGCGGAGCCACCCATGGGCGAATAAGCAACCTGGTTGTAAGGGACATCGCCCAATGGGCGGTCGGCATGGCCAATTGCGACGATTGGGACGTGGATGTGAGGGGCGACAATATCGGCTACGAGCTTGTCCACATCGAGGACGCGAGCCGTAACATCCGCCTTCGCGTGTCGGGGTCGAATACCAATTTGAAGCCGGGCGTCGTGGGTAGCCCGAAAGCCGAAAACGGCATGGTCCAAATCCTGACGGGCAGTCACAATATTCGGGTCCAGTTCGACGCGGTCGACCTTCGCCGCTCGCTCTCGCTCGCCCCTGTCGGTATTTGCGTGCAGCCGGGCGGTGTCATGGGCACGACCGGTCAGGAAGTCGGCCCATCGGCCATCCGAATTGGTGGCGAGCTTCTCTGCGACGACAGGGCGCGCGCGGTTGTGGCATTTGAAAGCGATCTGATTTTCGACGATCTGGCCGTTCTCACATCGCAAACGAGCCACGCGCCTCGCCCGCGAATGCGCCTCGCAGGATGCCGCATCTCCGGAACGGTCCGCACAAACGTGCAACGAAATCTATTGATCGAGCGGGAGGCCAACTCCCCCATCGGCAATATCGAAATCGTTTCCGTTCGATAGATTGAACCTGGCGGCTCGCACCGGATAGTCCGGGGCGCCCGCCGGGATCACATCTGGGCGCCCAGCATCGACGGCGCGGTGATCGAGGCGACCACCGCCCCCACGATGAAGAACAGCACGATCGCAACGATGACGACGACGGCGGTATAGCCGAGCGCCTTGTCCTCGGGCACCTTCATCAGCACCGGCAGGCCAAGGTAGAGGAGATAGAGACCGTAAAGCGCGAACAGCAGCCCGATCAGGGCAAGCGCCGGGATCAGCCCGAAGATGCCGCCGATCCACGCGGCGGTACCCGAATAGGCCGCGACTTTCAGCGCCTGAATTTGATCCTTTTGCCCCCCGAAATTGGGCGCGAGTCCGTCGATGACAAGCGCGAGGATGAAAACAGTCGCCAGCGTCAGGCCATAGGACAGGATGGCCGAGGTGATCGCGCTGCCGATCGGCGGGTGCCACGTCACGCCCAATGCCGAGAAACCGACGAGTTGACCGCCGATCAGCGAGGCCAGCGGACCGATCGCCGCCAGAACAAGGACATAGGGGACATAGATCGACTGCGTCGTCGCAGGTTCGGCGGCGATGACCGGCCATGTCTCTTTCGGCTTGAGCAAAATATCCTTCGCGCGCTGAACGATGCCCGCGGCCGGGCCCGAAGGATTGGGTGGTACGTCAGCCATAATGCTTCTCCCCTGAAGGTGCGGCCTGCAACCCGAACGGGACATGCATGGGGCCAGAGGAGCAACTTAGCCCATTCGGCCAATGCATCTGTAACGCTGATCACAGCCGATTCGGCAAACCGCGGCCGATACGAATGTAACGCACTTGAAACGGACGTAAACAGCCATAGATTGACTTTATGACAGCCGAGTCCCCTGCCGAACTTCCTGCCGCCGTTACTGCGCCGCTCGTCGGCCGCGCGCGCTTCGCGCCGGGCGACATCGTGCGCCACCGCATGTTTGACTTTCGCGGCGTCGTTTTCGACATCGACCCGGTATTTGCGAACACCGACGAATGGTATGAAGCCATCCCCGAAGAGCTCCGCCCCCCGAAGGAACAGCCCTTTTATCATTTGCTCGCCGAAAATGGCGACTCATCCTACATCGCGTACGTCAGCCAGCAGAATCTGGTCGCCGACGGCGATGGCGGGCCGATCGACCATCCGGAGGTGGAAACGATGTTCGACGGCCTCGAACGCGGGCGCTACCGCGTCCGGGCGATCCACCGCCACTGAAGCCGACGTCAGGCCTTCAGCTTCCAGCCTGACGCAAGCAGGCGGTACGTCACCAGCGCCAGTACGACATTGACCGCCACGAGCACCAGCACGGCGGTCGACACCGGATTGTCGATCGTCGCATCGACCGTCCCGATGAAGGCATAGCGAAAGCCCATGATCGCATAATAGACCGGATTGGCGTGCGCGACGCCCTGGAACCAGGGCGCAAGCAGATCGACCGAATAAAATGTGCCCGACAGAAGCGCCAGCGGCGTGACGACGAAATTGGTCACGGCCGCGGCATGGTCGAACTTTTCGGCCCAGACCGAGGTGATGAGGCCAAGAAAACCCAGCATCATCGCACCAAGGACGCCAAAAACCGCGACCGCCCACAGATGATCGACCCCGACATGCACGCCGGGCCAGAACAGCATCGCCAGCCAGAGCGCGAAGCCGACGAGCAAGGCGCGCGTGATCGCGGCACCGACCAGCGCGATGACCAGCTCGCCGACCGCGAGCGGCGGCATCAGATAATCGACGATCGTACCCTGGATCTTGCCGACGAGCAGCGAGAAGCTCGAATTGGCAAAGCTGTTCTGGAGCATCGCCATCATAATCAGCCCCGGCGCGATGAAATCGGCAAAGGGTACGCCGATGACGGTGCGCCCCGCCCCGCCAAGCGCGACCGTGAAAATGACGAGGAAAAGAAGCGTGGTGATCGCCGGCGCCCAGATTGTTTGCAACTGCACCTTGAAAAAGCGCCGCACCTCCTTGACATATAGCGCTCGCATACCCGGCACGTTCAGCGTGAGGATGTGCGGGACGCCGGGTTCGGCAAAAGCCGGAACCGCGCGAACATTTGCCGAGTCGGGGTGCGAAATTTGGGGCTGGTCGTTCATGGCGTTCTCGCCTATCGCCTCCCCGATCTTACCGCAAGCTGGGCCGTCGCAATGTCGATCCGTCGGAATCGGAACCGGCACGACAGGCCCGTTGCGGGAAATGATGAGGAATTTGAAGCATGTCATGGACTGACGAGCGCATCGAACAGCTGCGCAGCATGTGGGAAAAGGGCCTGACCGCCAGCCAGATCGCCGACGAACTCGGCGGGGTCAGCCGCAACGCGGTGATCGGCAAGGCGCATCGTCTGGGTCTGAAATCGCGCCCCTCACCCGTCAAGGCGACCGAAAAGGCCGCCCGGCCCGCCAAGGCCGCAGCGCCCGCCGTGCCGAAGGCGTCGCCAGTGGCGGCCGCGCCGCGCCCGGCGGCTCCCGCCGCGCCGCGCCCGGCGCCGGTGGCCGCGCGCCCCGAACCCAAGCCGGTTGCCGAGGCGGCGCGCGAGGATGGCGTCGAGGCCGCGCCCAAGCCCGATACACCGCGCATCGTTTCGATCGGCCCCGGCGGCTTCATCCGCCAGGGACCCGGCGATCAGCAAGCACCGATCCCGCCCGCGCCGCCGCGCCGACTGGTGCCGGCGAAGCCGAGCCCCGAAATTGCCGACAAGACGAGCCTGCTCGATCTCAACGACCGCATCTGCCGCTGGCCGATGGGACATCCGGGCGAGCCCGATTTCCATTTCTGCGGCGAAGCGGTCAATCCGGGATTTCCCTATTGCGTCGAACATTGCGGTCGCGCCTATCAGGCGCAGCTGCCGCGCGGCACGCGCCGCCCTCCGCCACCGCCGCCCTTTGGGGGCCCCAGGGTTCGGTAAGGGCGTCCGGTGAGGCCCTTCGGCCAGGATTTCGAATTTGCGCGCGCGCTCGGCCTGCAAATGGTCGAACGCGGCGACGGACGCTGCACGATGGCGATCGACATCGAGCGCGAGCGGCATTTCAACCCGCAGGGGGTCGCGCATGGCGGGGTCGCCTATTCGCTCGCCGATACCGCGATGGGCGGCGCGCTGTTCAGTACGCTCGACAAGGGTTTCTGGTGCGCGACGCTGGAAATCAAATTCAATTATCACGTCGGCGTGCGTGAGGGGCGACTGATTTGCGAAGCGAGCGTGCTGCACAAGGGCAAGCGCATCGCAAATATCGACGCGCGGCTGTTTCAGCACGACCGGCTGGTGGCGAGCGCCAACGGAAATTTCGCAATCTTTCCCGCGCCCGACCCTCGCTAAGCTCATCCATTCTCTGGGGCTCGTCATCCCGGCGATGGCCGGGATCTTGCCGGGCCGTAAAGAAGTAAGCTTGAGATCCCGGCCTTCGCCGGGACCACAAAAAAGGCGCCGGATCGTCGACCCGGCGCCTTCCTGTCGCTCCCGATAGATCAGAAGCGATAGCTCAGCGTCCCGCGCACGCTGTGCGTGCGGAAATGCGGGTCGCTGCGGCGAATATCGGTGCCGCCGCCGTTCAGCAGGAACGGGTTGGTCGCGGGTGCGGTGCCCGCCCCCACATTGACGACATAGTCGTTGTCCTTGACGTCGGTGTAGAGATATTCGAGGCCGATCCCGATGTTGTTCGTCACCATCAGCTCGGCACCGCCGCCGACCGTATAGCCCCAGGCGTTCGTCTTGCCATTGTCGGCAAAGCTGTTCGCGGTGTTGGTCGTCGTGAACTTGTTGTCGAGCCGCGCATAGGCGCCGCCGCCCGTGACATAGAAAAGCGCGCCGCCGCCGGGCGTATAGCCCGCGCGCAACCGCGCATTGGCCTGATAATCGGCCTCGCGGCTCATCGTGTAGCTCGCCGGCGTGGTCGAAAAGCCGCTGACGCTGTCGCGCGCGACGCTGTGGCCGCCTTCGACCACCGCGCCGAGCACGAAATTGCCCATGCGCTTGTCATAGCCAAGCCGTCCGAAAAACTCGGGGCCGTCCTTGTCGTTGCGGCAACCCATATTGGCGGTGCCGGTAGCCGCCCCGTTGCAGAAGCCGGGGGAAAAGGCGTTGGTTCCGCCAGCGGTGTTGACGGTGTCGCCATAGGTGCCGTCGCGGTCGGTGTCGAACACCAGCGTTTCGCCGCGGTCGTTGCCCTGAAGCGTGGCGCCGCCGCCGATCGAAATATAGGGTCCATCGAAATCCCGCGACGGATCGCGGTTGTCCTGCGCAACGGCCGGAACGGCCAGGACCGATGCCGCCGAAGCGGCGAGGAGAGCTGCGAATTTCATGTTTTTACTCCACTTTTTGATGACTTTGCAGTCGCCCCCTCAACCCGCGGCCGATCACGATAGTTCCTTCAGCGTACCGAAATGCGATGAAGCGATGCCGCCGCGGGCCGGATGAAGCGCGCCAAAACCGCGCTTGCCAGCGCCCTTCCCCGCCCCGTATAGCCAAGGCATGAGTCACGATTTGTTCGACGCCGCGCCCCCCGCTTCCGACAGCTATAACGCTTCGCAGATCGAGGTGCTGGAGGGGCTGGAACCCGTCCGCCGACGGCCCGGCATGTATATCGGCGGCACCGACGAGCGCGCGCTGCACCATCTTGCCGCCGAAGTGATCGACAACAGCATGGACGAAGCCGTCGCGGGTCATGCGACGCGCATCGAAGTCATGCTCGACGTCGGCAACCGGCTTACCATCGTCGATAACGGCCGCGGGATGCCGGTCGATCCGCATCCGAAATTTCCCGGCAAGTCCGCGCTCGAAGTCATTCTGACGATGCTCCATTCGGGCGGCAAGTTCGAGGGCAAGGCCTATGCGACGTCGGGCGGCCTGCACGGCGTCGGCGTCAGCGTCGTCAACGCGCTGTCCGCCGAAACCGAGATCGAGGTCGCGCGCGCCAAGCAGCTCTATCGTCAGCGCTTCGCGCGCGGGCTTCCGCTCGGCCCGCTCGAAGAACTCGGCCCGACCCCCAACCGCCGCGGCACGAGCGTGTCCTTCGTCCCCGACCCCGAAATCTTCGGCGAGCACGGGCGTTTCAAGCCGCAGCGGCTCTATCGCATGGCGCGTTCGAAAGCCTATCTGTTCGCGGGGGTCGAAATCCGCTGGAAATGCGCGCCCGAACTGATCGGCGACGACACGCCTGCCGAAGCGGTGTTTCAGTTTCCCGGCGGGCTTGCCGACCATCTGAAGGAACAGATCGGTACGCGCGAATGCGCGACCGCCGAGCCCTTTGTCGGGCGCCAGGATTTTCCGGGCGATCAGGGGCGCGCCGAATGGGCGATCGCCTGGCCGCTGTGGTCGGACGGGTCGTACAGCTGGTATTGCAACACCATCCCCACCCCCGCAGGCGGCACGCACGAAGCGGGGCTGCGCGCCGCGCTGACCAAGGGGCTGCGCGCCTTCGGCGAGCTGATCGGTCAGAAAAAGGCGGCCCAGATCACAGCGGAGGACGTGTTCAACGGCGGCGAGATGATGCTGTCGGTGTTCATCCGCGATCCGCAGTTCCAGAGCCAGACCAAGGACCGCCTGTCGAGCCCCGAGGCCGCTCGCCTGACCGAAAATGCGGTGCGCGACCATTTCGACCATTTCCTGTCGGACAATATGGACCGCGGCCGCGCGCTTCTGGGCCTCGTCCTCGACCGCATGGACGAGCGCCTCAAGCGCAAGGCCGAGCGCGAGGTCAAGCGCAAGACCGCGACCAGCGGGCGCAAGCTCCGTCTCCCCGGCAAGCTCACAGATTGTGCGAACGACGGCCCCGAAGGCACCGAGCTTTTTATCGTTGAGGGCGACAGCGCGGGCGGCAGCGCCAAGCAGGCGCGCGACCGCAAGACGCAGGCGATCCTGCCGATCCGCGGCAAGATCCTGAACGTCGCGAGCGCCAGCGCCGACAAGATCCGCGCCAATCAGGAAATCGCCGACCTGGCGCTCGCGCTGGGCTGCGGGATGCGTAAGGATTGCGACGCCGATCGCCTCCGCTACGAAAAGATCGTCATTATGACCGACGCCGATGTCGACGGCGCGCATATCGCGACCTTGCTGATGACCTTCTTTTTTCAGGAAATGCCCGACATCGTGCGGAACGGCCATGTCTATCTGGCGCAGCCGCCGCTCTATCGCCTCACCGCGGGCAGCCTCTCCGCCTATGCCCGCGACGACGCGCACCGGGCCGAACTGGAGGCGACGCTGTTCAAGGGCAAGAAGGTCGAGGTCGGCCGTTTCAAAGGCTTGGGAGAAATGAATCCCAACCAATTGAAAGAAACGACAATGGACCCCGCCACACGCAGCCTGCTGCGCGTCACGTTGCCGCAGGAATATGAAGAGCGGCACCAGGTCAAGGATCTGGTCGACCGGCTGATGGGCAAGCATCCCGAACATCGGTTCCAGTTCATTCAGGCCAACGCCGCCAGCCTCGACGAAGCCGCGATCGACGCTTAGCGACGGGAGGGCAAAAATGACAAGGAAGGACACGTCAGCCCGTCGCCGTTTCGCCCTCCCCCTTCTAGCGCTGCTGTTCACGGCCGCGCCGATGATCGCCACGCCACCGGCGCTGGCGCATCAGTCGCCCGGCACGGGCGCACTCGCCGACACCGCCTTCACCCGCCGCGCGAACCAGCTTGTCGATCTGCTCACGGGGCGGATCGCCTTTGCGGACTATTTCGACCCCGGCTTTCAGAAGGCCGTGCCCGAAGCCCAGTTCCGCGCCATCGCGACCAATCTGATCGCCCAATATGGCGCCCCCGTCGCGGTCGATGGCGCGGCGTCGGCGAACGGCTTGTCGGGCACCGTCCAGCTGCGTTTTGAAAAGGGGGTCGCGACGGTGCTGCTCGACGTCGCCGCGGGCGCGGGCGAAAAGGTCGTCGGGCTTCGCATCACCGACGTCGCCATGGCGAACGACAGTTTCGACACGGTCGCGGCAGAGCTGGCGGCCCTCCCCGGACGCACCGGCTTTCTGGTCGCCGAACTTGCCGGGGACGGCTTCGTACCCATCGCCGCGGCCAGCGCCGACCGGCAGTTCGCGGTCGGCTCGACCTTCAAACTCTATATATTGAACGAATTGGCGGCGCAGATCGCCGCCGGCGAGCGCAAATGGTCCGACGTGGTGTCTTTGACGCACGCCAGCTTTTCGTCGGCCGCTACCGCCGGCTGGCCCGTCGGCACGCCCGTCACGCTCCAGACGCTCGCCAACTGGATGATGTCGGTCAGTGACAATGGCGCGACCGACACGCTGATCCACCTGATCGGGCGCGAGCGGATCGAGGCGCGGATGAAAGCGGCCGGGCACAGCGATCCATCGCGCAACATCCCCTTCCTCACCACCGTCGAGGCCTTCGCGCTCAAAGGCAATAATTTCGAGCGCGAGCGCGCGGCGTTCGTCGGCGCGTCCGACGCCGAGCAGCGGCGGCTGCTCGAAGCGCACGCCGGCCGGATGGTTTTGGACAATGTCGACGGGGTGAGTTTTGCGGGTGGCCCGCGTTTCATCGACAGCCTCGAATGGTTCGCCAGCCCCAACGACCTCGCGCGCGCGTTCGTCGACCTGCGCGCGCGACAGTCGGCGGAGGCCATGGCGGCCATCGCAATCAACAACGGCGTCGGACCGGCGGCGGCCGCCGACTGGGCATGGCTCGGTTACAAGGGTGGATCGGAAACCGGTGTGTTGTCGATGAGCCTGCTCGGCCAGCGCAAGCGCGACGGCAAATATATGGTCGTGATCGCCAGCTGGAACGATCCCGACGCGCCGGTGGCGGCCGAAACGATGGTCGCGCTGGTCAAGCGACTGCTCGCGCTCGCGGCGAAACAGGTCAGGCCGTCAGCGCCGCGACCAGCGCCTTGACCTTTGCCTGCCGCCACTGCGGCGTCGGCGCGACGAGCCAATAGCCGCGTTTGACCGCGACGGCCTCGCCCACCTGCCGCACGCGGCCGGCGGCAATGTCGCTCTCGGCAAGCATCGCGGGGACATTGGCGTGACCCAGCCCGTTCGCGGCGGCATCGATCGCGAGTCCGGCGTCGCCCAGCCGCAACGCGGGTTCGCCATCGGCAACGGGGCAGCCCGGCCAGGCGATGCGCGTGTCGCTGCCCGCCCCCGGCCCCGCGACCGTCACCATCAACGGCTCGCCCAGTGCGACGCCTTCATGGTCGCCCGCGCCGTCGGTCCAGAAAATCGCGAGGTCGAGGTTGGCTTCGGTGAAATCGATCCCCGCGTCCGCCGACACCAGGGTAAAGCGCACATCGGGCGCCTGCTGGCTGTAGCGCGCGAGGCGCGGCGCCAGCCATTTGGCGGTCAGGTCGCGCGGCGCCGCGATCGTCAGCGATTGCGACGATTGCCCGGCCTGCATCGCGCGCACCGACTCCTCGAATTGCAGGAATCCCTGCCGCAGTGCATCGAGCCCCGCCTGCGCCTCGCCCGTCAGTTCCAGCCCTTTGGGCGTACGGCGGAACAGCACGACGCCCAGCATGTCCTCGAGCGCGCGGATCTGTTGTCCGACCGCGGCGGGTGTCACCGCCAGTTCGTCGGCGGCGCGCGTAAAGCTCAAATGACGGGCAGCGGCGTCGAAAACGCGCAGCGCGTTCAGAGGCAGGTGCGTACGCTTCATGACGCGGTGGCGGGGGCCACAAGCGGAAAGAGCGGAATAGCGACGAGCATCTGCGATCCGTCGCCGAGTTCCATCGTATAGCTGCCGACCATCGATCCTTCGGGGGTGGGCAGCGGACAGCCCGAGACATAGTCATACGCACCGCCGGGCGCGATCAGCGGTTGCTCGCCAACGACGCCTTCGCCTTCCACTTCGCTGATCTGACCGCGCCCGTCGCTGATTCGCCAGTGCCGCGTCAGCAGCTGCACCGCCGTATCGCCATGATTTTCCACCCGGACATGATAGGCCCAGAACCAGCGGCCAAGCGCCGGGTGCGACTGTTCGGGCAGATAGCTTACGGCGACACGCACGGTGACGGGGCCGGTGGTCGCGGCAAAGGGGAAAAAGGAGTCGATCATCTCCACCCCAGATTCGCCTAAAGCCCCACCTGGGTCAATGCCTGGTCCAGATCGGCAATGATGTCGCGCGGGTCTTCAAGACCGATGTTGATGCGCAGCATCCCTTCGACAACACCCATGTCGGCCCGCGCCTCGGCACTGACGCCATAATGGGTGGTCGAGGCGGGGTGACAGCAAAGACTGCGCGAATCGCCGATATTGTTGGAAATATCGACAAGTTCGAGCGCATTGAGCAGCGCCATCGCCTGTTCGCGGCCTTCGAGGACGAAGGAAAAAATCGGCCCGCAATCGTCCATCTGACTTTTCGCCAGATTATGTTGCGGATGGCTCGGGAGGCCGGGGTGCAGGATCTTTGGCACGCGGCTTTCGACGAACTTGCCCACTGCGAGCGCATTCTCGGACTGGCGCCGCGCGCGCAGGTCGAGCGTTTCGAGCCCCTTCAGCACCACCCAGGCGTTGAACGGCGACAGATTGGGTCCGGTGTTGCGCTGAAACGGCAGCAGCACCTCGGTAATGAACTTCTCGGTTCCGCAGACGGCGCCCGCCAGCACGCGCCCCTGCCCCTCCATCAGCTTGGTCGCCGAATAGGCGACGACATCGGCGCCGAAATCCATCGGACGCTGGAGCACGCTCGTCGCAAAGGCATTGTCGACCACCGTGATGATGCCGTGCGCCCTCGCCAGCGCGCAGACATGCCGCATATCGACGATGTCCATCGTGGGATTCGCCGGCGTTTCAAAGAAAAAAACCTTGGTGTTCGGCTTGATCGCCTTTTCCCACGCGTCATTGTCGCGCCCATCGACCACGCTCGTCTCGATGCCGAAGCGGGGGCAGAGATGGTCGACCAGCCAGCGGCACGACCCGAACGCCGCCTTCGCCGCGACGATATGATCGCCGGCCGACAATTGGCAGAGCAGCGCGGCGGTCATTGCCGCCATGCCCGTCGCCTGCGTCCGGCAGGCTTCCGCCCCCTCCATCAGCGCGATGCGCTCCTCGAGCATCGCCACCGTCGGATTCTGGAGGCGCGAATAGGTCATGCCCTGCGCTTCGCCCGCGAAGCGCGCGGCGACTTCCTCGGCGCTGTCATAGGTATAGCCGGAGGTAAGGAAGAGCGCCTCGGACGTCTCGCCATGCTCGCTGCGCCAGGTTCCGCCGCGCACCGCCTGCGTCGCGGGGTGCCAGTGGCTCGTCCTGCTGCGATCGAAACCCGTCGTCTTTTTCATTCTTTTGTCCGTATCACGAGATTGTGAGTGCCGAAACCACGGCATCGCCGAGCGCCGCGGTTCCCATATTGCCGCCGAGGTCGGCGCCGCGACAGCCATCGGCGAGCACCCGGCCCACCGCCGACTCGATCCGCGCCGCGCTTGCCTCGTCGCCAGCCGAATGGCGCAGCAACATCGCCAGCGACAGGATCATGGCAAGCGGATTGGCGATGCCCTTTCCGGCGATGTCGGGCGCGCTCCCGTGGATCGGTTCGTAAAGGCCGCGCGTGCCGTCGCCGAGCGACGCCGACGCCAGCAGTCCGATCGAACCGACGCACATCGACGCCTGATCGGACAATATGTCGCCGAACAGATTGCCCGTGACGATAACGTCGAACTGACCCGGATTGCGCACCAGCTGCATCGCGGCATTGTCGACATACATATGGCTGAGCTCGATGTCGGGATATTCTGCCGCAACCTCGATCACCACGTCGCGCCACAGCTGCGAGGTTTCGAGCACATTCGCCTTGTCGACCGAGCAGAGCCGGCCCCTGCGGCCCTGCGCCGCGCGAAAGGCCACATGCGCGATGCGCCGCACTTCGCTTTCGCCATAGGCCATGACGTCATAGCCTTCGCGCTCGCCATTCGCGGTGGTGCGCATACCCTTTTCGCCGAAATAGACGTCGCCGCCCAGCTCGCGGACGATCAGGAGGTCGATAGCCGACGCGATCTCGGGCCGCAGCGCCGAGCTGTCCTCAAGCCCTGCGAACAGCTTTGCCGGACGCAGGTTGGCGAACAGGCCAAGCTCCGAGCGAAGCCCCAGGATCGCCTGTTCGGGGCGCAGGTGGCGCTCGACCGTATCGAAGCGCGGATCGCCGACAGCACCGAACAGAATCGCGTCGGCGGCTTTCGCCTTCGCCAGCGTTTCCGGCGGGAGCGGGTGGCCGGTCACTTCATAAGCCGCCCCGCCGACGAGCGCGCGGTCGAGCGTCACCGGGATCGCTAGCCGGTCAAGGACCTTTTCGGCCTCCGCCATGATTTCCGGACCGATACCATCGCCAGCCAGCAGCAGGATTTTCAATTCAGGACCCCTTCGCGGATTCATTGTGCCGTGGCGACAAACTTCCCGCGTCCCCGCGAAGGCGGGGCCCCATCACGTGCCGGTTCCACGGGGGCGCCGACCGGAGATGGGCTCCCGCCTTCGCGGGAGCACGGAGCTTGTCGCTCAGGGACGCCGCCGCTCTAGGCAGCGCCGCCGCCTCACGCAACCGCCCTCTTCAGCCGATCGATCAATCTTTGCCTCACGCCCGCCAAGTCGCGGTTGCGTCCGTCGAGCAGGTCGCGGTCGATAAAATGGCCGGTGATCGTCAGGAAATCGAGCACGTCCGTCATCGTCGGTTCGCTCTCCGCCGCATCGGCATGGTCGTGCCGCAGGAAGGGCGGCAGGCGGAGCAGCCGCTTTTCATAACCCGCCGCCGCCGCCGCGCTCACCGCGCGGCCGCTTTTGGGGCTGACGAACGCCAGATCCTCGCGCACTCCCGTCGCGACGCATTCGCCAAGATCGAGCCCGAAGCCCAGCTCGGCGAGCAGCAGCAATTCATATCGGCCGAGCGCGAGGGCCCATTGCCGTGCCGAGGGCGCGACGCCGATTGCCTCCAGCACCGCCGCCAGAACCGCATAGAGCGCGGGATAGGGTTGCCCTTCGGGCAGCGTCGCCGCGGTCAGGCTCGTCACCCAATCGATCGCCGCCGCCGCCAGCGGCTCGGCGAGCAATGGGGCGCGGCTCGTCTGCAATTCGACCGTCGCGCCGCCGAGCTGCTCTTCGCTGCGCGCGCGCAGCTCGAGCGCGACAAGATTGCCGGGCACCAGCACCGGCCGCAGGCGTCGCGACCGCCCGCCGCGCACATATCCCGCGACCAGCCCCGCCTCATGCGTCAGCGCGCGCAGGATCGCGCCATGCTCGCCATGCGCGCGCACCGCGCAGACGATCGCGTCGGCGATCAGGCTGGCCAAAGCACCATCTGCGTCTGCGTCACCAGCGCAACCTCGGCTCCTTCCGCGGTGCGGATGCGCGTCTGCCATACCGACAGCCGCTTGCCGATCTTCACCGGGATCGCTTCGCCGACCAGCACCGATCCGACCGGTCCCGCGCCGAGGAAATTGGTCTTGCTTTCGATCGTCGTCGTGCCGGTCGCGCCTTCGGGCAGGGTCAGGAAAGCGCCCACCGCGCCAAGGCAGTCGGCAAAGGCCATGATCGCGCCGCCGTGGACGATCTGCCCCGCGGTGCAGATTTCGGGCCGGACGGGCAGCTTGCCCGCGACGCGATCCTTTCCGGCTTCGTCGATGGTGACGCCCAGCGTTCCCGCGAGTGGCATGGTGGCGGCGAAATCCATAGTCTCGGCTCCTACGCAAGCCCCTCCCCTTCAGGGGAGGGGTTGGGGTGGGGCCATCGGCCTTGCGCTAGGCCGCTGGCCCCACCCGCTGCGACTAGCGAGCAAGCTCGCAAGTCTCGCTGCCCTCCCCTGAAGGGGAGGGCGTGGTTTGTTTATTACCCCCCCGGATTGTAAAAATCATACACCGCCTGCGCGACCCCCGCGCTCACGCCCGGCGCCTTTTTCAGATCCTCCAGGCTCGCGCCCCGGATCGCGCGCGCGGTGCCGAAGTGCATCAACAGCGCCTTCTTGCGCGCAGGGCCGATGCCCGGCACCTCGTCGAGCGGCGAGCTGCCCATGGCCTTCGCGCGCTTTTGCCGGTGCGCGCCGATCGCGAAACGATGCGCCTCGTCGCGCAGCCGCTGGATATAGAACAGTACCGCATCGTTCGTCGGCAGCGTGAATTCGCGCCCGTCGGGCAAGTAAAAGGTCTCGCGCCCGGCGTTGCGATCGGGGCCCTTCGCGACGCCGACAAAGGGCAGATCGTCGATACCCAGCTCGGCAAAGACCGCCGCGACCGCCGAAACCTGTCCCTTGCCGCCGTCGATCAGCACCAGGTCGGGCCATTCGCCCTGCGTGCGTTCGGGATCCTCTTCGATCGCGCGCGCGAAGCGGCGCTGGAACACCTCGCGCATCATCGCGAAATCGTCGCCGGGCTGCGTTTCGGCGCGCTTGATGTTGAACTTGCGATACGCGCCCTTGATCCAGCCCTCGGGGCCCGCGACCACCATCGCGCCCAGCGCATTGGTGCCCTGAATATGGCTGTTGTCGTATATTTCGATCCGCTGCGGCGGATCGTCGAGGTCGAACAAGTCTGCCAACTCGCGTCCCAGCTTTGCCTGGCTGCTGCTCTCGGCCAGCCGCCGGTCGAGCTCCTCGCCCGCATTGCGCACCGCCTGGTCGAGCAGCCGCTTGCGGTTGCCGCGCTGCGGCACGCTGATCTCGACCTTGCGCCCGGCGGTTTCGCCGAGCGCTTCCGCCAGCACCGTGCAATCGTCGGGCTCGCGGTCGACCAGGATCAGCTTCGGCGGCGGCACGCCTTCATAAAATTGCATCAGAAAGCTCGCCATCACCTCCGCCTCGGGGACGCCGGCAACATGCGCCGGGAAAAAGCTGCGATGTCCCCAATTCTGGCCGCCCCGGATGAAGAAGCCCGCGATACAGAGCTGCCCGCCCTTCGCCGCGAGCGCAAACACATCGGCGTCGCCCAGCCCGTCGGCGTGTACCGACTGGCTGCCCTGGATGAAGGTCAGCGCCTTCAACCGGTCGCGGAGCACCGCCGCCTGCTCATAATCCATCGCGTCGGCGGCCTTGGTCATCGCGTCGCCCAGCCGCTTCTGCACCGCGGTCGAGCGACCTTCGAGGAAGTCCTGCGCGTCGCTCACCAGCCCGGCATAATCCGCCTTGGAAATACGGTCGACACACGGCGCCGAGCAGCGGCGAATCTGGTAAAGCAGGCACGGGCGCGAGCGGTTGGCGAAGAAGCTGTCGGTACAACTTCGCAGCAGAAAGGTCTTCTGCAGTGCGTTGAGCGTCCGCCCGACCGACCCCGCGCTCGCGAAGGGGCCGTAATAGCGCCCCTTGGCGCGCCGCGCGCCGCGATGCTTCTGAACGCGCGGAAAGTCGTGATCGGTGCGCAGCAGGATGAAGGGAAAGCTTTTGTCGTCGCGCAGCAGCACATTATAGGGCGGGCGATACCGCTTGATCAGCTGCGCCTCGAGCAGCAGCGCCTCGGCCTCGCTCGTCGTCGTAACAATCTCCATCGCGCGCGTCTGCGACACCATGCGCTGCAACCGCTGCGGCAGGCGCGCGACTTGCGTATAATTGGCGACGCGGTTCTTGAGCGCGCGCGCCTTCCCCACATAAAGCACGTCGCCGCGCGCATCGAGCATCCGGTACACGCCGGGCCGCGCGGGCAATTTCCGCACCACCGCGCGGATCGCTTCGGCGCCGCGCTCGAGGTCGGGCTTGTCGCCATCCTCGTCCCCGCTGCCGCGCACGACATAGGTGGCCTTTTCCTCGTTGAATCGGTCGGGAGCGTTCGGGCGGGCCATGATTTCTCATGTAGGCGAAGGTGATACGACCCGCCATAGTGCGCGCGGTAAAACATGGGAGGGGTCTTATGGAGTTACGGGGGAAACTGGCGCTGGTCACGGGCGGCAGCGACGGCATCGGGCGCGAAATCGCGCTGCAATTGCAGGGGATCGGCGCCGAAGTGATCGTCAGCGGCCGGTCCGCGGACAAGCTGAACGCGATGGCGGCGCTGGGTTTCGGCACGATCGCGGGCGATCTGTCGACGCCGGCGGGGATCGACGCAGTGGTCGGGGGCGTGGCGGGCAAGCCGCTCGCGCTGCTCGTCAACAATGCCGGGGTCGGCAGCGCCTACGAGCTCGACGATCCCGCGGCGCTCGACAGCGCGGCGCACTGCATCCGCACTAATCTCGACGCGCCGATCGCGCTCTGCACCCGCCTGCTGCCCGTGCTGCGCGCGCAGCGCGAGGCGGCGATCGTCAACGTCACCTCGGGCCTGGCGATCGCGCCGCGCGCCGGCGGCCCCATCTATTGCGCGACCAAGGCCGCGCTGCGCAGCTATACGCAGGCGATCCGGCATCAGCTCAAAGACAGCAATGTCCGCGTGATCGAGGCGCTGCCGCCCGTCGTCGAAACCAGCATGACCGCCGGGCGCGCGGGCAAGAAGATGCGCGCGCACGACTGCGCCGCCGAAATCGTCCACGGCATCCGTACCGGAAAAAAAGAGGTCAATGTCGGGATGGTGAAGATGCTGCAACTGGTCCACAGCATCTCACCCGCGCTCGCCCGGCGGATCATGATCCGCTATTGACCGGCCGGGCCGGATTATCCGTGCCGAAGCCTGGTCTGGGGTGGGGAGCGGGCATCTTCAGGTCCGTCATCCCGGCGAAGGCCGGGATCTCACCGGTGCAGTAACCCGATAAGGCGAGGTCCCGGCGTTCGCCGGGATGACGATGCACGAAAGGTCCGCTTTCCATCCGCTGCCAGCCCGGGCGCTCCAGCCACGACACCGCACACCAAAACGCCCGCGGACATACCGCGGGCGCCCTGTTTCCGGTCATGTCACCGCGCGTCAGCCCTTGGCGACGCCCGCAATAGCCTGATCGACCAGCGCCTTGTCGGCGGCGGCGTCATGCTTGTCGGCGATCAGCTTCGCCGCCGCGTCGGTCGCCGCCTTCGCGGCTGCCGTGCGCACTTCGCTCAGCGCGTTGGCTTCGGCCGCGGCGATGCGTTCCTCGGCCATCTGCTTGCGGCGCGCGATCAATGCGGTCGCGTCGGCCTTTGCCTTGGCGATCAGCGCTTCAGCCTCGGCATCGGCGCGCGCGCGCATCTCATCGGCTTCCTTCGCGGCGTCGGCGAGCTTCGCCTCATATTCGGCCTTCAGCGATTCGGCGTCGAGCCGCAGCTGCTCGGCTTCGCTCAGCTGCTTCGAAATCTCCGCGATCCGCTTGTCGAGCATCGCGCCGATCGCGCCGGGCACGCCCTTCCAGACCAGGATGCCCAGAAAAACGAGCATCGCGATCGACACCCAGACGGTCGCATTCAGCCCAAACGCGGTGGGTTCGGTGGCCCCTTCGGCCAGTATCAGCGTCAAATCAGTCATTTAAGAACCGCCTTCACCGCCGCCTTGGCATCCGCCGCGGCAATTTTTACGCCCGACAGCTTGGCGACAAGTTCGCCCGCCGCCTCGGCGGCCACGGCTTCGATCTCGGCCATCGCCGAGCTGCGCGCCGCGGCGACGTCCGATTCGGCTGCCGACAATTTGGCCGCGAGTTCGGCGTCGACCTTGGCCAGACGCTTTTCGGCGTCTTTCGCGGCCTTGTCCTTGGCTTCGGCCACAGCTTTCTGCGCCGCGGCACGACTCGCCTCGCCCTGCTGGCGATAGCTTTCCTCCAGCGTATCGGCGGCGGCATGCGCCGCTTTAGCCGCCGCAAGATCGTCGGCAACCTTGCGGTCGCGCGCGTCCACCGTCGCTTCGATCTTGGGCAACATGCCGCGGCCGATCACGACATAAATGCCGGCGAATACGACCAGCAGCCAGAAAAGCTGCGAGGCAAGATACCAATTGTCAGCGGTAAGCTGGGCTATCTGGGGCATGAAAGGCGAACCTTGAAAACTTGAAAAACCTGCATGGCGTCGCCGGCTCCAAGCGAGCCGACGGCGCCATGATCGTCCGAAATCAGACGACGAAGAGCAGGATCATCGCAACGACGAACGCCAGCAGGCCGAGAAGTTCGGCAGCGGCGAAGCCGATGAACAGGCGGCCCTGCTGGCCGTCGGCAGCGGCCGGATTGCGCAGCGCGCTTTCGAGGAAGCTGCCGAACACATTACCCACGCCGATCGCGGCCATGCCGGCACCGATCGCGGCCAGGCCAGCACCGATCAGCTTTGCTGCTTCTGCGTCCATTATCGTAACTCCTTGGTGTAAACGTTTGTTATAAACGGGATTAGTGAAGGTTGACCGCGTCGTTGATATACAGCGAGGTCAACAGGGCGAAGACATAGGCCTGGATGCCGGCGACGAGCAGTTCGAGCGCGCTGATGCCGATCATCAGCGTGAAGCTGAGCACCGAAACGATCGAGCCGAGCCACAAGGTTTCGGCGTTGAAACCGTTGATGACAAAGCCCGACAGCACTTTCAGCAGCACGTGCCCCGCGGTCATCGCGACGAAGAGCCGCAGGCCGAGGCTGAACGGACGGACCATGAACGACACGAACTCGATCGGCGCGATGATCGGTATCATCGGCAGCGGCGTACCGTGCGGCACGAACAGCGAAAAGAAGTGGAGACCATGGCGCCAGAAACCGACAACGAGCACGATCGCGAAGCTGATCAGCGCGAGGACGCCGGTGATCGCGATATGGCTGGTGACGGTGAAGGGGTGGAGCCCCAGCACGCCCAGCGGCAACATGCCGAGCAGGTTGCAGAAAAGGATGAACATGAAGAGCGAGAAGACATAGGGCGTATATTTGCGGCCTTCGGTGCCGATATTTGCCATCATCATGCTCGAAATGAAGCCCGTGAAGCCTTCGACCGCGGCCTGCCAGCGGCCGGGAACGAGCTGGCGACGCATTCCGCCCCACATGAACAGGCCGAGCGCGATTGCGGCGACCACCATCCACAGCGCGCTGTTGGTGAACAGCACTTCCTGCCCGCCGAGGTTGAAACCGCCGCCCAGCGGCGTCACCTCAAACTGGTGCATCGGGTCGATCTTGCCGGATTCCGCCGCCACTCTTCACTCCACACGCAATGCGGGGCGGCACACCCGGCCGTCCCGCCAACAATGTCCTTTGCGCCCCGCTATTTGCGCGGCGTTGTTGTCAAGCGAATGATGTTCCGGAACGCCACGACGATGCCCATGAACAACATGCCCAACAGCCCCCAGGGTTCGGTGCCTGCGAACCGATCGATCAGCCAGCCGAACAGGCCGCCGCCGATCAATCCGCCCAGCAACTCCGCCAATACCCGGTTGCCGAGCCGGTAATTGGCATCGGATTCCGGTCCGGCGTTTGCTGCGGTCCGCCTTGCCTCTGCGGCTTCGGCCCGGTCCAATCGCTCTTCGAGCGAGACCAGGCGCGAATCCTCCGAGCCAAGTTCCGGATCGCTGCCCTTGCCCGTCATTCTCTCGCCATCCTCCTGAAACGAAACCGGAAAATCCCGATTCCGCCTGCAAAAAAAGGCCCGAAAATTCGGGGTACCCCTAAGGCGCGGCCCGTTTAGGAACGCCGCCCGATTAAGTCAATGCTTCGCTTGTGCACACGAAAATGCCGCCGCGTTTAGGGGCGCGGCGGCATCTGAAGGGCCCCGCGGGGCCCCCGTTATGCGTAAATGCGTTACGGACAGCGCGCGTCGCGTTCGGGCGGGCTTGCGTCGCGCGTCTTCCACGCGCCGCCGGGGGTCAGATATTTCTCACCCGGCTTGGTGCTCGCAATCAGGTTGCATCCGCTGGTGAAGGCGAATTGCTCGACGGTGCTCCCCGTCGCCTGCGCACGCTCGGTATAAGCGGCCTTGCGCTTGATATTGATGTCCTGCACCAGCGCGCGGATCGCCGGCGTCGGCGCGGTGGCGAAGCCCAGATAGCCGTCGGGCTGCTCGCCGATCTGTCCCGCGGCGCGCGCGGCGGCATAAGCGGGATCGCGCTGCGCCATCGCCGACGGCACGGCCAGCGCCACGGCTGCGGTCGCGGCGACGGCCGCAAGCGCCAATCCGGTTGTTTTTCCTGTATTCCAACGCATCATATTCATCCCTGTCATCAGAATATCTCGCTATTCTGCTCGATGAGCTTCTTGGCATCGCCATCCAGCCTGTACACCACTTCCTGCCGGATGTTGATGTTCAGGTTGATTTCGATCGGCTTGTCCGGCGTTTCGATCTGGACGCAGCCCATCATGGCCGACATCGCAATCGTTACCGCCAGACAGCGGCTCGTTATGGCCAGCCTCCTTGCTCCGGTCTTGGTCATATTCATTGCACAGGCTCGCTTGCTGGGGGCTGAACGGGAGGAGCGGCGCCGCGCGCGGCCGCTTCGGCTTCTTCCTGCGCGCGCATCAGCGCCGGCAGATTCTGTTCGATGAGCAGCGACGGATCGTAAAACCCCTTCGCCGAGGTCAGCAGTTGGCGGAAGGGCGCCGTGATCTTGACGTTGAAAACGAGCGGCAGCCGCGCGACCTGGCGAGTCAAGAAATTGCGCGTCGCGCCTTCGCCCTGCCCCACGCCGCCAAAGCGGATGTCCGTCACCATTTCGCCGTCGAGATCCCCGTTGAGCACGATCGTCAGATCGTCATATTTCAGGCTGCGCAGCGCGCCAAAGGCAAAATTGGCGATCGCGCCAAGGTTGCGGTTCGTGAGTTCGCCGACATAGGCGAGCGTACCGCCGCCTTCGCGTGCGTCGATGCGTCCGCCCTCGATCCGCCCGCCCAGCCCGTCGAACACGACCGGAAGCGTGCCGTCGAACTTGCCCGTCGCATTGATATTGTCGAATCCGAAGCTCTGCAAAAATACCGCGGCATCGACGCCCACCACGTCGAAGGTCATCCGCCGCGGCTGGTCGGCGGCGAAGTTGAGCGTCGCCGGATGCAGCAAAAGCTCGCCGCCCGCAAAAGGCCAGCGTCCGCCTTCGATCCGCACGCGATTGTCGCCGAGCAGCCGATATTCGATCTCGCCGTCGCGCACCGGGATGCCGGGGTTGACCTCCTTGATCCGCGCAATCTGTCCCGGCACCGAGCGCAGGCCGATCAGATCGTCGAAGCTGAGCGTGGCGGTCAGGCCCGTTACCGGACCGAAAGCCGCGGCAAGGTCGGTTCCCGCGGTCGCAAAGGTGCCGCGGCTGGTCACGCCCGCCGCATCCCACTCGATCCGGCCGTCACCGACGACCGATCCCTGCACATTGGCAACGACGCCCTTCGCGAGATAGGTCAGCTGGTCGGGTTGGAACGCCTCGTCGAAACGTAGCTCCTCCACATTCAGGTCGGCGGCGCCGCTGCCGTCGGCAAAGCGGTGGCGAATGACCGTATCGAGGATTTTTGTGCCCGTCGCGCGCTCGGCAAAACCCGCCGTCGCCTCGATCGCGCCATCGGCAAAGCGCAGCACGGCATCGCGGCTGACGAGCGGGTAGAAGCGCGCATCGGGCGCCGCGCTGTCGGTCAGCCTCAGGCCGCCTTCCAGTGTCAGCGCGCCATCGGCCCAGCGCCACCCGCCGGCGATCTCGCTCATGTCGAGCGGGACCGCGCCGATTTTCGCCGCCGCGCCGGCCAGTTCGCCCGCCATGCCCCGCCCCGCCGTGTGGCCGGAAACGCTCTCGGCGCTGAAACGGGTGACGCTCTCGCCCTCGCCCAGCCGGAAATCCGCCGCCGACAGCGTCCAGCGCCGCGTCGCGAGGTCGATGGTCGCCGGCCCGCTCGCGATACGCAGCGGCGATTCGCCGCTCGTTCCGGCAAGGGCGATGCGCGGCACGCGGATCGTGCCACGCAGTCCGCCCGGTCCGGCGCTGAGCAGTGGCGCCCCTGCGCGGCTGCACAGGTCGATCGCGCTCCGTGCCAGGCGAAAGCCACCGGCTTCGATCCGTTCGGCGCCGACGCGGTGGCATCCGCCATTGAGCGCGAACGCGCCGGTCGGAGCCAGCGTCCCCGCCAGCGGCACGCGCAACCGCTCGATACGCCCGTCCCCCAGCGGCCCCGACAACAGCGTGGTCGTTGCAAAGCGCAGCGTTCCGCCAGCACCGCCCGCAAAACGCACCGGATCGATCGCCAGACGACTGCCCCGCGCTTCATAAACGGCAAAGCGCGCTTCGCCGCGCAGGCTGCCGTCGGCGCGGCGATCGAGTTCAATCGTCGCCGCGGGCAGGTCGCCGCCGCCCAGGCTCCATTCACCCGTGGCCAGCAACGCGGGTCGTTCGGCACCGTAAAGATAGCCGATGCGGCTGTCCGCGCTGCCGGTGAACCGCGCACCGCTGGCGCTTATGAGCCGCGGCGCGATCAGGTCGACGCGCGCCAGGGACCCTTCGCCCACCAGCTCGAAACCCGCGCGCCCGCTTGCGCTCGCCAGCGCGCGGCCGATCGCCGCCGCCGCTTTCGTCGCGAGCGGGCCGATGGGCGTGCCGTCCAGACCACGCGCGCTTTCGACGATCGTGCGCCGCGCTGCAGCACTCGCGCTGGCATTTGCGAACTCGACCGATCCTTCGAGGCGCGGCGCAGCGCTCCCGACACTCCCCTTTGCGTCGAGTCGCACCGTTCCAGCGGCAAAAGCGGGCCCGCGCAGCCGCGCCATGTCCGCGGCAATGTCGAGCTTCGTCTGCACCGCGCTGCCGTCGAAACGTGCGCGCACGCCCAGCCGGTCGGCGCGAAGCGATGCGGCGACCAGCGAAGCAATGCTGGCGTCGGCACTGCCCCGCCACTGCTGCAAATCTTCCGACAGTGACACGTCAATCGCGACCGCGGGCGACGAAGCCCGCACCGTGCCCTCGGCGCAGCTCAGCGCCTGCCCGCGCAGCGGCCCGGCCAGCGCGGGGCGCACATCGCGCACGCGCACATCGCCGTAAAAACTGACCCCGCGCACGCTGCACCCCGCCGCCGCCAGCAGCGGCGCGACGAGCGCTAGCTTGCCCGCAAAATTGTCGCGAAGATTGCCCGCCCCGTTCAGCGCGGCGCCGACATCGCCCCACGGCGTTTCGACGCGTGCGCGCGCATCGCGCAGCATCACCGACAGGTCGGGCAAGGCAAAGGGATCTTTGCTGTCGGGATCGCGGAACCGGTCGAGCGCGCCGAAGGACAAGCGGCCGTCCACGAACCGCCCGTAAAGGCGCACGCCTTCGGCGCGGATTTCCGACACATAGGGGCCGGTCAGGCCATAGCCGAGCAGCACTTCGACATTCGCGGCGGTGAGGTCGGGGCGCGCCGGATCGCCGATGACGATGTTCGACAGTCTTTCGCTGCGAAAGCCGATGGAATCGATACGATATTGCGCCGGCACCCCGCGGCTTTCGAGCTGGCCGCGGATGAATTCGTCGGCGATCGGTTCGCGCGCCAGCCACGTCCCCGCCGCCAGCGCGGCCACCGCGCCGGCCGTCATCCAGCGCTTTTTGAACAGCAGTTTCCGGGGGCGCCCGCGCCGTCGCGGTGCTTCTTCCGCCGCGGTCATGCCACAACCCCGGACCCCACCGCCGCGGGCTCATAAAGAAGAGCGTCGATTGCCGTCATGGCGTGCGAAATATCGTCCCTCGGCCCCATCCTGCGCAGGATAGCAACGCTGGAAATCGCGTTTCGCTCCAGCAAATTGGTCCGCTTCGCCATCTTGCCGTCCTATTGCCGTTGAGTGCGCCGAACAAGGCGGTTATTCCCGGCGCGATGGGGGACAGCGAGACACCGGATCACCTTGGGCACCGCGCGCGGCTGCGCAGCCGCCTGCTGGGCGATGCGGAAGGCCTCGCAGACTATGAACTCGTCGAATATCTGCTCGCGCTCGCGGTTCCGCGGCGTGACACCAAGCCGCTCGCCAAAAAGCTGCTGCACGAATTCGGCTCGCTCGCGCAACTCGTCAGCGCCGATCCCGAATCGCTCCGCCGCGTCGACGGCCTTGGCGATACCGGCATCGCGGCGCTGAAAATCGTCCATGCGGCCAGCCTTCGCCTGCTGAAAGGCGAATTTCGCGACAAGCCGCTGCTTTCCAGCTGGGATGCGCTGCTCGATTGGCTGCGCGCCGACATGGGGCCGATCGACGTCGAGCGGGTGCGCATCCTCTATCTCAATTCGCGCAACATGCTGATCCGCGACGAACTGGCTAGCGAGGGGTCGATCGACCAATCGGCCATCTATGTCCGCGAAGTGATCAAGCGTGCGCTCGAACTCGGCGCCTCGGCGATCATCATCGTCCACAACCATCCAAGCGGCAGCCCCGAACCGAGCCGGCAGGATATTCGCGTCACGCGCGAAATTGCCGAGGCCGGCGCGCGGCTGGGCATTGTGCTCCACGATCATATCATCATCGCAGGGTCCGACCATCGCAGCTTCCGGTCTCTCGGGCTGCTCTGACCGCCGCGGCGTTTGACTAAACCGGCGGCGCACGACATCATCGCGCGATGAAGATTCGGCAGCGCCCTCTTCGTTTGCACTCCCACGCGGGTCAGCTTCTCGCGGGCATCTAGCCCCGGGTTCCGGCGCAGTGCGTCCTGGGCCCGGGGCGCCTCTCTCGACCGACGTTTCCTGGCGGCGCATCGCTGCGACCGCCATCCAGCCTGTCACGAAAGCCCGAACCATGACGACCCCTCGCGCGGCGAAGAGCCCGCCCATCCAGATGATCGACCGCGAAGCCGACCGGCTGACCGAACTGGCGCTCAGCAAGGAAGACGATCTGCCGCAGGTGTGCGGCCTGCTGCTGCGCGAGATCAATCGCGCGACCATCCGCACCGCCCCGCGTTTTCCCTCCGACATCGTGACGATGCAATCGCGCGTCACGTTCGCCGACGCCGCGACCGGCGCCGAGCGGACGGTCGAACTCGTCTATCCGGGCGACGCCGACATTTCCGCCGGCCGGATCTCCATCCTGACTCCGGTGGGCGCGGGGCTGATCGGCCTGCGCGAAGGCCAGTCGATCCTGTGGCCCGACCGCGACGGCCACGAACGCAAATTGACGATTCTCAAGGTCGAAAGGGCGGTGGACCGCGCCGCGTGACTGTGAAACGCGCACCAAAACAGCCGCCGGAACATTCCGGCGGCTGCTCGGTCATACCGTGGCGCGAAGGCGATCAGTTGCCGCGCGACAGAAAGGCGGTGAGTTCTGCCTTGCTCACGCCGCCCGACTTGTCGGCGTCGGCGGCAACATAGGCCTGCCCGATCCACGCCTGCACTTCGGCCGATTCGGGATCGGCGGCCGGATCGGTGGCGGCGCGCAGCTTTTTCATCCAGGCACCGAATTCGGGCTCGCTTAGTTCGCCGCTGCCATCGCCGTCATAGGTCGGAAATTCCTGATCGACGATCTGCGCGATCTGGGCGGGAGTGGCCGCGGTTCCCGACGGCGCAGGTTCGCTCGCCGCGGGCGGAACCGACGCATCGGGAACCGGGGCGGGCGCGGGGGCGGGGCTGGTCGAATCGGGCAGCGGCGCCGGCGTCGCCGGTTCGGTCGTCGTCGGGGGATTGGTCGGGTCGCCCGCGGGCGGGGTGGTCTGCGCAATCGCCGGAATACTCGCGGCGGCAGCGCCAATCAAAAGCATCTGTTTCAACATCGTCATTCTCCTGAAGAAGTCGGTTACCGGGGTTCCGCTTCGGTCGGCTCGTCGGGGTTCGCGGGTTCGTCGGTCGGCGGGTGGGGTTCGGCCGGCGGCGTCTCGTCAGGCGTCGGTTCGCCACGTGCCGGTTCGTCCGTGGGTGTAATGGTCTCGTCGCCGGGCGCGCTCTCTTCGACCGGCTCTTCGTCCGCAGGTGCAGGCTGGGTCGTCGGTGCCTCGTCTTCGACCGGGGGCGTCTCCCGCGCAAACGCTGGGGCGGCGATCGCGACGGCTCCGATCAAAAGCATATGTTTCAGCACGTTCATTCTCCTCTGGCGGCGACGTTGACCGATTTGCGACCCGTCGCCTTGATGATGGGCAAGGAAGCAACCCGTCCGGTTTCGGTCGGTTGCGGCGTCGCGGCATTTGGCGAAACGCCCCGTCCCTGCTAGGGGGCGCCCCGTCGTGATTCCGTCGGGAAACTGCGACAAGGCGCCCAAAAAGGAAGGAAACTCAATGGTTCCGCGTTATGCACGGCCGGAAATGACGGCGATCTGGTCGGCCGAGAATCGCTTTTCCATCTGGTTCGAGATCGAGGCGCACGCGACCGACGCGCTCGCCGAGCTTGGCACGGTGCCCAAATCGGCCGCCAAGGCGCTCTGGGAGTGGTGGGCGACCAAGCCCGCGATCGACGTCGCCGCGATCGACGCGATCGAGGCTGTCACCAAGCACGACGTCATCGCCTTCCTCACCTGGGTCGCCGAAAATGTCGGCGAAGAAGCGCGCTTCATGCACCAGGGCATGACCAGTTCCGATGTGCTCGACACCTGCCTCGCCGTGCAGCTTGCGCAGGCCGCCGACATTCTGCTCGCCGACCTCGATGCGCTGCTGGACGCGATCAAGCGCCGCGCGTTCGAGCACAAGCTCACCCCGACGATCGGCCGCAGCCATGGGATCCATGCCGAACCCGTCACCTTCGGGCTCAAGATGGCCGAGGCCTATGCCGAATTTTCGCGCTGCAAGGCGCGGCTTCAGGCGGCGCGTGCCGAGGTCGCGACCTGCGCGATTTCGGGCGCGGTGGGCACCTTCGCCAATATCGACCCGCGCGTCGAAGCGCATGTCGCGGCCAAGCTCGGCCTCGCGATCGAGCCCGTTTCGACGCAGGTGATCCCCCGCGACCGCCACGCGATGTTCTTTGCGACGCTCGGCGTGATCGCCTCGTCGATCGAGCGGCTCGCGGTCGAGGTCCGCCACCTTCAGCGCACCGAAGTGCTGGAGGCCGAGGAATATTTCTCCCCCGGACAAAAGGGCTCGTCGGCGATGCCGCACAAGCGCAACCCCGTGCTCACCGAAAACCTCACCGGTCTCGCGCGCATGGTGCGCAGCGCCGCGATCCCGGCGATGGAGAATGTCGCGCTGTGGCACGAACGCGACATCAGCCATTCGTCGGTCGAACGCTTCATCGGCCCCGACGCCACGATCACGCTCGACTTCGCGCTCGCGCGGCTTACCGGCGTCATCGACAAATTGCTCGTCTATCCCGAACGGATGCAAAAAAATCTCGACCGAATGGGCGGGCTCGTCCATTCGCAGCGCGTGCTGCTCGCGCTGACGCAGGCCGACGCCAGCCGCGAGGACAGCTATGCGCTGGTTCAGCGCAACGCGATGAAGGTGTGGGAATCGGACGGCCAGCTGTCGCTGCTCGAACTGCTGAAAGCCGATGCCGACGTCACCGCGCGGCTGTCCGCGGACCAGCTGACCGCGCTGTTCGATCTCGATTATCATATGAAGCATATCGACACGATCTTCGACCGGGTATTCGGCTGAACGCACGACCCGCCCAGCCCATTCGGTCATCCCGGCGAAGGCCGGGATTTCGCCGTTGCGCTTCGCTACGCCGTTGAGATCCCGGCCTTCGCCGGGATGACGATGATCGGGACAATGGCGTCCGGGCTGGAATCGCGCCGCAATCTGTCATAGTGTCCAGGCCGGACCGGCAGAGGGAGCAAGGCAAGGTGGGCATGGTGCGAACGATCATCTGGGTGATACTGACCGCGGTGCTGGTCATCTTTGCGATGGCGAACTGGCAGGTCGTCACCGTCACCATCTGGCCGGGTTGGGAAGCCGAGACCAAGCTGCCCGTCGTCATCCTCGCCGCCTTCCTGATCGGCGCGCTGCCGATGTGGATCGCGCTGCGCACGACGCGCTGGTCGCTGAAGCGCCGCCTCGACGCGAGCGAACGGCAGGCGGCAGACCTGCGCGCGCTCGCGCATCGCCCGGTCGAGCCTGCGCCGGCAGCCGCGCCGGTCAATGACATCCCCCCTGCCCCCACCGACCTCTTCTCCCCGGACAAGCCATGACCTCGCCCCTCTACCTCGCCATCGACACCCCGCATCTCGACGCCGCGCTCACCCTTGCTCAAAAGGTTCGGCACCATATCGGCGGCCTCAAGCTCGGCCTCGAATTTTTCTGCGCCAACGGGCATCATGGCGTGCACGAGATGGCAAAGCTCGGCCTGCCGATCTTCCTCGACCTGAAGCTCCACGACATTCCGAACACGGTGGCAAAGGCGATCCAGGCGCTCCGACCGCTCGAACCCGCGATCCTGACCGTCCACGCCGCGGGCGGCCGCGCGATGCTGGAAGAGGCCAAGGCCGTGGCGGGCAAGGATACCAAGGTCGTCGCCGTCACCGTGCTCACCAGCCTCGATGCCCCCGACTTGGGCGACATCGGCGTTGCGGGCACCCCGCACGACCAGGTCGTCCGCCTCGCCGCGCTCGCGCGCGAATCGGGGCTCGACGGCATCGTCTGTTCGGGGCAGGAGGTGAAATCGGCGCGCAAGGCGTGGCCTGGCGGCTTTTTCGTCGTCCCCGGCGTCCGTCCGGCGAACGGCCGGACCGGCGACCAGAAACGCATCGTCACGCCCGCACAGGCGATGACCGACGGCGCCTCGATCCTCGTCGTCGGCCGCCCGATCAGCCAGTCGCAGGACCCCGACCTCGCCGCACGCGAAATCGAAGCGACGCTGTAAAGCTCCCATCCGTCATCCCGGCGAAGGCCGGGATCTCGCCCTCAGGTCATTATCGCGCCGGCGAGGTCCCGGCCTTCGCCGGGATGACGACAGGAAGACACCATGCCCCCATTCGTCAAAATCTGCGGCCTTTCCACGCCCGAAGGCGTCGATGCCGCCATCCGCCACGGCGCCACCCACATCGGCCTTGTCCATTACGAGCCGAGCCCGCGCCACGTCGACCTCAAAACCGCGGCGGAGCTTCGCAAGCGCGCGGGATCGCACGTCAAGGTCGCGCTGTTGCTCGTCAACGCCTCGCAGCAACTGACCGGCGACGCGCTCGGCATGGTGCGCCCCGACATCGTTCAGTTTCACGGCAGCGAGACGCCCGAATGGCTCGCGGTCGTCAAGCGGCTCGCGCCCGCCGAAATCTGGAAGGCCATCGGGCTCAAGGATGCCGAAACCCTCACCCGGATGCAGAAATATCGCGGGATCGCCGACCGCATCCTGTTTGATGCTCCCGCCGCTGCGCTCCCCGGCGGCACGGGAACGCGCTTCGACTGGTCGCTCCTTAAAAATCACCGGCATACAATGGATTGGGGCATCGCGGGCGGGCTGACCCCTGCCAATGTCGCGCAGGCGATTGCCGAAACGGGCGCGCCGCTCGTCGATGTCTCGTCGGGCGTCGAAAGCGCCCCCGGCGTCAAGGATGTGGACAAGGTCGCCGCTTTCCTTAAAGCGGCGGGACGATGACGACGCTGCACCCCCTCGTCCTGCGCATCGGGATACGATGGCGCTGATCGCTTGAGACCTGTCTTCAAGTGAACGCCGACCCGTAACCGATGGATATAGTGATGACCGACGCCCCCACCCTACCGAACAGCCTCCGTTCCGGCCCCGACGAGCGCGGCCATTTCGGCGATTTCGGCGGCCGCTATGTCGCCGAAACGCTGATGCCGCTGATCCTCGATCTCGAACGCCATTATCGCGCGGCGCAGGCCGACCCCGCGTTCAAGGCCGAGTTCGATTACCTGCTCAAAAACTATGTCGGCCGTCCGAGCCCGCTGTGGTTCGCGCAGCGGCTGACCGAGCACTTGGGCGGCGCGAAAATCCACCTCAAACGCGAGGATCTGAACCACACCGGCGCGCACAAGATCAACAATTGCATCGGCCAGATCCTGCTCGCGAAGCGGATGGGCAAGACGCGCATCATCGCCGAAACCGGCGCGGGGCAGCACGGCGTCGCGACCGCGACCGTCGCGGCGCTCTTCGGTCTGCCGTGCACCATCTTCATGGGCGCGGTCGACGTCGCGCGGCAACAGCCCAATGTGTTCCGCATGAAGCTGCTCGGCGCCGAAGTCGTCGCGGTCGAGAGCGGTGCCAAGACGCTGAAGGACGCGATGAACGAGGCGCTGCGCCACTGGGTCGCGAACGTCCACGACACCTTTTACATCATCGGCACGGTGGCGGGCCCGCACCCCTATCCCGAACTCGTCCGCGACTTCCAGTCGGTGATCGGCGACGAGGCACGCGCGCAGATCCTCGAAGCCGAAGGCCGCCTGCCCGACATGCTGATCGCCCCGGTCGGCGGTGGATCGAACGCGATCGGGCTGTTCCACCCGTTCCTCGACGACGACGGCGTCGAGATCGTCGGCGTCGAAGCGGCGGGCGAAGGCTTGGACGGCAAGCACGCCGCGAGCCTCGCGGGCGGGCGCCCGGGCATCCTCCACGGCAACAAGACCTATTTGCTGCAGGATGAGGACGGCCAGATCACCGAGGCGCACAGCATCTCTGCGGGTCTCGACTATCCGGGCATCGGGCCGGAACATAGCTGGCTCCACGACATCGGCCGCGTTCGCTACGAGCCCGTCACCGATGAAGAGGCCCTCGCCAGCTTCCAGAAGCTGACAAAACTCGAAGGCATCATCCCGGCGCTCGAAAGCGCACATGCTATCGCCGCCGCCGAACGCATCGCGCCGACGCTCGGCAAGGACAAGATCATCATCGTCAACTGCTCGGGCCGGGGGGACAAGGATATCTTTACCGTGGCCGATGCGCTGGGGGTGAAGCTCTAATGAAATCTCGGCATACTCTAGCGGTCATCGTCATTCCGGACTTGATCCGGAATCCATTGGTCCACAGTTGCGTGAATGGATCCCGGATCAAGTCCGGGATGACGAAGCGGGGAAGCGTAGTCGGCAACGCGCACGAGGAGGCTATATGACCCGCTTCGCCGCCACCTTCGCCAAACCACACCCCGCGCTCGTCGCCTTCATAACGGGCGGCGACGGTGACACTGCCGCGAACCTCGACGCGCTCGTCGCGGGGGGCGCCGACGTGATCGAGCTTGGCATGCCCTTCACCGATCCGATGGCCGATGGCCCCGCGATCCAGGCCGCGAACCTGCGCAGCCTCGCCAAGGGCACGACCACCGCCGACTTGTTCGCCATCGCCGCCGCGTTTCGCCAGCGTCACCCCGATACGCCGCTCGTCCTGATGGGCTATGCCAACCCCATGACGATCCGCGGCGCCGACTGGTTCGCCGCCGAATGCGCGAAAGCGGGCGTCGATGGCGTGATCTGCGTCGACATCCCGGCAGAGGAAGACCCCGAACTCGGCCCCGCGCTCCGCGCCGCCGGCGTCGACCTCATTCGCCTCGCCACGCCGACCACCGACGCCGCGCGTCTGCCCGATGTACTGAACGGCGCGGGCGGTTTCCTTTATTATGTTTCGGTCGCCGGGATCACCGGGCTGCAACAGGCCGCTCAGGCGAGCATCGAGGACGCCGTCGCGCGCCTCAAATCCGCGACCGACCTGCCCGTCGCGGTCGGCTTCGGCGTCCGCACCCCCGAACAGGCCGCGGCCATCGCGCGCGTCGCCGATGGCGTCGTCGTCGGATCGGCCTTTATCGACATCATCGCCGAACATGGCGACGCCGCGGCGCCGCATGTCGAGGCTTTCACCCGCACCCTCGCCGATGCTATCCACGGCGCAAAGGAGATCGCCGCATGAGCTGGCTCGACCGCGTTCGCAACGCCCTGCCTTTCGGGGCCAAGCGCGACACCGCCGACAATCTTTGGCACAAATGCCGCCAGTGCCAGCAGATGGTCTTCGTCAAGGAATGGGAAGACAATCTCAACGTCTGCCCGCGCTGCGACCATCATGATCGTATCGGCGCCAAGGAACGCTTCGCACAGCTCTTCGACGGCGGCCTCCACGAGCTGATCGCCGCCCCCGCGGCGCCCGAGGATCCGCTGAAGTTCCGCGACACCAAGAAATATGTCGACCGCATCAAGGCGGCGCGCGCGCAGACCGGCGACCGCGACGCCTATCAGAATGCCTTTGGCCGCATTTCGGGCCAGGGCGCGGTGATCGGCGTGCAGGATTTCGCCTTCATGGGCGGGTCGATGGGTGTCGCCGTCGGCGAAGCCTTTGTCGCGGGGGTCGAGGCCGCGATCAAGCGCGGCGTCCCCTATATCGCGATCACCGCCGCGGGCGGCGCGCGGATGCAGGAAGGCACGCTGTCGCTGATGCAGATGCCGCGCGCAACGGTGGCGCTCGCGCGCCTGCGCCGCGCCGGCCTGCCCTATATCGTGCTGCTCACCGATCCCACGACCGGCGGCGTCACCGCGAGCTATGCGATGCTCGGCGACATCCAGATCAGCGAGCCCAAGGCGCTGATCGGCTTTGCGGGCCAGCGCGTGATCGAGAATACGATCCGCGAAAAGCTGCCCGAAGGGTTCCAGCGCGCCGAATATCTGCTCGACCATGGGATGATCGACATGGTCGTGCATCGCAAGGAGCTGCCCGCCACGCTCGGCCGCCTGATCGGCTATCTGGCGCCCGAAAAGGCGGCCTGATCCTATCGCCCCTCCCCTTCAGGGGAGGGGCAGCGAGACTTGCCAGCTTGCTGGCTAGTCGCAGCGGGGTGGGCTTTGCGACGCTACCCCCACCCCAACACAGTGGCAGGTCGATCATGCCCCCGGCATGATCCAAACTGTCCGGGGGACAGTTTACCTGCCACTCCTGAAGGGGAGGGGCTTGCGAAAGCCCGCAAGAATGCCCGACCACGCCCGCTCAGCCGACCCCGCCGTTCAGGCCCAGCTCGATCGCCTCGCCGCGCTGTCGCCGGGGCGCGACATTCTGGGCCTCGAGCGCATCGCCGAACTGTGCCGCCGCCTTGGCGATCCGCAGCATCACCTGCCGCCCGTCCTCCACGTCGCGGGGACCAACGGCAAGGGATCGACCTGCGCCTTCCTCCGCGCCGCGATCGAGGCACAGGGGCTCTCCGCCCATGTCTATTCGAGCCCGCATCTCGTCCGCTTCAACGAACGCATCCGTCTTGCCGGAACCCTGATCGACGACGCACTGCTCGCCGCGCTGCTCGCCGAGGTGCTCGACGTCGCCGACGGCCTTCAAGCCAGCTTTTTCGAGGTCACGACCGCCGCCGCCTTCCTCGCCTTTGCGCGCACGCCTGCCGACGCCTGTATCGTCGAGGTCGGGCTTGGCGGACGGCTCGACGCGACCAATATCATCGCGGCCCCCACGGTGTGCGGCATCGCGTCGCTCGGCATCGACCATGAAGCCTTTCTGCTCGCGCCCGAGGCCGACGTGCCCGCGCTGCCCCACGACCGCATCGCCTTTGAAAAGGCCGGGATCGCCAAGGCGCGCGCGCCGCTGGTGACGCAGGCCTATCCCGCGTCGATGCGCACGGTGATCGCCGCGCGCGCCGCCGCCGTGGGCGCGCGCCTTGTCGATCGCGGCTCCGCGTGGGACGCGCATGTCACCGACGGCCGCCTCCGCTATCGCGACGCGCGCGGTACGCTCGACCTGCCGCCGCCCGCCATTGCGGGCATGCACCAGGCCGACAATGCCGCGCTCGCGGTCGCGATGCTGCGCCATCAGGACGCGATCGCGATCGACGACGCCGCGCTCGCCGCCGCGACGGCGCGCGCGCACTGGCCTGCGCGGATGCAGCGGCTTGGCGCCGGGCCGCTCACCCGCCTGGTGTCGCCGGGAACCGCCGTCTGGCTCGATGGCGGGCATAACCCCGACGCGGGCGTCGCGCTCGCAAAGGCGCTGGAGACTATGGCACCGCTGCACATCGTCTGCGGCCTGCTCGCGAACAAGGATGCGATGGGTTTCCTCCGCCCTATCGCCAGCCGCATCGCCTCGTTCCGCGCTGTGCCGATCCTCGGCCACGAGCATCACCATCCCGCCGCTCTCTGCCAGCAGGTTCGCGAAACGCTGGGTATCGCCGAAGCGCACCCGTGTAGCGACGTACCCGCCGCGCTGCGCCAACTGGGCAGCACGCCGGGCGACATCCTCATCTGCGGCTCGCTCTATCTCGCCGGCGAGGTCCTCGCCGCGAACGGCGAGCTACCGGACTAGGTTCGCACTGGCGCAGGCCGATCTTCCTCAGGGTGCGCGAGCTCGTGCCCGTCGTCCTCCGTGCTCGGTTGCCGGACGGTCTGAACCACGAATCCCTTGCGCCAAAGCATCCAAAGCAACAGCATTCCGGGCGCCGCGATCACCACGGTCACGATCCAGAAACCGACCCACCCCAGTCCCTCGGCAATATAGCCTCCCGGCGTTGCCAGCCAGGTGCGTCCCACGGCAGCAAAGGACGACAGCAATGCGAACTGCGTCGCCGTATAGGCGAGGCTGGAAAGCCCAGACAAATAGGTGACAAAAACGGTCAAGCCGATCCCGCTCGTGAAATTTTCGGCCCCGACCGCGACCGCGAGCATCAGCGGCGAATGGCCGACCGCTGCCAGCACGGCGAAAAGGAAATTGCTGAACATCATCAGCAATCCGGATACGAGCAACGCCCGCCCCATACCGAGCCACGCGATGAAGGGCGCCCCGCATGCCGAACCGACGATCAGTGCAACAAAACCGACGCCCTTGTTGATCGCGACGAACTCGGTATCGGTGAAGCCCAGTTCGACGATCATCGGATTGAGCATCCCCTGCCCCATGGCATCGCCGACCTTGTAGACAAGCACGAACAGCAGGATCAGCACAGCGCCATTACGGCCCAGAAATTCGCGGAACGGATTGACGACCGTGTCTTTCAGCCACGCCCCGAAGCCGCCAGCCAGAGCGTTGGCGCGAGCGGGATCGAAGCGCCCCGACCCGGCGTAAAGCGCGCCGAGGAAGGCCGGGAGCACAGCCAGTCCGGTAAAACCGTACGCGGTTGCCCATCCAAGATTAAACCCCTCGGGCGACGCCAGCGCGATGGTGCCGACACCGGCGATCAGGTTGCCGGTGCGATAGCCGAACTGGTTCATCGCGGTCCCATGCGGCAATTCGGCGTCGGTAAGGATTTCGATGCGGTATGCGTCGATGACGATGTCCTGTGTCGCCGACAGAAAAGCGACGGCGATCGCCCAGAAGGCAAAGGGCGCCAGATTGTCGTTCGTCGGATTGCTGGTGCCGAGGTTCCAGATCGCAATCACGAGCAGCGCCTGAATGAAAAACAGCCAGCCGCGCCGCTGTCCGAACGCTTTGGTCAGGAAAGGCAGCGGCAATCGGTCGACCAGCGGCGCCCACAGGAATTTCAGCGTATAAGGGGTGGTCAGGCCGATCGCGAAACCGATGGTCGATTTCTCGATCCCCACTTTCGAAAGCCAGAAGGTCATCGTGCCGAGCAGCAGAGTAAGCGGAAAGCCGCTGGAGATGCCGAGCAGGAACGCCACAATGGGCATCGGCTTGCGATAGGGCGCGAAGCTCGGCACCACGAACGCAAGCCCGATCACCAGCGCAATCACACCGATCAGCACCGCTGTATCCAGCCCGAGTTGCATTTGATGTCCTTTCCCCGCCCGCAGCGCTATCCCTCAGGGCCTAAAGCCTCTTCTCCAAATTGGAAGCGGGTAAATGACCGGCGCGCCGGTCCGCCGGGGCTCAGGCCGCGGCGGGGCGCCAATAGGTTGTCAGGCCCGCAACCTTGCGCGGTGCCTGATTCTTGCAGATCATCGTCTCCAGCGCCTTCAGCGCCGCGACGAGCGCGCCCGCGCTATGCGGTTTGCCGAGGCAAGCCATGGCGATCTCGCTTGCGTCGTCGGGGCACTGGCCGGTGACGAGCAGCACTGCGATCCCGCGGTCGCGCGCCAGCCGCGCCACCTCGCGGCCCGTCATATGCCCCGCAAGGCCCAGGTCGAGCACCAGCGCGTCGACCTGCTCGGCCGCCATGATCGCGACCGCGGCTTCGCCCGAATCGACCGTCGCGACGACATCGTAACCGCCATGTTTCAGAATATGCTCGTTGTCGAACGCCGTCAGCGGGTCATCCTCGATGACCAGCAGCCGCTTGATGCAGGAGGGACGCGACGCAAAAAGCATGAAATCTCCCTTTCGATGCGCCATGACTCGCTCTGGCGCGCGGCGCAATATCGCTTCTGCTTGCCATCGACGAAGCGACACTTTTCCGGCTATGAGCGTGACCACAACGCCACAGTCTTTTCCCGCATAACGACAAGAAAGCCGCATCCGTTCCGATGACGCCCCCCCGCCGCCCCCGCTCGACACCCCGCACGCCCGTTCGCGACGCTCCGAAGGGCCGCCGCGCCGCGCGCGCCGCCGCGCCGCCGCGCAAACTCCCCGCCGAACCCGAGCGCGAGGACGGGCCGCAGCGCATCGCCAAGCTGCTCGCGCGCGCCGGGGTCGGCTCGCGCCGCGACGTCGAACGGATGATCGAGGAAGGGCGCATCGCGCTCAACGGCGAAATCGTCGCCCAACCCGCGCCGCTCCTCGCGTCACTCGACGGGCTGACCGTCGACGGCAATCCGGTCGCCAAGCCCGTTTCGACACGCCTCTATCGCTTTCACAAGCCCGCGGGCTGCCTCACCGCGGCGCGCGATCCAAAAGGGCGCAAGACGATCTATGACATATTGCCCAAGGGATTGCCGCGGCTGATGCCCGTCGGCCGCCTCGACTATAATACCGAAGGGTTGCTGCTCCTCACCAACGACGGCGAATTCAAGCGCCAGCTTGAGCTGCCTGCGAGCGGGGTCGAGCGCACCTATCGGGCGCGCGCCTTTGGCGACATCAGCCAGACGCAGCTCGAGGAACTGGTGCTGGGGATCGAGATCGACGGCATCCGTTACGGCAAGATAGACGCCAACCTCGAACGCCGCACCGGGCGCAACCAGTGGATCGAGATGACGCTGACCGAGGGCAAGAATCGCGAGGTGCGCCGCGTGCTCGAACATCTGGGGCTTCAGGTCAGCCGCCTCATTCGCACGCGCTATGGCGAATTTACCGTCGCCGGGCTCGACATGGGCGCGGTCGAGGTTGTTCCGCGCGACGAATTGTTCAAGTTCCGGCGGCAACTGGACAAATGAGGGTCATCGCCGGCGAATGGCGCGGCCGCAAGCTGCTCGCGCCCAAAAACGACGCCACCCGCCCGACCGCCGACCGCACGCGCGAGACGCTCTTCTCGATGCTCGCGAGCCGCCTTGGCAGCTTCGAGGGGCTGTATGTCGCCGACCTCTTCGCCGGATCTGGCGCGCTGGGGATCGAGGCTTTGTCGCGCGGCGCCGAGCAATGCCTGTTCGCCGAACAGGACCAGGGCGCGCTCGACACGCTGCGCAAGAATCTCGGCGCGCTCGGCGCCACCCCCCGCGCCGACGTCCGCGCCGGATCGGTGCTCGCGCTCGGCCCTGCGCGCCGAACCTATGACCTGCTGCTCTTCGATGCGCCCTATGCCACCGGCGCGGGTAGCGTCGCGCTCGACAAGCTCGCCCGCCTCGGCTGGGTTGCCCCCGACAGCTGGATTTCGATCGAAACCGGCGAGCGCGAAACGGTCGAGGTTGCGGGCTTTGAAATCGACGCCGAACGGCGCGTCGGCAAGGCGAAGCTGACGTTGCTCAGGCCGGCGTAGCGGTCCGTCGCACCATCAAGAGACCCAGCCAGCTGACGATCCCGGCAAGCGCCAGATAATAACCGACGGTTTCGGTCCCGCCCCGATCGGCAAGCGCTTGGGCAACGATCGGCGCCATCGCGCCGCCCAATATGCCGCCGGCGTTGAACGCAACCGACGCCCCGGTATACCGCACGCGGACCGGAAACAGCCCGGTCAACCAGCTTCCAAGCGGGCCATAGACCAGCCCCATCACGAAAAGCGCCGCTGCCAGCCCGATAAAGATCAGCGCCCAGCTCTCCGACGCCAGCGACGGCCCGAAAAGAATCCCGATCAGCATCGTCGCACCGCACCCCCAGGTCAGCACGCGCTGCGCGCTCGACGCGTCGCTCCAATATCCCGCGGCGATGATCCCGATGGCCATGAACAGGATCGCGCCGAGCTGGATCAGCAGGAATTGCTCCTTCGGATGCCCCAGAGCCGTCGTTCCATGCGCAAGCGCGAAACTGGTCGCGAGGTAGAAGATCGCGAAGCAGGCGACGACGGCAAAGGTGCCCGCAAGCGTCGCAACCAGATGATGCCGGAACAATTCGCCCAGCGGCACGGCCACGGGCGCCTCCTTTTCGAGCGCATCGGCGAAATCGGGCGTCTCGCCGATCTTCAGCCGTACCCATAGCCCGAGACCCACCAGGATCGCCGATAACAGGAATGGAATTCGCCAGCCCCAGGCGGCGAAATCACTGTCGCTGAGCCCCAGGCCCAGCAACAGGAACAGCCCGTTCGCGGCAATGAAGCCCACCGGCGCCCCGAGCTGCGGAAACATGCCGAACCGCGATTTCCAGCCGGGCGGCGCATTTTCGACCGCGAGCAGCGCCGCCCCACCCCATTCGCCACCGAGACCGAAACCCTGTCCAAAGCGCAGGATGCACAGCAGCAGCGGCGCGGGCCAGCCGACCATCGCATAGGTCGGCAGGAATGCGATGAGCAGGGTCGACGCTCCCATCAGCATCAGCGACGCAACCAGCGTCGATTTGCGCCCGATCCGGTCGCCATAATGGCCAAAGACGATCGCCCCGACGGGCCGCGCAAAGAAAGCGAGCCCGAAGGTCATAAAGCTGTACATCAGCTGGGCCGATGCCGAACTTTCGGGAAAGAAAAGCGGTCCGAACACCAGCGCCGCCGCGGTGCCATAGATGTAGAAATCATAAAATTCGACCGCGGTGCCGACGAGGCTCGCGGTCAGGATACGCCGGTGTCGTCGATAGGGTGCCAGATCCACAGGTGATGCCCCTCCCCTTCCATGTCGCGACGCTTTGCGCGCGCGTCCTGCGCGGCGCAAGTGCAATACGAAGGTCAGCCGCCGCCGGCAGCAAGCTGCGCACGCAAACGCAGCAATGCGCGCTCGGGGACAGGCGCCAGCGATGCCGCGGGCTTGCCCTTGCGCAACCGTTCGCGATCCTTCTCCGACGGCTCGACACGGCGAACGCGTACCGGCGCATGGCCTTGCGCCTTGATGCCAAGCTGTTCGGCCGCACCGCGCGACAGGTCGATGAGGCGCCCGCGCGCGAACGGACCACGATCGTTGACGCGAACGATGATCCGCCGCCCGCTATCGAGCGACGTGACCTCAACATAGGTCGGAAGCGGCAGGGTCGTGTGCGCCGCGCTTATCCAGCCGGGCCGGAATTTTTCGCCATTGGCGGTGCGGCTGCCCGATTCGTTCCCATACCAGCTCGCATAGCCGAGTGCGTCATAGGTGGGGACTGCGGCGGGCACATAGGTCACGCCGCGGATCGTATAGGCGGGACCGATGCGAACCGGCGCGTCGGCTACGGGCCGATATTGGCCTCCGGCACAGGCGGAAAGGGCCAGAAGGGCGAAGGCCGTTCCGGCCAGTTGCATTATCGGGCGTAACGGCATGGGCCGATCGTAAAGGTCTGCAACGGGGAGATAAAGTCCACAAGTGCGGCTATTTTTTGGGGGACGGAGGTTGACGCGCCGAGTCGGCATCCTCGCCCTCTGGCGAAAAAGCGGATTTACGGTCGCTTCGGGTCAAAAACAGACGTTCGATTGGCGAAAATCCGCTCACGCGTTACAGCGATGTCCATGACCGATTTCCGCCTCCATCGGCCCGGCATCGTCGGCACCGGCCGGGTCGCACAGGCGCTCGCCCTGGCGCTGACACCACATTCGAGCGGAACTCCGATACTGTGGGGCCGTTCGTCCGAAAACGCGCGCGGCGCGGCGGCGCGGGCCGGTGTCCGCGCGGAGCCGAACCTCGACAGGCTGCTTGGCGAATGCGACATCATCGCCATCGCCGTGTCCGACAGCGCACTCGCCACCGTTACCGCCGATCTCGCGGAACGAATGGCCGACGGCGGCAAGCCCTTTGTCTTTCACGTCAGCGGCGGCAGCGGCGCGGCGATTCTGGCGCCCTTGCGCCAAAGGGGCGCGCTCACCGCCGCGATCCACCCCGCGATGACCTTCACCGGCGATCCGGTGGTCGAGGTGCAGCGCATGGCGAATGCGCGCTTTGCCATCACCGGCTCGACGCCCCACGCGACCAACCGCGCGAAACAGATTGTCGCCTGCCTCGGCGGCGTCGCAGTCGAAATCGCCGAGGACCGGCGCGCGCTCTATCACGCCGCGCTCTGCCACGCGTCGAACCATCTGGTGACGCTGACCGCCGGCGCGTCGCAGGCGCTGACCGACGCGGGCGTTGACGATCCCGCCGCGCTGCTCGCCCCGCTCGTCCGCGCGGCGCTCGAAAACAGCCTCGCGCACGGCTTCGAGGGGCTCTCGGGCCCGTTGCTTCGCGGCGATGCGCGGACCATCGGCGATCATCTCGAAACGCTCGGCGCGCTCAGCCCGGGCCTCCTCCCCGCCTATCGCGCGATGGCGGGGGCGACGCTGAGCGAGCTTGCGCGGCGCGAAACGCTCCCCTCGGACCGCCTCACTGCACTGGACAGCCTGCTCGCTGTTCCCTAATCGTTCGCGCGTGCATACGCCCCCCATCTCGACGCCCGACCTCACCCGCCCAGATCCCTCGGACCCGCCCTATCTGCAAGGGTTGAACGGCCCGCAGCGGCAGGCGGTGCTGACGACCGAGGGACCGGTGCTGATGCTCGCGGGCGCGGGCACGGGCAAGACCGCGGCGCTGACCGCGCGCCTCGCGCATATCATCGCGACGCGCCGCGCCTGGCCGTCCGAAATCCTCGCCGTCACCTTCACCAACAAGGCGGCGCGCGAGATGCGCGAACGGATCGGGCGGATGATCGGCGACGCGGTCGAAGGAATGCCGTGGCTCGGCACCTTTCACAGCATCTGCGCCAAGATGCTGCGCCGCCATGCCGAGCTGGTCGGCCTGCAAAGCAATTTCACCATCCTCGACACCGACGACCAGCTTCGCGTGCTGAAACAGCTCATTCAGGCCGAGGGGCTCGACGAAAAGCGCTGGCCCGCGCGCCAGCTTGCGGGACTCATCGACAAATGGAAGAATCGCGGGCTGACGCCTGCCGACCTCGATGCCGCCGACAAGGAGGCCTATGCCGATGGCAAGGGCCAGCATTTCTATGCGCTCTATCAGGCGCGGCTGAAGACGCTCAACGCCTGCGACTTCGGCGACCTCTTGCTGCACATGCTCACGATCCTGAAAACGCACCGCGACGTGCTCGAATATTATCAGGCGCGCTTCAAATATGTGCTCGTCGACGAATATCAGGACACCAACGCCAGCCAATATCTCTGGCTCCGCCTGCTCGCGCAGGCGCGCAAGAATATCTGCTGCGTCGGCGACGACGACCAGTCGATCTATTCGTGGCGCGGGGCAGAGGTCGCGAACATCCTGCGCTTCGAAAAGGACTTCCCCGGTGCGACCGTGATCCGCCTCGAGCAGAATTATCGCTCGACGCCGCAGATCCTCGCCGCCGCCTCGGCGCTGATCGCGCAGAACTCGGATCGGCTCGGCAAGACGCTCTGGACCGAGCTTGAACCCGGCGACAAGCTGCGCGTCGTCGGCGTGTGGGACGGGCCCGAGGAAGCGCGGCGGATCGGCGAGGAGCTCGAAACGCTCCAGCACCGCCAGGTCAGCCTCGACCGCACCGCCATCCTCGTCCGCGCGCAGTTCCAGACGCGCGAGTTCGAGGATCGCTTCATCGCGATCGGCATGCCCTACCGCATCGTCGGGGGTTTCCGTTTCTACGAACGCGCCGAAATCCGCGACGCGCTCGCCTATCTCCGCCTCGTCCACTCACCCGCCGACGACCTCGCCTTCGAACGCATCGTCAATGTTCCGAAGCGCGGGCTTGGCGACAAGGCACTGCAACGCATCCACCAGTTCGCACGGGCCGAACGGGCACCGTTGTTCCACGCCGCCGCGCGCATCACCGAAACCGACGAACTGACCCCGCAGGCGCGCCGCCAGCTCGCGAACTTCGTCGCGATGATGCGAAATTGGCAGGGCAAGGCAAACGAACTGTCGCACCCCGAGCTCACCCAGCTCATTCTCGACGAATCGGGCTATACCGCGATGCTTCAGGCCGACCGCAGCGCCGAGGCCGCGGGGCGGCTCGAAAACCTCTCCGAACTCGTCCGCGCGATGGAGGAGTATGAAACGCTCGAGGAATTTCTCGAGCATGTCAGCCTCGTCATGGACCGCGACAATGACGATCAGGTCGAAACGGTCACGATCATGACGATCCACGCGGCGAAAGGCCTCGAATTCGATCATGTCTTCCTCGCCGGCTGGGAGGATGGCGTCTTTCCGTCGCAGCGCGCGATGGACGAGGGCGGCACCGCCAGTCTCGAGGAGGAACGCCGCCTCGCCTATGTCGCGATCACCCGCGCGCGTCAGCGCGCGAGCATTTATCACGCCGCGAACCGCCGCATCTATGGCCAGTGGATGAGCAGCATCCCCAGCCGCTTCATCGCCGAAATCCCCCCCGAACATGTCGAGATGGAGAACAGCTTCGGCGGCGGGCAAAGCCTGTGGCGCGCCAACTGGTCGGCGCAGGGCGACCCCTTTGCCCATGTCGCGGAACGCCAGCCCGCGCGCACGATGACGCGCGGCCCGGCGTGGCAGCGCGCAATGGCGCAAAGCTCGACCGTCACCCGCGCGCCCGCCCCGTCCGAACGCGGACCCGCCGCATCGGTCGGCGCCAAGCCGCGCGCCGACCTCGCGATCGGGCTTCGCGTCTTTCACGAAAAATTCGGCTATGGCGAAATCATCGACATCGACGGCAACAAGCTGGAGGTCGAATTCGATCAGGCCGGCAGCAAGCGCGTGCTCGACAGTTTCGTCCGCACGGCCTGAACGTCCGTCCGCCGCTCGCTTGCAAAGACCGGGCGCCCCGTTATGGCAAAGGCCATGACGGGGCAGACGACATGGCTCGACCAGGCGCGCGACGCGCATCGGCGCGGTGACGTCGCGGCCGAAACGGCGGCGCTCGACGGTGCGATCCGCGCCGACCGCGGCAATATCGCCGCGCTGCTCGCGATGGCCGAACTGAAGCGGCGGCTCGCCGACGACCGCGCGGCGGGCAGCTATTACCGCCTCGCGCTTGCCACCGCGGCGCAAGCGCGCAGCGTTCCGCCCGCGCTCCACCCCGGCCTTCAACGCGCCGAAGCCTTTCTCACGGCGACCGAGCGCGCCTTCGCCGAACATCTGCTCGCACAGCTCGGCGCCGCAGGCATCGATCGACGCAAAGCGCCCCCGCGCGTCGCCGAAGCACTGAATATGCTCGCGGGCGAACAGCCGCTGTACCTGCAACAGCCGAGCATGTTCTATTTCCCCGGCCTGGCGCAGCGCCCCTTCTTCGACCGCAGCGCCTTCGACTGGGTGCCAGCTCTTGAGGCGGCGACCGAGGCGATCCGCAGCGAAGTCATGGCCTTGATCGACAGGTCAGCCGACCGCTTCGCGCCCTATGTCACCGCCAGCACCGACCGGCCGCCGCCGAACAACCCCCTTCTCGACAAGCCCGATTGGGGCGCGGCCTGGCTGTGGAAGGACGGCGCGGTGGCAGAGGGGATGGACCGGCTGTGCCCCGCGACGCTCGCGGCGCTCGACCTGGCACCGCGGCCCGTCATTCCGAACCGCGCACCGATCGCGCTCTTTTCGCGCCTGATGCCCGGCACGCATATCCAGCCGCATCACGGGCTGCTCAACACGCGCCTGATCTGTCACCTGCCGCTGATCGTCCCCGACGGCTGCGGCCTGCGCGTCGGCGCGGAAACGCGCAGCTGGCGCGAGGGCGAATTGCTGATCTTCGACGACAGTTTCGAACATGAAGCGTGGAACCGCGGGAGCAGCGACCGCACCATCCTGCTGTTCGAAATCTGGCGTCCCGACATCGACGCCGACGAGCGCGAACAATTGACGCACATCTTTGCGGCAATCGACACCTATGGTGAACAATAGACAAGGGACAGGAAGACGATGACCAATGCGGGCATGGACGCCGACATCTACGACGCCTTTATCGAACAGCTGCAACGCTATGTCCGCGAACGGCTGATCCCTGCCGAAGACCAGCTTGAGGAGCTCGGCCGCGTTCCCGACGATATTCTGGCCGAAATGCGCGACATGGGGCTGTTCGGCGTGACGATGCCCGAAGAGTATGGCGGCGCGGGCATGAACGTCAGCCAATATGTCGGCTTCATCCGCGAACTCGCTTATGCCTCGCCCGCCTATCGCTCGATCGTGTCGATCAACATCGGCATGGTGTGCAAATCGATCCTCGGTTTCGGGACCGAGCAGCAGAAGGCGCATTGGCTGCCGAGGCTCGCAAACGGATCGATCGCCGCCTTCGGCCTGACCGAACCCGACAGCGGGTCGGACAGCGCGGCGATGAAGACGCGCGCGGTGCCCAGCGGCAACGGCTATGTGCTGAACGGCACCAAACGCTACATCACCAACGCGCCCTTTGCCGACGTGATCCTCGTCATGGCGCGCACCAATGCAGAGGCTTTGCCCAAGAACGCGCATGTCAGCGCCTTTCTCGTCCCCCGCGACACGCCGGGCGTGTCGATCGGCAAGCCCGACGGCAAGATGGGCCAGGCGGGGTCGCAGATCGCCGACGTGATTCTCGAGGATGTGCATGTCGACGGCGACGCGCTGCTCGGCGGCGAGGAAGGCATCGGTTTCCGCGCCGCGATGCAGAGCCTCGACAACGGCCGCCTCTCGGTCGCCGCGGCCAGCATCGGCTATGCCAAGCGGATGCTGGACGCGGGGCTCAAATACGCCATGGAGCGCAAGGCGTTCGGCGAACCGATCGCCAATTTCCAGCTGATCCAGGCGATGCTCGCCGACAGCAAGGCCGAAATCTATGCCGCCGACTGTATGCTGAACGACGCCTGCGCGCGCGCCGACCGCGGCGAAAAAATCCTCGTCGAAGCCGCGGCGACCAAGATGTTCGCCAGCGAAATGTGCGGCCGCGTCGCCGACCGGGTTGTCCAGATTCACGGCGGCGCGGGCTATCTTAAGGAATATCTTGCCGAACGCTTTTATCGCGACTGCCGCATTTACCGCATTTATGAAGGGACGACGCAGATCCAGCAGCTAGTCATCGCAAAAAATATGATTCGCGATTACGCGGGCTGAGATCGGGTTGCCGTTCCTGATATTGTCATCGCGAGGACCCCGGACTCGATCCGGGGGACGCGGCAATCCAGAGGGGCGTAAACCGCACCCGGATCGCTTCGCTGCGCTCGCGATGACGCAGTGAGAAATCCGGCGGAGCCCGTCGTTAAAGCTGGGGAAGCGGAAGAAGGTCGCTGGTGGAGCCGAGGGGAATCGAACCCCTGACCTCTGCAGTGCGATTGCAGCGCTCTCCCATCTGAGCTACGGCCCCGCGACCGGCGGGGTCTTAACGGCACTGTCCGGCAGTGGCAACGGCTTTTCTGACCTTGGGCCTCGCCGCTGGGATATTTTGAGGAATGGGGGGATTCCGATGAAAGCCTGGCATTTGACCAGTCGTCCGCAGGGACTGCCGACGATGGACAATTTCGCACTTCGCGACATCGCCGACGCGCCGCTTGAAAAGGACCAGCTTCGCGTTCGCAACCTCTGGCTTTCGGTCGATCCCTATATGCGCGGACGGATGAACGACACCAAAAGCTACGCCGCAAGCTTCCAGCTCGACCAGCCGATGACCGGCGGCGCGATCGGCGAAGTCGTCGAAAGCCGGATGGAAGGGTTCGCGCCGGGCGACCTCATTCTCCACATGGGCGGCTGGCGCGAGGGCGGCGTCATCGGGCTCGACATGATGCCGAACAAGCTGCCGATCGCGCTGCTCGATGCGGGGCTGCCGCCGCAGACCTTCCTGCACAATATGGGGCTGACCGGCGGCACCGCATGGATCGGCCTGCTCCGCGTCGCCGCGGCGAAACCCGGCGACACCGTCTTTGTCTCCGCCGCGGCGGGGGCGGTCGGATCGGCGGTGGTCCAGATCGCCAAGGCGCGCGAGATGACGGTGATCGGATCGGCCGGTGGCAGCGACAAATGCGCCTGGGTCGACGATCTGGGCGCCGATGCGGTGGTCGATTACAAGGCCGGGCCGGTGCTGCCCCAACTCGCCGCCGCGCTCGAACATCTCGGCAAAGCGGGCATCGACGTCTATTTCGACAATGTCGGCGGCGAACATCTCGACGCCGCTTTTGCCGTCGCCAACGACTTCGCACGCTTCGCCATTTGCGGGATGATCGAGGTTTACAACGACGCCAGGCCGCAGGAAATGAAATACCTCATCCGCGCCATCCCCGCGCGTATCCGCATGGAAGGCTTTATCTACACCGACCAGTTCATCGACTGCATGGATGAATTTTACGCCGATATGAGCGGTCTGATCGCCAGCGGCGCAGTGACGATCCGCGAAACGGTGCACGAAGGGATCGACGCCATGCCCGAAGCCTTTCTGGGGCTGTTTTCGGGCGCCAATATCGGCAAGATGCTGGTCCGGCTCTAGGACAGCTGACGGCCGAAATACGACATCCCTTCCAACATCATCCCGGCGAAAGCCGGGATCTCACCCTAACGGTTTGGCGCACCGACGAGATCCCGGCCTTCGCCGGGATGACGGACCTGAAGATGTCCGCTCTCCACCCCAAAGCAGCCGTCGACACAAACCGGCAGCCTTCAAAACAAACCGGATGTCGCCCGGCTGGCCCGGCTCAGCTCCCGAACCCGACCGACAGGAAATCGGGCATCGGGCCGTTCCAGCCGTCATCGGGACCCTCATCGTCCTGCCGCCGCGCGGCGGGCGCCGGCTTGCGGTCCGCATCTTTCTTCCGAGCGGCATCGCTGCGCTTGTCGCCGGGGCGCTTCGTGTCCTTGTCGGCGGCCTTGTCCGACCGGCGCCCGCCGCGCGATGAACGGCTTTCGCCGCGCGACCCGCGCTCTTCGCCGCGATCGGCATTCGCCTCGCCGCCGGCGCCTTCATGGACCGGAATCTGATACCCCGTCAGCTTCTGGATATTGTCGATTGCCTCGTCGTCGGATGGCGTGATCAGCGTGAATGCCCGCCCCTTTGCCCCCGCGCGGCCGGTGCGGCCGATGCGATGGACATAATCGTCGGGATGCCAGGGCGCATCGAAGTTGAAGACGTGGCTGACGCCCTTCACATCCAGCCCGCGCGCCGCAACGTCGGACGCGACGAGGATGTTGATCGTACCGTTCTTGAACCGGTCGAGTTCGGCGATACGGCTCGACTGGTCCATGTCGCCATGAATCTCGCCCGCCTTGTATCCGTGCCGTTGCAGCGATTTCGCCAGCTCGCGCACCGTGGTCTTGCGGTTGCAAAAGATGATCGCGGTTGCCAGATCCTCGGCTTCGATCAGCGACCGCAGCGTGTCGCGCTTGCCGCGTTCAGAGCTTTTCACCACGAACTGTTCGATATTTTCGTTGCGGCTCGCGGGGCGCGCGACCTCGATCGTCTTGGGGTTCGACAGGAATTTGTCGGCCAGCTTCTTGATAGGCGGCGGCATCGTTGCCGAAAAGAGCAGGGTCTGCCGATTCGCGGGCAGCTTGGTGCAGATATTCTCGATGTCGGGGATGAAGCCCATGTCGAGCATCCGGTCCGCTTCGTCGATCACCAACAGGTTGCAGCCGGTGAGCAGGATCTTGCCGCGTTCGAACAGGTCCATCAGTCGGCCCGGCGTCGCGATCAGCACGTCGACACCCTTTTCCAGCGCCTTGACCTGATCCCCCATCTGGACGCCGCCGATCAGCAGCGCCATCGACAGTTTGTGATACTTGCCGTATTTTTCAAAGTTTTCGGCAACTTGCGCAGCAAGCTCGCGCGTCGGCTCCAGGATCAGCGATCGCGGCATCAGCGCGCGGGTGCGCCCGTGCGCCAGAATGTCGATCATCGGCAGCACGAAGGATGCGGTCTTGCCCGTGCCCGTCTGCGCGATGCCGATCATGTCGCGCATCATCAGGACAGAGGGGATCGCCCCCGCCTGGATGGCCGTGGGTTCGTTATAGCCCGATTCGTCGATCGCGCGCAAAAGTTCGTCGGAAAGGCCGAGGTCGGCAAATTTCATGTGGCATCATGTCCGGAAGATAGGGCTACGCTCCGCCGCCCACGCAGGCGAGCGTGCCGCGGCCAATGGGCAAACAGCGACAAAAAGTCAAGGAATGCCGGTGAAAAAGACGTTCAATCGTCGCCCCGGACCGGAACCATCAGCCGAAATTTGTCGATCTCGCACTTCGCGCCGGTGCGCGCGTGAATCTCGTCGCGATCCTCGCAGAGCTTCCCGTCCTTGCTGCCCTGCATGTAAAAGCCCGCATAAAAATCAAGCGCGCGGCACCCGCGGTTGAGCTGTGCGCGCAGCCTTTGCTTCTGCCGGGTGATCAGGTCGATGCTGTCGCGCTGCACCGCGCGCATTCCGACGATGTTGCGCATGGCCACGCATTTCGGGCCCTTCTTTTCTTTCCACTCGACCGGCACCTCGGCGATGCGCGGCGGCGGGGGAGCGGCGAAATTGTTGAGCTGCGACCGCTGCGCGGGGACGCGGATGATCATCTGCCGCTCGATCACCACCTGCCAAAAGGAGCGCGAATCATCGAGCGCCGGAGGCGCGACCGGGGCGAGGACCTCCGGAGCGGCAACCGGCGGCGCCGTATCGGCGGCGGGCGCGGCCATGATCCACAGGAAAGCCGCCGTCAGCACCTTTGCGTCACCGCCGTTTCCACCTTGTCATCCATATCTTGCCCACCCATCTTCTTCGCGTCCGTCCCACAGCCCGTTCCGGCTGGACGTCAGGACCCTATTCGTTCATCGCGGCATTAGCAGATATGATTGAATATCATATGAACTGCCGCGACCGGTCGTCGGCACGGCGATGAGGCAAAAGCGGAACCGAACGCCATGACCAGCGCCCCCCCCCCCCTGTTGCTCGACGCGCTCGCCGCCCGGCTCGGGCCCAAGGGCTTTGCCACCGATGTCGACACGATGGCGCCGTGGCTCACCGACTGGCGCGGCAAATATTATGGCCGCGCCGCCGCGATGCTGTCGCCCGCAACAACCGAGGAGGTCGCCGCCGTGGTGCGCCTTTGCGCCGATGCCAAAGTCGCGCTCGTGCCGCAGGGCGGCAACAGCGGGATGGTCGGCGGCGCGACGCCCGACGCCAGCGGCGACCAGTTGCTGCTCAGCCTCCGCCGCCTGAACCGCATCCGCCATGTCGATGCCGCGGCGCAGATCGCGGTCGCTGAGGCCGGCGTGATCCTCCAGACGTTCCACGAAGCAGTGCTCGCGCACGGCCTGCGCTTCCCGCTCACGCTCGGCGGCAAGGGGTCGGCGACGATCGGCGGGCTCGTCTCGACCAACGCCGGGGGAACGCAGGTGCTGCGCCACGGCACGATGCGCGCGCTCGTTGCCGGGATCGAAGCCGTGCTGCCCGACGGTCAGATCTTCGACGGCCTTGCCCCACTCAAAAAGGATAATCGCGGCTACGACCTCAGGCACCTTCTGTGCGGGGCCGAAGGGACGTTGGGCGTCGTCACCGCGGCGGCGCTGCATCTCGTCCCCGCCGCCGCGGCACGCCGTACCGTGTGGATCGGCGTCGACTCGCCCGAGGTCGCGCTCGCACTGCTCCGCCGTCTCGATGCCGCGATCGGCCGCACGCTCGAGGGGTTCGAGCTTATCCCGCACAGCTGCCTCGACGCCGTGCTGCGCCATATTCCAGGCACCCGCGCGCCGCTCGCCGCCGCACACCCCTGGTATGTCCTCGCCGAACTCGCGGGCGACGACGATGGAGCGCTTGGCGCGATGCTCGAAGCCCAGCTGGCCGCGGCGCTCGACGCCGGGCTGGTACGCGACGTCGCGCTCGCCAAGAACGATCGCGAGAGCGAGGATTTCTGGCGCCTGCGCGATTCGATCTCGGAGGCCGAGCGCACCGACGGCCCCGCGCTGCAACACGACATCAGCGTGCCCGTCGATCGGATGCCGGCCTTTATCGCCGACAATCCCGCGCGGCTCGCCGCGGCCTTTCCCGGCGCGCGGGCATTGTCCTTCGGCCATCTCGGTGACGGCAATGTGCATCACCATGTCCAGCCGCCCCCCGGCGTCGACGGTGCGGCATGGATCGCCGAACATGGCGCCGCGCTCAGCCGCATCGTCTATACCCATGTGATCGAAATGGGCGGGTCGATCTCGGCCGAACATGGCATCGGCCAGATGAAGCGCGACATCCTCGCCGAACTCGACAGCCCCGCCCGGCTTGCGGCGCTCCGCGCGGTGAAGCAGGGCCTCGACCCCGCCGGCCTCTTCAATCCGGGCAAGCTCATTGGCTGAAGCCCCGCCCGCTTCACATCATCGCCCCCTTGCGCCGCGCGCGCCGGGTCAATAAGGCGCTTTATCTTTTTGCGTTCCGCTCGCGGGACAAATTACCGGAGTTCGATCATGGCCACCGCGCCCGCACCTGCCAACCTGCCGCTTTTCTATAAGGACCTCACCCCGCTTTCGAGCGTCGATCACGTCGATTTCCACGCGCGCCCGCTCGACAGCGCCGAATTTCTGGTTGGCCAGCATGCGGTTCCGCTCACCTCGGATGAATTTGTCTCGGCGTGCCGCTTTTACCCGATCGTCTTTTCGGCGGGCGACAACCCCGTTCCGCTCGCGCTGATGGGCCTCAACGAAGGGATCAACACGTTCGTTGACGACGAGGGCAAGCTGATCAACCCGGTCTATGTCCCTGCCTATATCCGCCGCTATCCCTTCCTGCTCGCCAAGCTGCAGCCCAATACCGACGAATTGTCGCTCTGCTTCGACCCGACCTCGGGCGCGATCGGCAAGTTCGACGAAGGCGATGCGCTGTTCGTCGACGGCCAGCCGTCGGACCAGGTCAAGGCGGTGCTCGAATTCTGCAAGAATTTCGAGGAAGCCGGTCAGCGCACCGGCATGTTCATGGAAGAGCTGAAAAAGGCCGACCTGCTCATGGACGGCGAAGTTGCGATCCAGCAGGAAGGCAACGACAAGCCTTATGTCTATCGCGGCTTCCAGATGGTCGACGAAAACAAGCTGCGCGAACTGCGCGGCGACGTGCTGCGCAAGCTGATGCAGAACGGCATTCTCGGTCTGATCTTCGCGCACCTCTTCTCGCTGCAGTTGATGCGCGAAGTTTTCGCCGAGCAGGTCAAGAGCGGCAAGATGCCGCTCGTCACCGAAGCACCGGCCGTCTGATATTCGGAACAAAACCGCCTCGGCATCGCGCCGGGGCGGCTTTTTTTGCTGCGGTCAGAAATCGACCGCGATGCCTTTCAATTCCCAGTCGCCATAACGCACCGGATTGCGCCCGCCCGGCTGGTCCTCGGCGCGCTCTTCGCGGATCGGCGCGGGCGCGGGAACCGCACTGTTCGTCCAGCTTTCGGGCGGTTTTACATGCGCGGGGCGCTTTACAGCGCGCGGCGTTCCGCCGATGGTCATAGTCTCGCCACTCTCGGTCATGCCCGCACTATAGGATCATCGATGCGTTCCGCCAACCATGCCCCGGCCCGCCATGGCTGATCGCCGTTCCGACCGGCGCCGCCGGCCGCGCGCCGCCGCCGATCCGCCCGGCCTCGCGCCGCGCCGCGCCGCGCTGCGGCTGATCGACGCGATTCTGCGCCGCGGCGACCCGCTCGATATCGCGATGCACGCCGCCGCACAGGGGCTTTCCGGTCCGGACCGCGCCTTTGCCGTCGCCATCGTGTCGGAAGCGCTGCGCTGGATGACCGACATCGACGCGCTGATCGACGGCGCGACCGCCGAGCCGCTGCCGGACGACGTCAAATCGCGGGCAGTGCTCCGCCTCGCGCTCGCGCAGCTGCTCCTGCTCGAAACCCCCGGTCACGCCGTCGTTGCGACCGCGTTGCCGCTCGTCGACGGCGGGCCGCGCCGCCTCGTCCACGCGATCCTTTCGCGCGCACAGCAGGAAAAGTGGACGCTGCCCGCGCGCGCGACTCTCCCTGCCCCCGCCGCGGCGCGCTGGGCGGAGCAATGGGGGGACGCAATCGTCGATGCCGCCGCCCAAAGCTGGAGCGCGCCGCCGCCGATCGACCTCAGCTTCGCCGCCGAACCCGGCGCCGACGAATGGCCCGATGCCGCCGCGCTCGCGCCGCGCCACCGCCGCCTGCCGCGCGGCCAGGCGGTCGAGGCGATGCCGGGCTTCGCCGAGGGCGGCTGGTGGGTGCAGGATCTCGCCGCCAGCCTGCCCGCGCGGCTGCTCGGGCCGGGCGAAGGCCGCCGCATCCTCGACCTTTGCGCCGCGCCGGGCGGCAAGACGATGCAGCTTGCCGCGGCCGGATGGGCGGTCACGGCGGTGGATGCCAGCGCCAAGAGGCTGGAGCGTCTACGCGCCAACCTCGCGCGCACCGGTCTCGCCGCCGATGTCGTACAGGGCGACATCCGCAAATGGGAACCCGCCGCCCCGGCCGATGCCGTGCTGCTCGATGCCCCCTGTTCGGCGACGGGCATTTTTCGCCGCCATCCCGATGTCCTCCACCGCATCGAACCGCGCCAGATCGCGGACATGGCGGCGCTGCAATCCGATTTGCTCGCGCGCGCCGCAAGCTGGGTCAAGCCGGGCGGTACGCTCGTCTACGCCACCTGCTCGCTCGAACGCGCCGAGGGGGAGGATCAGGTTGCGGCCTTCGTGGATGACCACTCGGACTGGATCATCGATCCTGCGCGCGCGGACGAGCTTCCCGACGGATGTGCGCCCGATGCCGACGGCTTCGTCCGCACCCTCCCCGGCCAGCTTGCCGATGCCGGCTGGCTCGACGGCTTTTTCATCGCGCGGCTGCGCGCGCCCTAACCGATGCGCTGCGACAGACGATAGAGCGCCAGCTCGCCATAGTCCTTGGCAAGCTGCACCTTGCCGACATAGTCGCACGCGAAATCCGCTTCCTCGCCAAGCGCCAGCATCGCCGCCAGCGGCTGCGTGCAATAGACCTGCCCGACCAGCGTGACCGGCTCGATCCGCGCGGTGCGCGTGACTTCGGTGCCGTACCACAGCTCGCTGCCGACGACCGGATCGGTGCCGCGATAGATCGGGCCGAAATGGATGCCGATGCGCATCCCTGCGCGTGCCCCTTCCAGTTCCAGCTCGGCGGGCAGCACCGCCAGCGCATCCTGCATCGCCAACGCGATCCTTGCCGCCGTCGCGGGCGCGTCGATCACCGCATAGACGGCATCGCCCCAACTGTTGCGGAACAGCACCGCGTCGCCAAAATTGTCGAGGATGCGGCCGATCCGGCCCATCACCTCGCGCGCAAAGACGGGCAATTGGGCCTCGCCAAGCCTGGAAAAACCGGCAAAGTCGGCGAACAATATCGCGTAAAGTCCCCGCCGCGTGCCTTCGGGCGCCTTGGGCGCGGGCGGAAAATCGAGCGCGCGGTCGAGCGCCTCCGCCGTAATCTCGATCGTCTTGCCACCCTGCTGCTGCCACAGGGCGACGTCGGCATTGGTTCCGGCAATTGCTCCGGTCGATCGCGCCGCGCCGTCGATCACCGCGAACTGCACCGCCTCGGTCTCCAACTCGCGCGCGCGGAGCCGCGCCAGCCCCATCATCGTGTGCGATCCCAGGATGAACTGGCAATCGTCGCTGACATAGCGCGCGCTGCTGGCGAAATGGACCGTCGCCGCCGCCGCGCGGCACGCCTCGTAACGCGGAAGCCAGTCGGCACCGCCCGACACGACCGACTGCGCGATGAAATCCTCCTCGGCAAAGGGCAGCACGACCGACAGGTCGATCCCGCGCGCCATCGCGGCCTCGGCGAACAGGATGTCGGCGCCGCACGCCAGCGGACCGATCAGCGCCGACAGCGGCTGCGCGTCGAGCGCCGCCGCAATCGCCGCGCGGGCGTTGGTTTCGCCCGCGCGGCCCGCGCGGAACATCCGCCCGCAATAGACGCCGACCGGCGGCGGACGAAGCTGGTCGAGCACCGCCGCTGCATCGCCCGCGTCGACTGCACCCGCAGCGGCGAGCCGCGCAATCTGGCGGCAGGTCGACGCGCGATCGCCGATGCGCCGCGCGGCCTGCGCCCGTGCTGCCGTGGCCGCGCCGCGCGCCTCCTCGCCGCGGCCGAGCAGCAGCAACGCCTCGGCCAGCGTCGCCTGTTCCCAATAATCGTCGCCTGCCCCGGCGTCGGCGATCGGCGCCGCCAGCGCCGCCGCGCGCACGCGGTCGCCCAGCATCGCATGAAGGCTCGCAGCATTGATCGCCGGGAAATCGGCGTCCGACAGGGCCAGCGCCTTTTCATAGGCCGCGGCGGCGCGCGCCAGCAATTCGGCCCGGCGCGCGCCCGTCTGGTCGAAGGCAGCGTCCTTCCAGATGCGCCCGGCCAGCGCGACGCAATCGACATCGTCCGACGCGTCAAGCCCCAGCCGCTCGTACAGCGCCATCGCGCCCATGCTGTCGCCCGATGCCGCGAGCGAGCGCACCATCAGATAGCGCAGCCGCGCGCTGTCGGCGCCGTCGCGATGCGCCGCCGCGGCGCAGTCAAAGGCGGTCAGCGCGTCGCCCTGCTCCAGCCGCCGCGCAACCTCGGCTTCGGCGGCCGCCACCCGATCGGCGGTGGCCGTCACCGCGCCGCGGCTTCGGCCGATTTCAGCAGCGCGACATTGGCCCTTTCGATGTCCGACAGCTCGACGCTTGCGCGCGCCGGGCGATACCAATCGAAGCGTTCGAAATGCGCGCGTAGCGCGGGATCGCTGAACCGGAAACCGTGCCGCGCAAAAATCTCGTTACGCGCAATCCTGAGTTCGCCCGCGCTGAAATTCCCGAGCTCGCCTGCCGACAGGAATCGCTCAGACGAATCGGGAATGACCACGCCGCTTCCGCCGACCCCTGCGGGCGAAGCGATCGTCGCACGCGCCGCACCGCCTTCGATCAGGCGGATATATTTGCGGTACATGAACCCCGCGGTGCCGTCGGCCTTGCGTACGCGCCACCACGCGCCCGATTGCTGATAGGTCAGAAAGGTTTCACCCTCCAGCACCTTGCCCACGATGGCGTGGTTCGTGCCCCTGCCCGCGCGGATGTTGGTGAACCCGTCGGGGTCGTCGATCACAGCCGCGAGCGTGAACGCCTCGACGGGCGCGCTGGTAGTCGGCGCAGCCGCAGCACCGGACGGTGCGGCGACGGCGTCGGCCTTCTTCTCCGCAACGACCGGTGAAGCATCGGGCGCCGCGGGTGCAGGCTGCAACAGCTTCCACGCGAGCAGCGCCACGGCAATCGCAGCCAGTCCTAGCAAGGCCCAGGGAAGGAAGGAGGCGCGCGGCGCCGCCGACGTCGCGGGGCCGACCACGGGCGGCGTCAGCGGTGGAGTGACCGCCGCGGGCCTTGGTTGCGGCGGCGGCGCGGCCACCGCCGCGCGCCCGCACAGCTCTTCCAGGCTCATCAGCACCTTGCGCCAGCCCCCATGCGCCGGATCGCCGGTCCAGTCGCTGAGGTCGGCGAACTGGATCTGGTTGAACGGCAGCGGCGGCATCACATCGTCGATCGCCGTCTGCACCAGCTTTTTCTGGTTGCGCGCGACATCGGCCTCGGCGCGCACCCATTCGGACTGCGCTGACGCCTGCGACCAGACGACGATCGCCGCCTTCGCGCTGCCGATCTTTTCGGTGATGACGTCGCCATAGGATCGGTGCGGGGGCAGCTCGGCATCCCACCACACATCATATCCCGCCGCGCTCACCGCCGCGGCAATATCGGCCACCCGCGCCTTGTTGTCGCGCGAATAGGAAATGAAAACATCGACCATCGGCTCCCCCTCGCAAAAAGGCTAGCGGCGCAAACGCCGATTCGCCAGCATCTCGGCGTCAGCGATGCACCAAGCCATCTGGACAGCGGCGAAAAGCCGTTTAGGTGAAGCGCGATGGCGACGATCCCTCCCCCCGAAGGCGTAGACCCGGTGATGCCGGAGGCGACGCCCAAAGCGCCCTCGCCGCTCAGCTTTCCCGACTTCCGCTATTTCTGGTTCGCGCGCTTTACCGCGGTGATGGCGACGATCGCGATGGTCGTCGTCATCGGCTACCAGCTCTACGACACCGCGCGCAGCGACTATGGCATGTCGATCAAAGAGGCGTCGTTCCAGCTCGGCCTTCTCGGCCTGTTCCAGTTCGTGCCGCTCGCGCTGCTCACCCCCGTCGCGGGCTGGGCCGCCGACCGGTTCGAGCGGCGGCGCGTCGCGATCTTCTCGAACCTCATCGACCTGCTCATCGCGGCGACGCTCGGCTGGTTCACCTGGACCGATGGGTTGACGCTGTGGCTGCTCTTCGCGCTTGCGGCATTGCACGGCGTCGCGCGCGTCTTTTCGGGCCCGGCGATGAGCGCGATCGCGCCCAACATCGTCCCCGCCGCGGTGCTGCCGCGCGCAATCGCGATGAGCAGCATCGCGTGGCAGTCCGCCTCGGTGATCGGCCCCGCGGCGGGCGGGCTCATCTATGCCGCGCATCCCGCCTCGGTCTATGTCTTCGCCGCCGCGCTCCTGGGCATTTCGGCCCTTACCCTCAGCCGCGTGCGCCCCGTGCAGCCGCCGCCCGCCGAGGTCCGCCGCCACCCGCTGCGCGAAATGGTCGACGGGTTGCAATTCGTGTGGGTCGAACGCTTCCTCTTGGGCACGATCACGCTCGACCTGTTCGCGGTGCTGCTTGCCGGGGCAACCGCCATGTTCCCCGTCTTTGCGCGCGACCTGCTCGATGCGGGACCAGAGGGCGCGGGGCTGATGCGCGCGGCGGTCGCCTTTGGTTCGGTTGCGGTCGCGGTCGGACTCGCGATCCGTCCGATCGAACGCAATGTCGGGGTCAAGATGCTGTGGGCGGTCGCAGTGTTCGGCGCGGCAACCGTCGCCTTCGGCTTCTCCACCAGCCTCCTCCTCTCGCTCGCCCTGCTCGTCGTCATGGGCGCCGCCGACATGTTCTCGGTCTTCGTGCGCGGCACCTTGATCCAGCTCAACACCCCCGACCATATGCGCGGCCGCGTCAGCGCCGCGTCGGGGCTGGCCATCTCGGCCTCGAACGAGCTTGGCGAAATGCGCGCGGGCGCGATGGCCGCGGCGCTGGGTCCGGTGGGCGCGGTGGTGATCGGCGGCGCTGGCGCGATCGGCGTGACGGCGCTATGGGCATGGATATTCCCCGAACTGCGCCGCGCGCGCACCTTTGAACCCCAATTCAAGGCAGGATCGACATGAAAGCCAATTCCATCCTCGAAACGATCGGCAACACGCCGCACATTCGCGTGGCAAAGCTGTTCCCCGACGCCGAAGTCTGGGTGAAGTCCGAACGCAGCAACCCTGGCGGGTCGATCAAGGACCGCATCGGCCTCGCGATGATCGAGGCGGCGGAGCGCGACGGCAACCTCAAGGAAGGCGGCACCATCGTCGAACCGACCTCGGGAAACACGGGCATCGGCCTTGCGATGGCAGCGGCCGTCAAGGGTTACAAGCTCATCCTGGTCATGCCTGAATCGATGTCGGTCGAACGCCGTCGGCTGATGCTCGCCTATGGTGCAACCTTCGACCTCACCCCGCGCGAAAAGGGCATGAAGGGCGCGATCGAACGCGCGATCGAGCTGGTCGAGACGACGCCGGGTGCCTGGATGCCGCAGCAGTTCGAAAATGACGCGAACGTCGACGTCCATGTCCGCACCACCGGCCCCGAAATCCTCGCCGATTTCAAGGATACGCCGATCGACGTGCTGATCACCGGCGTCGGCACCGGCGGCCACATCACCGGCTGCGCGCAATTCCTGAAAGAGCATTGGCCGAACCTCAAGGTTTTCGCGGTCGAACCCGAAGCCTCGCCGGTCATTTCGGGCGGCCAGCCTGCACCGCACCCGATCCAGGGTATCGGCGCCGGTTTCATCCCGCGCAACCTGCACACCGACCTGCTCGACGGGGTGATCAAGGTCGACGCCGCCGCCGCCAAGGATTTTGCGCGCCGCGCCGCGACCGAAGAGGGGATGCTCGTCGGCATCTCGTCGGGCGCGACCCTTGCCGCGATCGCGCAAAAGCTCGCCGAACTGCCGCCGGGCAGCCGCGTGCTCGGGTTCAACTATGACACCGGCGAGCGCTATTTGTCGGTGCCCGACTTCCTGCCGGAAATCTGATCCCGCACCATGGACGCGACAAGCGATCGGTCGGCGTCGTGGCGACGCGACTGGACGGGCTGGCTGTTCGTCCTGCTCGCCGCGTTCGCGATCGGCGCCGTGCTTCATGCAAGCGGCGATCGCGTCGGGCGTATCGCGCAACCGCGCCAGGTCGCGCCGCCCGCCAACGTCGTGCCCGAAGCGCCGCCGATGGTGCTCGCCCCCGTCACCGAAGCCGACGCGCGCGCGCAAAATGCCGCTATCGCGCTCGTCACCCGCGGCTTTGCCGCGCCGCGTCCCTTCGTCTACGCGGGCAACGGCGACGCGCGGGCGCGGGCGCGCGACTGCCTCGCAGCGGCGATGCTCTACGAGGCGGGGGACGACGCGCGCGGGCAGCAGGCGGTGGGCCAGGTTGTGATCAATCGTGCGCGCCACCCCGCCTTTCCCAAATCGATCTGCGGCGTCGTGTTCGAAGGGTCCGAACGCACGACCGGATGCCAGTTCACCTTCACCTGCGACGGCGCGCTCGCGCGGCGCTATTCGGACGCGGCGTGGCAGCGCGCGCGCAATAACGCCGACCTGATGCTGTCGGGCGGCACCTATCCGCGCGTCGGGCTCGCAACGCATTATCACACCGATTGGGTGCGCCCCTATTGGAGCGACAGCCTGGAAAAGATCGCGATCGAGGGCACCCACCTCTTTTTTCGCTGGCCGGGCTTTTGGGGCACGCCGGGCGCGTTTCGCGGCGCGGTGTCGGGCGGCGACGGCCCGGTTGCCAAGCTCGCCGCGATTTCGCCGCTCCACGCGCTCGCGCTCGGCCTGCCCGCGGGTTCGGCCCCTGCCGACGCCAATGCCGCGGTGGGCGAGGCGCGCGTCGTTGCCGGGCTCGGCGATGCCGCGGGCCGCGACACCATCTATATCCAGCTCGACCGCCGCGTCGCGCCCGAAAGCTTCGTCACCACCGCGCTGCGCCTCTGCGGCGAACAGCCCTATTGCAAGTTCATGGGCTGGACCAACCCGATGCTCAAACCCGACAGCGACGCGATGAGCGATACGCAGCGCGCGGCGATGAGCTTTTCCTACCTCCGCGACGACAAGGCCGGGTTTGAAAAAGCACTGTGGAACTGCAGCGAATATAAGCGCGACGACCCGCGCCAGTGCATGAAGCGCTAGGATCAAGTCCCCCCCCCCGTCATCCCGGCGAAGGCCGGGATGACCGGGGGCTGCCCCAATCCCCTTTGCTCTTCCACCCGCGCGCGGCGCATCCTATAGCGCGCCATGCTCCTTTCCGACCGCGTCCTCTTCCTCGACGGCGAAGCGCTTGTCATCGACAAGCCCGCCGGCCTTCCCGTCGACGCCCCGCGCGACGGCAGCCTGGCCCTCGAAAACCATCTCGATACGCTGCGTTTTGGCTTCAAACGCTGGCCGCTCGCCGTCCACCGGCTCGACCGCGACACCTCGGGCTGCCTGCTCCTCGCCCGCAATCCCAAGGCGCACGGCCGCTTCACCCGCGCCTTTGAAAATCGCGAGGTCGAAAAACAATATCTCGCGATCGTCGACGGCGTTCCCGCCGACGACGGCGGGACGATCGACCTGCCGCTCGCCAAGACCTCAACCGCCGAGGCGGGCTGGCGCATGATCGTCGACCCGGCCGGCAAGCCCTCGATCTCGCATTGGGAAAAGCTCGCGGTCGTGGGCGGCCGCGCGCTGCTCCGTTTCCGCCCCGAAACCGGCCGCACGCATCAATTGCGCGTCCACGCGCTCGAGGGGCTGGGCTTCGCGCTCGTCGGCGATCCCGTATACGGCCGCGGCGGCGCCCGCGATCGCACCCTGCTCCACGCCGAACGGCTGGTCGTCAAACGTGACGTCAAGCCGCCAGTAATCGCCGAAGCGCCCTTCCCCGACGTCTTTGCCGCGCTGGGGTTCGCGGCGCCCGAGGGTGCGGCGCCGACCCGTGGCTGATATCCCCGAACATGCGATCCGCGAGAAGTTTCTCGCGGGGTCGGGACCGGGTGGCCAGAATGTCAACAAGGTCGCGACCGCGTGCCAGCTTCGCGTCGACGTCTACGCGCTCGGCCTCGCCCCCGACGCCTTTCGCCGGCTGAAAGCGCTCGCGGGCAGTCGGCTCACCGGCGACGGCGAGCTTGTCATACTCGCGCGCCGTTTCCGTACGCAGGAGGCGAACCGCGCCGACGCACGCGCGCGCCTCTCCGAACTCATCGATGCCGCGCTCATCCGCCCCGAACGCCGGATCAAGACCAAGCCGAGCAAGGCGGCCAAGGCACGCCGCGTCGACAGCAAGAAGGCGCGCAGCGCGGTCAAGGCCGGGCGCGGACGCGTGCGCCCGGCCGACTGACTGGCGGGTGTCCAGTCACTACCGACTCGACGCCCCGGCGGCGCGGATCGCCGCGGTTTTCGGCGCCGAAGCGGGCGATGATCCCTGGACCGGCGACTATGTGACGCCCGGCCGCCCCGCGCCGGTGATCGTCAGCGACGGGCGCGGCGGATCGCGGCGTCATCTCCGCCCGGCGCTATGGGGCGTCCCGCCGCCGCCGCAGGGCGACCGGCGCTTCACCCGTGTGCGCAACCTGACGAGCCCCTTCTGGATCGGCACGCTGCGCCATGCCGAACTGCGCGTCCTGATTCCCGCGACCGCCTTCGCGCTCTGGTCGGGCCCTGAAGGGAGCCGGCAACAGCGCTGGTTTTCGGTGCCCGATCAGCCACTTTTCGCCTTCGCGGGCATCCTCCGCCCGACCGAGGATTGGCCCTGTTTTGCGATGCTTACCACCGATGCCAACCGCCTCGTCGCCCAATATCGGCCCCAGGGAATGCCGGCGATCCTGGCGGCCGCCGATCATGCGGCATGGCTCACCGGCGAGTGGCGCGCCGCGCTCGCGCTCATCCGTCCCTTTCCGGGACAGTTTATGACGGTCGGCGACCACCCCGCATAAGCGCTCTTCACCATATCTTTTCACTTTGCGCTAACCAACGCGGCCGTAAAAGCATCGTGTCGATAGCGATGCAGGAATCAATCTGTGCTGGGGAATCACACCGCCGAAGTCAGCGCCAGACCCAAGGCCGCCCGCGGCGCCGAACGCGCGCCCGTCCGCGCCCGCGCCCGCTATCGCGAACCGGGGCTCAACCCTTTCGACGTCGAATTGCACGACCTGTCGTCGACCGGCTTTCGCATGATCACCTTCTTCCGGCCGCAAATCGGCAAGCGAATCTGGGTGAACCTCCCCGGCCTCCAGCCGCTCGAAGCTATCGTCCGCCGTTCTGACGGCAATAATTACGGCTGCGAATTTCTCCACCCGCTCCACCCGGCGGTGGCGGCGCATCTGCAAGCGAAATTGCGCGAAGGCTGAGACTTCCTTCCTGTCGCGCGGGGATGGGGAGGAAAAATCAGCCCTCGGACTTTTCCGACATCTTCAAAATCAGCTTCCACTCGGCCGCGGTCACGCGCCCGACCGACAGGCGCGACTGGCGGATCAGGTCCATGTCGGCCAGGCGCGGCTCGGCCTTGATCGCCGCCAGCGTGACCGGATGCGCCAGCGCACGCATCGGCGCGACGCGCACTACGACCCACGGCGATCCTTCGTCGGCGGTGGGGTCGGGAAAGCTTTCTTCGGTGATCTCCATGATCCCGACGCATTCCTTGCCGATATTGCTATGATAAAACAGCGCTTCGTCGCCCTTTTTCATCGCCATCATATTGAGCTTCGCGGTGTGGTTGCGCACCCCGTCCCAGATGCCGGTGCCGTCCTTGACGAGCTGGTCCCACGCATAGGCGTCGGGTTCGGATTTCATCAGCCAATATTGCTTTGCCATACGCGGGGCTTAGCCGAGCCGCGCGGCCGACGGAACTGCCTTTTTCCCTTTAACCCGCGCGCCTCAGCGCCTAAATCGCGAGTCATGATGCGCTACGTGGCGCCGCCCCTTATCGAATGGACTTTCATCGCATGACCGCTGCCGTTCCCGTCATTTCCATGTCGCTCCCCGCCGACCGGTTCGCGGCTGATTTCGGGGGGTCGTTCGAACGCTTCGGCTTCGCGATGATCACCGATCACGGCATCGACCCCGCACTGATCGACGACGCCTGGGCGAAAGCCAAGGCTTTCTTTGCGCTGCCGGAAGAGGTGAAGCGCGCCTATCATATCCCCGGCGGCGGCGGCGCGCGCGGCTATACGCCCTTCGGCACCGAAATCGCCAAGGGCGCGAAAGAAGTCGATCTTAAGGAATTCTGGCACGTCGGGCGCGACCTGCCGCCCGGCCACCCGCTTGCCGCGCAGCAACCGAACAATGTCTGGCCGGAGGAGATCGCGGGATTCCGCGCCGTCTATGACACGCTCTTTGCCGAATTCGACCGCGTCGGCGGCCAACTCCTTGCGGGCATTGCGCGCTATCTCGGCCTTGCGCCCGATTTCTTCGACGACACGGTGCGCGACGGCAACAGCGTGATGCGCCTCCTCCACTATCCGCCGGTCGAGGGTCCCGCGAAGGGCATCCGCGCTGAAGCGCATGAGGACATCAACACGATCACGCTGCTGCTCGGCGCCGAGGAAGCGGGGCTCGAAATTCTCGACAAGGACGGCAGCTGGCTTCCCGTCTCGCCGCCGCCGGGCGCGATGGCGGTGAATGTCGGCGACATGCTCCAGCGGCTGACCAACAACCGCCTGCCCTCGACGACGCACCGCGTCCGCAACCCCGACGCCGGCCGCGCCGGCATCGCGCGCTATTCGATGCCCTTTTTCCTCCATTTCCGTTCGGACTATCTGATCGAAACGCTCGAAAACTGCATCGACGCCGACCACCCGAACCTTTACCCGGCGCCGATCACCGCCGACGATTATCTGCAACAACGCCTGCGCGAGATCGGGCTGAAGAAATAGGGCATCACCATTCCTCCCTGTCGCGGAGCGATGGGGTGGTGGCAGCCGCAAGGTCGCTGACGGAGGGGCAAGGGATGCCACGGCTGCATAGAACGCTGACCAATTTTCTCCAATTGTCATCCCGGCCAAGGCCGGGATCTCGCCGCCGCGTCAAGAAGCCAAGGGCGAGATTCCGGCCTTCGCCGGAATGACGGAAGGTGAGAACATTAGCCCGCCGCCCCCAAACGAAAAAGGGCGCCGCGTTGCCGCAGCGCCCTCTGTCCGAACTGGATCCCCAACGGGAACGGGTCTTATTTGATCCCGTCGCGCTCCATCCGCTTGCGCTCCATCTTGCGGGCGCGGCGGACAGCGGCGGCGCGCTCGCGGGCGCGCTTTTCGCTGGGCTTTTCGTAATGACGGCGCAGCTTCATTTCGCGATACACGCCCTCACGCTGCAGCTTCTTCTTGAGCGCGCGAAGGGCCTGGTCGACATTATTGTCGCGAACGATGATCTGCATACGCCGTGTCGTCTCCTGTTCGTCAAAACGGTTTTGGCCACCGGGTCATCCGGCCCACCGCAAACCGCCGATACTCGGGCAATAAAAAGAGCGCCGCGAAAACGCGACGTTCCGGTTGAGGGCGGACTAAAGGGATTCGCGCCGAAATGCAAGCATAAAGGCGGCGAAGCGCCTCGGCGCCGCGGTGGCTTTGCTCGGGCTACCCGCGGGATTGTGCCGACCGGGTGGCTTGTGGCATAGGTGGCAGGACGAAACCAATCATCCAAGGGACAGGAACATGGCGACCCAGCTCAAGCGCAACAGCAAATATAGCGAAGCCGAATGGACGGCACGGCAGGAGCTTGCCGCGTGCTACCGCATCTTTGCGATGATGGGCTGGGACGAGATGATCTTCAACCATATCACGGTCAAGCTTCCCGATCAGGAAGGCGCCTTCCTCATCAACCCCTATGGCCTGCATTTCAGCGAGGTTTGTGCGTCGAACCTGATCAAGATCGACATCGACGGCAACAAGCTGGACGAGGATAATCCCTGGCACGTCAACAAGGCGGGTTTTGTCCAGCACAGCCTGTTCCACCGCGTACTGCCCGACGCGCACGCGATCATCCACACGCACACCACCGCGACGATGGCGGTCTGCGGGCTCGAGGGCGGGCTGCAACCGACCAATTTCTATGCCTGCAACTTCATGGGCCAGCTTGCCTATCATGATTTCGAGGGCGTGACGGTGCGCGAGGAAGAGGGAGAGCGGCTCGTCAAGAATCTCGGCGACAAGCGCATCCTGATGCTCAAGAATCACGGCCCCGTCGTCATGGGCAAGTCTCTCACCGACGCCTTCATCAAATATTGGGCGCTCCAGCGCGCGTGCGAAATCCAGCTCGCAACGATGAGCATGGGCAAGCCCGTCCTCGTCGGCGAAGACGTCATCAAGGTCCACCAGCGCGACCTTTATATGGCGGCCATCCCCGGCCAGTCGGGCAAGGCCGAATTCGATGCGATGGTGCGCAAGGTCGACAAGATCGACACAAGCTGGCGTGACTAATCCGCTCGCTGCGCTAACAGGGGCGGCATGACGCGATTCTCGGTCAACGACCGCCCGGTCGAATATCGCATGGACCCCGAAACGCCGCTCTTGTGGGCGCTGCGCGACGCGTCGAACCTGACCGGCACCAAATATGGCTGCGGCACGGGCGAATGCGGCGCGTGCACCGTCGACATCGACGGCGAGGCGATCCGCAGCTGCCTCGTCACCATCGCCGAATGCGAGGGCCGCTTCGTCACGACGATCGAGGGACTTGCACGCGACCGCAGCCATCCGGTGCAACAGGCGTGGGTTGCCGAGCAGGTGCCGCAATGCGGTTTCTGCCAGTCGGGGATGATCATGGCGGCGGCCGCGCTGCTTCGCAAGAACAGCAACCCCAGCGATGCCGAGGTCGATGCCGCGATCACCAATATCTGCCGCTGCGGCACCTATCCGCGCGTCCGCACCGCGATCCGGCTCGCGGCGCGGGTGATGCGCGGCGAGGAACGCATCGCCGCCGCGCCGCCCCCGGGCATCCGTCCCGAAGACGCCGCGCGCGCCGTCCCGGCGCTCCGCCCCAAAAGCTGAACCGCAGGCAACGGCGCGGTCAGTAAGCGATCAGCTTGCCGCTGGTAAGACTCGATTCATCATCCCGGCTGGCGTCTCCAGCAAACGGGACACGAGTTGGAGAATGGCGAGATGAAACAGATGTTCGGAGGGTTGCTCCTGGCCGCAACGATCCTGACGCCGATCGCGCCCGCCGCCGCACAGGCATCGGGCGAACGGGTCCAGATCGCGCAGCGCGGCGACGGCGAGCGGACGCATCGCGGCGACCGCGGACCGCGCGGTCCCGAAGTGCGCCGCGGCGGCAATCGCGGCGGCGAGGCCCGCCCGCAACAGCGCAGCGAAATGCGCGCCGAGCGGCGCAGCGAGCAACGCCGGCAATGGCAGGGCCGCGGCGACGACCGGCAACGCCAGGCGCAGCGCCAGCAATGGCAGCAGCAGCGCGAAGCGCGCCAGGCGGAGCGCAATCGCGGCAACGCCTATGACCGCAACCGCGACGGCCGCACCGACCGCCGCTGGGACCGCAACCGCGATGGCCAGGTCGATCGCCAGTGGGACCGCAACAACAACAATCGCGTCGACCGGCGCTGGGATCGCAACCGCGACGGCGAACTCGACCGGCGCTGGGATCGCAACGACGACAATCGCGTCGACCGACGCTGGGACCGCAACCGCAACGGCTATGTCGACCGGCGTTATCGCGACGGACGCCACGACCGCTGGGACCGGAATCACAATCGCTGGAACCGCGACTGGCGCAGCGACCGCCGCTACGACTGGCGCAGCTACCGTGACCGGCACCGCAGCTATTACCGGATGCCGCGCTATTACAATCCCTATCGCGGCTATAACTACACGCGCTTCAGCATCGGTTTCACGCTGGGTTCGCTGTTCTACAGCCCGCGCTACTGGATCAACGACCCCGGCTATTACCGCCTGCCGCCCGCCTATGGGGGCTATCGCTGGATCCGCTATTATGACGACGCGCTGCTCGTCGACACCTACAGCGGCGAGGTCGTCGACGTGATCTATGATTTCTTCTGGTAAATTTCCTTTCGATTACCGGAAAGACAAACTGGGGGCCGGTTCGCCGGCCCCCTTTTTCCTGGGATCAGCGCTCCTTCCAATAATCGAACACCGCCTGCTGCTGCTCGCGGATGAAGCGCGCCGCCGCCGCGCCCTCCCACGGCCCGTCATAGCCGAGGAGCAGCGCCGTCCCGCCGACCCACCACCCCTGCCCCGGCAACCGGTCGCTCTCGCGCACCACCAGCACGGCAAGGTCGGGCTCGCCGTCCGCCGCGCACAGCCGGTCGACTTCGCCCAGCGTCTTGCACAGCGCGCGCATCTTGGGCCGCGTAAAGCGGAACCCCAGTTCGCCAAGCAGGTCCGAATAGCTGACGCTGCGCCCCGCGCGCGCCGCGCGCGTCAGAATCGCACGGATGCGCGGCGCATCGCCCAGCGCCGCCGCATCGGCCGCGGTCGCCGCGCCGCCTAACCCTTCGTCTTTGGCGGCCATGGCACAAACCCCGATGTGCGCGCGACATAGGCGGCATAATGTGGCCGCGTCTTGTGCAGCCCCTTTTCGAGCAGCGCCTTGCCCGACCATTTGGTCAGCGTGAAGGTCAGGAAGGCCGGGCCGATCAGGCTCGCCAGCGCCGGCTGCCAGCCGATGTCGAGCACGACGATCCACATCCCCCACCAGCTCAGCGCATCGCCGAAATAATTGGGATGGCGCGTGTAACGCCACAGCCCCGTGTCGAGCACCTGCCCCTTGTTCGCGGGATTCTGACGAAAGGCATGGAGCTGCGCGTCGCCGATGCTTTCGAACGCGATGCCCGTCAGCGCCGCCGCCGCGCCGACCCAGCCGAGGATGCCGACGCTGTCGCCCCCGCTCGCCCAGATGCCGATCTGCGAAGGCAAACAGGTGATGAACAGCAGCGGCGCCTGCGTCAGGAACACGGTCAGCAGCGCCGCCTTCGCCCAGCTCCACCCGCGCTTCTCCATCGTCGCCGCCAGAATCTTGGCATAACGCGGGTCCTCGCCCTCGCGCACCCAGCGGCGCGCGAGGTGGATCGCGAGCCGCAGTCCCCATAGCGAGGTCAGGCCAAGGAGCAGCTTCGCATGGCCGCCCTCGATCCCCGCCTGCCACGCGCTTCCCCACGCCAGCAGCACCATGCCGAACGCCCAGAAGGCGTCGATGAACGACACGTCGCGGATCGTCACCGCAAGCGCCCAGAGCAGCAGGATCACCGCAAGCAGCCCCGCAAAATTGACCGCCAGAAGTCCAAAGGCCTCGCTCATCTCTGCCCATCCCTTTCCGCGTCGGCACCGACGATGTCCTCGATCGAACGCACCGCGCGCTCGGGATATTTGGGGATACAGCTTTTATAGACCGCAAGCACCTTTTGCATGTCGGCGCGAAAATCGCCCGTCGGCCAGATCAGCGGGCCCAGCCCCCCGGTCTTGGTGCCATAATCCATCAGCCCGACAACCAGCGGCACCTTGGCGGCGAGCGCGATCTGGTAAAATCCGGTGCGCCATTTCGCCGACTTGCCGCGCGTCCCCTCGGGCGCGACGGTCAGCATGAACTCGCTTCGCCGCGCAAATTCGGCGACTATCTGCGCGACGACATCGCCGCCGCCGCGCCGGTCGACCGGAACGCCGCCCATCTGACGGATAAAGCCGCCGATCGGCCAGCGGAACAGCGACAGCTTCGCCATGAAATAGGGCCGGAGCTTAAGGTCTGCGGTCAGTCCCAGGAAATTGACGAAGTCCCAATTGCTCGTGTGCGGCGCTGCGATGATGATGAACCGCCGCGGCTCGGGCACCACGCCGACGGCCTTCCACCCGCGTGCGCGGTACAGCAACAGCAGCAGGCGGCGCACGCCGCGCGCCAGCAACCCCGGCGGATTGTCGTCGATCCTCGTCACGCCGGCTCCCTCTCCCCCACCCGATTGCGCGAAAGCCGCGCCCGGTGCAAGGGGGAGGAGAGCGCGCGGCGTCCCACCGTCCACCACCGCGCCCCTGCGAAGGCACGGGCCCATCGCCCGGCGTAGCGGACTACACAAAGGGTAGGTCTGGGACGTCTTGAGCAGAAGCCAACCGTGGGCTGATTACCCCACGAACGCGCGCTCGATCACGAAATCGCCCGGCGACGCATTCGATCCTTCGTTGAACCCCAGCGCCTCGAAACGCGCTTGCAGGTCGCGGATCATCGCCATGCTGCCGCACATCATGATGCGGTCGGCCGCGGGGTCGAACTGCGCGGGGCCGGTCAGCGGATGGCCGAACAGCGATCCATCGTCGATCAGCGCGTCGATGCGTCCCGTGGTGCGGAACGGCTCGCGCGTCACGGTGGGCAGATAATGGAATTGCAGCAGCGCCTGATCCTGCACCAGCGGATCGCCCGCCAGCTGGCTTTCCAGCTCGTCGCGGAACGCCAGGTCGCTGACCTGTCGTACGCAATGGACAAGCTGAATCTGGTTGAAACGGTCGTAAATATCGGGATCGCGCGCCAGGCTCAGGAAAGGCGCAAGCCCCGTGCCGGTCGACAGCATGAACAGCCGCTTGCCGGGGAGCAACGCGTCGGCAACCAGCGTTCCCGTCGGCTTGCGGCCGAGATAGACGGGATCGCCCGGCTCGATCAGCTGAAGCCGCGAGGTCAGCGGGCCGCCCGGCACCTTGATCGACAGAAATTCCAGCTCGTCGGCATAGGCGGGGCTGGCGATCGAATAGGCGCGCAGCAACGGCCGCCCCTCGCCCGGCAGCCCGATCATCACAAATTCGCCCGACCGGAAGCGAAAGCTTGGCGGCCGCGTGATCGTGAAGCTGAACAGATGTTCGTTCCAGTGGCGCACCGACCGCACCTGCTCGACGGTCAGCGAGGCGGAGGGGGCCAGCTTGGCGGCGGCGGCAATACGGTCACTCATGTCGTTTAACGGCTTTCCTGATAATCGTCGCACCGGCCGCACCCGAAAATCGGCACGGCTCCGGCGTTGGCGATGCCCAAAGCGGAATTCCGGCGCCGGGTCCACGCAGAATTGCTTGCGCCCCTGAAACCGAAAAGCAGCGGCGAATCTGCCCGCAGCGTGTGGCACTTATATGTTAGTGCAAATCATTTGCAATAGCGGATTAAGCCGGATCAGGGCCTGTGGATCGAATGACAGGCACCGCCCGATTGCTACCGCCCAATCCTCCCCATCGCTGCGCGACAGGGAGGATCGATTGCTACTCCTCAACCCGTTTGCACTGTTCGCCGCGGTCTGGGCCGAATGACCGGAATCGACCGAAAGCGGACCCTTCTCTCATTGTCATCCCGGCGAAGGCCGGGATCTCACCCCGTCGTTTTGCCGCACCGGCGAGATCCCGGCCTGCGCCGGGATGACGGAACTGAAGATGTCGGCCTTCCACCCCAATCCCGCCCCATCACCCTCCGAACTTCGCATCCTCCGGCATCGCCGCCCAATTCTTTTCCGCCGCCGCGATAAAGCCGGCGCGATCGGCGTCCCACTTCGTCTTCACTGCCTGGTTGAAATTCAGGTACAGCTTGCCGTCGACAACCGCATAGGCCAGCGGGTCGCCAGGCGCGAGATAGCCGCGTGCCATCGCCCACGCGCAGTGCCCGCCATATTGCGGTACAAACGCCCCGGGATCGGCAGCGAAGCGCGCGGCATTCACGGCGCTCGCAAAATGATAGACCGCGCCGTCGTGCTCGACCGCGAAGTCGGCGCTCCCCTTCACCGGCACGCCGTCGCCGATGAGATAGCTCACCGCGTCATAACCGCTCACCGCAACATTGCCGCCCTCGACCCCGATATAGACGGGTTTCGCAGCGGCATTGGGTGCCACCACGATCAGCGACAGAGGAGCGAACGCGGCAGCCGCCCGCAGCAACGGGGCATTGTATTTCATCTTCCAATCTCCACTTCGGCCCCTTCGACATCATGCCGGTCGCGGTCGCCCAATCCGGGTTCGGCGCGCGGCGCCAGTGGGTTACGCCGCCGGTTCGGCTTAGGTTCATCTTCGCGGGCGATGGTGGCTGCGGGGTAGCGGGGCGCGGGAATGCGAGAATGATGACAAGAACCGGCGCGCTTCTCCTGCCCTTTGCGGCCATGCTCTCCGTCCCCGGGCTGGCGCAGGGGAACGAAAGCCTCGCGCAATCGAGCGAGCCGCCGCAGCGCACCTCGGTCCTCTATACCTTCGGCGATGAACCCTGCCCCGAACCGCAGGAGGGCGAGATCATCGTGTGCGCGCAGCGGCCCGAGGGCGATCGCTATCGCGTGCCCCAGGAATTGCGCGAGGAGCTCAAGGACGACGCCCCCGCGGGCGGCGGCAGCTGGGCCTCGGCGGTCGAGGGGTATGAAAATATCGCGCGCCAGACGCGCCCCGACAGCTGCTCGCCCGTCGGCAGCTACGGCTATACCGGCTGCGCCGCGCTTGCGCTGCGGCAGTGGTTCGAGGCGCGCCGCGCGCGCTGATCGGGCCCAGGGTCAGGGCCTTGGTGAAACCCAGCGTTTCTCGAACGCTGGTTGACGCAGGGCGGCCCGCGCGCCTAGCCTTTTCCTTCCCCAACAGGAGATTTGCTCATGCGTCGCCCCCTCCCCCTTGTCGCCTTCGCGCTCGCCGCCGCCGTCGTGACGCCCATCGTCGTCGCACAAGGCGGCTCGGCGCCCGGCGCCCCCGACAAGTCGCGCGTCACCGCCGGCACCTACGCGGCCGATCCGGGACACACGATGGTCGTGTGGGAAGTCGACCATTTCGGCTTCAGCAAATATAGCGGCATTTTCGGCGACGTCGCGGGTACGCTCGTCATTGACCCCGCGAATCCGGCCGCGGCGAAGGTCGACGTGACGATCCCCGTCGCCAAAGTCACCACCGCCAGCGCCGGGCTGACCGGCCATCTGCTGCGCGCGGGCAAGGACGGCGGCAAGCCCGACTTTTTCGGCGCCGCCCCCGCCGACGCCAAATTCGTGTCGACCGCCGTTGTACTCGACGATGACGGCGACGAGGCCAAGGTCACGGGCAATCTGACGCTGAACGGCGTGACCAGACCCGTCACGCTCGACGTCGACTTCCACGGCGCCGGGACCAATCCCTTCAACAAGAAGGAGACCGTCGGCTTCCAGGCCGAAGCGACGATCAAGCGCAGCGATTTCGGCATCAGCTACGGCATTCCGGCGGTCAGCGACGAAGTCGAGCTCGAAATCCACGCCGCGTTCGAAAAGCAGTAAGCGCTTCGCAAGAAAGGGCGGCACCGGCCCGCTCCCCAATCTGTCACATGCGCCGCGTAAAAGGGGGCGGGACCAGCGCCGGTCCCGCCCCTTTTCGTACAGGAGCCGTGTGATGAGCGAACTGGTACGCGAAATTGTCGAAGTCACCGCCTTCATCGGCGGCGACGAGGAAAACCCGCTGCTGACCGTCGAGGCCGAGGGGCTTGTCCCCACCGCGGGCTGGAGCCGCGTCCGGCTCGACCCGCATGTCTATATCACCCCGCCCGACGACGGGGTGCAGGATTTCGACCTCGTCGGCGATCGCCCGTCCGACGCGGGTGCCGACGCGCTCACAGCGGTCGAGGCCGCGTGGGAAGGCCCGCTTGACGACTGGTGCATCGGCGTGCGGGTCCACGCCGTCGACAACATGATCGAGGACGAGATCTACGAACCCTGGGACGAGGACGACGACGCCAGCGAAGCCGCCTGAGCCTCCCGCGACGATCCCCTGCCCTGCGCCGGGCGGCGCGTCTCGTGCACCGCCCGGCGGCATTTTCCCGTTCATCGCAGGGCCAGCCCGCGCGGCGTAGCGTCCCCTCCTTGAAGGGAGGATCATATGCGCCATACCCTGCTTCTCGCCCTCACCGCCGCCGCGCCCGCGCTGGCACAGGCAAATCCGCAGATCGATTATCCGGCGTTCGAGGCGCTCACCGCCAGCGTCGCGCCGCAGCGCGCGCAGCGCCTGCTCGCCTTCGACGCCTTCAAGGCCGCGGCGGCGCGTCCCGGCACGCTGCTCCTCGACGCGCGCTCGAAAGACGCCTTTCAGCGCGGCCATATCAGGGGCGCGGTCAACCTGCCGCTCACCGATTTCACCGCCGACAGCCTCGCCGCGGTGATCGGCCCCGACGCGAACCGCCCGGTCCTCATCTATTGCAACAATAATTTTTCGAACAACCAAAGCCCGGTGCCGGTCAAGGCCGCGGCGCTCGCGCTCAATATCCAGACCTTCATCAACCTCGTCGGCTATGGCTACCCCAACGTCAGCGAACTCGCCGACGTGGTCGACTTCCATGATCCCAGGGTCGAATGGGTGACGGGCTGACCCCTCTATTCGTCATCCCGGCGAAGGCCGGGATCTCGCCGGTGCGTCCTTGCCATAAGTCGGGATCCCGGCCTTCGCCGGGATGGCGGAAGCATGGTCACACGCAATTTTCACACTCCCCCCTTGCCAAGCGCGACATTTTGCATCACTAGGGCGCCCATGCGTACGGGCGCCCTTCTTCTTCTGCGACTTACACGCCCTTGGGCGTGACAGTGGCTGCGCAGCTGTCGCGGCCACCCGCTCAAGGGTCCGACCGACACCGACGCAACCACCAGAAGAAGTTATACCGACATGACCATGCTCCGCGACCCTTCGGTCAAGTACAGCGCCTTCCCGCAGGTTCCCCTGGCGACCCGCGAATGGCCCTCCCGCGTCACCACAAAGGCCCCGATCTGGCTCTCGACCGACCTGCGCGACGGCAACCAGTCGCTGATCGACCCGATGGATGCCGAGAAAAAGACGCGCTTCTTCGACCTCTTGGTCAAGGCTGGGTTCAAGGAAATCGAGGTCGGCTTTCCGGCCAGCGGCGCGACCGACTTCGACTATATCCAGGGTCTCGTCCGATCGGGCCGCATCCCCGACGATGTGACGCCGCAGGTGCTGACGCAAAGCCGCGCCGACCTCATCCGCACCAGCTTCGACAGCCTGGAGGGCGCAAAAACCGCGATCGTCCACGTCTATAACGCCGTCGCGCCTGCGTGGCGCAAGATCGTGTTCGGCATGGACAAGGCCGACATCAAGGCGATCGCGATCGAGGGCGCAAAGCAGCTGCGCGACAATGCCGCGCGCCTGCCCGGCACCGACTGGCGTTTTCAATACAGCCCCGAATGCTTCTCGACCACCGAACTCGATTTCAGCCTCGAATGCTGCGAGGCGGTGATGGACATTCTCCATCCCACGGCCGAAAACCCGATCATCCTCAACCTCCCCGCGACGGTTGAGGCGGCGACGCCGAACATTTACGCCGATCAGATCGAATATTTCGCAAAGAACCTGCCCAATCGCGACGCCGCGATCATATCCTTGCACACCCACAACGACCGCGGCACCGGCGTCGCGGCGGCCGAACTCGGCCTGCTCGCGGGCGCCGACCGCGTCGAGGGCTGTTTGTTCGGCAATGGCGAGCGCACCGGCAACACCTGCCTCGTCACTGTCGCGCTCAACATGTACACGCAGGGCGTCGACCCCGGGCTCGACTTCTCGAACATCGACGAAGTCATCGCGACGGTCGAATATTGCAACAATCTGCCCGTCCACCCGCGCCACCCCTATGGCGGCGAGCTCGTCTACACCGCCTTTTCGGGCAGTCATCAGGACGCGATCAAAAAGGGCTTCGCCGCGCGCGAACGCCAGAATGACGAACGCTGGGAAGTCCCTTACCTGCCCATCGACCCCGCCGATCTGGGGCGCAGCTATGAAGCGGTGATCCGCGTCAACAGCCAGTCGGGCAAGGGCGGCGTCGCGTGGGTGCTCGAACAGGACAAGGGGCTGAAACTGCCCAAGAAGATGCAGGCAAGCTTCAGCCACGTCGTCCAGGCGCTCGCCGACAGTAGCAGCCGCGAACTCGGCGCCGAGGACATCTGGCAGGCGTTCGAGCGCACCTATCTCGCCACGTCGGGCAAGCGCTTCCAGCTCGTCGACTGGTCGGAGACGCACGGCACGGGTTCCGGGGGCACCGACCGCATCTTCGCGGGCAAGCTCACCATCGACGGCGCCCCCCGCAGCGTCAGCGGCCGCGGCAACGGCCTGATGAGCAGCGTCATCGCCGCGCTCGCCGAGTCGGGAGGCCCGGTCATGGACATCGTCGATTACAGCGAGCACGCGATTGGCCAGGGCAGCAATGTCCAGGCCGCGGCTTATGTCGAATGCCGCACGGCGGACGGGAAAAGCCTGTTCGGCTGCGGGCTCGACACGGACGTTGCGACGGCGAGCGTGCGGGCAATTTTGAGCGCCGCCAACGGAGCCTGAACAATCCTCCCTGTGGCCGAAGGCTATGGGGAGGTGGCAGCGCGGAGGGGACGCTGGCGCGTCGTCGTCGCCCCTCCACCACGCCCTGCGGATGCGCTATGCGGTGGTTTATCCGGAGTGGCTGGCGAGCCAGCCGAAGGGGCACAGGGAGGGTCTAAAATCCGCCACCCTTGACTTTTCAAGGAAAACCGCCATATTCGGGAAGCTAACGTCGCCTGCGACGGAATTTGACGGCCCCTTGGGGCAGACTTTTCCCTTCACATGCTACCAGCTCCGCCGGTGCTTTTGCCGGGGGATTTCCCGTTTTCGTGAAAGGAAACACTCTCATGGCCATCGGCACCGTAAAATTCTTCAATCAGGACAAGGGTTATGGCTTCATCGAAAATGAAGACGGCTCGGGCGACAGCTTCGTCCACATCACTGCGGTCCAGGCCGCGGGCATGGCCACGTTGAACAAGGAACAGCGCGTCTCCTACGACCTCGAAACCGGCAAGAATGGCAAGGTTTCGGCGATCAACCTCCAGTCGGCCTGATCTTGGCCAAGGAGGAACTGATGACCTTTGAGGGGCAGGTCGACGAAGTCCTGCCCGACGGGCGCTTCGGCGTCACGCTCGAAAATGGTCATCAGGTCGTCGTCTATACGGCCGGCCGGATGCGGCGTTTCCGCATCCGGACGGTCGTTGGCGATGCGGTCCGCGTCGAAATGACGCCTTACGACCTGACCAAAGGTCGCCTCGTCTACCGCGAACGCGGTGGTGGGCCGACCACACCGGGACAGCGCCGATCGCGCTGACCGGGCCTAACTCAAGTAACGAAAAATCAAAGATAAAGATGATGAATTTATTTCGAAACAATCCTTCGATCATTCCCGCACTGCCTGCGTTGTCGCTGGCCGGAAAGGCCATGGCGGCGACGCCGTCGCGCCGCCGCCGCCCGACGCTTTCGCGGCGCGAACTCCGGCGATTGATCGCCGATATGGTCGACTGACCCCAAACCCTTTTTCAGGAGCGCAGTCTGTGTCGGCCACCACCGAATTCTACCTCACCCAGGCGCAGCGTTGCACCGCAGAAGCCGAGGCTTCCGGGCTCGACCGCGTCCGCGAACGCAACTTGCGCGCCGCCGCGGCGTGGCAGGCGATGGCCGACAAGCTGCTCCACACCGAAAAATTGCGCGCCGAGAAGGACCGGCTCGCCGCTGCCGCTGCGGCGCAATAAACACCCGTGTCGGCGCACCTATGCGCGCGCCGCTCGCTCGTTCAATCGGCGACCCAATAATCCACCGCATCGCCGGGTTCGCCGCCGCGGCGGCAAATGACGACGCCATCCTGCGACAATTCGGCCCAGCGTCCGATCGGTTCATGCTCGATCAGGGCCAGCGCGGTTGCGGTGTCGGGTGCGTCGAACACGACGCGCTTCTCGATGCCGAACCAGCGATCCTCGTACCGCAGGACAAAGGCCGGCGTCGGTGCGGGCGATGCGGGCGTATCGGCGCTTTCGCGTCGCGGCGGAGGGGGCAGGCAATCGCAGCCGCCAGCGGCTGCATTCGGGGGAGGGGTCACTACGGATCACCTTCGATTGGGGGAAAAAGCGAAGGGGCAACCGGCACGATCTGGTCCAGCGTGAGGGGCGCCGAGGCGAGGCAATATCTCCTGAACAGACCAAATGGCAAAGGTCCCGGCGTCCGCAAGGGGGCGAACGACCGCGGCGACCATGACGCAAAAAATGAAGCATTCTAACTATTGTTTCGACGAGCGGGCGTCCCCCATCGACAAGCGACAGTCAGCGATACGCAACCTTCCACTGCAATTCCTGATACTTAGAGCGCGGCGGCATGAAATGCACTAGCCGCCTTCTCAGCCGCAGGCGGCGGCGCGCGCAAGCAGCCAGTCGCGCTCGCGCTCGTTCGCCGACAGTGCCGCGGCCGCCTCGAACGCGTGGCGGGCTTCGGCCAGGCGCCCGGCGCGCAGCAGGAAATCGCCGCGCGCCGCGGGAAGCGGGGCATAATTGCGCAGCGCCGCGTCACCCGCGATTGCATCGATCAGCGCCAGCCCCGCCTCGGGGCCGAACGCCATGCTGTGCGCGACCGCGCGGTTGAGCTCGACCACCGGGGACGGCATCACCTGCCGCAGCCGGTCGTATAGTGCGGCGATGCGCCGCCAGTCGGTGTCCTCCGCGCGCCGCGCCCGAGCGTGGCACGCCGCGAGCGCCGCCTGCAACGCATAGGGTCCGTCGGCGCCGGCCAGCGCCTCGGCTCGCGCCAGCGCGTTCAGCCCGCGGCGGATCAACAGCTGGTCCCAGCGCGCGCGGTTCTGTTCGGTCAGGGGCACGAACTTGCCATCGGGCCCGGCGCGCGCCGCCAGCCGCGACGCCTGGATCTCCATCAGCGCGAGCAGCCCCAGGACTTCAGGTTCGCCCGGCATCAGCCCGGCCAGGATGCGCCCCAGCCGCTGCGCCTCGGCGCAGAGCGGCGGGCGGACCAGCGACGCTCCGCTCGTGGCGGCATAACCTTCGTTGAAGATCAGATAGACGACCTCCAGCACCGACGGCAGCCGCGCCGCCAGCTCGGCGCCGCGCGGCACCTCGAACGCCACGCCCGCCTTGGCGATCGCCTTTTTGGCGCGGGTAATCCGCGCCGCAATCGCCGCCTCGTTCGACAGAAAGGCGCGCGCAATCTCCTCCACCGTCAGCCCGCCGACCAGCCGCAGCGTCAGCGCGGCGCGCGCTTCGGGCGAAATCACCGGATGGCACGCCGCAAAGATCAGGCCGAGCAGTTCGTCGCCCAGCGGATCGTCCAGCGCTGCCTCGACCGCCTCGGCGCTCATGCCCTGCTCCTCGTCCAGTTCGCGGGCCACCTCGGCATGTTTGCGCTCGCGCATCGCCGCATGGCGGATGCCGTCGATGGCCCGCCGTTTCGCCGCGGCCATCAGCCACGCCCCGGGCTTGTCCGGGACGCCGCTTTTCGGCCATTCGGTCAGCGCGGTGAGCAGCGCATCCTGCGCCAGCTCCTCGGCGCGGTCGACGTCGCGCACGACACGCGCTAGGCCGGCAATCAGCCTGGCGCGCTCGATCCGATAGGCCGCCTCGATGGCCCGGTGGGTGTCGTCGGCTACCATGCCCGCCTTGTCCGCCAACTCCGGCGGCGAGGCAAGCATGGCCGCTGACATGGGCGTCATTCGCCGCCGAGCTTTTCGCGCAGGCGCTGCTCATGCTCGGCGATTTCGGGCGTCACCGCGTCGCCGAAATCTTCCAGTTCATAGAAGGGGCGGATTTCAAGGTCGCTCGGCCCGATCATCGGATTGGGGCAACGCTTCGCCCAGGCGACCGCCTCATCGATGTCCTTGACTTCCCAGATCCAGTAACCGGCAACCAGTTCGCGCGCTTCGGCGAACGGACCGTCGATCACGGTGCGGTTCGGGCCGTCGAAGTGGATGCGCTTGCCGTGCGACGACGGCTTCAGCCCGTCGCCCGCGACCATCACGCCGGCGTTGACGAGTTCCTCGTTGAACTTGCCCATCGCCTCGAACATCTCGGTCATTTCGGCCGTCGGCGGCAGGCCCTTTTCGCTGTCCTCGGTCGCCTTCACAAACACCATCACACGCATTGGTCATCTCCTTGATTGGCGGGGCCAACAGCGGCCCTCTATGCTGACGACGAACGAGCCCGACCGGAATCGACAGGTGGCAGAAAAAATCGCATCATCGTGCGTCCTTATCACGGACGTCCGCCCGCCCGGCGATTACCTTTCGCATAATGGCGGCGGATCGTCGCAAAGCCGATTTCCGGGGCAGCACCTGAATCCGCTGCTCATACGAAAAAGCCCCGCCGGATCGCTCCGGCGGGGCCTTGTCTGTCGAGTTCCCTGAAAGGATCGGAAAGTTATTCCTCGCCTTCCGCGCCGGGGCGCTCCTCGACCATCACATCGTCGGTCGTGAAGTCTTCGCCTTGCACCTTGCCCAGCGGATCGTCGCCGATCGCCGCTTCGGGGCCCTGCGCCAGTTCGGCTTCATGTTCTTCGGCCGCGGTTGCCGGCGCGATCAGATGTTCCTGATTCGCGGCGCGCATCGCGGCGCGGAGCGCTGCATCCTTCGACGAGGCGGTAACGCGGACGCGGTTCATGGCAGCGCCGGTACCCGCCGGGATCAGGCGGCCGACGATGACATTTTCCTTGAGGCCCTGCAGCGAGTCGATCTTGCCCTGCACCGACGCTTCGGTGAGAACGCGGGTCGTCTCCTGGAACGATGCCGCCGAAACGAAGCTGCGCGTTTGCAGCGACGCCTTGGTGATGCCCAGCAGGACCGGGCGGCCCTCCGCAGGCACGCCATTCTTCGGCAGCTTGGCGTTATATTCCATCATCTCCAGATAATCGAGCTGTTCGCCCGGCAGCAGCGTCGTGTCGCCGCCCGACGTGATCTCGACCTTCTGCAGCATCTGGCGAACGATCACCTCGATGTGCTTGTCGTTGATCTTCACGCCCTGCAGTCGATAGACTTCCTGGATTTCCGCGACCAGATATTCGGCCAGCGCCTCGACGCCCATGACGTCGAGAATGTCATGCGGGTTCGGCGAGCCCGAGATCAGCGCGTCGCCGCGCTTGACCATGTCGCCTTCCTGCACTTCCAGAACCTTCGACTTGGGAATGAGATACTCGATCGGGTCGCCTTCCTCCGGAACGATCGCGATCTTGCGCTTCGCCTTGTAGTCCTTGACGAACTCAATACGGCCGCTGATCTTCGCGATGACGCTGTTGTCCTTCGGAATACGCGCTTCGAACAGCTCGGCAACACGCGGCAGACCGCCGGTGATGTCGCGCGTTTTCGACGCTTCGCGGCTGACGCGCGCCAGCACGTCGCCCGCCTGCACTTCCTGCCCGTCCTCGACCGAGATCATCGTGCCGACCGCGAGCAGATAGCGCGCGGCTTCACCCGACGCATCGTCGAGCAGGGTCAGGCGCGGCTGAAGGTCTTCCTTCTTGCTGCGTCCCGCGGCGCGATATTCGATCACGACGCGCTGGGCGATACCCGTCGCTTCGTCGACCTGCTCGGTCAGCGTCTTGCCGTCGAGCAGATCCTGATATTTCACGACGCCCTGCTTTTCGGTGATCAGCGGCATGGTGAACGGATCCCATTCGGCAATCCGGTCGCCCTTCTTCACCTTTTCGCCGTCCTTGTGCATGATCTGCGCACCATAGGGCAGCTTGTGCGACGCGCGCTCGCGGCCTTCGCTGTCGATGATCGCGATTTCGCCCGAACGCGACAGCGCCAGACGGCGGCCGCGCTGGTCGACGATCGTGGCCATGTCGCGATATTCGATCGTGCCGTCCGAAATCGCTTCGGCATTCGACTGCTCGTTGACGGACGCCGCACCGCCGATGTGGAAGGTCCGCATCGTCAGCTGCGTGCCGGGCTCACCGATCGACTGCGCGGCAATGACGCCGACGGCTTCGCCGATGTTCACCGGCGTACCGCGGGCCAGGTCGCGGCCATAGCATTTGCCGCAAACGCCCAGCGTCGCTTCGCAGACCAGCGGCGAACGGATCTTGACCGACTGGACTTCGGCATCTTCGATGCGCTGCGTCGTCGCTTCGTCGAGCAAAGTCCCGACGGGCGCGATGACATTGCCGTCCTTGTCGACAACATCTTCCAGCGTCGTGCGGCCCAATATGCGCTCGCCGAGCGAAGCGATGGTCGAACCGCCCTGCACGATCGCGCGCATTTCCATGCCGCGGGTCGTGCCGCAATCTTCCTCGATCACGACGCAATCCTGCGACACATCGACCAGACGGCGGGTCAGATAACCCGAGTTCGCCGTCTTGAGCGCCGTGTCGGCCAGACCCTTGCGCGCGCCGTGGGTCGAGTTGAAGTACTCAAGGACGGTCAGGCCTTCCTTGAAGTTCGAGATGATCGGGGTTTCGATGATCTCGCCCGACGGCTTGGCCATCAGGCCGCGCATACCCGCGAGCTGCTTCATCTGCGCCTGGCTACCACGCGCACCCGAATGCGCCATCATATAGATGGAGTTGATCGGGGCGAGCCGTCCGTCGTCGAGCTTCGGCGTCGCACGGATTTCGTCCATCATCGCGTTCGCGACCTTGTCGCCACACTGCGACCAGGCGTCGATCGCCTTGTTGTACTTCTCCTGCTGCGTGATCAGGCCGTCCTGATACTGCTGCTCGAAATCCTTCACGAGCGCACGAGTTTCGTCGACCATCTGCTCCTTCGACGCCGGGATGATCATGTCGTCCTTGCCGAACGAAATGCCCGCCTTGAACGCGTGGCGGAAGCCCAGCGCCATGATGGCGTCGGCGAACAGCACCGTCTCTTTCTGCCCCGTGTGGCGATAGACCTGATCGATAACGTCGCCGATTTCCTTCTTGGTGAGAAGGCGGTTGACGACGTCGAAGGGCACGGTGTGCGACTTCGGCAGGCATTCGCCGATGAGCATGCGGCCCGGCGTGGTTTCGAACCGCTTCAGATATTCATTGCCATCCTCGTCGGTCTGCGGGACGCGGCTGACGATTTTCGAGTGCAGCGTGACCGCGCCAACGTGGAGCGCCTGATGCACTTCGGCCATGTCCGCGAGCATCATGCCCTCGCCCGGTTCGCCTTCGCGTTCGAGCGACAGATAATAGAGGCCGAGGACCATGTCCTGCGACGGCACGATGATCGGCTTGCCGTTCGCGGGGCTGAGGATGTTGTTGGTCGACATCATCAGCACGCGCGCCTCGAGCTGCGCTTCCAGCGACAGCGGAACGTGCACGGCCATCTGGTCGCCGTCGAAGTCGGCGTTGAACGCGGTGCAGACCAGCGGGTGAAGCTGGATCGCCTTGCCCTCGATCAGCACCGGCTCGAACGCCTGGATGCCCAGCCGGTGCAGCGTCGGCGCGCGGTTGAGCAGCACCGGATGCTCGCGGATCACCTCGTCGAGAATGTCCCAGACTTCCGGCTTTTCCTTCTCGACCAGCTTCTTGGCCTGCTTGACGGTGGACGAATAGCCCTTGGCGTCAAGCCGCGCATAGATGAACGGCTTGAACAGTTCGAGCGCCATCTTCTTGGGCAGGCCGCACTGGTGCAGCTTCAGTTCGGGGCCGGTCACGATGACCGAACGGCCCGAATAGTCCACGCGCTTGCCGAGCAGGTTCTGGCGGAACCGGCCCTGCTTGCCCTTGAGCATGTCGCTGAGCGACTTCAGCGGACGCTTGTTGGCGCCGGTGATGACGCGGCCGCGCCGGCCATTGTCGAACAGCGCGTCGACCGACTCCTGCAGCATCCGCTTCTCGTTGCGGATGATGATGCCCGGCGCGCGCAGTTCCATCAGCCGCTTGAGGCGGTTGTTGCGGTTGATGACGCGGCGGTAGAGATCGTTGAGGTCCGAGGTCGCAAAGCGGCCGCCGTCCAGCGGCACCAGCGGCCGCAGGTCGGGCGGGATCACCGGGATGATGCTCATGATCATCCATTCGGGACGGTTGCCCGAATCGATGAAGTTCTCAACGACCTTGAGCCGCTTCATCAGCTTCTTGGTCTTCAGCTCGGATGATGTGGCGTCCAGTTCCTCGCGCAGATCGACCGCCGTCTTGGGCAGGTCGAGCGTGCGCAGGATCTCCTGGATCGCCTCGGCGCCGATCATGGCGGTGAACTGGTCCTCGCCATACTCCTCGGCCGCAAGCATGTACTCCTCCTCGCTCAGGAGCTGGTGCTCCTTGAGCGGGGTCAGGCCCGGTTCGGTGACGATGTAGTTCTCGAAATACAGAACCCGCTCGATGTCCTTGAGCGTCATGTCGAGCAGCGTGGCGATGCGGCTCGGCAGCGATTTCAGGAACCAGATGTGCGCGACGGGCGCCGCCAGTTCGATGTGGCCCATGCGCTCGCGGCGTACGCGCGACAGGGTGACCTCGACGCCGCACTTCTCGCAGATGATGCCCTTGTACTTCATCCGCTTGTACTTGCCGCACAGGCACTCATAGTCCTTGATCGGACCGAAGATGCGCGCGCAGAAAAGGCCGTCACGTTCGGGCTTGAACGTGCGGTAGTTGATCGTTTCGGGCTTTTTGATCTCACCGAACGACCAGGACATGATCTTTTCCGGGCTCGCGATGGAGATCCGGATGGAGTCGAAATTCTGCGAAGTGGCCTGAGGATTGAAGAGATTGGCGATCTCTTGGTTCATGCCGTTCTCCTTGTGGGCATAGCGCCCTTTGCAAATGGTGGCAGGTCAGCCACCGGAAACGTACGGGTGCGGCGGGCCGGCTTCGAGCCGGCCCCGCCTTGATCATTCGGCCGCGTCGGGCAGCATTTGCGCGTCGTCGTCGACCAGCGGACGGGTCGAGGACAGTTCGACGTTCAGGCCCAGCGAGCGCATCTCCTTGACGAGCACGTTGAAGCTCTCGGGAATGCCCGCCTCGAACGTGTCGTCGCCGCGCACGATCGCCTCGTAGACCTTGGTGCGGCCGGCCACGTCGTCCGACTTGACCGTCAGCATCTCCTGCAGCGTGTAGGCGGCGCCATAGGCTTCGAGCGCCCAGACCTCCATCTCGCCGAAGCGCTGGCCGCCGAACTGCGCCTTGCCGCCCAGCGGCTGCTGGGTGACGAGCGAGTACGGACCGATCGAACGGGCGTGGATCTTGTCGTCGACCAGGTGGTGCAGCTTGAGCATGTAGATGTAGCCCACCGTCACCGGCCGGTCGAACGCCTCGCCCGTGCGCCCGTCGAAAAGCGTCGACTGGCCGCTCTGGTTGAGGCCCGCCTTCTCCAGCATGGCGTTGATCTCGGGCTCGATCGCACCGTCGAAGACCGGGGTCGCGATCGTTACGCCGTTGGCGAACTGCTCGCCGACCTTGACCAGGCTGTCATCGTCCATCTTCCGGATCGGCTCGTTGCGGTTGTTGTCCGGAATGATGTCCTCGAGCGTGGCGCGAAGCGGCTTGATGTCGCCGGCCTCGCGATAGGCCTCCAGCATCTCGCCGATCTTCCTGCCCATGCCGGCGCAGGCCCAACCCAGATGGGTCTCCAGGATCTGGCCGACATTCATGCGCGAGGGCACGCCGAGCGGGTTGAGCACGATGTCCACATGGGTGCCGTCATCGAGGAACGGCATGTCCTCGTTGGGCAGGATGCGGCTGACCACGCCCTTGTTGCCGTGGCGGCCGGCCATTTTGTCGCCGGGCTGGATCTTGCGCTTGACCGCGACGAAGACCTTGACGGTCTTCATGACGCCCGGAGGCATCTCGTCGCCGCGCTGGACCTTCTCGACCTTGTCCATGAAGCGCTGCTCGAGCTGCTTCTTGGTCTCGTCGTACTGGTTGCGCAGCTGTTCGAGACCGTCCTGACGCTTCTCGTCGGCGACGGCGAACTGCCACCAGTTCGAACGCGGATAGCTGTCCAGCACCTCCTGATCGATTTTGGTGCCCTTCTTGAAGCCCTTGGGACCGGCGATCGCCTCCTGCCCCGTCAGCATCTCGGCCAGACGGCTGTAGGTGTTGCGGTCGAGGATCGACTGCTCGTCGTCGCGGTCCTTGGCAAGACGCTCGATCTCCTCGCGTTCGATCGCCATGGCGCGTTCGTCCTTTTCGACGCCATGCCGGTTGAACACGCGCACCTCGACCACGGTTCCGAAGCCGCCGGGCGGCATCCGCATGGAGGTGTCGCGAACGTCCGAGGCCTTCTCGCCGAAGATGGCGCGCAGGAGCTTCTCCTCCGGCGTCATCGGGCTTTCGCCCTTCGGCGTGATCTTGCCGACCAGTATGTCACCCGGTCCGACCTCGGCACCGATGTAGACGATGCCGGCCTCGTCGAGGTTCTTGAGCGCCTCTTCCGACACGTTCGGGATGTCGCGCGTGATCTCCTCGGGACCGAGCTTGGTGTCGCGGGCGTTGACCTCGTATTCCTCAAGGTGGATCGAGGTGAAGACGTCGTCGCGCACGACGCGCTCGGACAGAAGGATCGAGTCCTCGTAGTTGTAGCCGTTCCAGGGCATGAACGCGACGAGCACGTTGCGGCCGAGCGCGAGGTCGCCGAGGTCGGTGGACGGACCGTCGGCGATGATGTCGCCCTTGTCGATCCGGTCGCCCACCTTCACCAGCGGACGCTGGTTGATGCAGGTCGACTGGTTCGAACGCTGGAACTTCTGCAGCCGGTAGATGTCGACGCCCGGTTCGCCCGGATCGAGCTCGTCGGTGGCGCGGATGACGATGCGCATCGCGTCGACCTGGTCGACCACGCCCGACCGGCGCGCGGCGATCGCCGCACCGGAGTCGCGGGCGACGATCGGCTCCATGCCGGTGCCGACATAGGGCGCCTCGGCGCGCACCAGCGGCACGGCCTGACGCTGCATGTTCGAGCCCATCAGCGCGCGGTTGGCGTCGTCGTTCTCAAGGAACGGGATCAGCGCGGCGGCGACCGAGACGAGCTGCTTGGGCGAGACGTCCATCAGGTCGATGTTCTCGCGCGGGGCCATCATCACGTCGCCGGCATGGCGGGCGATGACGAATTCGCTGGTCAGTTCGCCATTGTCGCCGATCTCGGCGTTGGCCTGGGCCACGTGGTGCTTGGCCTCTTCCATCGCCGACAGGTAGACGACCTCGTCGGTCACCTTGCCGTCGACGACCTTGCGGTACGGGCTTTCGATGAAGCCGTACTTGTTGACGCGGGCGAAGGTGGCGAGCGAGTTGATCAGGCCGATGTTCGGGCCTTCCGGCGTCTCGATCGGGCAGATGCGGCCATAGTGCGTCGGGTGCACGTCGCGCACCTCGAAGCCCGCCCGCTCGCGGGTGAGACCGCCCGGTCCGAGCGCCGAAAGCCGGCGCTTGTGGGTGATCTCGCTGAGCGGGTTGGTCTGGTCCATGAACTGCGAGAGCTGGGACGAACCGAAGAACTCGCGCACGGCGGCGGCCGCCGGCTTGGCGTTGATCAGGTCCTGCGGCATGACCGTGTCGATGTCGATCGAGGACATGCGCTCCTTGATCGCGCGCTCCATGCGCAGAAGGCCGACGCGGTACTGGTTCTCCATCAATTCGCCGACCGAGCGCACGCGCCGGTTGCCGAGATTGTCGATGTCGTCGACTTCGCCCTTGCCGTCGCGCAGGTCGATCAGCGTGCGGACCACCTCGATGATGTCGTCCTTGCGCACGACGCGCACCGTGTCGTCGGCATCAAGACCAAGGCGCATGTTCATCTTGACCCGGCCGACGGCCGAAAGGTCGTAGCGCTCGGAATCGAAGAACAGCGAATGGAACATGGCCTCGGCCGTTTCCATGGTCGGCGGCTCGCCCGGGCGCATCACCCGGTAGATGTCGAACAGCGCGTCCTGGCGGCTCTCGTTCTTGTCGGCGGCCAGCGTGTTGCGGATGTACGGCCCCACGTTGACATGGTCGATGTCGAGGATCGGGAAGCTGGTCTGGCCGCTCTCGATGAGCACCTTGAGTGTCTTCTCGTCGATCTCGTCGCCGGCCTCGAGATAGATCTCGCCGGTTTCGGGATTGACGATGTCCTCGGCCAGATAGGAGCCGTAAAGGTCCTCGTCGGTGGCCTTGAGCGCCTTGACGCCCTTTTCCTCAAGCTGCTTGACCGCGCGCGCGGTCACCTTCTTGCCGGCCTCGATGACGATTTCGCCGGAATCAGCGTCGACCAGATCGGTCGTCGGCTTCTGACCCTTCAGACGCTCGGCCGAGAACGGGATGCGCCAGGTCTCTCCGTCACGCTCGTAGGTGACGAAGTTGTAGTAGGTCGAAAGGATTTCCTCGGGATCCATGCCGAGCGCCATCAGCAGCGACGTCACCGGGATCTTGCGGCGGCGGTCGATGCGCGCGTGCACGATGTCCTTGGCGTCGAACTCGATGTCGAGCCACGAGCCGCGATAGGGAATGACGCGGGCAGCGAACAGCAGCTTGCCCGAGGAATGGGTCTTGCCCTTGTCGTGATCGAAGAAGACGCCCGGCGAGCGGTGCATCTGGGAGACGATCACGCGCTCGGTGCCGTTGACGATGAAGGTGCCGTTGGACGTCATCAGCGGCATTTCGCCCATGTAGACGTCCTGCTCCTTGATGTCCTTGATCGACTGGGCGCCGGTGTCCTCGTCGACATCGAACACGATCAGGCGCAGCGTCACCTTCAGCGGCGCCGAATAGGTCAGGTCGCGCTGGCGGCACTCCTCGACGTCGAACTTGGGCGCCTCGTAATCGTAGCGCACGAACTCGAGCTGTGCCGTGCCGGCGAAATCCTTGATCGGGAAGACCGACTTGAACGCGGCCTGAAGACCCTCGTCGGGGCGCCCGCCATCGGGCTCGTCCATCATCAGGAACTGATCGTAGGAGGCCTTCTGCACCTCGATCAGGTTGGGCATCTCGGCGACGTCCGGAATCTCGCCGAAGAACTTGCGTACACGTTTGCGACCGTTGAAAGTAATGGTCTGAGCCATTGCCGCTCCTCGTCATCTCGCCCTGGCCGGGCGGTCATGTCCATGCCGGGCGGTCACCACACCGCGCCCGGCCAAACGGTGGGGCGGAACCCATGCGCCCGGTCCCGCCACCTCAAAACGGATAAAACCCGTTTCCGGAAACCTGCCTTCAGGCTTCAGGAAAAGGGTTCACGCACTAAACAAGGCCTGCCCACATGGGTGAGCGGCGGGCGCGCGATCGCGCCCGCCAGAGCCCTGAACGCTTACTTCATCGACGCCTTGGCGCCGGCTTCCTCGAGCTTCTTGACGATTTCCTCGGCTTCGCCCTTGGAAACGGCTTCCTTGACCGGCTTGGGCGCGCCTTCGACCAGATCCTTGGCTTCCTTCAGGCCCAGACCGGTGATGGTGCGCACTTCCTTGATGACGTTGATCTTCTTGTCGCCTGCCGACTCCAGGATCACGTCGAACTCGTCCTTTTCCTCTTCAGGAGCAGCTTCGGCGGCACCGGCGCCACCGGCGGCCGCGACGGCAACCGGAGCGGCGGCGGAAACGCCCCACTTCTCTTCGAGCATCTTGGACAGTTCGGCCGCTTCCATCACGGTCAGCGACGACAGGTCATCTACGATTTTGGCGAGATCAGCCATTTTTCATCTTCCTTCGGATATCAGGTTCGAACAGTTGGTTTGACGGTTCAAAGACAGCCTCACGCGGCTTCGTCCTTCTTGGCATAGGCGCCGAACACGCGGGCCAGCTGGCCGGCCGGCGCGCTCGTGACCTGGGCAAGGCGGGTCGCCGGCGTCTGGATCATGCCGACGAGCTTGGCCCGCAGTTCATCAAGCGAGGGCAGTTCGGCCAGAGCCTTCACGCCACCCGCATCGAGAACAGTGGGGCCGAGCGCTCCGCCAAGAACGACGAGCTTGTCGTTGCTCTTGGCGAACTCGCTTGCCACTTTCGGAGCCGTCACCGGATCTTCGGCATAGGCAATCAGCGTCTGACCCTGGAACAGGTCGGACATGCCCTCGGCTTCCGTGCCTTGAAGAGCGATCTTGGCGAGGCGGTTCTTCGCAACCTTCACGGTGCCGCCCGCATCACGCATCCGGGTGCGCAAGTCACCCATCTGCGCGACGGTCAGACCCGTGTAGTGGGCCACCACCACCGAACCGGACTGCTTGAAGACCGAGTTCAGCTGGGTGACGAATTCGCGTTTTTCCGCTCTATCCACTTCGTCTCTCCGTCGTGCGATGGAAGGCTCGGCCTGCCATCGCGGTTTGCCTTTGCCGCGCCCCGGGTTTGGACCCCGCGCCGCGACGCTCGAGGATCCTGCCCCCTTACGCCTCAGGCGCCCGACGGGCCCCTTGCGGCACAAGGCAATACGGTTCGAACCGTTCTCCGCCCGTCCCGTCGCCGGTTCGGGCATGAAACGTCCGCACCCGTCTCATGCAGGCTCATGCGAATTAAGGCGAGCCGCCTGCAATCTCGGACAGGGACCGGTTTCCCGGCCATCCGGTCCCGCCAGGCGGAGCCGGAATTCTTGAAGGGAACCAACTGCTTATCGCGACCGGTTCCGAATTCGATTCACTCGGCGGCCGAAAGGCTCGCCGGATCGATCTTGACGCCCGGACCCATCGTCGAGGTCAGCGCGACCTTGCGCACATAGGTGCCCTTGGCGCCGGCCGGCTTGGCCTTCTGCACCGCATCGGCAAACGCGCGCACGTTATCGGCGATCGCCTTGGCATCGAAGGAGGCCTTGCCGACGCCGGCATGAACGATGCCGGCCTTTTCGACGCGGAACTGCACGGCGCCGCCCTTGGCGGACTTCACCGCGGCGGCCACGTCGGGCGTGACGGTGCCGACCTTGGGGTTCGGCATCAGGCCGCGCGGACCGAGCACCTTGCCCAGACGGCCGACCAGCGGCATCATGTCCGGCGTCGCGATGCAGCGGTCGAAGTCGATCTGGCCGTTCTGCACCGTCTCCACCAGGTCCTCGGCGCCAACGATGTCGGCACCGGCGGCCTTGGCTTCCTCGGCCTTGTCGCCACGGGCGAACACGGCGACCTTGACGTCGCGCCCGGTGCCGTTGGGCAGGTTGACCACGCCGCGGACCATCTGGTCGGCATGGCGCGGATCGACGCCCAGGTTCATCGCGAGCTCGATCGTCTCGTCGAACTTGGCGGTGGCCCGCTGCTTGATCATCTCGACGGCTTCCTCGAGCGGCAGCACGGCGTTGCGGTCGATGCCCTCGCGCAGCGCGCGGGTGCGTTTTCCAAGCTTTGCCATGGTCAGCCCTCCACCTTCAGGCCCATGGCCCGCGCCGAACCCTCGATCTGGCGCATGGCGCCTTCGATGTCGGCTGCGTTGAGGTCCTTCATCTTCAGTTCGGCGATCTCGCGCACCTTGTCGCGGCTGATCGAGCCGGCCGATTCCTTGCCCGGCGCCTTGGAGCCCGACTTCAGGTTCGCGGCCTTCTTGAGCAGGAACGCGGCGGGCGGCGTCTTCGTCTTGAAGGTGAACGACTTGTCCTGATAGTAGGTGATCGTCGTCGGAATCGGCGCGCCTTTTTCCATTTCCTGCGTGGCGGCATTGAACGCCTTGCAGAATTCCATGATGTTGATGCCGCGCTGACCGAGCGCCGGCCCGATGGGCGGCGACGGGTTGGCGGCTCCTGCGGGGACCTGCAGCTTGAGCAGGCCTGCAACCTTCTTGGCCATTTGTCGTCTTTCCTTCCAAGGCCGGCGTCACCCGGCGGTTGAGACGTCGGTGGTGCGGCTTCGGCGCGCCCGGCTCAGGCGCGCCTGCCTCCCACCTTTGCGACCGGTCCGTGAACCCGAAAGTCCCCGACCGGCACTTCGGACTAGCCCTTCTCGACCATCCCGAATTCCAGATCGACCGGGGTCGCCCGGCCGAAGATCGACACTTCCACCTTCAGGCGCGAACGTTCCTCGTCCACTTCCTGAACGATGCCGTTAAACGAGGCGAACGAGCCCTCGGTGACGCGCACGCTCTCGCCGACCTCGAAGGAGACCGACGGCTTGGGGTGCTCGACGCCTTCCTGGATCTGGCCCAGGATCTGCTCGGCCTCGCGATCGGAGATCGGCACGGGCTTGTTGTCGGAGCCCAGAAAGCCGGTCACCTTCGGCGTGTTCTTGATCAGGTGATAGACATCGTCGGTCAGATGGGCGCGCACCATCACGTAACCGGGAAAGAACTTGCGCTCGGCATCGACCTTGCGGCCCTTGCGCACCTCGATCACCTTCTCGACGGGCACGAGAATCTGCTCGAACCGGTCCCACAGCCCCTTGGCCTTGGCGTTCTCCTCGATCGCCTCGGCCACCTTCTTTTCGAAGTTGGAGTAGGCATGAACAATGTACCAGCGCGCCGTCATCAGCGTCGGAACCACCCGTGATCTTGTTTTTCGTTTATCGTGCCGGACCGAAGATCAGGTCGAAGACCCAGGAATAGATCTGGTCGACCGTGAAAAAGAACAGTGCCGCGATCACCACCATGATCAGCACCATGATCGTCGAGATCAGCGTCTCGCGGCGCGACGGCCAGGTCACCTTGGCCGTTTCCGCGCGCACCTGCTGAATGAAGGTGAACGGATTGGTGCGTGCCATCTAGATCGTCCGGTCCGTGGCGGCGAAATGCGCCCGCGCCGCCTTTCCTGCTGCGTAACGGGGTGATCTTCGACACGCAAAGGGATGCGCCGTCGATGTCAGTTCCCGTTCGTGTTGGTGAAAGCGCAACCCGCCCGCAAGGGCAATTCCAGCGCAGGAGATCATCTAGCGGCGATTCGGGGCGAGATCAAGGGCGCACGGCAAAAAAGTCAAGCGCCGCCCGGAGCCCTGTGACCGGCGTGCCGCGAACCTCTGGCAGGGGCACACGGGCTCGAACCGTGGACCTTCGGTTTTGGAGACCGACTTGTGATTCGATAACTTATTGATAAATATATTGAAAAGCTGATGGTGTGAAGGATTGTGCATTGATTTGTGCAAGGGATTTGTCGACGAATCGGTCGAAAATCGGCGGTTTTGACGGTGTCAAACCTGCCCTGGGTCGGCCCGTGTCCAGAATGGCCACAGCCATCTCTTTGCCTGTCTGTTTCTAGAAACAGACAGGCTGAAACTCTGGCGACAAAGCCTATCGGCTTGATTACTTGCCAGAATTCGTTCCCCCGTGTTGTCTTCGCTGCGCTCGACCCCCTACGGTCTTCCTCGCGAAGTCATATGTCCTGATCGGAGCATTGACTTCTAGCTCGGACTGCGCACCTTCCGCCCTTCTCTCACGGATGTTTTGAAGGGCGTCGATGCTTGGGTTTGGCCGCCCGATGGATGTCGGTTTACGGGCGGCCGGCACCAGACCGAAGGGGGTCGAGCGCACGACGAGCGAGACCCACGGCCTGCGTAGCAGACACGTCTCATAGTCCGGTTGGGCTATGAGAGCATGTCCGGTACGTCGGCCAATTGTGGGTCTCTTGCTCTGTCGGCGTCCGACAACACGGGGGAACATGGGGCGGCAGAATGCCGCCGGTATTGCACAGCCGTGCAATGGGGGCAGTGACCCTGCCCCATGGACGCCAGCAAGAGTGCTGGCGGCACGATTTCCTCGTGCCCGAGGGTGAAGATGGCGGTGCCTAGCAGTCCCGCCCAGTCTACGGGACGCCCTCTGCCGTCAAGCCGCAGTCGCGTTGACGGTGAGCCTCCTCTTCCCGTCGCGTGGGCGTGTCCAACTGGCACCGCGCCAACTGGAGAATACGCGCTGACGAGTATTGAAACTAACCCCGCCGCTGGCGGGGTTCTTCAAATTTGCGCGTTTGAATGGCCCGCTGCTGGCGGGCTGGCATGACGCCGGGAAACGTGGGTTTCCCGCTGCCGCTTCGGCGCATGCGCGCCGCCCCGCTCCCGGCAGTCGTAGGACTGCCGGGTAGCATCTTGGTCTATCGCTTTGCACCGTGCCTGGTTGAAAAACCCCCGGACAGAGTTGTCCGGGGGGTGATGGTTTAAGCCTCACGAGAGAGGCTGCAACGTTGTAAGGCGGCATCGACAATCGAGCCGCCGTAGCGAGCGTCCATGACGCTAAGGAACTGGTTCCAAGCCATCGCAAACGCGCGCTGGTGCTTCGTGTGCTCGCGCTGATCGTCACGCAGGCTTTGAGTGAGGCGTTCGGCCAATTTGCTCCGGGCCGAAGTGATCTCGTCGGCGCAGTGTTGAACCTGCGCTTCGCGCTGGCGAAGTCGGGCCAGTGCTTTCCACTGACGTTTTTTCACGTCCTCGTAGAGCGCATCCGTGGCTGACCGCGGCACCGGGTTGTACGCGACATTGCCGGTGACACGAACTGATGCGGTGCGACGCAAAATCCAAATGAAAATGGCGCCGGTGATCAGTAGAAAGAGCAATAAATCCATTGTATCCTCTCGCACATACACCACGCTCGGAGGAAGTTCCGGGCGCTGTTCACGCGCGAGAGAAGTAGTTCTTCATGAATTATATCATAGAATCAATAGGTTAGCAAATGCCGCTCCTGGAATTCGTTGGTGGCATCATCGTTCTTGGGATCGCTCTGGTCATCATTGTCGGTGGGGCCGCCGTTTACGGCGGCGCACTGGTGATCTTCGGCGCGATCTTGCTCAGCACCGGTTGGATTCCGATCCTGATGTGTGCGACGGACGTCCACATGAGCATTGGCGAAGGGTTCGTCGGGACGTGGGCACTATGGTCATGGTGGCTCTATTTGGCGGCGACTATCGGCGTGATCGTCGTCATGATCGTTCGACCGGACCCGGATGGCCTGCCGCCAGCGCTTAAGTTCGTGGCCATGTTCTACACCTACGACACGGTCCGAGCCGTGAAGGGCGTCAGTGTCGATGCCGCCGGTTTCGTCCGGGCGGCCAAACAGCGCGCCTCGTCTGTCTATGATGCGCGCCTGGAAGAACGCGCCATGCGTCAAGAGGAGGTGCGTATTCGGGCCGAGGCAAAACGAACCAAGGCCGCTGCCGTTCTGGCCGAAGCAGCCATCGAGCGCGAAGAACAGCGGGCGCGGCAAAGAACATATGAGGGAGAGGAAACGAACGATGAGCAGCGATAACAAGGAGCCAAGGGCGCTTGAAGGTGAAGTGGTGGCGCAGAACGAGCCGCTCGCCACTGTTCCGATGACCCCTACCCTCGGGTTCATGGCGCTGAGCGCCAAGTGGTTGGAACGCCGCGGTCTGGAAGCCGAGGCTCGCGTTGAGCGGGCGAGGGCTGACAAGGTGAGAGCAGAAACTGAGTACACCGACGCCGTTGTTGATCTGGAGATTTCATCCACTCGCCTCAACAATCTGGCCGACATCAGGGCGTTAGTGGCCGAAGGCATCAAGGCCGATTTGGCAGAAAAGCGGCAACGGACGGCGGCGGCCAACCGTGCGCTGAGCCACGAAGAGAAGCTGGCGGCCGCCGAGGCGTCCGAGTTGGAGGCCCGCCAGATGGAGGCGGAGCTGAAAAAGATGCGGTTGCAGGCGAAACTTGATCGCACTGCGCCTGATCTGGATACACTGATAACAGCTGGGAAGGCCGAGCGTCAGCGGGTCATGGATGAGTGGGCAGAGCGTCGTCAGTCCGGGGCTGGAGTGACCGAAGCCGAAGAAGACGCCTATTCGCAGAAGATTCGATCCCTGACGGATCGCATTGCGACGTTGGAGCAGAAGAAGGCTGAGGACGACGACTAATCCATGAGCGCGATCAGCCTGGCTCGCAGTGGCGGTCAATCAATCCGGCTGTACGATGACGCCCGCAGCACGCACATGCACGTCATGGGCGCGTCGGGCCAAGGCAAGAGTTTCTTCCTAGAACACCTTATCCGGGAGGACGTGATCCGGGGCCGCGGCGTGTGTGTGATCGACCCGCACGGCGAACTCTATAGCAACGTGCTCAACTGGCTGGTGTCCGAAGGCTGGTCTCGCGTCAAAACCATACACCTTCTCAATCCGTCCGATCCAACCTACACCTTCGGCTTCAATCCGCTGGTCGTCGACAATGGCACGCCGATTGGCTACCGCGTTGATGCCATGGTAGACGCCTGCCTCAAGGTGTGGGGTGGCACGGACCTGACACAGACGCCACGCTTGGCGAAGTGCTTGCGGGCTGTGTTCCATGTGCTGGCCGAACACAAGCTCTCACTGGCCGAGGCCCGGTTTTTGATCTTCCGCCAGCACCGCGACGAGGCGCTACAACTGACGAGCACGCTCACCAACCCCGAATACCGAGCCGTCTGGGAGGACCTGCTCGACGCCGGTGGCCGCGAGTTTCGCGAGTACCTCGACAGTACGGTCAGCCGACTGCTGGCGTTTGTGGGTGACGAGACCATCAAAGACATCGTGGGTCAGACGGAAAACGTCATCGATTTCCGCCGCTGTATGGATAAAGGCCACATCGTTTTGGTCAACCTCTCGCGCGGCGGGGTCATTTCCGGTGAAGCGTCCCGTCTGCTGGGCGCCCTCATCACCAACGATCTCTATACCACCGCCTTTGCCCGCGATCTGGACCGAGCAAAACGGCGGCCCTTCTACTGCTACATCGATGAATGCGCCGACTATCTGACCGAGGATGTCGTCAAGTCTCTCGATCAGACCCGCAAGTTTGGTCTGCATATGGTGCTCTCGCACCAGCGGCTTGACCAACTCCGAGACTATGGCGACAATTTCTACAACGCCGTCATGGCCGGGGCGCAGCTCAAAGTCGTGTTTAACCCCAATGATGACGACGCCGCTGAAGTGCTGTCGCGCCACTTCTTCCGCACCAGCTTCGATTTGGAGTTGCCGAAGCGCAGCATGGATAAGCCGTTTGTCGTCGCCTACCACGTGCGCTGGTTCGAGAGCGAGGCGGCCACGACGACCGAGATTCACGGGAGCGGCACGGCTGCCGCCAGTGGCGCCGGAACCATGACGGGAATGTCCCAACTGTATGACGCGAACGGCAACGCAATTGGCGGACAAATCGTGCAGGACACATCGAGCTCCATGCAGCTGGATAGTAGCAATCGATTCAGCGCAGGTGGCGAAAGCCAGTCCTACGGACGCAGCGAGGGCCTGGAACCGGAACTGGCGGTTCTACCGACCGAGCTTCACAAGCTTGATGAGTTGATTCATCTTGGGATGGTTGAACTGCTGCGTTTACAGCCGCGCCAAGCGTGGGTGTGTAGTCCGACCGTGGCCCCGATGAAAATCACGACCTACGACGTCAAGCCCGGCACGCTCCTGCCTGAGTTCGTTCCCGCGCGTATCGCGCGGCTGAATGAGGCCAGCCCGGTCGTGTCGCCACGCACTGAGGTGCGAGCCGGGATGAAGCGCCGAGCCGAGGGTGTCGTGGCCTCGACCAACGCCGTAGCCTTTGACCCGGAAGACGACGGCTTGGGCGTCTAGCCGATGTCTGGGCGTGGAACACCGCATTTCAAACTTAAGGCCGAAACGCCTCGGCTCGTCGTCACGGCCGATGATGAGGCCATCTTCTTGGCGATCTATCGGCACCAACTGCTTGATGCGGCAACGATCCGGCAGTTGCTCCCGGAGCGTAGCCCCGACCGGCTCGGCAAACGACTGCGGCAGTTGGTCGATGCTGGGTATCTGGTGCGACCGTTGCAGCAGCGCAAGTTGCGGCGGCTGGAAGGTGGCAGCTGGCCGCTGGCCTACACCCTCGGCAATCGCGCTGCACGCCACATCAAGGATCGGTTCAGTCTGCCGGTTCGTACCGACCGCTGGGCCAGTTCGGGCGAGCGATTGTCGCCGCTTCATATCGAGCACACGCTCGAACAAGGGCGACTTCTCGTCCAATTGCAAACATCGGTTCGTCGCCACGCACCGCGCCTCGACTTTGAGTACCCCGACCAAATCCTCACTCGGCTGCGACCCGATCTGCTCAAAGGCACGCGGTTGCCGTATCGCTTCACCACACGGGTCGATTGGCATGGCTGGCGAGAAGTTGAGGGCCTGATACCGGACGGCTGGTGCGCCATCCGCTATCTCGATGCCCCGAAGAACAAGCGGAGTCGCTACCTCTTCATTGAGTTGGACCGGGGCACGGAGACCATCGAGCCGTCAGCACGGCGATTGCAAAGTCGAAAGTTTTGGCAGGGCAACTCGGTGTTGCGCAAGCTCGTCATCTACAGCCAGGGTTTCAAAAACGAATCCCATACCAAGATTTTCGGCATCCCCACGTTTCAGGTTCTGTTCGTGACGACGACGGCAGTGCGGGTGAAAACCATGATCGCGGCCTACCAAGCGCATTTGGCGCAAACGGTGTCGCCGGTGCGGTTTCTGTTCACTGATCAAGAGGCGCTTGCCGCCAACGACGGTGACGTGCTTGCGGCACCGGTCAAGGACGCCAGCGGCTCGCCTATGGCACTTGCCGGATAGGTTTGCGCGGGTGCTACTATTCGAGACCTAAGCGTTGCGACGTCACTCTGAAACTCTTGAATGCTAACCTGGCCTTAATCAGTTTGGGCTGTTGCTCATAGCCTGAAACCAACGGGTGGAGATCGGAACTCGTTACCTTGCACAATGGCCCGACGATGATCTCGGCCAACCTTAGCTCATCATCGAACTCATGGAAGTAGAGTTGCCTGCCCTCAACTTCGCATGGCTGATCAAGCCTGCTCCAAACGCGCCACTCGTCTTCATATTGCCAGTCGGTTGATTTCAACGATGCAAATCGTTGCATATCGGTCACGGTGGGCAGGTGCGATAGGTCGATGCCCGGGCGATTTTGCGTGTATTCGACCTGATTGACCTTAGATTCGGGGATATCAAATCCCAAACACACCCCTTTGTGCTTGTCAGCGTAGTGGCTCCACATAACGACGTTGCGCCAATGTGGACAAAAACAGAGCATTCCGAGCGTGGCACTCATGTCGGAGCGCCACTTGTCCCAAATAGCGCGTTCTTGACGACTTGAAAGCCGAGGCGCCCGAAGGTCGAATGGATCATTGAGATCGGCAATTTGCGCGATCTTTAGCCGCCGGTGCTTGATGTTACTGAGCGCATATCCCGCCGACGTGAAGTGATAGAGTCGTTTTGTTTTGCCTAGCGCGCCCAAAGGTTTTCCACCCCGTCACGAAACTCGCCCATCCCAACAAATCCCGCCTCTCGCAAGACATTCAGTGTTTCTTGGCAGCTGCCAAGCTGTCGGTCGAAGTTGATGAGGCGCAGATGAGTTGTGCCACGGTCACCGATATACGCAATGCCGTTGCCATGGGTGGCGCGCGCGACGATATGGCGGCCACCGGCGCCCATAGATTGCACGCTGAGGCACTCGCGGGGATCGTCAATGATGTAGCGCTGTCGCGGTTGCAGTCGTGGTTCGTGTAGTGTGAATGTACCGGCCAGCGCGGCCTGCATGACTTTCCTGGTGTCTTCTGGCTTGGCTGTGAGACGGGTGTTTTGTGTCGGTGCCGCAGTCGTTGACCGTGGTGGAATACCTCGTGGCAGCGCGGACACTTCCTCAACCCGAGCACCATCAAAGACAGTCCGATTCACCAGTCCTGCGACTAGTAGTCGGTTAAGCGTGCGTTGGCATGATTGGTCGTGGACATCAAAGTGTAGTACTTCGAGCAGAACATCGTTCCGATTAGCCTGATAGGTAACCTGTCCATCGTGAACCCAGCGACTGAGATCGTCCGGTGCGAGCGCGTCCCCATAGGTACCTCTGGATTGGGTGGCCACACAGTCGCGGGCCGGGGCAATCTCTTCTCGCTCGCCGCTCGCAAGCGACGACACGAGAACGGCGAACGATGACGCTAGATCCCCACGCTGCGTGGTGCGCGGCCCAGCCGCTTCTTCGGCGTCACGCTGGATGCGTTGTTGTTCAGCAACAGCGTCAGGGGGGCGCTGGTGCTTCGGCCAACCTGCCAAGATCGACTCGCATGAAACGTTGTAACTTTTGCGTCCAAGACGAAATACATGGCCTGACCGTTCAACAAAAACGTACCCTGGACGATCCATCGCTAAACTAATTACCGGACAGTCGCTCGTATTGGAGCACCCGCCTGGCAACTCCACCCGCTCATCGCGGCGGAGTTCCCGGTACATAGTCACGTTAGCGTCGTGGGGATCTGTGCGATAGCGGAAGCATCGCCCACCAACCGTGATGCGTTCGGTGGGCTCTCCAGCATTGACGCGAAAGATTTGGGTGTGATCGTGCGGCCTCCAGTTTAGTTCGCGCTCCCAACGTGCCTCGCGGTGTTTCTCCCAGACAAATGTGATGCTAGCGAGGGCGGTGATCAAAAACAGCGGTATCAACACCAGCAGCGATTGCCGATTTATAAAATAGATACCTTCTTCCTTGATTGGCTGATCGTCCAACGTCTCCTCCTCGCCATAGCCAGTTAACTGCAAGAGACAGAGCCCTGGCAACTGCCGGTGGTTGCCGCTGATCGAAAAACGGTCAAACGGAACAAAAAGCGACCATTCGAGTGGGAAAGCGGTGCGACGGTCCGCCTCACAGTCAAAGATCGACGATCAAGCTTTTCCGATTTGCGTCAAGTTCACCACGCCTGACCGAGGCTTTGGCAACCGCCTCATCGATCTCCACGACTGGCTGGAAACTGAGGTCGGCCGAGGTCACTACGCCACCCATCCGGCTCCGGCGCTCGGCAGCGGCGCCTTGGGTATCTATTTGCGCGACATTGAACTGACCCGCGCGTTCGTGCTTTCCTTTTCGGACCAGGAGCTTGCTTGCGGAACCGACAACAGCACATACTCCTTCCCAGCTCAGTGGTTGAACTGGCAGGGGGAGGACATTTTCGGCGTGTGCAACCTGTATTCCATGACCAAAGGGCAGGCTGCTATTCGGGACCTGGTCAAGGTGTGGCAGGATCGCACCGGCAATATGCCGCCCCTGCCGGGCATCTTTCCCAATCAACATGCTCCAGTAGTCTGGAACGACGACGGTGGCCGGGTGCTGTCGATGATGCGCTGGGGGATGCCGTCTCCGGCCTTTGTGCTGAAGAACCGCAAGACCGATAGCGGTGTCACCAATGTGCGCAATATCAAGTCACCACACTAGCGGCGCTGGCTTGGGGTCGAGCATCGCTGCGTGGTACCGTTCACCAGCTTTGCGGGCAGCGGAGAGGCACGCGCCGAACTGCGCGCGGGCGTCTCCGCTGCCCGCAAATTGTCTGGCAGCTTCCAAGAACAGATAAGCCCCACGACTCTAAATCCAATCGTTGCCTATGGCCTGCTCTGGCGCCACAAGGTAACTTGGACGCCAGCGATTCCGATCACAAGTCAGAACAGATTGGTGAGGATGAATGGAATACTCGATTGTTCATTTGAGTGATCTTCACTTCAGAAACGACGTAGAAAACCGTTTTCGAATTGAGAAATTGCGAGATGACCTAAAAAGACTGCCACTTGGATCGAACACTATCACCGCCTTCTCTGGCGATCTCGTGCAGTCAGGCGACCAGGAGCAGTACGATGTTCTCTTCGAGCTTCTTCTTATACCTTTGATCGAATCCGATCACCAAATCGTCGTTGTCCCTGGTAATCATGACATCCAAAGAGACCTTACCGACGCTCAACAGGCTGCAAATTTCCTAAATGATCGCGCAAGCAGCTACCTCTTCTCCGGAAACAAACTCGTCGCATCACCATTCGGCGCTGACGCAGATGGACCGCTTCAGAACTACAAAACACTCGAGGGTTTATTTGCTCCGTATGTGGAGCAATCATTCTACGGCTACATCAAACAAATCGGCGACATTTCAATTGTCGGTATGAATTCCACTTGGCTCTCCCTTCAGCGTGACAAGGATGATAGCGATCGTGGCAAGCTTAGGGTCGAGCCGCACATTCTCTCGACTTATGCAAACAAGCTACCTACTGAAGGTTTTCGGGTTCTATTGTTGCACCATCCATTCGATTGGCTGGAAGAGGTGACCCGCGATGCGGTCACTTCGATTGCGACTGAAAAGTTCGATCTAGTCTTGTATGGCCATGTGCATACAGCGGACATGACCCAACTCATACGAAATCGATCAGGCGCCAGCTTCATACAGTCGCCACCACTTCGCGCAGATTGGTCAAAGGGTACAAACGGCTATGCAATTATTCGCTGTAATACTCGGAGTAAGGCATCTGAAATTAGCTACCGATCATACTCAAAAAGCCAGCGCCTATTTGTAGTGGGAGAGGATTTCGCTCGTGGAGGCGTCGCATATCCAAAAGAAGCTGACCGCGATTTCTTCCAGAAATCCCCATCTCTGCCTGCACTAACACAGCGATTTCTGAGTGATATGCCACATGATTTTGTCGATTGGCATAGGCGCAATGTTCGAGCGAAGTCGACGTACATTGAGAGCTTCATTACTCCGCAAATAGGAAAGGTGGCGTTTAATGAAGAAGAGCAATGGTTAGAAGCGCCTGTGGCGCTCTCCGTTTTGTACGAGGAAAGCTCTAGGGACAGGTTTCTGATCGCGCCCGCTGACTCGGGGCTAAGCACATCAGCATTTCTTACGTTCAAGGGCATTGCGGAGAGAGTTGCGACTACCGGCGTGTTCCCAGTCTTTTTTGATGCTGGAGAAGCGAGCGTGAACAGGGCATCGATTATTCGGTCAATGGTACAAACCTGTTTGACGCGTTTCTCAAATTCTGAAATGGAGCACCTTGCTCAGCAGGGGGCGGTCCGCTTGATCGTGGATGGATTGAACCTAAGCAACGCGGAGCACTTTAACAATTTTCGCCAAACTATGCGCCGGTTCTTCCCGAAGGTTCGCATCACCGCGTTTGTTCGGACAGAGAAGGTTGGTCAAGCCGTTTCAAGCGCTGACTACCCTGCGATGTCTCTGATCGACGATGATGTCTATGAACTGGGCGAATTAGGTGTGGCAGATATAAGGGAAGTCATTTCTACGCACCGACAAAAAATAACGGACGACGCAATCATTGATCGGCTCGCAAATCACGCAGTTGAATCCTTGTCACAAATCAATGAACCAGTTTTCCCAAGCACCGTTGCGGTCCTTGTTGAGACGCTTGTACAGGATCATGATTTTCGACCAATAAACAAAGCAAGACTTCTGGATCGCTATGTGGAGTGCCTTCTAGGCCGCTTTGAATTAGAAGATGTAAGAGAAGGTACTTTCTCATCGCACGATAAGATCGAGTTCTTGAGTTTTGTTGCTCGCCAGATACTTGAAAGAAACAATGGGGGGCTTTCGGATAGTGAGTGGGAGCAGGTCAGCAGTGAGTACGAGTCAAATTACCTGATGGAGCTACCGCGAGGGTTGCTCAAAGAGTTTGAAGAAAAAGGCATATTGGTGAGCGAAGATGGTCGAATAACATTTAGGGCTGACTACCTGTTTTCATACTTTGTTGCTCGCCAGATGAAATCGGACCCGACATTTGCTGCGGAGATTACCTCGGAAGATAACCTATTCAAGCATCATCATGAAGTCGTTTTCTATGGTGAGCTTGAAGGGACTGACACGGGTGCAGTGCTGGACCAGCTGTATACGCAGGTAGAAGAACTAGAAAAACTCTTGTTGGAGCAGTACTCTAGAGACGGGATTGACCTGAAAAGCGAGTGGCAAGCGTCTACCGAGGATGACCCAGAGGAAATAGCAGAAGTACTGGAGGAACTTGCGGAGTTTGATCGTTCCGAGCCTGACCCAGAAGTAGCCGATAGCCGCGATAACGAAAGGCTAGCTAACGTACTTCGTAGGCGTGGAATTAGTCGGCGGACAGAAGTCTCTGATTTAGAAGCAAAGCTTCTGGTCGCAATGCGACTATACGCGCAACTTGTCCGAAACGCTCTCCACATCCCAGCGAATGATAAGCTTCGGCATCTTGAGAAGTTGTATTGTGTGGCGGAGATTTGGGTGGGCTTCATGAGTGCAGCTCGTTCCCACATAGCCACGTCGCCAGTGACAGTAGCCGGTGGTGTGAGATTTATCAATTATGGCGCAATCGTCGATCGCGCGAGATCTGTTGCGGAGTTCAAATTCAACGCACCAAACTCTGTCTCTAGGATTCTGGCGGAAGCCACCAAGAACCCCCAGCTGTCGGTCGCCTTACGAACGGTTCTGCCCAAGCTGTCAGAAATGGGCGAACTTTTTGCTCGCGACGCGCTACTTGCTTTGCCTGCAAAACCCAACCAACAGGCCTATCTCGACAGTATCACAGCATGTGAAGATGAGACAATTTTCGCTGCATCTATGCGCACTCTGAAACGAGAGTATTTGGGCAGCGGACGGAACTCGGAAATGCGGACTTACACCGCGGACATCGTCAATGGCATTCGGAAGTCCGTTGGTGAGAGAGCACTTGGCAACCCAGACTCATTGAAAAAACAACGGCTGGTCCGAGATATGAAGTCTGCCGCCGCCGAGAAGAAGCGCGGCAGCTCATGACGGAGAGTTCTAAGTGTCGACGAAATTTAAACCAATTCGATCATGAGGTGAGCGGAGTTCAAGTGAACGTCTGCTTTATCCAACTCACCAAAGTAACCGTGCCACTGCAACGAACGACCGCTTCCCGCCGAGTCGGCGCTTTGCAGTGCTGCCGCTATGGGCAGCTCTGCGGATATCCGGAGATCCCGTCACTCTCGAACAGTTGATCGACTTCCGGCCGTTTGGGCCAAAGCAACCGTATCGGCCTCGCTTGCAGCTGATCAGTTTGTCCGGCATATGTCGTGCCACATCCTTTCTGCAATCATCCGCTCTTCCGGTCCGACCGCGTTGCCATATACGGCGGTCACCGAGATGTGCGCATGGCCCATCCATTTCTGCAGGAGATTGAGCGGTACACCGGATTGAAGGGCGTGCACGCCAAAGCCGTGCCGTAGACCCTTGGCGGTGGCCTGCGGCCCCGTGATGGAGGCCGCGTCCATGACGGACTTGACCTGTCGCCAGGCGGTCGTGCGACATACCGGAAAGAGCCGCGCGTCGGATGGTCGCTCATCTGGAGTCAGTTCGGCAATGAGCGACGTGGGCACTGGCACTTCTCGGACTGCCGTATGCCGGCGTTTCTTCAGGGTCCTGATCGCGATGGTTGCGGTGTCCGTCTGTATGGATTGGCCGGTCAGGGCCAGTGCCTCGGAAACCCGGCAGCCGGTAAATGTCAAGACGAGACAAAGCCGTCTGAACGGGACAGGAGCCACGCGGGTGGCTTCCATGAAGCGGCGACGCTCGTGTTCGTTGATGTACAGGCGAGCGCCGGTGGCGGCGTGAAGCCGCATGTCGGTACTGATGGCTGGCATGGTGGTGGTTCTCGAATGGGACCTACACCGCACAGGCGCGGTATCGGGGCAATTGTTGCCCACTTGCAACACAATTACCAATTCTGTTGCAGGTGACACCTCGATTATACCACCCAGCGCGCCATGTGGCGCAGCTGTTGTCATGCATTGACACAGCAACAGCCGAATCGTCAACGCCCTCAATGGCCGATTAACGCTCCCCTGCCGTTTTCTGCAACAGAATTGGTAATTGTGTTGCAGAGCGCTCTGAAGCAACGTGGGGATCGATAGTTGGCACTACTTCATACCTTCTTGGGAACGTCCACGCGACCACCCACTCCCTCTTCCACACACAATCAAACGGGGACACGTTCCATGCACAGCACAACCGCGCGGCTGGCCGCCGCAGCACTGGCCGCTTCACTCGTCGCATCGCCGGCCGCAGCCCAGGACACCGCCTTCGACTGGAGTGGGCTCTTCGTCGGCGTGACTGGTGGAGGCGCCGCGATTGACGTTCGCGCGACCGACACCGGCACCGGCCCATTTGGCCCGTGGTACGTCGCTGGTGGGTTTGCAGATGATACCGGCTCAGGGCTCCTGGGCGGCGTGCGCACCGGATACAACTACGCCTTCGGCAACGTCGTCCTCGGCGTCGAAGCGGACATCTCAGCCACAAACATCACGCAGATCGGCACGACGATTGATCTCACCGGCACTACCGACATCAATTGGTTTGCGACAGTCCGCGGACGCGCCGGATTGGCCGTTCCGGACACAGGCTTGCCTGCCTTTATCTATGGCACCGGCGGGCTGGCGGTTGCCGGCATCGAACACAGCATCGCCGACACCAGCACGACGCCGTTTCGGGGCCTACTCGGTCCGACCAGTGACCGGCAGACTCGCACCGGCTATACGGTCGGCGGCGGCATTGAACTGGCCTTCAGCGAGCGCGTCGTGGTCGGTGTCGAGTACCTCTATACCGACTTCGGCACCGCCAGCGTCAATGGCATCTGCGTCGTCTGCTTCGGCGGTGGGACACCAGGCACGCCATACGTGTTTGACTACGACACCAGCATGCAAACCATCCGGGCCAACCTGACGTGGAAGTTTGGCGGCTGACCAGGAAAGATTCACATGGCACAGACAATGTGGAGGTTGGTACCGATTGTGGCCGTGCTGCTGTTGGCCATTGCATGCACCACCACCGGCACCGACGACCGAACCCGATTGACGGCCGCCGAGGTGCGCGCGACCTTCATCGACCGACCCTGGCGCAGCCCGAGCGGTACGTTCCTGTTTCGAAGCGACGGCACCTATACCTACCAACGCATCGGCCAAGCACGCGCCGGCCCCTGGAACTACACACTCCGGCCAGACGGCGTGATCGAGGGCGCCAACACGAACTACACCTTCTATCGCAACCCGGACGGCTCCCTGGTCTACCACCACAGTCGCTCGGGACGCTTTATTAGGGCCACGTTGGGGCCCTAGGTGGGCTATGGGGCAAGTGTGACAAATCACGCAATGAGGTACACGCGGTCGTCATCAATCGCCTTACTCTGCAAGTCATTCAGTGGCTCGTTGTGTTTGGGTTCGATCTCGCGAGGAAAATCTTCAACCACGCGGGGATTGTGCAGGTATCTGTTCGTATTTCAGTTGGGGCGTCGTCTGCCGAGTTAGAGCTTGCGGATATTACTCACGATACATATTGGTCCAAAGGCATATTTTGCTACCCGTTTTGCCGAACATCATGGACTATATTACAGCGCACCGATTTAAGCGCAGCTATGCTCTTTCGTATTTCCGCTCGATTGTCAGATATTTCTGAAAGCCAAGCCACCGGGTCACGAGTAGCAGAAATGCGATCAACAAAGGGCTCAAAACCTCCCTTGACCTTATAATCCAACACATCCTGAGCCAGGAACAGTTCTGAAAAGATCACGCGAGCGATCTGCTCTTTTTCGCGTGGTTCGGCGAAGTTGTAGGTTGGAATAAGGTCTTTCAGCAGTTCCGAAAGCAATACGACCTCGTCCAGCAATTCCCGCATGGCTTCGTCTGAGATGTCCTCGTCGGTCTTGGCCGCGTTCAGCTCGGCGTGGAGACGCGCTCGCTCGGCAACAAGGCTTTCGGCCGTGTAGGCGCCCGACTTCAACAGCGCCAAACGGTTGGCTTCGAGATAGGACAGCTCCTCGCGGGCGCGCTTCTTGCGGCGCTCCAACTTGGCCAGCTCTGCCTGCCGTTTTTCCTGCAACAGCACGATGTCGGTACTGGCTCGAGCATCGATCTCCTCCAATTCACCGTCCGTGAAACGGAGTCCGGCGATCAGGCTGCCGATGCGCTCGGCCATGAAAGTGAAGTTGCAGTTTTTGAGTGTGTTCGGACAGCCAGTCACACACCGAGCATTGAAGTATAAAATGCCCTTCTTCGTGTACGGCGTATAGACGCGGCGGCAGTGGGCGCAGCGCACCAGGCCGCGCATCGGGTGGTCGAGCTTTTCGACATAGTGCAGGCTGACGGTCTTGCGCGCGAGGACCGCTTGGACAGCGTTGAACACCTCGTCAGTCACCAGCGCCCCGTGGCTGCTGCTTGGAATGTATTCACCATCGGGGCCAATGACGCGTCCGGTGTAGAAGGGGTTGCGGAGAATACGGCTCACGTGGTTCTCTGTCACCGGGCGACTAGTCTTGGGGCGTATGGTGTCGAGGTCACCCTCGTCGTCATCCTCATCGGCCAGGATCTCGGCCTGGCTGCGCCGGCGACGCATTGGAAGCGTCGTGAAGCCCTGATTGGTAGCAAATCGAGCCAGGTCGGCGAGGCTCCACTCGCCGGTGACGTAGAGATTGAACATCTCTCTGATGATCGGTGCGCGCTTCGGGTCGGTCGGTTTCTGGTCCATGCTGCCGGTGTTCAGGTAGCCGATCGGCGCGCGGTAGGTGCATTTTCCCTGCAATCGGCTATGCCGGGTGCTCAGCGTCACCTTCTCGCTGGTAACCCGAGAATGGTGCTGAGCGAACATGCCGTCGATGTCCATGTGCAGCTGACCGGCGCTGCTGTCGTCGTAGTCGGCATAGGCGAAGCGTACGTCCACGCCGTGGCGCATTAGCTTGCGGATCACGGTGTCATCGCCGCGATTGCGGCTAATGCGATCCCAACTCAGGCAGATAACGCCTTTGAAGTGGCCCTGGCTCAGATGTTGCAGCAGTTTTTGGAACTTCGGCCGTTCGATCCGGTACCGCACCATACCGTCGTCTGTGATGGTTAGTTCGTCACCTTCTTTGAATCCGGAGTGTTTCTCGGAGACAACGCCGTCGGTGCAAAACCCAGTCAACGAAACCGGTGCCACCCGGAGATTTTCCCGCACGGCAGAGGCGGTGTTTTCGGCCCGCTGATAATTGAGGGAGTTCTTCTGCGAGTTGGGTTCATCGAGGCTCTTCCGGTTATAGACCAGGTAGCAATCGCGATAGACGCCACGCTTAATGTCAGCGAGGGTAGCCGCTTCCCGTTTTGCCTGTTTGTTCATGAAATAGAATCTGATCGGCATTGCCACAACGGGCCGCCGCCTCAGCCGCTTTCATTCTAGCATGAATTGGACGCAAGACGCGGCCGAGGGATTCGAGCGCGGCGATTGTCTCGTGCGAAAACGACGTGACCGGCGCATCACGGTGGCGCTCTTGCGTTGATTGCTGATGTCGAAGCGGCAGTGTGGACATGACCCTCATGCTACCCGCCGCCTGCTTTGGCGCTAGGAGGGCGAACCCGCCCGCTGGCTTGGGAAGGTGTCGGCCGTGAAGGGCGGCGTCTGCTGGCCATCCACCATCAGTCTCACCATGATCCGGTAATTCGGCAGATTGACCAGATCGGCGGGCGTTGCCACGCCGAGCTGTTTGGCGATGATCGGGGCATCAATCGCCCCAACCCGAAACGCCAGCAAAGAGCCGACGTTACCGATGATGGCTTCGAACACCTCATGGTCAGCCCGATTGAGGTACTGCTGACTGGCGGTGACGCTGAGCGCGTATTTGCGGGCCTCGGACAGCATGCTGGCAAATGTCAGCGTCGAGAACGAGCTGACCTCATCCACCAGCAGCATGAACGGTCGGCGCTCAGTTTCTGGGAGATCGTGGCGGCTAAAGGCCGCATTCATGATGCTCGTCATCAGGAGACCACCCAGGACATTCGCGACGTCGGTGCCGAGGCGGCCTTTGGCTAGATCAATGATGAGGGAGTGACCCTCATCCATCATCTGCCGAAAGCGGAGCGGCTCAGCCGGGTCACACACCGCCCGGCGTACCAGAGGATGGGCCAGAAAGGCGCCGATCTTGTTGGCAATGGGCGCCACGCCATCGACGGCGGTTTTGTAGTTCATGGCTGGATACTCCTTGGTCCAGAAGGCCCGCACCTGCTCGTCCGTGATCGAGGCGGTGACGCCCTGGCGAAACGACTGATCGACGAACAGGCGGATGATGTCGCGCAGATCAGTCCGGGGCTGCTCCAGGAGCGCCAGGATGGCGTAGCGCAGTAGGTGTTCCATGCGGACGCCCCAGGCATCCGACCACTGCTTTTTGAGCGTGTCGATGAGGCCGGAGGCGACCAGCGGCCGGAAGTCGGCCGAGACGCGAGTGAGCGGGTTGTATCCGACGTGACTCTCAGGATCGGCGACGTTCCAGTACCGGTGCGTACCTTCGGGCAACTCGGCGTGAAGGCTGGCCGCCAAGTCGCCGTGCGGATCAATGAGACAAAAACCCCGGTCGGCCGCAGCGTCCTGCCGAGCGACGTTGTACAGCAGGGTGGACTTACCTGTGCCAGTCTGCCCAATCAGGAACGCATGGAGCTGACGGTCAGCGAGTCGAATACCAAACGGCTTGTCGCCATAGCGATGGTGGGCCAGGCCCAGGGTGGTGACGGGGTTATCGGCGAACATCCCGTCATTCTGGTCGGGTGGCGGCCGGTGGCTAGGAGGACAAGTGCGCTCCGGGTTCATCGAGCGCGGCTGTGCCGATGGCGAAGATCGGACCAGCGGGCGGGTCTGGCTCTCTAGCCAAAGGCGCGTTGGGCGCGGTAGGCTGGTCGTGGAAACGTTGAGGCTCAGGGTACCAGTCATACCACCAAGGCGGAACGGGTTGACCCGAAAAGGTTTCACCTTTTCGGCGATCACACCACCCGGTCCGACTTGGTGATGGGTTGATGGATTGCAATCCGCAAGCTGGGCGGATTACGCCTCCTTTTGGGCGGCTCTGCGGGCGGATACACTGGAGCCGTTAGCCATAACCATCAGTTCTTTATGCAAACAGATTTTGCTCTCGACCTGCGGCGGCTACGCCGCCAAGCCGGTCTGACGCAGCGCGATTGCGCGCATTTATTGGGTGTCCATTCAAAGCGCATTTGGTCGCTGGAGTATGGTCGTGATCTGCCATCGCTCACCGAGCTGTGCACGCTGTCCCTGATCTACGGTCGCACCTTTGAAAGTCTCTATGCCGCCTTGTTGCGCGACGTGCGCCGAGAGCTGCGCGAGCGGTTGGAAACCTTGCCCGACAGTCGCAGCTCCAGTCTGACCTTTAATCGTCCGAGCACCTTAGAGCGCCTATCTTCTCGGCTGGACGCCGAGCAAGAGGGCCATGCAGGCTAGGGTGCTCGCGATAGCCGCCGCTCGACGCCGGGTCGGCTATGTCTTCCTCGACAACCACACGCTCAAGGATTGGCGCATCTCCAACAGTGCTGCCCGCTCATCAACGGATGCAGCTGGGGCCGCCCAGGAGTGGGTCAACGCGCTACAACCGACCATCGTCGTCACTGAGCAGCTTGAACCCGGCTCGCGCAAGGGGGCGCATACCAAGGGAGTCATCCGCGCCATTGCGAAGACCGCTGAGCGTAATCCCGTGCTCACCGTGTCCGTTGCCCGCGTCCAGCTCTACGCCAACAAGTACGAGGAAGCGGCCGCGCTGGCGGTCCGCTATCCCGAATTGCAAGCGTGGGTGCCCCAGCAGCGGCGCGCCTTCGACAACGAGCCACGCAATACCGTCATCTTCGAGGCGCTGGCCCTCGCCCAGCGGGTGATCGACGGCCCGCCGACCCTCTTGGCCGCTGCAATGGGTTGAGGGCGCGCGAAGTGCTTCGTGGATCAGCTGAGCTTGTGCATCTGCTTTTCGGAGCCGCCATACCGCTGCAAGCGGCCAGCGAGAGCGGCGGCGCACCGCAGGCCGGAGCGAAGCGGCGGACGGCGGAGCCGTTGCGCCAAGGCGCTCGCTGGCCGAGCGTGGCTTACGGCGGCGCATAGAGCGGATCACTACGCCTGCTTTTTGGTGAGCCAGTTTCCTTGGTCCACCACACCGCTCCTTCGCCGGGCGCGCCTGAGATCGGCTCGGGCGTGGCCAGCGAAAGGAGCAAACCAATGACAAGCCAAAAATCAACGGCCGTACGGACGGAACGCATCCGCCTCTTGAACGACCTCATGCGTCAGGGCGGCACTGGCGGACGGATCATGATCACCGCCGGTGTATCGGCGCTGGGCCGAGAATTCGTCGCCCAGGCGATGACATATCAGTTCATCGATGCACCGCCGACTGAGTTGGCGGCGGCGATGGGCTGAGCTACTACCAGACAACAAGAACCCCGCCGGTGGCGGGGTTCGGTATTTCTATGCGGCCGCTCCATGCTTAAACGACCGGGCCCAACAGTAATCGAGAGCCCAACTCACGGGAGCGACAGTGGTTCGCGGCCTGTCGTGTCTCGTGCATCAAGCGCTTGTTTGAACGCTTCCTGCGCATCGTCAAACTCTCTGGCTGCATCGGCCAAATCCTGCCACGTTGGCGGATTGGCCGACGGGCCCACAAGCGGACCCGGAGAGTTGTCAAACCACGCTTGTAGACTGACTGCCGCGACAACAAAGGCCATAGCAATCAGCACGATGCGAAACTGATTTTTCATAGCTCATCCCACCGTTCTTGCTGGCGTTATCGGTTACGAACTCGGCACGTAGTCTGGGAACTCTTCGCGCAAGCGATCAAGCGCGTCGTGCATGGAGCGCCAACCGTTCTCGAGATCGTTGGCATGCTCAACAACGCTGCTTAGCGACTGCATGTCAGCCAGGACCGTCGCCAGATTTCTCCGCAAGCGAAACACTTCAGCGACCGACCCATAGACTTCAGCATTGCGTCCGAGGGTGTGGGTGAACACATCTATCTCATCCGTGATGTCGCCAGAATGCGCCACAAGTTCCGCATGCTGTTCAATAAACACGGCCCAGACGTCCACCGCCACTTGTCGAGACTGGATGATGGTTTCATTTGCGCTGATGTCTATGCTGGTCTTTCGAGCCTCGGTTTCAGACAGTTCACCGCTGCGAAGCTTCTCTTTCAGCGCTTGATTGGCGGCCTCAAGCCGACGGACATCCCCGCGCGCTTCAGCGGCCGTCAGACTCGCGGCCCGCTGGATTCGCTCGATGTCGCTGACGATCTCAGCCCGCCGCCTCAGCATCGATGGGCCAATCTCGGCGATCCGTTCAAAGCTTTCGGTAACGCGATCAAGCCGATCAGACACTTCGTCAATGACGTCGTCAACTTGGCCAGCTTCAGTGACGATCCGCACGATTTCGCGGAGTTCAGACGTGTTCGACCGCATGATATCGATCAACTCGGTCAACTCGACATCGGTGGTCAGTTGCTCACGCAGCGGCGCCATCTGCGCACCTGATTCGGCAATGGCCTCCGAGTGACTTTGCTCAACGATATCTGTGGAATTTGCAGTTGCGAGCGCTGGCGTGACCAAAAGAAAGCTGCACAGTATCGTCGCGCTCGTAAGGCGAGCTTTGCGGGTGAGAACAAGGGAAAAAGGTCGATGGTTGGCCATTTCACGCACCTCTCGTAGGTTGTGACCGGCCCCGACGATGCGGTGCATCATTGAGGCAATTTGTTGGTTCTCCCACCGTACCCCCAGGTTTCCAGTCCTGTGAGCGGAGCTCGGTGGTTAACGTATGGTTACAGCGTTACATGACAGTTTTGTGACAGAAAGAACTATGTGTGGACAAACGGGAAAAGGCAGCGCTGCCAAGCAGGCGCTGCCTTTTGGCCTTATCGGCCATGTGACAAGTGCTGGAAATCACTCATCACGGTGAGCGAACCAACAAATTCGCCGTATATCATGATACACATTCAACATCAGAATGCAAGTATCTTCTTACAACCTTGAAGTAAGAGTACGGCAAATGCAAATATAGAGCCTCAGCTGCAAAGCAACTGTCGGTGATGTAACAAGGATTCTACTGAAAGCAGCACAACCGAACATTACGGCGCCAAGACTGCGTCGTGCTCTGGGCTTGGTCAAATGGCTGGCCAACCGCCTATGGTTTGGGTGGCTGAGGTGCTATGCCTTATTCGGACTCAGTTTGACGGCACTATATGCCACGAAAATCCAGTAGCAACCGCGAAATCCACGAAAACCCTGGCTGTCGCAAATCCGTCACACTAGCCATTTGACCGGCATCCACCGATCTGTATCTACGAACTCAGGTCGGGTGCTGGACCGGCAACTGTGCCAAGATCATGACGCCGATGACGAAAACGATGGCCGTCGTGTCAACGACCGCTGCCCTGATTTTCGGCACACCTTCCGAACTGAGCCAGCTCATCCCTTGTTTGCCCTCGTCTTGATTTGGCATCCAGCTAGCGCGCTCGTCGCCGATTGATCGCCGCCGCATCCAGGCTGTTTTTCAGATGCACCGCGTAGTGTTTCTCGATCATCTCGACCGAAGTGCGGCAGTTTTTGGCGATCTGGTAGATATCAGCGCCCTCCAAGAGCCGGAAGCTGATGTAGCTGTGGCGTAGGGAATAGAGCGTCCGCCGGTTGCCGTCACGGTCAAATTTCAAGCCCTGCTCATCAAGGATGCGATTGAAGAGCTTCTTCTGGTCGCTTGGAAACACCCGGTCGGTCGGCTGTGGCTGGTTCCGCGCCACCAACCGTTGAAACGGCCGAACCGCGCCCGGCGTGCTCTTGCAATAGCCGACACCGCGCTTGCCGCGCACCTGGATCTCCAAGATGGTGTCGCCGGTGGCCTCGTCCGCGATGATCTCCACATCGCGGTATTCGAGCTGATTGGCTTCGTCGGGCCTCAGGCCGGTATTGGCCAGGAACAGCACCTTGTCGTGGAGCTGTTCGGCCACAGAGACGTAGCGGGACGTCCCCTCCCCATCTTTGGTTTGCTTGGAGCGCGCCTGCCGGACGTTCTCGCGGGTGGCGGTGTAGAGCTGCTTGTACTCGGCTGGTGAGAACCAGGCGCGGTGCACCACCTTGCCGGAGGTTTTGTACGGCATGGAGATGTCCGGCACGAACTGGAGCCAGCCGTGCCGAACGGCGGTCTTCAACACCAATCGCAGTGTCACGGCCTCATGATGCAGCGTGCTGCGTGAGGGAGGCTTCTTGGGCGGCTCGTCCTCATCGCTCTCGGCCGGTCTCAGCCGCTCGATGCGGTAGGCCTGCACCGTCCCGGCGTTGATGGTCGAGAGCGCCATGTCACCGAAGAATGGATTGAGATACAGCCGAATGCGGCGGTAGTGGTCACCGACCCACCGGGCGTTGCGCTCGCCGTCGGTTAGGACTTCGTACTCAGCCATGAACTGGTTGGCGGCATCTTTGAAGGTCCGCTCGCCGATGGCCTCGCCGCGCTTTCGTTTGCCGAGGAGGTCGAAGTACCAATCCTCGGCAAACTCCTTGGCGCGGCTGAGGCCGTCTTCACGCGTGCTGACCCGACGATTCTTCCCGGCCAGATAGGTCGAACACTGCCAGATGGGGCTGCGGTTGCGCCGGTAGAGATGCACTCTTCCGCCAAGAATGGCGTGCTTTTCCTCCATCGCCAGGTCGGTCCTCGCAGCTGTGTCAGTTTGTGTAACAGTTGTGCAAGGGTATCGAGCGCGAATCTCCAGCGCAAGTGAATTTCTATCTCATTGATTCTATTGGTATTTTGGCAGGGGCACACGGGCTCGAACCGTGGACCTTCGGTTTTGGAGACCGACGCTCTACCAACTGAGCTATACCCCTATCGGTGACCGGACTGATAATGCGCGCCGAAGCGCGTTTCAACCGAAAAAGGCGGGCCACGACCCGCCTTGATCGACATGCCGGCCGCCGGCCGGCTGACCGGGGTCAATCCGTCACTGCGCTCCGGCGGCACGGACCAGCGGCGTGATCCGCCGGACGACCGCGCGACGGTTGGCGCGGATGTCGCCGGCCTGTTCGACCTTCAGGAACCGCTCGCCATAGCCCTGGGTGACGAGGTTTTCGGGCGGAATGTCGAAATACTCGGTCAGCGCCAGCGCGACGCTCTCTGCGCGTCGGTCGGACAGGGCCAGATTGTAGGCGGCGGCGCCGACCGTGTCGGTGTGGCCCTCGACGAGGAACAGTTCGTCCGGATCCTCGGCGATCATCCGTTCGACGGTCCGGCCGAGCGCGGTCAGCGCTTCGGCTTCGCTTGGCGGGATCGCCGCCGAGCCGGTGGCGAAATTGACGGCCAGATCGATGCCCGGCACCAGCGCGCGCAGTTCGCGCACGTCTCGCACCTGCTGCAGCGAATAGCGGCGGTCGAGGCGCGGCACCTCGGCGGCAAGCGCCGAACGGATCGTGTCGACGTCGGCCTCGCCATATTCGATCACGCGGGCGCGTGGCGGGGACGGCAGCCGGGTGATGTCGACCGGTTCGGGCTCGTACTGCCGCTCGTCGATCAGGACGACGCGCTGGCCGTCCGGCGCGACGCGGGCCCGGTAGAGGATCGTGCCATCATAGGCGCGGATCGTGACGATCCGCACACCGTTCTCGCGGATGACCACGGTGCGGGTGCTGCCGTCCTCGAACGTGCGGGTGCGCACTTCCGTGCCCGGTCGGCGCAGCAGTTCGTTCTCGTCGCGCAGCACCACCAGTTCGCCGTCGCGTTCAACGACGACGCGGTCGCCGGCCGGTTCCACCACGTTGAACTGGTTGCCGAGGACGGCGCCGACGGTGGCGCCGGCGGCGATGCCCAGAATGTTGCGCAGGAGCTGGTCGGTGTCCTGCTGCCCTGTCGCTTCGGCCTCGACCGTTTCGTCGCTTCGACGCGCGGTCTCCTCGGTGACGGTTTCGACCTGAACCTCGGCCTGGCTTTCGGCTTCCGTTTCGGCCTCGATCTGCTGATCGGCCGCCTGCAGCGCCTCGGCATTGCCGCGATCGGCCTGCCTTTGCGCCTGGCGCTCGGCGCGTGCGGCGCGCTGCTCCGGTGTCGGCTCGGGCGCGACCTGATCGGCCTCGGCTTCGGCCCGGGCCGCGGCTTCGGCGTCGGCCTCGGTCGTTTCGGCAGCGGCCTCGGCTTCAGCGGTCGCATCGGTCTCGTCGGTGGCCGCGGCGGCGTCGCCGGTCGGCTCCGCCGGCAGTTCTTCACCGGTTTCCCCACCAGTCTCGTCGGCCGCCGTCGTCTCGGCCCCGGTTTCCGTTTCAGCCCCGGCAGCGGTTTCCGCGCCGGTCTGCGCAGGCGCGTCGGTCTCGGCCTGCTGCTCCTCGCCCTCGCCTGCCGCGTCATCGGTGGCGGTTTCAGTGGGCGGCGTTTCGCCTTCCGCTCCGGCCTCCGCCGCATCGCCCGCCTCGGCATCGGTTTCGGGCTGCGGTTCCTCGACGACTTCGCCGGCGGCCTGCTCGCCTTCCTCCACGGCGTCCATCGCTTCATCGAGCGTATCGGACGGCTCGGCCGCGTCCGTGGTCTCCTGCCCTGCGGCGGTCTCGTCTTCCACGGGCGGCGTTTCGGCTGCGCCGGCATCCGCCTCGGCCGCAGCTTCGGTCTCGGCCGTCTCCGGCTCCCCGGCGGTCACGCCGGCTTCGGACAAGGCCTCGCGGATGCGGGCTTCGGCGTCGGCGATCCTCGCGCCGGTCTGGTCGGCGAGCATCTGTGCGGCCCCACTGATGTCGGCATCGGTCGCGTCCGGGCACGGCTGCGCCTCCAGAACGCAGCGGACGAGTTCGGCACCGACACCGTCCTGCGTACCGGAATCGTCCTGTGCGTGGGCAACGCCGGCGCCCACCACCATCGTCAACAGGCCAATGGCCGTCGTCGTCTCGAGCAATCGTCTTGTCATGGCTATCTCCTCGGAGGCCCCTTCGGCGCAAGAACGCCGCAGAACGCGGTATGTTCCGGCAAGGAGAAACCGGGCATGTGGCCCGAACGAAAAATGGCCGCTTGCGCGGCCATCTTCCATCAGTTTGTCATGTCGGCACGAGAAGGTGCCGGGAGCGTCACTCGATGATCTTTGCGACGATGCCGGCGCCGACGGTGCGGCCGCCCTCGCGGATGGCGAAGCGCAGACGCTCTTCCATCGCGATCGGCGTGATCAGCTCGACGTTCATCTCCGCATTGTCGCCCGGCATCACCATCTCGGTGCCCTCGGGCAGCGTCACCTCGCCGGTCACGTCGGTCGTGCGGAAGTAGAACTGCGGACGGTACTTGTTGAAGAACGGCGTGTGGCGGCCGCCCTCCTCCTTGGTCAGGATGTAGGCCTCGGCGGCGAACTTCTTGTGCGGAGTGACCGAACCGGGCTTGGCCAGAACCTGGCCGCGCTCGACGCCCTCGCGCTCGACA
>NZ_JAVJOJ010000011.1:0-388353 GCF_040216815.1 Sphingopyxis sp.
CATGAAAAAGGCCGAACGAACCTCGCCCGCGACCATCGGCTTCAGGAACCGTTCCTTGAGTTCGGGGCTGCCCTCCTTGCCGAGCAGGTACATATTGCCCTCGTCTGGCGCCATCGTGTTGCACGCCAGCGGGCCGAGCGGGGAAAGGCCGCTCTTGATCAGCACGACCGCGGTTTCGCGCTGGTTGAGGTGGCTGCCGTCGCCGAGAATGTGTGGGGTCAGCACACCCGCGGCGCGCGCATGTTCGCGCATTTCCATCACCAGCTCGTCGGTTGGGGCGCCATGATGATCACGGCGCGGGTCCTTTTCATAAGGGATGACCGTTTCGCGGACGAAGGCTTCGACTTTCGCGGCGATGGCGAGCGCATGATCGGATATGGTCATGCCACGAGACCCCGGACTGTGCGCGCGTGCGAGATCGCCACCGAATGTTTCCTGCTCATCATGGTCTCCAATTTCTTTCGGGTGGCTGGCGGTCGGAAGCCGGGATCAGGCGGAGCAGACCGAGACCGGGCCGAACCGGACCCCGGCCTGCTTCATCCACACCGCCGCCTTTGCCGGATCGAGCGCGCGTTCAGCCGTATAAATGCCCGGCGCGAGCGGAACACCCGACGACAGCCCGGCCGCCCCGTCGAGCAGCATCGCGATGGTGATCGCCGTGATCGGCGCGGTATCGCGCGGCGCCACCACTTCCTGCCGGAGGACGACGCGGCTTCCGTCCCTTGCGGTCCCGCATGCCTCGATAACGATTTCGTCGGATGAAAGCCGTTCCTCCAGCCACGATAGCGAAGCGCCCCAGGTTTCGAGGACCGCGACATCGCGTGCGCCGGTCGCCGCGCCGATCGCGACCGCATCGACCGAGACCGCCGGCGTGCCTTCGAGGTTGCGCCCGCCGGTGCCGATGTAGTCGGCCTTTCCTGCTTCGCCGGTGACCCATTTATAAATGCCGTGCGCGCGCAGCGGCATGCTGGTGCAGGTGCCGAGGATACGCTCGAAGTCGGCGCGTGTCGCAGGCCCCGACGGACCGTCGTTGCGGTCGATCACGATACCGGCCGTGACCGCCTCGACGCTCGAAAGCTCGCCGCAGAGAGCGAGGATCGCCATCAGCGCGCCGCCGCAGAACCAGTTGGAGGCGATCGTGACCGAGCAGTCGTCCATGGCATGCATGCCGATCGCGAATTGCAGGCCCATCTCGAATGCGCCGCCGGTGACGGCGACATAGGGAATGGCATGATCGCTCGCGAAACGCAGCGCGTCGCCGGTCTCGTCCATCAGGAAGACGGCCATCGCGCTGAACGCGCCATGCGGCAGGCCAAGGTTCGGGACATTTCCGCTGATGTCTGCCGCATAGGCCACCGCGTTGCCGAGTTCGTCGGCGAAGGTCTGCGCGGTCGCAAGGTTGCGCCCGGCGATTGCGAGTGGGACGTGCGGATGACGCAGACGGAGCTGCTGCGCTGTCTTCCGGCCCGTAACTCCGTGGCCGCCAATAAGGAGAATGGGCTTCATCGGACTATGCTTTCATGGTTCAAGGAGCGCCGAAGCGCGGGCGCGCCGCTATGCCGGGGCTTCGCAGGCCCGGCCAAATCCGGGAGGACGGCACCTCCTCTCATGGAAGATCGCGTTTGCCGGGTCGCCAGACGGCGATCGTCAGCGCCGGCAGATACAAGGCCATGATCAGCAGGGGAAAGGATGCCGGCGGCAAGCGGTCGAACGCCCAGCCGCCGACAGGGCCGCCCAGCGCATAGCCCGCTGCGAGCGCGCAGCTCCAACCCCCATAGGTGTAGGCGAAGAGCCGCGACCCGAACTGCCGCTTGGTGAGGGTGATCCAGAGCATCTCGTTCGCGCCGATGCCGACGCCGAACGCCAGCGCCCCGACGGCGGCCGCCGCAACGCCATGATCATGCTGGAGGAGAATGAGAGCTGCGAGACCCGCGGCGAGGAGAAAGGCGACCAGACAGTTGCAAAGACCGAGCTTCCAGCGATCGAGAAGCCATCCGATGATGACTTGGCCGGCGGCGGAGGAGGCGGCGGTCAGGCCGAGGAAGGTGGCGGCCAGTTGCACCGAAATGCCGCCTGCTTCCATCAGCGACGGCACCTGGCTCATCGCCGCCAAGGCGCCGACCCCGCTCAGCATGAGTGCGATGGCCATGATTGCGGCCGTGACGAAATTGATCGACCTGAGCTCGGAAGCCTGCACCTTCGGCGCGGCGCTCTCGTCCGGGCCGCCCGCCGGGTCGAGGGGCAGGATCCGCGGAGCGCCATCGAGTCCGAGCCCGATGGCGGCGGGATTGCGGGCACCGCGGCACAGCAGGAAAATGACAAGGGTGGCGACCCCCATGAGCGCGCCGAGCGACAGCGCCGCCTCGCGCCAGTCCATGAACGACAGCAACCGCTCGGTCGCGGGGGCCATGACGAAGCCGCCGAAGGATCCGCCGCACCAGGCCAGCGCCATCGCCGTGCTGAAACGGCGCGAAAACCATGTCGTCACCATCACCGGCACCGAGACGATCGAGACGACTTTCCCGACCCCCATGACGACGCGCAGCAGATAGAGCTGCCAGAAACTGTCGATACTCCCGACCAGCGCGAGGCAGGCGACCTGTAGCAGCAGTCCGCCGATCAATATCGTGAAGGCGCCGAACCGGTGGATGGCCGGTGCGATCACCAGTGCCAGCGGGGCGATCAACCACATTGCCGAAACGAGCGACCCGGTGGCGGCGGAGGACCAGCCAAACTCTCTTGCCAGCGGATCGGCCAGGATGATGAAACCGAACAGCGTATTGCCGTAGATCATCATGGTCGTAAGGAACATGGCGAGGACGATACGCCAGCCGAAATAAAATCCGGTCCGCGGCTGCGGCGGTCCCGCCGTCAAAATCCGAGCGTCGTCCATTTCTTTTCATCTCCCGTCCCGCCGGTCGGGCAGCGCTGAAACGCTTCGCAGGACCGGCAAGAAAGTCGATAATTAACGATATTTTGGCACGGAGCAAGCTCATAACCACGATCGTGCGGCTGCGGGGCCGATCGGCCGCTTAGGCGATCGACCGGCCGAGTTCCTCTACCGTCTCGAGATGGGCATCGCGATATTCGGCACCGCTCTCGACGTCGAGCAGGAGATGCGCGTGAATGCGCTGAATGCCGCAAAATTTGAAGATTCCTGTGGTGACCTGCGTGTCGAAGGCCGTGTAATAGCCGTGCTTGGTATAGCCGTCGTTGCCGCCGCCGCCAACGCCGAGCAGATAGACCGGAATGTCGCGCATGGTGCCGACAACCTTGCCCTCTTCGAATCTGAACGCCCAGCCACCGATGAAGACGCGGTCGATCCAGCCCTTGAGAACGGCCGGAAACGACCACCAATAGACGGGGAAGACCAGGACCAGCGCATCGGCGGCATCGACGCGCACCTGATGGTCGCGCACGTCGTCGGGAACCGGGGCCTTGCCGTGGTAATGGTCGAGGTCGGCCTGGCCGAAGCCGGGCGAGAAGCCGTCGTTGGGCAGATTGACCGCATCGACCGAGTGGCCGGCGGCTTCTGCGCCTTTGGTGAAGGCCGCCTCGACGGCGGCGGAAAAGGACGCCGCATCGGGCTGGGCCTGCACGATCAATATCTGCATCGCCAACTTTCCTTGCTGATAGGTGCCGTAGGGCGTTATACGATAACAGATAATTATCGTATAACGCGATGTTGATTCCGTAATGCAAAATCGGATCAGCTGGGTCGCCCTTTGGCTGCAAGCGATCAGCCCGACCAATATGGAGTCGGCAAACAGCGTCCCGTCGTGCCGGTCAAGGCGGATAGTCAAATGTCCGTCGCTCGGTAGCCAATGTTCGGCGTGATTTTCATCGATCTCCATTAAGGCGAGCTCGGCAAGCGCTCAAATAGGTCTTCGCTGATGCCCGACGAGGAGTATGGGCTAGTCGGCTCGGGTTAGAAAATCGCCCTCGGTTCGCTGTGCGAGATATCGATCGATCGCCTCTAACTTTCCCGGTTGAGCCTGCGCCGCGTGAAGGCAGGCCTGTTGATCAACGCGCTGCCCGAAAATACTGTCTGGTGCGAACTGTTGCAGATCCTCGATCATGAAGACATGAATACCTGTGGCGATCAGCTGCATCATATTAGGTTTTGTGGACAAAGCTTGACTGGGTGACTCCGGATTGATTCAGGGCTGCTATTTGGGAGGCAGACTTGGGCGAACGGATCGGTGTTTCGGATGAGGAATGGGTACTGATCGGCCCGCTTTTGCCATCAGAGCGAGGACGCGGCTGCCGACCTGCGGGCGATAATCGGCCCTATTTTGAGGGGATGATGTGGATCGCGCGAACCGGATCGCAATGGCGCCACCTGCCCGATGAATATGGGAAGTGGAACAGCGTCTTCCGGCGCTACCGGCGCTGGGTCGAAACAGGGGTGTTCGACGCGATGCTGGAGACCTTGGCCGAGATGGCCGGGCGGGATCGCACCGCCGACATGATCGACAGTACAGTCGTCCGGGCGCACCATTGTGCGGTCGGCATAAAAAGGGGCCTCAGCAAACCGAGGCGCTTGGCCGATCGCGCGGCGGCTTCACCTCCAAGCTCCATGCCCGATGCGATGCGAAAGGCCGCCCGCTCGGCTTCGTGCTGACGCCGGGGCAGGCCCATGATGTGCAGGGCTTCGGCCCGCTGTTCCGCATGATCGCTGACCAGGTCCATGCCCTGCTCGCCGACCGCGGCTACGATGCCGACGCCATCCGCGCCGAGATCGCCATCGCGGGCACCCAAGCCGTGATCCCGGCGAAGAAGGGGCGACGCACACCAGTCCTGCACGATCAACGGAAATATCGCCTGCGCAACCAGATCGAGCGGCTGTTCAACAAACTCAAGAACTGGCGCCGCGTCGCCACCCGTTACGACAAGAGCAAAAGCTCCTACCTCGGCTTTGTCAGCCTCGCTTCAGCTTTGCTGTGGTTGCCCTTTGTCCACGAAACCTAGGGTCAGGACCCATTGATTTGCGGAGATGGCTGTGATTCAGGCGACCACGAAGGAGTCTGAATTTGAGCGATTTATTCTGGCTGACGGACGAGCAGATGGCTCGGCTTCAGCCCTATTTTCCGAAGAGCCACGGCCGCAAGCGTGTCGATGACCGGCGGGTTTTGAGCGGCATTATCTTCGTCAACCGCAATGGGCTGATCCGACCCCGCTTCTGTGTGGGACGCCGATCGCCCCGAAGCAGCAGCATAATGCCGTGCATGGGGAGCCCGAAGAGTTCGGCGCATTTCTTCGCGCGCTTGACGGCCACGCGCGTCGCTGCGCTGTGGGGCATGGCCCCCAAGTGGAGATGAGAAGGGAGCCGTTCTGATTCAGGCGGCGCCTCTCGACCGTGCACAGCAGGTCCCGGAAGAAGAGCATCTGCTCTAAGTAATTGAATTATGGCATTTGTGGTGCCGCTTACAGGACTCGAACCTGTGGCCCCATCATTACGAATGATGTGCTCTACCAACTGAGCTAAAGCGGCAACGAGGGGCGCCTCTACCAGCGTGTCGGGAGGAAGACAAGCATCCTGGCGCAGAATCTGATTGCGGCCATAATGTCCGCCTTCCCCGGCGCTGCTCGGTCTTTTCGGCTCGGCCGTGCCGCATTTCCCTATTGAAAATAGGCGTCTGCCCTTTAGCGCTGATTCTCAAGCAATTTCAGCAATTTATCACGGTTTCCACGAGACTGGCTGAACGGCCGCCAATCGAGGACGACTGCAATGCCGCGGAGGGCGTGAGTCGACCCCAAGAGAAGCGTGGTTCCAACCCGAAGCCGGTCGTCGAGTTTCGGGAGGCGTTGGAGGGTGAGTGAGTCGGTCCGCCAGCGCGCGCCTCAGGCGATCGATCTCGATCGGCTCCGGCTTCCTCTGGCCGCGACCGGGAAGGGCATACCCGGATCGGCGGCGAACTCCCGGACCCATTTACGCAGCACGTTCGCATGCACATCCAGATCGCGCGACGCCCGCGCAATCGTTACCCCGCGTTCGCTGACTATCCTCACCGCCTCAAGCTTGAACTGCGGCTGAGTTTCCTTCCGTACATTGTGGACCTCCGATAGGCGGAAACATCCTATCTCGGTGTCCACCGAACCGGCGGCGGCCCAGTCTGTGCTACATCTCGGCTTTACTCGTCACTTTGCCGCCGCCACCGACTGACGCTGGATGAAGGTCGATGGCAGCACCGCCGCTTCGTCGTCTTCGATCTTGCCGGCGAGCGGCAGAAAGTCGGGAACCAGGGTCTTCGCCGCGCGTACCCCCATTTCGCGGATCGGCCAGCGCACCGTGCTCAGCGCGGGCCATATATGGGTCGCGGTTGGGCTGTCATCAAACCCGACGATCGACAACGCGTCTGGAACGGTGATGCGCTTGGTATGCGCGACGCTCATGACCCCGGCGGCCATTTCGTCGTTCGAACAAAAGATTGCGGTCGGCGGTTCGGGCAAGGACAACAAGGTCTCGCCCGCCTCGATCCCGCTGGCGTAGCGATAATTGCCCGCCGCATTGTAGGCGGCGGGAAGGTCGATCCCCGCCTCGGCCAGCGCCTCCATAAAGCCCTTTTCGCGCTCGGCAGCCGAACGGAAACCCTGCGGTCCGCGTACAAAGCCGACGCGGCGATGGCCGAGCGCGATGAGGCCGCGCACCGTGTCGGCGACGATTTCGCGATCGTTCGACGACACGCAATGCCTGGCATCGTCGAGCGGCGCCGAACCCACCCTCACATATCGGACACCCAGATCTTCGCACAGCGCCGCCAGATCGTTATTTTCCGAAATGGGGGGCAGCAATAGGGCGCCGATCGGGCGCTGTTTTTCAAGGAAGGTGCGTACATCGGCGAGCATCTGATCCGAGCCGCGATCGACCGGGCGGACGAGTAGCGCCAGGTCGCTGTCCTTGATGGCGTCGAGCACGCCTTGTTGAAAATTAAGGACGGTCTGGGCGTTGGGATTGTCGTGGAGGAGCGCAATCAGGAAATTGCGCCGAAACGCCAGCGCCCGCGCCTGCGGGTTGGGAACAAAGCCCAGGGTCTCGATCGCCTGTTCGACCGCGCGGCGCGTCTTTTCAGTGAGAAATTCGGACCGGTTGATGACGCGGCTGACGGTTTTTTTGGACACCCCGGCGAGTGCCGCCACGTCGTTGATCGTCGGTTGTTTGCCGCCCGGCCCCTTACCCTGTGCCGCCATATACGCGTCTTCCCCTTGTGAAGTCAGGATTATTGCGCCCGAGCCTCTGTCGCGCCTGTGATGGGCGCTCGGCGCGGTGAAATCAACCGCGACCGCGCTAGTCGGCAATATTTGATACCGGTGTCGGGAGTTGGTGCGTCGTATCGAGAATGCCAAGATCATTGACACCGGTTACCAAAATGATTAATCCGCTGGCAAACCCAGCAAAGGAGCAGGATCATGAAGATCGCGCTGATTACCGAAAACAGCCAGGCCGCAAAGAACGGCATCATTCACGAGGCGCTGACTGCGGTTGCCGAGCCGCTGGGGCATGAGGTGTTCAACTATGGCATGTATTCGGCCGACGACAAGGCGTCGCTGACCTATATCATGAACGGCTTGCTGGCCGGCATTCTGCTCAACTCGAAGGCCGCCGACTTCGTTGTGACGGGCTGCGGCACGGGCATGGGCTCGATGCTCGCGTGCAATGCGATGCCGGGTGTTTTCTGCGGCCTCGTGATCGATCCGACCGACGCTTTCCTCTTTGCCCAGATTAACGATGGGAATGCGATTTCGATGCCCTATGCCAAGGGCTTCGGCTGGGCGGCGGAACTCAACCTGCAGGATTGCTATCGCAAGCTGTTCGACGGCGAATCGGGCCTTGGCTATCCCAAAGAACGCGCCGAAATCATGCGCAAGAACCGCGGAATATTGAAGGATCTGAAGGCGGTGACCAACCACGACATGCTGACGGTGCTCAAGAATGTCGATCAGGACCTGCTTCGCGCGGCGATCGCGGGCGAGCACTTCGCCGACTATTTCTATGCCAATTCGCAGGACGAGGCGATCAGCGATTATCTGAAGAGCGTGTCGGCGGAAGCGGCGCTCGCCTGACATGACAAGCCAGTTCGATCTTACGGGCCGCGTCGCGCTCGTGACCGGCGCCAACACCGGCATCGGTCAGGGCATCGCGCTCGCGCTCGCCGGGGCGGGGGGCGATGTTGCCGCCGCGGGCCGCTCGCCTGCGACCGAGACGGTGGACAAGGTGCGCGCACTCGGCCGCAAGGCGGCAAATTTTTCGGCTGATCTGTCGGCCGTCGCAGCGGTGCAGCCGCTCGTCGATGCGGTCATCGCCGAATATGGGCGCATCGACATCCTCGTCAACAATGCCGGCATCATCCGCCGCGCCGACGCGGTCGATTTTACCGAGGAAGATTGGGATGCGGTGATGGACACCAATCTCAAGACGCTTTTCTTCCTTTGCCAGTCGGTCGGGCGCCACATGATCGGGCGGGGTAGCGGCAAGATCATCAACATTGCCTCGATGCTCACCTTTCAGGGCGGCATCCGCGTGCCGAGCTATACGGCGTCGAAGTCGGGCGTCGGCGGCCTGACCAAGCTGCTTGCCAACGAGTGGGCGGCGAAGGGCATCCAGGTCAATGCGATCGCGCCGGGTTACATCGCGACGAACAACACCGCGGCGCTGCAGGCCGACGAAACGCGCAACCGCCAGATCATGGAGCGTATCCCGGCGGGCCGCTGGGGCGACCCCGCTGATATCGGCGGCGCGGCGGTCTTCCTCGCGTCGAAAGCGTCGGATTATGTGCAGGGCCATATCCTGGCGGTCGACGGGGGTTGGCTCGCGCGCTAGCGTCCACGGGTTCAAAGATACGATAAGAAGTCGAGCGCCGAGTGGGTCGGTAAACGGGAGTTGGGATGGGCAGGCTGGTCTTTTTCGGCGAATTGCTGATCCGCTTGACCGCGCCCGGCAATGAATTGCTGATGCAATCCCCCTCGCTCGATCTTCATGTCGGCGGGGCTGAGGCGAATGTCGCCATCGGCCTTGCGCATCTTGGTCATTCTTGCGCGATGATCAGCCGGGTTCCACCCAATGCCTTGGGTCGCGGGGCTGTGGCGGCGGTGCGCGGCGCAGGCGTCGATTGTACCGCCGTTACCACCGGTCCGGGGCGCATGGGGCTTTATTTCCTCAGCGTCGGCGCGGGCCTGCGTTCGTCGGAAATCGTCTATGACCGCGCGGGATCGAGCTTCGCGGCGAGCGGGGTCGCGGATTATGACTGGGATGCGCTGCTCGCGGGCGCAGGGCTGTTGCACCTCTCGGGGATCACCCCGGCGCTCGGGCCGCGCCCGGCAGAGGCGGCGCTCAGCGCGGCGCGCTCAGCGAAAAGGCTTGGCGTGCCGGTCAGCTTCGACGGCAATTACCGCGCGATGCTGTGGGAGGCGTGGGACAGCGACCCGCGCGCCATCCTGTCCGAACTGATTGGCAGCGCCGAGATATTGTTCGGCAACCACCGCGACCTGTCGCTCGTGCTGGGCCAGGAGTTCAGCGGCGACGGCGAGGACCGGCGGCGCGAGGCGGCGGAGGCGGGCTTTGCCGCTTTCCCGTCGCTGCGCCTCATCGCCTCGACCGCGCGCCATACGGTGACCGCCGACCATCACCGCATCGCGGCGCGCGTCGACCTGCGCGACAGCGCGCACCAGACGGGCGAGATCGACGTGACCGGCATCGTCGACCGCATCGGCGCGGGCGATGCCTTTGCCGCGGGCGTGCTTCACGCGCATCTTGCGGGCGGCGACGCCGAGGCGATGGCGAAAAGCGGACTTGCGCTCACCTGCCTCAAACATTCGCTTCCCGGCGATGCGAGCCGCTTCGGGCAGGGCGATATCGACGCTTTCCATGGCGGCGGGCTTGATGTCCGGCGCTAGGCCGACACGCCGCGCGCTGCTCGCGGCGGGCGCCGTGGCGGCGTTCGCCCCGCCGCTGTTCGCACACACCGCTCCGCAGGTGAAGGCGTTCAAAGGCATTCGCTACGCCACAGCCGAGCGCTTTGCGGCGCCGGTCGCGCTGCTCGACAATCGCGAGGCGCTCGGGGCTTTCGGTCCCGCCTGTCCGCAACGGGGAGACCGTTACCAGCCGCAGTCGGAAGACTGCCTTTTCCTCAACGTCTGGACGCCCTCGGCCGAGGCACGCGCTCGGCGTCCCGTCATGGTCTATTTCCACGGCGGCGCCTATTCGACCGGCAGCGTAACCGATCCGATCAACGACGGCGCGGCGCTCGCGGCGCGCGGCGATGTCGTCGTCACCGTCAATCACCGCCTCAACGCGCTCGGCTATCTCTATTTGCCGGCCCGCTTCCCCGACAGCGGCAATGCCGGACAGCTCGACCTGATCGCCGCGCTGCAATGGGTGCAGCGCAATATCGCGGCCTATGGCGGCGATCCCGCCAATGTCACCGTCTTTGGCCAGTCGGGCGGCGGCGCAAAGATCGCGACCCTGATGGCGATGCCCGCCGCCGAGGGGCTGTTCCACAAGGCGATCACGATGAGCGGGCAGCAGGTGACGGTGTCGGGGCCGCTCAACGCCGCGAAGCGCGCCGAGGCCTTTCTTGCCGAGCTGGGCACAGGCGTCGATCCCGCGACGGCGCCCGTTGCGGTGCTCGTCGACGCGCTGCATGCCATCGACCCGGTGCTCGGCGGGGGCGTCTATATGGGCCCGGTGCTCGATATGAAGCACCTTATGCGCCATCCTTTCTGGCCCGACGCCGCGCCGCAGTCGCGCGCCATCCCGATGATGCTCGGCAATACGGTGATGGAGACGCGTGCCTTTTACGCGCCCGACGGAAAGCAGCTTGGCGGGCTGACCTTCGACAATCTTGCCGCGCGCATCGCGCCTGAGATGCGGATCGACATTCATCCCGAATGGGTGGCGACGCAGTTTCGCGCGCGCTATCCCGATGCCTCGCCGCTCGACCTTTTCCACCGCATCGTCACTGCGGCGCGCAGCTGGCGCGGGCAGGTCGAGGAGGCCGAGGCGCGGGCGCGCGCCGGGGTTCCTGCCTTTGTCTATCAGCTCGATTTCGAGGCGGCGAAGCACACCGACGATATCGGTTTTGCGTTCGGCACCACGCCCGATGCGAGTCCCGCGCAGCGGGCGATGAGCGAGCGGATGATGGACGCCTTTGTCCGTTTCGCGCGCACAGGCGATCCGGGCTGGCCCGCCTATGATCTGAACCGGCGCGCGACGATGATTTTCGATACGGTCAGCCGCGTTGAAAACGACCCGCGCAAGTGGGAACGCGAATTGTTCGCGCGCGTGCCCTATATTCAGCCGGGGACGTAACGCGCTGCACCCCTTTCTTGTCATCCCGGCGAAGGCCGGGATCCCGCCGGTGCATCGGGTCCCGAAGGTGAGATCCCGGCATGCGCCGGGATGACGGACGGGATCAGGCGATTCCCTGCGATCCCAACCAGTTCCACAGCAATTCGGGCCAGATGGCGACAGGCAGCCCGGCGGTTTTCATCAGGCCGAAGCCATGCTCGCCGCGCGCGAACCAGTGCGCCTCGACCGATGCACCGACGGTGCGCGTCGCCTGATACAGGCGCAGGCCGTTCTCGATCCTCACCACGCTGTCGTCCTCGGCATGGAGCAGCCAGAGCGGCGGCTGGTCGGCACGAACATTCTTGTCGGGCGAATAGCGTTGCACGCGCTCGACGTCGGGTTCGGGGCCGAGAAGCTTTTCGCGGCTTCCGGGGTGCGCGACCTCCGCATCCATCGACACCACCGGATAGATGGCGGCGAGCGCGTCGGGGCGCGCGGATTGGCTGTCGGCCGCATCGACAGCGTTGTACACCGCCGCATCGAACCGCGTGAGCAGGCTAGACGCGACATGACCCCCTGCCGAAAAGCCGCCGAAGGCGACACGCGCCGGGTCGATACCGTCGGTCGCCGCGCGGCTGCGTACCAGCCGCACCGCGCGCTGTGCATCGGCGAGCGGAACGTCGGAGCCGTTCGCCCAGCCGTCGCCGGGCAGCCGATAGAAAAGGATGTAAACCGTGACCCCGCGCGCGGTCAGCCAGCGGGCCAGTTCATAGCCCTCCTTATCGACCACGACATAGCGATAGCCGCCACCGGGCGCGAGGATGACCGCCGCGCCATTGGGCTTTGCAGGGCGGAAAATGTCGAGCCGCGGGCGCGTGATATGCTCGAGTATACGATCGCTGGCTTGCGGGTCGTCGCTGCGCTGGACCGTTCGTTCGACAAGTCCCGCGGGCGGCGCCAGATGTCCGTCGGGCCATAGAGCGATGCTCGTGTCGGGGGCAAGTCCGGCAGGACGCGTCCAAACCTCGCGCGCGGCCGCGCTGGCGAAGGGCAGGGCGAGGCCACCTGCGAGCAGCGTGCGGCGCCTGACCCTCATGGTGTGGGCCTTTCGTTGGGATAGGCGATGATCAGCACCAGCGGCTCGCTTCCGGTCTGGCGGATGCCGACCTGGGCGCCCTTGTACAGCCACGCCGCCATCCCGCTTTTGAGTTCGGCCTCCTCGCCGTCCGAAAGGACGATGCCGGTTCCCGACACGACATAATAGATTTCGTCGTGCGAAATCGGGTGGACGCCGATCGCCGCGCCGACGTGCAGCGCGCGCTTGCGAAATTCGAAGCTGCGCGGCGCGGGGACATGATCGCTGATCCGCCATGCGGTCGACATGCCGATCGCGCCGTGCGGCGGGGGCTCTTCGCGGACCGTTTCGCTTTCGTCGATCACGACCATCGCCGGGGCGGCTGCGAGCAGCAGGGCGGCAAGCGCGCTCATTGCGCCTGCCCCCGCGAAGCGCGGTCGCGCTCGGACAGTTGCTCCTGCGGCAGCGGCGCAGTCTGCGCGGGATAGCGCCCTGATCTGGGCTCCATCGTCGCCAGATCCCATTCGGCCTCGACAAAAGGCGCGCGGACGGCCTGCTTGACCTTTGGATAGGCGCTGACCTCACGCTCGTCGTCGATCACTTCGCCGCGCCCCTCGGCGACGAAGAACAGCACCCGGATTTCCTCTGCATCGCGCGCCCAGGGCCGCGCCCCCGCGGTGGCGAGGACCGCGGTTTCGACCGCGCGCGAGGGCAGGATGCGATAGTCGGTAATGGGAGCGAGCGGCGCCTTGGCGCGGACCAGCTTCGCCTCGGTTTCGCCATAGCGGCCGAATTCAGGGAGCGGTTTGCCGTGGCGGTCGACGTGCAGATTATCCTTGCCATAATATGCAAGGTCGCCGTCGCCGCCGAGCATCAGAAAGGGCAGGCCCTCGTCGGTGTCGTTGCCGCCGCGCATCACATTGCCGATCGCGGTAATCTGCCCCGTCACATAGTCGTGCCCGACCCACTCGAGGTTCATCAGGTTGTAATGCACCGCGCGGTGCTGGGGGTTGTAGATTATATTGTTGATCATCAGCGCCTGGCCGCCGCCCTTTATCAGCGGGTTGCGCTCGACATTATGCGCCCAGACGTTGCGGTAAAAGACGATGCCCGTCGCATTGTCGTGGATCAGCGAACCCTTGCTGTGCTCGCCCTTCGGATGGCTCGCGTCGGCAAGGCCTTCGGCGGCAAGATTGTTCGAAAAAGTGATATTGTGGCTGGTGCCCTTGCGCCATTCGTCGACCGTCTTGCCGGTGAAGCGCGGCCCCGATGCCGACATATTCTCGTCGATCGCCCACAGAAAGGTGCAATGGTCGACGATGACATTGTGCGCGGCGACGGTCGAAAAAGCGTCGGCCTCCCACCCGCTGCGCTTCGGCTGGCCGTCGACGCCCGTATAAACGCGCAGGTGGCGGATGATCACGTCATGGGTTTTGACGTCGATGCCGGTGCGGATCAGCGTGATGCCGGGACCGGGCGCGGTCTGACCGGCGATGGTCAGATAGGGGTGTTTGATCTCCAGCGATTCGCGGCCCATGTCGATGACGCCGCCGACCTCGAACACGACGATGCGGGGACCGGGCGTGTCGATCGCTGCCTTGAGCGATCCCGGCCCATCGGGTGCGAGCGTCGTCACGCGGAGGATCTGCCCGCCGCGCCCGCCGGGGGTGACGGCGGCGGGGCCCACGGCGCCGGGAAAGGCTGTCGCGGCCACGTCGGCCGCCTGCGCTGCGCCAGCGGGCACCGCGCACACGAGGAAAAGCGCGGCCAACCAAGGGTTTTTGAGCATCCTGTCCATCCTTCTTCTTTGGGTATTGACAATGGCGTGACAATCCGCAATCTTTCTGACACCGGTTACCTCAATCGGTCAACGAGAAAATTGCGGATGGGAGAGCGATTGCCCCGGTTGGCCGCACAGCGCAGGCTGCCGACGTCACTCTTCGAAAAATTTGAACAGGACGAATCGATCGATTCGTTGCGATTGCTAAAGTAACCGGTGTCATTTCTTGCATGGGCAAGGGCGCGGGGCGATAAGGGAGGATGAAAATGGCTAACCATATGGGGCGAAGCGCACCTATTTTGACCCGGCTTGCGTGCGGCGCATCGCTTGCCGCGATGGCAGTGTCCCCGGCTTGGGCACAGGACACAGTCGATGAAGCGCCCGCGGCCGAGGACGAGATTATCGTCACCGGCTTCCGTGCCTCGCTCGACAAGGCGCTCGACCAGAAGCGCAATTCGACCGCAGCGATCGACGTGATCGTTGCCGAAGACATCGCCAAATTCCCCGATCAGAACCTCGCCGAATCGTTGCAGCGCATTCCCGGCATCTCGATCCAGCGTGACGCGGGCGAAGGCCGTGCCATCACCGTTCGCGGTCTGGGGGCGCAATTCACGCGCGTTCGCCTGAATGGCATGGAAACGATCGCGACATCGACCGATGGTGCCTCGGCCAACCGCGACCGCGCGTTCGACTTCAACGTCTTTGCGTCCGAACTTTTTACGTCGCTGGTTGTCCACAAGACCGCGTCGGCATCGCTCGACGAAGGGTCGTTGGGCGCCGTGGTCGATCTCAACACGGGCAATCCGCTCGGCGGCAAGGAAGGCTTCACCGTCGTCGCTTCGACGCAGGCGCGCTACAATGACCTGACGAAAGACGTCAATCCGCGCGTCGCCGGGCTGATCGCCTGGACGAATGCCGACCGCACTTTTGGCGTTTCGGCATCGGTCGCCTGGTCCGACTATACGACGCACGAACTTGGCAACAACAGTGTGCGCTGGGCGCAGGCGCCGTTCCGCCGCGTCGACGGCGTGACCTGTATGACGGGATCGAACTTCGTCGCCAATCCGTCGCAGGCCTGTATCGACGTCGCCGAAGCCTTCCATCCGCGCATTCCGCGGTACGGCCTGGTCAGCCATGATCGCGAGCGTCTGGGCGCGACCGCGTCGATCCAGTTCGAGCCGTCGGAGAATACCAAGATCTCGATCGACGGCCTCTATTCGAAGTTCAAGGAAACGCGCGACGAATATTGGGGCGAGGTGCTTCTGCGCTCCAATGAACGCAGCATCGACGTTTCCAACTATGTGATCGACAGCAACAATAATCTGATTTCGGCCGATCTCGACAACGTCTATGTGCGCACCGAACGCTATTCGCGCGAAAGTGAGACCGAATTCTATCAGCTGTCGGGGCGCATCGAGCAGGCTCTGACTGACACGTTCCGCGTGAAGCTGCTCGGCGGTTTCTCGCGCTCGGACGCCGACATCCCCGTCGAAACGACGCTCGCGTTCGACGACACCGATGCGACCGGTTATCGCTACGACTATAGCGATATGAAGTTCCCGCTGCTGACCTTTGGCGCGGGTATCGAAAACCCGAGTTCGTTCGTTCTTGCCGAATTCCGCGATCGCCCGTCCTTCCTGACCAACAAGTTCCAGACTTTTGCCGGTGATTTCGAACTCGACGTTTCCGACGGCTTCCAGCTGCTCGGCGGCGGCTTCTATCGTCAGTTCGATTTTGAAACGGTCGGCTTCCGCCGCGACAGCACTTACTGCGCGGCCTTCCCCTGCGCGCCCGGCACCGGCGGCCTACCGGTCACGGCCGACATCTCCGAGCTGTTCAAGCTCGGCAAGGCAGGGCAGCCCGCGGGCAACACTAACGCATGGATCGTCCCCGATCTTGCGGCAGGTACGGCGCTCATCGACCTCTACAACCGCCCCGCCGCGCTCCAGCAGGGCGAACAACGCGAGGTCACCGAAAAGACCTATGGCGGCTGGTTCATGACCGAGTTCGAAACCGACATTTTCGGAATGCGGATGACGGGCAATGCTGGTGTGCGCTATGTGAAGACCGATCAGAGCTCGTCGGGCTTCACCAGCGGGACATTCGTGACGGTTGACCGGACGTATGACGACTGGCTCCCGTCGTTCAATATCAACCTGCACCCGACCGAGAATCTGATCCTGCGCGGCGCGATCGCCAAGGTTATCACGCGTCCGACGCTGGGCAGCCTGACTCCGGGCGGTTCGGTCGACCAGTTCAACTTCCGTATATCGTCGGGCAACCCGTTCCTCGACCCCTATCGCGCAACGACCTTCGACCTCGCGGCCGAATGGTATTTCGCGCCGGGCGCGCTGGCGTCGGTGGCGCTGTTCGCGAAGGATGTGGTGAGCTTCCCGATCTCGACCTCGCTGCAAGGCACCTATGCGTCGAGCGGTCTTCCGACTTCCTTGCTGACGCCGGGAACGCCCGCGCACACGGCCGTTGTCGGCGGCGCCGATCCCAACCGTCAGTTCGAGTTCCGTACGACGGGCAACGGTCCGGGGGCGAATCTGAAGGGCGTGGAATTCTCGTTGCAACTGCCTTTCTCGGTCTTTTCGGACTCGCTCCGCCATTTCGGGGTGCTCGGCAACGCGACGTTCGTGAAGAGCGACGTCGATTACAGCATCGCGGGTCCGCTCGCCTACAACCCGGTCACAAACCGGCTCGAGGCGCAGCCCAACGGCACCTATACACAGCCGCTGCTCGGCCTCGCCAAGCGGGCTTGGAACGCGACCATCTATTATGACGATGGCAAATTCTCTGTCCGTACCTCGGCCGCATGGCGCAGCGCGTTCAACGACAGCACGAGCGGCAACAACAATGTCTTCGAAGGCTATGGCAGCTCGTTCAATGTCGACGCGTCGATCCGCTACCAGCTGACCGAGAATATCGAACTGTCGATCGAGGGCACGAACCTGACCGACGACTATCGTTATCGTTTCACGGACCTGGAAGCGAACCGGAACTACGAGAACAACCATTATGGGCGCACCTTCCTGTTCGGAGCGCGCTTCAAGATCTGAGTTTGATGATAGTCCCAGGAAAGGCCCGGTCTTCGTCCGCGAGGGCCGGGCCTTTCTTTTGCGAGAGGAACGACGGTGACCGATCGACGCGATCTTCTGAAACTGGCGGGCGGCGGCCTGTTTGCCGCGGGTGTTGGAGGGGCGGGCGCCGCGCTCGCAATGGCGCCGGGCCCGTCAGGGGCGACGGCGGAGGGGCGCGCTGACCGCGCTCCCGGCTGGGCGCGCGGCTTTGATGGACAGCGCAAGGCCGACCTCGGCGACGGGCGGTTTCTCAATCCGATCATGGCCGGCGACCACCCCGATCCGTCGATCCTGAAGGACGGCGACGATTATTATATGACCTTCTCGACCTTTGATTCCTATCCGGGGCTGGTGATCTGGCACTCGCGCGATCTGGTGAACTGGCGCCCCGTCGGTCCGGCGCTCACGCGCAATATCGGCGCGGTCTGGGCGCCCGAGCTTTGCAAGCATCAGGGGCGCTATTATCTCTATATTCCGACCAAGGGGCCGAACACCAGTTGGGTCATCTGGGCGGACCGTATCGAGGGGCCGTGGAGCGACCCTGTTGATTTGAACCTGCCCAACCATATCGACCCCGGCCATGCCGTCGGCGAGGACGGGTCGCGCTGGCTGTTCCTGTCGGGCGGCGACCGCGTGCGCCTGTCGGACGACGGCCTGTCGCGTATCGGCGAGCCCCAGCATGTCTATGACCCGTGGCGCTATCCGTCCGACTGGGTTGTCGAAGGCTTTGCGCCCGAGGGGCCGAAGATCACGCGCCACGGCGACTATTTCTACATGATCACCGCTGTTGGCGGCACCGCCGGGCCGCCCACGGGGCATATGGTCATTGCCGCGCGGTCGAAATCGATCCACGGCCCTTGGGAAAATTGCCCGCAAAACCCGCTCGTTCGCACGACTTCCATATCCGAAAAATGGTGGTCGCGCGGCCATGCGACGTTGGTGGAGGGGCCCGCGGGCGACTGGTGGAGCGTCTATCACGGCTATGAAAACGGCTATTGGACGCTGGGGCGGCAGGCGCTGCTAGACCCGATCGAATGGACCGCCGACGGCTGGTTCCGGATGAAGGGCGGCGACCTGTCGCAGCCGATCGCCAAACCACGCGGCGGGACGGTAGCGGGACCGCACGGCATGGCGCTATCGGACGATTTTAGGGCGCTCGCGCTCGGCGCCAAATGGAATTTCTTTCGGCCGGCGCCTGACGAGGCCGCGCGTGCACGGGTCGATGATGGCGTGCTCGTTCTGAAGGCGCGCGGCAAGGCGCCGGTCGATTCGTCGCCGCTGCTGCTGATCGCGGGCGATCAGGCCTATCGTTTCGAGTGCGACATCGAGATTGCGCCCGGCGGCACGGCGGGGCTGATCCTCTTCTATGACGACAAGCTCTATTGCGGGCTCGGCTTCGACGAGTCGCGCTTCGTCACCCACCAATATGGCATCGAACGCGCGCGCCCGGCCAATCCGCATGGGAGACGGATGCGGATGCGGGTGACCAACGACCGGCACATCGTCACCTATGACACGAGCGGCGACGGCGGCAAGACATGGCACCGCTTCGACCGCGGGATGGAAGTGTCGGGATACCACCATAATGTCCGCGGCGGTTTCCTGATGCTGCGCCCAGGGCTCTATTCGGCGGGAGCGGGCGAGGCGCGCTTTCGCAATTTCCGCTTCGAGGCGCTCGACTAGAGGGTGACGCCCGATTTCCAGATCGCGATGTCGCGTTCCTCGTTGCTTTCGGCGCGGGCGGGGGCGCCCGATGAGGTTGCGGCAATCAGGTCGAGTAGCGCGGTCGAGGCGGCGTCGAAGCCGCCATCGAGCACCTGGCCGGCATCGAAGTCGATCCAGCCCTTCTTGCGTTCGGCGAGCGCGCTGTTCGACGCGATCTTGAGCGTGGGGGCTGGAAAGCCGAGCGGCGTACCACGTCCGGTGGTGAAGAGGATGATTGTCGCCCCCGCAGCGGTGAGCGCCGTCGACGATACGGCATCGTTTCCCGGTGCTTCGAGCAAGGTCAGTCCCGGCCGTGTCGCCACGCCGCCGTAGCGCTGAACGTCGACGAGCGGCACCTTGCCGCCTTTCTGCACGGCGCCCAATGACTTTTCCTCGAGCGTCGTGATGCCGCCAGCGATATTGCCCGGCGACGGATTTTCGCTCACCGGTTCGCCGTGGCGGATGAAATAATGTTTGAAATCGCGCACCAGCGCGACCGCATCGTCGAAAACCGTGCGCGAGACGGCGCGATCCATCAAAATCTGCTCGGCGCCGAAGATTTCGGGAATTTCGGTCAGCAGCACCTTGCCGCCCGCAGCGGCGACGGCATCGGCCATGCGCCCGACAAGCGGGTTCGCGGTCAGCCCCGATAGTCCGTCCGACCCGCCGCATTTGACCCCGAGCACGAGGTCGGAGAGCGGGCGTTCGCTGCGCGGCGTATCGGCGCACGCCGCGACCAGCTCGTCGACGAGCGCGAGGCACGCCGCCTCGTCATCCTCGACCGCTTGCGCCGAGAGGGCGCGGATATGTGCACGGCGCTCAGCCGGGATCAGGTCGAAAAGCGCGCCGAGCTGATTGCTCTCGCACCCCAGCCCGACGATCAGCACGCCGCCTGCGTTCGGATGCTGCGCGAGCGCTGCGAGCAGCGCGCGCGTATGCGCCAGGTCGTCGCCGAGCTGCGAGCAGCCAAAGGGATGTTTGAAGGCGTGCACTCCGTCGACGCGTCCGGCATGACGTACGCCCGCGATTCGCGCTACGCGGGCGGCGAGATTGCCGACGCAACCGACCGTCGGGATGATCCAGATCTCGTTGCGTGTCCCGACGCGTCCGTCGGTGCGCAGATAGCCGTGAAATCCCCGATGCGCGATGATCGGGCTCGCTTCGCGGCGCGGCGTGTCGGCGCCCGGAAAGCGAAAGGCGTCGTTGCCGTCGAGTGCCGTCACAAGATTGTGGCTGTGGACATGCTCGCCCGCGGCGATGGCGGCGGTTGCGATTCCGATCGGAAAGCCGAATTTGGTAACGGCTGCCCCCTGCGCAATCGGCGCGACCGCAAATTTATGGCCGCGCGAAATGGGCATCGCAAGCCGCACCGGAGCTTCGCCCACGCCAAGCACTTCGCCGACGCCGAGGTCTGCGACGGCAGTGGCGACATTGTCGGTCGGGGCGATATGAACGGCCTTCTTCATCTTCGGCTCTGCCCTACTGCGGTCTAATGAACGGAATGACCGCTATTCGCTTGCGTTTGACACCGGTGTCTCATAAAGGCTTTTTCGGTAGAGGGAAATGACAAACATGGCAGAGACCTTGGAAATCGAGAAAATCGCGAGCGCGTTAATCGACGCGCGTGCGCTAAAGACACCGCTTACCTTGTATCCTGGGCCGATGCCGCAGACGATGGCTGACGCTTATGCGATTCAGGATGCGGCGATCGCGCTCGACGGACGCCGCATCGGTGGCTGGAAGGTCGGCCGGATTCCCGACGCGCTTGTCGACCGCTTTGGCGACAACCGCCTGACTGGCCCGATTTTCGACGACGAAATTTTTGACGGCAGCGCAGGCTCGGCGCCCTCTATGCCCATCTATTCGACGGGGTTCGCCGCGGCGGAGGCTGAAGTTCTGTTGTGCTTTGGCGAGGTGGGCGCGCGCGATTGGGACATCGATTCGGTCAAGGACTGCATCGCGCAGGTACGGACGGGGATCGAAATCGCGAGTTCGCCCTTTCCTGAAATCAATCTTCACGGTCCCGCGGTGACCGCGTCGGACTATGGCAACAACAAGGGGCTGATTCTCGGCCCCGCGATCCCGGGTTGGCGCGATGCCGACCTGATACGGATGCCCGTCGAAATGTTCGTGGACGACCAGCGCGTCGGTGCTGCGACGATGGAAGCGATGCTCGACGGCCCCTTTGGGTCCGCCTTGTTCCTGATCCGCACCTTGCGCGCGCGCGGGATCGCGATTGCGCCGGGGACCTGGGTGTCGGCCGGCGCAATTACCGGAATACATGAGGTCAAGGCGGGGCAGAAGGCCCATGCGGTGTTCAACCATGATATCCGCGTCGACTGCTCCATAAGGAGCATCTAAGAACAAACGGGAGAGGAAAATGGCAGAGGCAATCGCAGCCGGGGTGGGCCAACCTGTCCCCCGCGCGGGACGGTATCGGTGGCTTATCATCGCGGTGCTGTTCGTGGCGACGACGGTGAACTATATTGACCGGACGATGCTGGGTCTGCTCGCGCCCGTCCTCGGCGACGAGATGGGGTGGAGCGAGAATGACTATGGCAACATCGTCACTGCCTTTCAGGCCGCCTATGCCTTCGGCTTCCTCATCATGGGATGGCTGATCGACCGGTTCGGCCCCAAGATCGGCTATGCCATCGCTATTTCCATCTGGACGATCGGCCATGTCGCGCATGGCTTTGCTTCCTCGGTCGTCTCCTTCATGGCAGCGCGCGTCATCCTCGGCGTCGGCGAAGCGGGGCATTTCCCCTCGGTCGTGCGCGCGTCGAGCGAGTGGTTCCCCCAAAAGGAACGCGCCTATGCGATCGGCTGGGTGAACAGCGCGACGACGATCGGCGTGATCCTGACCGCGCCCACGATTGCGCTTTTCATGGTGGTCCTTGGTTTCGACTGGCGCGAAACCTTTATCTATACTGGTCTTTTCGGCGTGGCGCTGCTGCTGCTTTGGCTCTGGCTCTACAGCAACCCGCGCGAAAGCGGGAAAGTCAGCGACGCCGAACTCGCGTGGATCGAACATGACCCGCCCGAAAAGATCGAGCGCATCGGCTGGGGCCGCATCGTCCGCAAGCGCGAAGCCTGGGCTTTTGCGATCGGCAAATTTCTGACCGACCCGGTCTGGTTCCTGATGCTCTTCTGGCTGCCCAAATATTTCAGCACGACCTATGACGTCGACCTGAAGGTCGTGCTGCTCCCCATGATCATCATGTACCTGCTGTCCGATGTCGGCAGCATTGCGGGCGGCTGGCTGTCGTCGAAGCTGATCCAGAAAGGGCACAGCGTCAATTTTGCGCGCAAGATCACGATGCTGCTATCGGGCTGCTGCGTGCTTCCGCTGCTGTTCGTCACCGGACTGGACAATATGTGGCTCGCGGTCGTGCTGATCGGCATCGCGCTAGCCGGGCATCAGTCCTTTTCGTCGAACATCCTGTCGATTCCGCCCGACATGTTCCCCAAGAAGGCCGTCGGATCGGTCATCGGCCTCGGCGGGTTCATGGGCGGCGTCGGCGGCATGATCATGGCGAAGTCGACGGGGCTCGTGCTTGACGCGACCGGCGGCAATTACACGTTGATCTTTGCGGCCTGCACCACCGTCTATTTCATCGCTGTGCTGGCCATCCACCTTCTCAGCCCGCGCCTTGCGCCGGTAAGTGTCGAAAGCCATTGAGCACGTAATGACGCGTCCGCTGACCCTGCATCCCGACCGCCTTTTTCCGTCCGATGCGGGCCAGCGCGACATCGCGCGCCGTCTGTACGCCGAGGTCGCGGACCTGCCGATCATCAGCCCACACGGGCACACCGATCCGGCGTGGTTCGCGGCCAACGCCCATTTCGGTAATGCGGCCGAACTGCTACTGCACCCCGATCATTATGCGTTCCGGATGCTCTATTCGCAGGGCGTGCCGCTCGATGCGCTGGGGATATGTAATCCCGATGCCGACCCGCGCGAAAGCTGGCGATTGTTCGCGCAAAACTATCATCTGTTTCGCGGCACGCCGACGCGGATGTGGATGGACTGGGTGTTCGCCGAAACCTTTGGCATCGATGTCCAGTTCGAGGCAGCGACGTCGGACCTTTACTACGACCGCATTACCGAGGCGCTCGCGACCGACGCGTTTCGCCCGCGCGCGCTCTTCGACCGTTTCGGGATCGAGGTGATCGCGACGACCGAAAGCCCCCTCGATACGCTCGACCATCATCGCGTCGTCAAGGCGGCGAACGACAGCGGCGAATGGGGCGGACGCGTCATCACCGCCTATCGCCCCGACCCCGTGGTCGATCCCGAGTATGAGGGGTTCCGCGACAATCTGGTGCGCCTGTCGGAGCTGTCGGGCGAGGATGCTTTTTCCTATGCCGGTTATCTCGCCGCGCACCGCAAACGCCGCGCCTTTTTCGCCGAAATGGGCGCGACCTCGACCGATCATGGCCACCCGACCGCCGCGACCGCCGACCTTTCGGACGCGGAGGCCGAGGCGCTGTTCGGGCGCGTTACTGGCACCGATGTGTCGCCTGCCGAGGCCGATATATTCCGCGCGCATATGCTCACTGTCATGGCGGGAATGAGCCTCGACGACGGACTCGTCATGCAGATCCATCCGGGCAGCTTCCGCAACCATAATCCATGGCTGTTCGAACGCTATGGCCGCGACAAGGGCGCCGATATTCCGACCGCGACCGACTATGTCCATGCGCTGCGCCCGCTGCTTGGCAAATATGGCAATGAAGCGGAACTGACGATCATCCTCTTCACGCTCGACGAGACAAGCTATGCGCGCGAACTCGCGCCGCTTGCGGGCCATTATCCGGCGCTGAAGCTCGGCCCGGCCTGGTGGTTCCACGACAGCCCCGAAGGGATGCGCCGTTTCCGCAGCCAGGTGACCGAGACCGCGGGCTTTTACAACACGGTCGGCTTCAACGACGACACGCGCGCCTTCCTGTCGATTCCGGCGCGGCACGATGTTGCGCGGCGCATCGATTGCGGCTTCCTCGCGCAACTCGTCGCCGAACATCGGTTGGAGGAATGGGAGGCCGCGGAGCTCGCGTCCGACCTCAGCTATCATCTCGCCAAGGCCGCGTACAAGCTGTGAGGCTGTCGGCGAAGACCCCGATCCCGGCGTCGGTGCGGACGCCGGATTATGACCGCAGCGCGCAGGCGGCGGGCATCGTCCATATCGGCATCGGCGCTTTCCACCGCGCGCATCAGGCGGTTTACACCGACGACGCGATGGGGGCGGGGGATCGCGACTGGGGGATCATCGGCGTGTCGCTGCGCTCGGGCGATGTCGCGGCGCAGCTTGTTCCGCAGGACGGCCTCTACACGGTCAGCACGCGCAGCGCCGCCGGAACCGAGCTGCGCCTGATCGGCGCGGTGCGCCGGGTGCTCGTTGCGCAAGAGGCCCCGCAAGAGGTCATCGACGCGCTTGCATCACCCGCGACGCATATCATCAGCTTCACCGTGACCGAGAAGGGCTATCTGCGTGCCGCAGACGGCAAGCTCGATCTTGCCGCCGCGTGCGGGGCGTCGAGCCTTTACCGCTTCGTCGGCGCGGGGCTCGCGGCCCGCCGCGCGGCGGGCCTGCCCGGTTTGACGCTGCTCAGCTGCGACAATCTGGCGAACAATGGCGCGGTGCTGCGCTCGCTGATGCGCCAATATCTTTCGGCCGAGTACCCCGATCTCCTCGACTGGTTCGACGCCGAATGCCGCTGCCCCGCGACGATGATCGACCGGATTGTGCCGGCGACAACCGACGCTGACCGCGACGCGGTCGAAGCGGCGCTCGGCGCGCGCGACGAGGGCGCGGTCGTCACCGAAGCGTTCAGCCAATGGGTGGTCGAGGATGATTTCGCCGGCCCGCGCCCGCGCTGGGAGGATGTCGGCGCCGCGCTTGTGGCCGATGTTGCACCCTATGAAACGGCGAAGCTGAGGATGCTCAACGGCGCCCATTCGGCGCTTGCCTATATCGGGCTGGGGCGTGGTCACACCTATGTACATCAGGCGGTCGCTGACCCTGTGATCCGCCCGCTGATCGAACGGCTCATGCGCGACGAGGCGGCGCCGACGATCGACGCCGCGCCGGGGCAGGACCTTACCGTCTATGCCGATGCGCTGATGGGTCGCTTCGCCAACCCCGCACTCGATCACCGGCTGATCCAGATTGCGATGGACGGCAGCCAGAAGATTCCGCAGCGCTGGCTGGAAACGCTCGCGTGGCATCAGGCGCATGGGCAGCGCTGCCCCTCGATCGAGATGGCCATTGCCGCGTGGATAGCGTTCTTGCGCGGCGATCAGCCGATCGACGACCCGCTTGCGGACCAGCTGCGTGTCGCAACGCGAGGGGCGGATCCGATGACACGTCTGTTTGGTGATGGCGGCCTGATCGCGTCGGGGTGGCGCCCGGAAACCGCGAACACTCCTGGAAATTGACGGTCCGGCTTATAGCGATTCTCGATGGCTATAACAGGCCGAAGGGGGGTATCGGGAAAGTCTTGAAACTTGGCAGGGCGCTCACCGCAGCCCGGTCGGCGCGTGCGGGCCGCCGGGCCTTCAGCTAGGCTGTCCTTTGATATGCGCAGTTTTGGGGAGAGCGGTGCCGCTCAGAGCTCGAACCTGTGACGCCATCATTACGAATGATGCGCTCTGCCAACTGAGCTAAAGCGGCAACGAGGGGAGCGGCGTGGAACGAAGACAAGCGCCGTTGCGCAAGATGCGGCGGAGGCGATTAATCGGCGCCGAGCGGCAGTTCGGTCGTCGCTTTGATTTCGGACAGCGCGACGGTCGAGTTGATCTCCTGGATGCCCGGCAGTTTGCTGAGCCGGTCAAAGAAAAAGCGTTCATAGGCGTCGATGTCGCGCGCGACGATGCGCAGCATGAAATCGGTCGTTCCCATCAGCACATAGGCGTCGAGTACCTCCGGAAAACCCTGGATCGCGGCGCTGAATTCGTCGAGGTTGGCGCGGCCGTGCGCGTTGAGCTTGACCTGCGCAAAAACGTGCGCGTTGAGCCCCACCTTGCGCCGGTCGACGATCGCGACGCGCTTTTTGACAAAACCTTCGCGCTCCAGCCGGTCGATGCGGCGCCAGCAGGGCGATACCGACAGGCCGACGCGCTCGGCGATCTCGGCCGTCGTTTGATTCGCGTCGCGTTGCAACTCGCGGAGGATTTTGACCTCGAACTGATCTATATCGGTCATTTATGTCTCTTTGATGGAAAAAATAGGAATTTATGTCCTAGAATGGCGATATGCTTAAAAAATGCAATCAAGAACATCCCGAGAGCCGGTGCGATAAACGCGGCATCGCTCAAGGAGAGAGTTTCATGGTAGTCCGTCTTGCCCGTCTGGCCCCGCCGATCGAATGCGTGCGCCTCTATGATCTCGAAGCGGGGCTCGACGGTTTTATCGCGATCCATTCAACCACGCTCGGCCCGGGGGCCGGGGGATGCCGGCTGTGGTCCTATCCCGACGCGGGCCGCGCGCTGGCCGACGCAGTTCGGCTGGCCGAGGGGATGAGTTACAAAAATGCGCTTGCCGGACTGCCGCTTGGCGGCGCGAAGGCGGTGCTGCGGAAACCCGAGGGTCCCTTGGATCGCGTCGCGCTGTTCCGGGCATTCGGCCGCGCGGTCGAGAAGCTTGGCGGAGCTTATGTGACCGCCGAGGATGTGGGCACGAGCGTGGCCGACATGCAGGAGGTCGCGCACGCCACGCGGCATGTCGCCGGACTGCCGCCCGCCGAGGGATGTGCGGGCGGCGACCCGTCGCCCTGGACCGCAAAGGGTGTGTTCGATGCGATGGAGGTCGCGGCGGCGATCGCGCTGGGCCGGGGGCTCCACGGCTTGACTGTTGCGGTTCAGGGCACCGGCAATGTCGGCGCCGACCTTTGCCGTCGCCTCGCCGACGCGGGCGCGCGGCTGATCATCGCTGATGTCAGCCCCGTACGGCGCGACCGGCTGAAGGCCGTGCTGGGCGCGGAGGTCGTGGATGTGTCCGAGATCGCATCGGTCGACGCCGACATTTTCGCGCCCTGCGCTCTCGGCGGCGTACTCGACCGCCGCACGGTCGCCTCGATGAAGGCCAAGCTTGTGTGCGGCGCCGCGAACAATCAGTTGGCGAACGCTGATGCCGCCGCGATGCTCGTCGAGCGTGGCATCGTCTATGCGCCCGACTATGTGGTCAACGCAGGCGGCATCATCAATGTTTCGGCCGAATATCTGGGCGAAACCGAAAGCGACGTCGAGGCGCGCGTTGCCGAAATCGGCCCGCGTGTCGGCGCCCTGCTGGAGCGCGCGGCACGCGAAGGTCGATCGCCCGCCCTGGTCGCTGACGAGATGGCCGAAGAGGTGATTGCGGGCGCACAGCGCGCGGCGGCGTGATGCACCGATTTCGTCTGGAAGCGGTGCCCGATCCGCAGTCCTTACCGCGCATCGTCAATTTCTTTGCGCAACGCGCGCTTGTGCCGAGCGCGGTGAGCGCACGCACGATGTCGGGTCATATGCGGGTCGAGATCGTCGTCGCCGGACTGGGAGCAGAGCAGGCCGCCATCATCGCCGCCAAGCTGGGCGAGGTCGTGGCTATCCTGCGATCGGGCGTCGAAGCCGGAGTGGCTTTGCCTCGGTTAGAATACGCGGACTGACCGCGCCCCATTCAGCATTTCTTTCACCGGGGCAAGGCACGCACGGCTTGCTTCGCTGCGCCCTGCGTGCAACGGGCGCGCTGACGATGTGTGGGAGAAGAGGGCGATGCAATTCGACGTGGTGATCGTGGGTGGGGGGCATGGCGGTGCGCAGGTGGCGGTGATGCTGCGGACCCAGAAATTCACGGGGTCCATTGCGATCATCGGTGACGAACCCGAGCTGCCCTACGAGCGCCCGCCGCTGTCGAAGGAATATTTTGCGGGCGAAAAGGAGTTTGAGCGCATCCAGCTTCGTCCCGCCCGCTATTGGGACGAGCGTGACGTGACGATGCTGCTCGGCACACGCGTCGTTGCGGTCGATCCGGCGGCGCACAGGGTGACGACCGATGGCGGCGAAACGATCGGTTATGGCAAGCTGGTCTGGGCGACGGGCGGGACCCCCCGCATGTTGCCGGTCCCCGGCGGCGACCTGCCCGGTGTGCAGGGCGTGCGCACCCGCGCCGATGCCGACGCGATGAAGGCGGCCTCCGAAACCGCAAACCAGATTGTCGTCATCGGCGGTGGTTATATCGGGCTGGAAGCCGCGGCTGTTCTGCGCAAGGCAGGCAAGAAGGTCGTGCTCTTGGAAGCGCTCGATCGAGTGCTGGCGCGGGTGGCGGGAACCGAGCTGTCGCGCTTCTACGAACGCGAGCATCGCGACCAGGGGGTCGATCTTCGGCTCGGCGTTTCAGTCGAGGCGATTGAGGGCGAGACTCAAGTGACCGGTGTACGGCTGGCCGATGGCGAAGTTATCGCGGCCGACCTGGTTATCGTGGGGATCGGCATCGTGCCTGCGGTCGAACCGCTGATCGCGGCGGGGGCAGAGGGCGGCAACGGCGTGCTCGTCGACCGCTTCTGCAAGACGAGCTTGCCCGACATCTACGCGATCGGCGATTGCGCGGCGCACGAGAATGACTTTGCCGAAGGCGTCGTGATCCGGCTCGAATCGGTGCAGAACGCGAATGATCAGGCGAATGTCGTCGCAAAGGGCATATGCGGTGACGAAGCCCCCTATCATGCGATCCCCTGGTTCTGGTCGAACCAATATGATCTGAAGCTTCAGACCGCCGGCCTGTCGACGGGCCACGACCGGGCGGTGCTGCGCGGCGACCCCGCAACGCGCAGCTTCTCGATCGTTTATCTGAAAGCGGGCAAGGTGATCGCGATCGACTGCGTCAACGCCACCAAGGATTATGTCCAGGGCCGCATGATCGTTACTGCCGGACTGTGCGCCACGGCCGAACAACTTGCCGACACAGAAACACCGCTGAAGGCGTTGCTGCCGGTTTAGTTGCCGCTGGCTTCGGGGCCCCGACCCTGCACCGCCGCCGCCTGTGGCTCGTCGCCCAGCGCACGCTTCAGCGTGGCCTTGATGTTGCGGAGCAAGCGGCGCAGCGCGATGATCACGACCACCGCCGCAACCGCCAGCAGGACGGCGATGACGATGGCGAGCGGCGGAAAGGCGATGGCCAGCGCGAGCAGGCCGCCGGTCGCGACATCCTCGCCGGTCGATACCACGGCGTTGCTGACGGGTTCGGGGCTGATATTGACGACCGCGCGCGTCGTGGCCTTGGCACCATGGCTCAGCAGCGCCCCGCCGCCGCCGAGCAGGAAGGCGATGACCTGCCACGCGGGATCGGAACTGTCGACGAGCGCGAGCGCGAGCAATGCTCCGCCGAGCGGGCGAACGATACCGTGGATCGTATCCCACGCCGAATCGACCCAAGCGACCTTGTCCGCCAGGAACTCGGCGATGGTGCCTACGGCCGCGACGCCGATCACCCAGGGATTTGCGAGCACCTGGAGTGCCGCCAGATGGTCGGGGAGCGGCAGCCAGCCAAAGTGCATCGCAACGCCGGTTGCCAATATGGTCAGGTAAAGCCGCCAGCCCGCAAGCAGGCTCAGGCTCCCCGCGACGCCCAAAATCTCTATGATTCCCAATGGCCTGCTCCCAGCCCGATGGTGGTGAACCGGCACCCATCTTGCACGCTTGCCGGTGCGTCCGCAATGGCGGGATGACAAGCGGGGGCCGTGCGGTTATCGGCTATGGGCATGACCGATGCACTTTCGCCGTCCGCGCCCAAGGCGAGCTTGCCCGACGGCGCCATTCCCGCAGCGACGCTGGTGATCATGCGCCCGTCCGAAAACGGCGGCGCAGACGAGATATTGATGGTCAAGCGATCGACCGCCATGGCCTTTGCCGCGGGCGCGGTCGTTTTCCCCGGCGGCCGGATCGATCCTGACGACCATGAGGTTGCACGCCGTCACGGTGCGGGCATCGATCCAGAGGACGGCGCCGCGCGCGTCGCCGCGCTGCGCGAAACGCTGGAAGAAACGGGACTTGCCGTCGGTTGGCCGGGGCTTGCCGAGCGCGACGTCGCCGAGGTGCGCCGCGCCCTTCTGGGAGGTGCGTTGCTCTCTGACATATTGGCGGCGCGGGATGACCGAATCGCATTGGAATCGCTCGTTCCTTTCGCGCGCTGGTGTCCAAATTTCAAAGAAGCGCGCACCTTCGACACGCGCTTCTATGCCGTCGCGGCACCGCCGCACGGACACGAACTCACGGTCGAAGAAGCCGAGCATAGCCACATTTTCTGGGCGAGCGCAGCGGCAACGCTGGCGATGGCAGACCGCGGCGAGGTGTCGGTGATTTTTCCAACCCGGCGCAATCTGGAACGCCTGGCGCAAGTGCCAGATTTCCAAAGTTTTTCAGCGCATTCGCGTGAGTATCCGGTCGAACTGGTCACACCCTGGATCGAGGATCGCAATGGCCGATCCTATCTCTGCATCCCCGGACATTTGGGCTATCCCGTAACCAGCGAAAGCTTCGAACGCGTGCGGCGCGGTTGATGCAGAACGGGCAAGAAGTTCCCGCTCGTTTAGAATTTGCTAAGATTTCAGGGCGTAGGGCAAATCGTCATTGCAATTGCCGAAGCCTGTGCCTAAGAAGGCCGGGCAGAAGCAAACCGGGGATGAACTCCGCGGTGTGATTCGACAAGACTATCCAGTGGACGGAGAAAATGATGAACCTGCTTAAGAAGGCTGCGATCTCCCTTGCAGCGACCTCGATGATTGCGGCACCCGTTGTCGCATCGGCCGCTCCGGCGGCTCGCGCCGCTTCGACCGTTGACGGTCAGAGCGAACTGGAAGGCAGCACCAGCTGGATCATCGCTGTCCTCGCTCTCGCCGCTGTCGTCGGCGGTATCATCATCGCGTCGGACAACGACGACGACGAACCGACCAGCCCGTAAGATCGCGGCTGATCGCTATAAATACCAAGGGGCTCCGAGCATTGCTCGGGGCCCCTTGTGCATTGAGGGTCCTTTCATGGATTGGGTCAAAGACGACGTGGAGCGCCTATAGGGCCCCTCCAGGACGGCCGGAGTTAGCTGCTCGCCGCGTCATGCGGGGAAGGTCGGCATCTCATAATCCCAATACGACGCGCAGGTGTGTTTCCGATTTGGGTAGAATGATGATCCGGACAATGATGGCAGATTCACGGATCGATGTTGCGGATTGCCCGCGACCGGCTCAGCGGGATCGCCTCGCGTGCCTTGTGGACGACCGCTGGGTCGATGGGCGCGACCGTCAGCCCATATCCGTTTTCGTTCGCTTCCGCCGTGCGCGCGCCATCGGCGAGGACGGTGCCCCAGGGATCGACCGTCAGGCTGTGCCCATAGGTCGTGCGGCCGTCGGGGTGGTTGCCGCACTGCGCCGCCGCGACGATGTGGCACGCGGTTTCGATCGCGCGCGCGCGTAGCAGGACGTGCCAATGCGCTTCGCCGGTCGGCACGGTGAAGGCCGCGGGGATGGCGATCAGTGTCGCGCCACGGTCGACGAGCGCGCGATAGAGTTCGGGGAAACGCAGATCGTAACAGATGCTGAGGCCTAGCCGGCCGAGCGGCGTGTCAACGACGCTCAAAGCTCCGCCTCCTGCATATGCCGCTGATTCCTGCCAATTCTCGCCCGTGGGCAGGCGCACGTCGAACACGTGAATCTTGTCGTACCGGGCGCGAATGTTGCCATCGGCGGCGATCACATGGCTGCGGTTGACGCGGCGTTCGCCATCGTCGGCGAGCAGCGGCATCGACCCTGAATGCAGCCAGATCCGGTGCTTTTGCGCCATTGCCTGCAGCGCTTGCAGCCACGGGCTTTCGGCTTCGCGCCGGATATGCGCCGCCGACCGGGCGCGATCGCGGTCGAGAAGCAGCGACATTTCGGGCAGGAAGGCCATTGCAGCGCCCTGGGCTGCGGCGTCGGCCATGGCGCGATCGACGACGGCAAGGTTCGCCTCCGGGTCGATGCCGCTGGTCATTTGAACCAGCGCGGCGCGGGGGACAGCGGGCGGGGCGTCGATGGGATCGGTCATATCGTCTGGCTAATCCGGCCGCCCACCGGGGACAAGCCGACAGTTCAGTGGCCAGCAAGGTTTGAAGGCGATAAGATGGCGCAATGTTCTTCATCTTTGCGCGCGCGCCGCTTCGTTTCTGTCATTCGCTGCTCGTCGGCGCCGCTGCCGCACTACTGCTGGCGCCGGCCGCGAATGCCCAGGATCGGCCCGCGGTCGAGGCGCAGGGGAAGAACAGCGACTGGCTTTATGCAGGAAGCGACATTCCGCGCGACGCGGCGTGGCAGTTTGGCGTCCTCCCCAATGGTCTGCGCTACGCGGTGCGGGGCAATGGCGTGCCGCCGGGGCAGGTATCGATCCGCGTGCGAATGGATGTGGGTTCGATGTTCGAGACCGAGGAGGAGCGCGGTTATGCGCATCTGCTCGAACATCTGACCTTTCGCGGTTCGGAACATATCCCCGATGGCGAGGCGAAGCGTATCTGGCAGCGCTTTGGCGTCACTTTTGGGAGCGATTCCAATGCCCAGACGACGCCGACGCAAACAGTCTATCAGCTCGATTTGCCGAGCGTGACGCCGGCAAACCTCGACGAAAGCATGAAATTGCTGGCGGGCATGATCCGCGCGCCGCGCATTTCGGAACTGGCGGTGGCGGCCGAACGCAGCGTCGTCATGGCCGAACTGCGCGAATCCGACGGCCCGCAAAGGCGGATCGCCGACGCGACCAATGCGCATTTATTTGCGGGGCAACTGCTCGGCAACCGCTCGCCGATCGGTACCACGGCATCGCTCGGCAAAGCGAGCGCGGCGTCGGTCGGCGCATTTCATCGCCGCTGGTACCGCCCCGAGCGTGCGGTGGTGGTCATCGCCGGCGACGGCGACCCCGCGACCTTCGCCCGGCTGATCGCGCAATATTATGGTGACTGGAAGGGGGAAGGGGCCAATCTGCCGACACCGGATTTCGGCAAGCCCGACCCGAAAGCACCCGATGCGCTCGAGATTGTCGAACCCAACCAGCCACTTGCGCTGACTCTCGCCATGGTGCGGCCGTGGAAGAAGCGAATCGACACGGTGGAAAACACACGGCGGCTGTATCTGGAGTTCATCGCGCAGGCGCTCGTCAACCGGCGGCTGGAGAACCGCGCGCGCGCCGGGGGCAGCTATCTGGTCGCGACCGTCGAACAGCAATATGTCAGCCGCAGCGCCGATGTCACCGCGACATCGATCGTCCCGTTGAACGACTGGAAGGCCGCCTTGGCCGATGTTCGCGGGGTGATCGCCGATGCGGTCCGCCGGCCGCCGTCACAGGCGGACATCGACCGCGAGGCCAACGAGATCGAGGCCTTTCTGCTGAAAGAACTGGAAAATGCGCGCAACGAACCCGGCGCGCGGCTCGCCGACGACATGGTGCGCGCGGTCGACATCAACGAAACCGTGACCAGCCCGCAAGGACAGGTCGACATGTTCAAGGCGATACGCGCCTCGGCCACGCCGCAAGTGATGCTGGACATCAGCCGCGCGATCTTTGCCGCCCCGGTGACGCGCGTTGTGCTGACGACGCCCGAATCGGTGGGCGGCAACGGCGCGGTTCTTGCGGCGCTGAAAGCTCCGGTTGCCGCACGCGACGCGCGGCTGGCGACGGTCGAGGCCGATTTCAAACAGCTGCCGCCGCTCGGGACCCCCGGCGCGATCATTGCGACCGCGCCGCTGCCGGGGTTGCGCGCCGATCGGATCGAATTGGCGAACGGTATCACCGCACTGGTGTCGAACAACAAGGTCGAGCCCGGCAAGGTGCGCGTCAATGTGCGGTTCGGAACCGGCAATCGCAGCGTCGCCGCCGATGCGCCGAACCTGCTCTGGACGGGCGACTATGCGCTGGTTGCGAGCGGCATCGGACCGTGGGGCCAGAATGAGATCGACCAGCTCACCAATGGCCGGCAGATCCAGATGAATTTCGCGATCGACGACGATGCGTTTGAACTGTCCGCCGAAAGTCGCCCCGCCGATCTGGCGGACCAGCTGCGGCTGATGGCGGCAAAGCTGGCGATGCCGCGCTGGGACGCGGCGCCGGTCGAACGTCTGCGGGTAGGGCTTCTGACGGGGTATGAGCTGAACGATGCGACCCCGAACGCGGTCCTCGATCGCAATCTGCGCGGCTGGCTGACGGGCAATGATGCGCGTTGGGCGCCGCCCGAAAAGGCAGAGATCGAGGCTTTGACGCCCGCCGCGTTTCGCGCCTTCTGGGAACCGCGGCTCGCCAGCGGGCCGGTCGAGGTCCAGATTTTCGGCGATCTTGCTTCGGTGGATTACAGGCGCATCCTGTCAGAAACCTTTGGCGCCCTGCCGCCGCGCGGCATATTGGCTCCGCCCGGCGGGCAGCGCGTCGAATTTGCGGCGCCTGCGCGCGTTCCCGTGATCGCCTATCATCGCGGCGAGCGTGGTCAGGCCGCAGCGATGACCGCATGGCCGACGGCTGGCGGCCGCGCCAATCCGCGCGATGCACGCGCGCTGGAAGTGCTGGCAGCGATTTTCAACGATCGGCTGTTCGATCGGCTGCGCGCGGAACAGGGCGCCAGTTACGGTCCTGTCGTCGACAGCCATTGGCCGACGGGTTTCGACGGTGGCGGATATTTGCTGGTCGGCAGCTTGCTGGCGCCGAAGGACATCGCCCGTTTTTATGACATCGCGCGCGACATCGCGGCCGATCTTGTCGCGCGGCCGGTAAGCGCCGACGAATTGGCACGCAACGCCGGCCCGATCCGCGAACAGGTCGCGCGCGCCTCGACGGGCAATGTCTATTGGATGTTCCTGCTCGAAGGCGCGACGCGCGACACGCGCGTGACCGCAGCGGCGCTTTCGATCCAGGACGATATTGCTGCAGTTACGGCTGCCGACATCCAGCGGCTGGCGCGCGAATATCTGACGCCGACACGCCAATGGTCGCTCGCCATTCTTCCCAATGGAATGACGCTCGCCGATGTCTCGGCAGCGGAGGCGAAAGTGATCAGCCCCGTCGAAACCGCGGCTGGCGGACGCTAGAGCAAGAACCTAGGCGCTTTCGCCGGGAGCGGGCCGGGTGCGGCGGATACGCGGTTCATGGTCGAGTTTGCCCTTCGTCATGATGTCGTGGCGCATCTTGGCGCGAACATCGTGGATCGAGGCAATGACGGGGCCCATCGCGACGCCGAGATCGATCAGGACCGCTTCGGCTAGCTGGAGTGAGCTTTCGAGCGTTTCGGGCACCGCATCGCTTGCGCCGGCCTGATAGAGCGCGGCGGCATGATCGGCATCGCGCGCGCGGCTGATGATTGGCAGCGACGGGTATTTCTGTCGCAGCTGCCGCGTCATGCGCAGCTGCTGCACCGGGTCGTCCATCGTCAGGACGATCGCCTGGGCATTTTCGATACCCAGCCGATCGAGGCTGCCGGGGCGCGCAACATCGGCGTAGCGGACGATGAAGCCATCGCGGCGCGCGCCCGCCACGGTGTCGATGTCGGCATCGACCGCAATGTACGAACGGCCGTGCTCGCGCAACAATTCGGCGACGGTGTGGCCGACGCGGCCGAACCCGACGATAACGGTGCGCCCTTCGGGCGTTTCCGTCTCCTCCGCGTCGCCGCTCCGCATCTCGATCCGCCGCGCGACATCGTGGCCAACGCGCGCGAGAAGCGGCGTGATCGTGAGCCCGATTGCCGTCACAAGCTGCCAGAATTCGGCCGTATCGTTGCTGATGAGTTGCGCCTGCAATGCGGCGGCGAGGACGATCAATGTCGTTTCGGACGGGCTCGCCATCAACAGGCCGACCTCGGCGGCGGTGCCGCGCCTAGCAAATCCCGAGAAACGCAGCAGCGCGGCGGTGACGATGGCCTTGATCGCGATGACGCCAATGACCGCGACCAGCAGTTGCGGCCACTGTTCGGCGATCGTCCGCAAATTGAGCCCCATGCCGACGCTGATCAGGAACACCCCGAGCGCGAGCCCTTTGAACGGCGCGGTAATCGCCTCGACCTCGCCATGATATTCGGTTTCGGCGATCATCAGGCCGGCGAGCAGCGCGCCCACGATCGGCGACAATCCGACCGCCGCGGTCGCGAGCGCCGCCACGATGACGACGAGCAGGCTGGCGGCAAGAAAGAGTTCGGGGTCTTTGGCGCGCGCGGCCTGCGCGAAGATGCGCGGCAGGAGGAACCAGCCGCCGATCGCGAGCGCGGCGATGACGAGCCCGCCCTGCCACAGCGTCGCGAAGAGCAGTTCGGTGCTGTCGCCGCTGGCGGTGGGGGCAAAGGCACCGAGGATGAAGATGATCGGTACGATCGCCAGATCCTCGAACAGCAGCATCGAAAAGGACGCGCGCCCGACGGCCGATTTGGTTCCCGCAATGGGGAGCACCAGCGCGGTTGAGGACAAGGCGAGCGCGATACCCAAGCCGAAAGCGGCGGGGGTCGCATGATCGGTGAACAATATCAGCGCGCCGCCGAGGATCGCGCCGCCGAACAGCAGTTCGGCCGCACCGATGCCGAACACCAGCTTTCTCAACTGCCACAGGCGCCGGAAGGAGAGTTCGAGGCCGATCGAGAAGAGCAGCAGGATGATGCCGAATTCGGCGAAGAGCGCGATGTCCTCCGCCGATTCGATCGTGATGTGCTTGAGCCACGGATAGTCTGCGGTCAGCGCGCCCAGGCCCGACGGTCCGACGAGCAATCCGACCAGGATAAAGCCGATGACCGGAGGCAGCCGAAATCGCGCAAAGGCGGGAATGACGATGCCCGCGGCGCCGAGCACCACCAGCGCGTTGCCGATGGCCGATGTTTCTGTTTCCGATACCATAGGAACCGACCTTATGCAGACCGGCCCCGATTGGCTAGGCAGTTATAGAAACCACATATATTCGGTCATCCCGGCCTTCGCCGGGATGACGACAAAAGGCTAGCCGCCCATCTTCTTGTCGAGATTTTCGACAATCGCCTCGAAGAAGCCTTCGGTTGTCAGCCAGTTCTGGTCAGGGCCGATCAGCAGCGCGAGATCCTTGGTCATCTTGCCGCTTTCGACCGTCGCGACGCACACTTTTTCAAGATCGTCGGCGAACTTCACCAGCGCGGCATTGTCGTCGAGCTTACCGCGGTGCTTGAGGCCGCCGGTCCACGCAAAGATAGACGCGATCGGGTTGGTCGATGTCGCCTTGCCTTGCTGGTGCATACGATAGTGGCGGGTGACAGTGCCGTGCGCGGCTTCGGACTCGACAGTGTTGCCATCGGGGGTCATCAGCACGCTGGTCATCAGGCCGAGCGAGCCGAAGCCCTGCGCCACCGTGTCCGACTGGACGTCGCCGTCGTAATTTTTGCAGGCCCAGACGAACTTGCCCGACCATTTGAGCGCCGAGGCGACCATGTCGTCGATCAGGCGATGTTCGTAGGTTATACCGAGCTCGTCGAACTTCGCCTTGAATTCATTCTGGAAAATTTCCTCGAACAGATCCTTGAAGCGCCCGTCATAGGCTTTCATGATCGTGTTCTTGGTCGACAGATAGACCGGCCATTGCCGCGCGATGCCATAGTTCATGCTGGCGCGCGCGAAGTCGCGGATCGAATCGTCGAGGTTGTACATCGCCATCGCGACCCCCGAGGACGGGAATTGGAACACTTCCTCGTCGATCGTCTGGCCGTCCTCGCCCTCGAACACCAGGCGCAGCTTGCCGGGACCGGGAACGCGGAAGTCGGTGGCGCGATACTGGTCGCCGAAGGCATGACGCCCGACGACGATCGGGTCGGTCCAGCCGGGGACGAGCCGGGGAACATTCTTCATCACGATGGGTTCGCGGAAGACGACGCCGCCCAGGATGTTGCGGATCGTGCCGTTCGGCGACTTCCACATCTTTTTCAGTCCAAATTCCTCGACGCGGGCTTCGTCGGGGGTAATCGTCGCGCATTTGACGCCGACGCCATATTTTTTGATCGCGTTCGCGGCCTCGACGGTGATCTTGTCGTCGGTGCGGTCGCGTTCCTCGATGCCGAGGTCATAATAGTGAAGATCGATGTCGAGATAGGGCAGGATCAGCCGTTCGCGGATCCATTGCCAGATGATCCGGGTCATTTCGTCGCCGTCGAGTTCGACGACCGGGTTGGCTACCTTGATCTTGCCCATGCGTTCTGCCTTTATCCTTGGGGAGTCGGAGTTGCAGCGGGCCTTAGGCAAAGCGGGGCGATTGATCAACCGCCCCGACGCAACCGGTGTCGCGCGCCGCGGCGCAACCATCGCCGCGCCTTATCCATTGTCACTATGGATGCTGCCCCCTAGAAGAACGGCCATGTCGAACATCATATCCTCGAACCGGCCCGGCGGCGGCATCAAATGGCAATGGCCCTCGATCCACCCCGAAGGCCGCAAATTCCTGTTGATCGCGGGAATTGTGACGCTTTGCTTCTGGTTGCTGGGATGGGCCATCGTCGGTTGGCTGATGCTGGGCGTGACGATGTGGATCGGGGCCTTTTTCCGCGATCCGGTGCGCGTTACGCCTGCAAGCAGTGACCTGATCATCGCGCCCGCCGACGGCTTGATCACCCAGATCGCCGAAGTCCCACCGCCGCCCGAAATTGCCGGTCCCGATGGGCTGGGCAATGCGCCGATGCTGCGCGTGTCGATTTTTATGAGCGTCTTCGACGTGCATATCAACCGTACGCCGGTCGCGGGCACGCTGCGCAAGCTGGTCTATATCCCCGGCAAATTCGTGAACGCCGACCTCGACAAGGCAAGCGAGGAGAATGAGCGGCAGCATTTCGTCGTCGAACGCGCCGATGGCGTGCGGATCGGCTTTACGCAGATCGCGGGGCTTGTCGCCCGGCGCATCATGCCCTTCGTGACGATGGGCAACGAACTCGCAACGGGCCAGCGCGTCGGGCTTATCCGGTTCGGCAGCCGTGTCGACGTCTATCTGCCCGCCGGCACGACGCCGCAGGTGCTGCTCGGCCAGCGCACGCTGGCGGGTGAAACCGTCGTGGCACGGATCGGCATCGCCGAGACACTCGACGGCATCGGGCAATAAGGTGACGGAAGGGGAGCACCCCTCGTCCGACGTCGCGGGTCGCCGCCTCGGCGGCATCAGCCTGCGCGCCTTTGCGCCCAATGCGATTACGGCGCTTGCGCTTTGCTTCGGCCTGACGGGCGTGCGCTTCGCGATCGGCGGCGAATGGGAAAAGGCATTGGCGGCGGTTGTTTTCGCCGGCGTGCTCGACGGGATGGACGGGCGCATCGCGCGGCTGCTGCGCGCGCAGAGCAAATTCGGCGCCGAGCTTGATTCGCTGTCGGACGTGATCGCTTTCGGCGTCGCGCCGGCGATGATTCTCTTCCTGTGGTCGCTTGCCGATGCGCCGAAATTCGGCTGGACCGCCGCGCTGGCCCTCGCGGTGTGCTGTGCGCTGCGTCTCGCGCGGTTCAATTCGCGGATGGACGCCGATTTCCAGCCGCACAAGTCGGCGGGGTTTATGACCGGCATACCGGCGCCCGCGGGTGCGGGTCTGTCTTTTGTTCCCGTCTATCTCTGGCTGGTATCCGGCAACGACCTGTTCCGCGAATGGTATGTCGTCATGCCATGGGCGCTCGGTGTTGCGATGCTGATGATTTCGGCGATCCCGACCTATAGCTGGTCGTCGATCCGTTTGCGTCGATCATGGAGGCTGTTCGCGCTGGCCGGCGTCGGCCTGCTGGGCGCGGCCCTCGTCACCGTACCGTGGCTGACGCTGCTCGTCGTCTCGGCAATCTATGTCGCGCTGTTGCCGTTCGGCATCGCAAGCTATGCGAAGGTCAGGCGGCGCAGCTGAGCCGCCGCTGAGCGCGAACGGCGGACGGCACGGCGCGCGGGCTGCCGCGGAGCGCCGACGATCGGCGCAGCTTGATTTTCTGTGGGAGGGGATCGGACTGCGGGGCCACGCCGACCGGGAAGGCGCCTTCGCCGAGCAGCGCCGAGACGACAGCGCTACTGTTATTCCGGAGCATCGCAAGGATGACCAGAACGCCCAATCCGGCGGCGAGAGCGAAAAGAAGAGCGGCGGCGACCTGAAGCATGATCTTGTCCTTCCGGTTTTCCTGTGCGAAAATCCGTCGTGATGGAACGGTTGCGTTGCGCAATTCGTTTCATGTTCCCTTTTTGTTCTCAAATCGATTGCGGCAAACCGTTTTGTTTTATCGACGAAGCGTTTTCGTCGCAAAGATGGAGTGCGGGCGCCCCATGGGCCGTCACCCCTTGCTTTTCGGAGCGAAGGCCGCTAACGGGCCGCCCATTCCACATGGAAGGCGCACATACCGGTGCCGGGATCATCCCATCGCGGATGCCTCGGTTCTTGCTTTCCAGAGGACCAACCGGAAGGAGAAAGACTATGGCGGCACCTGTCGTCACGATGCAGAATCTTATCGAGGCCGGCGCACACTTCGGCCACCAGACCCACCGTTGGAACCCGCGCATGAAGCCGTATATCTTCGGCGCGCGCAACGGCATCCACATTCTTGACCTGTCGCAGACCGTGCCGCTCTTTGCGCGCGCGCTCGACTTTGTGGCCTCGACCGCGGCCGCGGGTGGCAAGGTGCTGTTCGTCGGAACCAAGCGCCAGGCACAGGGGCCGATCGCCGATGCGGCCCGCGCTTCGGGCCAGCATTTCGTCAACCACCGCTGGCTGGGCGGCATGCTCACCAACTGGAAGACGATCTCGAACTCGATCAAGCGGCTGAAGGCGCTCGAAGAACAGCTTTCGGGCGACACTTCGGGCCTCACCAAGAAGGAAGTGCTCAACAAGACGCGCGAACGCGACAAGCTGGAACTGAGCTTGGGCGGTATCCGCGATATGGGCGGTATTCCCGATGTCATGTTCGTGATCGACGCGAACAAGGAAGAGCTGGCGATCAAGGAAGCCAATGTCCTTGGCATCCCCGTCGTCGCGATCCTCGATTCGAACGTCTCGCCCGACGGCATCGCTTTCCCGGTTCCGGCGAACGATGACGCTGCGCGCGCGATCCGCCTCTATTGCGACGCGGTAGCCCAGGCGGCGACCCGTGGCGGCCAGCAGGCACGCGCCGATCGCGGCGAAGATCTGGGTGCTGCCGTCGAGCCCGTCGCCGAGCCCGCGCTGACCGAGGAAGCCCCGGCGGCCGAAGCCGCTCCCGCGACCGAGGACGAACAGGTTCCCGCCGAAGCGGCAGCCGAAACCGAACGTCAGAGCGACGCCTGATCGCTCTTATATGACGGGGCGGCGCGGCATCGGTCCGGCGCCGCCCCTGTCATCGGTTTGACTTATCGCGCCGCCATGCGCGCGGCGAACGCAGGCCCAGCGAGCCTGCCCCTTTTGGAAAGGATTATGACATGGCTGAGATCACGGCCGCCCTCGTCAAGGAACTGCGCGACCGCACCGGCGCAGGCATGATGGACTGTAAAAAGGCGCTCGCCGAAAACAACGGCGACATCGAAGCGTCGATCGACTGGTTGCGCACCAAGGGCCTCGCCGCCGCCGCCAAGAAGGCCGGCCGCGTCGCCGCCGAAGGCCTGGTCGGCTTTGCGACCGACGGCACCAAGGGGGCGCTGGTCGAAGTGAACAGCGAAACCGACTTCGTCGGCAAGAATGAGCAGTTCCAGGCGTTCGTCCGCGACGTGACGCAGGTTGCGCTCGCGAACAGCATCACCGACATCGACGCGCTCGCCGCCGCATCCTATCCGACAGGTGGCACCGTTGCCGAGCAGCTGACGAGCAATATCGCGACGATCGGCGAAAACCAGTCGCTGCGCCGCGCCGCCGTGCTGACGGTGAATTCGGGCGTCGTGACCGGCTATGTCCATAACGCCGCCGCGCCGGGCATGGGCAAGATCGGCGTGCTGATCGCGCTCGAATCGAGCGCCGGCGCCGATGTGCTCGAACCGCTGGGCAAGCAGCTGGCGATGCACGTCGCTGCCGCGAACCCGCTCGCGCTCAACGGCGACGACCTCGACGCCGACTTGGTCGCGCGCGAACGCGCCATTGCGGAAGAAAAAGCGGCGCAGTCGGGCAAGCCCGCTGACATCGTCGCCAAGATGGTCGACGGTTCGATCGCGAAGTTCCGCAAGGAAAATGCGCTGCTGTCGCAGCTGTTCGTGATCGACGGCAAGACCCCGGTGGCCGAAGTCGTCGCCGCCGCGGGCAAGGATGTCGGCGCCGCGATCACGCTCAAGGGCTTCATCCGCTTCCAGCTCGGCGAAGGCATCGAGAAGGAAGAAAGCGACTTCGCTGCCGAAGTCGCGGCGGCCGCGGGCGTCTGATCCGAAATCGGGATTGCCGCCCTTTTTTCTCGTCACCCTGAACTTGTTTCAGGGTCCATGGCCGGTCCTCCCGGTCTCCGCAGGCTTGGAAGGCGAAAGCCGGGCCATGGATGCTGAAACAAGTTCAGCATGACGGTGTGAACGGGCGCGGCAGTCCGCTTGGCAATGGCGCGTGCCCGCTCTAGGGTGCGCGCCATTCGCATTTATCGAGTTTGCAAGAGGTTCCCCCCGACATGGCATTGCCCGGCATGAAACGCATCCTGCTCAAATTGTCGGGCGAGGCGCTGATGGGTTCGACCCCTTTTGGCATCGACCCCGAAACGGTGGCGAACATGGCGGCCGAGGTAAAGGCGGCGAAGGATCGCGGGCTGGAAATCTGCCTTGTTATCGGCGGGGGCAACATCTTTCGCGGCATGGCGGGCGCCGCCAAGGGCATGGACCGCGCGCAGGCCGATTATATGGGGATGCTCGCGACGGTAATGAACGCGCTGGCGATGCAGAATGCGCTCGAACAGCTCGGCGTCGAGACGCGCGTGCAGTCGGCGATCGAAATGGACAAGGTGTGCGAACCGGTGATCCGCCGCCGCGCCGAGCGCCATATGGAAAAGGGCCGCGTGGTGATCTTTGCCGCGGGCGTCGGCGCGCCCTATTTCACGACCGACAGCGGCGCTGCCTTGCGGGCGGCCGAGATGAAATGCGATGCGCTTTTGAAAGGCACGAGCGTCGACGGCGTCTATAATGCCGACCCCAAACAGGACGCCAATGCCGTGCGCTATGACAAGCTCAGCTATGACCGCGTGCTCGCCGACAATCTGAAGGTGATGGACGCGAGTGCGGTCGCGCTCTGCCGCGACAATCATATCCCGATCGTCGTGTTCAACATTCGCGAAGCCGGAAATCTGGCGCGCGTGCTGGCGGGCGAAGGCGTTTGCACCGTCGTCGGCGACGGCGCGGCCTGACGAGACCAAGAGAGGAAAGACAGATGGCGAAATATGACAAGGCCGACCTCGAGCGCCGGATGCACGGTGCGGTCGAATCGCTGAAGCATGACCTGGCGGGCCTGCGCACCGGGCGCGCGAACGCCGCGCTGCTCGATCCGGTGACGGTCGAGGTTTATGGCAGCCACATGCCGCTTAATCAGGTCGCGTCGATCAGCGTGCCCGAACCCCGAATGCTGTCGGTGCAGGTGTGGGACAAGGGCAATGTCGGCCCGGTCGACAAGGCGATCCGTTCGGCCGGTCTCGGGCTCAACCCGATCGTCGACGGCCAGATGCTGCGCCTGCCGATCCCCGAAATGACGCAGGAGCGCCGCAAGGAGCTGTCGAAGCTTGCGGGACAATATGCCGAAAAGGCGCGCGTCGCCGTGCGCAACGTCCGCCGCGACGGGATGGACAATCTGAAGCAGGACGAAAACAAGAAAGAAATCAGCGAGGACGAGCGCAAGCGCGCCGAAACCGAGGTGCAGAAGCTGACCGACGCGACGATCGCCGAGATCGATGCGGCGGCAAGCGCCAAGGAAAAGGAAATTTTGGGCTAGTGGACCGAATGGTCGCATTGCGCAATTTTGGCCGTCCCAGCGAAAGCCGGGACCGCAGGCGCGCAAGCGCGGCGCTTGGTCGAAAGCGATCCCAGCTTTCGCTGGGATGACGGATAGACGATGAGCCAAACCCCTCACGGCGCGCGCCATGTCGCCATCATCATGGATGGCAATGGCCGCTGGGCCAAGAAACGCCTGTTGCCGCGCGTCGCGGGGCACAAGGCGGGAGTCGAGGCGGTGCGCACGATCGTGCGCGCGGCGGGCGACCTGGGGCTGGAGGCGATGACGCTCTATGCCTTTTCTTCGGAAAACTGGAAGCGCCCCGAAGAAGAGGTCAACGACCTGATGGGCCTGATGAAGCGGTTCATTCTTTCGGACCTGGACGAATTTGCCGCCAATGACGTCAAGCTGAAGGTCATCGGCAACTGGCGCGCGCTCGCGCCCGACGTCGTGGCGCTGATCGACAATGCGCTGGAGCGGACATCGGGCAACAAGCGTACGACGCTGGCGGTCGCGCTGAACTATGGCGCGCAGGATGAGTTGGTGCGCGCGGCGAGTGCGGCCGTCGCGAAAGGCGAAATCACCGCCGAGACGATCGAAGCGCATCTCGACACCGCCGATTTGCCGCCGCTCGACCTTCTGATCCGTACCTCGGGGGAGGTGCGGTTGTCGAATTTCCTCTTGTGGCAGTCGGCCTATGCAGAGCTTTATTTCACCGACAAGCTGTGGCCCGATTTCACCCCGGCCGATCTGAAGGCGGCGCTCGACCATTTTGCACGCCGCGATCGCCGTTACGGGGGACTTTGACGATGGCCACCGGCGCCTTGACCCCCTTTATACTCCCCCGCGAAGGAGCATCGGGTCGGATCGTCCCCCGGACGATCCTTGACCATGCGGGGCATGGTCAACCCGATACTGGTCCATCACCGACCCTTTCGTCATTCCACGGGCGGTCGCAGAGAATGCCAGGGGCAGGTGATGGACTCCCGCCTTCGCGGGGGAAGATGTTGGTTCGGTTCGATGAGGGCGGAGAGGTTTAAAGCGATGGCAACCGCAACAAAATCGGACCTGTGGGTACGGATCGGATCGGCGATCATCCTGTTCGCGATCGCGGGCGCGGCACTATGGTTCGGGGGCATCGCTTTCGGCCTGCTGCTGCTCGTCGGCGGCGCGCTCGTCCTCGTCGAATGGTTCGCGCTGGTGCGCGCGATGGCGGTCGGCGGCGGGGTCAGGACAGCGCTGACGGTGCTCGGCCCGATCCTGATCCTCGGCGCGGTCGCGGGGCTGTGGTTCATTCGCGACCAGCTTGGGATGACCGCTGCGCTCTGGGTGTTTGGCATGGTCTGGGCGACCGACATCGGTGCTTATTTCGCAGGACGTGCGTTTGGCGGCGCGCGGCTGGCGCCGAAGATCAGCCCGTCGAAGACCTGGTCGGGGCTGTTCGGCGGCATGGTCGCGGCGCTGATCGCCAGTGCGACGATCGGCGACCGCGCGGGGATCGTCGGCGTGCCTTTGTGGATTGGTTTGTTCATGGGGCTGCTCGCGCAGATGGGCGACCTTGCCCAAAGCTGGATGAAGCGACGCGCGGGGGTGAAGGATTCGGGGAAGCTGATCCCCGGCCACGGCGGGCTTTTCGACCGCGTCGACGGCTTGCTCCCCGTTGCGTTGCTGCTCGGCGCGCTGGCATTCGCGGGCCTGTTCGCGGTGCGTGGTTGACATGACGCGCTGCCTCTCCCTCTTCGGCGCCACCGGGTCGGTCGGGCAATCGACGCTCGACCTTGTGCGCCGTGACGGCGAGGCGTGGCGCGTCGGCGTGCTCACCGCGAATTGCGACGTCAGGGAACTGGCGCGGCTCGCCCTCGAGTTTCGGCCCGATGTGGCGGTGGTCGCCGACGAAAGCTGTCACGACGCGCTGAAGGCCGCGCTCGCGGGGTCGGGGATCGAAACCGCGGCGGGGGCAGCCGCGCTCGTCGAGGCGGCCGGGCGCCCGGCGGACCTGGTCATGGCCGCGATCGTCGGCACCGCGGGGCTCGCGCCGACGATGGCGGCGCTGGCGGCGGGGCGTGACGTTGCGCTTGCCAACAAGGAAGCGCTGGTGTCGGCGGGGGACTTGATGACCGCCGCCGCGCGTGCATCAGGCGCGACGATCCTGCCCGTCGACAGCGAGCATAATGCGATCTTTCAATGCCTTGCGGGCGGGCGGATCGACGAGGTTCGCCGCATCATCCTGACCGCGAGCGGGGGGCCGTTCCGTACGATGAGCGCCGCCGACATGGCGGCTGCGACCCCGGCGCAGGCGGTTGCGCATCCCAATTGGTCGATGGGCGCGAAGATCAGCGTCGATTCGGCGACTATGATGAACAAGGGGCTCGAACTCATCGAGGCGCACCACCTGTTCCCCGTCGGGCTCGACCGGATCGAGATCCTCGTCCACCCGCAATCGGTGATCCACAGCCTTGTCGAATATATCGACTGCTCGACGCTCGCGCAGCTTGGTTCGCCCGACATGCGCATCCCCATCGCGTCGGCGCTTGCCTGGCCCCAGCGGATGGCGACACCCTGTGCGCCGCTTGACCTTGCGACCATATCGCGGCTCGATTTCGAGGCGCCCGACGAGGATCGCTTCCCCGCGACCGCGCTCTGCCGCGCCGCAATTGCCGAGGGCGGCGCACGTCCCGCCCAGCTCAACGCCGCGAACGAGGTGGCGGTCGCCGCCTTCCTCGCGGGCCGCATTTCCTTTCCCGCGATCGTCGATACGGTGCGCCGGGTGATCGACGCCAATGCACCGCCGGTGCCGACGTCGCTTCAGGACATATTCAGCGTCGATGCCGCATCGCGGGCGGCTGCGCAGCGCTTTGTGGAACGCCAAGGGTCAGGACCTGTTCATTATGCTTGAGACGCCCGGCTTCGGTTTTACGATCCTTGCTTTTCTGCTCGTGCTCGGGCCGCTCGTCTTCGTCCACGAATATGGCCATTATATCGTCGGCCGCTGGTGCGGGGTGAAGGCGGAAACCTTCTCGATCGGCTTCGGGCGCAAGATCGTTGGCTGGACCGACAGGCGCGGCACCGAATGGAAGATCGGCTGGCTGCCGCTCGGCGGTTATGTCCAGTTCGCGGGCGACCGCGACGCGGTCAGCCAGCCCGACGCCGAATGGCAATCGCTGCCCGCCGAGGAGCGCTCGCACACCTTTCCCGCGCAACCGGTGTGGAAACGCGCGGCGATCGTCGCCGCAGGCCCGGTCACCAATTTCCTCTTCGCGATCCTGATCCTGGCGGGATTTGCCTGGGTGGGCGGCAAGGTCGTGACCCCGCCCGTCGCGGGCGCGATTTCGGCGGGGTCGGCCGCCGAAGCCGCGGGGCTTCGCGTGGGCGACCGGATCGTGTCGATCGACGGCCGGGCGATCGCGACCTTTGGCGACATTCCGATGGCGGTCGCGCACCGGCCGGGCGAGGTGATGCAGCTGCGCGTGCTGCGCGAAGGGAGCGAGCGAACGGTCGCGCTCGCGCCGCGGCTCGTCACCGAAAAAGACCCCTTCGGCAAGGAGTATGAACGCGCGATCATCGGCCTGGCGCCGCCGGCGCCGCAGCTGGAGTCGGTATCGCTGGTCGAAGCCCCCGCGGTCGGGCTGCACCAGACGTGGCAGATCGTCCGCCAGACCGGAGAGGTGCTGGCTCAGTTCATCACCGGCCGCCGGTCGATCAAGGATATGAACGGTCCGGTGAAGATCGCGGAGATTTCGGGACAGGCGGCGACGCTGGGCATCGCCTCGCTGATATTCTTCATCGCGCTGATTTCCATCAATCTGGGGTTCATCAACCTCTTGCCATTGCCAATGCTCGATGGCGGCCATTTGCTTTTCTATGCCTATGAAGCGATCCGGCGGCGGCCCGCGCCGCTGCGTGTGCAGGAATGGGCTTTCCGCTTCGGCTTTGCGGCGGTGGTGACGATTATGCTGGTCGTGACTTTCAACGATTTGGGCGCATTGGGCGTGTGGGACGGGATCGCGCGCTTGATTGGCTAGCGAGTCTGGGGCAGGGAGTGGCGCACAAGCCCGCGGTCAGGCGGGTTTGTTGCTTTTGAGATATTTTTCGGGATGAACGGCGTGGCTTCACACACAATCTTGGGCCGGACACAGCTGTCGGTGGCTCTTCTGGCCGGTACGATGCTCAGCGCGCCGCTGATGGCGCAGGATGTCGCGCCTCCGGCGGTTCCCGCGCCGACGGTTCCCGCTCCCGCCCCCGAAGCGGCGCCGGCCGCGACCACCATTCGGTCGATCACAGTCACGGGAAATCAGCGGCTCGAGGCGCAGACGATCCTCTCTTATCTGCGGCTGCGCGTCGGTCAGACCTACGACCGGGCGACGCTCGACCAGGCGCTGAAGGATCTTGCGGCGACCGAGCTGTTCAAGGATTTCCAGATCACCGACAATGAGGGGGCGCTGCAAATCCAGGTCACCGAAAACCCGGTGATCAACCGCGTGATCCTGGAGGGCAACAAGCGCCTCAAGGAAGACAAGATCCGCCCCGAAATCAAGCTTGCCCCGCGCCAGATCTTTACGCGGTCGAAGGTTCGCGCCGACGTTGCGCGCATCATCGAGCTTTACAAACGGCAGGGCCGCTTTGCCGCGACGGTCGAGCCGAAGATGGTGTCGCTCGACCAGAACCGCGTCGATGTCGTGTTCGAAATCAACGAAGGGCCGAAGTCGAAAGTCCGGCAGATCAATATCATCGGGAACGAGAAATTCAGCGACGGCGACCTCAAGGACGAGATGGCGACCAAGGAAACGGGGCTGCTGACGATCCTGTCGTCGAACACCAGCTACGACCCCGACCGCCTTGCCTATGACCAGCAGAAGCTGCGCCTTTTTTACCTGACCAACGGCTATGCCGATTTTCGCGTCATTTCGGCGGTGGCGGAGCTGACGAGCAACAAGCAGGACTTCATCATCACCTATGTCGTCGAGGAGGGCGAACGCTACAAGTTCGGCGACGTCGACGTGAAAAGCGAGCTGCGCGACTTTCAGCCGGAGATGCTGAAGAAGCTGCTGCCGATGAAGACCGACGATTGGTACGATGCCAAGCTGGTCGAAGATACGGTCGAAAGCCTCAGCGAAACCGCGGGCCTGTTCGGCTATGCCTTTGCCGACATCAATCCCGAGTTTCGCCGCAATCCCGACGACCGGACGATGGACATCACGTTCAACGTCGCCGAAAGCCCGCGCACATACGTCGAACGCATCGACGTCAACGGCAACACGCTGACGCACGACAAGGTGGTCCGCCGCGAATTTCGCCTCAACGAAGGCGACGCCTTCAACAGCTTTGGTGTCAAGCGCACCGAAAACCGCATCAACAGCCTCGGTTATTTCCAGGAAAATCTGGAGATCGAGCGCAAGGAAGGCAGCGCGCCCGACCGCATCGTCCTGGAAACCAATGTCGAGGAAAAGCCGACCGGCGAACTGTCGCTGTCGGCAGGTTTCTCGTCGATCGAGAATTTCCTGCTTCAAGCGTCGATTCGCCAGCGCAACTTCCGCGGTCTCGGCCAGCAATTGCAGGCATCGGTCAATTATTCGAGCTATTCGAAATCGGTCGAGCTGGGCTTCACCGAACCCTATCTGTTCGATCGCAACATCTCGGTCGGCGGCAGCGTCTATCGCCGCGACCTCAATTCGTTCAACTTCATCGACAACGACCGGCGCACGACGTTCGAGCAAGTTACCACGGGTTTCCAGCTCAATGCCGGCGTGCCGTTGACCGAATTCCTGTCCTTCTTTGGCCGTTACAGCCTCAACTTCGACGATGTGACGCTCGACAGGAACCTTTACTATTTCGGCAACGAGTGCGATCCATTTGTTGCCGGTCGTTACTTGTGCGACGCTATCGGCAAACGTACGACGTCGCTGATAGGCTATACGCTTGCTTATGACGATCGCGATAACCGGCTGCGCCCGACGCGCGGTCAGTCGGCATCGCTCAGCCAGGATTTCGCCGGCCTCGGCGGCAGCGTCAAATATGTCCGCACGCGCATCGCCGCGTCGAAGCATTTCAATCTCGGCAGTCGCTTCATTCTCAATGTTTCGGCCGAGGGGGGCTATATCTACCCCTTCGGCAGCGCCCCGACTCCAACGAGTGACAGGGTACGGCTGATCGATCGGTTCCAGCTCGGCGAACCGCAGATGCGCGGTTTCGACATTCGCGGTATCGGCCCGCGCGTGATTCGCTATGCCGTCGACAATACCGATCCTGCCAATCCGATCGTTATCACTGAAACTGACGGCAACCGGGGTCAGATTGATGATGCCCTCGGGGGACGCGCCTATTACCAAGGTCGCATCGAACTCGATATTCCGCTGGGTACCGGCGCGAAGGAATTGGGGCTACGACCGTCGATTTTCCTCGATGTGGGGTCGGTATTTAACGTTCGCAAGCCCGAGTTGACGACGCTCGCGAGGTTTATCGACCCGGCGGATGGTCTCGCTAAGAATCTTTGCCGAAATGGCACCACTGGCGCCCCACCGACCTTCGGGTCGAACGTCAATCCGACGACAGGCGCGATAGAAACGCAGTATCAATATTGCCCCGCGGGCACGACGTCGAATCTCCCCCCATTCGAGGAACGCTTCTTCGGCGACACATGGATGCCGCGCGTGTCGATCGGCGCCGGGGTCAATTGGAACTCCCCCTTCGGTCCCTTCCGGATCGACTTCGCTTACGCCCTTCGCAAAGAAGAGGGCGATGATACCAAACGCTTCTCATTCAACGTAGGAACCCAATTCTGATGAAAAAACTTCTTGCCGCTTCCGCGCTGGCAATCGCCGCGCTGTCGGTCTCGCCCATTCTGTCGGCCCCCGCCATCGCGCAGGCGAAGGGCGTGGCCGTCGCCGACGTGCGCGTCGCCGCGGCGCGTTCGAACGCTTTCCGCACGGCCTCGCAGCAGATCGAAACCACCTACAAGGCGCAGATCGACCAGCAGCAATCGCGCGGCCAGACGCTGCAGGCCGAAATCAACGTGCTGATCGCCAAATATAATGAAGAGGCGAAAAAGACGCCGCAGAATCAGGCGGCGTTGCAGGCCGCCGCGAAAGCGGTGCAGGACAAGCGCCAGGCGGCGCAGACCGAACTCGGCCAGATCGGCGCGCCCGTCGACCTTGCCATTGCTTATGTCGAGGACCAGATCAGCGTGCGTATGAACGAGGCGATCAAGGCGGCGATGACCGCAAAGAAGGTCGACCTGCTGCTCAACCCCGACGCGGTGCTCGCGCGTGAGAATAATGTCGATATCACCGACGCCGTCGTCACCGAGCTCAACCGCATCCTGCCGAACGTGTCGATCGCGGTCCCGGCCGGCTATCAGCCGGGCCAGCTCGTCCAGCAGCGCAATCAGCAGCTGATGGACGCCGCGCGCGCGGCACAGGGCACCGGAACCCCGGCGCCGGCCGGTACCCAGCCGACCACGCGCTAAAACCATGGCGGACGGGGAAGGCGCAGGCGAAGCGATGGGGCCGGTGGATATTCGCCGGATACTGACGCTGTTGCCGCATCGTTATCCGATGCTGCTCGTCGACCGGGTGGAATCGATGGTGAAGGACACCTCGATCCACGCGGTCAAGGCGGTGACGATGAACGAGCCCTTTTTTCAGGGGCATTTCCCCGGCCGGCCGATCATGCCCGGCGTCCTCATCGTCGAGGCGCTGGCGCAGGCCGGCGGCATCCTTGCGGTCGAGTCATTGGGCCTCGGCCGCTCGGGCAAGCTCGTCTATTTCATGGGCATCGACGGGGTGAAGTTCAGGAAGCCCGTCGAACCCGGCGTGCTGCTCGATCTCCACGTCACCATCCTCCAGGCGAAGCGGAATATCTGCAAGTTCGAAGGGAAGGCGATGCTGGGCGGACAGCTCGCGACCGAATGCCAGTTCACCGCGATGATCGCCGATCCGCCGAGCGACTAGTACCGCAATGTCCCGCCCGCCGAAGCAGAGGGACGATATCACGCCATGCTGGACGATCTCTCCGTGGCCAAGAAACTTAAACCAAATGGCTTCTTGCAATCCCGGGGGCGGTTCGATACTGTCGGGTGAAGGTTTCTTTTGCAGAAACAAGCGGTTGCGTGTCACCGCATTGCAGTTCACAGACTACTCATGTTTGCTAAACTTGAGCGATGAATATTTCGAACAGAAAAGTTGAGCGACATGCTCTCCAGTCGCTAAAGTAGGAGAAGGAAATGAACAAGCTTTCGGTGATGGGATTAACGATACTGGTGAGTAGTGTTATGTCGACCCCGACCATGGCGCAGAGCTTCTCCCCATCCAACACATTCTTCTTGGCCAATGGCCAACTGACATTCGTTATTGGCGGCCCTGGAAAGGTAAAATGTCTTGCCATGTTAGACGGGGTAACTGGCGCTGGCGGTAGTTCCGTGCCCGATGGTTCATTTCAGATTGTCGGTCAAGGAGGGGCGCCATGTCCAAACATCAATATCGGCCGGACGGACTATATGCTCACTAGCGCGACTGCGACTGGTGGCACAGGAATAATCAACAACGCTTCTATTTATCTCAGTGGGATCCTCGCCTGCTCAGGCTCGTTGCCGTTTACATGGGTAAACAATGGCTCAAATCCCTCGACAATCCAGTTTGATTCGAATGTGGGACCTTGTTCGGTCAAGGGTAGTCTGCAAACTGGAAGCACGGACGTCAATGTGGTCCCATAATTACTTGACGCGCGGGGATTGAAATCTCCGGGTTCTCCGGAGGCGACTTCAGGTGCTTACGGCCGGAATATCCGGCCATCACACAGAGTTGGCGGCGTCACTGGGATCAGGTGACGTCCCTTCTTTGCGTTCAGCGACGCGTTCCAGCGCTCGTCCCCGAAGTAGTATTGGGCTTAAGCTCCATAATCCTTCCTCGTGGCGTCAAAACATCCGGTCTATACGTTTTCCCGTCCGCACTATCATTCTGGGTTCCGACTTCCAACTCGGCTGGCCTTCACCGGGATCACGATGCCATGGAACCGGCTGTTGCATTTTCCGCCATTCGCCGTTAGGGGCAGCCGCTTCGCGGGCCCCGTGACGGGGAAAGCATCGACTCAGCCGCTGGTCGGTAACCAGCGGCACAGGAGCCAAGAGACATGAAAAAAGACATTCACCCCGACTATCACATGATCACGGTCAAGATGACCGATGGCACCGAATATCAGACGCGCTCGACCTGGGGCAGCGAAGGCGATGTGATGACGCTGGAAATCGACCCGACCGCGCACCCGGCATGGACCGGCGGCCAGGGCCGTATGCTCGATGCGGGCGGCCAGGTTGCCAAGTTCAACAAGCGTTTCGGCGGCCTTACGCTCAAGCGTTAATCAGGCGTCGCCCCTGCGAAGGCAGGGGCCGCTGGAGGTTTCTGCCTTCGGTGCTGGACAAGGCCGATTGCGGCCCCCGCCTTCGCCGGGGCGACGGTCAGCCCAAAACCTTTGCAAGCGCGCTTTGCCACCCGGCGAGGCGCGCTTTGCGCTTTTCGGCACTAAGCGCCGGTGTGAAGCGGGTGGTGCGCCCGCGCATGGCTTCGGCAGCGCTCGCAAGGTCGGGATAGAGGCCGGCGCCGGTCGCCGCGAGCATAGCGGCACCAAGCGCGGTGCTTTCGACAAATTCGGGACGCTCGACGGTCAGGTCGAGCATGTCGGCCAGATCCTGCGCCATCCAGTCGTTTGCCGCCATGCCGCCGTCGATGCGCAGTTCGGCCCAATCGACCCCGTCGGCGGCAAAAGCCGATTTGAGGTCGTGCGCCTGATAGGCCTGCGCCTCCAGAGCGGCGCGCGCGACATGGGCCTTGGTGCTGGCGAAGCTCAGGCCCGACAGCGCGGCGAGCGCATCGGGCCGCCAGTGTGGCGCGCCGAGGCCCGACAGGGCGGGGACGAGATATACGCCGCCATTATCCTCGACCGACCTGGCCAATCCTTCGCTCTCGCCCGCGCTGGCGAGCAACCCCAGCCCGTCGCGAAGCCATTTGATCAGGCTGCCCGCGACGAACACCGACCCTTCGAGCGCATAGGAGCGGACGTCCCCCTCCTGCACCAGCACCGTCGCGAGCAGGCGATTGTCCGAAACCGGCCGCGCCCGCCCGCTTGCCGACAGGATGAAGGCGCCCGTGCCGAAGGTGGCCTTGGTCTGCCCCGGCGCGAGGCAGGCTTGGCCGATGGTCGCGGCCTGCTGGTCGCCGGCCATGCCGCAGATCGGGATCGCGCCGCCGAACAGTGCCGGGTCGGTGGCACCCACCGTCGTAGTGCAGCCGGTGATTTCGGGGAGGAGCGTCATCGGAACGCCGAAAAGATCGCAAAGCGCCGCGTCCCAGCCGCCGTCGCCGTCGATCGCCATCAAGGCGGTGCGCGACGCATTGGTCGCGTCGCTGACATGGACGCCGCCGGTCAAGCGGTAGATGAGGTAGGATTCGATCGTTCCGACCGCCAGCCGCTCGCCCGCCTCGCGCAATTGCGGCCAGTGCCGGAGCGCCCAGCCGATCTTGCTTCCCGAAAAATAGGGGTCGAGCAGCAGTCCGCTCTTCGCTTGCACCATCGCTTCATGCCCGGCCGCATTCAGCGCGGCGCAGGCGTCGGCAGTGCGGCGATCCTGCCACACGATCGCGCGGGCAAGCGGTTCGCCTGTCGAACGATCCCAGAATACGACGGTCTCGCGTTGGTTGGTGATGCCGATCGCCGCCACATGATCGGCGCCGCCCGCGCGCGCGATCATCTCGCGGGTACAGGCAAGCGTCGCCTCCCATATCTCGGCCGCGTCATGTTCGACCAGGCCGGGGGCGGGGTAATATTGTTTGAGCTCGCGCTGCGCGCTGCCGAGCGGGGTTCCGTCGGCTGTGAACAACATGGTGCGGGTCGAAGTTGTGCCTTCGTCGATGACGATGATCTTTTCGGCCATATCCTCTCCCTTTGTTCACGTCGCCCCCGCCTTCGCGGGGGCGACGATATGTCCTTGGTGCAGAAAGACCAGCCCTTCGGCAAGTTCAGGGCGAACGGGTTTGGGAATAAGCGCGTATGCGCAAGCAATAATCTTGCAATATTGCGCAACCCATGCCATATGATTGTGCAGCGCAGCATGGCGGACCTCTCCGCCGCAACCACCGGCAGCGTGATTTTCCCGCCCGACACAGGCGCGGGACGAGCCGGAAGCGCGTTTTGTCCTGAAGAGGCACCCTTTCACGCGGGTCGTTTCGAACCCGCGGCCGTGCGCCGTCCGTTCGACGCGAACGGATGCGCCAGCGCGGCGCCCATTGTGAGTATTATATGACGACCTTTAACGACTTTGGCCTGCACGCCGACATCAATCGCGCGCTTGCCGCCAAGGATTATACCCAGCCGACGCCGATCCAGCTGCAAGCCATCCCGGTGCTGAAACAGGGCCGCGACCTGTGCGGGATCGCGCAGACCGGCACGGGCAAGACCGCGGCCTTTTCGCTGCCGTCCATCCACCATCTGTTGACCTATCCGCACCGCGCCAACCCGCGCAGCTGCCGGATGCTTGTCCTCTCGCCGACGCGCGAGCTCGCCGCGCAGATCGCGCAAAGCTGCCGCGACTATGGCCGTTTCACCAAGCTGCGCGTCTCGACCGTTTTCGGCGGGGTGCCGATCAATAAGCAGATCCGCGATCTCGCGCAGGGCGTCGACATCCTCGTCGCCACCCCCGGCCGCCTGCTCGACCTGATCGACCAGCGCGCGCTGCGCATGGACGATGTCGAGATTTTCGTGCTCGACGAAGCCGATCAGATGATGGACATGGGCTTCATCCACTCGCTGCGCCGTATTGCCAAAATCCTGCCGTCGCGCCGCCAGAACCTTTTCTTCTCGGCGACGATGCCCAGGGAGATCGCGGGGCTCGCCGACCAGTTCCTCAACGATCCGGTGACGGTGTCGGTGACGCCGCAGGCGACGACCGCGGAAAAGATCCGGCAGTTCTCCACCTTCGTCGAACAAAAGGAAAAACAGGCGCTGCTGACCTCGATCCTCCAGCGCGAGGACATCGACCGCGCGCTGATCTTCACCCGCACCAAACATGGCGCGGACCGCGTTGTGCGCCACCTGGCCGGCGCGAAGATCAAGGCGATGGCGATCCACGGCAACAAAAGCCAGAGCCAGCGTACGCAGGCGCTCCAGGCCTTCCGATCGGGCGAGATCAAGCTGCTCGTCGCGACCGACATCGCCGCGCGCGGCATCGACGTGTCGGGGGTCAGCCATGTCATCAACTTCGAGATTCCGAATGTGCCCGAACAATATGTCCACCGCATCGGCCGCACCGCGCGCGCCGGCGCCGAGGGCAAGGCGATCAGCTTCGTTGCGCCTGACGAGCGCCCCTATATGCGCGACATCGAGCGCGTGACGCGCACCAAGTCGGAGCCGATGCCGCTCCCTGAGAATTTCAGCGAACTGGTGCGCAACCTGCCCAAGCCGGTGCAGCCGCCGCGCGACACGGGCAGCAAGGGTCGCAACCCGCAGCGACAGCGCGAGGACGCGCTGCGCCAGCGCGACGGCGGCCACTGCGATGGCGGCAAGCCGCGCCGCGAGGGTGCGGCGGCCGACGGCCAGCCGCAGCGCAAGCGCCGCTTCCGCCCGCGTGGCGGCAAGGTCGGCGCGCACAAGGGCGCGGTGAAGCGCGTCGGTTGACGCGCCGCTGACACCCGTTAGACCCTCTTAGCCCCTCTCCTTTAGGGTAGGGGCTTAGCGAGGGGTAGCGGATGACGACCGAGGCAACATCACCCACCGGCACCCGCCAAAGCGAACGCAAGGTCATCCTCGCCTCGTCGCTCGGCACGGTATTCGAATGGTATGATTTCTATCTCTACGGCCTGCTCGCGACGGTCATTTCGGCGCAGTTTTTCTCCGGCGTCAACGAGACCACCGGCTTCATCTTCGCGCTCGCGGCCTTTGCCGCGGGCTTCGCGGTCAGGCCCTTTGGCGCGCTCGTCTTCGGGCGCATCGGCGATCTCGTCGGGCGCAAGAATACCTTTCTGGTGACGATGGGGCTGATGGGTGCGTCGACTTTCCTCGTCGGCGTGCTGCCGAGCTATGCCTCGATCGGCGTCGCGGCGCCGATCCTGCTCGTCCTGCTGCGGCTGGTACAGGGGCTCGCGCTCGGCGGCGAATATGGGGGCGCCGCCACTTATGTCGCCGAACATGCGCCCGAGGGGAAACGCGGCCTGTTCACCAGCTTCATCCAGACGACCGCGACGCTCGGTCTGTTCGCGGCGCTGGGCGTCGTCATCGTCATCCGTTCGGCGATGGGCGAGGCGGCGTTCGCCGACTGGGGCTGGCGCATTCCGTTCCTGATCTCGATCGTCCTGCTTGGCATTTCGCTCTGGATTCGCCTCCAGCTCGAAGAAAGCCCGGTGTTCAAGCAGATGAAGGTGGAAGGCACGATCTCGAAGGCGCCGCTGACCGAGGCGTTCGGGCGCTGGGAAAACCTGAAATGGGTGCTCGTCGCGTTGTTCGGCGCGGTCGCGGGGCAGGCGGTGGTCTGGTATTCGGGGCAATTCTATGCGCTGTTCTTCCTCGAAAAGACGCTGAAGGTCGATGGCGCGACCGCGAATATATTGATCGCCATCGCGCTGGCGCTTGGCACGCCCTTTTTCATCTTTTTCGGCTGGCTCAGCGACAAGGTGGGGCGCAAGCCGATCATCCTCACCGGCTGCGCGCTCGCGGCGCTCACCTATTTCCCGGCGTTCCAGATGCTCACCTCCGCTGCAAATCCGGCACTCTCCGAGGCTCAGGCACGCGCGCCCGTCGTCGTATTTGCCCACGCAGAGACCTGTTCGTTTCAATTCGACCCTATCGGTCGCACTTCTTTCGACCGGACGGGCTGCGACATCGCCAAATCCGCTCTCGCCAAAGCGGGGATTCCGTACGCCAATGAAGATGGCGCCTATCACGGCCGGGCGCTCGTGCATGTCGGTGAACAGGTGATTTCTGTCGCAGACAAGCAAAGTTTCGCCGCGGCACTCTCCGAATCGCTGGCCGTCGCCGGCTACCCTGCCAAGGCCGACCCAGCCGCGATCAACAAGCCGATGGTCGTCGCGATCCTCTTCTACCTCGTGCTGCTGGTGACAATGGTGTACGGCCCGATCGCGGCGTTGCTGGTCGAGCTGTTCCCCAGCCGCATTCGCTACACCGCCATGTCTTTGCCCTATCATATCGGCAACGGCTGGTTCGGCGGCTTCCTGCCGACGACGGCCTTTGCGATGGTCGCCGCGACGGGCAATATCTATTACGGACTCTGGTATCCCGTGATCGTTGCGGGGCTCACGCTGGTGGTCGGCCTCCTGTTCCTTCCCGAAACCTTCCGCCGTTCGCTGCACCGCTAGCCCGCATTGACGCGGCGGCAAGGCGCGTTAGGTTCGGCGTGGCCTTGAGGGGGGCTGGATGACCATCGACGACGACCTGGACTTCGATCCGCCGCCACCGCCGCGACGGCCGTTCTACCGGCGCAAGCGTGTGCTGGTTCCGCTCGCAGCGCTGGGGGTGCTTGTCGCGGCTTTCCTGCTGCTCCTGACCCCGGATACCGACCGCGACGCGATGATCGCCAAATATGGCGGATCGGATGCCGCCTTCGCGGTGGGCCCCGCGGGACAGCGCATCCATTATCGCGATCAGGGACGCCGCGACGGCCCCGCGATCATCCTGCTCCACGGATCGAACGCGAGTCTCCACACATGGGAGCCGCTGGTGGAACGGCTCGGCGGCGATTACCGCATCGTCACGCTCGACCTGCCGGGGCACGGACTGACGGGCGCCATCCCCAGCCGCGACTATAGCGCGTCGGCGATGATCGATGCTGTCGATGTCGTCGCGGCACGGCTGGAACTCGACCGGTTCATCCTCGGCGGCAATTCGATGGGCGGCTGGGTGGCGTGGCGCTATGTTCTCGAACATCCGGCGCGGGTCGAGGCGCTGCTCCTGCTCGACGCGGCCGGAATGCCGCTGCGCAAGGGCGAAAAGGCGCCCGAATCGAACGTCGGCTTTCGCATTCTCGAATATCCGTTCGGCCGCTGGCTCGCGACGCGGATCACCCCGCGGCTGCTGGTCGAACAATCGCTGCGCGGTTCGGTCGAGAAGCAGGACATCGTCGATGACGCGATGATCGACCGCTATTGGGAATTGCTGCGCTTTCCCGGCAATCGCGAGGCGACGGTGATGCGCGCGCGAACCGACCGCGAACCCGGATTGGCGGCGCGGGTAGGGGAGATCGGCGCGCCGACGCTGATCCTGTTCGGCGACCAGGACCGGTTGATCAACCCCACGGCCGCCCAGACCTTTGGCGAACGGATCGCGGGGTCCGAGGTGCTGTTGCTGGCGGGTATCGGACATCTGCCGATGGAGGAGGCACCCGACGAGGTTGCCGCGGCGATTGCCGACTTCCTCAAGCGGCGGCTTGCAGCGGAGGCGACTGGTCCAGAAACGCGCTGATCCTCGACGCAATCGCCGCGGCATGGGTGAAGGGGAAGAGGTGCGAACCCGGCACCACCTCCAGCACCGCGCCGTCGATCAGCTCGGCAATCGCCTGCCCATGACAGGCCGGGACGACGCCGTCGCGCTCGCCCATCAGTACCAGAACGGGCACATCCTTCAACCGCGGTAGCATCGCCGCGCTTGTCCAGCCCGCCATCGCCATCGCCTGACAGGCAAGGCCCAGCGGGGTCGCCGTCGGCAACCGCAGTCCGCTCGCGAGCATGTCGTCGTCGAGCAGCGCGGCCCAGCCGATCCCCGGTGCGCCGATGTTGGGCGTCGTCGCCATCAGCACCAGCCGGCGTATGCGCCCCGGAAACTGGATCGCGATCTGCTGCGCCAGTGCGCCGCCCCAGCTGAACCCCGCGACGTCGAGCAGGTCGTGACCGAGCCGCGTCGCAATTTCCATCACGGTCGCCGCCAAGGTCGGGGCGGTATAGGGGAGCAAGGCGTCGGGCGACGCGCCGACCCCCGGCATGTCGAGCGTCCAGACTTCGCGTCCATGAATCTGCGCGAGCAACGGCGCCGCCGCGGCGATGTCGGCGCCGATCCCGTTGAGGAACAGCAGCGGCGTTCCCGCCGCGCCTTCGCGCCAGCGCGCGATGCGCAGCGTGAGGCCATAGATGCGCTGGGTGCTGATGGCCGGACGGCCGCTGATCCTGCTCATGGCTCCTTCTGTGCCATAACCGGGCGAGCGGCGAAAGGCCGGGCGAGCCTAAACTTCGCGGTCAGCAGCGGCGGCCGCTGCCTGTTCGTAGCGCAAGCAATCGAAAATCTTTGCGCCTGCGAGGAATACGGCCCCAGTGCAGGCGAGCATCAGCAACTTGCCGCCGACACCCGGATATTCGTGAAGATAGGCGGAACCCCGCGCCATCGCACCGACGGCCAGGGCATAGATGATCAGGCACGCTTCAAAGCGGGTCTTGATGACAAACAGGCGTCCGATCTTCTTCAGCATCATCAACATCCAAGCAAGCGCCGTGCCAGCCGCGCGAATGCGGGATTCGCGCCGTGGCGAAGATGGTAAACTGTAAATTAACCCGACAGTGGAAGGCAAGGGGGCGCCGCTTTTGGGGTCGGGAGTGGGTGGTGACGCGATTCAAGCCCCTCCCCTTCAGGGGAGGGGTTGGGGTAGGGCTATCGGCCTTGCGCAAGGTCCGCGGCCCCACCCCACTACGACTAGGCAGCAAGCTGCCAAGTCTTCGTTGCCCCTCCCCTGAAGGGGATGGGCTGTTTCTTCCTTATGCTCGTTATCGGTCGAAACCCGCCCTTCCCTTAATCCGCGCGCGCAAACCAGATGGTGTGGCGTGCGCCTTTGCCGCTGGTGCGGGCGCGCACCGGGACTTCGTCCACGCGATAGCCCGCCGTCGCCAGCCGCCGGGTGAAGCGCGCATCGGGCGCCGCTGACCAGATTGCGAGCACGCCGCCGGGACGCAAGGCCGCCTTGGCCGCGGCAAGCCCGGCGGGCGAATAAATCCCGTCGTTCGCCGCGCGGACCAATCCATCGGGGCCGTTGTCGACGTCGAGCAGGATCGCGTCATAGCGGCCGCGTCCTGCCGCGATCACTGCCGCGACATCGCTGATCAGAAGTTCGACGCGCGGGTCGTTCAGGCATCCTGCGGCGAGCTGGGCCATCGGCCCCTGCGCCCAGTCGATGATTTCGGGAACGAGTTCGGCGATGGTGACTTTCGCTTCCGGGCCGAGCGCCGCCAAGGCCGCGCGCAGCGTGAAACCCATGCCATATCCGCCGATCAGAAGGTGCGCGCGTTCGGCGTTGCGGAGCCGTGCGCAGCTCATCACCGCGAGCGCCTCTTCGGAACCGGTCATCCGGCTGTTCATCAGCTCGTTGCCGCTGATCGCGATGATGAAATCGCCGCCGCGCCGGTACAGGCGCAGCTCGCCGCCGCCGGGTATCTGCGCGGTGTCGATCAGTTCGCGTATCTGCAAGCGATGTCAGCCGAGTTCGGCAAGGTCGAGTGCGGCGAGCAGCGCCGCGCGCGCCTGGCGCACGTCGGCCGCCAGCGCTGCCGATGCAAGGTCGGCGGGCGCGATCGTTTCGGGCCAGTGCCTTGTGACGACGGCCGCGATCCGGTCGAGCTTTTCGTCATCGGCCAGAAAGCGCGGATCGACCGTTGCAGGATCGGCGACGACGCGCAAGCGGAGGCACGCGGGACCGCCACCGTTCGCCATCGACTGGCGGACATCGACGGGCAGCAGCCGCCTTATCGGGCCGTTGCCCGCGATCATGTCGGTCAGCCAATTCCACACCGCGGGGATGGCCTCCGCCTCGGTCGGCAGCACCAGCCCCATGCCGCCGCCATCGGGCAGGCTGACGAGCTGGGCGTTGAACAGATAGGATTTGATCGCGTCGGGCAGGCTCACCGCGCTCGCGGGCACCTCGACGATCTCGACCTCCGGGAAGGCCGCCCGGATTTCGGCGTGTGCGCCCTCGCGATCCTCGAACGCGGTTTCGTGGGTGAAAAGCACATGCTCGTTGGCGACTGCCACGACATCGTTGTGGAAGGCGCCGCCCTGGATCGCCGTGTCCGACTGACGGATGAACAAAGTGCGCGCGGGGTCGAGCCGGTGATGGCGCGCGATCGCTTTCGATGCGTCGAGGTGCTGGCGCGCAGGGAAACGGCCGCCACCGACGCCATAGACGAAGATTTCGACGCCCGCCGCGTCGTGCCCGTTGCACAGCCGCATATGGTTCGCCGCGCCCTCGTCGCCGAAGGGCGCCGGGATCGGCGCATGGACCGCAAAGGCGGGGTTCGCGAAGGCGAGGCGGAGCTGCGCCAGCGTTCCCGGCCATTCGTGGCTGCGGTGCGGCATGGTGACGAGGTTGGCGACCGTGAGGTGGCATTTGCCATCGGCAGTATCGGGGGCGGGCGAGACCGTCGCGGCGTTCGCCGCCCACATCGAGGACGCCGACCATGCCTGCGCGCGCAAATGTCCCTCGGCATCGTTCAGGGTCGTGCCGAGCGCCGCGAGCCACGGCGCGTCGGGGCGGTCGAGCGGCATGAAGAAGCCTTGGCGCAGCCCGAGCGCCAGATTGTGCCGCATCTTGTCGATGCCTTGCAGCGCCGCCGCGCGCGGCTGCGACACGTCGCCGGCGTGGCTTGCCGAGGCGATATTGCCGCGACTGAGCCCCGCATAATTGTGGCTCGGGCCGATGATCCCGTCGAAGTTGATTTCGGTGAACATCTTATCGTCCGATCCAGCTGACCGGGTCGCCCTTGCCGACGGCCAAAATGTGCGCCGCGTGGGCATCGATCCGGCCCTCGGCATCGACCTTGCCGAAACAGCAGCGGAAATCGGCGAGCCGACCGGTCGCGATCAGCGCATCCTCGGCGCCCGGTCCGATCGCGTCCCCCGTTCCCGTCAATTCGATATGGCGGGCGTCGCGAATGCTCGCGACCTGATCGGTGCGCGCGGTCATCGTGGGGCCGCCGTCAAAGATGTCGACATAATTTTCAAAGGCGAAACCTTCATTCTCCAGCATTCGCATCGCGGCGCGGCCGCTGGGGTGGGGAACGCCGATCACGCTGCGTGCGTGGTCGCCGAGCATCGCGATATAGACAGGATGCTTGGGCATCAGATCGGCGATGAACTGGTTGCCATGGACCGCGTTGAACTGATCGGCCTCCTGAAAGCTCATCCCGAAAAATTTGCCCGCGACCCCGTCCCAGAAGGGCGAGCCGCCCGCCTCGTCGATCACGCCGCGCAGCTCGGCAAGGATGCGGTCGGCAAAGCGGGCGCGATGGCGGGCGATAAACAGATAGCGCGAGCGTGCGAGCAGCAACCCCAGGCCGCCGGCGCGCGCGGCGGGATGCAGGAACAGCCCACCGACTTCGCTCGCGCCGTTGAGGTCGTTGCTCAGCATCAGCACCTGCGCGTGAAAGGTCCGGCCGAGCTGTTCGCTATGCTTGCTGTCGGTGCCGATACGATAGGAATAAAAGGGCCAGCGCTGCCCGACCTGACCGAAAATCTGGCATGTCCCGCGCACCTCGCCGCTGTCCAGATCCTCAAGCACAAGCAGATACAGCTCGTCCGAGGGATATTCCTTGTCGCTTGCGAACGACGCTTCGGCGCGTTCGAGCTTGGCGCGCAGCGCCTTTTTGTCGGGGGGCAGGTTGGTGAAGCCGCCGCCGGTCAGTTTCGCCATTTCGTAGATGCTTTGCAGGTCGCCCGGTTTGGCCGCCCGGATCACATAGTTCACACAGTCCCCCGTTCCGCTATTCGCATCATGGTCAGCGCCGACAGTCGCGCGCGCTCGGCGAGGCTGTCGACGATCAGAAATTCGTCCGCGCTGTGAATGGCGCCGCCGCGCGGGCCCATGGTATCGACCACGGGAATTCCGCAGGCGGCGATATTATTGCCGTCGCACACGCCGCCTGTGGCTTTCCAGGCAATGTCGATCCCCAGCGCGGCGCCGCAGTCACGGACCAGCTCGAACAGCCGCGTGGCGGCGGGGTCGAGCGGCTTGGGCGGGCGATTGAAACCGCCGTGGATGTGACAGTGCACGTCATGGTCGCGCGACACCGCCGCGACCGCGCTGCGCAGCGCCGTTTCCGCCTCGACCATCGCTTCGGGGGTGGCGGGGCGCATATTGACCCGCAGGATCGCGCTGTCGGGCACGACATTGTTCGGGCCGCCGCCGTCGATCTTTGCCGGATTGACCTTGAGCGCGGGCGATTTGAGCTTGGCGAGCCGGAGCGCGAGGTCGGCGGCGGCGAGCAAGGCGTTGCGGCCATCGTCGGGATTGCGCCCGGCGTGCGCCGACAGACCGTGAACCGTCACCGAGAAATTGCCGCTTCCCGGCCGCGCCCCCGCCAGCGTGCCGTCGGGCAGCGCGGGTTCATAGGTGAGTGCGGCCGTCTTTCCCTTCGCAAGCTCGGCGATCAGCGCCGCCGAGGCGTGGCTGCCCGTTTCCTCGTCGCTGTTGATCATCACGTCATAGCCGACGCGGCTTGCCAATGGGGAGCTTTCGAGCGCCGTCAGCGCGGCGAGAATCACCGCGATCCCACCCTTCATGTCGGCGGTTCCGGGACCATTGAGTACCCCCGGTTCGAGCCATTTGAGCGACTGGAAGGGGTGGTCGGCGGCAAAGACGGTGTCCATATGTCCGGTCAGCAGCAGCTGCACCGGCGCATCGGGCCGCACGCGAAGGTGCAGATGCTCGCCGCGCTCGATCGTCTGGACCCGGCCCGCGGCATCGACGCTCTCGACCGGATCGGGGGCGACGAGCCGCACATCGCCCGGCAGCGCCGCAAAGGCGTCGGCGAGTTGGCTCGCAACGACCCGCAGTCCCGCCAGATTGCCCGTGCCGCTGTTGATCGCAGCCCATCGTTCGACCTGCGCGAGCATCGGCGCGTCGGCCGCGCGGTCGAGCGTCGCCTGTTCGGTTGAGGTAACAAGGGTCATGCTGCGGCTATAGCGAGCGGCGCAACGCTTTGGCACCCCCGCCGGCCATTTTGTCGGCCTGTGCAGTAAGTCACTGGTTTTGTGGGTTACGTCGGCTAGGTGCGCACGAACGTCTGCGAATCGCAAATCGTTAACGGAAACTTGGGGGCCTGTGCCTAGGCTGGCCGCAAGGAGATGAGTGAGCCGATGTCCATTGCCTTTGTCCTTGGCATCAACATGTCCGTGGCAGGCATCTTTGCGCTTGCTTTTGCGGTGGTTGCGGCGACGAACCGCACGGCGCGCGGGGCGGGATGGCTCGCGATGGGCTATGGCCTGGGGATCGTCAACGTCGGGTTGGAATTTCTGCTGACGCGGCAGGTCGAACCGACCGCGGTTGGCGTCGGCATCTTCCTCGTTTTCCTGCTGGCGCTGAGTTTCGCGCTGATCGGCATCGCATCGCATTGCCGTGTGGCGCCGCCGTGGGCCGCGATGGCGGCGATCTGGGTTCTCACGATCTTTGCGGTCCCGCTGATCTTCACGCTGCCCTATGGAACGTCGCTGCGGCTGATTTTATATCAACTACCCTATTTTGCGATGCACGTGGTCGCTGTCGTCGTCCTCCTGCGTTCGGGACGGCGCCAGGCGCTCGACCTGTTGCTGATCATGCTGCAGATCGTGGCGGCGCTGACCTATCTGGCGAAGCCGGTGGTCGCGGCACTCGTCGGGACCGCCAGCACGCCGCAGGGCTATATCGCGACCACTTATGCCGCCATTTCGCAAAGCAGCAGCGTGGTCGTGCTGATGGCGATCGGCCTGGTTCTGCTGCTCGTGATGATGCGCGACACGACCGCCGAGATGATCGCGCGGTCGGAGACCGATGCGCTGTCGAGCGTGCTCAACCGGCGCGGCTTTGAGCAACATGCCGGGGTCGCGCTGTTGCGCGGTGATGAGGCGGCGGTCCTGATCGCGGCCGATCTCGACGATTTCAAGAAGATCAACGACAGTTTCGGCCACGCCGCGGGCGATGGGGTGATCGCGCATTTCGCCGCGATGCTGGCCGATGCCGCCCCGGACGATGCCATTGTCGGGCGGATCGGCGGTGAGGAATTTGCCGTCCTGCTTCCCGACGCGATGCTGTCGGACGGACGCATTTATGCCGAAATCGTGCGCAAGGCCTTTGAGACCGCGCAGCTTCCGGTTCTGGGGGTCGACCGCGGTTTCACCGCCTCCTTCGGCGTCGCGCAGCGGGTGCCCGAGGATTCGCTGTTCGACCTGATGCGCCGCGCCGATGCCGCGCTCTATCGCGCCAAGGAAGGCGGCCGGAACCAGGTTCGCGTCGCCTTGAACGAAATGCCGCCGCCCGCAGAGAGAGGCGTCGCCTAAGCTTCGGGTTAAACCCCCAGCAGGGGCGTGTCTTCTTCGCGCGGCGGCGCGGCGTCGAAGCCGGGGAGGGGATCGAACCCCTCTTCGCTCAGCCGGATTGCGGCGAGCCCGCCCAGCTTGAAATGACCGAGCCGGGGTTCCTCATCCGACCGCCAATTCTTGCCCAAGTTGAGCGCGCTGACGAACAGGTCGCCATGCCGCTCGAACAGCAGATGCGGAGCCAGCCGCAGCGATTGGCCGTTATATTGCACCGTCACCAGTTTGCGGCGGGCGATGGCTTCCATCAGTTTCAGTCGTATATCGTCCATGAATCCGGATCGTTTCGGGGAGAAAGTCTTTTCGTTGTGCGCTGCAACCTAACCGACGAGCGTGCGCTTGAAAAGCGCCCATTGCCAATCGAAACCAATCGCGGCATAGGGCGGCTGCCCTTTCCTCCCCGGGTCCACGGGCGCAACTGCGCCGACCAGAGGGTGTTTGCATGACCGAATTTCTCGACCGCTCGGGCCTGTCCGTCGATTCGCGGCTGGCCGATTTCATCGAACAGCGCGCGCTGCCCGGAACGGGGCTGGACGCCGCCAAATTCTGGGCCGATTTCGCGGGCCTGCTGGGCAAGTTCGCGCCGGAGAATGCCGAACTGCTCGCCCGGCGCGAGGATTTGCAGGCGCGAATCGACGCCTGGCACCAGGATCGCGAGGGGCAGGCGCACGACGCCGATGCCTATCAGGCCTTTCTGCGCGAGATCGGCTATCTGGTGCCCGAACCCGCGCCGTTCGGCGTCGGCACGCAAAATGTCGATCCCGAAATCGCGACGATGGCGGGACCGCAGCTCGTCGTGCCCGCGCTCAATGCGCGCTTCGCGCTCAATGCCGCCAATGCGCGTTGGGGCAGCCTGTACGATGCGCTGTACGGCACTGACGCGCTCGATGCGCCGGCGGCGAAGCCCGGTGGATATGACGCGAGCCGCGGTGCGGCGGTGATCGCGCGCGCCAAGGCGTTTCTCGACGAGGCGGTGCCGCTGGCCGACGGAAAATGGGCCGACTGGGCGGGCGGCCAACTGACGCTTGCCGACCCCGCGCAATGGGTGGGCAGCAGGCCCGGCGGCATTTTGCTCAAGCATAACGGCCTGCACATCGAACTGGTGATCGATCCCGACAGCGCCATCGGCAAGAGCGATCCGGCGGGCATTGCCGACGTCGTGCTGGAAGCCGCGCTGACGACGATCATCGACCTGGAGGACAGCGTCGCTGCGGTCGATGGCGAGGACAAGGTGCTGGGGTACACGAACTGGCTCGGGCTGATGCGCGGCGATCTCGTCGAAAGCTTCGACAAGGGCGGCAAGACGGTGACGCGCGCGATGGCGGCGGACCGCGAGTGGACGTCGCCCGGCGGACAGAGCTTTGCACTGCATGGGCGCAGCGTGATGTTCGTCCGCAATGTGGGCCATCTGATGACGACGCCGATGATCCGGCTGCCGGACGGCGCAGAGGCGCCCGAAGGATTGTGCGACGCCGTCATCACCAGCCTGTGTTCGTTGCACGATCTGAAGCGGCTCGGCAGCCTTCGGAACAGCCGCGCGGGCAGCATCTATATCGTCAAGCCCAAGCAGCACGGGCCCGATGAATGCAGCTTCACCGACCGGTTGTTCGACGCGGTGGAGGACATGCTGGGCCTGGCGCGGCACACGATCAAGGTCGGCGTGATGGACGAGGAACGCCGCACCAGCGCGAACCTTGCCGCGTGCATCCACGCGGTGAAGGACCGGATCGTGTTCATCAATACGGGGTTCCTCGATCGCACCGGCGACGAGATTCACACGTCGATGCGCGCCGGGCCGATGATCCCCAAGGGCGAGATGAAGGCTTCGGACTGGATCGCCGCCTATGAGGATCGCAACGTCCGCATCGGGCTCGCCTGCGGGCTTTCGGGCAAGGCGCAGATCGGCAAGGGCATGTGGGCGATGCCCGACATGATGCGCGCGATGCTGGAGGCAAAGGTCGGCCACCCCAAATCGGGCGCGAACACCGCGTGGGTGCCGTCGCCGACCGCGGCGACGCTGCACGCGCTGCATTATCACGCGGTCGATGTGTTCGCGCGGCAGCGCGAGATTGCCGGCGAGGCGGTGCCGTCGCTCGACCGGCTGCTGAACATTCCGGTCGCGGCCGGCCGCAACTGGAGCGACGCCGAAATCGCCCGCGAACTCGACAATAATTGCCAGGGTATCCTGGGCTATGTCGTGCGCTGGATCGATCAAGGCGTCGGCTGTTCGAAAGTGCCCGACATCGACGATGTGGGGTTGATGGAAGACCGCGCGACCCTGCGCATTTCGAGCCAGGCGCTCGCCAACTGGCTGCTCCACGGCGTCTGCACCCCCGATCAGGTCGACGCCGCGCTGGCGCGGATGGCGGCAAAGGTCGATGCGCAGAATGCGAACGATCCGCTTTACGAGAAACTGACGCCCGATGGCGTCGCATGGCGTGCGGCGCGCGCGTTGATCTTTGAAGGCGTGACGCAGCCGTCGGGTTATACCGAGCCGCTGCTGCACAAATATCGGCAGATGAAGAAGGCGGCGTAAGCGGCGGGTAGCGAAGCCCGCCTGCATCGTCATCCCGGCCTTCGCCGGGATGACGACCAAAATGATGGGGAATCCACCCCAAATCCGCAACAGCGAGCGGCGTTCCTAAACCCGCCCCATAACCTCCAATATCCGCGTCGCCAGCCAGTCGCCGTCGGCGCCCGCGAAGCTGTGCGACGGACTTGCGAGGCGTTCGACGGGAAAGCGCTTCAGCGCGGCGGGGCAGTCGGCGACGAAGGCCTGCGCGGTGCGGTCGCCGGTGGCGAGCAGCAGCGTCGCTGGGATGGTGACGCGCGCGGCGGCTTCGTCGATCCGCGCCGCGAGGCTACCGGGGGGTGCGGCGGATTTGGGTTGGCGGAGCGCCGACAGGCCGCGGCGCAGCTTGGCGAAATCGACTTCGCCGCGCAGCAGCCGCAGCAGGCTTTTGGGATCGGTGAGCCGCGACAGGTAGCGTGCCCGGATCGCCGCGGCGGGCGGGAGCGCGGGCTCGTCCTCGGGCGCTGCCTCCGCGGCCGCCTCATAGGTCCAGGGATTGGCAAGAATCAGCGCATCCACCGGCAGCGGCTGGTGAAGGAGAAGCGCGCTCGCCGCGTCGCAATTGCCGAAGGCCACAATCCGCGCCAGCTGCGGCGCAGCGTTGCGGAAGGCGGCGACCGCCGCGGCGATGTCGGCGCCACTGCCTTCAAAACCGCCGTTAGCGCCCTCGCTGTCGCCGATGCCGCGGCGGTCGAAGCGGAAAACCGGATAGCCGGCGGCGGCGACGCGCGCGGCGAGCATCGCCATGCCGCGATGCGCGCCGCTGCGGATTTCATTGCCGCCCGACACGATGAGAAGCCCGGCCGCGCCCGGTGCATTGTCGAGCGATGCGGCGAGCGTGGCGCCTTCGCAGGCAAAATTCAGCTGATGCCGCATGACCGGCTCCATGCGGCGATGTCGGCGGCGATCGCCTGCGCCATGACGGCATCCTCACCCGGTTCGGCGCGTAGCCAGAGCGGGGTGCCCGCGATGCCGCCTTCGCCGAGCGCGACGCTGCGCAGCGGTTCGACGGGTTGCGCTTCGGCGGCGCCCAATCCGGCGATCATGGCGGGCGACAGCGCGTTGCCGGCGAGCAGCAGCGGGGCCGTTTGCGCGGCCGCGTGCAGGCTGTCGAGCGACGACGCGATCCCCGCCTCGCGGTCGGCGCTGACGCGGGCGCGCATCAGCGTGCGGAGCAGCGCGGCGCCCCCAACGGGCGCGAGGCGCCACCAGGCGGCGGCGTTAACGCGGTGGTCGATGAGCGCCCCCCCGCGAACCGACGCCACGATGACGGGGCCATCCGTCGTGCGCGTGACCGCGGCGAGCGCATCCTGCCAGCGCTCCAGATCGACCTCGGCGAGCGGGACGAGGCTTTCGTTCTGGCCGGGCAGGTCGGGAAGCAGCGCGGCGAAACCCCCGGCCGCCAGCGCGCGCATGGCAAGTACCAGCGTGCGACGCGTGCGGTTCGCTTCCTCGAACAGCGGCGGGACGACGACGACAGTGGCGCGGGGGGGAGCGACGGGGGCTATACCGAGCCGATGTTCGGGCGCGTGTCCGGTCATCGACCTCACTCCAGTCCTCATCCCGGCGAAGGCCGGGATGACGAGGACTGGAGGTGCGAGCGTCGGTCAACCGGTCACCTTGCGCGTCGCGAAGGAAAGCAAATTGCCATAGGTTTCAAAGATTTCGCCGTCGATTTCGTCATCGTCGATGAGGATGTCGAGCCGATCCTCCATCTCGGTCAGGACCGTCGCGACGGCCATCGAATCGAACTCGGGCAGCGCGCCGAACAGTCCGCTGTCGTCGGTGAGCGCCGCGGCGCGGTCGGCGCCGAGGCCGAGTACGTCGGCGAGCAGGGCGCGGAGGGCGGCGTCGACGCCGGATGTTTCGGGGGCGGAATCGGTCACGTGTCTTTCCTCAGCAACGAACGGCCAAAGGCCTTCAACGCCGGTCCCCATGCCGCGAGCCGCGAAGGATTGAAAGCCTCGATGCGCCAGAGCGGATCGTGCCGGTTCATCCAGTCGCGCTTATAAGCGTCGTTGCCGGTACCGAAATCGACGCGCTTCACCCCGTCGATTTCGATCACATGGCGGAACAAGGCCGCCGACAACAGGGTACCGGGCGATGCTTTCAAACTGTCCTCGACATGCGCAAGCTTGTGAATGAAGGCCGTGCCGTCCTCGACGGTCCAGAACTGCGCCGCGACTGGCGCGCCGTCGATACGCGCGAGACCCATGCGAAAGGTGCCGCGCGCGCTTTCCATCGCGGCAAAGGCGCGGAGCAGCGCGGGGTCGCCTTCTTCGGGTTTCCAGCTTGCCGCATAGATGGCTTCATAGGCGTCCCAGGCGGCGGGGTCGACGGCCGTGTAAAGCTCGATGGCGACGATGCCCTTTTTCGCCTTGCGCTGGACCGTGCTGCGCAGTGCGCCGGGGCGTGCGGCCCACCAGGCGTCATGGTCCATGTCGCCGAGGTCGAGCCAGTGGCGGTGGCCCGCCGCCGTCGCTTTTACCCACCAGCCAGCGCCGCGCAAGGCGGACAGGATGCCCGCCCGGTCGTCGTCGCGGACGGGATAGAGGTCGAGCTGCGCCGCCTGACCGCGAAGCTTGGCAAACAGGTCGATCAGCGCGCTGCCCCGCCCATTGCTTCCCGAAATGCGGGGGCGGATCGAAAAGCTGTACCAGTTGGTGAGGCCCGCGAGACGGCCCGGCGCCTCGATGCGCAGCGGCAGCCAGGCGGCCGTCCCGTTCGCCGATCCGCGCGCGTCGACGCGGCCCCCGGCGGCGAAGCCGTGCCGTTCGAGCAGGTCGAACCATTCGGCGCGGTCAAAGGGCGACGCAAAGGCTGCGGAGCGCCCCGCATCGTCATTAGCCGGATGTTCACCGTTCCCTTGCATGGTGCGGCCCTCTATCATCTTCATCCTAACAGCCGATGACCAAGCCCGAAAACCCTGCGTCGCACCCGATCGACCATCTCGCCCGCCGCGGTGCGCCGGACGCGGCTGCGCTGTTGATCGGCGAGCGGGTGATGAATTTTGCCGAACTCGATGCGGGCGTGGGACGGTTGGCGGCGTGGCTGCGCGCGCAGGTGGGCAAGCCGGGAGAGCGGGTCGCAAGCTGGAGCGCAAAGACGCGGCTGGCGTGCCTGATGCCGCTGGCGGCGGCGCGCGCGGGCCTTGTCCATGTGCCGATCAACCCGCTGCTGAAAGGTCCGCAGGCGCAGCATATCCTGGCCGACAGCGGCGCGAAGCTGCTCGTCACCAATGCCGCACGCGCCGACGCGCTGGGCGACGGGCCGCCCGCCGGTTGCGTGCTATACGATCTGAAAACTACCGAAGAAGTCATTGATTCACAAGGCGAGGCTCTGGCGTCATCACTCGCCGATCCCGACGATCTGGCTGCAATTCTTTATACCAGCGGATCGACGGGGCGGCCCAAGGGCGTGATGCTGAGCCATGCGAATCTGTGGCTCGGCGCCGAAAGCGTTGCGACTTATCTGAAAGTGACGCCGGGCGACCGCGTGCTCGGTGTCTTGCCGCTGAGCTTTGACTATGGGCAGAACCAGCTCCTGTCGAGCTGGTATGCGGGCGCGGCGGTCGCGCCGCTCGACTATCTGACCGCGCGCGACGTGGTCAAGGCGGTGGCGCGGCACCGCATCACGACGCTGGCCGGAGTGCCGCCGCTTTGGGTCCAACTTGTCGAGGCCGACTGGCCCGCCGATGCGGCCGCCTCGCTCAAACGCCTGACCAACAGCGGCGGCGCGCTCACCCGCTCGCTGATCGACGCGATGCGCCGGAGCTTTGCGGGCGCCGACATCTATCCGATGTACGGGCTGACCGAGGCGTTCCGGTCGACCTTTCTCGAACCAGCGCTCGTCGCCGACCATCCGACGTCGATGGGGCGCGCGATCCCGCACGCCGAAATCCTTGTCTGCCGCCCCGATGGCAGCGTCACCGCCGACGAGGAACCGGGCGAGCTGGTGCATTGCGGCCCCTTGGTCGCCAAGGGTTATTGGCGCGATGCGGAACGCACCGCCGAGCGGTTTCGACCCGCGCCCGCGGCGTCATATTATGGCGGCACCGCGGTCTGGTCGGGCGATACCGTGCGGCGGGGCTCAGGCGGGCTTCTCTATTTCGTCGGGCGCGACGATGCGATGATCAAGACCGCAGGCAACCGCGTCAGCCCAACCGAGGTCGAGGAGGCGGCGGTCGCATCGGGGCTGGTTTACGAAGCGGTGGCGTTCGGTGTTCCCGATGCGCGGCTGGGCGCGGCGATCGTGCTGATTGTGCGCGGCAAGGACGGACGCGCCGATGCCGATGGGCTTGCCGTCCATCTCCGTCAGACGCTGCCGAATTTCATGCAACCGCAGGCGATCGAATGGCGCGATACGCTGCCGCGCAATCCCAATGGCAAGCTCGACCGGGTGGCGATCGCCGCCGGCTGGGCGAAGGCGGTGGCGGCATGAAGCCGCACGGGCCGATCCCGCGGGGTTTCGTGGCCGATCCCGACGGGATGCTGCTGATCGGCGGCGATCGCGCCGAATCGCTGGCCGATGTTGCAGGCGATACGCCGCTGTTCGTCTATGACAGCGCGATGCTGAGCGCGCGCGTCGCCGAATGGCGCGCGGCGATGCCCGCCACGGTCCAGCTTCATTTTGCGATGAAGGCCAATCCCTATCCCCCGCTGCTCGTCCATATGGCCGGGTTGGTCGACGGGTTCGACGTGGCATCGGGCGGCGAGCTCAAGGCTGCGCTGGCGAGCGGGATGGCGGCCGGGCACATCAGCTTTGCCGGGCCGGGCAAGCGCGACCGCGAGTTGGAAGCGGCAATCGTTGCAGGCGCGACGCTCAACCTGGAATCGGCGGGCGAAGCCGACCGCGCGCTCGCCATCGCGTCGCGGCTCGGAACGGCGCCGCGGCTCGCGGTCCGCGTCAACCCCGACTTCGACCTTAAAGGATCGGGGATGAAGATGGGCGGCGGCGCCAAGCCCTTTGGGGTCGATGCCGCAGCGGTTCCGGCGCTGGTCCGCCGCCTGATCGACGCGGGCGCCGACTGGCAGGGCTTTCATATTTTTGCGGGATCGCAGGCGCTTGATGCCGCCGCCATCGCCGAAACGCAGGCGCAGACGGTGGCGCTCGCGGCGCAGCTTGCCGACGCGGCAGGCGCGGCGCCGCCGCTCGTCAATCTGGGCGGCGGGATGGGGGTGCCCTATTTCCCCGGCGATGCCGCGGTCGATGCGGCGGCGGTCGGGGAGGCGCTGGGCGCGACGCTGGCCGCGCGCGGCGCGGCGCTGGCGGGCAGTCGTTTTGCGATGGAGCTCGGCCGCTGGCTGGTGGCCGAAGCGGGCGTGTACCTGACCCGCATCGTCGACCGGAAGATCAGCCATGGCGAAACCTTTCTCGTCACCGACGGCGGCCTGCATCACCAATTGGCGGCAAGCGGCAATTTCGGCACGGTCATCCGCCGCAATTACCCGATCGCGGTGGCCAAGGCGTTCGGACGCGAGGCGGTCGAAACGGTTTCGGTCGTCGGCTGCCTCTGCACCCCGCTCGACAGGCTGGGCGATCAGGTCGCGCTGCCGCGCGCCGGGGTCGGCGATCTGATCGCGATCTTCCAGGCCGGAGCCTATGGCGCCAGCGCGAGCCCCGCCGCCTTTCTGGGGCAGGGACCGGCGCGCGAGATGCTCGTTTAGCGATCGGCGTGGGGCGCGAAAACTGTCCCCTATGGGGACATATTCCCAAAGGCGCGGGCCAAACTTATACCAAGACTAACATTATGTTCACCCTTTTCCTGCAATGGCGAAGGCTGACGCAATGGCTGTCGCCGCGAAGGTCCGGACCGCGGCTCCCCCGGCGGCTTGAAAGGTTGATGGATTATGGCTTGGTTCCCCCCGCACCACATCACGCGCGCCGCGCTGCTATCGGGCATTGCCGCGACGGCGTTGACCGCGTGCATGGGCGCGGGTCATGCGCCGCAACTTCCCAGCGCGAATTTCGTCGCGAACCAGGAGGGGCCGGGCGAGGAATATATCATCGGCCCGCTCGACGAACTGCAGATATTCGTGTGGCGCAACCCCGAACTCGGCGGCAAGGTGCAGGTACGCCCCGACGGGCGGATCACGACCCCGCTGATCACCGATATGCCCGCGGTCGGCAAGACGCCGACGATGCTGCAACAGGACATCAAGCTGCAGCTCAGCCAATATATCACCGATCCGATCGTCAGCGTGATCGTGACGACGTTCAACAGCACATTTTCGCAGCAGGTGCGCGTCGTCGGCGCGACCGAAAAGCCCGCGTCGATTCCGTTCCGCGCCAACATGACCGTGCTCGATGCGATGATTGCAGTCGGCGGCCTGGGCGAATATGCGGCGGGCAACAAGGCGCGACTCGTCCGTTTCGACAAGGGCAGCGGCAAGCAGCAGGAATTTGCGCTGCGATTGAACGACCTCATCAAGCGCGGCGACATCAAGGCGAATGTCCGGTTGCAGCCGGGCGACGTCATCATCATCCCGGAAAGCATGTTCTGACCCCGGACAGCGGCGCCACCAATTTTCACGATCAAGGAACGATCTTTCGCGATGAACAGCCTTTACGACGAATTGCGGGTTGCACTGCACAGCGTCTGGATTCGCCGCTGGCTGGTCCTTGCGGTCGCGTGGGGCATCTGCATCCTCGGCTGGCTGGCGATCGCGTCGATCCCCAACCGTTATGACAGCCGCGCGCGGCTGCTGGTCGACGTCAACGAAATCCTTCCGGGCGAAGCGCAACTCGGGGGCGGCCGCGCCCAGATCGACCAGATCCGCGAAACGCTGACCAGCGCGCGCAACATGGAAAAGGTGGCGGCGACCACGGGACTGCTGCCTGCCGGTGCGAACGAACGCGACAAGGCGAATGTCGTCGCGATGCTGCAAAAGAATATCAAGGTCGTGCCGCAGCAGGACAATATCTTTGAAATCACGTCGAGCGTTGCGGTCGGCAGCCTCTCCGACGCCGACAATGCCAAGCTGGCGTCGGGCGTCCTCGACAGCCTGATCACCGTGTTTCGGGACGACCAGCTGCGCGGGGGACGGATGAATGCGCGCGAAGGATTGAAATTCCTCGACGCGCAGATCGCCGATCGCGAAAAGGCGCTGCGCGAGGTCGAGGCTCGCCGCGCGGCGTTCGAGGCGCAGAATATCGGGCTGGTGGCCGGTGGAGCCGGATCGCCCGCGCAGCGCGTCGACGCGGCGCGCGCCGAGCTCAACCAGATCGATTCGCAACTGGTTGCCGCACAGGCACAGCTGGCGGCGGCGAACGGCCAGCTCGCATCGACCCCGCCGACCATTCCCGGCGTCGTCGGTGTCGGCGGCGGGGTCGCGCGGCAGCAACTTGCCGGTGCGCAGAACGAGCTGTCGGCCATGCGGTCGCGCGGGCTGACCGATGCGCATCCCGACGTTATCGCGCTCAAGAGCCAGATTGCGTCGCTGAAAGCGCAGGCCGACCGCGAAGGATCGGGCGGCGGTGGCGGGATGCAGAATCCGGCCTATGCCTCGCTCGCCGCGATGCGCGCCGAACGGCAGGCGACGGTGAGCGCGCTGACCGCCCGCAAGAGCCAGTTGACGAGCGACATCGCGCGGATCACCGCGCAGCAGATCCAGAACCCCGGCATCGCCGCCGAATATGACCGGATCAACGGCGAATATGCGGCGTTCAAGGCGCAGTACGACAAGCTGCTGGCGCAGCGCGAACAGGTGCGGCTGCGCGGCGAGGTGCAGACCGAAACCGACGCGATCCGCATCGAGTTGCTCGACCCGCCGTCGAAGCCGACCAGCCCCGCGGCGCCCAACCGGCCGCTGTTCCTGACGCTTGTGCTGCTTGCCGGGCTTGGCGGGGGCGTGGGCGCGGCCTTTGGCCTTTCGCAAGTGCGCACCAGCTATGCGACCGCGGCGCGGCTGGAGCGCGCGAGCGGATTGCCGGTGATCGGATCGATCACCGAAGTCGTGACGGCCGAACGCCAGCTCGATCGCCGCAAGAAGCTCGTGTGGCTCGCGGGGGGAGGAGGCGCGCTCGTCGGACTCTATGCCTTGTTGCTCGTCGTCGAGTTTATTCAGCGCGGCATGGTTGCGTGACCGGGGGCGATGACATGAACGACCAACGCAAAGTCAAACGCCCACCCTCGCTGCTCGAACGCGCGGCGGACATGTTCGGGCTCGATCCGGCGGGCAAGGCACCGACGATCGACGTATCGAGCCTGCCGCCCGAGCCGGAGAAAAAGGCAAAGAAGGCCAAGGCCGAGCCTGTCGCCGCGGCGCCGGCCGCCGACCACGCCGAACCGATTGTCGAAACCGCTCCGTCGCCGCGCCCTTCGCCGCGCAAGGAGATGGCAAAGGCTGCGCCCGCGATCGTGCCGACACGGCAGGGGACGATCGACCGCGACCGGCTCGCCGCGCAGGGAATGATCGTGCCCGGAACGCCGGTCACGGGCATTTCGGAGGAATATCGCATCGTCAAGCGCGAGCTTATTCGCGGCATCGGCGGTGCGGGCAACCGCCCGGTCCTGCCGCGCGGACATCGCGTGCTGATCGCGTCGGCGAACCCCGGCGAAGGCAAGACCTTCTCGGCGGTCAATCTGGCGCTCAGCCTGGCGGTCGAGGCCGACCATGACGTGCTGCTGATCGACGCCGACATCGCGAAGCCGAGCGTGCTCGACACGCTGGGGCTGGAGAATGGGCCGGGATTGATGGACGCGCTCGCCGACCCGCATCTGGCGGTCGGCGACTGCCTGATCCAGACCGACATTCCCGGATTGAAAGTGATGCCCGCGGGCGCGCACCATATGCACGACACCGAATTGCTTGCGTCGGCACGGACCGAGGCGCTGCTGACGCAGCTCGAGGCGGGGGCGCCTGGGCGCATCCTGATCCTCGATTCGCCGCCGGTCCTCGCGGCATCGCCCGCGGCGGTGCTGGCGGGGCATGTCGGCCAGACGATCATGGTCGTTCGCGCCGACCGGACGCTCGAAAGCTCGCTGCGCGACGCGATCGGCCTGATGGGTGGGTGCCCGCAGATCCAGCTGCTGTTGAACGGCGTCAAATTTTCGCCGGGCGGGCGCCGTTTCGGCACCTATTATGGTCAGGGGGCGGCGTGATGCGCACCACTTCCGATTACCGACATCGTCATCCCGGCGAAGACCGGGATCTCTCCGCCTCGTCATACCACACCGGCGGGATCCCGGCCTTCGCGGGGATGGCGAAGAGGGCTCGGCAGTCCTATCGTGTTCCGACTGCGATTGCGGCGCTTTTGCTCGCGGGAACCGCGACCGGCGCGCACGCGCAATTTTCGGGCGATCCCGGTGCGAGCGATGCGCCGGCGAGCGCGAGCCAGCCCGAACCGGTCCGGTCGGCCGCGCGCGGCGAGGGCCAGCGCAGCCAGCGGCAGGTCGATGTCAGCCCCTATCTCGAGGTCGGGCAGGTGCTCAGCGCCGACCTCAAGAACGGCGGCGATGTACTCACCTATACGACCGTGGCGGCGGGCATCGACGCCGCCATCGTCACGCGCCGCGCCGAAGTCGCCGCGACGCTGCGGTACGAACATCGCTTTGGCTGGAACGGCGATCTTGGCGATGCGGGCACGATCAGCGGTCTCGCGCGCGGACGGATCGAAGCGGCGCGCGGACTGAACCTCGAGGCCGGGGCGCTTGCGACCCGCACGCGCACCGACGGGCAGGGCGCCGACAACGGACTGTTCATCGGCGATGCGAGCAATGTCGCGGACCTCTATTCCGTCTATGCCGGGCCGACCTTTACGCGGCGGATCGGCGGGCTCGATGTCGGTGCGGGCTATCGCTTCGGCTATACCAAGGTCGATGTCGACACCCCCGCGATTTTGGCGCCGGGCAGCCAGCCGCAGGATATTTTCGACAGTTCGACCAACCATGTCGCCTGGGCCAGCGTCGGCGCGCGGCCCGGCGATCTGCCCTTCGGCTGGCAGGTGTCGGGCGGATATGAGCGCGAGGATGCAAGCCAGCTCGACCAGAGGTTCGAGGGCAAATATGCGCGCGCCGACGTCACCGTGCCGATCAGCCCGACCGTCGCACTGCTCGGCGGCGTCGGATATGAGGATATCGAGATCGGGCAGCGCGATCCGGTGCTCGACGCGAATGGCGTACCGGTGCGCGACGCCAATGGCCGCTTCGTCACCGACACATCGACCCCGCGCCGCCTGTCGTTCGACACCGACGGGCTGATCTGGGACGCCGGGGTGATGTGGCGGCCGAGCCGCCGCACCTCGCTGACCGCGCGCGTCGGGCGTCGTTATGGCGATACCATCTATACCGGCAGCTTTGCCTATCGCGCCGATCATGCGACGACGGTGCAGATCGGCGTCTATGACGGGCTGTCGAGCCTTGGCCGCGGATTGTCGGGGGGGCTCGCCGCGCTTCCGACGCAGTTCGACCCGACGCGCAATCCGATCGATGGCAACGTCAATCCGTGCGTGTTCGGCCAGCAGGGCGGCGGGTGTCTCAGCAACCAGCTCGGCAACGCAACATCGGCGCAATATCGCAGCCGCGGCGTTCAGGCGACGATGTCGTCGCGCTACGACCGCTGGACCTATGGTGTCGGCATCGGCTATGACCAGCGGAGGCTGCTCGCGCCGCAGCTGTCGCCGATCGCGGACCTCGACGGGATCAAGGACGAAAACTGGTATCTGTTCGTTTCGGCGGGGCGTCAGCTCGATGCCGACTCCGACCTCAGCCTGTCGGGCTATGTCAATTATTTCGACAATGGCGCGCCGGGGGCGAGCGACGTGCAGTCGGCCGGACTGTCTGCCGCCTATTCACGGCGTTTCTGGCGCGGGTTGACGGGGACCGCGGCGGCGAGCCTCAACGCCTTCGACCAGGACGGTTTCAACAGCCAACTCATCGGTTCAGCTTTGGTGGGACTGCGTTACAACTTCTGACCAGGCAACGGGAATTCTAGCGATGTACGATCAGTTCTATGGTTTCACCGGACGTCCGTTCCAGCTGACGCCCGACCCGCATTTCTATTTCGAAAGCGGGACGCACCGTAAAGCCATGTCCTATCTGGGCTACGGCCTGGCGCAAGGCGAAGGCTTCATCGTCATTACCGGCGATGTCGGCGCGGGCAAGACGACGCTCGTTGGGCATTTGATGAACACGATCGACGCCAATCGGCTGACCGCAGTAAAGCTGGTGTCGACGCAGGTGGAGGGCGACGACCTGCTTCGTCTGGTCGCCGAGCAATTCGGCATCGAATGGGAAGGCGAAAGCAAGGCCGAACTGCTCCGGTCGATGGAGCAATATCTGCGCGAACAGGCGCGCGCGGGCAAACGCACCCTGCTGATCGTCGACGAGGGGCAGAATCTGGCGATCTCTGCGCTCGAAGAACTGCGGATGCTGTCGAACTTTCAGCTTGGCGGCCATTCGCTCCTTCAGATTTTCCTGCTTGGCCAGCCAGAATTTCGGCAGACGCTGTTCCACACGCCGACGCTGGAACAATTGCGCCAGCGCGTGATCGCGACGCACCACCTCGATCCGATGGAGCCTGAGGAGGTCGAACCTTATATCCTCCACCGGCTCGGCAAGGTCGGCTGGACGGGCAACCCCAGCTTCAGCCCCGACGCGTTCGAGGAAATCTTTGACTATAGCGAGGGCGTGCCGCGCAAACTGAACGTGCTGGTCAGCCGCCTGCTCCTGTATGGCGCGGTCGAGCAGATGAACCGCATCACCGCGCAGAATGTGCGTTCGGTGATCGCCGAGATCGAAGCCGATCGCGGTATCGACGCCGCGACGCTGGCGCCGCTGCCCGTCGAGGAGGTCGTCGCGGCGGCCGCCACCGCTGCGGCCCCGACACCGGCACCTTTTGCCGCGCCCGCCGCGGCGAACGCGGCTGCGCCCGAATGGCCGCGCCGCGTCGCCGAACCGGGCGACGAAGCCGCGCGCGTCGTGTCGCTGGCGCCGCAGGCGGCAAGCGGGACCGACAAGGCGGAGGCTGCGCCCGCGGTCGATTCGGCGCAGCTTGCCGCGCTCGAAAAGCAGATCGCGGCGCTCGAAGCGCGCCTCGGCGAACAGGATGAAGCGCTGCGCCGCGTGCTCGACCTGCTCATCGAATGGGTTGAGCGCGATCCCGAAAACGCGCCCAACCCGGCCAAGTCGCAAACCTGGGCCGCCTGACAGCCTGGCCAAAACCGGCTATCGGGTCCGCGAAGGTGAGGAACGATGCAGAACGGCCTGTCGGTCGACGTCGAGGACTGGTTCCAGGTCGGCGCCTTTGAGCGCACGATTTCGCGCGCCGACTGGGGCGCGCTCGAATGCCGGGTCGAGGCGAATTGCGACGCCGTGCTGCAGATTTTCGAAGCGGCGGGCGCAAAGGGCACCTTCTTCACCTTAGGCTGGATTGCCGAACGCTATCCGGCGCTGATCCGCCGCATTGTCGCGGCGGGGCACGAGCTTGCGAGCCATGGCTATGATCACCAGCGCGTGTTCAACATGACTGCGGCCGATTTTGCGACCGACCTTCATAAGACACGCGCGATCCTCGAAGATCTGGGCGGCGTCCCGATCCGCGGCTATCGCGCGCCGAGTTTCTCGGTCGATGCGCGCACGCCCTGGGCGCATACGGTGCTCGCCGAACAGGGCTATGCCTATTCGTCGAGCGTCGCGCCGGTGGTCCACGACCATTATGGCTGGCCGCAAAGCCCGCGCCATGCGTGGCAACCGCTGCCCGACAGCGACCTTGTCGAATGGCCGGTGACGACGGCGCGCGTCGCCGGGCGCACCCTGGCCGCGGGCGGCGGCGGGTTTATGCGGATGCTGCCCTATGGCTTCACGCGCTGGGCAATCGCGCGCATGAATGCAGAAGGGCACCCGGCGATCCTTTATTTCCACCCGTGGGAAATCGACCCCGGCCAGCCGCGCGTCGCCGATGCACCGATCCGGTCGAAAATTCGCCATTACAGCGGCTTGTCGGCCATGGCCGGAAAGCTCGAAAAACTGCTGGGCGATTTCGAATGGACGCGCGCCGATGCGTTGCTGCCCGCGCAGCGGCAGCGCGCGCAGCCGTGGCAAGCCGCGGCGTGACGGCACGGGTCGACACGATGACCAAAGGCTTTGCGGGCGCTCCGCTGTCGGACGCGGGCGAATGGGACGCCTATGTCGCCGCGCACCCTGATGCCACGCCGTTCCACAGCCGCGCGTGGTGCGAAGCGATCACGCGGGCGACGGGGCACCGCTGTCACCTGATCACCGCGCGCGATGCCAGGGGCGCACTCGCCGGCCTGTTGCCGCTGCACCATATCCGCTCGCCGCTGTTCGGGCAGGCGCTGGTCGGCAGCGGCTTTGCCGTGGGCGGCGGCCTGTTGGCCGACGATCCCGCGGTCGCCGCGACGCTGGCGGCCGGCGCGTCGGACATGGCGCGCGCGATCGCGGTGCCATCGGTCGAACTGCGCGGCGCGCCGCTTCCCGAGGGCGAGGGCTGGGGTCGCGAGGAAGACGTCTATGCCGGGTTCGTGCGCGATCTGGCGGGCGACGACGAGGCCGAACTGCTCGCCATCCCGCGCAAGCAGCGCGCCGAGGTGCGCAAGGCGCTGGCGAGCGACCTGACGGTGACGACGGGGCGCGATGCCGCCGAACGGCGCGACCATTATCTTGTCTATGCGACGAGCGTGCGCAATCTGGGCACGCCCGTCTTTCCGCGGGCATTGTTCGATGCCGTCCTCGATGCCTTTGGCGACGAAGCCGACATATTGACCGTGCGTGCGGACGGGCGGGCGGTGGCGAGCGTGCTCAGCCTTTATTGGCGCGGCACGGTGATGCCCTATTGGGGCGGCGGGCTCGCCGAGGCGCGGGGACTGCGCGCGAACGAGCTCATGTATTACGCGCTGATGCGCCACGCGCGGGCGCGCGGCTGTACGCGCTTCGACTTCGGGCGGTCAAAGGTCGGCACGGGGCCCTTCGCCTATAAGAAGAACTGGGGGTTCGCGCCGCAGCCGCTCGTCTACGCCCGCTGGCTGGCACCGGGGCAGCGCGCGCGCGACACCAACCCGAACAGCGCGAAATACCGGATGCAGGTCGATTTGTGGAAGCGGCTGCCGCTGTGGGCGGCGAACCGCATCGGGCCGCTGATCGCGCGCGGACTGGGGTGATGCCCGAAATCCTGTTCATCGTTCACCGCGCGCCGTGGCCGCCCGACCGCGGCGACCGTATCCGCAGCTGGCATATGTTCGAGGCGCTGGCGAAGCTGGCTCCGGTGCATGTCGCGGCGCTGGCCGACAATGACGCCGACGCCGACGCGGCGCGCGTCAAAATGGCCCCGCTTTGCAAAAGCCTGGCGATCGAAGCTCGCAATGTTTCGCGGCCGCTGGCGTTGTTGCAGGCGGTGCTGCACGGCGCGCCCGTGTCGAACCGGCTGTTTCGCAGCGGCGCGCTGGCGCGGCATGTCGACACGTTGATCGCGCAGGGCGCGATCAGCCACATCGTCGCCTTTTCGGGGCAGATGGCGCAATATCTGCCCGCGCGTTTCGACGGGCCGGTGCTCATGGATTTCGTCGATGTCGATTCGGCGAAGTTTGCGACCTATGCCGAACAGGATCGGCGTCAGCCGCTGAACTGGGTTTACGCGCGCGAGGCGCGGGTGCTCGGCGCCTATGAGGCCCACATGGCGCGCCGCGTCGATGCCAGCCTGTTCGTCAGCGAGGCCGAAGCGGCGCTGTTCCGTACGCAGACCGGCCTCGGCGCCGAGAAAGTGCGGGCGGTGGAAAATGGTATCGACACCGCGCGTTTCGATCCGGCGTTGCCGTTCGACCCGGTCGGACAGGGTGACGGACCGCTCGCGGTGTTCACGGGTCAGATGGATTATCGTCCCAATATCGACGCAGTGCGCTGGTTCGCCGCCGACATCCTGCCGCTGATCCGGCGGCGGCACAGCGCGGTGCGCTTCGCGATCGTCGGCCGCGCGCCGACCGATGACGTGAAGGCACTCGCAAAGTTGTCGGGGGTGACGGTGACGGGCGAAGTGCCCGATGTGCGGCCGTGGCTTGCCGCCGCCGACGCCGTGGTGGCGCCGCTGCTGCTCGCGCGCGGGGTGCAGAACAAGCTGCTCGAAGCGATGGCGATGGCGAGGCCGGTGGTGGCGAGCGCCGCGGCGGCGACGGGGATCGACGCCGTGGCGGGCGAGCATCTGCTCGTCGCCGACGGGGCCGAGGCGATGGCCGACGCCGTTGCTTCGCTGTTGGGCGACCGCGCGGCCGCCGCCGCCATGGGGCAGGCGGCGCGCGCGCGGATGATCGCGCGTTACGGCTGGGAGGCGCGCATGGAACCGCTCGGCGAGCTGCTGGGGCTCCCTGCATGACGGTGTGGCAGCGCCATCTGGCCGCGCTGACGTTGCTGACGGCAACCATTTTTGCGCTTTTCTGGCGCGATGCCGCCGACATGGCCGGGATCTGGTGGAACAGTTCGACCTTTACCCACTGTCTGTTGATGGTGCCGATGATCGGCTGGCTGGTGGCGCAGCGGACCGACCTGCTCCGGCCGCTGGTGCCCGCCTTCTGGTCGCCGGCGCTGTTGTGGATGGCGGGGGCAGGCGTCGTCTGGATCGTCGGCGAGGCCGCGGGGGTCGCGTTGTTCCGCCAGCTTGGGCTGGTGCTGATGCTGCAAGGCGCGGTGGGCGCCGCGCTCGGCGAAAAGCTGGTGCGCGGGCTGTTCTTTCCGCTCGCCTATGCCCTGCTGCTCGTGCCGTTTGGCGAGGAGCTGGTGCCGCTGCTCCAGACCTTTACCGCGCATATCAGCGTCGCGCTGCTGCGCCTGTCGGGGCTCGCCGCCGAGATGCAGGGCGTATTCATCACGACGCGCGCCGGATTTTTCGAGGTCGCCGAGGAATGTTCGGGGGTCAATTTCCTGATCGCGATGCTCGCTTATGCGGTATTTGCGGCGCATCTCTGCTTCAAAAGCTGGACGCGGCGCATCCTTTTCGTCGCGGCGGCGCTCGCGACAACGATCTTCGCCAATGCGCTGCGTGCCTATGGTACGATGCTCGCCGCCGACATCTGGGGGATCGAGGCAGCGGGCGGCATCGATCATATTGTCTATGGCTGGATCTTTTTCGGGCTGGTCATCCTGACCGTGATGCTCGTCGCGCGGCGCTGGTTCGACCGGCCCGCGAACGACGCGGCGGTCGATGTGTCGGGACTGGGCGGTCCGCCGCGCTTTGGCGGACGCGCGGGCGCCGTGATGCCGCTTGCGCTGGCGCTGCCGCTGCTTTTTGCTGCATGGGGCCTGCTCGTCGCCGGGCGCAGCGCGCCCTTGCCGTCCACCATGGCCATCGAAGCGCCGCCGGGCTGGCGCCATGTCGCCGGCGCGGGCACCGGATGGTCGCCGCGCTTCGACGGCGCCGACCAGGTGGCGATCCGGCATTTCGCGCGCGACACCGGACAGGTGGTGACGGTCGCGATCGGCGGTTATGAACGCCAGGCCGAAGGGCGCGAAATTGTCGCCTTCGGGCAGGGCGCGGTCGATCCCGACAGCAAATGGGCGTGGAGCGCGGCGCTGCCCGCCGTCGATGGCGCCAAGACCGAACGGTTGCTGCACCCCGGCCCGGTGCTGCGCGACGCCGCGACCTGGTATGTCGTCGACGGCGCGGTGACGGGAAGCGCGCGCGCGGCGAAATTCGCGGAGTTGAAGGCGCGGCTTTTGGGCGGCGATCCCCGCGCGCTGACGCTGATCGTGTCGAGCGAGGTGCGACAGGGTGGGCGCGATGCGATCAAGGATTTCATTTCCGCGTCGGGCGGAGCCAGCGCGATGGCTGACCGCGCGCTGAAACTGCGATAGAGCGTCCGATATGTGCGGCATTGCGGGCATTTATCATCTCGACACCGCGAAGCCGGTCGATCCGGCGCGCCTGCGCGCGATGCTCCACACGATGAGCCACCGCGGCCCCGATGGGTCCGGCGAATGGACCGCGCCCGGCGTGGGCCTGGCCCATCTGCGCCTGTCGATCATCGACATCGCCGGCAGCCCGCAGCCGATGGCCAGCGACGACGAGGTGGTCACGCTAACCTATAATGGCGAAATCTATAATTTCCGCGAGCTGCGTGCCGAGCTGGAGGATCGCGGGCATCGTTTCCGCACCAGCGGCGATACCGAAGTCATCATCGCGGCGTGGCGGCAATGGGGACCGGACTGCCTCTCCAGGCTGAACGGCATGTTCGCCTTTGCGATCCACGACCATCGGCGCGGCTGCCTGTTCCTCGCGCGCGACCGGCTGGGGGTGAAGCCGCTGCACTTTGCGCGCCTGTCCGACGGATCGGTGGCGTTTGCGTCGGAACTGAAAGGCCTGCTTCGCAACCCGCTGCTGCGGCAGGATGCCAATCTTGCCGCGGTCGAGGATTTCATGGCCTTTGGCTATGTCCCCGACGATAATTGCATCGTCGCGGGGGTTCGGAAGCTGGCCGCGGGCCATTATCTGCTGCTCGAACGTGGCAAGCAGGTGCCCGCCCCGACACGCTGGTGGGCGCCCGACTTTTCGCGGCGGATCAAGGCGAGCGAGGGGGAGGCGGCCGAACATCTGGTCCACCTGATGCGCGCCGCAGTCACCGACCGAATGGTCGCCGATGTGCCATTGGGCGCCTTTCTGTCGGGCGGGGTAGATTCGAGCGCGGTTGTCGCGCTGATGGCCGAAGCGAGCACGAAGGCGGTCAAGACCTGCACGATCGGCTTCGACCAGGCGGCGCTCGACGAAACCGCCCATGCCCAGGCGATCGCCGAGCGGTTTGCCACCGATCACCGGACGCGCACCGTTTCGTCGGGCGACTTTGCGCTGGTCGATCGAATCGCCGACATGTTCGACGAGCCCTTTGCCGACGCGAGCGCGCTGCCGACCTATCGCGTGTGCGAGCTGGCGCGCGAAGAGGTGACGGTGGCGCTGTCGGGCGACGGCGCCGACGAGGCATTTGCGGGATATAGGCGGCTGGTCTTTCAGCATCAGGAGGAACGGCTGCGCGGGCTGATCCCCGCTTTCCTGCGCCGCGGACTGCTGGGTCCGCTGGCAAGGGTCTGGCCGCAGATGGATTGGGCGCCGCGCCCCCTGCGCGCGCGCGCGACGCTGGCCAGCCTGTCGAAAAGCGGCGCGGAAGGTTATGCCGAGGCGGTCGGCGTCACGGGGGCGGCGCAGCGGGCGCGGCTGTTCAACGACGCCGCGCGCCACGCGCTTGGCGATCATCTGGCCGAGGCGCGTTACTGGAAAGCGATGGCCGAGGCGCCTGCGCGCGAAGCGCTCGACCGTGCGCAATATGCCGACCTGATGATCTGGCTGCCCGGCGACATATTGACCAAGACCGACCGGATGAGCATGGCGGTGAGCCTTGAGGCGCGCGAGCCGCTCCTCGACTATCGCCTCGTCGAATTTGCCGCCAGCCTGCCCGCGTCGATGCGCGTCAAGGGGGGCACGGGCAAGGCGATATTGAAACAGGCGATGGCACGCTATCTGCCCCACGACATCCTCTATCGCCCGAAGATGGGGTTTGTGACGCCGGTATCGCACTGGTTCCGCGGCGCGCTCGCTCCGCAGGCAAAGGCCTTGGCGACGTCATCGACGCTTGCGCGAAGCGGCTGGTTTGACATGGCGGAAATCGAACGGATCGTCGCCGCGCACCAGTCGGGACGGCGCGATCACGGCCGGCTGATCTGGCAGTTTTTCATGCTGGAAAAATCGCTGGCGCGATTGTTCGGGATTTGAGCTGAGCTACGAAGCCGGTCCGCTTTGGGTGTCCATGTTAACATCGTCAAATTTTCCTTGACCGCCTCGCGTCGCCGCGGCAATGTTTACGACGGTAACATTGAGTCGAAAGGATGCGCCGATGAAAGTCTTGCTCTACGCGCTCGGGCCGATGTTGTTCGACTCGCTTGGCGTGCTGGTCTTTGCTGTGCTGCTTGTCGCCGGTGCCGGAATCGTGCCCGCGACCATTGCCGGGACCATCATTGCGTTCGCGGTCGTTGCAATCGAGCGAATGCGCGGCCACAGCGTCGCCGCCTTGCAATGGATCAGTCTCGCCTCGGTGCTCTTCACCGCGGCAGCCACCTTGTTCACCGGCGATCCGCGTTTCGTGATGGCGAAACCGACGATCGTTTATCTGATCGTCGGTTCGGTGATGCTGCGCAAGGGCTGGCTCAATCGTTATATTCAGCCGCAGCAGCTCGCCATTGTCGGTGACGTCATGGACCGTTTCGGGATGATCTGGGCGGCGCTGATGTTCGCGAGCGCGGCACTCAACCTCGTGATCGCGATGTTCTTCACCGGCTGGTGGCCGCTGTTCATCGGGATTTTCCCGCTCGCGTCGAAATTCGGGCTGTTCGCGATCCACATCGCGGTGGTGCATGTCGTCACGCAGACGCGGCTGCGCCGCCGCGCGAACGGCGAGTTGCAGCCGCTCGCGGCGGAGTGATTATTCGGCGTCGAGCCCGTAAGCCGTGTGCAGCACGCGCACCGCGAGTTCGGTCTCGTCCTCGTCGATCAGCACGCTGACCTTGATCTCGCTGGTCGAGATTGCCTGGATGTTGATGCCGCGGTCGGCCAACGCCCGGAACATGGTGCTCGCGACGCCGGCGTGGCTTTTCATGCCGACGCCGACGACGCTGACCTTGGCGACCTTGTCGTCGCTGATGATGCGGTTGAACCCGATCTTGTCCTTTGCGCCTTCGATCAGGTCGATCGAGCGGAGCAGATCGGCGCCGGGGACGGTGAAGGTCACGTCGGTTTCGCCCTTTTCGCGGCCGACGTTCTGGATGATCATGTCGACGTTGATCCCCGCCGCCGCGAGCGGTCCGAAGATGTTCGCCACGGCGCCGGGCTTGTCGGGCACGCGGGTGACGATGATCTTCGCTTCATTCTTGTCGTGGGCGATGCCGGTGATCAGCTGCCGTTCCATCTGATGTTCCTCTATTTCCTCGTCGCTGACGATCATCGTGCCTTTGGCGGGTGCTTCGTCGCCCTCGACGAAACTCGAGAGCACCTGCACGCGCACGCCCATCTTCATCGCGAGCCCGACCGAACGCGTCTGGAGTACCTTGGCGCCGACGCTCGCGAGTTCGAGCATTTCCTCATAGGTGACATAGTCGAGCTTGCGCGCGCGCGCGACGATGCGCGGGTCTGTGGTGTAGACGCCGTCGACGTCGGTATAGATGTCGCAGCGATCGGCCTCGACCGCCGCCGCGACCGCGACCGCGCTCGTATCCGATCCGCCGCGGCCCAGTGTCGAAACGCGGCCATCGTCCATCATGCCCTGGAATCCGGGGATCACCGCGACCTCGCCGCGTCCCATCGCAGCGGTCAGCGCACCGGTGTCGATGTCGACGATGCGCGCGCGCGCGTGCGCTTCCTCTGTCCGGATCGGGAGCTGCCAGCCGAGCCAGCTGCGCGCCGGGACCCCCATCGCCTGTAACGTCAGCGCGAGCAGCCCCGACGTGACCTGTTCGCCCGCGGCGACGACGACGTCATATTCGGCGGGGTCGTAGCGCGGGTTCGCTTCGCGGCAGAAACCCACCAGCCGGTCGGTTTCGCCCGCCATCGCCGAGACGACGACCGCGACCTCGTTGCCCTGCGCCACTTCGCGCGCCACAAGCTTTGCGACGGTGCGAATCCGCTCGGTGCCCGCCATCGACGTGCCTCCGAATTTCATCACGATCCGCGCCATCTCGCCCCGCTTTCCTGATCTGGTTTCGACCGCAACTTTCCCGTGAATCTGCGGCGTCCGGCTGTTAGGGAAGGGGGAGGATATTGGCAAGCGCGCGAACGTATGGAGGCGATAGAATTTCTTGCACCTGCAAAGGCGGGATGCCACATCGAAGGCCATGAGTACCCCGACGATCAATCCGAACGAAGCCGCCCATTTCGGCGCGCTCGCCGCCGACTGGTGGAATCCGCACGGTTCGTCGGCGATGCTGCACCGGCTCAATCCGGTGCGCCTTTCCTATATCCGCGATCAGATCGACGCGCATTGGCAGGGCGACGCGCGCGAGCGCTATCCGCTCGCCGGGAAAAGCGCGCTCGATGTCGGCTGCGGCGCGGGGTTGCTGACCGAACCGCTGGCGCGAATGGGCGCGACGGTCACGGGGGTCGATGCGGCGCCCGAAAATATCGGCGCGGCACGCGCTCATGCCGCGGGACAGGGGCTTGCGATTGCCTATTGCGCGGGTGAGGTCGCGGCGCTGCCGCCGGCGACTTTCGATCTTGTCACCTCGATGGAGGTTGTCGAGCATGTCGCCGATCCCGCTGCCTTCGTCGCCGAACTTGCCGGGCGGCTCGCGCCCGGCGGGCTGATGATCCTGTCGACGCCGAACCGCACGATGCTGTCGAAACTGCTGCTCGTCGAGGCCGCCGAGCGCGTCGGGGCCGTGCCGCGAGGGACGCACGACTGGGACCAATTCCTGAAGCCCGAAGAGCTGACGGAGCTGCTCGAAGACGCGGGGCTTGAGGTCGTCGACCGGACCGGCCTGTCGCCCTCCGCCGCCAAGGGGTTCAAGCTCGGCGGCAGCGAGGCGCTCAATTATCTGGTCGCAGCGCACTGGCCGACAGCCCGATAACCGGGCCGACGAGCCGCTTGCCAAGGCACCGACAGAAGATTAGCATCCATGTTCATAAGCTTGGCGGCCGCGTAGCCAGACAAGCGACGCAGCAGGCAGGAATTTCGGGCCGCGCACGATGACCAGCGTGCGCGGCAGGGCCAGAGGCATGTTGCGTGGAAAGGGCTGGGGCATTTCCTTTTTTGACGAGATGACGGGACAGGAGGGCGCGATCCGGGCGCCCTATCGCGACTATTCGGAATGGTTCGACCGCGAAGATGCGGCGCGCATCCAGCGAAAGGCACAGCAGGCCGAAGCCTTTTTCCGCACCACGGGTATCACCTTCAACGTTTATGGCCAGGACGAGGCCGACGAGCGGCTGATCCCCTTCGACGTCGTGCCGCGGATCATTTCGGCGGGCGAATGGCGGCGGCTGTCGCGCGGAATTGAGCAGCGCGTGCGTGCGCTCAACGCCTTTCTTCACGACATCTATCATCGGCAGGAGATTTTGCGCGCCGGGCGCGTACCGGTCGAACTGATTTCGGGCAACGACGCCTTTCTGCCGATGATGATGGGCATGGACCCGCCGGGGGGCGTCTATACGCACATCAGCGGCATCGACATCGTGCGCACCGGCGCCGACGAATTTTATGTGCTGGAGGATAATGCGCGCACGCCGTCGGGCGTATCCTATATGCTCGAAAATCGCGAGACGATGCTCCAGATGTTCCCCGAGCTGTTCGCGAAGATCGCGGTGTGCGAGGTCGGCGATTATCCGCTGAAGCTGCTGAAATCGCTCGCGGCCTGTGCGCCGCCCGCGTGCGGAGGCACGCCGACGGTCGCGGTGTTGACGCCGGGAATCCACAACAGCGCCTATTTCGAGCACAGCTTCCTTGCCGACCAGATGGGGGCCGAACTGGTCGAAGGGCATGACCTGCGCGTTGTCGGCGGCCGCGTGGCGATGCGCACGACACAGGGTTATACGCCCATCGACGTCCTGTATCGCCGCGTCGACGATGATTTTCTCGATCCGCTGAACTTCCGGCCCGACTCGCTGCTCGGTGTGCCGGGGATCTGGGACGTCTATCGCGCCGGCGGGATCACGATCGCCAATGCGCCGGGGACGGGGATCGCCGACGACAAGGCGCTGTACAGCTATATGCCCGACATCATCGAATTTTATACGGGCGAAAAGGCGCTGCTTCCCAATGTGCCGACGTGGCGGTGCAGCGAGCCCGATCATCTGCGCGAGGTGCTCGATCGCCTTCCCGAACTGGTGGTCAAGGAAGTCCACGGGTCGGGCGGCTATGGGATGCTGGTCGGTCCGGCCGCGACGAAAAAGCAGATTGCGGCGTTTCGCGCCAAGCTGGAGGCGAATCCGCGGGGGTATATCGCGCAGCCGACACTCTCGCTGTCGACCGTGCCGATTTTTACCAAGGCGGGGCTGGCGCCCCGCCACGTCGACCTCCGCCCCTTTGTGCTGATGTCGCCGCAGGGCATCCGCATCACCCCCGGCGGGCTGACGCGCGTTGCAATGACCAAGGGATCGCTGGTGGTGAACAGCAGCCAGGGCGGCGGCACCAAGGACACCTGGGTGCTGGAGGATTGATGGGGGTGGCTGCCGTCTTGCTTTCTCATCGTCGCCCCCGCGCAGGCGGGGGCCGTTGTGGCCCTTACTCTTCGAAGCCGCGTAAATCTTCAGCGGCCCCCGCCTTCGCGGGGGCGACGGGAATTTTCCCATGCTAGGTAAAACCGCCGGGGCGCTTTACTGGATGGCGCGCTATCTGGAGCGCAGCGAAAATAATGCGCGGCTGATCGATGCGGGGTTCCGTATCGCGCTCACCCGGTCGAACACCGCGGCGGCCGAATGGCGCTCGGTGCTGGTGACGGCGGGGCAGGATTATGCCTTTCGGCAGGCGCATCAGGATTATCATTCGCAGCGCGTCGTCGATTTCATGCTGCGCGACCCCGCCAATCCGTCGAGTATCCTGTCGGTGATCAAGCAGGCGCGCGACAATGCGCGGACGGCGCGGACCTATTTGACGCGCGAAGCGTGGGAAGCGGTGAACACAAGCTGGATGACGCTGGGCGCGCTGCTCCGCCGACAAGTGCGTGAGGACGATCTGCCCGACGTGCTCGCGGCGATCCGGCAGCAGAGCGGGCTGGTTCGGGGTGCCTTTGCCGGCACGATGCTGCGCAACGACGGCTATAATTTCTCGCGCCTCGGCACCTTCCTCGAACGCGCCGACAACACGGCGCGCATCCTCGACGTCAAATATTATCTCCTGCTGCCCTCCGTCGCCCATATCGGCACCTCGATCGACAATGTGCAGTGGGAGACGATCCTGCGTTCGGTATCGGCGCACCGCGCCTATCACTGGCTGTACGGGACCGAGATCAGCGCGCTGAAGATCGCGGAATTTCTGATCCTCTACAAACAGATGCCGCGCAGCTTGGCGTTCTGCTGCGACAAGATGAACGATAACCTCGCGTGGCTTCAGCACGCCTATGACGAGGAGACGGAGGCGGTGCGGATGGGCGCCTCGCTTTGCCGCGATCGCCTCTCGCGCCCGATCGCGTCGATCTTCGACGGCGGCCTGCACGAATTCATCACCGACTTTCTTCGCGCGAACGCCGCGCTCGCGCGGCAGATCGAGTGCGATTACAGGTTCGTGGAGTAAATATGCGGCTCAGCGTCGAACATATCACCCATTATCAATATGACAGCCCGGTTCGCTACGCGCTCCAGCAGATCAGGCTGACGCCGAAGGAGCGGCCGGGACAGCAATTGATCCACGGCTGGACGGTCGATGTCGAGGGGGGCGACCGCCAGCTTCATTATACCGATCATCATGGCAATGGCGTTGACCTGGTCGCGGTGGACAGCGGCGTCAGCGAGCTGATCATCCGCTGCACCGGCGAGGTCGAACTAATTAGCTGGGACGGGGTGATCGGGCCGCATCGCGGCGCGATACCGCTCTGGACCTTTCTGCGTCCCACCCCGTTGACGCGCGTGGGGCGCGGGGTGCGATCGCTCACCGCCGAACTCGGCCGCGATCACGCCAGCGACATCGAGCGCGCGCACGCATTGTCCACGCTGATCCTGGACAAGCTGCCCTACCGGACCGGTGTGACCGATGCCGACACCAGCGCCGAGCAGGCGCTCGGCGGCGAAGGCGGGGTGTGCCAGGATCATGCGCATATCTTCATCGCCGCGATGCGGCATCTGGGGCATCCCGCGCGTTATGTGTCGGGTTATCTGATGATGAACGATCGGACGCATCAGGACGCGACGCACGGTTGGGCCGAGGCGCATTTCGACCATATCGGCTGGATCGGTTTCGACATCAGCAATGGCCATTCGCCCGACCAGCGCTATATCCGCGTCGCAACCGGGCTTGACTATCACGATGCGGCGCCGGTGCGCGGGATGCGCTATGGTGCGGCAGAGGAAAATCTGGTTGTCCAGTTACAGGTCCAGCAATAAGCGGACGGCGACGAGTCAGGGCGATCAGGGCGGGGATTACGGGACGAAATGACCTATTGCGTGGGAATGCGGCTCAACAAGGGGCTGGTGTTCATGTCGGACACCCGCACCAACGCCGGGGTCGACGATATTTCACAGGTCCGCAAGATGCGCAGCTGGACCCTCCCGGGCGAGCGCGTCATCACCTTGATGTCGGCGGGTAATCTCGCGACGACGCAGGCGGTCGTCAGCCTGCTCGACGAGCGCACCAAGGCGCCCGAAGACCGCCACCCGTCGATCCTCGAAGCGCCGTCGATGTTCCAGGTCGCCACGATTGTCGGCGAAACGCTGCGCAGCATCGTGATGCGGCATAATGATGAAGGACCGGCGGCGGAATCCCTGTTCCGCGCCTCGCTGATCGTCGGCGGTCAGATCAAGGGCGCCGAGCCGCGGCTGTTCCTGATCTATCCCGAGGGCAATTTCATCGAGGCGGGCGAGGACAATCCCTTCTTCCAGATCGGCGAAACCAAATATGGGCGGCCGATCATCGTGCGGTCGTACGATCCGGCCATGTCGTTCGAGGACGCGGTGAAGCTGCTCTGCGTGTCGTTCGATTCGACGATTCGCGCCAATGCGGGGGTCGATTTGCCGATCGACCTCAAAATCCACGAGCGCGACGATTTCACCACGGTGCGCGAGCGGCGTTTCGAGCGCGACGACGCCTATTTCCGCCGCGTCTCGGATGGCTGGGCCGAAGCCTTGGGGATTGCGCTCGCGGAGCTGCCGGATTTCCGGTTTTAGAGCGGCGTCACTGAGTGTGTCCCCGCGAAGGCGGGGACCCATCTCCAGTGGGCTCGATGTTGCGCGATCCGGTGATGGGCACCCGCCGTCGCGGGTGCACACAAACCTTCCAAGGCCGACGGTCTATCTGTTCTTCCGTCCTTCAATCAGCCCGTCGACCAGGCTGGGATCGGCGAGCGTCGAGGTATCGCCCAGCGATCCGAAATCATTTTCGGCGATCTTGCGGAGGATGCGGCGCATGATCTTGCCGCTCCGTGTCTTGGGGAGCGCGGGGGTCAAATGGATATGGTCGGGGGTCGCGATCGGCCCGATTTCCTTGCGCACCTGTTGCTTGAGCTGGGCGACGACCTCGTCGGTCGGTTCGACCCCGGCGTTCAATGTGACATAGGCGTAGATGCCCTGGCCCTTGATATCGTGCGGAAAGCCGACGACCGCCGCCTCCGCGACATCCTCGTGCAGCACGAGCGCGCTCTCGACCTCGGCGGTTCCCATGCGGTGGCCCGACACATTGATCACGTCGTCCACGCGCCCCGTAATCCGCCAATAGCCGTCGGCGTCGCGGCGGCATCCGTCGCCGGTGAAATATTTGCCCTTATAGGTCGAAAAATATGTCTGGATGAAGCGTTCGTGATCGCCATAGACGGTGCGCGCCTGCCCCGGCCAGCTGTGGGTGATGCAGAGGTTGCCCTCGGCCGCGCCGCCCGTCTGTTCGTCGACGAGTACGCCGCCCTCGGCATCTACCAACTGCGGACGAATGCCGAAGAAGGGGCGCCCCGCGCTCCCCGGTTGCATCGCGTGGGCGCCGGGCAGGGTGGTGATCATGATCCCGCCGGTTTCGGTCTGCCACCAGGTGTCGATGACGGGGACCCGCCCCTTGCCGACGACCTGGTGATACCAGCGCCACGCCTCCGGGTTGATCGGCTCTCCGACGCTGCCGAGCAGGCGGAGCGACGAGAGATTGTGGCGGTTCACATAATCGTCGCCCTCGCGCATCAGCGCGCGGATCGCGGTGGGCGCCGTGTAGAGAATGTTGACCCGATGTTTGTCGACGACCTGCCAAAAACGGTCGTGATCGGGGTAATTGGGGATGCCTTCGAACATCAGTGTCGTCGCACCGTTCTGCAAGGGGCCATAGACGACATAGCTGTGCCCCGTCACCCAGCCGATGTCGGCGCTGCACCAGAAGATTTCGTGCGCGCGATAGTCGAACCCATAGAAGAAGGTCGATGCGGTCCAGACGCTGTAGCCGCCGACGCTGTGCAACACGCCCTTGGGCTTGCCTGTCGATCCCGAGGTGTAGAGGATGAAGAGCGGGTCTTCGGCCCCCATCGGCTCGCACGGGCAGTCGGCGCCGACGTCGGCCGACAGCGCATCATACCAGTGATCGCGGCCCTCCGTCATCGCGACGTCGCCCCCGGTGTGCGCGATGACGAGCACGGCCTTCACATCGATGCGTTCGAGCGCCTTGTCGACATTGGCCTTGAGCGGAACGACCTTGCCGCCGCGCAGCCCTTCGTCGGCGCAGATCACCCAGTCGCTGCCGCAATCCTCGATGCGGCCGTGGATCGCCTCGGGCGAGAAGCCGCCGAAGACGACGCTGTGCACCGCGCCGATGCGCGCGCAGGCGAGCATCGCCACCGCGCCCTCGGGGATCATCGGCATATAGATGGTGACGCGGTCGCCCTTCTGCACGCCCATTTTTTTGAGCGTATTGGCAAAGCGGATGACGTCGGCGAGCAGCGCGGCATAGCTGATGTGCCGCGTCTCGCCATCGGGCGCATCGGGTTCGAAGATGATGGCGGTCCGGTCGCCATGTCCTGCGGCGACATGCCGGTCGACCGCATTGTGGCAAAGGTTGAGGACGCCGTCCTCATACCATTTGATCGCGACCGGATCGTACGACCAGCCTGCGATCTTCGTCGGCGGTGTGATCCAGTCGATCCGCTTCGCCTGTTCGGCCCAGAAGGCGTCGGGGTCGACGATGCTTTCTGCATAGAGCCGGTCGTAATCGGCGGCGGTGCAGTGCGTGTTCGCCGCGGCATCGGCCGGGACCGGCACAAAGGGCTCGGAGGGGGGTAGGTCGGACACGTCTGCTTCTCCCGCTTGTCAGGCCTGCGGCTGTAACCGCGAATCTTGTCTTCTCTTCCTTATCCGTTCGCATTGCGCGAAGTCGAGATGCCCGTCCGCCGCATACGACTTCCCGGCGTCTTGACGCGCTCGACACGAATGGGGCGTGAGCGTTAGAGGGCAATGCAGGGGCAATTGGGAAGGGCGGACATGGCGGGACTGGGCAAACACGTCGCGGCGCTGCTGGGTTCGCTGGGCGTCGAGCGAAGCGCGTGGACGGGCGGATCGATGGCTGCGCTGTCGCCGCTGACCGGCGAGCAGGTCGCGGCGGTACGCATCGCCGATGCCGCCGAGGTCGATTCCGCGCTCGACGAGGCGAGCGCCGCCTTTCGTCGTTGGCGCCACGTCCCGGCGCCGCGCCCCGGCGAGCTGATGCGGCTGTTCGGCGAGGAGTTGCGTGCGGCGAAGGACGATCTGGCCAGACTGGTGACGATCGAGGCGGGCAAGGTGCCATCCGAAAGCGCGGGCGAGGTGCAGGAGATGATCGACATCTGCGACTTCGCGGTCGGTCTGTCGCGGCAACTCTATGGCCTGACGATCGCGACCGAGCGGCCGGGGCACCGGATGATGGAGGTCTGGCACCCGCTCGGCACCGTCGGCGTGATTTCGGCGTTCAACTTCCCGGTTGCGGTCTGGGCGTGGAATGCGGCGATTGCGCTCGTGTGCGGCAACAGCGTGGTGTGGAAACCGTCCGAAAAGACGCCGCTTACCGCGCTGGCGGTGCAGGCAATTTTTGACCGCGCGGCGGCGCGCTTTGGCGAAGCCCCGCAAGGCTTGGCGCAGCTCTTGATCGGCGGGCGCGAGGTTGGCGAGGCGCTGGTCGATGACCCGCGCGTCGCGCTCGTCTCGGCGACCGGATCGACGCGCATGGGCCGCGCGGTGGCGCCGCGCCTTGCACAGCGCTTCGCGCGCGCGATCCTTGAGCTTGGCGGCAATAATGGAGTGATCGTCGCGCCGTCGGCCGACCTCGACCTGGCGCTGCGCGGCGTCGCGTTCGGCGCGATGGGGACGGCGGGGCAGCGCTGCACGACGACGCGCCGCCTGTTCGTCCACGACAGCATCTATGACGGCTTCGTTGGGCGATTGAAGGCGGCCTTTTCCAGCGTCCGTGTCGGCAATCCGTTGACCGATGAGGTGCTCGTCGGGCCGCTGATCGACCGCGCAGCCTATGAGGCGATGCAGGCGGCGCTCATCGCGGCCCGGTCGGTAGGCGGCGTGGTTCATGGCGGCGAGCGGGTAGGGGATGGGCCGAGCTATTATGCAAAGCCCGCGCTGGTGGAAATGCCGGCGCAGACCGGCCCGATGCTGGAGGAGACGTTCGCGCCGATCCTGTTCGTCACGCGCTACCACGACCTCGACGAAGCGATTGTCCTGCATAACGATGTTGCGGCGGGGCTGTCCTCGGCGATCTTCACCACCGACATGCGCGAAGCCGAACGCTTCCTCGCCGCGAGCGACTGCGGCATCGCCAATGTCAATCTGGGGACGAGCGGGGCGGAGATCGGCGGAGCGTTCGGCGGCGAAAAGGAGAGTGGTGGTGGCCGCGAAAGCGGGTCGGATTCGTGGCGCCAATATATGCGCCGCGCGACGAACACCGTGAATTACTCCAACGCGCTGCCGCTGGCACAGGGGGTGAGCTTTGATCTCTAGCCCCCCTCGCGCTTGCGGGAGGGGAGCGGCTTACGCCCGCCAACCAAAGCCGTCTTCAATCGGCACCACCTGCCCCTCCATCCCCACCGGCTCGTGCGTCCCATCGGTCAGAAGCGCGAGCAGCGCAGGATCGCCCACATCGACATGCGCGAGCGTGCGTTTGCCTTCGGGTGTCCGCGCCACGACCACGCCGGCTTTCGGCGTCGCGTCGCGGCCGTAGAAAATCGTGTAGGTTTCAATACTGGCCGGCCCGGTATAATCCTCGACCAGTTCGGGGACTTGCCCGCGCTTTTCCTCGGCCTCGGTTTGATAGTCGAAATCCTGCGGGAAGCGGGCGGCGGCAATCGGTTCGCGGCCCAGCACGATGCAATGATTGTCGGTCGCGAAACCGCCATTGGCAAAAAGGAAGCCATAGCGCCCTTCGGCGCGCAGCTTCTGGACCATCGAAACGATCGCATGGCTCATATAATTGGCGATCGGACCGCCGCCGAAGGTGAGCCCGCCGAACACGCTCGCGGGCCGGTCCCACGGCCAGCCCAGGACACGCCGCGCCATCTTGGGCACGCAGGGAAAGCAACTGTAAAGCTCGACGCAGTCGAAATCGTCCACCGTCATGCCGTTGAGCTCGAGCGTCCGCGTGATCGAGGTCTCCATGCTGACGCTGTGGTCGTAGCGGTCGCGGTTCAGGATGCTCGCGGGTTCCTTTGCCGCGGCGCCCATGCCGACATAGATCAGCCGTTCCTCGGCGATGCCGCGGCGACGCGCTTCGGCAAGGCTCGCGACGATAAAGCCCGCGCCCTGGTTCACCGACGAATTGGCGACCATCAGCTTGGAGTAGGGGAAGGCGATCGGGCGGTTGCGCTCGTCGACGCGCAGAATGTCGGCGGGCGAGACGGGTTTGCGGATCCATGCGCCGTCGTTCGCGGCCGCGACCTCTGAAAAGCGCGACCAGATTTCGGCGCTCTCGAACTGCGCGTCCTCCAGGCTTTCGCCCCACGCCGCGCGCGTCGCATTTTCATAGAGCGGATAGACGTCGACCGGCGCCGCAAGGCCGTGCTTTTGCGCATAATTGGGCTCGCGGCGGGTCGCGGCCTTGCGCACGGCATTATAACTTTTGTCCTCGCCGGTCGCCGCCTTGGCGGCGCGGCCCGCGGCGGTACGCAGCGCCTCGCCCCCGACGATCGCAGCAAGTTTAACCTCGCCCGCGCCGATGCGGTTCGCCGCCTCGTTGAGCAGGCGCACCGGCGTGTCGCCGTGCGGCGCCGCCGATTGATAATTGATCGCGGGGCTCGCGCCGATCGCGGCGGCAAGCGGTTCGCAAAGCTTGCCGAGATGATGGAAGCTGATCTGATCGACGATCGCGAGGCTGTCGATCTCGGCGAGCGGGGCGCCCGCATCCTTTGCCGCGAGGTCCAGCGCCGCAACCATCAGGCCCAGCGAATCGAGCCCTTGGTCGGGGTCGTCGGGCCGGTCGTTGACCTGTCCGACGCCGATGATGACGGGAATGCGTTCGGGATCGGTCGTCATCAGCGCGCCTTCCACTCAGGCTTGCGCTTTTCCGCGAAGGCGCGGGGGCCTTCGCGTGCATCTTCGCTGCGCATCAGCGCGCTTCGCTCGATCGCATTATGCTCCCAATAGGGGGCGTCGGCAGCAATGCGCCCGTCCTGAATGCCGAGCGCGACGCGCTTTGACGCCTGCACCGAGAGCGGCGCGTTGGCGGCGATCTTTTCGGCGAGCGCGAGCGCGGTAGGCATCAGCTCGGCGAGCGGGACGACATGATTGACCAGTCCGAACGCGGCGGCGCGCGCGGCGGGGATCGGGTCGCCGGTCAGCATATATTCCATCGCAAGTTTCTTCGGCAGTTGCTGCGTAAGGCGGAAGGCGCCGCCCGCCGCAGCGAACAGCCCGACCTTGACCTCCGGCAGTCCGAATTGGGCATGGTCGGCGGCGACGATGATGTCGCTCATCAGCGCGATCTCGCAGCCGCCGCCAAAGGCGAAGCCGTTGACTGCGGCGATGATAGGTTTCGAGATCGGGTGCGACACCATGCCTGCGAAACCCCACGCCTGCTGCGCCGGATCGTCTGGATAGAGGCTTTCGCCGCGCGACAGCGCGACAAGGTCGGCCCCCGCGCAAAAACTCTTGTCCCCCGCGCCGGTGATAACGACCGCGCGGATGTCAGCGTCGTTTTCTGCCTCTTCGAGTGCGGTGCCGACGCCGATATGGACCGCGGCGTTGACCGCATTGCGCGCCTCGGGCCGGTTGATCGTCACGATCAGCACATGGCCGCGCCGCGTCGTGAGGATGGTGGTGGTGTCGGCCGTATCGGTCATCGCGAATCTCTCCCTTTCGGGCGAGTATCGCGAGGAGTTGACGTTTACGTCAACTGGAAAGCGCGAACAGGGCACTAAACCCGTCTCCGCTAGATCAGCGCCTCAAGAAGTCCGATCAGCGGCTTGTCGGCGGGCGGCATTGCCAGCGCGTGAAGCTCGACCGGACGCACCCAGCGCAGCGCGCTGGCATGGTGCGCCACCGGGTTCCCGCGCCATTTGCGGCAGATATAGAGCAGCAGCAACAGGTGCCGGTCGCCGATCCGGTCGCTCGCGAAACAGGCGGGGGCAAGACAGGCATGATCGACGTCGATCGTCAATTCTTCCCTGAGTTCGCGGATAAGCGCTGCTTCGGGCGTCTCCCCCGTTTCCACCTTGCCGCCGGGAAATTCCCATAGGCCGGCCATCGCGAGCCCGTCCGGACGCTGTTGGACGAGCAAGCGTCCATCGCGATCGACGAGCGCCGCCGCGACCACGAAAAGTGAGGTTTTTGGCGGATTTCCGGGGGGTGGGGCGGGCAAATTGTTAACCTTCCTGTGCAATCATCGGCACCCTCGGGAACTATATTGCAGTCAGGGGCGGAGCAATGCGCAATCTTTACAGGCTGATGCGGTCGACCAGGGCCGCAACAGCCGTCGAATATGGGCTGATCCTGGCCCTGATCTTTCTGGCGGCCGTCGTTGCCGTCGGTAACGTCGCCAATTCCACCAACACCATGTGGGGCGACGTCTCCAACGCCGCGGAGGCGAATATGTAGGGCCATTGCCCGGCGTCCCATTTCGGGCCGTGAAGCCGCGTACAACAGCGCAGCCCATTAAGAGTTTCAAAACCTATTCGACCTAAACCGCCGATGTTGACCCAGACCAGACCGTCAACAGGGTAAGTGAAATCAGGAGACCAGTCATGAAGTTCATCAAGAAATTCGTTCGCGATACCAAAGCCGCCACCGCCATCGAATATGGCCTGATCGCGGCTCTCATCGCCGTCGCTGGCATCGCCGCGATGTCGGCTGTTGGCGAAAGCGTCGGAAACACCTTCAACACTGTGTCGAACGAACTCGACCAGTAAGATCGAGCTCCGTCGATGCACGCCGCCACGGCGGCGCGTTGACCGAACAGGAAGGGCGGCAGGGCAATCCTGCCGCCCTTTTCTTTTCTCTCTTGATCGCGCCCTATCGTGCGTAAACGACGATTTTCACTTTCTGACCCGGCGTCAGCCGGCTCGAAGCGGTGAGGCGATTGAGCACCTGAAAACGCTCGGTCTGATAATCGCTATAGGCCATCCGCCGTGCCAGCGTCGCCACTGTGTCGCCGCGGCCGACCGTCACGACATCGACGCGCCGGGGCCGGATCGCCGCCGCTTCCGACGCGCTCAGCCTTTGTACGCTGCCGAACATCGAATTGAAAACGCTGCTGCGCCCTGCCTGCGTCAGCGTGACGAAATGAAAAGCCTGGCTGCGGGAAAATTCATAGGCGAAGACGGTGACGTCGACCTGCCCTGACTGGCTGTTGACGCGGGCCGTCGAATAAAAGGCCGGGATTCCGTTCACCGTCGTACGCTGGATGGAACCGGGGCTGATCGACGCATTGCCTGCAATCGCGCGGAACACCGACGAAATATAGGCGTTCATGTCGCCGCTATAGGGGCCGGTCGAAAACTGACCCTGACCGCCATTGCCACTGATCGATACGGCAGCGGTGCCGTTCTGCATCGCATAGCCGCTGGGCACGGTGAAACGAAGGCGCAGATCGGGATGCAGGAAATTGCGTCCCTCGACCACCCCATGTGCGGGATCGTCGCCATAGAGCACGCCATCGACCGATGCCAGAAACGTGTCGGCATTGCGCATACCGCCGACGCCGCCCGCGCGGCCGGCCAGCGATTGCGCGTTGCGCACGCGCGAGGCCGGATCGGGGTGCGTGCTCGCCCATTCGGGAAGCGAGCGCGCATTCCCGCCCGCAAGACGCGCATCGAGGCTGGTCTGGTTGGCCAGGCTCGCGAGCATCGTCGACAAAGCCATCGGATCATAGCCGGCGCTGCGCAGATACTGGACGCCGAGTTGATCGGCTTCCAATTCCTGGCCGCGCGAGAAGCCCAGGGTCGCTAGCTGGGCAACGCGCATCGAATTGTCCTGAAGCAAGCCGCCGAGTCCGCCGAGCAGTCCGCCATTGTCGCCGATCGCACCGCCGAGCACCGCGCCCAGCACGCCAAGAATCGTATTGCGCGTCGCCGCCGACTGGCGTTTTTTGCTGTGCTGCGCGGCGACGTGACCGACTTCGTGCCCCAGCACACCCGCCAGCTCGGCCTCGTCGTTCATCAGCGCCATCAATTGCCGCGTCACATAGACATAGCCGCCGGGGATCGCGAACGCATTGTTTACCGGCGAGTTGAGCAGGGTAACGGTAAAATCGCTGGGCGACCGCGACAGGCCCGATTGGACGGCAATATTCTGTCCGACGCGGTTCACATAAGCGGCCTGCGGTCCGCTATAGGCGCCGCCAAATTCCTGCACCAGCTGGGGGTGGGCTTCATCCCCCTGTTTGCGTTCGGCGGGCGAAATGCTGGTTGCCGTCTTGATGGGCTTTGTCCGGGCATCGGCCGTGCCGTTCATCCCGCCGCCACCCGCAGCCGCACAGCCTGCCAGAATCGCGGCAACCGCCGTTGCTGTCGTCAACCGGCCCATGATCATGCCTCCCACCTTTGCTGTCATCGTTCAGACTATCCCTATCATTCCAAAGGGCAAGCGGTGACGCCGACGGAGCGGCTCACCCAACGCCCATGAAGGCAACGCGGACAGAAAGGATCGGGTTCCGAAAGGCGTCAGGCGCGGCCCATCGCGAGGAATTTCTCCTCACGCGACGCGAGCAGCGTATCGCGCGGCAGGCCGGAAAGTGCGCCAAGTTCCTGCTCGATGGCGTCGCCCAGCGCGGCAATCGCGACTTCAGGCGCGCGGTGCGCGCCGCCGACGGGTTCGGGAACGATGCGGTCGATGATCTTGAGCGCGAGAAGATCCTGCGCCGACATCTTCATCGCCGCAGCGGCGTCGGCGGCCTTGTCCGACGTGCGCCACAGGATCGAGGCGCAACCTTCGGGCGAAATTACCGAATAGACGGCATGTTCGAACATGAGCACGCGGTTGGCTGCAGCGAGCGCAATGGCGCCGCCCGATCCGCCCTCGCCGACGACGGCCGCGACCATCGGCACGCCGAGCGCAAGACATTGTTCGGTCGACCGCGCGATCGCTTCGGCCTGCCCGCGTTCCTCTGCCTGGATGCCGGGGAAGGCGCCCGATGTATCGACCAGCGTGACCACCGGCAGGCCGAAACGGTCGGCGAGCTGCATCAGACGGATCGCCTTGCGATACCCTTCGGGCTTCGCCATGCCGAAATTATGCTTCATGCGCGAGGGGATGTCGTCGCCCTTTTCATGGCCGATCACCATCACGCGTCGGCCGCGAAAGCGCGCGAGCCCGCCCAGAATTGCCTGATCGTCGGCAAAGTTGCGATCACCCGCGAGCGGCATCCAGTCGTTGAACAGACCCGCGACATAATGTTTGAAATGCGGCCGGTCGGGATGACGCGCGACCTGCGTTTTTTGCCAAGGCGTCAGCTTGGCATAGATGTCGCGGAGCAGTTTCGAGGATTTATCCTCCAGCCGCGCAATGTCGTTTTCGATGTTGAGCGACGGATCGTCGCCCATTTCGCGCAGTTCGGCGATCTGCCGATCGAGCGCCGCGACCTGTTTTTCGAAGTCCAGAAAGGCTGTCATGCGCCGTCGCTAGGACGATGACGGGCTGAGGTCAACGTCATCCATTCGGGCAAGCGGGTGCCGCTTATTGACCAGTTCGACGAGCCGGCGACTATCGACATGCGTGTAAATTTCCGTCGTCGCAATATCGGCATGACCCAGCATCAGTTGCAGCGCGCGCAGGTCCGCGCCGCCTTCGAGCAGATGCGTGGCAAAGGCGTGGCGCAGCACGTGCGGGCTGACTTTGGAGGGATCGACCCCGGCGCGGGCGGCGAGCTCGCGCAGCATCTGGAACAGCCGGACGCGCGAGATATGGTCCTTTCCGGACGGAAACAGCCATGGCGAGGCGTCCGGCACCAGCGGTAGCCAACGCGTCAATGCGGCGCGCGCGCGCTGCGAAAGCGGCACCAGCCGTTCCTTGCCGCCCTTGCCGCGAACGATCAGATATTCGCGCTCGGCCGCAACCGCCCGACGGGGCAGCGACACCAGTTCGCTCGCGCGCAAGCCCGATCCATAAAGCAGCTCGAGCAGCAGCAGCATGCGGATTGCCGCCGGCGGCGCCTCGCCGGCGGCGGCTTGACCCGCCTGTTCGAACAGGCGTTCGACGTCTTCATGCGTCAATATGCGCGGCAGCGGGCGGCGCGTCGCGGGGCGCGCGATGTCGAGCGCCGGATTGTCGGTGCGCTCGCCCTCGTCGAGCAGGAAGGCGAAAAACTGGCGAAGTGCCGACAGCTTGCGTGCCGCGCTGCTCGCCGCCAGCGACCGATAATCGGCCATCAGTTTGCGCAGCGCCGCCGCGTCGGCCTGGCCCAGCGATCCCTTGATCCCGTCCGCCGCCTGTTCGAGATCGCGGCGATAGGCGGTCAGCGTGTTCGGCGAGGCACCGCGCTCGGCCGCCATCATTTCCAGAAACCGGTCGATCAGGGCGCCGTCAGACACGCACCAAGGCTTCGGCGGCGATCATCCGGGCTTCGGCCGACAAGCCCACCCGATCGAGTGCACGGACGATATGATAGAGGTGGTAGGGCGGCACTTTCGACCATTCGCCCTGCATTCCCGTCGCGGCGAGCAGTGCGACCATACCGGGTTCGTTACGCTCGGCAGCCGCTTCGATCGCGCGCGTCCAGCGTGTTTGTCGGCCGAGATCGGCGTCGAGGTCGCGCGCGGCCGCCGCCGCTGCATCGGTGTCGAGCCGCCCAAGGCCCGCAAGCCCCGCCAGCAGGAATTTCGAGCGCAGATAATCGGCGCTGTCGTCATCGTCCGAAAAGCGTTCGACCGCGCCCGCGCTCATACCGCTCAGCGCGCGCGACGCCCCGACCGCCAGCACGCCCCATGCGCGGCTTCCCGTCGCTATATTCGGCGCCCAGACAAGCGCGTTCGCATCATATCCCGCCGCCAGCATCGACCCCAAAAGCTGCCACGGGTCGTCGCCGACGTCGGTGCCCGGCGGCAACGCCGCGGCCGCCCGTGCGGTGGCGACCATCGCGGCATAGGCCTCGGCGGGCGTGCCCGCTGCTCCCCATAATGCTTCCATCGCGGCATAACGGTCGGCCCGCGTGGCGCCACCGAACGCGGTACGCAGCCGATCGGTCTGGGCGCTCAGCGTTTCGCTCGGCTCTTCCTCTCCCGCCGCGGCGCTGAGCAGCGAGACATAGGCCTCGCTCGACAGCACGCCGCGCGCCGCCGCCTCGGGCGCCGCAGCGATGCGCGGCGTCATATCGGTCATCGGCGCGAGTACGGACCAGCCCTTCATATAAAAGGGCGCGGCGCTGCGCAGTGCGTCGGGCACCGGGATCGCCGTCGCGGTCGCCATACCGAACCGCCAGCTTGTCAGCCGATCGACATTATCCCATTCGATCGTCGTCGATCGCCGCCCGGCCCCCGTCGCCCCCAGCACGCGTTCGGCCAACAGGATGTCGAAGTTTGCAAGCTTGCCCGCCGATCGCACGCGGCCGATCGCCCAGCCCGCGGGGCCGGCTTCGCCCGACAGGCCCGAACAGATCGCCGACGCCAGGCGCCAGCTGTGCTCCTCACCATGCGCCAGCCCCGCCGGGACATAGGGACAGAGCCCCGCCGGATCGGCGTTGGCAAGATAGACCTGCTGCGCGGTTGCGACGAGGCGCGGACTGGCGCGGTCGTAATCGACCGACTGGACGATCCGCCGTGCCGCGGTCGATTCGCCCATGCGCAGCAACAGGGCCGCGCGCTCGGCGCCAAGGTCGGCGCCGTTGATCGTTGCCGGCGTGTCGATCGCCGAAACCAGCGCGCGGCGCAGCAATATCTGCCCCCAGCGCGAAGCGATCTGGCCATTCGTCCGGCGCATGATCGCGGCGGCATATTGACCGCGCACGCCGAAGGCGTCGGGGGCAAGGCCGCCCGTTTCGGGGGTCAGCGGTCCGATGCGCGTGAGCAGCCGGCGCGCGCCGGGGGGCAGGTCATATTTCAGGCCGCCCGATTCGATCTCGTCATCCTCGGCTTCGTCATCCTCGGTATCGGTGGCATCGCTGGTGCTGCCAGCCACCGTTGGCACGACGGGCGGCGGCGTGGCGCCGTTCACCGGCGGCGCCCCAGGGGCCGGTGACGGCGCGGGCGTCGGGGCGGGACGCGGCGCGGGCGTGTCGGCGGGGTTGCCGAACCCCTCCGGCAGCAACGATTCCTGTGCAATTGCGGGCAATACCAACACGGCGGCCGACAGACCGAGCGCCAATGAGAATGTGCTTCGCTTCATCGCAGTGCGCTTTCGGCCATCTTGTCGTTCACATCCACCTTTATCGTCGGCAAACGCACCGGACAGCGGCGCTTTTCCCGATCCGGTCGCCGTGCGCAATATCGCATTTGCACCGTTCATCCCATTTGATCCGCAGCAAAACCATTGTCCCGCGCGGTTCGGGCGGTATAGCCGCGCGCACCATGTCGCGAAACCCGAAAAGCCCGGCCCGTCCATCGTCGGCGGCCATCCCCGCGTCGATCCGCGCGCGGTCGATCGTGCTCGTCGGGCTGATGGGGTCGGGAAAGTCCACCGTGGGCCGCCGACTCGCGCAGCGGCTGGGTATGCGCTTCGCCGACGCCGACGACGAGATCGAGCGCGCCGCAGGCATGACGATTTCGGACATTTTTTCGCGTTTCGGAGAGCCGCATTTTCGCGACGGCGAACGGCGTGTCATCGCCCGGCTGCTGGCCGGAAAACCCATGGTGCTGGCGACCGGCGGCGGGGCCTTCATCAACGACGAGACGCGCACGCTGATCTTGCGCGACAGCCTGAGCATCTGGCTCGATGCCGACATTCCCACGCTGGTCGAGCGCGTCGCCCGCCGCAGCCACCGCCCGCTGCTCAAGGATCGCGACCCCGCCGAGGTGCTGCGCGAATTGGCCGCAGTCCGCAATCCCATCTACGCCGAGGCGCATCTGCGCGTGAGTTCGGCAAGCACGCCGCACGAACATACGGTGCGCGCGATCCTGGAGGCATTGGCGACATGGAAAAGCTGACCGTCGATCTTGGCCGTCGCAGCTATCCGATCCTGATCGGCGACGGGCTGATCCGCGGCATCGGCGCGCATGTCGCGCCTTTGCTGAAGCGGCCACGGACGATGATCGTCACCGACACCCATGTTGCGGACCATTATCTGATCCCGCTCGGCACGGCGCTCGCGATGGAGAATATCTCCTTTTCCTCCTTCGTGCTCGATGCCGGAGAGGCGACGAAAAGCTGGACGGGGCTGGCGCGCCTCACCGAATGGCTGATCGGTGAGGGGATCGAGCGCAGCGACCATGTCATTGCGCTGGGCGGCGGCGTGATCGGCGATCTTGTCGGCTTTGCGTGCAGCATCGTCAAACGCGGCTGCGACTTCATCCAGGTGCCGACAACGCTGCTCGCGCAAGTCGACAGCAGCGTCGGCGGAAAGACCGCGATCAACGTCGCGGCGGGCAAGAATCTGATCGGCGCCTTTCACCAGCCGGCGATGGTCGTGATCGACCCCACCACGCTCGAAACGCTGCCGCGCCGCGAACTCGGCGCGGGTTATGCCGAGGTCGTCAAATATGGGCTGATCGACGATGCCGACTTTTTCGCCTGGTGCGAAGCAAACGGCGGCACTTTGCTCGCGGGTGACAGCGCCGCGCGGCACAAGGCCATATCGCACAGCGTTGCGGCGAAAGCCCGCATTGTCGCCGCCGACGAACGCGAAACGCAGGATATTCGCGCCTTGCTGAACCTCGGTCACAGCTTCGGCCACGCGCTCGAGGCCGAAACCGGCTATTCGGACCGGCTGCTGCATGGCGAGGCGGTCGCCGCGGGTATGGTGCTTGCGCATCAGTTTTCGGCCGCGAACGGCCTTTGCCCGGCAGAGGACGCCGCGCGCGTGCGCGACCATCTGGCCAGCGTCGACCTGCCGCACAGCCTGGCGAGCGCGGGGATCAACACGGGGGGCAGCGAACTCGCCGCGCATATGGCGCACGACAAAAAGGTTCGTGGCGGCAAGCTGCCGCTCATCCTCTCGCGCGGTATCGGGCAGAGCTTTGTTACCGACGAATATGGCCTCGACACCGTCGCTGCCTTTCTCGACGGACAGCGCGGCGCATAGCAGCGCCAGGCGCTTCGATCACGCGGGGGCCGTATCCTCATCGCGCACCGCCTTCGACGAACGGCGGCGCTGGCGAAACGTCTCGAGCACGCTGTCGGCCTCGCGCCCGCCGCCCGGCTTGAAACGGTGATCCATGCCCGCGCGCAGATCGCCCTCGTCGAGCTGCACCGCCAGCCGCGTTTCGTCGAGTTGACGGAACGCCGCTTCGACATCCTCAATCTCGCGCGGGTCGATGTCGAGTTCCTCCAGCGCCTTCAGCCCCAGCGCGACCGAGCTTTCGAATACCTCCCGCACCGCGGCCGAGATGCCAGCACCGTCGATCGCAATCAGCTGACGGCGATCGAATACGCGCGCGAGCACCCTGGCATTTGGAAAGGCTTCGACGATCGGGCGCATCGTTGCGGCATCGAACGCCGCGTCGTCGATGCAATAGATGATGAGCTTGGCATCCTCGGCCCCTGCGCGGCGGAGCAGGTCGAGCCGCAGCCCGTCGCCATAATAGACTTTGGTGTCGAAGCGTCCCGACTGCTCGATCTGGCTCGGCTTCTTGTCGATCAGCGTCACCGAACAATCGACGGCATGGAGCATCTGCGCAACCGTTTGGCCGACGCGGCCGTATCCGATCACCAGCGCCGATCCGCGCGGCGCCTCTTCCGGGCCATCCATCGCCGGACCGTCGCGATCGGGCGCAAATTCCAGATTGCGCGCGAAGAGCATCAGGAACGGTGTCGAGATCATCGACAGCGTGACGACCGCGCTGAACAGGCTCGCCGCCTCGGGCGCGATGAGCAGCGCCTGCTGCGCCTGGGTGAAGAGCAGGAAGCCGAACTCGCCGCCCTGGCTCAGCAGCAATCCCAGGCCTAGTGCGGTTTTCCACGACTTGCCGAACGCCTTCACCAGCAGCGTCAGCACCGTCAGCTTGACTACCACGAGCGCTGCGGCGAGCCCCACGACGCGCATCGGGTCGGCGAGCACGACATTGATGTCGAGTACCATCCCCACGGCCAGGAAGAAGAGGCCGAGCAGGATCAGGCGAAAGGGTTCGACGTCGGCTTCGATCTCGTGCCGATAGGGCGAGTCGGCGAGCATGACGCCCGCGACAAAGGCGCCAAGCGCGGTCGAGAGGTGCAGGCTGTGCATCAGCGCGGCGCTGGCAAGCACCGCGAGCAGGCCGACGACGACGAACAATTCGCGCTCGCCATAGCGGCCGATGAGCTTCAGGAGCGGATTGAGGACGAACCTCCCGGCAAGCACCAGCCCGATGATTGCGCCGACGGTATAAAGCGCCAGAATCCAGCCCGGCGGCGCCGACGGATCGGCGGGTGCGCGCGACAGCGCGGCGACGATCGTGATCATCGGCACGATCGCGAGATCCTGAAAGAGCAGGATCGAAAAGGCTTTTTCGCCGAACGGCGAGTTGATCCGCCCCGAGCTTTTGAGCCCGGGCAGCACCTGCGCGGTTGACGAGAGCGCCAGCGGCAAGCCGAGCGCAATCGCGGCGGCCGGACTGAAACCGAGGACAAGGAAGATCAGAGCGGTCAGCACCAGTCCGGTGACGACCACCTGCGTCATCCCGAGCCCGAAGATCGCGCGGCGCAACTCCCACAGCCGCCGCGGATGCAGTTCGAGCCCGACGAGGAACAGCAGGAAGGCAATGCCGAGTTCGGCAATCGCGAGCTTCGATTCGCCGCCACCGACGAGCGCCAGCCCGTGCGGCCCGACAACCGCGCCGGCAATCAGATATCCGAGCACGGCGCCGAGGCCAAGGCGGCGGAAAATCAGTACGAAGAGCGTCGCGACGCCAAGCAGGATCGCGCCTTCGAGCAGCGCAGTGTCGGTCGCGGCCTCGGCCGCCTTTTCCGCGGCTTTTGACGCGCCCGCCGAATAGGCAAGCACCATCACGCTGCCGCCGCCCGTGCCTCGAGCGCTGCGATCGCGGCGTCGAAGGGCAGCAGGATTGCGCCGTGGCGCGCCGGATAGGCGCGGGCGGGGGCGAGCAGGTCGAACCCCGGCCAGTCGGGCAATTCTTCGCGCGATCCCGCAAACCAGCCCGCGATTTGGTCGCGCGCGCGATGGAGATCGGCGAGCCCGCGGCCGCGTGCATGGCGCGCGAGCAGCGCCGCCGACGCCTGCCCAAGCGCGCACGCCTCGACATGCAGGCCGACGCGCGTAACCAGGCCGTTTTCGTCGGTATCGAGGTCGAGGATGATCGCACTGCCGCAAAGCGGAGCGCGCCGGCTGACGCGGTGTCGCGCATCGGGGTTCGGCAGATATTCGGCGGTTGCGACCGCCAGCGCCAAAATGTCGCGGTTATAAAGCGGCGCGCTCATGATGCGTTCGCCCTGATTTCCGCTTCGCGCGCTTCGGCGCGGCGTTCGGCGACCACCTTGCTCATCGCCGCGCCGCTTGCGCTCAGCGCCGGGTAGGTGCGGCTGGAGGTCATCCATTCGGGGCGCGGCGCCGTGCCATAGCCGATGTCGTATAGCAGCGTCAGCAGCAGGAAGCCGATCGTTGCGATCAGCAGCCCCTTGATCGCGCCGAATCCGGCGCCCAGGCCGCGGTCGAAACCGCCGACGATCGAGGCACGGCTTCGCCGCCCCATCGCGAGCGAACCCCATTTCGCGAGCGCAAAGACGCCGCCGAACAGCAGGACAAAACCCAACACAGCTGCGCCGCCGCCCGCGCCAACCCACGGGCCGACCAGTGCTGTAACCGGCGCATGGAAAAAATATACCGCCGCGATCGCCAGCACCCAGGCGAGCAGCGTCGTCACTTCCTGCACCAGCCCGCGCATGAAACCGAGCACGGCGCTGCCGCCAACGATCGTCAGCACGATCATATCCAATGCCGTCAAATTTCCCATCTTCGCCGGGCTAGTCGCGACCGAGCATCAGGTCAACGAGTTCGCCGAGGCGGGCAAAGCCCGTGACGCCGATGCCGTTCACGCGCTTCATTCCCTTCGGCCCCCATCCGCTTGAAAAACCGAGCTTTGCGGCTTCACGAAGGCGCAGCGCGTCGTGCGCCACGGGGCGGACCTCGCCCGACAGCGACAATTCGCCAAAGACGATGGCATCGGCAGGCACCGGCCGCTCACTGAACGCGGAGATCAGCGCCGCCGCGACCGCGAGGTCGGCGGCGGGATCGGTGAGGCGATAGCCGCCCGCAATGTTGAGATAGACTTCGGCGCCGCCCATCTGGAGGCCACAGCGCGCTTCCAGCACCGCGAGCACCATCGCGAGCCGTCCACTGTCCCAGCCGACAACGGCCCGGCGGGGGGTCGCGCCGCTTGCGAGCCGCACGGTCAGCGCCTGCACCTCGACCAGCACGGGGCGCGTCCCTTCGAGCGCCGGAAAGACCACCGACCCCGGTACATCGCGGCTGCGGTCGGTCAGGAAGAGGCTCGAAGGGTTGCTCACCTCTCCCAACCCCTCTTCGCCCATCGCGAAGACGCCGATCTCGTCGGTTCCGCCAAAGCGGTTCTTCACCGCGCGCAGGATGCGATATTGATGGCTGCGCTCGCCCTCGAACGCCAGCACGGTATCGACCATATGTTCGAGCACGCGTGGTCCCGCGATCGTCCCGTCCTTGGTGACGTGGCCGACGAGGACGATCGCCGCGTCGCTGTCTTTCGCGTAACGGATCAGCTCCTGCGCGCTTGCGCGCACCTGGCTCACCGTTCCCGGCGCGCTGTCGATCAGGTCGCTGTGCATCGTCTGAATGGAATCGATCACGACAAAATCGGCGTTGCGACCGTCGAGCGTGGCCAGAATGTCGCGCACCGACGTTGCGCTGGCAAGCGCGACCGGTGCGTCGCCGAGCCCCAGCCGCTGTGCGCGCAACCGTACCTGCGCCGCTGCTTCCTCGCCGCTGATATAAACGACCGACTTGCCCGCTTTGGCGAGCTTCCCTGCGGCTTGCAGCAGCAGCGTCGACTTGCCGATCCCCGGATCGCCGCCGATCAGCGTCACCGATCCCGCGACGAAGCCGCCGCCCAGCGCGCGGTCGAACTCGGCGATCCCGCAGAGCATCCGGTCGGGCATCTTGCTGACCGCGTCCAGCGTTTCGAGCGCGAGCGTGCGGCCGCCTTTGCTCAGGTCGTGCTTGGCCGAAAAGACCGTCGCGGGCGCCTCCTCGACCAGCGTGTTCCATTCGCCGCAATCGGCGCATTGCCCCTGCCAGCGGTACGAAACGCCCCCGCAATTCTGGCAGACATATTGTCGTTTCGCTTTGGCCATGCGATCCCGCTTAGCGGGAACAAAAATGGAACGCTAGTGGATACTTTCTTGTCATTGCGAGAAGCGTAGCGACGCGGCAATCCAGCGCGGCATAAACCGCTCTGGATGGCTTCGCCCGGCTTTCGTCAGGGTCGCAATGACGGGGAAAGGGCAGTAGGGGGTATCGCAACACCGAATCACCTTCCCGCGAGAAAGCCCGTTCCATGAAATTCTTTGCCGACACCGCCGAAATCGCCGCCATTCAGGAGCTCGCCGCGACCGGCCTGCTCGACGGCGTCACCACCAACCCGTCGCTGATCGCCAAGTCGGGCCGCGACTTCAAGGAAGTGACGAAGGAAATCTGCGCCATCGTCGATGGCCCCGTGTCGGCCGAGGTCGTCGCGCTCGACCATGAAACGATGATGAAGGAGGCCGAAGTCCTTCGCAAGATCGCCGACAATGTCTGCATCAAGGTGCCGCTGACGATCGACGGCCTCAAGACCTGCAAGAAGCTCACCGGCGATGGCACGATGGTCAATGTCACGCTGTGCTTTTCGGCGACGCAGGCGCTGCTCGCCGCCAAGGCGGGCGCAACCTTTGTGTCGCCGTTCGTCGGCCGCCACGACGACAATGGCTTCGACGGAATGCAACTGATCGGTGACATTAAACTGATTTATGAGAACTACGGCTTTAAGACGGAAATCCTTGTAGCCAGTGTGCGCCACGGGATCCACGTCCTACAGGCTGCGCAGATCGGCGCCGACGTGATGACCGCACCCCCATCGGTCATCAAGGGGCTGTTCAAGCATGTCCTGACCGAAAAGGGCATCGAAGGCTTCCTCGCCGACTGGGCGAAGACCGGGCAGTCGATTTAACCGACCGGTCTTTACCGATGTTGTTGTCCCGGCCCCGGCCGGGGCGACGTCTATTCTTTCGGCTTCAACGCGTCGGCGAGCGATGCGGTGCCGCTGCCGCGCCTTGCGGGTTGCGGCTGGTCCGGGTGCGGCGCCCAGCCGCTGAAATGAACGATACGGAAAGTTTCGGCGATGCGGCCGTCGGCGTCGGCTCCCGCGGCGAAAGCCACTGCGATGCGCGCCGCTTCGTCGCGGGTCAGCGGGGGCGGCGCGGGGTTCAGCCGACTGGAGAGCCCCGTTGCGCGCAGATCGCGCGCGAGCGCGAACCAGTCGTCGTAACGCACGGTGAGCGCATCGACATCGACGACGGGCAGCGCGAAGCCGACACGCTGGAGCAAATTGCCCGTCGCGGCGAGGTCGATCTGCGGGTGCATCCGCGCGACCGGGCGCACCCCTTCTGCCATCACCGCCCGGCGAAGTCGCGGCAGGCTGCCGTCGCCGACGAACGCGCCGAGCAACAGGCCGTCGGGCGCGAGCAGCGCGCGCAGCCGCAGCAGCGCACCCGGTACGTCATTGACGCTGTCGAGTCCGCCCGGCCAGACGATCAGGTCGAAACTTTGAAATGGCAGCTCGATCGCATCGGCCTCGACGGCCATGGCATCCGCGCGGGCGGCAAGCCGTGGTCCGGCCTCAACGACGGCAAGATCGGTACCGCTGGCTCGCAGATGGCCGATCAGCGCCGCGTCGTGTGCGCCGATCACCAGCGTTCGCCGAAATGTGCGCGTCACCATGGCAAGCCGGTCGATCAGCGTTTCGGCGATGATCGGCGCAAGGAAATTGGCGGCCGCGGGAAGGCGGGCCATGCGATCGCGTTGCGCGCGGTGGCGGGCCGAGGAAAAGAGTAGCGGGGGAGGGGCAGACATGCGCCGCTTGTGCCGTCCCGCGCGATGCTTCACAAGCCGGGGATGGCGATGGCGACACCGGACGCACCAGAATCGGATCGGCCGACGGCGTTGGCGATCCGCTTCGCCCGCGCCGCGGCGCGCATGGTCGCCAACTATGCGCTGCCGCCGCGCTGTCCCGGCTGCGGCGCCGTTGTCGCCGAGGATCGGCAGTTCTGCCTGCCGTGCTGGTCGTCGCTGGATTTTCTGGGCGACCCCTGCTGCGCCAGCTGTTCCTTGCCGCTGCCGTCCGCGATGCCGGGCGAGTCGATCCACTGCGGCGCCTGTCTGGCGGAAGCGCCGCCGTTCGATGGCGCGCCGGCGGTCGTCGCTTATGGTGCGGTGGCGCGAACCGTCGCCCTGCGCCTGAAATATGGGCGGCGCACGGGACATGCGCGGCTGATGGCGCAGTTGATGGCGCGGCGGCTGGCGGCCCTCGGACCCGTGGAGGCGATGCTGCTCGTCCCGGTGCCCTTGCACCGCTGGCGGCTCTGGTCGCGCGGTTTCAACCAGGCGGCGCTTGTCGCCGACGAATTGGCGCGACTGACCGGGGCGTCGCGCGATTATCACCTGCTGCGCCGCGTCAAGGCGACCCCCTCGCTTCGCGGCAGGAGGCGGCGCGAGCGCGAACGCGTTGTCGCCGGGGCTTTTGCGCTTGCCGTCGATGCCAGGCTGCGCGCGGCGGGTCGCCACCTGATCCTGATCGACGATGTCCACGCCAGCGGCGCAACGCTGCGCGCCGCCGCGCGCGTGCTGCGCCGAAGCGGCGCGGCGCGGGTGTCGGCGCTGACCTGGGCGCGCGTGGTCCCCGACGCCGCAACCGGCAACGAATTTGACATTGCCTCGTTGGATTCCGATATGCAGGGCGAAAGGATGACAGGATAGGCGATGGCCAGGATTGAAGTGTATACCAAGGCATTCTGCCCCTATTGCACGCGGGCCAAGATGCTGCTGGACGACAAGGGCGCCGATTTTCGCGAAATCGACGTGACGATGGATCGGGCCGGCTTTGACGCCATGGTCGCGCGCGCCGGTGGACGCCGGACGGTGCCGCAAATCTTTATCGACGACCGCCACGTGGGCGGCAGCGACGATCTGGCCGCGCTTGACGCGAAAGGCGAACTCGACGCGCTGATCGGGCGCGCATAGGAGCGTCGGCCGTGATCGTGTTCGACCTTTGCTGCGCCGCCGGAGAGCACCGGTTCGAGGCGTGGTTCGCAAGCAGCGAGAGCTTTGCCGACCAGCGGGCCCGCGGGCTGATCGCCTGTCCGGTCTGCGGCGACAGCCAAGTCAGCAAGGCGGTGATGGCGCCGCGCATCGGTGCGAAATCGAACCAGCGGTCCGTTACGGGCCCCGCCGTGGCTGCGCCGGCACCGCCCACCAAAAACGAACCCTCGCCCGATCTTGTCCGCCGCGTGATGGCCGAAATCGCCGCGAAACAGGCCGAGATGCTGCCGCAGTCGCGCTGGGTCGGGCGCGATTTCGCGGCCGCGGCCCGCGCGATGCACGAAGGGCGCGCCGCCGAGGACCTGATTCACGGTCAGGCCTCGCCCGAAGAGGCAGAGGCGCTGCGCGACGAGGGCATCGCCGCCATGCCGCTGCTTGTCCCGATCGTGCCACCCGACGCGGTCAATTGATCCAAGCCGATTGACGCTGAGCGCGCGCCGCCGCTACACGACCCCGACGCGCCCGTAGCTCAGCAGGATAGAGCATCAGATTCCTAATCTGGGGGCCACAGGTTCGAATCCTGTCGGGCGCACCAATACACTGAAAGCGCCTAAATCTGCCAATCTTTCCCAAAGCCATCCCGAACAAAAGAGAGAACTCTGGCTGGTATTGGCCGATAGGCGAACATCAGGTCTGAAATGATCAGATCCTCCGCCAGCGGGAAGGGCGCGGTCACTCCTCAAAACCTTTCAACAGTTCTGTCAGCGCATTTTTATAGTCACCCTGAGCGTTGGAGGCAGTTGATCGGTCGCCCATCGCGGTTGCGATGGCCGCGCCGTGGGTGAGATCGACGAGTATATTCAGCCACAGGCGGACCGAGCAGCCGACAATCCCCCACAGGCACTCGAAGCGATTGTTCCAAGGCGGAATTGCAGTGCATCAAGAGCGTATATGCTCGTGATTGCCCGCCGTCCGCCTACCGCCGCTCGTCGCGGCGCTGCACCATTCGCCGAAAGGACCCTCGGATAATCGCGGGATATTCCCGAAGCGTGTGCTCACGTCCGTAGCATCGCGGGCGATCACCATGCGCGCCACGGAAGCGACATCGCTCCGGCCTCATGGGTTTTCGACAGGGAGTGTATGAAATGAATAAGACTGTTCGCGGGCGCCTGTTGGGTACGGGCGCGGCGTCCTTTGCCATTGGGATGGCGCTGTGTGCGGGATCGGCAGCAGCGCAAGACATGGCGAATGACGGCGTCACCGAGGGGGAAGCCATCGTCGTTACCGGTTCACGGATTGCGCGCCAGGATGTCGATGCGCCGGTTCCTGTATCGGTGGTGAGCAATAGCGACCTGCAATATGATGCGGCGCAGAACATTCAGGACACGCTGAATGAAATGCCGCAGGTAGCGATTGGCCTGACGCGCGCCAATTCCAACTTCCTGATTTCCGGGACCGGCGTAGCGACAATCGACCTCCGGGGCCTAGGCGAGTCGCGGACGCTGGTGCTTGTCAACGGCCGCCGCATGGTGGGCGGACTTCCGGGCGATTCGGCGGTCGACGTCAACAATATTCCTACCGATTTCGTCGAGCGGGTTGAAATTGTCACCGGCGGATCGTCTGCGGTTTATGGTTCGGATGCGGTCGCTGGCGTCGTGAACTTTATCCTCAAGGACAGGTTCGAGGGGGTGTCCGTCCGCGGGCAGACGGGGCTCACCGGGAGGGGCGACAACGCGCGCTATATGACAAGCCTAACGGCCGGTACCAGCTTCGGCGCCGACGATCGCGGCAATATCCTGATGAACTTCACCTACGACCGCGACGAAGGGCTGCTGTCGCGAAAGCGCGCGCGCTCGGCGCAGGATTGTGCCGGGCTGATCTGCGGCCCCGCGTCGTACAGCAGCTATGCGTCGCAGGGCCGGTTCCAGCTTGTCGATGCCGACGGCCTCGCCAACAATGCCTATCAGGGTGGCAGTCTGTTCACCTTCGACCGGGACAATAATGTCGTGGCAGGTTTTCCCGCCGGCGCCGGCTATAACCGAAACAATGATCGCTATATCTCGGTGCCGGTCGAACGCTATCTCGGGTCCGCGATTGCCAATTTCGACATCGCCGAGGGGACGAAGCTGTTTGGCGAGCTGACCTATGGGCGTGTGCGGTCGAACAGTCAGATCGAAGCCTTCGCGCTCGAATGGCTCGATGTTTATACCGACCCCGACGATCTCGGCATGTCGATAACCAACCCCTTTATTCCTGCAGAGGTTGCCGCGGCAATTGCGGCGCGTAACAGCGATGCCGATCCCGACAATGATGTTGCTGCAATCCAGTTCCGGCGCCGTCAAAACGACGTGTTCGACCGCAGCAATGTCGTACGTCGCGACACCTGGCGTGCGGTTGCGGGCATTCGCGGCGATCTCGGGTCGCGGTTCAAATATGAGGCCAGCTATGTTTATGGCTATATGAACGATTACAACGCCAGCGAGGACATCGACAATCGCCGCTATCGAAACGCGCTGAATGCCGTTCGGGTGGGTCCAGGCGATGTTCTGGGCGTTGATATCGTCTGCGCCGACCCCGCGGCTCGTGCGGAGGGCTGCATCCCGATCAATCTTTTTGGCTATGATACGGTCGATCCGCGCGCGGCCGCCTATGTTCAGGCGGTTATTCCCAAGTCGCAGGAAATTACCAATCAGCAGCATGTGGCCACCGCAACGCTCAGCGGCACGCCCTTCGATCTGGGCGCCGGCGACGTCGGCTTTGCGGTGGGCTTCGAATATCGCAAGGAGAAGTCGGTCAGCGACTGGGACATATTGACCAACACCGGCGGCAATTCGGGGAACCAGACCCCGGACCTTGTCGGCAGTTACTCGGTCAAGGAAATCTATGGCGAAGTGAATATCCCCCTGATCCGTGACAGCTTCGTCGATCATTTCGGCCTGATCGCGGCCGCCCGGCTGTCCGATTATTCGACCGTCGGCAGCGTGCTGAGCTGGAACGTCGGCGCCGAGCTGCAACCGTTCGGAGGGTTACGCCTGCGCGGCGTCTACGCCGAAGCGAACCGGGCGCCGAACGCATCCGAACTGTTCGGCCAACCTTCCGAAACCTTTGAGGCCGTCGCCGACCCATGCAACGGCGTGACGGCCTCGACGTCGAACGAATATGCGGCGGCCTGCCGCGCGATCCCGGCGATCCAGGCGGCAATCGCTGCGAACGGCGTGTTCGAATATACGCTCGCCGACCTGCAAGGGATTAACGGGTTTTTGGGCGGCAATCTGGACTTGCAGGAGGAGAAGGCGCGGACCTTCACCATCGGTGCGGTGATCACGCCGGTGCAGGTGCCCAATCTGTCACTGACTCTCGACTATTACGACATCGCTATCGACCGGGCGATCAACACGATCGATCGCACCTATTCGATCCAGCAGTGTTTGCTGACCGACCTGCCGCTCTATTGCGACAATGTCGTCCGCAATGCGAACACGGGCCGCGTTACCCGGGTCGATGGCCAGTTGATCAATGTGGCCGGATATAAAAACAGCGGCATCGACGTCGGCCTGCGCTATTGGACCGGGTTGGGTATCGCGCCCAACGATCGGCTGTCGATCACGGCCAACTATACCTACCTCATCGAAAATTCGACGCAGGCGGATCCGGTCGCGCCGGTCGAGGACGCCGCCGGCACCTTCGGGCAGGCTTTTTCACGCCACCGCTTCACCGGCCGGGCCGCCTATTCGGTCGATGATTTCACCTTCAGCTGGCAGACCAAGTTCATGAGCGGCGGTGATTATGTGCTGAACTTTACCAGCACCAATCCCGACATCCTCGCGCTGAACAAGATCGACGATTATTGGCTGCACGACCTGCAGGTCCGGTACGAGATCGATGAGAAGTACAGCTTCTATTTCGGGATCGACAATGTGTTCGACACGCAGCCGCCCTACCTGCCCGGCACCCCGTTCGGTACGCCGACAGGTCTTGAGACGGGCGATGCGTTCGATCTGTTCGGCCGCGCCTTCACAGTGGGAGCCAATATCCGCTTCTGATCGATAGTTTGACGGCAGAAAGGGGTGGGTTCGCATGAACCCACCCCTTTTATATGGCCGCGCTGTGGTTTTGGATAAGGGCTGTTCAACAGATACGGGATAGCCGCCGGGCGTGGCCGTCCTTGCCCCACGGACGCAGCCGCCATGGCTTATTTGCCTCGCCGGACGAAGAAGTGCAATTCGTGGGCTCTCGTCCTAATCTGCGGCGGGCGGGCGATACTCGGGAAGTTGCGGGCTTGCCGGTCTTTGCGCTGGCGGGGACTGGTGCGCACGTCCCGGCATGATAGGTCCCTCGCCGCCTTCCGGCGTTCCCTGCATCCGATGATTCGGGTTGGTGCCTTGACGGCCCTCATATTCGGAGAGCGGGGAACCATTGGGCCGCTCCGCGGGCTCGGCACGGCGCGGGATTTGCCCTCGGTCGAGCTGGCGCGGGTCGGCCATATGTCGATCGATAGCTTCCAGCTGTTGCTGGCGCGCCCGATATTCATCGGGCGCATTTTCACGGAGAAACGTCTGATAGCGCTCTTCGGCAAGGCGGACCCTTGCCGATTGGTGTTCGGCCATCCGGATCAGGTCCTGATTGCCTGGATCGTCGTCACGCCGCCGCATCGCATCGTCATATTGGCGGCGTGCCTCGCGCAGCTCGCGTTCCAGTGCGTCGCGTTCCTGCGCCGGATTTCGCTTCCTCCGCCCGCTCTCGTCCCCACGCTCTTCCTCGGCAGGCTTGCGCTTGACGCCCTGGCGCTCCGGCGGCTTTCGGCGCTGAGCGATGGTGATGTCGACAGCGCCCTGATCGGGAATGTGGACCGGGCCGCCCATCCATCGCCGTGATCCCGCGTCGGCACGCAAATCGCTGTTCATTTCCATGAGCACACCCTCCCAATGTGCGAGAGCGGCGGGATCGTCATTTTGCATTGCGCGCACGAAATCCAGGTCGGTGCCCAGCCGTTCAGGCGGCGTGGCCCGCCAGCGCGCGATGACCTCGGGAGGTACGGCCGAGCTTTCGGTTGGAGCCGCGTCGCGGGGGCGGCGGATTTCGCGCGGATCGATTTCGCCGCGCCGTCCGCGTTCCAGATTCTCGCGCGCTTCGCGTCGACTGTTCTCGATCTCGCGCCGCGATTCCGCCGCCGACGGGTTCGGCGTGGGAGGGAGCGTCTGCGCCGCAGCGGGGAGGGGCAGCGCCAGGCTCACGAAAAGTAGCGTGCGCAAAGGAATGGGCATAGGTCGTCCCCTATCTGTTCGGACGAAATGCCAAGCTGGATGCAATGGGCCGCGCAATCAGGTCCGCGACGAACGCGGGAACTCGGCGGCCAACGGTGGGTCTGCCTCCGCGTTATTGCCGCAATGCAGGCGAAGCGCGCGCATTCATCGCGCAGGCGGGCCGTTTGTCGCGGGGGCCGTGCTCATGCCCGCCGGAAACGGTCATATCCCTGACTGCCAATGAGCAGTCCCGCTTGCGTGGCGATGTCGGGGAGCGCGGTTCCGCACTCCCCGACATCAATGTCCCCGACATCGATCGGGCGCAGCGACCGGACCCGCCGCAATCGCATCAAGCGACCAATGAAAAAGAGTTGCCAAAATTGTGCAACAGGACCGGCAGAAGCACGCTTCCCGTCCGCAAACGCAACCAGACGGCAAGGAATGCGGGAAGGGCCGTCAACGTCATGGCGGCCCCGTCGAATGAGAAATGTCCGTCCGAATATCCGAAAGCATGGGCTATCCCGAACAGCATACAGGAAAGCGCCGCGCCCCAGCCCCAATCGACGCCCAGAAACCGCCACCGGCCCCGAAATGCCCGGCTGAGCGCAAACAACAATATCCCGCGATAGAAGAGTTCCTCTTCGATTCCGGGCATGGTCAGCTGAAAAATGGAGGTTTCCATGTCAGTCGGCCCGCCGGGGAAAGCAAGTGCGATGACGATGAAGAAGCCGCAATAGACGCCTGCGACGGGCAGCGTCGCGCGAAGGCTTCCTGGCTCCTGCGCAAGCGCAAGGCCAGAGGGGCGCCAGCCGAAGGCAGGCAGCGAAGCGATGACGAGAGTGGCGCCAAGGGCGAGTAGCTTGCCTTGCCAGTTCCATGATCCGCCGATCAGGTCAGGGAGCAGTCCATAAGCGCGGGTCAGAAGCGCATCGTTGAGCGCCACGAGCAGCGCCGCGACCAGAAGCCAGCGCAAGGAAAATCGCTGGCGATCAGTATAGCCCAACACCAGTCCCACCGACACCAGGACTGTCAGCGTTCCTCCCAACCCTATCAATCCGTTCACGATGTGCCTTTCGTTATCTGGAGCGAGACCGGAGCGGGTCTCCCGCGGTCCTGCAACAATTGTGATCGCGACGATCGGCAAGCGCGTTCGCGACGAACGCAGAGAGAGTTCGATGAACGGCGCCGGCCCGTCCTTCGGGCCATAAAAGCGTTGCCGCGGCAGTTCAGGCGTCCAAGAGGCTGAAGCGTTCGCCGGGATTTAGTCCCATTAGCCGGTGCCTTAGCGGCTTCAGATAGGTCCGCCCGACCTGCACCGCAGCGCCGGAGTGGAGCAGAATCCGAATATCGCCATATCCACGGTTGCGCACGGCGCTGATGCGATCGAGCCGGACGATCGCCGAACGGCGGACGCGAACATAGCGGTCGTGTCCCAATCGTTCGTGCAACGCGCCGAGCGTGGTTCGCAAAAGGAATGCGCGTTCGCCATTGTGAAGATGGACATAATCTCGTTCGGATTCGGCGCGCTCGATCTCTCCGGTGCGCAGCCGCACGAACTCGCTTCCGCGCATCGCCCAAATCTCTTCGCTGTCGCGCGGATCATTATTTGGGCCTGCGGACTCGCTCAACTCCATCAGGCGTCGTTCATGGTCGCGCGCCGCCGCCGACATGCGCTGATGATGCACCAAGAAGCGGACACGGGCGATCGCCTGTTCGAGGCGAGCCTGCGTGACAGGTTTCAGGACATAGTCGATTGCCTGGGCCTGAAAGGCCCGTATGGCATGTTGTTCGAACGCGGTTACGAAAATGACGAAGGGGCGATAGCCGTCCACATGGCCGAGCCTCGACGCCAGTTCGATACCGTTTGTCCCCGGCATTTGGATATCGAGCAGGACGATGTCGGGTTGTCGCTCCGCGATAAATGCCAGAGCGACGTCAGGATCGCAGCTCGATCCGATCAACCTCGTGCCGGGGATATCCCGAACGAGCATCGCCAGCCGCGCGAGCGCAAGCGGTTCGTCGTCTATCGCGACGATATCGACCGGCCTTTCGATGCGCCGTTTCATTGGGAAGGTCCACCAGCGGTCGCGAAGCGTAGGTAGGGTATGACCAATCGCACGCAAAAGCCGTCGGCGAGGATTTCGGTTTCCACTTGCCCGCGGCCCTCGCCGAACAAGGCGACACGATCCCGAACATTGCTGAGGCCGATCCCGGTGCCGCCGACAGCGATCCTTCCCGCATCGGCGTTCATGGTGACGCGTCGGTCGGTCACGGTAATGGCCAACAGGTCGCCCATTCGTTTGACGTCGATCTGGAGGTGGATGGCGCTATGCGGGCCGGCGAGGCCATGTTTTACGGCATTTTCGCCCAGCGGCTGAAGGATGAGCGCAGGTATAGCGGCATCCCATGCATCGGGCGCGATACTGAACGCAAAGGATAGGCGGTCGCCGAACCGCAGCCGTTCGATGGCCAGATAGGATTCGGTCGTCGCGATTTCGTGGGCCAGGCTCACGTCGTTTTCGGCAGCCACCATCATGGTTGCGCGCATGAAGTCGCTGAGGCGGCAGATCATCGCATCGGCGACGCGGTTCCCTCCTGTCGCGACCAGCGCTGCGATCGAATTGAGGGCGTTGAACAGGAAATGCGGATTGAGCTGAAGGCGCAGCGCCTTGGCCTCCGCCCGGCGCCGAGCGCCCAGCGCCTCATCATGCTGCCGCGCCGCGACTTCCACCGAATGCCGCGCCTGAAGCAGCGTCAGGGCGAGCAGGCAGCACAGGAAATGCAGCGTGTAAACGTAAATGCCAAACCCGAACTGGCGATGCTCGCTCGGGACATAGGCCTGCCAGTCGGCAAAGAGAATCGTCGCCGCCACGCGGACCACGGAATAATCGACCACGCCCTGCGCCATCGCTGCGCCGATAGCCAGCGGGACCAGTGCAAACGCCGTTGGGACCGGACCGAGATGAAGCAATCGTCGCCGCACCTTTTCGAGCGCCAGGGTCAGAGCCGGAGCGGTGAGCATCATTGGCAGGCTGATGACGATATTGCTGACCAGCGTGGATCGTCCCCCGGCCCACATGATCAGGTCGATCGCCAGATAGCTTGTGGTCCATATGGCGAAGACCAACGGCTGCGCAGCTGCCGACACGTCGGCGCGCTTGGACATAAAGGAATCCGGAAACGGCTGAATCATGGTGCCCATCGCTGTTCGGTGTTGGCGGCGGTTTAGATCGCCGTCGCCGCAAAAGCCATGATGGCGGCCTGATGGCCAGCTGATTTTCCAATGATGTAGTGCATTAAAATCATGATCTTTTTTTGCATGAAATGCAGCCATTGATCGCGTGAGTGCGCCGTTGGTCGCGGCGCCTATCCCGGCGATGGCGCCGGTCGGCCAATGCGCCGGGCGCTATGTGGACTCCCCGGTCGCGTGGCGTTGCCGGCGCGCGCACTGCGCGCTCCGGCAACCATTCAGGTTATTGAAAAGGTCCCCCACCCGTGAAACCCATCCATCCCCGCATCGCCCAGCTCCGTGTCTCCCGCGCGCCCAACCGTTCGTCCTTGCTGGCGAGCGCCGCCGGCATTTCGATCATCTTGGCTTCGGCCGCTCACGCCCAGTCGTCGGATCGCTTCGTTTATCTACCCGAAGGTCAGACTCAGCAGGGCGATGTGGCGGTGCCAGCGGCAGATGGCCGGGTGGTGCTCGACGCGAATGCCGGGCGGCTCGATCACGCGGCGGGCGCGGTCAATCTCGGCGCGACGGCGAACAGCCCCGCCTTGCTGACCGGCGATTTGATCATGCGGGACGGCGTTGACGATCTCTGGCTGCGCGCGCAAGGTACGACGACCCAGAGCGTTTTTGAGGGCACGGCCGAACTTTCCGACGGCCGCACCTTCGGTTCGGTCGGTTATGAGGCGTCGGGCAATGATTCTGTTCTGACTCTTACCGCGCCCACGGCAGGCGGCAACAACGAGATGGAGCAAACGCTCAACCTCGGCGGTGACGGAACAATCAATGTCGATGCGACCGTTAACACGACTGCCACACCGGGCCGGTCGGCGATCATTGTCCATGACGTTTCGACGTCGCGCGGACTTGGCGAGGGCGGCGACGGCAAGATCGACCTCATTATCCGGGCGAACCAGGTCGGCCAGGCGAATAACGCCATCGCCCTGATCGACGCGGAAGTGGCAGACAGCGTCCGCGTCACGGGAAATGCCACCATCAGCACGACGAGTGGGACTGCGCTCAATGCGGGTAACGCGGAAACGGTCGTGGAGGCAGGGGCTACTGTGCAGATCCGCGAAACGTCGTTGCCTACCCGCGACGGATCGGCGGCGATTCGGACCAGCGGGTCGGTCGACAATCTCGGTACCATTTCTGGCATCAACACGCGCGCCGCGGGTGCGATCAATGCGAATGCGATCGACGCAACGAGCGCGACGATAACCAATCGGCGAAATGGCGGACAGATCGGCAAGATACAGGCGTCGGGCGATGCGATCGTAGCGCGGGGCGATACTCTGATCGTCAATGACGGCGAAATTTCCAGCCTGTTCGGCGCGGCGGTGCAGGCGCAGGGGACAGATTCGTCAACGGTATTGCGCAATGGCGCGCAAGGACTGATCCGCGTCGGTCAGGCGTTCGAGAGCACGGGAAACAGCGCGACAGCCTATGGCGGTACCAACGGCACCGATGTGATTATCAACGAGGGCCGAATTGTCGGTGACATCGAACTTGGCGGCGGCAACGACATTTATCTTGCGAAAGGCGATGGCTCCGTTACGGGCGCGATCAGCGGCGGTGGCGGTGACCACGACGCCTATGGCCGGTCCTATTCGCAAAGCGCGACGGCGGCGCTGGCGAACGGGACGCTCAACAGCGACGGCCGCTCGGGGTTCGAACTGCATGGGATCGAAGCATCGGGGGCAGATACGGTCGTTACGGTGACAGCCGAGGGCGTGCTGTCGAACGGCATGATGATGATCGGCGACGGAACCGTGGTCAACGATGCCGATATCGCGTCGGGGAACGGATATGGCGCCTATCTGCGCGGCATTGCCAATGTTCCCGGCGGCGGAACCTTCGTCAATCGCGGCGACATAAGTTCTAGCAATTATGCGCTTATGGGCGAAGGTTTTAGCGGGACGATCCGTAACGAAGGCACGCTGGCCGGCAGTCGCGGCGTAAGGCTCGAAAGCGCCCAGAATGATGGCGACGCGCTTGATTTTATCAATTCGGGCCTGATTTCCGCCACCTCGCAGAACAGTTCCGCCTTTTCAGCGGTATTCTCGAACGCCGACCATCGCGCCCGCATCAACAACGGCGCGAATGGTCGCATCGCGCAGGTTACGCCGGCTTCGAACGCCGACAGCTATTTCGGCATGAGCGTGCGGTCGCAAGGCCGCGTCGAACTCGACAATGACGGCGAGATTTCGGCGGTCAGCCGGACTGACGGCGGTGCAAGGATCGAGGCGGCGTCGATCGAGATCGACAACAGTGGTACGATCGAGGGCAGCGGAGCGGGCGGTAGCGGCCTAACCGTGATATCGACAGGAAGCTCGCAAAGCGGCGATCCCGAGACCACTGCAATCGTCCGCAACAGCGGCACGATCCGCGCAAATGGCGGCAGCACTGACATCGATGGCGGGACGGGCCTTGCTTACGGCTTTGGCGCGCAAATCTATGGCGACAATGCGATCGTCGAGTTCGATAACGACGGCGCTATCGAAGCGACCGGTGGAGAATCGGTGGCGGTTCTCGTTCACGCCAACAACCCCGATGGCCCGGCCCGCGCGCTCTTCCGCATGACGAACAGCGGCACAATCCGCGGCAGCGGGATCGATACGGTTTTGGAAGAGAATGAAATCGTCCGCCGCACCAGCATGGACGTACCGGGTGCGATCAGCGACAGCAGCTATGAGCGCACGGTCGCCAGCGCAATCCAGACCTATGGCACCACCGATGACATCGTCAACGAAGGTGAGATCATCGGCAATGTCGATCTGGCCGATGGTGACGACCGGTTCGAGAACCGCGGCACGGTCAATGGCGATGTACGACTGGGCGAGGGCGATGACGCCTATGTCTTTGCGCTCGGCAGGACACTGACCGGAACGGCTTTCGGCGGCGACGGCACCGATACGCTGCTGATCGACGGCAGCGGCAGCGAAAATGGCCGGCTCGACGCTGCCAAATATCGCGAGTTCGAGCGGATCGAGGGGCTGGCCGGCGCCCAGCAGGGCACCGGAATCCTGTCGGTGGTTGGCGAATTTGATGTCGATACCGTTGGCCTCGCCAACATTTCGATTCAGGTTGATGCAGGCGATACGGTCAGCAGCCAAGGCGATGTGACCTTCACCGGCAGCGACGGGTCCGAACGCATCACCAACAATGGCACGATCGCGGGCAGCGTCGATCTGGGCGCGGGCGACGACATCGTCGTCAATTCGGGCACGATCCAGGGCGACGTGCTGCTGGGCGCGGGCAACGACCGCTATGTCGCGCGCGTGGGCAGCGTGATTGAGGGGCTGCTCGACGGCGGCGAGGGTATCGACACTTTCGAATTCCTGCTTGCCGGCGCCACGGGCAATTTGCCGAGCGGGCTGACCGGTTTCGAATCCTATGCCGCACGCGGGCAGGGCACAATCAACGTCACGCTCGATCAGGATATCGACACGATCGAACTCCTCGACGGTGCGAACCTGATCCTCAACGATGGCACGGGCACCATCCAGAATATCGTCGGCGACGACAGCAACAACATCGTCACGGTGACGGGTACGCTGGCGGGCGGCGTCAGTCTTGGCGGAGGCGACGACACGCTGAACCTGACGCTGGCGGGGGTGCTGTCAGGCGCGCTCGACGGCGGCGCGGGCAACGACACGCTCAACCTGACGCTGACGAACGCATCGACGATCAACGGCATGAACGGGTTTGAGGTCGCCAATATTTTTGGCGAGGCGCAGCTGACGCTCGGCAATCTGGGGGCCGGACAGACGGTCAATTTCGACGGGTCGGACAATGAGCTGATCATTGCCTCCGGCGCGGCGTTCGATGGCACGGTCAACGGTGGCGAAGGCCGTGACCTGCTTCGCATCCAGTCGGGCGCCGAAGAAAGCCGTACGGTCATCGCATCGCAGATCCAGAATTTTGAGGATCTGGAGTCCGAGGGGCCGGGCACGCTGGCGCTGCTCGGCGGCGCTTATAACTTCCAGACCGTCGGGATCGATGGCGCGCTCGAACTCGGTGCGGGCAGCAGCCTGACGTCGGCGGAGGGCGTGACCTTCGGGGCCGGCGACAACCGCTTCCTTCTCGCCAGCGGTGCGACCGTTGCCGGCGGAGTGGACGGCGGTGACGGCGATGACCTGCTCCAGCTCAATCAGAGCGAGGGCACGGTTCGCACGCTTTCGTCCGTCGGCGCGACAAATTTCGAGCGGCTCGAAAGCTCGGGCGCGGGCGAACTGCGCATCGATACCGACTCGACCTTCGACTCGGTGTCGATTGACGGCGGGTTGACGACAATCGTTGCGGGCACGACGCTGACCGCGCCGGTCATCGGCGGAGCGGGCAGCGATACGCTCGCGGTGCTGGGCACACTTGTTGGGGATGTCGACCTCGGCGCGGGCGACGATCGCCTGATCCTTGGAAGCTTTGATCCCGGCAACAGCTATTCGGGCGGGACGGGGAGCGATACGATCGAGCTTCGCACGGCATCAACCTATGAGAATCCGTTCGAGTTCAGCGGCGAGGAAGTGTCGGATTTCGAACGGCTCGCGGTTAGCGGCGGCGTGATCTCGCTCACCGGCGATACCAGCTGGGAGGGCGTTTCGATCACCGGCGGCCGGCTCATCGGTCAGGCGGGCACCACGATTACCTCGTCGTCGGCGATCCTTGTCGGCACGGGCGCGACCTTCGGGTCGGCGGGCACGGTCAATGCCGATATCGACGTGCGCGGCACGCTGTCACCGGGCGCTTCGCCGGGCACGATGACGGTGAATGGCGACGTTATCTTCCGCACCGGATCCAACCTGCTCCTCGAATTGACGCCGACGGCCAGCGACCTACTGAACATTTCGGGGGCGATGACGATCGAGCAGGGCGCCGCTGTCGACATCACCGGGGTGCTTCAGGGGACGCCAGGCGAACTGCTCGACCTTGTCGTGGCCGAAGGCGGCATCGAGGGCCGCTTCACGACGATCAACAAGTCCGACACGATCTTCGGCTTCGTCGTCCAGAACGGCAATCGCCTGCAAATTCGCAGCGAGTTCGAGAATGATGCTCATTATCCATCGAACGTGCGGACCAGCATCGACTATTCGAACGAGGTGCTCCGCGGCGGTTATGGCGTGCAGGCCTATACCGACGCGCTGAACGTTCTGACCGATGCCGAGGGGCGGGCGAACCAGAACGCCTTTGCGCAGCTCACCGGCGAAGCCTATGCCTCGGCGCTCCATATCGGCTCCGACGCGGCGCTGACCCTGTCGGCCAGCACGCGCCAGATGGTCGCCGTTGCGCCGAAGCGCGATGGCCTGTTCCTGTTCGGACAGGCAGCGCTTGGCGACGGCAAGCTGAACGGCAGCGTGAGGACGGGCGCGTCGGGGGGTCACAGCAGCACCGACGGTGTCTATGGTGGCGTCGGCTATGGTTTCGGCGAAAACACCCAGGCGGGCCTGTTCATCGGCTCGCTCGACACGCGGCAGAGCCTGGGCGCGCTGGGCGCCGAGACAAAGGCAAACGGTTTTGCTGTCGGGGCCTATGCCAATGCGCGGCTGGGCGGGCTGGGTGTCCATGCGATGCTGGCGCGGGTCGGTGCGGACGCGACCACCAGCCGTTCGCTGATCGCGGCGCCCTCATCCGCAGCGGTAGGCCGTTACGACCTGGACAGCTGGGTCGCCGACCTGACGGTCGATTATGGCATGATGCTGGGAGCCATCCGTTTGGCGCCTCGCGTCGGCCTAACCTATGTCGATACCAAGCGCGATGCGGTGGTTGAAAGCGGTGCGGGCGCCTTTGGCCTGGCGGTCGACGAAAAGCGCATGCGCGGCCTTTACGGCGACGTTGCCTTGCAGCTGTCGTCGACGCTGGATGCGGGTGGCACTGCCTTCACTCCCTATATAGCGATGGGTTATCGCTTCACGCTCGACGGCATGTCGGCGACTGCGACCGGCGGCTTTACCGGCGCGCCGGGCGCGGGGATACGCGTCGACGGCGCGCGGCTCGACCGCAGCGCGGCGAACCTTGCCGTGGGCGCGTCGATCGATCTGGCGCCGTCGGTGCGGGTCAATGTTGGCTATAGCCGGGACCTTGCGAACAGTGATCGCGGCACCTTCTCCGGCGGCCTGTCAGTCCGGTTCTGACCATCAATTTTCCGTCGCCGGGACATCAGGTTCGATGTCCCGGCCCTTGACCCCGGCCGCGTCCAGACGCGGTCGGGGTTTCTTTGGTCCGCCCGCTCGTCGCATCGTTCCGCCGTTCGTCGCGCACGTGCTTATGCCGCGCGGCCGGGCAGGGCAGGCGAGACCCGTCCGGCGTGACTGGTAGGGCTTGATGTACCGCCGTCCGCTGATCCCGATCATCAGAGGAGATAGCAATGAAACCTGTATTCTGGTCAGTTCTGCCCGCACTTGCCCTTGTCGCACCCGCTTCGGCTGCGACCCCCATCGACGAGCAACCGGCGACGGCCGCGGCGCCCGAGCAAGTCGACCCGCCCAAGGCGTGCAAGAAGAAAAAGAAGGCCTTGGGCGGACTGCTGCGCGCTGCGCGCAGTTCGGGTCTAGTCAGCGTTGTCGCGGGCAAGGCGGGCACGGGCGGTGCGCTTGTCAATTCGGCCGCGAACACCGCGATCGACGTCGCCGATGCCACCAATCGCATGGCTCCGCCGGCAGAAAAGCCGAAATGTTGAAGCCATCCAAGGCCCTGTTGACCGTGGGCGGCGTTCTGTTGCTGGCCGGGTGCAGCACGGCCAAGAACGATGACGCGAGCGAGCGATCGACGCTGAGCGCGAGCGGTGAACCGCTGCGCGCAGGCCTGTACCGCGTCGTCCAGACCGGCGACGTCGATCATCAAGACGAACGGTGCATCCGCGCGGCGGACGTAGTGGCGGGGCGTTTTGCCGTGCCGGGCACGATCGAGGACGGCTGGACGGTCGACACCAACCGCATGTCGGGCGGCACGATCGAGGTCGCGGCGCGGCATCCGTCGGGCAGCCGACTTAATATCGAGGGGACGTTCCAGAAGGAATCCTTCGATGTCGAAGGCACGATGGAAATGGAGCTGAATGGCGAAACGCACGTCATTCGTACGCGTCAGGTGGGGGCGTTCGTATCACCGGCCTGCCCCGCCGAGGCGGCCTGACGGAACGGGTATCGCGGCGATGCTGATAAGCCGGTACGGCCTTGTGGCCACCGCCGTTTCGTTTGCGCTGGTGCCGGCGAGTGCGATGGCGCGCGCGTGCGACGACCCGCTCCAGTCAGCGGCAGAAGCAGTGTCGCAGCTGCCCGGCGACGTGCCGTATAAGGTACCGGACGAGCTTCAGGCGCTATATGACGAAGCATCGGAGCTGGCTGAAAGCGACCCCGAGGAATGCCTGGCGGTCGTGCGGCGGATGAATGCGTTGATGGCACGCCACAGCGGAGGCGGCGGCGCGGTGGTCCCCGTCGAGGTCGAGGAACCGGCCGACGCGGGAGACCCCGATGCGATCCTGGCGGATTTGCACCTCGACGACGCGGAACGGCTGCGTCGGCGGATCGAACGCGCGTCGGACGATGAGGGTGAGCAGTTGCAGGCGGTTGGCGACTATCGCGACGCCACGCGGCACTATGCGGGCGCGATGCGCGCATTTGCGGTGTCGCGCCGGAGCGCGTCGGCGGAGCTGGGCGAGATCGAGACCGCCGTCGCGGAGATCGACACGCTGACGAGGGAGTTCGAACAGATCGTCGTCGTGAATGCGCCGGACGATGTGATGCACGCCCGGCTGGAAGATGCGGTGCGCCGCGTGGTCGAGGCGCGGCGCGCGCTCGAACGCGCGTGGCAGCGCTATCATGCCCGTGAGGCCGCAAAAGCCGACGGGTACATCGCGCCATTGGGGTCTCTCGAATTTCAGCCGGCGCCGCTGGTCGATGATTTCATCGCACCGCTGGGCGATGCCGAAACGCGCGCGGCGCAGATCCGGCTACGCAATGCCGAACGCGCGCTGAAACAGGTTCGCAACAGCTGGGACCCGCATGTTCACCGGACCGACTGGACATTTCTCGACATGCGCGAGGGGTACAAGCAGGCGTATAAGGACGAATATGCGGCGTTCGCCGACGAGTTGAAGGCCTTCGACGCGACGCTCGACGCCTATATGCCCGATCGTGTCGCGGACTTCACGCGCCGCCGCGTCGAATTGTCGGAACGGCACGAGCGGCGACTCGACGCGATTTTCGAGCGTTATGCCATTCGCTGAATTTCCGAGGGTTTCATGATGTCCCGTTTCCTGTTCGCCGTTGCCCTGCTGTTCGCCGCTCCAGCCGCCGTGCAGGCGCAGACACCTGTGAAGGGCGCCGTCCAGGGGCAGGTTGCCGATGAGCAGGGGCGGCCGGTCGCCGATGCCGAAGTGACGGCGCGTTATCAGTCGAATCCCGGCGGGGTCAGCATCAGCCGGTCGGCGCGGACCGACCGGCAGGGGCGCTACCGGATTCACCTTCCCCAACCCCCCGGCGTATGGACTGCGCATGCGAAGGCGACGCTGAACATCGACAGTACGCACATGACGGTCGACCTCGTCCCCGACAATAGCGCGCCCTTCGCCGGCAATGCGGGTGCGGTGCGGAACTTCCGACTGCGTTTCGCCGAGCAGACCACCGAGGATGCCTATGGCGTCGGCGGGATGCTCGTCGTCAACTCGGCGATCGGCGATTATACGCCGCTTAATGAAGTGACGGTGACACTGCACCCTGTCGGCGGCGGCTCGCCGATCGAAAAACGGCTGCGCAGCACGGGCGAAGGCTGGGTTGTAACGGGGCTGCGCCCGGTGCCCTATCGCGTCACCGCGAGCCATCGCGGCCGCCCAATGATGGTCAGCATGGCATTGACGCCTCAGCGCGATTATGCTTGGCGAGCATCAGTTACGAGCGGATTCGAACGGACCGGGCCGGGCATTTACCAACTGCGGATCGAAGTCCGCAGTCGATGATGGGCGGCGGTCAACCGAGAGTGATCAGCATGAGATCGCGGTCGCCTGCGATCAGTTCGGGGGTGATAATGTCGCCGTTCGGGGCAATCGCGAACGGGGCTCGCGGAGCCTGACGCAACGCAGCAAGTCGGCGGCTCACCCCGGCCCAAGTTGTCAACCACAATTCGGCCGATGGCCCGGTCCCGCGCACATGGACGATGCCGTCAGCACGCGGCGCCCAATTTTCGATTCCTTCGACGTCGATGTTGGTCGGTAATTTGCGCACAGCGCCCGACGCTGTATCGATTTCGACGATGCCGTTGGCGCCCGTGCGCCGGGCGAACAAGCGGTCGCCCGCGCGCTCGATGATGGCAATGCCCGCAGTATTCCGCACCGGCGCGCTGCGCCCTGATCGAAGATCATGCTTAACGAGGTGCCAGCCTGAGCCGCTGACCGATGTAACGAAAAGCTGATCGTGGTTCGGCGACAAGATCGCGCGCCCTTTTGGCGCGCCATCGCTCGTGATGCGGGTCAGTCCCGAACCGTCGTGTCGCAGGGAAAAGACGTCGGTTTTGCCTCCAATGACAGCGAGAAAGAGAATTTGTTTGCCATCGACAGACCAGCGCGGCGCGAAAACATAGCTGGCTTTCATGTCGGTCAGCCGGACGAGGCGTCCGTCGGGCCGATGCACCCACAATTGATTGGTGCCGCTGCGATCGGACGCAAATACCGTTGCGCCATCGGCACTGACATCCGGATCCCAGTCGACGCCCTCGGGGGCTAGGAGCGGCGTTGACCGCCCACCATCGCGGTCGATTAGCGAGAGCGATGCCTGGATTCTCCCTGTCTCCACCGCGATTTTTCGGCCCTCGCGATCCGCCGACAACCTACCGAGCGGCAACATCCCCAATGTGACGCGGCGCGGCGCTGCTCCGCTCATTGTATCGATCGCCCACAGGCCGAAGTCGCCGCCACGATTGCTGCTGAAGAATAGCGTGCGCTGGTCGTTCGCCCAGGTGAAGCCGACGGCTTTCCATCCACCATCCGCCAACCCTTTCGTCGCTCCGGTCCGCGTGTCGAGCACGTGAATGGAATCACTGCCGAGGGCTGCGGTACGGCGGAATGCGATCCAGCGGCCGTCGGGCGATACGCTTGGAGCTCCGTCGCCGAGCATGTTGGGCGGCGGATTGGTTAGCGGGCGTGCGCGCCCGCTTGTGATATCGATCGCGACGAGGCGTCGCGCGCGCGCCCCGACCGGCCGATTTTCGATAACCAGCGTGCTCGGGTTCAACCATGCAAGGCCCGCATAGGCATCGGAGCATTTGCTGACAAAGCGTTCGGGGCCATTGGGCGGCGCCATGATTATGACGGAACATTCGCCCGATGCATCCTCGCGCAGGAAGGCCAGGCGGGAACCATCGGGACTCCACGCGGGCGCATATTCATCGGCATCCGGTGTTTGGGTGAGGCGCACCGGGGTGGCGTCGCCGACGCTGACGTTGCGCACATAGATGTCGCGCGGTTCCCAGAAACCGGGCCCGGCGGCATACGCCACCGCCAGCCCGTCGGGCGACATGGCGGGGAACATTTCGACGCCGGCTTCCTGCGTCAGGGGACGTATGCCGCTGGCCGACCAGCTTTTGGAACTCCCCGCATAAAGCGCGAGCGCGCCGGCGATGGCGCACACGGCGACGACCGCGACCGAGGCGGTAGCCTTGGTGCGGAAGGAGAGGCGCGGTCGCGCCGGCGGGGGTTCAGGCGTCGCGGTGGAAGTCTGCGGACTTTTCGGTACCAGCAGGCGATAGCCGACGCGCGGGATCGTATCGACCGATACGTCTTCCTCGTCGGCGAGCGCCTTGCGAAGCTGGCTGACGCTGCGGTTAAGCGAATCGTCGCCGACGATCCGGCCTTCCCAGCACAGTTCCAGCAGTTCTTCGCGGCTGACCACGCGGCCCTCCGCGCGGTGGAGCGCGACGAGGACCTGCATCACGCGCGGTTCTAGCGTCACGACGTCGTTGCCGCGGCGTATCTCCAGCGCCGCCGGAGTGACCTCCAGCGCTCGCAACCGGAACGGCGGTTCGATCGCAAGCTCGATCGGACGCACCGGGATGGAAGACATCTCGTTCATCGCCGCCTGGACTGTGTCGAAGGACCAATCGTCAATCGCACCCTGCGTAACGACTTCGGTAGCCGATGAACAGGTGTCGTTGGCGGCCACTATGCGCGGTGGAGCGCGCCGACCGGAGCCGGGCCAGTTCAAGGCGCGGGCTTCGCCGGGAGCGATGCAGTGAAAGGCGAACCCACCGAAAGCGTGGCGTCGAATCCTTTGCGGCCGCTGCCGGCCTCAATACCGCGCGGGCGACTGTCGCTTCTTGCCCGGATTGGCCTGGGGCCACATGCTTCGTCTGCCTCCGGAGTCTCGCGCCAGCATGACCAGATCTCGCCTCCCTCGACGTGGAAGGATATGGCAATCGTGCGTTCTGCGGGCAAAAGCTGCGCCATGGCAGCGAAGGGCGGGCCCAGCGATGTCCATTCGCTCTTGCCCGCGTGGCCGTTGCCGGTCAGCGCCAGCACCGGCGCCGTGGGTCGTCCGCGCTTGGCGGCAAGCAGCAGGTCCGCCATGCCCTTTTCGCGCGTCGCCGATGTTCCCGGCCGTTCGCTGGGGTGGTCGAACGCCACCACTGCCAGATCGCCGTGTGTGGCTTTCATCTTTCGCAGAGCTTCGATCAGGCCGAAGATTGCCTGGCTGGCGCGGCCATCGCGGATCGTCCAGGCGGGGGAGGCCAGCAACGCAGCCTTAGCCGCGTCATCACCGCTAGAGGCGAGATAGGCGTCGAGCACCGGTTGCTCGGCGGGCAAGAATTCCAATCCGACGGTTAAAGGTGTACCCGCCGCGGCGTAAGCGCAAACAAGATCGGCGAAGGCAGCGGGGAGCTCGGCGGTGCCATGCGCTTCGCCCACGATCACAAAATCAGGGCGCGCGTCGCGCAGCGCTTCGACACCCGGCAGCGGCGTGCAGGACGTTGCCGAGGGATCATCCATTGCAGGAACGGCCATTCCCAAGAGCGACACCAGGATTATTTTCATTCCATATCTCCAGCGGAGCGTTCGTGGCGCTTCAATAGTTCATCGTCAGCGACAGGCGGAAAGCGCGGCGGCCGGGGCGGTCGAGCAGTTCGGAGCGTGTGGCAAACCAACAGTCGGCATTGAACAGGTTTGTCACGCGTGCGCGCAGTGCCATCTTGGCCTTGCCGATCTCGAATCCGTACCGCGCGCCGACATCGGCGGTGGTCAGCGACGGCGTACGCAAATCGCCCCGCGAAGAGACGCGCCTGCTCGACGAATGGCTGAGCTGTCCGTCGAACGACAGACCGTCGACGCCGGGAACCGCGTAGGTAAGACCGGTCATCGCCTGCACGTCGGGCAAACCCACCGCTTCTTTCGACCAAACGCCGGTCTCGACGGGATCGCCGCTACGCCGGGCGTGGAGCCAGACGGCACCCGACACGATACGCAGCCGTGGTGTGAGGTTCCCCACCAACGAGAGTTCGGCGCCGCGGTGCCTCAGTCGGCCGAAAAGACCGAAGACATTGTTCGCATTGAAACCCGGCGCGGCCTTACTGATCGCAAAGAGTGAGCCGATCAGCGTCAGCCCGTCGGCAAGTTGTCCACGGAAACCAAGCTCTTGCTGCGTCGAGATCGTGGGCGGCAGAATGTCGTTGCGGTTGGCTGCATTGTCCGGCGCCGCGCCGGATTCCTCAAGCCCACGCGTCGCACTCGCGAAGACGGTCCAATCAGGGGCGAGCGCGAATGCAGCGGACGCATCGTAAAGCCACGGACTTTGCGTCTTGGACTCGCGCGGGCGAGCCGGGGCGGTGATTTCGCGCTGATGCCACGTCTTCTGAACTCCGGCCTTCAATCGGAGTCGTCCGGTCGTCATTTCATAGCCGAAGGCGCCGCTATATTGGTCGATCGCATCAAGCGTCGTCGACAACGGAGGCAGATCGGGTTCGGGTGATGCCGCGATGCCATGGCCTAGATCGAAGACGCCGAGGTCGACGGAAACGCCCGGGGCAAAGCGGTTGCGTGTCTGCCGGCCGCGCAGTTCCGCGTACAGGCGATGATCCTCAGCCGGACGCCAGCTTCCGCCAAATGACGCCGACCAGGTCTGATTGTCGCGCGGGCGGTTCGAGAAGGCCACGGCGCGGCCGGAGCCATTCTCGTCGACGATCAATTGCGTGAAGTCCGCGTGGTCGAGATCGAGACGCGAATAGATGAGCGATCCCGAAACAGCGAACGTCTTGGAAAGTTGTGACGAGCCTAGGATGCCGAGGTTGAGGTCGGCACCGTCATGATCGCTCCAGCTTGTGACGTAACGGCGGGGGTGCTTCATTTTGGGGGGCAGCGCATTGCCCGCCGCGCTGACACCATAAATCCCATCAAGGTCGAATATATTGAGCGAGGCAAAGCCGGTCAGGCTGGCGCCTTCGGCCGGGCGCCACTCGGCCACTGTTCCGAAACGATAATATCTGGGCGACAAGCCTGACGAGCTTTTACCGAGCAGCGCCTGCGCGCCGACCAGCCCAGCGACGCGGCTGTCGGCGCTTGTTTGGGCCAAACGAAGATCGTAGGATTGCCCGCCAAATTCGCGAAGCATGGCTTCTGCTTGCACCGATGGCGCGTCGAAGGGCGAACGCAGCCTATATTCCACAACTCCTGAAGGCGCGGCAAAATCGGCGTCGAGAGCGTTATAGCCAACCCGCGTAATCACGCCGGACAGGACCGTGTCGATCAGACCTCCCGACTTCACGAAATAGGCATCATTGATCCGATAATTGCCGGCGTCCTGCAGGTTGAATCCGCGCACCTGGGTTTCATTATAGAGCCCGATCTGCTCGGTGCCGATACGGATGCCAAATGCGTCGGAGGCGCGTTCGACTGCACGCTCGTCGCCTTCATCCGCTGGTTGCGCATGAACGGGAAATCCGGCGATAGCGGCGACAGCCATCAGCGCGCGGCCAAGCGGTCGCGGGGACAGGGTAAACATCATTGCCTCTGGTCTAATGTGCGAAACTGCCGCTGTCGTATCGGATTAAGGAAAAGGGGAGGATGATGGCCGGCTGATGATATCCCGATATTTTGGCGATCTTACCGACTTTGCCGCAGGCTGCGAAATGATCAGTGGTGAGACAATTACGAGTTCGCGGCGCGTATTCGGCAAGGCTTCGCGCTTGGGGAATGCATCTGCAAATGCTGGACACCGAGCCAGATTGCTCCAGGCCTATCCGATCCTGCGGCATCGGGGAGTTCAAAAATCCGGCCGGTTCCGGCGGGAGCGCGCACTGTCCGCTTCGCCGCGATTTCGCGCAGGAACTGGTGGGGTCCGATACTGCGCATCGTGACTCGCCTTGAAATCCACCGCGCGGACTGAGAGTGAATAGACCATCCCTCGTGTATGGCCGATGTCGGCTCGAACGGCGTAGGCGCAATTTCCCTGTCGCGCGCGCAGAAAGGGCTGCGGATCGACGGGAGCCGTATTGGAATTGCGGCGAAGCGTGAGGCCGGTCTCGACCGAGGCCCCGCCCATCGCCAGACAGTCTACGAAATCCCCAGTTGGTTGAAAAGAACTCGATGCCCTAAAGATTCTCGATGCTGACGCGGTAGCGGCAAATCCGCCCCGCCTGGCAATGGTCGGTGAAGCTGCCGAGGCCGCGCTGCGCCGCTATCCGCTCGATGTCGGCGGCTGTCCCGCCGAGGGGGCGCCAAAGACGGCGAGAGACGGCCCCTCGCTCTTTTACGCCGATATCGGCAGGGCCAGTGCCGGAAAACCAAGAAGGGCGCCGCGCGCGGCGTAGGACAAAAAAACCATGGCCGTTTGCCCTTTACCTACCGCGCCCGTGCCGAGGCGCGCACCTCGCCGGCCGGGCACCACCGCATCGTTTCGACGCCCGTGTTGGGATCGCCAACGCTGATCCTGTCCGCGGCCTTCACCTGCAGGACTTCACCCGTTACGGCATCGAGGACCCAGTCTGCGCCGCGCCGCCGTGCTTTTGCGGTCGGCTCCATGCGGTTCGGCGCGAAGGGCGACAGGGCGATCCATCCCGCGCGGCGCCCGTCGCAGAAAAAGATCATCTCGATCGTCGTGCCGCACGCGGCCCCAACCGGCACATAATGGCCTGGGCGGATATTGAATGGCGTAACAGGGGCCGGAATCGAAGTCGACGCGCCAGCGCTGCCGGCAGCGGCTGCTCTGCTTGTCAATTGCGGCCGCTCGGCGCGGATCGCCGCCTGCATTTGCGGCGAGAGCTGCGCGAAGGTGCATTTCTGATAGCTTTCTTCGTCGTATGAAATGATCGTGTTGCCGCCAATGCTGCGCCTCACAAATCGGCCAGGTCCTACCGGTTTCACTGCGAGGCTAGGAAAATCGCCGCCGTCTTGTTCGGCGGACCAAGCCAGGGTGAACCCGCGACTGGCAGCCGCATAATCGGCATCGGGTTTTCTGCGGGGCGGGCCGACGCGCGCAATCCGTTCAACCTCCGAGCTCGGGCCGTCATTGCCCTCCCATTCCTCGTTGGTTTTCACCTCGCCGATATTTGTCCCGTCATAGAAAAGCATTTCGGTGGCGCGGGCACAGCCTTGGTTCGCCTGGGCATAAATGCCCGGTTCGATCGGCAATGTCGCCGCCGCGGGCGCGACCGGCGTTGTAGCCTGGGGCTGCGCGGACGCGCCGACGTTCGTGGCATTCCCCCGCGCGGCGTTGGACGCTGCGGTGGATTCCGATTCGCAGGCCGCCAAGGCGAAGAACGCGAGTCCGAAGACGGCGCCCCGCGCGGTGTAGAAGGGATCAATAGGCATAGCAGAACTTCATTCTCTGGTCAGTCGCCGCCCGGCGAGGCCGCTCCAATGTCCCTGCTGGCTGTCATCGCTCGAATTCTCCGCGGAGGGAGCGGGGGATCTGCGATGTCGGACAATGCGTATAGCGGGCTCCGAACTCGCCCAGCTCGGTGAAGCTGGTTCGGCTATTGACCACGATGTCCCGGTGGGCCGGTTCATCGCCGATCTCGGTATGCTCCCGTCCATGCATCCGCCAGCGGTTGCCGCCAAGGGCGGAGTATCGCAGCACTTCGAAACGTCCCGACCATCCTTGCTTCTCGGTGAAATGGCTCAGGCCGGTCTGGTCGATCGGAATCTCGAGAGCGTCCGCGATCACCGCAGAACAGGTGCCGCCCGCCGCCCAATAGCCTGGCTCGATCGGTGGAAAGCTTCCGCCGCCGCCCTGCGTGGCGGGCCGCTGCGCACTGACGGCGCAGCCCTCCCGATCGACGAGTTGGCCGCTCTCGTTACGCCGCTCTACGGCGTCGATGGCGGTTCCCGTCCAGCCCCATGTGACCGTGGTTACGGGGCCGCAGCGGCCATTGAAGCCGCCCGGCAGGTTGAGCACGTCGCGGTCGCCGCGACGGGCGATCATGGCGGGACCGATCCAGCCCATGAAGCCGTCGAAGACCCTGTAGCCGGCGGTTGTGGAAACGATGAAGTCGTTGGGCGGCCCCGCGTTGCCATATGGCGGCCCCTGCGTGGCGCAGCCGCGACTTTCCTTGACGACAAGAAAGTCCGGCTGTCCATCGCCGTTAAAGTCGGCGGTGATGAAGCCGCCCTTATCTTTAGAATCTTCCGCATTTGTCACGGGTGCGAAAGCAACTGGGGTAAAGTGGGCGTCCTCGAGTGCGCATTGGCTACGGGCATAGTTTTCCCATGCGGCCAGTGCGGCGGGCGCCAATGCCTTGGCCGGTGGCTGCGCTCGGGTCGTGCCAGCCGCCGCGCCCTTGGCCGCCGGACCGGCGGTGGCATTGGCGTCGGATTCTGAATCGCAGGCGGTTACCGGCAGCGCGATAGACAGCATGAGTGCGATGCGGCGAAGGCGTGTGTAAGATTTATGATGCACGATAATCACCTTGGCTGGTTGGGGGGAACGTCAGGCGGTTTTACAAGTCGTCGCCGCACTCGGTGCGAAGTTGTTCGCGCAGCGGTTGATAGATGTCGCGAAACGCACGGTTAGCCGACTCCATTTGGTGCCGGTCTGCGGGGTCAATCCCTGCTGCGCGCAGCATTGCTCCGTTGACCTCATCGCGGTCGTCGGGCGCCGGCTTGAGCGGCCAGCGCAATGCGACAAAGGCAGGCTTGAGACGATCGGGGAACGACGCATCGAGGCGTTCGGCGATGCAACCGCAATCTCGACCCGGCTTGGCGTCCTCTTCGCAAACGGCCGCGATCTGCCGGGCAAAGTCGGACTGGCCCCCACAGGCTGCCAGCGGCAGGGCCAGGGCCGCGAGTGGGCCGAGTGGCATCAGTTTCCGCATATGCCGGTTGTTCATATCTGTACCTCCTGATCTTCGCTCTGTCCCTTGCGGGCTGCATAGGCCGTTTTGGCCGCTTCAATTTCCCGGTCCCGGCACGCGCGCACCGCTTCGATCAGCCGCCGGTATTCGCCTCGCTTTTTGCTGTAGAAATAGATCGCGGTTCCCAGGAGAATGAGGAGAAGATAAATGGGGACATTCACGTAGATCGCGGCCAGCACGATGCTTGCACTCGCAAGAAGAAGGAGTCCTATGCTGGGTGGCTTGGCCAATGGGTGCTTCAGCGACGCTTCGGGCGCATAGCCGGTCTTGGTGGAATGATTATAATAGGCAAGGTTGTATCCCCAACCCTCCCCCTTCGGGCCGACGCGGATGACCGACACGACATGGCCATCGCGCACCGGGAATTTCCCGCCCTTCAGTTTGAACTCTTCTTCCTCGTCGTTGCCGAAAGCGAGGAAGAAACGGGTCACTTCGGTTACGTTTGACGATGTTGTCGTGCTGGTGGTGGGGCTGGAGATAAATCCGCTGCCTTGATGTAGGTATCCTCCACCGCCGCTGGTCGTCGTCGTCGAAGAGATGTGCGTTTCGCTCCATGTGCTGGCGCCCTCGACTTTTCCGGTGCGGAAAAAACCGCCGACATCGTCAACCGCTATGATCGGCCGCTCGACAAATCCACTCATCCGCGCGCTCCTTCCTGTTGGAACGGGTTAAAATCCCCCGCATCCAAAGTCTTGATGGCGTTCTCAAGAATTTCTAAAGCCGTTGCACAGGGGGAACGACATGAATGGCGGCACTTCATCTTCGCGGCGTCGCAGGCGGCTCTGGAATTTTGCGGGAGCCGAGTTTGATGAGGCGAGCTGGGCGTTGCGCGTCGATGGTCATGTGGTGGCGCTCGAAGGCAAACCGCTTGAAGTGCTGCACGAGCTGCTGTTGCGCGCGGGTGAGGTTGTTACCAAAGACGAAATCCTCGATGCGGTGTGGCCCGGCCTCACCGTGGTCGAAGGCTCCCTCCCGACCGCCATCTCCAAGCTGCGCAAGGCGCTGGGCGAACGGCAGGACAATATCATCGAGACCGTGCCGCGCGTCGGCTATCGGCTGACCTGCGCGGTCAAGATCGCCAGCGTCGAATTTCCGCTCGCGCCGCGCTTTACCTTCGCGGTGGGCGACATCGTGCCGGGTCGCAAGCAATGGCGGCTGGCTCAACCGCTCGGCGATACCGGCGCAGACGATGTCTGGCTGGCCAGCCATGACAAGACGGGCGAGCGCCGCGTTTTCAAATTCGCTGACGCGCCCGACCGCCTGCGCGCGCTCAAACGCGAGGCGGCGCTGTCGCGCGTGGTGTTCGCGGGGCTTGGAGCCTTCGCGCCGCTGCCAGCGCTGCTGGAATGGAATTTCGACGCCTCGCCCTATTTTCTCGAATATGCCTTTGGCGGGCGCGATCTGATCGGTTGGGCGGACGATGCGGGCGGGTTGTTCTCCATTCCACTGGAGACGCGTCTGGCCGTCGCGGCAGGTATTTGCCGTGCCGTCGCCGATGTTCACGGCCTTGGCGTGCTGCACAAAGACTTAAAACCCGCCAATATCCTCATCGCCGAAGCCGAACAGGGGCTTGTCGTCCGGCTGGCGGATTTCGGCAGCGGACGCCTGCTCGATGAGGCGGTGCTGGACAGCTTCCACATCACCGATCCGGGCTCGCTCGATGCTGATCTGGGCAAGGACGAACCGCGTTCGGGCACGTTGGCGTATCGCGCGCCCGAGTTGACCGGCGATGCCATGCCGACGGTCAAAAGCGACATCTATGCGCTCGGCCTCATCCTCTATCAGCTAGCCGTGGGCGACTTCACGGCGACGCTCGGACCAGGCTGGGAGCATCGTATTGCCGATCCGCTGCTGCGCGACGACATCCGTACTGCCGCAGAGGTTGCGCCAGAGCGCAGACTGGACAGCGCCGCCGAACTGGCGCACCGACTGCAGCATCTCGATGGCCGCCGGCAAGCTGCGGCGCGCGACGCCGAGCGCGCTGCATTTGTCGCCGAACAGCAGCAGTTGGACGAGCGCCGGCGTATGCGCCGTCCCTGGATACGCGCGGCTGCCGCCAGCCTTGTGCTCGGCCTTATCGCCAGCTCGGCCTTTGCGGTTTATGCGTGGACGCAGCGCAATGAGGCCATCGCTGCGCGCGAGTTGGCCGACACCGGCTACAGCTTCATTGCGGAAGATGTGCTGGCCAGTCCCGACCCCGCGCGCTCCGTCGCTGATGAAACCGTGATCGACGCCATCAAGCGAGCCAGCCGCAACATCGATCAGCGGTTTGCCGGCTCTCCACAAGTCGCGGCGCGGCTGCATCTGGCGGTTGCGCGCGCCTTTCACGGGCGGTCCGATTTTGACACCGCCCGCGCCGAATATGTCCGTGCCGGGCAATTGTTCGCACAGGCGAATGCGACGGGCAGCGATGATGCCATCATCGGGCGGATGGGGCGCATCCATATGGAAGCAACCTCAGGCCAGCCCGAACGTCTCGAAGAAGCCGGGCGCCTTCTGGAAGCGGAACGTCTGCGCCTCGGTGATCGCGGCGATAGGGGGCGGGTGGGTTTTGCGCTGGCACAGGCCGAGGGCGCTTATGGCTATATGGCCGACATCGAACAGGCCGAGCGCGCCTTTCGGCGCGCGGTCGCAATCGGCGAGGCCGATGGGTCGGGCGTGCCGCTCACCCAGCTTCTCAAGGCGAAATCGTCGCTGGTCCTTGTCCTGATGCGCCTTGGCCGCGCGCAGGACGCCGAACCTATCGCGCGCGCCATCGTGACGGAATCCCGGCGCCTGCGCGGTGCCGATCATGCCGACACGCTGGTCACGCGCCAGCACTGGGTCAACAGCCTGTCCATGTCGGGCAGGGATGAGGAAGCGCTCCGGGCGAGTGAGTCGCTACTCGCGGCGATGCGCGCGCGGTTCGGCGACAATCACCGCTTTACGCTGGGCCTGCATTCAACGCGGTTCGAGAGTTTTGCCGCGCTTGGCCGCTACGATGACGCCGCGCGTGAAGCCGAGCGGGTCTGGCGCGGCGCGGCGGCGCTGGCAGGTTCGCAATCCCATCAGGCGCTCGTCGGACAAAATGATTATGCTGTTGCACTGTGCCAGACGGCTCAGCGCGGTCGTGGTCTCACCGTTGCGCAAGATGCCCTGTCGTCGGTGCGTCAAGCCTTTGGCGCGGATTATCCGCTGACGCACGTGATCCGTTTCTACACGGCGGAATGTCTGATGGCCAACCGGCGCCATGCCGAGGCAGCCGCGCTACTCGATGGTCTCGACCGGCAAAAGGCTGCTGATCTGACGGGACGACCGGAGTTCGGTGCGGGGGTTGACCTTGCCTTGGCGGAAATCGCGCTGGCACGCGGCGATCGCGCCGCAGCGGCGCGTGCATTCACTGCCGCGAACACGAAACTGCGCGTCACCAAGGATACGACCACCCGCAACCGGCTAGCAGCGCTGCGCCGTTCGCTGGGAAATTGAGAGACACGCACCGCCGGTTATCGGCCGCCCGTAACCTTAAACGACGATCACCCAGTTCTCATCTTCGTCATCGTGGGCGCACCACTTCGGAACAAAGCTGGGCACTGCGCCCGGCTTTGTTTCGGCGGCCCCCGCGACCAGCGCTTGGAGCAGATTGCTCTTTGAGCCGAGAATCCGGACCTCTCCCACATCGACTTCGACCCGCTGCGCCAGCGCGCGAAGATGGTCGCGGCGATAGCCGCCTTTCTCATCTCGCATCCGCTTACGCGCAGCGGTGGCAAACTTCGCCAGCATGTCGGGCGCGATCGCCTTCCGGCCCTCAGCGCTGAGCAAGGCGGTCACCGAATCAAGCATAGCGTCAGATAAATCCGAAGCGTCGACGCTGGTCGGGCGCGAGATTGTCGCGTCGCGCGAACTGCTCGACAGGGCGGCCGCCACGATCATCGGCCGCGTGCTCGCGTGACCTCCTTCGGGAAATATGGGTTTCGCAGCCGCACTCTGCCCGTGCCGACGATAAGGCATCGGGTCCAGTCTTCCGCTGCTGCGTCAGCCAAATTGGTATGACAATAATGACGACATAATTGTCAAAATTGATTGACAGGAATTGGCATACCACTATGTCTGACAAAAAATAGCCAACGAGGGAGAGGTAAATGTCGATGTCTGTCGGCGGCACCGTTTCGGCCGCGTCCAATTTTCGCTCACTTGCAAGATTTCTTGTCGGGACGGCATTGGGTGCGATGCTGGCGTCGGGGACCGCTTTCGCGCAGGGGCAGCCCGCCGAAGCGAGCGATGACGATGCGATCGTCGTTACCGGAATCCGCAGTTCGTTGCAGAGCGCCCTTTCGGAAAAGCGCAATGCCGACAGTCTGATCGAGGTCATTCAGGCCGAGGATATCGGCAAGCTGCCCGACCAGAACCTTGCCGAGGTTCTTGAGAATATCACCGGCGTTCAGATCACACGCGAGGCAGGCGTCGGCACCGGCGTTCAGATCCGCGGTACCAATGACAACCGCGTCGAGATTAACGGCGTATCGACCGTCGGGTCGGGTTCGGGCCGCGGCGGCATCAGCTTCGAGGACGTCAGCGCCTCGATCATCGCCTCGGTCGAAGTGACCAAGGCCCCCGAAGCCAAAACGATCGAAGGGTCGGTCGGCGGCACGATCAACCTGCGTACGATTCGCCCGCTCGACTTGCGCGAACCGCTCATCGCCGCACGGGCGCAGGGCGAATATAGCGAGCTATCGAAAAGCGTGACGCCGCGTGTCTCGGCGACATTCGGCAATAATTGGTCGACCGGCATCGGCGAGATCGGAATCGTGCTCAGCGGCAGCTATGCCCAGCAGGAGGCCACGTCATTCCGTCCACGCGTCGACCTCGACGGCGGGCTTGTCGAAAATGTCAACGCGGCGGTGATCCGCAACGGGGTTCTCGAAAACCAGCCGACCCAGCGCCCGGCGGCGCAACCCTTCGATTTCGTCGGCATCCAGTTCCTCAATCAGGAACTCGAGAATTTCGAATATGATACCAAGAATTTCGCCGGCACGATCGAATGGGCGCCGAGCGACAATCTGAAATTCTATTTCGACACCGTCTATAACGATCAGGAGCGGCGGCAGGACAGCTCGCGCGTCCAGGGTTCGGGCGTCAACGTGATCCTGAACCACAGCGTTCCGACCTCGTTCCGCACGGTCGATTTCGGATCGCTCGACGGCGTCAAGCTTGGCAGCATTCAGGTTGCGGAAACGGGCGTTCTCGAACCCAATCTCGCGGTCGACCGCGACGACCCGAACCTGCGCTTTTCGAGCGACGTCGGGGCTCGTCTGACCAAGAGCGAGATTTACCGGCTGGGTACGGAGTTCAGCGCGGGCCGCCTGACCGGGCGCGTAGAGGCGTCGCGGTCTATTTCGAACACGTCCAATCCGGATCTCAGTACGACGCTGAACTTCATCAATCCGAACGCACCCGTTTTCACCGGAAACGATAATGCGGTCCCTTTCCGCTATGATCTGTCGGGCGGATCGTTGCGGTTCGGCATCAACTTCGATTCACCGCTCGCGCCGACCGTCGCGCAATTGCTCGACCCCGCGAATGTCGTGCTGCAACAGGTCGTCATTGGCAACGACAGCACGCGCAACAAGGAAGACGCCTTTCGTGTCGACCTGTCGCTCGATGTCGAGGATCTGACGCCCTTTTTCACCTCCTTCGATATCGGGCATCGCTACAACAAGACGACCAGTACGTTCAATGACGTCGGCACGACGCTGACGCTCAGCGCGCTCAACGACAGCCCGCGCGGAAGCCTGTTCGCCGACCTGCTGGTGCCGGGCCCGAATAATTTCGGCGACGGCGACGGGCGCGACCTGTTCTTCAAGGATTTCTTGCTTGTCGATCCCGACCGCGCGTTCAGCGACCGCGAGGGCACGATCGACATCTTGCGTCAAGCGTTGCTCGCGGCGCCCGGTCGGCGCGTGCTCAACGATGCCTCGGCCAATTCGGCGGGCTTCTTTACCATCAACGAAACGACGCACGCCGTATACGGTCAGGCCAATTTCGCGGCGGGGCCGATCCGCGGCAATTTCGGCCTCCGCTGGCTCGACACGCGGCTCGATTCGATCGGCAACTCGGTTACCGGCAACACGGTGACACAGGTTGTGACCCGCGGCGGTTACAGCAAATTGCTGCCGCGCGTGAACGTCGTCGCCGACCTCGCCGATGACATTCTGCTGCGCGCCAGTTGGGGCAGGGACATCAACCGCCCCGACTTCGACCTTTTATCCACGTCGGTCTCGTTCGTGACGAGCGAAAACGCCGCGGCGTCGATCGGCAATCCGAACCTGCGCCCCGAAACCGTGACCTCCTATGACGCATCGGTCGACTGGTATTTTGCGCCGGCTTCGGTGCTGAGCATCGGGGTGTTCCACAAGAAGCGCACCGACCTGTTCGTCACGCAGCTCGAGGATGCGCCGCTCGACGCCAACGGTTTTCGCGACATCACCGCGCCGTGCGAAGGCGGCGGCATCTATAACCCCATCGCCTTCCGCAACCAGCTGTCGCCGATTGGCGGGTCGGGCATGTGCGTACCGATCCTGACAACGATCAACGACACCGGCAACACCACGCAGACCGGGATCGAGGTCGCGGTGCAATATGACCTGTCGCAATTCGAAGATGTGCTCGGCTTTGCCTCGGGCTTCGGTATCGTTGCCAACTATACATATCAGGAGTTCGGCGGCGGCGACGCGGTCAATGAATCGGCCGTGCGCGGGACCGATATCTTCAACGCCATCAACGGCATTTATAACGACGCCAATTTCGAGCCGGTGGTCGCCAAGCAGGGGCTGCTCGATTTTTCGAAGCATGCCTATAACGTGACGCTCTATTACGAGAAATACGGGCTTTCGGCACGCGCGCGCTATACGTGGCGGAGCGCGTTCCGCACGCTCGATACGGTGGGCGGCGCGACGCTGGCGAGCACCTTTGGCTTCCCCGTCGTCACCTCGGCGCGCGGGCAGCTCAACGCCAGCATCAATTATGACGTGACCGATTTCCTCAACATCGGGGTCGAGGGCGTCAATCTGACCAAGTCGAAAATCTCGCAATATTGCGTGAATGACGGCGCGCTGCTGTGCGGCGAGGGGCTTCCCGACCGCCGCATCACCTTCGGCGCATCGCTGCGCTTCTAGCGCCGTCGGCGCGGGCCATCCGGCAGCCGGTCACCGTCCAGATCGTGCTGCCGGAACCGCCAAGCCTCGTCCCGTGCGGATAGTCCGATAGGTCATTTTGACAGTAAGATTTGATTGTAATTGTCCTACCTCATGTATAGACCAGTTTTAGATAGACGATGTTGGGAGAGACAGTGAAACTTCGTTTGGCTCTGTTTGCGGCGCTGATGGTTGCGGCATCCGGGACCGCGCTCGCGCGCGATGTGCTGGTCCGCGATCCGGCGCAGTTCAAGGCTGCGGTCAAAGCCGCCCAGCCCGGCGACACCATCCTGCTTGCCGATGGGGAGTGGCGCGATTTCCAGGCCGTGTTCACCGGCGCCGGAGTTGCGGGCAAGCCGATCACCCTTGCCGCACAGACCAAAGGTCAGGTGGTGCTGACCGGCCAGTCGAACCTGCGGCTCGCCGGCCGGCACCTCGTCGTCTCCGGCCTTGTCTTTCGCGGCGGCCATAGCCCGACCGGCGAGGTCATATCTTTTCGCCGCGATTCGAAGCAGGTCGCCGTCGATTCCCGCCTGACCGAAGTCGTCATCGACGCGTTCAGCAAGCCCGACCGCCGCGCCGAGGATATCTGGGTCGCGCTTTACGGGACGGGCAACCGCGTCGACCATTCGCATTTCGAGGGCAAGACCAACGCCGGCGTCACGCTCGCGGTCATCCGTCCAAAGGGGCAGCCGGACGCCAACAACCATCGCATCGATCACAATTATTTCGGGCCGCGTCCGCCCTTGGGATCGAACGGCGGCGAGACGATCCGCATCGGGACCAGCGAGGAATCGCTGACCGACAGCAGGACGGTCGTAGAGCGCAACATTTTCGACCGTTGCAGCGGCGAGGTCGAGATCGTCTCGGTCAAGGCGGGCGGCAATATCTTGCGCGACAATCTCGTCCTTCGCTCGCAAGGCGCCTTTGTCCTGCGGCACGGCAACGGTAACCTTGTCGAGCGCAATATCTTCTTCGGAAATTCCATCCCAGACACGGGCGGCGTGCGGGTCATCAATCGCGACCAGATCGTCCGCGACAATTATTTCGAAGGGCTTGCCGGTTCATCGTTCAAGAGCGCGATCACCGTGATGAACGGCGTGCCGAACTCGGTCATCAACCGCTATCATCAGGTCGCCAATGCGCGGATCGAGGGCAACAGCATCATCGACAGCGCGCGCATCACGCTTGCGGCAGGCGCCGATGCCGAACGATCGGCGGCGCCGGAGGATAGCCGGTTCGAGCGCAACCTGATCGTCGGCGCGAAGGGCGGCGACCCGTTCCGAGCCGAGGGCGATGCGAGCGGGATTGCGATGACGGGCAATGTCGCTTCAGGCGTCGACAAGCCATTGTTTTCACGCGGGATAAGCTATCGCGAAATCAAGCTCGAGCGCGCCGCGAACGGCTTGCTCTATCCGGCCGATCCGGCGCTGGCGTCGGTTGGCGCGCCGCGTGACCTTGTGCCGGTGACGCGCGAGGAGGTGGGCGTTCGCTGGTATGACGGGGCAGAAACAGAGGCGGCATTCGGCAGCGGGCGCACGATCCCCGTCGCGGTCGGCGCGCTCGCCGATGCTGTTGCAGCCGCGAGCGCGGGCGACACGCTGTCGCTCGCAAGCGGGACCCATGACCTCGCCGCACCGCTGGCGGTACAGAGCCGCCTGACCATCACGGGCGCGTCCGGCGCCAGGCCGGTACTGCGTATCGGCGGAGCGGGGCTCGCGCGGATTGCTGCGGGTGGCGGTCTGCAGCTCGAAAATCTCGACATCGATGCGCGCGGCGTGCGCGGCGATGCGGTGCTGGTCGCGGTGGAGGCGGGCGTTGCGCCCAATTATGAATTGGCGTTCGACGGCGTGACGGTTGCGGGTCCGGGCAAGGGCGCGGGGCTTGCCGGCGTCCGTATCGCGCCGTCGACCTTTGCCGACGCGATCACGATCAGCCAGAGCCGCTTCGCCGATATGGATGTCGTCGTCGACGGCACCGGCGAGCAGGAGCCGAAGGGCTGGTATCCCGCCGAACGGCTGACGATAGAAAAAAGCGAGTTCGTGCGCGTCGCGATGGTCGCGGACCTGCTGCGCAAGGGCAGTGACGAAAGCACCTTCGGGCCGTGGTTCGCGATGCGCGAGTCGCGCGTGGCCGAAAGTGGTGGCGACGGACCGTCGCTCCGCGTCACCGGCGCGCAGCACGTCAAGATCGCGCAAAACCAGTTCACCCAATCGAGCGGCGTCGAGGTGATCCACACGGTCGGCGCGCCCGATACGAAAATCGTTCGCAACCGCTTTACCGCAACCCCAGCGCCGCGCATCGGCGAGACAATGTGGAAAGGCGCGCCGCGCGGCACGGTCACCGACAATCAGATGGAGGGGCAGCCGTGACCCGCTTCCTCGCGCTTTGTCTCGCGGGAACCGCGCTGACGGCAAGTCCTGCGGCGGCTTTCGCAGCACCGGCCGAAGCAGTCCCAGCCGACCATGCCCCGATGTTCGCCGCCGAAATCGAGCGCGCGGCGCGCGAGGTCGATGCGTCGATCCGCGCGGGCATCAACGTGCCGGTGCCGAAGGACCCTGGCGGCGGCTTCACCCACGAGCAGCATAAGCGCAACTATCGCACGATTTTCGCGGCAGGCCAGCTTTACCGGTTGACCGGCGAAGCGCGCTATCGCGACCATGTGCGCGACCTGCTGCTCGCCTATGCCGATCTTTACCCCGGCCTCGGTCCGCATCCGGCGCAGGCGAACCAGACGGCGGGGCGGCTCTTCTGGCAAAGCCTGAACGACAGCGTTTTCCTCGTCAATGCGGTGCAGGGCTATGCACCCGTGCGCGCGGCGCTGAGCGCCGCCGATCGCCAGCGCATCGACGAGCGTGTGATCCGCCCCATGGCGCAGTTCCTCTCCGACGGGTCGCCGGAGGTCATCGGGCGGATCCACAACCATGCGACCTGGGCGTGCGCGGGCGTGGGCCTCGCCGGCTATCTGCTCGGCGACCGCGAGTTGGTCGACAAGGCGCTGCTCGGGCTCGACAAGAGCGGCAAGTCGGGCTTCCTGCGCCAGCTCGACCTGCTTTTCTCGCCCGACGGATATTATGCCGAAGGGCCATACTACCAGCGCTATGCCATCCAACCCTTTGCGGTCTTTGCGGCGGCCATTGCCGCAAACGATCCCGACCGCCGCATCTTCGACTATCGCGGCGGCATATTGAAAAAGGCGATCCGCACGACGGTCGACGTGACGCACAATGGCCATTTCATCCCGATAAACGATGCGATGCCCGACAAGACGCTGCGGACCGAGGAGCTCTATCACGCAGTCGCCATCGGCTATGCCGCGACGAAAGACCCGGCCTTTCTGTCGATCGCAGAGTGGCAGGGGCGCACCGTCCTGACACCCGAAGGGCAGGCGCTTGCCGCCGACCTTGCGGCGGGCAAGGCGGTCCCGTGGAATTTCGGCTCGCGGCTGCTCGGCGACGGGCCGGAGGGCAAGGACGGCGCGCTCGTGCTGCTGCGCGCGCGGCCGACGATCGACGGTCCGCTGCTCGTCGCCAAGAACGGTGTGCAGGGGATGGGGCATGGGCATCTCGACCGGCTCAACTGGCTCTATTTCGATGATAATGGCCCGGTCGTCACCGATTATGGCGCCGCGCGCTTCCTGAATGTCGAGGCGAAGCAAGGCGGGCGCTATCTTCCCGAAAACGACAGCTGGGCGAGCGCGACGGTCGCGCACAACACGCTGGTCGTCGATGGCAAGAGCCAGTTCGACGGCAAGTGGCGCCTCGGCGAAAACCACCCCGCGCAGCAGCTTTCGACGGGACTCGACGGCCCGACGCGCTGGTCGATCGGCGCAATCGATCAGGCGTACAAGGGCGTCGCGATCCGCCGCGCGCTCTTGATGCTCGATGTTGACGGCCTTGCCGAACCCCTGATCCTCGACCTCCTCCAAGCCTCGAGCAGCGGCAGGCATGTCTATGACCTGCCGCTGCATTTTTCGGGCCATATCATCGACAGCGACATCGAGTTCGCGCGGAACCTTGCCGAGCGGCCGGTGCTGGGGAGCGCGCACGGTTATCAGCATCTGTGGGTCGATGGCGAGGGGAGCAAGGCGGGCAAGGCGCGGCTGACCTGGATGAAAGCCAGCCGCTTCTATTCCTATCACGCGCTGCCGCCCGCGGGCGCGCGCTATTTGGTCGTCGAGAGCGGTGCGAACGATCCTGAGTTCAACCTGCGGCGCGAGCCTGCGCTGATCCAGCGTGTCGAAGGCGCGACCGACGCGCGCTTCGTCGGGCTGCTCGAACCGCACGGCAGCTATGACGCATCGGCTGAAACCGTCGTCGCGAGCAGCGCGCGCGTCGCCGCGCTCGATCATCGCCGGGTACAAGACGCCGACCTCGTCATCATCACGCTCGTCGATGGGCGCCGCATTGCCGTGACGGTTGCGTCGGAGGTCGCGGCGGGCACGGCGCATCGCATCACGCTCGACGGGCGCCAGCTCGGCTGGACGGGTCCGGTCGGACGCTTCGACCTTGCTCCGGCGGGCGGAAAAAAATGATTCCGAAGGGAAAGATATAATGCACGGACGTTTGCGCTGGTGCGTCATCGGCCTGATCGGCCTCGCCACCGTCATCAACTATATCGATCGCAACGCGCTCGCGGTGATGTGGCCCGAAGTGTCGAAGGACATCGGTGCGACGAAGGAGGATTATGCCCTCCTCGTCACCGTCTTCATGGTCTTCTACGCGCTCGGCCAATCGCTGTTCGGACGCATTTTCGACGCCATCGGCACGCGCTTGGGCTTCACGCTGTCGATCGTCGTCTGGTCGCTGTCGATCGCCGCGCATGCCCTCGTCCGTTCGATGCCGCTGCTCGTCGTGCTGCGCGCGTCGCTGGGGATCAGCGAGGCAGGGAATTGGCCCGGCGCCGCCAAGGCGAATGCGCTGTGGTTCCCGTCGCGCGAACGCGCCTTTGCACAGGGGATATTCAACGCGGGCGCGTCGCTCGGCGGGATTGTGTCGGCGCCGCTGATCGCGCTGTTGTTCGTGCAGTTCGGTTGGCAGGGCACCTTCCTGCTGATCGGCGTGCTCGGCTTCATCTGGCTTGTGCCGTGGCTCTGGTTCTACAAGGCCGACCCCGAAATCCATCCGCATATCAGCGCCGAAGAGCGCGACTATATCCTGTCGGGCCGCACCGAAGCGGGGCAGGGCGACACGCGCCGTATCCCGCTCGGCGAGCTGCTCCGCCACCGGCAGAGCTGGGGCGTCATCCTGGCGCGCTTCTTCCTCGATCCCGTCTGGTGGCTGTTCGTCTCATGGCTGCCAATCTATCTCGCCGAAACCTTCGGTTTCGACGTCAAGCAGATCGGCCTTTTTGCCTGGGTGCCCTTTGTCGGCGCGATGTTCGGCAGCCTGTTCGGCGGCTGGCTTGCGGGCCGGATCATCGGCGCAGGCGGCGGCGTCCACAAGGCGCGTACCACGGCGATCGCGCTCGGCTGTGCGATCATGCTGCCTGCGCTGCTTTTCACCATCCGCGCCGACGATCCGCTGACCGCGGTGCTGTTGATCGCCTGTATCCTCTTTGGTTTCCAGACGGCGATCGGCAATATTCAGACACTGCCCAGCGACTTTTTCGGCGGCGGCGCGGTCGGCAGCCTTGCCGGGATCAGCGGCACTGCCGCGGTGGCGGGGACACTAATCACCACCTGGCTGGTGCCCGTGCTCACCAAGACAAGCTACGCGCCGATCTTCGCGCTTTCGGCGGCGATTGTGCCGCTCTCTTTCCTCGCTTTCCGCCTGATTGGCGGCCGGGTCGAACCGGTTGCTGCGCGGGCAGCAAACTCTCCAGAATAAGGAATGAACAGAATGAACTTTGAAGGCAAAACCGCACTGGTAACCGGCGGCGGACGCGACATCGGGCGGTCGGTTTCGATCGCGCTGGCACGCGGCGGGGCACGCGTCGCGATCAACTACAACAGCGGGCGCGAGGCAGCTGACGAGACGCTGAAGGCGATTCTGGACGCCGGAGGTGATGCTTTCCTTGTCCAGGCCGACGTGACCGACAGCGGCGCGGTGCGGGCGATGCTCGACGAGGTCGGGGTGGCGTTCAGCGGACGGCTCGACATCCTCGTCAATCTTGCTGGCGGCATGGTTGCGCGCAAGACGCTCGGCGAAATGGACGAAGCTTTTTTCGATCATGTGATGACGCTCAACATGAAGTCGGTTTTCCTCGTCATGCAGGCGGCGCTGCCGTTCCTTGGCGAAGGATCAGCGGTCGTGAACGTATCGTCGCAGGCGGGCCGCGACGGCGGCGGGCCTGGCGCGTCGGTCTATGCAACGGCGAAAGGGGCGTTGATGACCTATACGCGCGCGATGGCGAAGGAACTGGGGCCGCAGGGCATCCGCGTCAACGCGGTGACGCCCGGCCTCATCGGCACGAGCTTCCACGACATCTTCTCGAAACCCGAAGGGCGCGCCGCGACCGCTGGCAACACGCCGCTGCGCCGCGAAGGACATCCCGATGAGGTTGCGGAGACGATCGCTTTTCTGGCGTCGCCAGCCGCAAGCTTTCTTGCGGGCGTCTGCCTCGACGTCAACGGCGGGCTCTACTTCTCATAAACGCTACGTGGGGGAGAGGACTCATGCGGCCTTATGCTTTGTTGGCTGCCACCGCCCTGCTTGCAGGCGGCGCGCAGGCAAAGGAACGCGAACGCACCGATGCCGAGCCGATCACGCCCTACAAGATTGTCCTTGTCGGTGACTCGACGATGGCGCCGCACAGTGGCTGGGGCGGCGCCTTTTGCGCGAAGCATGTGAAATCGTCGGTCGCGTGCGTCAACGCGGGGCGCGGCGGGCGGAGCACGCGCAGCTATCGGCAGGAGGGATCGTGGGACATCGCGCTCGCCGAGGCGCGGGTGCCGGGGTATCGCGCGATCTATGTGCTGATCCAGTTCGGGCATAACGACCAGTCGGCGCGGCCCGAACGCTGGACGGACGAGACCACCGAGTTCCCGGCGAACCTGCGGCAGTTTGTCAGCGACGTGCGCGCGGCGGGCGCGATGCCTGTTCTCGTCACCCCGCTGACGCGGCGCGATTTCAAGGAAGGCAAGCTCAAGAACACGCTCGCAAGCTGGTCCGATCAGGTGCGCGGCGTCGCCAAGGCGATGGAGGTCCCGCTCGTCGACCTCAACGCGCTCAGCGCCCGGCAGGTGCAGGAAATGGGTGCAGAGATGGCGACCAAGCTGGCGCAGGAGCCGCCGAGCGATGCCGAGCTCGCCGCCGCACGCGCGGGAACGACCTCGCCCGCACCGCCTACGCCGCCGACGCCTCCGCCAATCGAGGGCAATGGGCCGCGCGGGCAGGTGACGCGCAAGTTCGATTACACGCACCTCGGCGATATCGGCGCCGAAGTGACCGCGCGGCTGGTAACGCAGGCACTGGCGCACGCCGTGCCCGGCCTGCGCAGCCAGCTCGTGAAATAGGGATATTGGCCTGAATTATTGGCTAGTCCATATCGGCTTACAAAATGGTTGACATAAATACGAATCTGGCTGACGATATTGGTCAGAACAGAATCGATATGCCTACGGGGAGAGTTGAAGTGATTTCGCACAATCGGGTCGCGCTGCGCGCGTTGCGCCTCGCCATGCTGACCGGCACCGCATCGACGATGCTTGTTGCCGTTCCCGCTATCGCTCAGGATGTGGCGGACGATACCGACGCCATCGTCGTCACGGGCATTCGCGAAACGATCCAGAATTCGATCAACACCAAACGCCAAGAGACGGCGATCGTCGATGCGCTGTCGGCCGACGACATCGGCGACCTTCCCGCGCTGTCGGTCGGTCAGGCGATCCAGACGATCACCGGCGCAACGACGCACCGCGAAAAAGGCGACGCGTCCGAAATCGCGCTGCGCGGCCTCGGCCCCTTCCTCAGCAATTCGACCTTCAACGGCCGCGACGCCTCGAACGGCAGCGGCGACCGCTCGGTCAACTTCAACCAGTTCCCCTCGGAACTCGTGAACAACATCAAGATCTACAAGACGCAGCAGGCAAGCCTGATCGAGGGCGGCGTTGCGGGGACGGTCGAGATCGGAACGCTACGCCCGCTCGACTTCGGTAAGCAACGCCTGCAGGGCGAAATCAAGGCGCAATATAATCCCTATGGCGATCGCGTCGTCGGCGAAGGCGGCATCGGCTGGCGCGGGACGCTGAGCTATGTCGACCAGTTTGCGAACGACACGATCGGCATCGCCATCGGCATCCAGCGCAACGACACGAACAATCCGGAGGAAACCTTCGCCGCCTCGACGACATGGACCGCGTGCGAGGCGGCGGTCGTCGTCGCCAACGGCAACTGCAACGAATTTACGCGCGCCGAATATGCGCAGCCGCGCGCATTCTATCTGGCGCCGAACGCCTATACGTTTCGCCAGATCAGCGAAACCGATCGCCGCGATGCCGTTTTCGGCGCGATCCAGTGGCGGCCGTCGGACAAGGTCAACGTCAATCTGGACATCCAATATTCGGACCGGACCTTTGTAGAGAATCGCCGCGACCTCAATCTGTCCGAAGGGCGCTATGGCATCACCAATGCGGTGTTCGACGACAATGGTACGCTGCGCAGCTTCAATGGTCTGACGTCGATCGAATCGAACACGACCGAATTGTCGCGGTCCGAAGAATATCTGGGCGGCGGCTTGTCGATCGAATGGATGCCGACCGACCGGCTGACCATCACGATCGACGGCTCCTATTCGCGCACGATCCGCCTCGAGGATGAACGCAACTCGCGCCTGAGAACCGATGCCTTCGACGTCAACGGCGTTCGCACTGCCATCAACAACCAGCGCATCCCGTACACCTATGTGCTCGCACCGGGCAGTTTCATCCCGACGATCACGATCGATCCGCGCTTCGACCTAAACAACCACGACCTCTTCTGGGACGATGCACGCTTTCGCCGCGACCAGAGCCGCCGGTACAACCGGATCGTCGCGGGCCGGGCCGATGCGCGCTATGAAATGGATGGCTTCCTGAGTTCCATCGCCGCTGGCGGTCGCTGGTCCGAACTCGTCTATCGGGACTATGATGTCCGCAATGGCGACTTCAATTTCAATCCGCCGATTACCGAGGATAACCGCATCAACAATTTGTGCCGGGTCCAGACCTTCCCGCAGCGCAATTTCCTGTCGGCTGCGGGTGACGCCAACAGCATCAACAGCTGGGCGACCTTCGACCTCGATTGTCTGTTCCGCGAATATATGGGGACCGAGGACCCCGGCGCGCTCGACGACAAGCGTTCGGTCGCTAATCGCGATGTCACCGAACGCACGCTCGCGGGCTATATCATGGCCGAATATGACGCCGACCTGGGTTCGATGCCTGTGCGCGGCAATTTCGGGGTTCGCGTCGTCAACACGCGCGTTGTGTCGAATGGATTGCGCAGCGACCTCGACGTCATCGTGAACCCCGACAGCTCGCTCCAGCTTGTCACGACGGGCGATTTCGAAACGGTGACGATCAAGAGCTCGACGACGCGTATCTTGCCGAGCGTCAATGCGATCTTCGAGATTGCGCCGAATACGCTGTTCCGCCTCGCGGGCTATCGCGCCATGTCGCGTCCGGCGCCAAGCGCGCTTGGTGCGGGTCGCACGATTACGCTGGAAAGTGGCAACAGCTTCACATCGATCGAGGATGCGATCAACAACATCAACGCGAACGGCAGCCCGCGGCTCAAGCCGCTGATGTCGTGGAACGCCGATGCGGCGATCGAATGGTATCCCAACCGCGACAGCCTTTTGTCGGCAACGGTCTATTACAAGCAGTTCAACGGCGGTTTCCAGCCGGTGATCATCGACGAAACCTTCAATATCGGCGGTCAGGATGTTGTGGTGCCCGTTGCACAGACGCGGAATAGCCCGGACAAGTCGCGCATCTATGGCCTCGAACTCACGGCAGCGACGCGCTTCGGCTTCCTGCCCAAGCCGCTCGACGGCCTTGGCGCCAAGGTCAGCTACAACTACGCCGATTCGAACTTCGTGACGCACGATATTCGGCTGGGCGACGCCTATGATCCGGTGACCGACAGCGTCCAGCCGGGCATTATCGAACCCGCGAACCTCTCGGGTTATTCGAAGCATGTTCTGTCGGCACAGGCTTATTACGACATCGGCCCGCTCTCGCTGCAGGCGATTTATAATTATCGCTCGCGCTATTATCAGGATTTTGTGGGCGGGAATGCCCAACTTCGTTATGTCGGACCGAGCGAGACGGTGGATCTGCGGGCGTCGCTGGCGCTGATGAAGGGCGTGTCGCTGCGCCTCGAGGCGCTCAACATCTTCAACAACCCCAAAGAAACCTACATGCCGGTCTATGGCAGCGCCCGCCAATATCATTATTATGGCGCAAAATATTTCATCGGCATCCGGGCGCGGATCTGAGCCGGCACGGGGCGTGGCAAAGGCTCTGCTCTCGTGGGTCGCAACGGCGGCTGCGGTACTTTGGGTACCGCAGCCTGCCATTGCATTTGATGGCACGGTGCCGGTACGCACGATGCGCGATGTCGCTTATCGTCAGATTGGCGAGACCGCGCTGCATCTCGACGCCTATATCCACCCGGCTGCGGCGAAGTCGCCCGCACCGGTGCTCATCCATTTCCACGGCGGCGGATGGGCGCGGGGGGCGCGGGCCGATGACTGGACGGGGTTCCGGTCCTATCTGGCTGCGGGCTTTTCCATCATAACGGTTCAATACCGGCTGGCGGGTGAAGCCAGGGCGCCGGCCGCGGTCGAGGATGCGCGCTGCGCGCTCCACTGGGTCGGGGCCAATGCGGCGGCGCTGGGCTTTGATCTCGATCGTATCGTCATATCCGGGACGTCGGCGGGGGCGCATCTGGCGCTGATGGCGGGGCTGCTTCCCGAAACCAACGCCATCGACGCCCCTGAATGTCGCAACCCGCCGCGTGCGGCTGCAATCATCGACCATTATGGCCCCACTGACCTTGCTGCGTTGGGGGGGCGCGGCGGCGGACTGCACCCGACAGTTGCCAACTGGATTGGCGCACATCCCGATGCGGTCGATCTGGCGCGGCAAATGTCGCCCGTTAATTGGCTGTCGGCGAGCAGTCCGCCCATATTCATGGCCCACGGCGATGCCGATCCGGTCGTCCCCGTCGCCCAATCGCAAATGCTTGCGCGGCGGCTGGGCGAATTGGGGGTGACACACGACTTGTTCGTTGTTCCGCAGGGAGGACATGGCAAATTCGACGCCACCTCGCGGGAAGCGATGACGAAGCGGATATTCGCTTTTCTGTGCGCCTTGGAAATCGCGGACAAAGGAGCGTGCGGCGATGAAAATTGATCCCGACGCACGGTTATGCTTCAAAATTGTCCTACCGGATTGTATGGACTCTCTCCACCATAAGCGGGGAGACGATTGAGACATGGCCGAACGCCGCCTTTTCGAAGAGATCGCCGACGCCATTCGCGGCATGATCGAGGACGGGACCTATCCACCGGGAACGCGCCTGCCGGGCGAGCGCGAGCTGTCCGAACAGTTCGAGGTGAGCCGCGTAACGATCCGCGAGGCCGAAATCGCGCTCCAGGCCACCGGCTGGATTCATATCCGTACCGGCGCCGGTGCCTATGTCGAGGCGGAACTGCCGAGCGAGAGCAAAAGACTGCCCCAGGTGAGCGCGTTCGAGGTGACCGAGGCGCGCTCGCTGTTCGAAGCCGAGGCTGCGGCGCTTGCGGCCCCGACGATTTCGGCCGAAACGCTCGAAAAGCTTGACGAGCTGCTTGCCGCCATGGCCGACGAAAAGGCGAGCGAGGATGAAATCAACGCGATCGACCGCGAATTTCACCGGACGATCGCGGCGGCATCGAACAACAAGGCAATCATCCACGTCATCGAGAATCTGTGGCGGATGCGCACAGAGTTGCCCGAGGTCAAGGAAAGCCATTCGCTCGTCTGCCGCAAGAACAGCAGTGCGCGCCAATCCGAACATGCCGATGTTGTCGAGGCGCTGCGCCGGCGCGACCCGGCGGGGGCACGCCTCGCCATGCGGCGGCACTTCAACCGCCTGCTCGAATCGATGCTCGACGAAACCGAGGAACGCGCGCTCGACGAACTCCGCCGCCGCGCCGCCGAGAGCCGCGAACGCTATCTGCTGAGCGCAAAGCTCGCCTGATGCTGCGGTTGCCGCGCTCATGAGCATTTCTGTGCGTGTCGACGACGCGGCTGCTGTCTTGTTGGATGCGCGCCGTTCGGGAACGGCGCTGCCTGCCTTCCCGCAGCCTTTGCCCGCGACGCTGGACGCCGCTTATGCAATCCAGCAGCAGATGATTGCCGCGCTTGGATTGCCGGTTCTGGGCTGGAAGGTCGGGCGGATTCCTGTCCCGCTGATTGCGTCGCTCGGGGCCGAGCGCCTTGCAGGTCCGGTATTTCGCTGCGCCGAGATCGCCGATGGCTCGCTTGCTGAGGCATCCGTTTTCATCGGCGGGGCGGGGGCTGTCGAAGCCGAGGTCATGCTGCGCCTCGACCGCGTTCCGGATCATGTTCCGTCGGCGGAGGAGGCAAAGAAGCTTGTAAGCGAAATTCGCGCAGGGTTCGAGATCGCGAGTTCGCCTGCACCCGATGTCCATGATCACGCCCCCTTCGGCATCATTGCCGATATCGGGATCAACAACGGCATCCTGGTGGGGCCAAGACTCGACGCCGCCGGCTTCGACCGGCTGAAGGTCGACACGGCGATCGAGGGCGCGAGGGTTGGAACCGGACGGGCCTGCGATGTGCTCGACGGCCCGTGGGGCTCGCTTCGTTTCCTCGTCGATTTGCACCTGCGCGGCGTTATTGCGCTCGCGCCCGGCCAGTGGATATCGGCCGGAGCGATCACGGGTGTCCACCCCATCCTTCCCGGCCAAAGCGCGACCGCGTCCTTTGGTCCGGCGATCCAAATCGGCTGCACCGCCGTCCCCGAAACCGGACTATCCTGATGAACCTTATATCCCGCCGCGTCGCCTGTTTTGGCGAAATGGTCATGCGCGTCTCGGTTCCCGCCGGCGAGTTGCCGCTGCAGTCGCCCCGCTTCGACGCCTGGGTGGGCGGGGCCGAGGCCAATGTCGCGGTTGCACTGGCCGCTCTGGGGCATGACAGCCGTATGATCAGCGCCGTGCCCACCGGCCCTATCGGCGACGGCGTGCTTGCCGAACTGCGCCGTCACGGTGTCGACACAGGCGATATTGCGCGCGGCGGAGGCCGCATGGGTCTTTATTACCATATTCCGGGCGGCCCGATGCGCGCGGCCGAGGTCGTCTATGACCGCGCGGCATCGGTGTTTGCCGAGACGGAGGCACATAGTTGGGATTGGCCGGCATTGCTGGAGGGAGCCGAATGGCTGCACGTGTCGGGCGTGACACCCGCGCTGGGTCCGCGATCGGCCGAAGCCGCACTCGCCGCCGTGCGCGCCGCGCGCGCCGCCGGGATGGGGGTGTCGTTCGACGGCAATTGGCGCGGCCGACTGTGGGAGCGGTGGCAAGCCGATCCTGCCCCAATCCTTTGCGCGATCGTCGAGCAGGCGACCGTGCTGTTCGGCAATCATCGCGATGCTTCACTCTTGTTGGGAGAGGAGTTTTCGGGTGACGGCGCGGACCGGAGACGCGCGGCGGCGCTCGCGCTGCTTGCGCGCTTTCCGGCGCTCGAACTGGTTGCATCGACCGCCCGTCGCATCGTCGGCGCTGCCGAACACCACATCGTTGCGCGTGTCGATACGCGCGATGCCCATGCAACGACCGCCGATGCCATCATTGCGCCAATCGTTGATCGGGTTGGCACTGGCGATGCTTTCGCGGCCGGCGTGCTCGATGCGTTCTGGCAAGAGAAGTCGCTTGGGGCCATTGCTGGTCAGGGACTGGCTCTATCGGCCCTCAAGCACGGGCTGCGCGGTGACCTAGCTCCTTTTTCCCGCGCATTGGTCGAGCAGGCGTCGGCTCCGGCTGGCGACGTCGCGCGGTGAGGGTGCCTAGGTGTTTAGTCCCAGCATGTGATGGTGTCTGATTCATGAGTTTCCGCAGATTGCGGAGGTATCATGGGTATCAAGCGTTATGAGTTGAGCGAGGCGCAGTGGGTTCGGATTGAACGGATGTTACCGGGCAAGTTGTCCGATCCTGGCCGGACGGCATCGGATAACCGCTTGTTCGTGAACGGTATTTTGTGGGTTCTGCGGTCGGGCGCGCGCTGATCGGACCTGCCGGAGCGCTATGGCAAGTACAAGACGGTCCATAATCGCTTGACCCGCTGGGCGGTCGCCGGGGCGTGGGAAGGCATCTTCACCTCGCTCGTCCGCGACCGGGATAATGCTATCTGATGGTCGACAGTTCGATCGTGCGCGCCCATGTCCAGGCGGCAACGGGCCAAAAAGGGGCGCTGCGACCAGGCTCTGGGGCGCGCCCGAGGAGGACGACCTCCAAATGGCATATCGCGGTCGATACGTTCGGCCGGCCGGTGCGCTTCATCCTGACCGGCGGCAATATCAGCGATGCCAAACTCGCAATCCCGCTGCTGACCGGCCTCGACGCCCGCCATGTCCTCGCCGACAAGGCCTATGATGGTCATGCCATCCTCAACCATGTCGAGGCCAGCGGCGCGCGGCCCATCATCCCACGGCGCATCTGCATGCCTCGGCGGCGCGAGTTCGATCCCGCCGTTTACAAGCTCCGCCACCGGATCGAACGCACCATCGGAAAGCTCAAGCAGCTACGGCGCGTCGCTACCCGATACGACCGGTTGCCGCACGACTACCTCGCAACACTATACCTCGCAGCCATCGCCTTCCGGTGCTGAATGTCGAATCAACCTAGGAAAGATTCGCGCGCATGGTTACACGCCCGGTGCCATCGCGTGCCCAAAGGCGGGCGCCATCGCCATCGCGGGCGAGGCAGAGGTCGAAGGGTGCGCCGTCGATTAGCGGCGCCTCGGCGCGGAAGGCGAAGCGGCTGGGAGTGAAGCCTGAGCGGAGAGCATGATCCATCAGCAGCGTTGCTAGTAGCGGGCCATGGACGACGAGCCCGGCATAACCCTCGACGTCGCGGGCATAGTCGCGATCGTAATGGATGCGGTGCGCGTTGAAGGTCAGCGCCGAATAGCGGAAGAGCAGGGCCGCGTCGGGCACGATGCTGCGAATGGCGTCGGCGGGATCGGGAGCAGCAGGCGCGGCTGGCATCGGCGCGGGCACGGCTGCGGTACCGGCCGCTTCGCGAAAGACAATGTCCTGTTCCTCGCGGATCGCGGGGACGCCATTCGCCGAAATCGCATGACGGAGCGTGACGAACAGCAGGTCGCCGCTCGCACCGCGCTTGGGCTTGACGGCCTCGATTGTCGTCACACGGGACAGCACCGCGCCAACGGGCATGGGTGCGAGAAACGCGATACGGCTGCCCGCCCACATGCGGCGCGGCAGCGGTACGGGCGGCAGCAGCCCGCGCCCGTCGCGGCGCGGATGCCCGTCCTCGCCGATCGCCGACTGGCGCGCGTCGGGCAGGAAATAGAGCCAATGACCCAGTGGCGCGACGATATTGGGCGCCCACGGCGGGGCATCGTGATCGAGCAGCGCGGCAAGTCCCGCGAGAGGGGCTGCGGTGGCAACATCCTCGCGCGTTTCGCTGCGGCCGACCCAGGCGGAATAATCGTCCATCAAAAGCTCTTGGGCAGGCCGAGCGCATGCGTCGCGACATGGCTCAGGATCAAATTGGTGCTGATCGGCGCGACCTGGTAAAGCCGCGTCTCGCGGAATTTGCGCTCGATGTCATATTCTTCGGCAAAGCCGAAGCCGCCGTGCGTCTGAAGGCACATGTCGGCGGCGTACCAGCTGGCTTCGGAAGCCAGCATTTTCGCCATATTCGCTTCCGTCCCGCAATCGGCGCCCGCGTCGAAGAGGCGCGCCGCCTTGTCGACCATTTCGGCGGCGGCGGCGATTTGAACATAGGCGCGCGCGATCGGAAACTGGACGCCCTGATTTTCGCCGATCGCCCGGCCGAAGACCGAGCGGTCCCTGGCATAGGCGGCCGCGCGGTCGACGAAAAAGCGGCCGTCGCCGATACATTCGGATGCGATCAGGATGCGCTCGGCATTCATGCCCGACAATATGTAGCGGAAGCCCTTGCCCTCCTCGCCGATCAGGTTGGCGGCCGGCACTTCGAGATCGTCGAAGAACAGTTCGGTCGTTGCATGGTTGAGCATCGTGCGCACCGGGCGGATGGTCAGGCCCTTGCCCGCCGCCTCGCGCATGTCGACAAGCAGCACGCTCATCCCGTCGGACGGTTTCGCACATTCTTCGCGCGGTGTGGTGCGGCAGAGCAATATCATCAGGTCCGAATGTTCGGCGCGGCTGATCCAGATTTTCTGGCCGTTGACGACATAATTGTCGCCAACCCGCTTGGCGAAAGTGCGGATGCGCGTCGTGTCGGTGCCCGCGGTCGGCTCGGTGACGCCGAAGGCTTGGAGGCGAAGCTCGCCGCTGGCGACGGCCGGCAGCCAGGTCTGTTTCTGCGCTTCGGAGCCATGTTTGAGCAGCGTGCCCATCGTGTACATCTGGGCGTGGCACGCGCCGCCGTTGCAGCCCGACCGATGGATCTCCTCGAGCACCGCGGTGGCCGCGCCGAGGCCGAGGCCGGAGCCGCCATAGCTTTCGGGGATCAGGACCGAGAGGAAACCCGCTTCGGTGAGCGTTCGGACGAACTCGGTGGGATAGACGCGGTCGCGGTCGAGCCTTTGCCAATAGTCGCCGGGGAAATCGGCGCAGAGGCGGCGTACGGCATCGCGGATCTCCGGGTGATTTTGCGGTTGGGCTTCGGACATCGGCGTTTGGCTCTCCCCTGATCGTCGGGGAGAGCCTTAGAATGCGAAGCTGTTTCGGCGCAACTGAAACAAGCGTTAGATCGAAGGCAGGTCGAGACCCTTTTCGCGCGCGCAGTCGACCGCAATCGCATAGCCGGCGTCGGCGTGGCGCATCACGCCGGTGCCGGGGTCGTTCCACAGCACGCGTTCCAGCCGCTTTGCGGCTTCGGGCGTGCCGTCGGCGACGATCACCATGCCGCTATGCTGCGAATAGCCCATGCCGACCCCGCCGCCGTGGTGCAGCGACACCCAGGTCGCGCCGCTCGCGGTATTGAGAAGCGCATTGAGCAGCGGCCAGTCGCTGACCGCATCCGACCCGTCGCGCATTGCTTCGGTCTCGCGGTTGGGCGAGGCGACCGAGCCCGAGTCGAGATGGTCGCGGCCGATGACGACGGGAGCCTTGAGTTCGCCCGACGCGACCATTTCGTTGAAAGCGAGGCCGAGCCGGTGGCGGTCGCCAAGCCCGACCCAGCATATGCGCGCGGGCAGGCCCTGAAATTGAATCTTCTCGCGCGCCATGTCGAGCCAATTGTGGAGGTGCGCATTGTCGGGCAGCAGTTCCTTCACCTTGGCGTCCGTTTTGTAGATGTCATCGGGGTCGCCCGACAGCGCCGCCCAGCGGAAGGGGCCGATACCGCGGCAGAAGAGCGGGCGGACATAGGCGGGGACAAAGCCGGGGAAATCGAAGGCATTTTCGACGCCTTCGTCCTTCGCCATCTGACGGATATTATTGCCATAGTCGGTGGTCGGCACGCCCGCAGCCTGAAGGTCGAGCATCGCCCGCACATGCACCGCCATCGACGCCTTGGCGGCTTTGGCGACCGCGGCCGGATCGCTCTCGCGCTTTGCGAACCATTGGTCGAGTGTCCAGCCCGCGGGGAGGTAGCCGTTGACCGGATCGTGCGCCGACGTCTGATCGGTAAGCAGGTCGGGGCGAATGCCGCGGCGAACGATCTCGGGCAGGATTTCGGCGGCGTTGCCGAGCAGGCCGACCGAGACCGGATTGCCCTCGGCATGGCTCGCCTCGATCATCGCAATGGCTTCGTCGATGGACCAGGCCTGCTTGTCGAGGTAGCCGGTGCGCAGGCGCATCTCGATCCGGCTCGGCTGGCATTCGATCGCGAGGCAGCTCGCGCCCGCCATCACCGCCGCGAGCGGCTGCGCGCCGCCCATGCCGCCGAGACCGGCGGTGAGCAGCCAGCGGCCCCTAAGGTCGCCGCCGTAATGCTGCCGCCCCATCTCGACAAAGGTTTCGTAGGTGCCCTGCACGATGCCCTGGCTGCCGATATAGATCCAGCTTCCGGCCGTCATCTGGCCGTACATCATCAGGCCCTTTTTATCGAGCTCGTGGAAATGTTCCCAGTTTGCCCATTCGGGAACGAGGTTCGAATTGGCGAGCAGCACGCGCGGCGCGTCGGCATGGGTGCGAAAGACCCCGACGGGCTTGCCCGACTGGATGAGCAGGGTTTCGTCGCCTTCCAGCCGCTTCAGCGTCGCGACGATCCGGTCATAGCTTTCCCAGTCGCGCGCGGCGCGGCCGATGCCGCCATAGACGACGAGTTCGTGCGGCGCCTCGGCCACGTCGGGGTGCAGATTGTTCATCAGCATCCGCATCGGCGCTTCGGTGAGCCAGCTTTTCGCGCTGATCTCCGGGCCGGTCGCCGGGCGGATCACGCGGCTGTTGTCGAGCCTCGGATTAAGGGGGCGGGTCATCATTGTCCTTTCGCAAAATCGAGGGTCGCGGCGATCACTTGTTCCAGCACGGGCCGGATCGCGGGATCGGGGACGAGGGGAGAGGGCCAGTTGGCGTGGGAGAGTTCGTCGGGTTCGGCCATATAGCCGCGCTGCGCGAGTTCCATCTGGATCGCGTGGACGCCGACGTCGGGCTGGCCGTAATGGCGCGTGGTCCAGCCGCCCTTGAAGCGGCCGTTGACGACGTGGCTGTGCCCGCTGGCGGCGCAGATGTTGGCGACGATCGTTTCGAGTTCGGGGGCACAGGTGGCGCCGCCGTTGGTGCCGATGTTGAACTGCGGCAGCGTGCCGTCGAACAGGCGCGGGACATGGCTGCGGATCGAATGGGCGTCGTACAGGACGACGCGGCCATGCCTGTCCTTCAGCCGCTCGAGTTCGGCGGTCAGCCTGTCGTGATAGGGGCGGTGATAGAGGTTGAGCCGCTGCGTGATCGAAGCCTCGTCGGGGTGATCGAAGCGATAGAGCGGTTCGCCGTCAAAGGTCGTCGTCGGGCACAATTCGGTCGTCGCCTGACCCGGATAGAGCGAGGCGCCCGACGGGTCGCGGTTCATGTCGATGACGCTACGCGAAATATCGGTCGCGATCAGCGTCGCGCCGCGATCGGCGGCAAAGGCGTAAAGATCGGCAATCCACCAGTCGGTATCGATCTGCGCGTGCCAGGGCGAAACAAACTGGTCGTCGAGCCCGGCCAGATCGGTGCCGCCGTGCGGAAAGGCGATAACGAGCGGCGCGTCGCCCCGATGGACGCGCAGCCAGTCCATCACCCGACTCCCGGCAGCCGCGCGGGCACGGCGGCTACGAGACTGCCCGAGCGGATCAGCGCCGTCGCGGCTTCCATGTCGGGGTGGAAATGCCGGTCGTCTTCGAGGGTCGGGACCGCGGCGCGCAGATGCTTGTGTGCGGCTTCGAGCGCGTCGCTGGACTTGAGCGGCGCATGGAAGTCGATCCCCTGGCACGCCGCGAGCAGTTCGATGCCGATCACCGCGCTTGCATTGTCGGCCATGTCGAGCAGGCGGCGCGCGCCATGCGCCGCCATCGAGACGTGATCCTCCTGATTGGCGCTGGTCGGGATCGAATCGACGCTTGCGGGATAGGCGCGCTGCTTGTTTTCGCTGACCAGCGCAGCCGCCGTCACCTGCGGGATCATAAAGCCCGAATTGAGGCCGGGGCGCGGCGTCAGGAAGGCGGGAAGGCCCGACAGCGCAGGGTCGACGAGCATCGCGATGCGGCGCTCGGCAATCGACCCGATCTCGCAGAGCGCCATCGCGATCATATCGGCGGCGAAGGCGACGGGCTCGGCGTGAAAATTGCCGCCCGACAGCGCCTCGTCGCTATCGGCAAAGATCAGCGGATTGTCCGAGACGCCGTTGGCCTCGATTGCCAACGTCGTCCCCGCCTGGCGGAGCAGGTCGAGCGCGGCGCCCATCACCTGCGGCTGGCAGCGGAGGCAATAGGGGTCCTGGACGCGCGGGTCGCCTTCAGCGTGCGAGGCGCGGATCGCCGATCCCGCCATCAGGCCGCTCAGCGTCTCGCCGACTTCGCGCTGTCCGGTATGGCCGCGCAGCGCGTGGATCCGGGCATCGAACGGCGCATCCGACCCCTTTGCCGCTTCGGTCGAGAGCGCGCCGGTGATGAGGGCCGACCGAAAGACGGTTTCGGCGCGGAAAAGACCCGCGAGCGCAAGGCTGCAAGAAAATTGGGTGCCGTTGAGCAGCGCGAGCCCTTCCTTCGGGCCGAGTTCGAGCGGGACGAGGCCTGCCTGCGCCAGCGCATCGGCGGCGGGCAGCGTCTTGCCGCCGACGTCGATTTCGCCGACCCCGATCATGGCGGCGGCCATGTGCGACAGAGGCGCGAGGTCGCCGCTCGCGCCCACTGAACCCTGTGACGGGACGACGGGCGTGAGGCCTTTTTCCAGCATCGCTTCGATCATCGCGACCGTCCGGCGCTGTACCCCCGAGGCGCCCATGCCGAAGCTCGCGAGTTTGAGTGCCATCATCAGCCGAACGACGGGGGTGGGCGAGGGGGCGCCGGTTCCCGCAGCATGGCTCAGCACGATATTGCGCTGGAGTATCGCGAGGTCTTCGCTCGCGATTCGCACGCTCGCCAGCTTTCCGAAGCCGGTGTTGATCCCATAAACCGGATCGCCCTTCGCAACGATCCGCGCCACCGCGGCGGCGCTGGCGTCGATGGCGACCCACGCATCCTCGCTCAGTTCCGCGCTCGCGCCCTCATAGATTTCGCGCCAGTCGGCGAGCGTCATGGCGCCGGGAGTGATAATCATTGTCCGTCCTTGATACGTTGGTGAAGCGGGTTGAAGCCGATATGATAGACAAGTTCGGCGGGCTCGCTGACGTTCCAGATCGCAAGATCGCAGGCTTTGCCGGGCTCGATCGTGCCGACCTCGGCGCCGAGTCCAAGGGCGGCGGCGGCGTTGACCGTTACGCCGCGCAGCGCTTCGATGATCGTCAGCCCGAACAGGGTTGCGCCCATGTTGAGCATCAGCAGCAGCGAGGTCGTCGGCGACGTGCCCGGATTATTGTCGGTCGCAAGCGCGATGCGCGTTCCATGGCGACGCATCGCGTCGACCGGCGGCAGCTTCGTTTCGCGCATGAAATAATAGGCGCCGGGAAGCAGCACGGCGACCGTGTCTGCCGCCGCCATCGCGCGGACGTCGTCCTCGGTCGCATGTTCGAGATGGTCTGCCGACAGCGCACCATGCCGCGCAGCAAGCGCGCTGCCATGGAGCGCCGACAATTGTTCGGCGTGCAGCTTGATCGAAAGCCCATGCGCTTTCGCCGCTTCGATCACGCGCGCGCATTGGGCGGGGGAAAATCCGATGCCCTCGCAAAAGGCATCGACGGCGTTCGCGAGCGGCGCGGCGGCGGGAATCATCTCGCCGCAAACCAGGTCGATATAGGCGTCGCTGTCGCCCTGATATTCGGGGGGCAGCGCGTGGGCGCCAAGAAAAGTCGGTTCGACACGAACCGCGCGATGATCGGCGAGCGCGCGCGCGGCGCGCAGCATCTTGAGTTCGTCCTCGGTCGAAAGGCCGTACCCCGATTTGATCTCGATCGTCGTCACCCCCTCGGCGATCAGCGCGTCGAGGCGGGGGAGGGCGCTGGCCACCAGGTCCGCCTTGCTTGCCTCGCGCGTTGCACGCATCGTCGACACGATGCCGCCGCCCGCGCGCGCAATCTCTTCGTACGTCGCACCCTCGAGCCGCATCGCCCATTCGTTCGCGCGGTTACCGCCGTGGACGAGGTGGGTGTGACAATCGATCAGGCCGGGCGTGACCAGCCGGCCCTGGCAATCGGTGATCGTCGCGGCGACGGCAGGGGCGCTCTCGGCGGGTCCCGCATAGACGATGCGGCCGGCGTTCGCCGCCACCACGCCGTTTTCGATCAGGCCCAAACCATCGTCGGCCATCGTTGCGAGTCGGGCGTTCGTCCAAAGCTGCTCCATCTGGACAGCATCCTTCTTATCCGCCATTATGTCTAGACATAATATTTGAGGACGGATGATGGCTTCGCTCTGGTTCGAACGCGCGTGGATCGACAATCGCTGGGAAAAGGGTGTGCGGCTCGGTATCGCCGGGGGGCGGATCGCCTCGGTTCAAACGGGCGTCGCAGCGGACAGTGACGACGAACAGCATCGCGCGGGACTGCCGGGCCTCTGCAACGTGCATAGCCATGGGTTCCAGCGCGGGATGGCCGGGCTTTCGGAGCGCCGCAGCCGGCCCGACGACAATTTCTGGAGCTGGCGCGAGATCATGTACCGCTTCCTCGACCGGCTGACGCCCGACGACGTCGCCGCGATCACTGCGCAGGCCTATGCCGAGATGCTCGAGACGGGCTTCACGCGCGTCGGCGAGTTTCACTATCTGCATCACGATGCGTCGGGCGCGCCCTATGCCGACGTGGCCGAAATGGCGGGGGCGATTGCCCGGGCCAGCGCGGCAACGGGCGTCGGGCTGACGCTGCTTCCCGTTTTTTACGCGCACGGCAATTTCGATGCCGCGCCGCCGAGCGCAGGGCAGCGGCGGTTTCTGAACGACATTGACGGCTTTGCGACCCTGCTGGACGCGTCGCGGTCGAAGCTCGCGGGCGACGCCAATATCGGCATTGCGCCACATTCGCTCCGCGCGGTAGCGCCCTGCGAGCTCGGGGCACTGCTCGAAATGTCGCCAACGGGACCGGTGCATATTCACGCGGCCGAACAGGCGAAGGAGGTCGCCGATTGCGTGGCATGGAGCGGCGCGCGACCCGTCGAGTGGCTGCTCGATACGGCCGGCGTCGACGAACGCTGGTGCCTCATCCATTCGACGCATCTCGACGAACGCGAAGTGCCCGGGCTCGCCGCGAGCGGGGCGGTCGCCGGGCTTTGTCCAATCACCGAGGCCAATCTCGGCGACGGCATTTTTCCGGCGGTCGACTATCTGGCCGGCGGCGGTCGCTTCGGTGTCGGAACCGACAGCAATATATTGATCGACGCAGCGGGCGAACTGCGCGCGCTCGAATATTCGCAGCGGCTTGCGCACCGGGCGCGGGCGTTGCTGGCGAACGACGAGTCGCCCTTTGTCGGGGCCAATCTTTTCGCGCGCGCCGTTGCGGGAGGAGCGCAGGCGCTTGGCGTGCCCGCGGGTATCGCCGCCGGTCATGCGGCGGACATTGTCACGCTCGATCTCGATCATCCCGCTTTTGCCGGGGCCGACGATGCGACCTTGCTCGACCGCTGGCTTTTCGCCGCGCGGAGCGGGGCGATCGACTCGGTCTGGCGCGCGGGCGTGAAACGCGTCGAAAAGGGACGACATGTGGCCGCCGACGCCATCACCGCCGCCTATCGCGCGTGCCTCGACCGGCTGCTCGCATGAATCCCGCGCGGCGTATCCGCGAGGAGATCACCGCGGCGATCCGCTCGGGCGAATGGCGCCCCGGCGACCGGGTGCCGACCGAGCAGGAATTGGCGCAGCGCTACGGCTGCGCCCGCGCAACCGTCAGCAAGGCGCTCGGCGAACTCGCGGCGGCGGGATTGGTCGAGCGTCGCCGTAAGGCGGGCACCTTTGTCGCGCATCCGCCGGTCCATTCGGCGGTGATGGCGGTTCCCGACCTCGCCGAGCTGATCGCCGCGCGGGGCGAGACCTATGACTGGGTATTGAACTCCACCAAGGTCGAACGAACGCGGGAAGCACCGTGCCCTCCGCCTGCTTTGCGGATCGAGGGGGTTCATTTTGCCGCCGGGGAGCCCTTCGCGCTGGAAACGCGTTTCATCGCGCTTGGCGAAGTGCCTGGCGCCGCGGCCGCCGACTTTGCCGTGGAAGCGCCGGGGACCTGGCTGCTGGGCCATATTCCGTGGACCGAGGCGCGGCATGTCATTCGCGCGGTGACTCCGGCGCGGGGCGAGGCGGCGCGTCTGAAGGTCGCCGCGCGCGCGGCCTGCCTGGAGCTCGATCGTACGACCTGGCGCGCGGGACGGGTTGTGACGCATGTGCGGCAATTGTTCCGCGGCGATCGTTTCGACCTGATCGCGGAGTTTCGCGCTGGCGCCTGATCCATGCGTTATGGCTATGGACAGGACAACAAATTTCTCTTGTGCCGATCACCATTTCCGACTGTTGATACCGGGCGTTTCCGCGACAGCCGGATCGCGCCGATCCGGGCGAGCATCCGTTCAAGGAACCCGTTCACATGGCTTGCGCGTGGCCCCCTTCGGGGGTGACGGCGGGGGCTTTTGAGCTGGTTTCGGGTCAGGTCGATCGAACGGCCGGGGGGCGCGATGGGGCCAATAATTTTGGGGAGTTTACACATTGTTCAGATCGTCCACTTCGCCCGTCCCGCTGAGGCTCGCGCTGCTCGCCGGGGTGAATTTGGCGGCCTTCGTCGCCGCGCCTGCTTTTGCCCAGACGGCTGAGCCGGTTCCGGCCCCGGCCGAAGCGGCGTTTGCCGGGGGGCAGGACGATCTTGCGGACATCGTCGTCACGGGGTCGCGCGTCGCGCGCGGCGGGTTCGAAGCGCCGACGCCGACGACGGTGTTGGGCCTTGCCGAAATCGAGCGCGTCGCCGCGCCGAATATCGCCGATCTGGTCAACCAGATGCCGTCGGTGCGTCCGTCGCTGACGCCGTCGAGTTCGACGAACAATTCGCAGTTCGCGGGCGGCAATTATCTCGACCTGCGCGGGTTCGGCTATAACCGCACGCTCGTGCTGGTGGATGGCAAGCGTTTCGTCTCGTCGCAGATTCAGGGACCCGTTGACGTCAACGTGATCCCGCAGGCGCTGATCGGCAGCGTCGACATCGTCACCGGCGGCGCGTCGGCGGCATGGGGGTCCGACGCCGTGGCCGGTGTCGTGAACTTCAAATTCGATCACAAGCTGGAAGGGTTCAAGGGCAGCGCGCAGGCCGGAATCAGCGACCACAACGACAACCGCAATTTCCAGGCTTCGCTAGCATTCGGCAAAAGTTTCGCCGACGGGCGCGGCAAATTGCTGGTCGCCGGTGAAATTGCTGAAACGGACGGGATCGAGCGGCTCGCCGATCGCGACTGGGGCGCGAAGGGTTGGGGCATCATCGCCAACCCGGCCTATACGGCAACCAATGACGAGCCGCGACGCCTGCTTGTCGCCAATGCGACCTCGTCGAACATGACTTTTGGCGGTTTGATTAATTCGGGACCGCTGAAGGGCATCCAGTTCGGGCCGGGCGGCCAGCCGCTGCCGTTCAACTATGGCACTTTGGTCAGCGCGTCGAACATGGTCGGTGGCGACGGGGCCAGCGGCTCGGACGAGCTGATGCTGTCGGTGCCGCTCGAACGCTACAGCGGCTATGGGCGGCTGTCCTATGACCTCAGCGATACGATCACCGCCTATGTCGAAGGGTCGTGGGCGAAGACGAGCACCGACAATCCGGGGCTGACGCGCACCGACACCGCCATTCGTATCCGCCGGGACAATGCGTTTCTGCCGGAATCGATCGGCGCGGCGATGGACGCCAACAATATCACCAGCTTTACCATGGGGCGTTACAGCCGCGATTATGCACGCGGGTTCAACGAGATCCGGGCCGAAACGATGCGCGGCGTCATCGGCCTGCAGGGCGAACTGGGCGGCGGATGGACGTGGGATGCCTATTACACCCACGGCGAAACCAGGAACAAGCACCGCAATACCAATTCCCGCATCACGTCGAATTACAATTACGCCATCGACGCGGTGATCGATCCGGCAACGGGGGCCGCAGTCTGCCGCGATGCTGCGGCACGCGCCGCGGGTTGCGTTCCGCTCAACCTGTTCGGTGTCGGGTCGCCTTCGCCGCAATCGCTCGCCTATGTGATGGGTCAGTCGTGGCGTAAATGGGACATCCGCCAGGATGCCGCCGCGGCGACGCTGCGCGGCGAACCCTTCGCTACCTGGGCTGGCCCGGTGTCGTTGGCCACGGGGGTCGAGTGGCGCAAGGAATCGGCCGTGGTGACCGCCGACGCGCTGTCGGCCGCGGGGTCCTTCGCAACGGGTAACACCGTGCCGTGGGATGGCGAGGTGACGGTCAAGGAAGCATTCGGTGAACTCGTCGTGCCGTTCGCACGCGATCAAAGCTGGGCGGACTCGCTGGAACTGAACATCGCCGCCCGCCTCACCGATTACAGCACCTCGGGAACGGTCACGACGTGGAAAGTCGGCGGCACCTGGGACGTCACCCCCGACATCCGGTTCCGCGCCACACGGTCCCGCGACATTCGTGCGCCTGCGCTCGCCGAACTGTTCGGCGGATCGACCACCGCACAATTCACCGTGCTCGATCCCGAGCTCGGCCGCAGCTATAGCGTCCAGTCGCTGACCAGCGGGAATATCAATCTGAAGCCGGAGAAGGCCGATACCTTCACCGCCGGCGTCGTGCTCAGCCCGTCGTTCGTTCCGAACCTTCGCCTGTCGGTCGATTATTACGACATCAAGCTGAAGGGCGCGATCCTGACCATCTCGGCGGCATCGACGGTCGAGCGTTGTTACCTGAACCAGCCGCAGCTTTGCGATTCCATCACACGCGGCGCCAATGGAGAAATCACCCAGGTCGCGGCGACCCCGCAAAATCTGCAGGAAGTGCAGACGCGGGGCGTTGATATGGAACTGGCCTATCGCATCGACATCGGCGCCGACCGCCTGTCGCTGCGCGGCCTGATTACCTATGTCGACCGCATTCGGCTCGACGATGGCATCACCGTCGTCGATCTGGCGGGCAGCACCGAACAGCCGACGATCGCAAGCATCGGCGGCCAGCCGCACTGGCGCGCCAATGTCAGCACCACCTATGAAGCCGGCCCGGCGCGGGTCAGCCTGACCGGCCGGTACATTGGCGGCGGCAACATCAACAACGAATATACGTTCAAGGATCTGAACAAGCTGACCCACGAGGGACGGCTCTATCTGGACCTCTCGGCGGCCTATGACCTGATCGACAATGGCGACCGCAAGGTTTCGCTGTTCGCGACGGTCAACAATCTGCTCGACAAGGATCCGCCGATCACCGGAACGGGCGGGTTCGCTACCGTGCGTTCGCTCTATGACGTTGTCGGCCGGACCTATACTGCGGGTGTGCGCTTCCGTTTCTGACGCGGAATCGCCGGTGCTGGCGGCGGCAACGCCGCCAGCACCATTCCGGTACGCCGCTTCAAACCCTGGGGTCGATCCGAAATGGGGATGTTGATATGAAGAAACCGCTTCGCCTTTGCTTGCTGGCCGCGATCGCCGCGATGCCCCATCCGGCATCTGCGATACAGGAGGCGGCGGTGCGGGGCATTGTTTCGGACCCCCGTGGATTGGCCGCACCCGGTTGCGCCGTAGGCGTGTTTCGCGCGGGCAAGCCCGTACTGGTAACGGCGGCGGGCGCAGCGGATATTGCGGGCGGACGCGCGATCGACGCCGATACGCTCTTTTATGCCGCGTCGGTCTCGAAACAGTTCACGGCGCTGGCGGTGGCCCAGCTGGTCGAGGCCGGAAAAATCGGGCTGGACGACGACATCCGGGTCTATTTCCCCGAAATGCCGCCGTCGAAAGTGCCGGTGACGGTGGCGATGCTGATGCACCACAGCGCGGGCATCCGCGATTCGCTGGAACTGCTGCGACTCGCGGGTTTCCCGCGCGCGAGCGCGACCGACAAGGATAGCGCGCTGCGGTTGTTGCTGGCGCAGCGCGACACGAATTTCACGCCGGGGACGCAATATAGCTATTCGAACGGCGGCTATTTGCTGCTCGCCGAAATCGTCGAACGCGTGTCGGGCATGGCCTTTGCCGATTATGCCCAGCGCCACATATTGAAGCCGCTGGGGATGAAGCGCAGCTTTTTCATGAACGACGCGCCGCCGGCCGCGGCGAATGTCGCGCATGGCTATGTTCCCCAAAAGGACGGTTTTGCGATCCGCGATACCTATCCGACGTTCAGCGGGTCGGGCGGGTTGATGACGTCGATCAACGATCTGGCGCGTTATGACCGCGATATAGAGGTGGGGCGCAAAATCTGGACTCCCGCGGTTGCCAAGATGCTCCTGACCCCCGCCAGCTTTACCAATGGCGATCCGGTGGTCGATGTCCGGACGGGTATGACCTATGCGGGCGGGCTGCATGTCGGGCAGCGCAAGGGGCAATATTTCGTCCAGCATGGCGGATCGGCCGAAGCATTCAAAAATATGTATGCGCGCCTCCCCGAACGGCGGCTCGGGGTCGTCGTGCTCTGCAATCGCGGTGACTGGAATGCGGGCGACAAGGCCGACGCCGTGATCGAAGCGGTCGAAGGTCCGATCTTGACCAAGGCTGGCCGGGCCGGGCCGCCGCGCACCGGACGCTTCTTTTCGGTCGATCTCGGCGCGCATTATGACCTGGCAATGCAGGGCCAGAAACTGGTGGCGACGATTTCGTCGGCGCTCGCCGGACCGGCGGCCGCCACGGGAGAATATGAAAAGCAGGGCGATGGCAGCTATAGCGCCGGGGGGACGCGGATCGTCTTTGACGACGACGGCAATGGCTTCACCCTCGGCACCGGGCGGATCACCGCGATCCGCTTTGTGCGCGTCGACGAAGGGGCGGCGAAATGAACGTGCGAATGCTGACGCCGATCGCGGCGCTGTGCAGTCTCGCCATCGCGATGCCGGCCGTGGGGCAAGATGCGGCCACGATCGACATCGTGATCAAGGGAGGGACGATCTATGACGGATCGTCCGTCGCGCCGGTCGTTGGCGATGTCGCAATCGCCGGGGACAAGATCGTCTATATCGGCCCGACAATGCCGACCCCCTATCCAGTCACCGCGCGGACGATCGACGCGCGCGGGCTGATCGTCGCGCCGGGGTTTATCGATCCGCATACCCATGCGGGCCGTTTCCTGGACAGCAGCGACGCCACTGAGCGGCTGAACCTGCCGTGGATGATGCAGGGCGTCACGACAATCTTTGCGGGAGTCGACGGCGGCGGACAGACCGATGTGGGCGGATTCTTCCGCGACGTCGAAACCCGCGGTTTCGGCAGCAATGTCGCCGCTTATATCGGATTCGGGCCGGTGCGGCGCGCGGTGCTGGGCGACGATGGCCGGGCGCCGACAGAGGCCGAACTGGGATGGATGAAAAGCCTTGTCGCACAGGGTATGTGCGACGGCGCGCTGGGGCTTTCGACCGGGCTCTTCTATGCGCCGCAAAGTTTTGCCAAAACCGAAGAGGTCATCGCTCTCGCGCGCGAAGCGGCGGTGCGGGGCGGGGTGTATGACACGCACCAGCGCGACGAATCGACCTATTCGATCGGGGTGGCCGATTCGGTCCGCGAAGCCATTGCGATCGGCAAGGCAGCGGACATGCCGGTTCATTTCGCGCATATCAAGACGCTGGGCGTCGACGTTCATGGCAAGGCCGACGAACTGATCGCGATCATCGAAGCCGCTCGCGCCGAAGGGCAGGCGGTGACTGCCGATCAATATCCGTGGGAGGCGTCGGGTACGGGGCTGGAGGCGGCGCTGCTGCCCCGCTGGGCGGTCGATGGCGGACGCGATGCGATGCTCGCGCGCTTCGCCAAGCCCAATGAACTGGCACGGATCAAGGCGGCGATGGCCGAAAATCTGCGGCGACGAGGCGGCGCGCAATCGCTGTTGCTCACCGCGCGCGATCGCCCATGGACGGCGAAGCGGCTGAGCGAAGTCGCGGCCGAATGGAACGTCGCGCCGGTCGAGGCTGCACTGCGGATCATATCGCAGGACGCGGCGGGCACATCGCTGGTGTCGTTCAACATGGCCGAAACCGACATTCGCGCTTTCATGCAGCGTCCGTGGGTCGTCACCAGTTCGGACGGATCGCACGGTCATCCGCGCATGTATGCGACCTTTCCGCAAAAATATGCGCAATATGTCCGCGCCAAGAAGGTCATCGACCTGGCGACCTTCATCAACTCCAGCACGGGGCGGACCGCCGACATCTTCAAGCTCGACCGCCGGGGCCATATCCGACCGGGCTATTATGCCGATGTGGTGGTGTTCGACCCCGACGGCTATACGCCGGTCGCCGACTATATCGAACCCGAACGCCTGACCACCGGGGTCCGAACGCTGGTCGTCAACGGGCGGATCGTCGTGTCCGACGGCCAGCCGACGGGTGTGGCGGCGGGACGGGCGCTGCGCCATGTTCCGCCTGCCGAAAGCTGTGCCCGATGACCGGACAGGCCGATCATCGCGATGTAGCACCCGGCCCGATCACGTCCTTTGTCCGGACCTATTGGCTGGGCGTGAAGCTTTGGAAACGCATTCTTGGTGCCCTGCTGATCGGTGTCGTCATCGGCTCCCTGTGGGGCGAAGGTGCCGAGCATATCCGCTGGATCGGCGATCTCTTCATCCGTTTGATCCGGATGCTCGTGGCGCCGCTGGTGTTCGTCATCATCGTGTCGGGTATCGCCGCGCTGGGCGATCCGCGGCGGCTGGGATCGATCGGCGTCAAAACGCTGTTACTCTACGTCCTGACCACCGCGATCGGCGTCACGTTGGGCCTGACGCTGGGGACGCTGTTCGAGCCCGGCCAGCACGTCTCGCTCGGCAATGCGACGGCCGCGACGCTGCAGCAGGCCAAACCTTTTGGCGAGCAACTGATGGCGATCGTGCCCGCCAATCCGGTGAAGTCGCTGGCCGAGGGCGAGATGCTGTCGATTATCTTCTTTGCCCTGCTGTTCGGCACCGGTATCATTGCCGCAGGACCAAAGGCCGCGCCGGTGACGGCCTTTTTCGAAGGCGCGACGGCCGTGATGCTGCGCCTCGTGCAGTTCGTGATGGAACTCGCCCCCTTTGGCGTCTGTGCGTTGATCGCGTCGGCGATCGGCGCCAACGGGCTGGGCGCCTTTACCAGCATTTTCTGGCTGGGGCTGTGCGTACTGATCGGGTCGGCGATCCAGACCCTGATCGTCCACGGCTCGCTCGTACGGTTCGGGGCATGGCTGCCCGTGCTGCCCTTTTTTCGTGGGTCGACCGACGCCATTCTGGTCGGTTTTTCGACCTCGTCCAGCTCGGCGACCTTGCCCGTGGCGATGTCGGTTGCCGAGAAGAATCTGGGGATCAAGCCGCCGATCGTCTCAACCGTGCTGCCGCTCGGCGCGACGATGAGCATGGACGGTACCGCCATGTATATGGCGATATTGTCGATGTTCGCGGTCCAGGCCTTTGGCGTTGTGCTGACCCCCGCCGATTATGTGCTGCTGGGCATCACCACGGTGACGGTGGCGATGGGCACCGCGCCGATCCCGTCATCGTCGCTGTTCCTGCTGACCGCCGTGCTGACCGGGGTGGGAATCAGTCCTGAACAGGCGGCGTTGCTGGTCGGGTTCATTCTGCCCTTCGATCGCCCGCTCGACATGATCCGCACGATCCCGAACGTGACCAGCGACCTGTCGGTGGCAACCGTGGTGGCGCGGTGGGAAAATGAGATCGACGTCGATCTGTACAAGGCGGCGCCTGTCGAATGAGCAGATAAAGGCATCCGGGAACGTCGCCCCGCATCGACCGACAAATGAGTTTGAACGAGGTTATCATGGGCATTCGCCATGGTGCGTGCGGGAACGCGCGCGCGGAAAACAGACAATGACGCGCGCATTGGACGTTGTCGTTCTGGGGGCGGGGGTGGTCGGCGTGACCATGGCCTATGCGCTGGCCCGGCGCGGCCTCAGCGTTGCGATCGTCGATCGGCGGGCGGGACCGGCGCTGGAAACATCCTACGCCAATGGCGGCCAGCTCAGCTATGCCTATTCCGATGCGCTGGCCAGCCCCGGCCTTCTGCGCAAACTGCCTTTCATGGTGACGGGCGGCGACCCCGCTTTCGATTTGAAGCTGTCGGCAGATCCCGCTTTCCTCGAATGGGGCCTGCGTTTCCTGCGCAATTGCACCGCCGGCCGGTTTTCGGCGAATACGCTGGCGGCGCTGGAGCTGGCGATGGAATCGCGGCGCGCGATGGCCGCGCTGATGGCGCGCCACCCCATCGACTTCGCGCACGAGGTCGCAGGCAAGCTTCATCTTTATTATGATCGCAGTGCCTTTTCGGCGGCGGCGGAGGTTCTTGGGATCAAGGCGCAGGCGGGCGTGACGCAGCATCGATTGACCCGTGACGATGCCTTTGCGGTCGAACCGTCGCTGGCGTCGGCAAAGGGACTGGTCGGTGCCATCTATTCGCCCGATGACGCGGTGGGCGATCCGCATCGATTCAGCGCGGCCTTGCTGAAAATTCTAGCCGACGAATATGGCGTGGAAACCCATTTCGGCTTCGACGCCGCTGCGGCCCGGCGGCGCGACGGGCAGATATTTCTGCGTAGCGCGCAGGGCGATGTGATCCGGGCGGACCATATCGCCGTCTGTTTGGGTGCCGCCGCGCCACATTTTCTAAGGCAGATGGGCATTCGCGTGCCGATCTGGCCGATGAAGGGTTATTCATTCACCGCCCCGCCCGGCGCCGCCGCGCCGCGGATCAGCATCACCGACACCGCGCGCAAGATCGTCTTTTGCCGGTTGAACGGTTCCATCCGCGTCGCGGGTATCGCAGAGCTCGGCAATTGGAACGGCGACGTCGACCCGGCGCAATGGGCGCGGCTGGTCGATACAGCGCAACACGCGCTCCCGGACGCCGCGCTCTATGATCAGGCGAGCAGGCCTTGGGCGGGCTTGCGGCCGATGACGCCCCGATCCTTGCCGGTCATCGCGCGGCCGCGGCCCGACCTGTTGATCAATGTCGGGCATGGCATGTTGGGCTGGACCTTTGCGATGGGCGCGGCCGAACGCGCCGCCAACTTGCTTCGTCCCGATTTTCGGACATGATGGAGCGCGTTTCGATCCATCGGGCGCGGCGGTGGGAGCGGCGATGATTGAAGCCGCGGCCCCGATCGAATAACGCCCAACGGGGTCGGCAGGGCGGTCGCCGAAGATGAGGGAAGTCCCGATAGATGCGCGTTCGGCAGATTGAGGTTTTCCACGCCGTCTATGTCAGCGGGTCGATCAGTGCCGCGGCCCGTAGCCTGAATGTGTCGCAGCCGTCGGTCAGCAAGGTTCTTCGTCATACGGAGGATCAGATCGGGTTCAAACTCTTTGCCTTGTCGCGCGGACGGCTGGTGGCGACCGACGAGGCCCATGCCTTGTTTCGCGAGATCAGCGAGACGTTCGAACAGTTGCGATCGCTGCACCAGGTGGTCAAGAACATCAAGGCGAACGGCGGCGGGCATCTTCGCATCGGGGTGGTTCCTTCGCTGGGGCTCAGCATCGCCCCGCGCGCCATATCGCGCTTTCGGGAATCGCATCCCGACGTGACCTTCGATGTCCGGACCCTGCATCACGACGACCTGTTCCGCACGTTGTATGAACGCGAATGCGATCTCGCCATGGTCTATAGTCCGCCGGACCATCCGCGGCTGGAGCAACACCACATCACGCGCGCCGAACTCGCGCTTCTCTATCGCGGCGAAGATCTGGACGTTTCGGGGCGGGGCTTTCCCCTGCATCGACTGGAGGGGCGCAACGTCATCGGTCTCGCGAGCGCAGGACCGCTCGGCGAACTGCTCGAGGCCGAACTCGATCGTCAGAACATCGCCATTCGCGAAGTGATTTCGGCGCAGACCTTCTACATCGCCGCAGCGCTCGTTCGCCACGGCAGCGGCATCACGATCGTCGACGAATTTACAGCAAGGGCCGGCATGGCGCCCGGAATGCACTATCGCCCACTGGTTCCGCCCGTCACCTTCGACGTCGCCTGCGTTTTCCTGGAGGACCGCCCCCTGTCGGTGATCGCCCAGAAATTCATTTCGATATTCAAGCAGACGGTGGCGGCGGAACGATCGCAGATGCCGGCCGCCTGACGCTGCCTCCCATGCTGCCTTGGAGACCATTATGATTCGTCCGACCTTTCTCCTGCTTGGCCTTTCGGCGATGGCCGCCACGCTGGCGGGGTGCGATGACCCGGCGAAGCCCGGCGATGGCAAGCAAGCGGCGGCCGCCCCGCGCACATGCCCGGCGATCGACGACACGCCGGTCCGGCTGCCGGGCGGCACGTTCGCGATGGGCGAGGAGGATGTCTATGCCGAGGAGGGCCCCGTCCGCGAAACGACCGTGGCGGGCTTCTGGATCGATCCGCACGAGGTGACGAACCGCCAGTTCGCCGCGTTCGTCGAGGCGACGGGCCATGTCACCGTCGCCGAAAAACCCGTCGATCCCAAACAGTTTCAGCTGCCCGCCGACCGGATTCCGCCCGATATGCTGAAGGCGGGGTCGGCGGTGTTCACGCCGCCCGATTTCCCGTCGAACAATTATGCCGACTGGTGGAAATATGTGCCGGGAGCGAACTGGAAAAAGCCCTATGGTCCCACGGGGCCCGGCGCGGTTCCGAACGAGCCGGTCGTTCATCTGGCGTGGGACGATATGGTCGCTTACGCCAAATGGGCGGGCGGGCGCATCCCGACCGAAGCCGAATGGGAATATGCGGCGAGCGCGGGCGAAAGATCGAAAAATATCCAGCCGGAAGAAGCGAACAGCTGGCAGGGCGCCTTTCCCAATTATAATGCCCAAAGCGACGGTTTCAAAGGCATCGCTCCCGTTGGATGCTACCGGCCCAACGCTTATGGTCTTTACGACATGGTCGGTAATGTCTGGGAGGTAACGGCCGATTTCTTCCGTCCCGGCCACGACCCCGACGACCGCGACAATCCGAAGGGGCCGAGCGAAAATGCGGCCTACGACCCCTATAATCCCGGCATGGCATCGCGGACGGTAAAGGGCGGCAGCTATTTGTGCGCCCCCAATTATTGCCAGCGCTATCGCCCCGCCTCGCGGCAGGGACGCGATCCGGGACTGGGAACAAGCAATGTCGGCTTTCGACTGGTTTATGATAAATGGACGGGCAGTTCGCCGACATCGCCGGACGCGCGGATTGCCCCGCGCCCCGCACCATAAGACGCAAGAAAATTACAAATTTTCGGTCCTCGGAGCGCGCCAAGCCACTTTGATGAAAAACCGGCTGGTCGATTTGTGCGCCGCAGCGTAGAGGCGCCCCTATGAGGATCGCGATCATTGACACCAGTACGACGCGCGCCGCCATCATTTCCGATGGTTTGCGCGAAGCCGGTCTCGACGATCTGGTCATCATCGACCCGAGCGGGCCCCTCGTCGCGCAAATCGAGTCCACCAGCCCCGAAGTCGTTCTCATCAATCTGGAGAACCCGAGCCGCGACCTGCTCGAGGATTTTTTTGCCATGTCGCGCGCGCTCGCTCGTCCGATTGCGATGTTCGTTGACCAGAGCGACGCCGAGGCGACCGGCGCAGCGATCGATGCCGGCGTATCCGCCTATGTCGTCGATGGCCTGTCAAAGCAGCGGATCAAGCCCGTCGTCGAACTGGCGGTACGGCGATTTCAGGCCTTTTCGCGGCTCCAGCGCGAACTCGACGATGCGAAGAACGCGCTCGCCGAACGTGCGGTGATCGACAAGGCGAAGGCGATTCTGATGAAACGGCGCCAGATCGCAGAGCCGGAGGCCTATGCGCTGCTGCGCGGGCAAGCGATGCGCACCAATCGCCGTATCTCGGAGATTGCCGAGGCGATTGTCACCAGCGACGCGCTGATGGGAGAAATCGAATGACCGGCGAGCGCTTCCGTATCGGTTTCTTGCCGCTTGTCGACGCCGCTCTGCCGATCCTCGCGCATGAACTCGGCTTTGCCGAACGCGAGGGGCTGCATATCGAACTGGTGCGCGACATGACCTGGGCGACGGTGCGCGACCGCCTGCTCTATGACCACACCGACGCCGCGCATATGATCGCGCCGCTGGCGATCGCTACGGCGCTCGGCCGCGACCGGCCGGCAGTTCCGCTGGCCGTGCCGTTCGTGCTGGGACTCAACGGCAATGCCGTGACCTTTTCGACCAGCCTTTCCGACGCGGTCGGACTGGGCGACACGCTGGGCGACCCGCAGGCAGTGGGGGCGGCGCTGCGAACGATTGCGGCGGCGCGCAAGGCGGCGGGCAAGCCGCTGCGCTTTGGCGTCGTGCATCGCTATTCGAGTCACAATTATATGCTGCGCTACTGGCTCGCGGGCGTCGGTATCCTCCCCGACGACGATGTCGAGATCGTCGTGACCAGCCCGCCCTTTGCCGCCGACGCGCTCGCGGCGGGCGAGGTCGACGGCATCTGTGTGGGAGAGCCGTGGAACTCGATCGCTGTCGATCGGGGGGTTGGCCATATCGCGCTTGCAACGGCGCAGATCTGGCGGCGCGGAGTGGAGAAAGTGCTCGCGATGCGCGCGGCGACCCTCGACGAGCGGCGCGATGTGGTCGAGGCGCTCGTGCGAGCGCTGCACGCCGCCGCGGCGCATTTTGTCGAGCCCGACACGGTCGAGGCGAGCGCCGAGATATTGGCGCGGCCCGAATATCTGGACGCGCCGCGCGATGCCGTGCTGCGCGCGATCACCGACCGGATCCGCCTCGCCCCCGGCGGCGAGCCAATGCACTATCCGGATTTCATGTTCCAGTATCGCGAGGCCGCCAACTTCCCCTGGCGCAGCCAGGCAGCGTGGCTCTATTCGCAGATGGTCCGCTGGGACTATATGACATTCGACCCGGCGCAGGCGGCCACGGCGGGACAAGTGTTCCGCCCCGACGTCTACCGGAGCGCGCTTGCGGGGTCGGGCGCCCCGCTGCCCGGCGCGAGCTCGAAGCTTGAAGGGGGACTCGCCGAACCGATCGGCGCGGGGTCGACGCAGGGCCGCTTGACGCTTGGCAGCGACCGCTTTTTCGATGGTCGCGCCTTCGATCCCGACGACATCGAGTCCTATCTTGCTGAACTACCCTGAGTTTATCCCGCTTCCGGTTCTTTTTGCTGCACCTGCGAAATAAACACTTGTCGCCTGCCTGCGAATCAGGCAATTTAAGCGCACTCGGCAAGGCTGCCGGGGCAGGACAAGGCGGCGACGGTTCCAACGAGGGGGCCGAACCGCAGGCGGACGGGGAGCCTTTTCCCCGGCAATCCCACAGGCAATGAAGCCGTCAGGATGCGCCCGCGCGGCCGCCGTCCTGGCGGCTTTTTTATTGCCCGTCACACAAGGGGACGGACGATGACGACTGCAAGCGGAGGGGCCGGCACGGCCCATAAGTCGAGTTTCTGGGCGAGCGGCCACTGGCCGACGCTGGTTGCCGCATTTCTTTATTTCGACCTCGCCTTCATGGTGTGGGTGATCCTGGGGCCGCTGGCGCCGGCGATTTCGGCCGATCTGGGCTTAAACCCGGCGCAGAAGGGATTGATGGTCGCGGTGCCGACGCTCGCCGGCGCGCTGCTGCGCGTCGTCAACGGCCTGCTCGTCGACCGCATCGGGCCGAAGCGCGCGGGCGCGATCAGCCAAGTGATCGTGATCGTCGGCCTTTTCCTGGCATGGATCACGGGTGTTACAAGCTTTGCCGGCACGCTGGCGCTCGGCGTGGTGCTGGGATTCGCCGGTGCCAGCTTTGCAATCGCGCTGCCGCTCGCGAGCCGCTGGTACCCTCCCGAACATCAGGGCAAGGCGATGGGGCTGGCCGGAATGGGCAATTCGGGCACGGTGCTCGCCGCACTGTTCGCGCCGGGACTGGCGGTGATGTTCGGATGGAACGCCGTGCTCGGCCTGGCCTGTATCCCTCTGACCCTGGTGTTCATCCTCTATCTTTTCATGGCGAAGGATGCACCGAACGCGCCCGCGCCGAAACGACTGGCCGATTATTTCCAGCCGCTCAAAACCGCCGACGCGTGGTGGCTGATGGCCTTTTATTCGGTAACCTTCGGCGGATTTGTCGGGCTTGCCGCGTCGTTGCCTATCTATTTCACCGACCAGTTCGGCCTGACGCCGGTGATCGCAGGCTATTGCACGGCGGGCTGCGTGTTCGCCGGATCGCTGGTGCGGCCGCTTGGCGGCGCGCTCGCCGACCGCATCGGCGGGATCAAGGCGCTGATGATCGTATTCGTTGTCGCGGCGCTCGCCCTTGCCGGCGTGCCGCAGGCCGATGCGCTGCCCGCGGCGTTGGGATTGTTCGTGATCGCGATGCTCGCCCTGGGCGTCGGCAATGGCTCGGTGTTCCAGCTCGTTCCGCAGCGCTTTTCGGCAGAGATCGGCGTGATGACGGGGCTCGTCGGCATGGCGGGCGGCGTCGGCGGTTTCTATCTCGCCTCCTCGCTGGGCCTCGCCAAACAATGGAGCGGAAGTTTCGCGCCCGGTTTCTATATCTTCGCGGGGCTCGCCGTCGTGGCGCTGGTCGCGCTGATGTTCGTGAAGGGCCAATGGCGCGCCACCTGGGGCGCCGCCGAAGGCGTGCGGATCTGAACATGGACCGCACGCTCATTCTGCTGCTGGCGCTCGCGCCGGCCGGGGCCGCTCACGCGGAGGAGGTGGTGCTGAAGCCCCTCGGCGAAGCCCGGCTCCGCTATGAACAGGTCGATCAGGACGGGATCGCCGCCGAAGCCGATGCCCTGACCCTGCGCGTCCGCGCCGGGGTCGAGGCGAAGGCGGGGCGCTGGTCGGCACTGGTCGAAGGGCAGGGCAATCTCGCCATCGTCGACGATTATTTCCATGGCCTCCACGGCCCGGCGACCGAGCCGCTGGTCGCCGATCCCCAGAATATCGCCCTCACCCGCGCGCAGCTTCGCTACGCCACGCCCGCCTTTGCGATCACCGCCGGGCGGCAAAGGCTCGGCTTCGACGACGAACGCTTCGTCGGCGGCGTCGGCTTTCGCCAGAACGGCCAGAGCTTCGACGCAGTGCGCGCCGAAATCATGCCGGCGAAGGGCGTGAAAGTCGACGTCGCCTATGCGTGGAGCGTGCGCACCATCTGGGGCATCGACGGCGCGGGCGCACGGCAGCAGGCGGTGTCGGGCGATAATGTCCTTGCCAATGTGAACACACAGACGCCCGCCGGAAGAGTCGCTGCCTTTGCCTATCTGATCGATCAAGACGAAGCGGCGGTTCAGGGTTTTCGCCTGTCGAGCCAAAGCTATGGCCTGCGGCTCGACGGCAGCCAACCGCTCGGCAAGGCCAAGCTCGCCTATCAGCTCAGCTATGCGCGCCAGTCCGACTGGCACCGCAACCCCAATGATTATTCCGCCGACTATTGGCTCGCCGATGTCGCGGTCGACTTTGGCGGCCCCCGGGTCGGCGCCGGGTACGAAATACTCGGCGCCGACAATGGGGCTGCTTTCACAGGCTTCCAGACTCCGCTGGCGACGGGGTTCAAATTCCAGGGCTGGGCCGACAAATTTCTTGTCACCCCGCCCGACGGCGTGCGCGACCTTTATGCCAGCGCTGGTTGGGGTTGGAAGGCGATCGGCGCGCTCAAGGCCCTGACGCTACAGGCCGCGTACCACAAGTATCGCAGCGATCGCGCCAGCCGTGCCTATGGCGACGAGGTCAATCTGCTCGCGAGCGCAAAGCTGGGCAAATTCACCGCGGCGGCGCGCTACGCGCATTATGACGCCGACAATTTCGCCACCGATACCGATAAATTCTGGCTGCAACTGGACTGGACACTCTGATGGAACATCGCCCGATCAAGGCGGAAAGCGACACGCGCGAGCATCTCGTGGTGATCGGCAACGGCATGGCCGGGTGCCGCGCGGTCGAGGAACTGCTAGCGCGCGATCCCACCCGCTACCGCGTGACGATTTTCGGCGCCGAACCGCGCGTCAACTATAACCGCATCATGCTCTCCCCCGTGCTCGCGGGCGAGAAGAGCTTCGACGACATCGTGATCAACGATGCCGACTGGTATGCGACGAACGGCATAGCGCTGATCGCGGGCGACCCGGTGGTCGCGATCGACCGCGCCGCGAAGACGGTGACGACGCGCGGCGGGGTCTGCGAAAGCTATGACAAGCTGCTGATCGCAACGGGCAGCGATCCTTTCATCATCCCGGTTCCGGGCAAGGATTTGCCCGGCGTTATTGCCTTTCGCGACATGGACGATGTCGGCACGATGCTGGACGCCGCCGAAAGGGGTGGCAGCGCGGTGGTGATCGGCGGCGGGCTGCTGGGACTCGAAGCCGCGCATGGCTTGTCCTTGCGCGGCATGAAAGTCACCGTCCTGCACCTGATGCCGACCTTGATGGAACGCCAGCTCGATGAGGCGGCGGGCTGGCTGCTCAAACAGGCGCTCGAAGCACGCGGCCAGACGATCCTGACCGGCGCCGACACCGCCGAAATCGTTGGCGACGGCAAAGTCGAGGGCGTGAGGCTCAAGGACGGGACGCTGATCCCCGCCGATCTCGTCGTCATGGCGGTCGGCATCCGCCCGTCGACTGCGCTCGCGCGCGACGCCGGCCTCGCGGTCGGACGCGGCATCCAGGTCGACGACCATATGGTGACGAGCGATCCCGATGTTCTCGCAGTCGGCGAATGCGTCGAGCATGACGGGCAGGTTTACGGCCTCGTCGCGCCCTTGTGGGACATGTGCCGCAGCCTCGCCGACGGGCTGGTCGAACAGCCGTCGGGCTATCGCGGATCGGTGACATCGACCAAGCTCAAGGTGTCGGGCATCGACGTGTTTTCGGCGGGCGATTTTTCGGGCGGCGACGGGTGTGAGGATATTGTCCTGCGCGACGCCAGCCGCGGCGTCTACAAGCGCGTGATCGTCAAGGACGACCGCATCGTCGGCGCAGTGCTTTATGGCGATACCGCCGACGGCAATTGGTATTTCGACCTTTTGAAGAAGCAGGAGGACGTGTCCGACCTGCGCGACGTGCTGATCTTTGGCCAGGCCTTTGCCTCCGGGGGTGGGCAGGCGGACCCTAAGGCGGCCGTTGCGGCGCTTTCCGATGATGCGGAAATATGCGGCTGCAACGGCGTCACCAAGGGTCAGGTTGTCTCGTGCATCGCCAAGGGCGCGCACAGCCTCGACGCCGTGCGCGGGACCTGCAAAGCGTCGGCAAGCTGCGGAAGTTGCACGGGGCTTGTCGAAAATCTGCTCGCGCTGACGCTGGGCGACGATGTGCAGAGCGGCCCAAAGACGATGTGCAAATGCACCAGCTTCGGCCACGACGATGTGCGCCGCGAGATTGTCGCGCAGGGGATGAAATCGATCCCCGAGGTGATGCAGAAGCTGCACTGGTTGACCCCCGACGGCTGCTCTTCGTGTCGTCCCGCGCTCAATTACTATCTGCTCTGCGCGCTGCCCGGCGAATATGTCGACGATCAGCAAAGTCGCTTCGTGAACGAGCGGCTCCACGCCAATATCCAGAAGGACGGCACCTACTCGGTCGTCCCGCGAATGTGGGGCGGGCTCACCAACCCTAGGGAGCTTCGCGCAATCGCCGATGTCGTCGAGAAATATAATGCGCCGATGGTCAAGGTCACGGGCGGCCAGCGGCTCGACATCTTCGGGATCAAGAAGGAGGATTTGCCCGCGGTCTGGGCCGACCTCAATGCCGCCGGCATGGTGTCGGGCCACGCCTATGGCAAGGCGCTGCGCACGGTGAAAACCTGCGTCGGGTCCGAATGGTGCCGCTTTGGCACGCAGGATTCGACCGGACTCGGCGTCAAGCTCGAACGGATGAGCTGGGGCAGCTGGATGCCGCACAAGTTCAAGATCGCAGTATCGGGCTGCCCGCGCAACTGTGCCGAAGCGACGATCAAGGACTTCGGCGTCGTGTGCGTGGACAGCGGATACGAGCTGCACGTCGGCGGCAATGGCGGCATCCACGTCCGCGCGACCGACCTCCTCTGCAAGGTCGCGACCGAGCAGGAGGCGATGGATTATTGCGCCGCCTTCATTCAACTCTACCGCGAAGAAGCGCGCTATCTCGAACGCACCGCGCCGTGGATCGAGCGCGTCGGGCTCGAACATATCAAGGCGCGCATCGTCGATGATGCGCCGGGTCGCGAAGCGTTGCGCGCGCGCTTCCTCTACTCGCAAAGCTTCAGCCAGGACGATCCGTGGGCGCAGCGCGCCGAAGGCGCCGAGGCCGAACATCATGCGCCGATGGCGCGCTTTACCCCGCAAAAGGAAATCGCATGACGACGACCGCAGAATGGCTCGACATCGGCTGGGTCGACCAGATCCCCGTGCGCGGCAGTCGCACGGTGCAGGTCGAGGGCGGCGACGACATCGCGGTATTCCGCACCGCCGAGGGCAAGATTTTCGCGCTGCTCGACCGCTGCCCGCACAAGCATGGCCGCTTGTCGCAAGGCATCGTCCACGGCGGCGCGGTCGCCTGTCCCTTGCACAATTGGCGGATCAGCCTGTCGACTGGCGAGGCGCTGGGCGAGGACAAGGGCTGCACGCCGACGGTGCCGGTCAAAATCGACGGCGGGCGCGTGCTGATTTGCCGCGCCAGCACATTGAAGGCGGCGGCGTGAAGCGGTCGCTTCCAAATCCCCTCCCCTTCAGGGGAGGGGTTGGGGGCGGGGGCCTGCGACCTTGCACGACTCCTGCAAACCCCACCCCAACCCCTCCCCTGAAGGGGAGGGGCTAGTGGAAGTCCGCACCACCTGCGCCTATTGCGGCGTCGGCTGCGGCATCCGCGCGACGGTGACGGGCGAGCGCTCGGTCGAAATCGCGGGCGACCCCGACCATCCCGCCAACCGCGGCCGCCTCTGCTCGAAGGGCACGCATCTCGGTGAGACGGTCGGACTCGAAGGCCGCTTGCTCCATCCGATGATCGGCAAGAAGCGCGCAAGCTGGGACAAGGCGCTCGACCTTGTGGCGCGTAAATTCAAGGATACCATTGCGCGCCACGGCCCGAACAGTGTCGCCTTTTACGTGTCGGGGCAGTTGCTGACCGAAGATTATTATGTCGCCAACAAGCTGATGAAGGGCTTCATCGGTTCGGCGAACATCGACACCAATTCGCGCCTGTGCATGTCGAGCGCGGTTGCGGCGCATATGCGCGGCTTTGGCGAGGATCTGGTTCCGGCGAGCTATGACGATCTGGACGCCGCCGACCTGATCGTCCTTGTCGGCAGCAACACCGCCTGGTGCCACCCGATCGTCTATCAGCGCATCCGCACCCGCTGTGATGCGGGTGCCAAACTCGTCGTCATCGATCCGCGCCGCACCGAAACCGCCGACGAGGCCGATCTGCATCTGGCGATCCGCCCCGGCAGCGACGTCGCGTTGATGAACGGGCTGCTGCAGCATTGCCGTGGGGCGGGGGTGGTCGACGACGCCTTTCTCGCCGCGCATGTCGTGGTGCCGCAGGATTTCTGGGATCGGCTTGGAGAGGGGAATGACCTGTGGTCGGCCGCGCGCATTTGCGATGTGGACCCGGCCGACCTCAGGCATTTCTATGAGCTGTTCGCCGCCACGCCGCGCACCGTCACCTTGTTCAGCCAGGGGGTGAACCAGTCGACCGCGGGCACCGATCAAGGCAATGCCATTCTGAACCTGCATCTCGCGACGGGACGCATCGGCAAACCCGGCGCCGCGCCCTTTTCGATCACCGGCCAGCCCAATGCGATGGGCGGGCGCGAGGTCGGCGGGCTCGCCTCGACGCTTGCCGCGCATATGGATTTCGCGCCCGAAAACCGCGCGCGCGTCGCCCGCTTCTGGGCGGCACCTGCCGTCGCGGAAAAGGCTGGGCTGAAGGCGGTCGACCTGTTTCGCAGCATCGGCGAGGGGCGCATCAAGGCGCTGTGGGTGATGGCGACCAATCCCGCCGTATCGATGCCCGACGCGGGCCGCGTGCGCGAGGCGCTGGCGAGCTGTCCTTTCGTCGTCGTCAGCGATGTGATGGAGAAAACCGACACCGGCGCTTTTGCGCATGTCCGCCTGCCCGCCGCCGCCTGGGGCGAAAAGGATGGAACGGTCACGAACAGCGATCGCACGGTGAGCCGCCAGCGCGCGCTTTTCCCGCTCCCGGGAGAGGCGATGCCCGACTGGTGGATCGTCAAGGAAGTCGCGCGGCGCATGGGGTGGAAAAACGCCTTCACCTATGATCGCCCCGCCGACATCTGGCGCGAACATTGCCGCCTTTCGACCTATGAGAATGACGGCGCCCGTGTCTTTGCGCTCCCCGGTGCGGCGCAGGGCGGCAACGCCGCTTATGAGGCGATGGAGCCTTTTCGCTGGGGTGGCGCGCGGCTGTTCGGCGACGGGCGATTTCCCACCGAGGATGGCCGGGCGCGGCTTGTACCCGTTGTGCAAAAGCCGCTTCCCGAACCGCTCGAACAATGGCCGCTCACGCTCAACACCGGCCGCTATCGCGACCAATGGCACACGATGACGCGCACCGGACTTGCGCCCAAGCTCGCACGCCATCGCGAAGAGCCGCTCGTCGAGGTTCACCCGGACGACGCCGCGCGGTTCGGCCTGACCGATGGCGGGCTCGCGCGCGTCGCGACGCCGCAGGGCGACAGCCTCTACCGCGTTGCCTTCCACGCCGGACAGCGCGGGGGCGAACTCTTTGTACCGATCCACTGGACCGACCGCACGTCGAGCGGCGGGCGCACCGGCCTGCTCCCCCGTCCGCTCGTCGATCCGGTATCGGGCCAGCCAGGGTTCAAGCGTACCCCGGCGTCGATTGCCGCGGTTGCGCCCGAATGGCACGGCTTCCTGCTCCTTGCGCACGAACTCGCCGAAACGCCGCGCTGCCTTTGGGCAACGCGCGTCGCGGTGCCGGCGGGCGTGATGTGGGAACTTGCCGGCAATGGCGACCTCAAGGCTATCGAGGCCTTGTTGCCGAAGGGCGAACGCATTGAGGCGCAGGACGCCGCGCGCGGGACAAAACGTATCGCGATCGCCGCCAACGGCCGCCTCGTCGGGGCGCTGTTCGTCACGGTAAGCGGCGAGCTGCCGCCGCGCGACTGGCTGATCGCACAATTGTCGGCGCCCGCGGTGGCACCGACGCTGCTCGCGGGCCGCGCGCCGGGGGTGCAGGCCGATCGCGGCCCCATCGTCTGTGTCTGCTTCGACATCGGATTGAAAACCATCGTCGCCGCGATCCGCGACCGTAATCTTGTCGACGTCGCCGCCATCGGCGGCGCGATCGGCGCCGGCACGAACTGCGGCTCGTGCCGCCCGGCCCTTTCGCGTATTTTGACCGAGGAGACCAGCGATGCCGCCTGACGATTTTGCGCCCGGTACGGTCTGGCTCGTCGGCGCGGGCCCCGGCGACCCCGAACTGCTGACGATGAAGGCGGTACGATTGATCGAACGCGCCGACATTGTCTTTTACGACGCGCTCGTCGGGGCCGAGATTCTGAACCTTATTCCCGCCGCGGCGGAGCGTGTCCCGGTGGGCAAACGGTCGGGCCGCCATTCGAAGGATCAGCCGACGATCGACGCGATGCTCGTCGCCGCCGCGACCGCAGGGCGGCGCGTTGTGCGGCTCAAGGGGGGCGACCCCTCGCTGTTCGGGCGTTCAAACGAGGAACTGAAGGCTCTCGTCGCGGCGCGATGCGCGGTCCATGTCTGTCCCGGTGTCACCACGGCGAGCGCGGCGGCGGCAGCCGCACGTATATCGCTGTCGCTGCGTGGCGTCGCGCGCGAAGTGCGGTTCATCACCGCGCACAGCCGCCGCGGCGCGATGCTCGACCTCGACTGGCACGACCTTGCGCGGCCGGGCACGACGCTCGCCATCTATATGGGGCGCGACGCCGCCCCGGAAATTTCGCGGCGGCTGATCGCGCACGGCATGCCTTCCCACACACCGGTACTCATCGCTTGTAACGTCAGCTTGCCGCACCAGACCCTGCTGTCGACCCGCCTCGATCTGCTCGGCCTCGCGACCCGATCGCTCGCCGCCACCGCACCGACGCTCATTCTGGTGGGTGAGGCGGTGGAGGCGGCGGGCAGTGGGGCCGCGGCCTCCCACCGCACCCGAATCGCGCAGGGTTAGGGGCACAAAGCCGAACGGCGAGCGCGTCGGCAGAGCGGGTGCCGATCAGCCTGGCGCAGTGCCGAGGTGGCGGATCAGCGTCCGTGCAAGCCGTTCGGCGCTGGCGGGGTTCTGACCGGTAATCAGGCGGCCGTCCTCGACGACTTGCTCCTCGAACGGCGCGGCGCGGCTGTAGATTGCGCCCTGGCTGACCAGCGCAGTCTCGGCAAGCAGAGGAACGATCTTGTCATATTCGAGCATCGCTTCTTCTTCGTTGCTGAAACAGGTCAGCGGCCGACCCTTGACAAAGGGCGTTCCGTCGTCGGCCCTCGCGGTCATAAGTCCGACAACGCCGTGGCAGATGGCGGCGATGATCTTTTCCCGCCGATCCAGCGCCGTGACGAGGGCGCCGAGCGCCTTGCTGGCGGGAAAATCCCACAAGGTACCGGTGCCGCCGACCAGAAAGATGGCATCAAGCCGCGACGCATCGACATCCGAAACGTCGAGCGGAGCTTCCAACTGGGCGACGGCTTCCTTCTGGTCGAGGAACCAGTGGCCGGCGGGAAGCAGCCAGGGCTCCTCAAGGCTGGCAGGGTCGAGCGGCGCGGGTTGGCCGCCCGGCGTCGCGAACAGAATGTCGAACCCTGCGCCGGTCAGCAGTTGATAGGGCGTGGCCAGTTCTTCAAGCCAGACACCCGTTCGCGCACCCGTGTCGCCCAACTCGCCATGGCCGGTCAGAACGAATAACAAGGTCTTGGTCATGGATTATGCCCCTTTCGAAATCCCGCCTTTCTCCTGCGCGGCGCCGCGGCCCCGAACAATCCACCAAGAAGGTGGATAGAAGAGTCGCGGGATTGTGGCATGGTCGGCCGATGCTGATCCGTACCAAACTGGCTCCCCCGAACAGGTCGATCGACCTTTTATGGCGTGAGGCGCTGGTTGACCGGATCACCCGGTCGACGAAGCATCTGACAGTCGTGTCGGCACCGGCGGGTTACGGCAAGACGACCCTTCTCAGCCAATGCTATGCTCAATGGCGTGGCGAGGATGTCGCCGTCGCCTGGTACAGCGCGGACGATTCCAAATTCGAGGCCGACCAGTTTTTCGCCTATCTGATGGGGGCGTTGCACCGCGCTGGTCTGCCATTGCCCTATTCGCAAGAGGCCATCGATGCCGGCCTGCCGGGGCTGGCCGCCGAGTCCGCCGCGCGGGCGATCGTCCTTGCGCTCGATGCCAGCGAAGAGCCGGTGCGCCTGATCATCGACGATTACCATCGCATCGCGTCGCCCGGGACCAACCGCTTTCTCGAATATGTGATCGAACGGATGCCGTCGCACGCCGCGATCATCGTTGCGCAGCGCGGCCAGCCCGAATTTGCGTTGTCGGGCCTGCGGGTCAGCGGCCAGCTTCTCCAACTCGAACAGAGCGACATCCGCTTTTCGGACAATGAGGCACGCGCCTTTATCGGAGACCAGTCGAGCAAGGTCGAATGGGCCGAGCTGATCGACCGGACCGAGGGCTGGCCCGCCGCGCTGCAACTGTTGCGGCTGTGGCTCGCGGGGCGCGATCATGCGGGCAGGCTCGATCATCTGACCCGGCGCTCGACCGACCTCGCCGACTATCTGGCCGAGCAGGTCGTTTCGGGACTGGAGCCTGGCATTCAGCAATTTCTGCTCGAAACCTCGGTTGCTCAGCGAATCTGCACGGGGCTCGGCGATGCCATTACGGGCCGCGCCGACAGTGCGTCGATGCTCGACCGGATGCGCCGCCAGAATCTCCTCATTGTCCCCCTCGACGACGAGGGAATCTGGTATCGCTTTCACCCCTTGCTGCGCGAATATCTGTACGACGCGCTATCGCGCGGGAAGCCGTCCCGTCTCGACGAACTTCATCTGCGCGCTGCGACCTGGCTGGCGGCCGAAAACCTGCTGCCCGAGGCGCTCGCTCATACCGCACTCGTGTCCGATCAGGCGGCAACGCTCGCGATCATTGAGCAAGCGGGTGGATGGCGCATGGCGATCCGCGGTGGGCTGTCGCTGCTGCGCCATCTCGACGATCTTGACCCCGTGACACCGGGGAATTTCCCGCGTGTGACGTTGGGGCAGGCCTATTATGCCGCTCAGCACGGCCGACTGGTCGAGGCGCGGTCTTTGCTCGATGGACTGTTTGCCGCGAAACCGATCGCCGAGGTCGAACGAACCGACCCTGCACTCGCATGCGAGATGCTTTGCAATGATCTCGTCACGCTCATTTACGAGGATCGCAGCTTTCCACCTGAATGCCTGCCGATCCTCGAACGCCAGCTTGCCTTCGAAGGGCACGATCCGACCTTGCGTGTCCTGCTCCATCACCTGTCAAGCCTCGCCAGTTTCGATCGCGGCGACGACCTGTGGTGCCGTGTCCACGGCGAAAAGGCGTGCAAGCTCGCGCGGGTCCACCAACTGCCGCTGCTCGAAGTCTATGCCTATCAATATCTTGGCCTGTCGCAGATGCGATCGGGGCGTCGGCGCGAGGCCGAGCTTTTCTTCCGGCGCAGTCTGGAACAGGCGACGCGGCATTTCGGCGAAGGCAGCCCGCAGGTCGCGGTGGCGATCGCCTTGCTCGCCTACACGCTCTATCTGTCGGGCAATCTTTCGACTGCGACCGATCTGCTCGAATCGGCCCTGCCGGTGATCGAGGCGACCGAGGGCTGGCATGACGTGTTCGTTGCCGCCTATGCGACGCAGGCGTGGTTCGCGGTGCGAACGGGTAATCTGGTGCAGGCCGAGCAGATTATCCACCGCGGCCGTGAAACGGCGGAGCGCCGCAACCTTCCGCGGCTGCGTTATCAACTCGCGTTGATCCGCGTGCGGATGCTGCTCAGCCTGGGGCAGGTCGAACAGGCGGCGCATCTGCTGGATGCAATCGGGCCGCCGCAAGACGGCTTTTGCGACCGTGACCGCCGGCTGGCGTGCGATCATCGCATCGCCGCTCTGGCCTGTGCGTTACAGGCCGGGCAGTACGATGACGTCGACATGGCGCCGCTGGCCGCTGACGTGGCGGAGGCCGGGTCGGTAGTGCTCGACATGGAAATGAACATTCTGCGCGCCGCCGTCCTCGCAGTCGCCGGGCGGCGGGCCGAAGCGGCGCGTGTCTTTCGACTGGCGCTCGAAACGGCGGAGAGCGAGGGGCTCATCGGGATCGTTTCGCAGTTTGGCGCGCTGTTGCCCCTGGCTCTTGAGGCCTGCGAAGAGGCTCTCCACCTTTTCGAACCGGCGCAGCGAAGCGTGGTCGCACGGCTGCGCCAGAATAGTCCGCATGCACGTCGGGGGTTGGTGGCCATGCCGCCCGCGGCCAGCGACGTCATCGTCACGCCCCGCGAAATAGAGGTGTTGCGGGCGCTTGCCGACGGAATGTCGAGCAAGGAAATGGCACGTAGCCTGGGGGTTGCGGAAAGCACGATCAAGACGCACCGCATCAACATCTATCGCAAGCTCGACGTCGCCACGCGTTCGCGCGCGATTGCGGCCGCGCGCAAACTGCGCCTCATCTGACCGGCTCCACCTTTTCTCCTGATATACAGCGCAGCCGTCCCCGCCATAGGATTCGGGCTCCAGTGAACGGGCAAAAGCCCGGCCGGCATAATGCACAAGGGGATGACAGGATGACGTTTCGAAGCTCTTTGCTGGGCAGCCTGCTCGGTTCGGCCAGCCTACTTGGCGGCGGCGTTGCTACGGCGCAGGAGGCCAGCGAGATCAGTGACAGCAATGAAATTGTCGTGACTGCCCGCCAGCGTTCCGAAAATCTGCAGCAGGTTCCCGACTCGATCACGGCCTTCTCGGCGCAGGCGATCGAGGAGGCGGGTATCCGCAGCATCGACGACGTGACCGCGCTCATGCCCAACATCTCGCTCGTCGACGCGCAGGATGCGGGCACGGTCGCGATCAGCATCCGGGGCATCGGCCAGGTCCGCAATGGCGAGGCCCCGGTGGCGCTGGTCATAGACGGCGTCCAGATGACGTCGGCGGACATGATCAAGCAGGCCTTGTTCGACCTCGACCAGATCGAGGTGCTCAAGGGACCGCAGGGCGCGCTCTACGGTCGCAACGCGATCGGCGGCGCAATCAACATAACCACCCGTCGTCCGACCAACACGATCGAGGGCCGGATCGGGATCGATTATGCGAATGGCGACGATCGCCGCCTGTCCGCCGCGCTCAGCGGCGCATTGATCCCCGACCTGCTGCTGTTCCGTATCGCAGCGGATTATCGCAAATTCGACGGGGTTCTCCACAATGTCACCTTGGATCGCAAGGTCGATTTCGCCGAAGACCTGAACCTGCGCGGGCGCCTGATCCTGACGCCGACCGACCGCCTGACGATCGACCTGCGCGGCGCCTATGGCGACCTCAAGGGCGGCGCCTCCTGGTATATTCCGCTTCCCGACGGACAGGCGAACAACACCGCCCTTCCGATTGAGAATGATTTTCTCGGAAAAAGCCCGCGCAAGACCCGGGACGCCTCGCTCAAGATCGACTATGAATTCGAACCGTTCACGGTTTCGTCGGTCAGTGCCTATAATGATACCGAAATCGACTTGATCGAGGACCTGGACTGGACGCGATTATCGCTTCTCGGCGCGCGTCAGATTCGCGGTTATGAAAGCTTCAGCCAGGAGTTCCGTTTTTCCTCGCCGTCGTCGCAGCGACTTCGCTGGACCGCAGGCGCCTATCTGCTCGACGCGAAAAAGAGCGTCGACACCACCATTCTGCTGTCGCCCGATCCGACGGCGACCGGGCTGCCGCCATCTGCCTATCTGCCGCTTCCGGTGGCCGGAGCCGACGAGGATATTCTGACCAAGGCCCTCTATGCCCAGCTCAATTATAATGCGACCGACGCGCTCGAACTGACCGCGGCGCTTCGCTATGACCATGATCGCCGGACCCAGACCGACCGGCTCGCCGGCGGGGCGGTTCGCAAGACGAGCTTCGACGAATGGCAGCCGAAGCTGTCGGTCAAATACAGCCTGTCACCCGATCACATGATCTATGTCACCGCGGCTCGCGGTTTCCGCAGCGGCGGTTTCAATCCGCCGACCGGCGTGTTTCCCGAAATATATCGTCCCGAGGTTGCCGACACGCTGGAAGTCGGCACCAAGAACAGCTTCGCCGACCGCAAGCTGACCCTCAATGCCGCGACCTTTTTCATGAAATATAAGGACCAACAGCTGTTCGTGCTCAACGTCGCCGATCAGGGCATCGTCAACGTCGCAAAGACCGACATCTTCGGTTTCGAGGTCGAGGCGCAGGCGCGGCCGTCGCGCAACCTGCAGATCGGCGCCTCGCTTGGCTTCATCCATACCAAGATCAAGGATTTCGATGGCACCGCCCGGTTCCGGGGCAACAAGGTGCCGCTGACCTATCGCTGGTCCTATATGCTGTTCGGCCAGTATAAGGCCGAAGTCAGCCCCGATGCCGATCTGATCGCACGCGTCGACTATTCGGGCCGGTCGGGCAATTTCTGGCACGTCGACAACGCCGACCGGCAGGACGCGGTGCATTTGGTCAATGCGCGGCTGACCTATGACGCAAAGCGCTATTCGATCGGCCTGTATGTCACCAACCTGTTCAAGGAACGCTATACCGAGGAATTTTTTGCCAAGGAGTTTTCCGCCGCTGCCGCCGACATCCGCTACCCGGGCCAGCCGCGTCGCTACGGTGTCGCCGCCACCTTCAATTTTTGAGGACAGGATGATGACAGCGCATGTTCGCGATCTCGAAGATATGTTCAACGGCCAGCGGGCGGCGATCGAACTGCTCGACCGTCGCCGCCACGGCCGCGGTGTCACTTATGAAGGGCAGGATGGTCGCTTCTCGCAGAACTGGTACCCGATGTGCCGGTCCACCGACGTGGCGCCTGGCGGCGTTCTGGGACGCAATTTCCTCGATGGCCGGGTGGTCGTCTATCGCAGCGAAGACGGCACTCCCAATGTCGTCAGCGCCTATTGCCCGCACAATGGCGCCGACCTGTCCATCGGCAAGGTCGCGGGCGACCGGCTTGTCTGCGCCTTCCACCACTGGGAATTCGGCATGGACGGCAAATGTGCCCGGACCGCTACCGACGACCCGCTGACTGGCGCGATGCGCGTTTTCCGCTATCCGGTGCAGGAACGCTTCGGTTTGATCTGGGCGTTCAATGGCGAGGAAGCACTCTACGACCTCCCCGACCTCGGCTTCCCCGACGACGAACTCGCTTTTCACAGCGAGATTCCGCATCTCGACCTGCTCGCCGACCCATGGGTGTTCATGTGCAACACCACCGATTTCAACCATATCAACATCGTCCATGGTATCGAGGTCGAGGGCGATGCGAGCAGTGACATCGATTGGCACGACTATGGATATAGTTACGATCTGAAGGGGCGCTTTCGCGAAACCGGCGCCGCGATCGAGTATAAGGTCGGCATCCACGGCAACAACATCTTCTATCAGATGGGCAGCGTGAACGGGCGCTGGTTCGCTTTTCTTTATCCGTGCGGTATTCACCGGCCGGGAACGCTCCGCAGCTATTTCGTAATCGCGACGCAAAAGTCCGACGGCACGCCCGAAGACGACAAGCGCGTGCAGGAGACGCTCGACTTCGCGCAGGCGCTCGAAATCGCCGTGGTCGATCAGGACGTCGAAATCCTGAATAGCATCCGCTTCACGCGCGGCATGTTCACGCGCAGCGACAAGGCGCTCGGTCGCTTCGTCGATTATCTGAAAACCTTCCCGCGCGCCCATCCCGGCGCGGACTTTATCCGCTAAAGAGGGCATTATGCTGTCGGTAGAAATTGCACGCCGGATCGCGGCGCCTGCGGACAAGGCGTGGGAATATATCGGCGATTTTTCGGGCGATGTGCTCACGCGCGGCTACGTCGCACGGGTCGAGGCGGCGGGCCGCGGAGTCGGCGCGCTGCGCACCTATCATCTCGATCCGGCAATCGGTGGGGGAGCGGTCGTCGAACGGCTGATCGAACTCGATAATGTCGAGCGGGTGATGGGATATGACATGGTCGATTATGGGCCCTTGCCCTGGGCCGGTTATCGCGGGCGCATTCAGGTGGTTCCGGCTGGCTCGGATGCCTGCATGTTCCATATCCGGACCCAATTCGTCCCGGTCGACCCCGATCGAGGCGATGAGCTGCGCGGCCTGTCGCGTGGCAACATCGAAAAATATATCGCCAATCTAGAAGCCGCACTCGGCGTCTGAACCGACGATGTTTGACGACGCGGTAACGCCCCCCGCAGTGTGGGCGGCTCCCGATGAGCCTGCACGCCCCGCGCTGGAAGGGGAGGAGGCGTGCGACCTGGCCATCGTTGGCGGAGGGCTTGTCGGACTGACCGCGGCCGATGTGGCGATCCGCCACGGCCTGTCGGTCATGCTCGTGGAGGCCGATGTCGTCGGTTCGGGCGCTTCTGGCGCCAATGCTGCGGGGGTGGCGCCGGTCTGGGGGGCGCAGACGCCGGACGGCGTCGAGGCTGTGCTCGGCCAGGAGCGGGGCGCGATTCTGAACGCCGCGCTTGCGGTAGCGGGAACCACGCTGATCGAGCGGGCACGGGCGATGCCCACCGATTGCGGCGCCGATGGTGGCGGCTTTCTTGCATTGGCGGCCAAGGAAGAGACCGCTGCCTCGCTTGTCGGCCTGGCCGACCAATGGCGGCGGGCCGGGGCCGATGTCGCGCTGCTCGGTACCGCGCTTGCCGACCATGTGCAAAGCCCCCGCTATGTCGAAGGACTGCTGTTCGCTTCGGGGGGAACGCTCAATCCGCGGGCCTATGTGCGGGGTCTCGCCCGGCAATGCGAGCGGCAGGGCGTTCGTGTTTTCGAGAAGAGCCCCGTCGTCGGCATCCGGCGGCAGACGAATGGACGCTGGACGGTGGAGAGCGGCGCGGGGCGCATCGACGCCGCGACGGTAGTAATGGCTGTTCACGGCGGGGCACGCACCGGTTGGGGGCTGGATCGCGTTGGATGGCGGATCGATTGCCTATTGATCGGCTCGGCGCCGCTGACAGAGGCGCAGCGGCAAGCCCTGCCGCGCGCGTCGACCTTTGCCGACCTCGACGACGCCACGGTGTTCGGGGGGAGCTTCACGACCGACGGGCGAATCGTCGCAACCGTGCTGCCGGGGCCTGGCCAGCCGTCGCTTGCCGAAGCGGCGTCGGTTTATGCCGACAAGTTTACGCGAACCTTTCCCGGCATCGCGCTGCCGCAGTGGAACAGCCTTGATCGCGGGCATATCCTGATCACATCCGACAAACTCCCGCAACTGCTCGAACTCGGGCCGGGCCTGTTCGCGGGACAGGGATGTAACGGCTATGGGCTGTGCGCCGGCCTGTTGCTCGGTGAAGACCTCGCCCGCCTTGCGCTTCGGCGACCCGACATGCCGCCGCGTTTCGCGCTGGAATCCCCGCGTCGGTCCCGACTGGCGCGTATCGCCCCTGCACTGGTGAGACGAGCTGTACCCTTTATTCGCCGTTTTGCGTGAATGCGATGGCGGCCTCCCACCGCCTGGAGCGGGGGATGGCTCGGAAAGAAGCGTCGATATTGTGGCGATAAGCGCCGGTGCGAAAATCTCAGGGTAAGATTTTCTTTGTTTTTTAACACAGCGACGATGAAAAATGGCTCCCCGGGTAGGATTCGAACCTACGACCGATCGATTAACAGTCGATTGCTCTACCGCTGAGCTACCGAGGAACACGCCGCCGATGCGGCAAGGCGGACCCTTTGCCGCCAACCGGGACAATTATCAAGGGGGTTTTGTCGCCTTTTGTGGCTCTCAGACGATAAATTGTTCCATCGCGATGCGTTCGTCCAATCCCTGGTCGGGGTCGAACAGCAAAGTGAGCGGCCGGCTGCGGTCGGTTGTCACCAAAACGGTTTTCACATCGCGGATTTCGCGCTGGTCGGCGACGGCGCTTACCGGACGTTTGGCCGCTTCGCGGACGTTGAAGCGAATGCTTGTCGATTCGGGCACGAGCGCACCGCGCCACCGCCGGGGACGAAAAGGGCTGATCGGCGTCAGCGCCAACATCGCCGAGTCAAGCGGCAGGATCGGGCCATTCGCGCTCAGATTGTACGCCGTCGATCCGGCGGGGGTCGATACAAGCACGCCATCGCAGGCCAGTTCTTCCAGCATCGTCCGTTCGTTGATCATGACCTCGAGCTTGGCCGCCTGCCGCGTTTCGCGCAGCAGCGAAATCTCGTTGATCGCGGGCAGGATGTGGCGTTCGCCGCTGACCGTGGTGATGTCGCCCGACAGCGGGTGGATCAGATAGGGGCGCGCGGCGGCGACGCGGTCGAGCAGTCCTTCGACGCGAAATTCGTTCATCAGGAAACCGATCGTGCCGCGGTTCATCCCAAAGACGGGCAGGCTACGGCGCTGGTCGAGCAATTGATGCAGCATGTGCAGCAGGAAGCCGTCGCCGCCGAGCGCGATGAGCAGGTCGGCCTCTGCCATGTCGACGAAATCGTAGAGCGGCCGAAGCTCGGCCTCGGCCTCCATCGCCGCGGGCGCGTTTGATGCGACAAGCGCGATCTTGCGAAACATGATGTCCGGATCCCCCCTCGCGACAGGCGAGTCAGCCGCCCGTTGCACTCATATGGCGCGTGACCGCCGGCCTCGCCTGCGGTTCGATATGAAAGTCGTGCGCGCGCGGTTTGCCAGCGAGCGCGCGGTCGATCAAGCCGTCGACGTCGCCGCCGTCGCGCAGCGCGGCGCGGAGGTCGACATGATCGTCTTGCCCCAGGCACATATAGACGCGCCCTTCGACCGTCAGGCGAATTCGGTTGCACGTCGCGCAGAAATTGTCGCTGAGCGGCGTGATGAGGCCGAGCGTCACCGGGCTGTTCTCGACCGCAAAATAGCGTGCGGGACCGCCGGTACGCCTGTCGAGCGGATAAAGGGCGTGCGCGTCGCGAAGCGGTGCGATGAACTGGTGAAGCGGGATATAATGATCGCTGCGATCTTCCTCGACCTCGCCGAGCGGCATGGTTTCGATGAGCGTGAGGTCGCAGCCATGGACCGCGCACCAATCGAGCATCGGCAGCAGCTGGTCTTCGTTGAGCCCGGCGAGCGCGACCATGTTGATCTTGACCGCCAGTCCCGCCCTCCTTGCGGCCGCGATCCCGGCGAGCGCGACATCGAGGTCGCCGACGCGCGTGATGTGGCGAAAGCCTTGCCGGTCGAGCGTGTCGAGGCTGACGTTGACGCGTCTCACCCCGGCCGCGGCCAGCATCGGGGCATGTTCGGCGAGCCGCATTGCGTTGGTCGTGAGCGTCAGTTCGTCGAGGCCGTTTCCGATCAGCGTGCCGAGCCGTATCGCAAGCGTGTCGATCCCCCGCCGCACGAGCGGTTCGCCACCGGTCAGGCGGATGCGGCGAATACCGCGCGCGACAAAACGTTCGGCCAGTTCGGCCATTTCCTCGATGCTGAGCACTGCCGACTTGGGCAAAAACTGCATGTCCTCGGCCATGCAATATCGGCAGCGCAGGTCGCATCGGTCGGTCACGGACAGGCGCAAGTAATTGATCCGGCGGCCATGTCCGTCGATCAACGGCGCCGCTGGAACGGCGGATTGGGAAAATGTGACAGCCACACGCGTCTTGTGATGCAAAAGGCAAGCGTTTGGCAAGCAAAGCCTGCTAGGGGAATGCGATGAATCGCTTGTCCGAATCCCTTTCCGCCTGTGTCCTGAAAATCGAAAGCCAGCATGTGCGTCACGATCGGGACGCCGGGGTCATACTGGTCCAGGTCGATCAGATGGCGCGGATCAACAATAGTGCCGGGACGGCGACCGGCGATGCGGTGCTCGACGAAATCGGCCGGCGGCTCGAAAATTTCGCGAGTGACGAATTCGGTCACGGATCGTCGGTCGAGCGGCTCGACGGGCCACGTTTTTTGATCGTTCCCGCGACGCCGCTGGCGCTGGGCGCGCTGCGCGCGCAGGAACGCGCGCTCCACGTCGCTCTTGCCGAACCGATCGTCGGCGATCCCAACGGCCGCCTGTCGATCCGAATTGCGACGGCGCTGATCGCGCGGGGCGAATCGGTGGCCGATCAGTTGCTGCAGGCGTGCGAGCAGCTCGCCCGGCCGGCGTCGGCGCGCGATGGGGTGATGGTTCACGCGGCGCTGTCACGGAATGAGGTCGTGATCCATTACCAGCCGCAATATGACGTCGTGACGGGAGCGATGACGGGCGTGGAAGCGCTGCTGCGCTGGCAGCATCCCGAACTCGGCCTGCTCGGCGCGGGGCCGCTGGTGACCGCGGCCCGCGCGGCGCGGCTCGAATGCGAACTGACCGAACACGCTCACCGCGTCGCGCTCGCTGAAGTCGCGCGCTGGCCGCGGCAATTGGCAGGGCTGCGCGTTTCGCTCAACATCACTGCCGCGGATCTTGGCGATCCCCAATTTGCCGCGCGTTTCGCGGCGATGGTGAAGGGGGCAAAGGTCGATCCCGATCGCCTGACGCTTGAACTCACCGAACAGGCGATGCTCAGCGATCCCGCGAGCGCTGCCGAACAGCTGGTGCAGATCCGCGGACTGGGCGCGGCGATCGCGATCGACGATTTCGGCACGGGCTATTCCAGCCTGTCGCTGCTCGCGCGGTTGCCGATCGATTATCTCAAGATCGACAGCGGCTTCACCCGCACGATCGACGGCAGCGACCGCGACCGCATCGTCGTACGGGCGATCGTCGACCTGGCCCGCGCGCTTGGGCTGTTGGTGGTCGCCGAAGGGATTGAGAATGAGCGCCAGCTGGAACGCCTAGGCGAATTGGGCGTGGCGACGTGGCAGGGCTTTTTGAAATCGGGACCGGTGCCGGGCGATGCGCTTATCGATCTGATGCCATAGGCGTCGTTATAGCCCTGCTCCATCGGCCACGATGGTCTCGATCAACGCGCCTGCCGTGCCAGCTTCCCCAATCCCTTCGACAATTGCAGCGCGCCGTTGAGCCGCGCGGCGGCGCTCGCCCAGTCGCCGCTCACCGACAGCTTGTTGTCGGGCCGGATGCGCGCGCGGCCCTTCAGCCGCTCGACATAGGCGATGAGGCCGGGGACATTGGCAAATTCATCGCCGTGGAAGCTGACGAGCGCGCCCTTGGTTCCGACATCCAGCTTGGCAATACCCGCCGCCTTGGCGTTCGCCTTGATCTCCATCAATTGAATGAGGTTGGCGGTCTCGGGCGGCAGCGGGCCGAAACGGTCGATCATCTCGGCGGCAAATTCGTCGAGGCCCTTGCGATCCTGCGCCTCGTTGATCCGGCGATAGAGCGCCATGCGCAGCGGCAGGTCGGGGACATAATCTTCGGGAATCAGGATCGGCGCATCGACGGTGATGACGGGCGACAGCGCCTCGCGCGGCGGGGCGACGCCGGCGCCCTCGGCCTTGGCAACCAATATCGCTTCCTCCAGCATCGACTGGTAAAGTTCGAAGCCGACCTCGCGGATATGGCCCGATTGTTCATCGCCGACCAGATTGCCCGCGCCGCGAATGTCGAGATCGTGGCTCGCCAATTGGAAACCAGCGCCGAGGGTGTCGAGATCGCCGAGCAGCTTCAGACGCTTCTCGGCGGTATCGGTGATCCCGCCGCTTTCGGGGGTGGTCAGATAGGCATAGGCGCGCGTCTTCGACCGCCCGACGCGCCCGCGAAGCTGGTAAAGCTGCGCGAGGCCGAAACGGTCGGCGCGGTGGATGATCAGCGTATTGGCGCTCGGAATATCCAGCCCGCTTTCGACGATAGTGGTCGAAACCAGCACATCATATTTGCGGTCGTAAAAGGCGCCCATCCGCTCCTCGACCTCACCCGGCGCCATCTGGCCATGCGCGACGACATATTTGACCTCGGGAACGCGGGTCCGCAGAAATTCCTCGATGTCGGGCAGGTCCTTGATCCGCGGCGTCACGAAAAAGCTCTGTCCGCCGCGATCATGCTCGCGCAGCAAGGCCTCGCGGATGACGACCGGGTCCCACGGCGCCACATAAGTCCGCACGGCAAGACGGTCGACCGGCGGTGTCTGGATAACCGACAATTCGCGAAGTCCCGACATCGCCATTTGCAGCGTGCGCGGAATGGGGGTGGCGGTCAGCGTCAGCACATGGACGTCACTTTTCAGCTGTTTCAGCCGTTCCTTGTGGACGACCCCGAAACGCTGTTCCTCATCGACGATGACCAGACCCAGATTTTTGAACGCGACCGATTTGGCGATCACCGCATGGGTGCCGACGACAATGTCGATCTGCCCGTTCGCAAGGCCTTCGCGGGTTCTGGTCGCTTCGGCGGCGGGGACGAGGCGCGACAGACGGCCGATATTGATCGGAAAGCCTTTGAAGCGTTCGGCGAAATTGGTGAAATGCTGGCGCGCGAGCAGGGTGGTCGGCACGACCACCGCAACCTGCACCCCCGCCATGGCGGCGACAAAGGCGGCGCGCAGCGCAACCTCCGTTTTGCCGAACCCCACATCGCCGCACACCAGCCGATCCATCGGCCGCCCCGACGCCATATCTTCCAGCACGTCGCCGATGGCGCGGTCCTGATCGTCGGTTTCCTGATAGGGGAAGCGGTCGGCAAAGGCGGGATAGGCGGCATCCTGCGCCAGCACTTCGCCGGGGCGCAGCGCGCGCTGCGCCGCGGTGCTAAGCAATTCGCCCGCAATCTCGCGGATGCGCTCCTTCATCCGCGCCTTGCGCCGCTGCCACGCCTCGCCGCCCAGCTTATCGAGCGCAACCCCCTCGCTCTCGCCGCCATAGCGCGACAGCACGTCGAGATTTTCGACCGGAACGTACAGCTTGTCGCCGCCCGCATAGGAGAGCGCGACGCAGTCGTGCGGGCTGCTCCCCACCGGAATCGAGGTCAGTCCCTCGTAACGCCCGATACCATGGTCAAGATGGACGACCAGATCGCCGACACTCAGCGTCGCCAGTTCGGCCAGGAAAGCATCGGCGCTCTTGCGCCTTTTGTTCCGCCGCACCAGCCGCTCGCCAAGAATATCCTGCTCGGTGAGCAAACTCACCGCATCCGAGGCAAATCCATGATCAAGCGGCAGGACGATCAGCGCGACGTTACCTGTCCCCCTCCCGCTTGCGGGAGGGGCTAGGGGAGGGCTTGTTTCGGCGTTTGGTCCGTTGGCAGACAGGCCCTCCCCCGACCCCTCCCGCAAGCGGGAGGGGAGACTGGAACCCAACGCCTCCTGCCAAGTCTCCGCCAGCGCCAGCCCCGAAACCCCATGTTCCTTCAGCAGCCCCGCCAGCCGCTCGCGCGCGCCGGTCGAATAGCTGGCGATGATCGTCCGCCGCCCCTTTCGCCGCTCGTCCGACAGATGATCGGCAACCTTGTCATAGACATTCAGGTCGGCGGTGCGTTCGGGGGTGAAATCGCGCGCAGCGAAAGTTGCAAGGTCAAGCACGCCCGGCGCTTCGGGCGTATCAAAGGGCGTGACCATATGCACGGGCCGCGCCGCCGCCGCGCCCTGCCATTCGTCCACCGTCAGATAGAGCGCATCGGGCGCCAGCGGGCGATAGCTGCCCGCCTGTTCGCGCTCGGCGGCGACGCGGTTGGCGTGATAATCGGCGATAGCGTCGAAACGCGTCTCGGCGGTCGCATCGGTGCGATGGCCGCGCAGCACGGGGGTTTCGGGCGCAATATGGTCGAACAAGGTCGCCAGCCGTTCCTCGAACAGCGGCAGCCAATGGTCCATCCCCGCCTGTCGCCGCCCTTCGCTCACCGCTTGATAGAGCGGATCGCCGGTCGCCTGCGCCCCGAAAATCTCGCGATAGCTCGACCGGAAACGCTTGATCGTCGCCTCGTCGAGCAAGGTTTCGGCGGCGGGCAGCAGTTGCAGCGCCTTGGCGGGGCCCAGGCTGCGCTGGTCGGCGGGGTCGAACCGGCGGATGCTTTCAATCTCGTCGCCAAAAAAATCGATGCGCAGCCCCGCTTCCTCGCCCGCGGGATAAAGATCGACAAGGCTGCCGCGCACCGCAAATTCGCCCTGATCGGCGACGGTATCGACCCGGCTGAAACCATTGGCGACGAGCAGTTCGGCAAGCGAATCGCGATCGATCCGCTGCCCCGGCGCCAGCGTCGTCGCCAGCTGGCGAATGCGAAAGGGGGTCAGCGTCCGCTGGGTGATCGCCGCCACGGTGGTCAGGATCAGCTCGCCGCGCTTCGGCGGCGCCTGAAGCGCCGACAGCGTCGCCAGCCGGTCGGCACTGACCCGCATCGACGGCCCCGCCCGGTCATAGGGCAGGCAGTCCCACGCGGGAAAACGGTGAACGGTCAAATCGGGCGCAAAAAAGGGCGCGGCATCGGCAATCGCCTGCATCGCCGCGTCGTCGGTCGCGACATAGAGCAGCCGCTGCGCGCTCGCCCGCGCCAGGTCGGCGAGCAGCAGCGGCAGAAATCCGTCGGCGGCGCGCGCCAGCGTCAGCGGCGCGGTCGCCTGCCCGATCGCGGCGAAAATGTCGGCGGCACTGCGGGTCATGGCAGCGGTATATAGTCCAGCCGGCGCATCGCGGCGATCATGTCGGGCCGGTCGAGATGTGCGGGCGGCGCGCCGGTGCCGAGCGCCCATGCCATGATATCGACGTCATCTTCCTCGCAAACCGCCTCGAACCATGCGATTTCGGTTTCACTCCATTCGGGCGAATAGCGGTCGAAAAAGCCGCCGATCATATAGTCGGCCTCGCGCGTGCCGCGATGCCAGGCGCGAAATTTCAGGCGTTTCAGGCGGTCTTGCATGTCGGGCTTTCAGGACTGTCGATCAGGAGCAATCTCTCGGTCCGTTCGTGTCGAGCGAAGTCGAGACACCCATCGAACTCGCGCTACACCGCAGGGCATCTCGACTTCGCTCGATGCGAACGGAGACGAGGGCTGGGCAAAGCGAAGGGTTCGAGGCTAGACACGCCCTAGCGATGCGACCCGATATCCTCAACCCGCTCTTTGCTGCGCTCACCGACCTCAAGGGCGTCGGGCCGCAGCTCGCCAAGCCTTTAGCGCGGCTGGGACTGGAGCGCGTGGTCGATGTGCTGTTCCACCTGCCCACCGGCCTCATCTCCCGCGTCCCCGTCGATCGGCTCGATCAGGCGCAGGCCGGGCAGACGATCATCGTCGAGGTGACGGCGCAGGATTACCGTCCGGGCCGGTCCCCTCGCGCGCCTTTCGGCGTCGAGGCGTTCGACAGCGCGGGCGACCATGTCCGCCTCGTCTATTTCGGCCGCACATCGGGCCTCGCGCGCAAGCTCTTTCCGCTGGGCGAGACACGGCGCGTCTCGGGGCGGCTCGACCTTTATGGCGACATGCGCCAGATCGTGCACCCCGACCATGTGGCCGAACCCGGCGACGAGGCGGCGATCGCGGTGCACGAGCCCGTCTATCCGCTGACCGAGGGGCTCACCAACGCGCGACTGTCGCAGCTCGCTGCGGTCGCGCTCGAACGGCGGCCCGATCTTGCCGAATGGATCGACGCACCGTTGATCGAGAGCCGTGGCTGGCCGTCGTGGAAAGCGGCGATGGAGCGCGCCCACGCCAGTCCGCGCGAGGAAGCGGCGCGCGACCGGCTGGCCTATGACGAGATTTTCGCCAGCCAGGTCGCATTGATGCTGATCCGCGAGGGGCTGCGCGCGCGCAAGGGGCGGGCGATCCGCGGCGACGGGCGGTTGACCGGCGCTCTGCGACTGCCCTTCGGGCTTACCGGCGCGCAGGAGCGGGTGGGGCGGGAAATTGCGGACGATATGGCGCAGGACAAGCCGATGCTGCGGATGCTGCAGGGCGATGTCGGGTCGGGCAAGACGCTGGTGGCGCTGCGCGCCATGCTCGCGGCGGTCGAGGCGGGGACGCAGGCGGCGCTGCTCGCGCCCACCGAAATCCTCGCGCGCCAGCATTATGCGACCTTGCAGGCCATGCTCGGCGGGTTGTCCGTCAACCTCGCGATCCTGACCGGCCGCGACAAGGGCAAGGCGCGCGAATCGACGCTGATGGGTCTCGCCGATGGCAGCATCGACATTCTGGTCGGCACGCACGCGATTTTCCAGCAGGCGGTGAGCTACCGCGACCTGGCGCTCGTCGTCGTGGACGAGCAGCATCGCTTCGGCGTCGCGCAGCGGTTGATGCTCACGGCAAAGGGGCAGCGCCCGCCGCATCTGCTCGTGATGACCGCGACCCCGATCCCGCGCACGCTTTTGCTCGCCAACCATGGCGAGATGGACGTGTCGCGGCTCGACGAGATGCCGCCGGGGCGCACCCCCGTCGACACGCGCGTCATCTCGCTCGACCGGCTCGACGATGTGATCGTTGGGCTCGACCGTCACCTCGCGACCGGCGCGCAGGCTTATTGGGTATGCCCGCTCGTCGCCGAGAGCGAGGGCAGCGAGCTTTCGGCGGCCGAGGACCGCGCCGCGCTGTTGCGCGAGCGGCTGGGCGACGCGCGCGTCGGGCTCGTCCACGGCCGGATGAAGGGACCCGAAAAGGATGAGGTCATGGCGCGCTTTCAGGCGGGCGAGATCGGCGTACTCGTCGCGACGACGGTGATCGAGGTCGGCGTCGATGTCCCCGCGGCCAGCCTGATGGTCGTCGAACATGCCGAAAATTTCGGGCTCGCGCAGCTTCACCAGCTCCGCGGCCGCGTCGGCCGCGGCGCCGCCAAGTCGGTGTGTCTGCTTCTCCGGTCGCAAAACCTTTCCGACACCGCGCGCGAGCGGCTCGCATTGATGCGCGACACCAATGACGGGTTCGTGATCGCCGAAAAGGATCTCGAACTGCGCGGTGGAGGCGAATTGCTCGGGCTCAAGCAATCGGGCGATGCCGATTACCGGCTTGCGACGCCCGAACAGCTGGTGCGACTGCTCCCGGTGGCGCACGACGACGCGCGGCTGTTCGTCGAACGCGACGGCGGCATTGAGGGTGCGCGCGGCGATGCAGTGCGGAACTGCCTCTACATGTTTGAACGCGACGCGGCGGTGCCGTTATTGCGGAGTGGGTGAATAAACGTCGCCCCCGCGAAGGCGGGGGCCGCTCGAAGTTTACGCAACAACGGAGAGTCGGGCCGACAGCGGCCCCCGCCTTCGCGGGGGCGACGCTATCGGAGAGCCTTAGTTGACGTCGCCGCGCGCGCCCATGGCGCGGATCATCGGCAGATAATCCTCGGCCGTGATCGACTTTTCGAACTGCACGCCCGTCTTGCCGCCGAGCGACCAGACGACTTTCGCAGCCGCGCGGCCGATGATCGGCATACGGAACACGACGAGGTCGCCAGGCTCCAGCCCGCGCTCGAACCGCATCAGCAGACCGTCGGCGCTGATGTTGACGCAGGTGCACATTTCCTGCCGCCCGTCGGGCATGACGAAGGGCAGGCGGCAATAAACGTCGCTCCGCGGCGCGATCCGCTGGTCGAGGCCGACATAATGGGCCTTGCTCGTGTCAATCTTGCGCATTTTTGTGGACCTTGTTGATTTGGGCATGACGATCCACAGGATTGCTGAAGAAGTGGTAAACGCTTTTTGCGCGCTACCGCGTCACAAGGCCATGTTTTTTTGAACCGAGGCTCAGCGGTATGTCGCCGTCGACCGGCGTGATCCGGTGCGCCGGGTCGCGAACGACGACGCCGTCGACCTTTACCGCCCCCTCGTCGAGCTTGCGGCGTGCTTCCTTGTTCGACGCGGCAAAGCCGAGTTCGCGCAGCGCATCGACGATGGTGATGCCATCGGCAGGCGCCGCAACTTGCGGAAGGTCGCCGCCGATCTGTCCCATTTCAAAGGTTTGCGCGGCGGTTTCGGCGGCGGCCCTTGCCGCCTCGGCGCCGCGGCACATCGCCGTCGCCTCGTTCGCGAGGATCTTCTTCGCCTCGTTGATCTCGGCGCCCGCAAGCGCTTCGAGCCGGGCGACCTCGGCAAGCGGCAGGTCGGTGAACAGCCGCAGAAACTTGCCGACGTCGCGGTCGTCGCAATTGCGCCAATATTGCCAATAGTCAAAATGGGACAGTTGTTCGGGATTGAGCCACACGGCGCCGGCGGCGGTCTTGCCCATTTTCGCTCCCGCGGCGGTGGTGAGCAGCGGAGTCGTGAGACCATAGAGGTCGGCGCCGTCCATCCGGCGGCCGAGTTCCATGCCGTTGACGATGTTGCCCCACTGGTCCGACCCGCCCATCTGGAGCCGCACGCCGCGTTCCTTCGACAAGTAGCGGAAATCATAACCTTGCAGGATCATGTAATTGAATTCGAGGAAGGTCATCGGCTGTTCGCGGTCGAGCCGCAGCTTGACCGAATCAAAGGTCATCATGCGGTTTATCGTGAAATGCGTGCCGACTTCCTGCAGCAGCTCGATATAGCCGAGCTTGCCCAGCCAGTCCTGATTGTCGACCATCACCGCGTCGGTCGGACCGTCGCCAAAGGTCAGGAAGCGTTGAAAGATGCTGAAGATCGAGGCGATGTTCGCCGCGATCGTCGCGTCCGACAGCATCTTGCGGCTCTCGTCGCGTCCCGTCGGGTCGCCGATGCGCGTCGTGCCGCCGCCCATCAGCACGATCGGCTTGTGCCCCGTCTGTTGCAGGCGGCGCAGCATCATGATCTGGACGAGGCTGCCGACGTGCAGGCTGGGCGCGGTTGCGTCGAAGCCGATATATCCGGGGACGATCTGTTTCGCCGCAAGAGCATCGAGCCCTTCCGCGTCGGTCATCTGATGGATATAGCCTCGCTCGTCGAGAAGGCGCAGCAGGTCGGATTGGTAACTGGTCATAGCGGGCGGGCGCTTAGCACGGGGTTTGATATTTGGATAGCATGCGCAAGGAACTGATCTGCCATCCCGATACGCCGGGCAAGGCGGTGCGATCGGTTGCGGTCGAAATCAGCCTGTCGTTCGACGACGGCTTTGCGCTGCGCTATATCGTCGGCGGCGCGATCGCCGACCTTGTGCTGCCGCATGGCGAGGGCGAATTGGTCATCGCCGACAGCGCGACCGACGGTCTCTGGGAAAGCACCTGTTTCGAAGCCTTTCTGACCGAAGAGGGGCAGCCCGACTATACCGAGTTCAACTACAGCCCCGATGGCCGCTGGGCCTGTTATCAGTTCGACGATTATCGCTCGTTTCTGCGCTCCGACGAGCTTGCGCCGTGGGAAATGCGCGCCGAACGCGGCGAGCAAAGCTATGCGCTGCGCGTCGAGCCGGGCATCTTTCCAGAACTTGGCGCGAGGCTTGCGTTGTCGGCGGTGATCGAGGAACTCGACGGCACCAAAAGCTATTGGGCACTCGCCCATCCGCCCGGCAAGCCCGACTTCCATCATCCCGATTGCTTTGCGCTCACGCTTGAGGCACCCGGACGGGCATGACAATCCAATTCGGCATCGATCGCCTGCTCGCCGACCCTGCGCTCCGCAAACCGCTTCAGGGAAAGCGCGTGGCGTTGCTGGCGCACCCTGCGTCGGTCACTGCCGACCTCGTTCACAGCCTCGACGCGCTGGTCGCGGCGGGAATCGACGTCACCGCAGTCTTCGGGCCGCAGCACGGCGTGCGTGGCGACCTTCAGGACAATATGATGGAGTCCCCAGACTTCACCGACCCGACCTATGGCGTGCCCGTTTTCAGCCTCTATGGCGAAGTGCGGCGCCCGTCGGGACAGTCGATGCACACCTTCGACGTGATGCTCGTCGACCTTCAGGATCTGGGCTGCCGCATCTACACCTATGTAACGACCCTCCTCTATGTACTCGAAGCCGCGGCGCAGCATGGCAAGGCGGTGTGGGTGCTCGATCGCCCGAATCCGGCGGGGCGACCGGTCGAGGGCACCCGGCTTCGGGCCGGCTGGGAAAGCTTCGTCGGCGCGGGGCCGATGGTGATGCGCCACGGGCTGACGATGGGCGAGATGGGACACTGGTTCATCCGCCGCTTCGGGCTCGATGTCGACTATCGCGTGATCGAAATGGCGGGGTGGCAGCCTGACGGACCGGGCTTCGGCTGGCCCACCGATCGGGTGTGGATCAACCCCAGCCCGAACGCCGCGAACGTCAACATGGCGCGCGCCTATGCCGGCACGGTGATGGTAGAGGGCGCGACGCTCAGCGAGGGACGCGGCACGACGCGCCCGCTCGAACTGTTCGGTGCCCCCGACATCGACGCGCGCGCAGTGATCGCCGAAATGCACCGCCTCGCGCCCGAATGGCTTGGCGGATGCAAGCTCCGCGACATTTGGTTCGAACCGACCTTTCACAAACATATGAAGGAGCTGAACAGCGGCATCCATATCCACGCCGAGGGCGGCTGGTACGACCATGCGGCGTTCCGCCCGTGGCGCGTGCAGGCGCTGGGGTTCAAGGCGATCCACTCGCTTTATCCCGACTATCCGCTCTGGCGCGGCACCGATTTCAAATATGAATATACCGAGGACATGCTCGCGATCGACGTGATCAACGGCGGCCCGGAGCTACGCGAGTGGGTCGACGATGCGGCCGCGACGCCGGGCGATCTCGACGCGTTGGCGCTGCCCGACGAGGCGGGGTGGCGCGAGGAAACCGCTGATCTGCTTATTTATTGACGAAAGGGATACGAATGCACCGGAGGCAGTTTCTTGGCACGGCGGCAATCGGCGGGCTGGCGGTAACGCTGCCGCTACCGGCGCTGGCTGCCGACACTGCGGGCCTCCCCAATCTTGCCGCCAGGGCGGTCCCCATCGGCAAGCCCGAACGCATGGCGCGGATCGCCAAGGCGAAGGAACTCATGGCCGCGAACGACATCGGCGCGCTGCTGATCGAGCCGGGGTCGAGCCTCATCTATTTCACCGGCGTACGCTGGTCGCGCAGCGAGCGGCTGACCGCTGCGGTGCTGACGCGCGAGGGCGAAGTGGCGGTGGTCACGCCTTTCTTCGAGGAACCCTCGGTGCGCGAAAGCCTGGGCGTCGACGCCGAGGTGCTGACGTGGAACGAGGACGACAACCCGCTCGCCGCTGTGGCGGCGTGGCTGGGCAAGCGCGGTCTGGCCAAGGGGCGCATCGGCGTCGAGGAAACGGTGCGCTATTTCGCCGTCGACGGGCTCGAAAAGGCGATGCCGGGCGCGACCGTGGTGAATGGCGCGCCTGTCGTGCGTGGGTGCCGGATGCATAAATCACCCGCCGAAATCGCGCTGATGCAGATCGCCGCCGACATCACGCTCGCTGCCTATCGCCACACCGCGCCGCGGGTGGAAGCGGGGATGTCCCCGGCCGAAATCGCCGCCATTATGAAGGCGGCGACCATTGCGCTCGGCGGACGCAGCGAGTTCGAGTTGATCCTGCTCGGCGAGGCGAGCGCCTATCCGCACGGATCGGGCAAGCCGCAGGCGGTGAAGGAAGGCGAGGTCGTGCTGATGGATTGCGGCGCGACCGTCCACGGCTATCAGTCTGACATTTCGCGCAGCTTCGTTTACGGCAAGGCGACGCCGCGCCAGCGTCAGGTGTGGGACCAGATGCGCAAGGGGCAGGACGTCGCCTTCGCAGCAGCCAAGGTTGGCACGCCCGCGGGCAAGGTCGATGATGCGGTGCGCGCCTATTACGAGAGCCTCGGCTGGGGCCCCGGCTACAAGCTTCCCGGCACGTCGCACCGCACCGGCCACGGTATCGGGCTCGACGGGCACGAGCCAATCAACCTGGTACACGGTGAAACGACGAGGCTCGCGCCCGGCATGTGCTTCTCCAACGAACCCGGCATCTATATCCCCGGCGAGTTCGGCATAAGGCTCGAGGACTGCTTCCACATGACCGACAGCGGCCCGAAATGGTTCAGCGAACCGCCGCCGTCGATCGACCGGCCTTTTGGTTAGGGGCCAAAGACCTTTTAAGTTCCACCGTTATCCCGGCCTTCGCCGGGATGATGAAAATAGCGAAATGATCAGGCGGCGGCGTCAGGCTTCCTAGGCCGCTGCACCAGGCTGACCAGCACGAACGAGATGATCATCAGCAGATACCAGCTGCCAAGCTTTTCAATGCCGACCATCTGCCACCCATTGCCCTGGTTCGGATAGGTCCATGCACGCGCAAAGGTCCCGATATTCTCGGCGAACCAGATGAACAGCGCGACGAGGCCCCAGCCAACGAGTAGCGGCATCCGCCGATGGACGTGCAGCGGCCGGAACCACACCTGACAGCGCCAGAACAGGAAAGCAGTCGCCGCGAACAGAAACCAGCGGACGTCATAGGTCCAGTGGTGCGCGAAGAAATTGACGTAGATCGCGGCGGCGAGGGCGTAGCTCGTCCAGACAGGCGGATAGCCGGTGTAGCGGAAGTCGAAGATGCGCCAGACGCGGGCGATATAGCTGCCGACCGCGGCGTACATGAAGCCCGAGAAGAGCGGCACCGCGCCGATGTGAAGCAGGCTCGCCTCGGGATATTGCCACGACCCCGCGGCGGTCTTGAACAACTCCATCACCGTGCCAACGATGTGGAAGATCAGGATGACCAGCGCTTCCTTCGGGGTTTCGAGCCGAAAGGCGAGCATGCCGAGCTGGATCAATATCGCGCCGATCGTGATTGCGTCATAGCGGTGGACGGGTGCATCGTCGGGCCAAAGGAAATGCGTGGCGAGCAGCAGGCCCAGCATCAATCCGCCGAACAGGCATGCCCACCCCTGCTTGAACCCGAAAACCAGGAATTCCAGGCACCATCCGCGCGGTCCCGGCTCGACCGCCATCGCCTCCAGCCGCGTGCGGACCGCGTGAAACCGGCTGTGCATATCCATATCGTTGCGATCGGCGTCAGACATGGACGGCGACCCACGCTATCAGCATGGCAGCGGGCAGCAGCAAGGCCTGCGCCAGGATGGTCCCGGTCAGACGGCTCAGCGAGATAAGGGTGATCGCGCGGCGGAAATCCGCCTCGTCGACCTTTCCCTCGGCCGCGTCGTCGGTCATCACCGACAGTTGCGGGTCGATGAAGGCAAACAGCAGAATCGTTGCAAAGCCGTTGATCAGCGCCGAAAGCTGCGACGCGGTGACGCGGAATTCGGGGGCGAGATAGCCCGCATAGAGCGAGGCGACGACGCCGACGGCAAGCAAAGATTGCGCAAGGCAGTTGGCGATCAGCACCCCCCAGCCGATGCCCCTTGGCATCTTCCAGCTTTTCAGGTGTGACAGGCTGGGCACGGTCAGCGACCGGCCCAATGTCCTGAGACCGCGTGGGCTCACTGCTTTCAGCGCCAGTTTTGTCGTCGAACGATTGTCCTGATACCAGCCGATCGCGGCGGCAAACATGCGTTGTCCGGTGGGCACGAGCACTATGCCGATCAAGGTCGCGACGCTCGCCGCGGCGAGCACCAGCTGCATGTCGAGGAAAAGATGCCCGCCGCTGCCGTCGTGGATGCGCGTTTCAATCCGCTTGGCGAGGAAGGGACCAAGGAAGCTGTTCGAGGTGCGCGAGAAAAGCACAAGAATGTTGAAGAGCGCGAACGACATCGCAATCCGCCGCGTCCGCACCCCCGCGATCCGCGCCGCATAGGCAAGCGCGCCGATCAGGTTGATGAACCCGGTGAGCAGCAGGATCGTGACGAGGGGGAGATCGATCATGGGCGCGCCTTAGCGCAGGATCGCGGCAATAGGAATCGTCATCCCGGCGAAGGCCGGGATCTCGCCCTCGCACATCGACGAACCGGTGAAGTCCCGGCCTTCGCCGGGATGACGACAATGTGGATCAATGTTTCCGTGTCAGCTCGCGCATCGCATCGTCGAGCCCCGCGAGGGTCAAGGGATACATGCGGTCGTTCATCAGCTGTTTGATCAGCTTCACCGACTGGGTGTAGCCCCAATGCGCCTCGGGCACCGGATTCAGCCACACGGCGGCGGGATAGACATGCGTGATGCGCTGCATCCACGCCGCGCCCGATTCCTCGTTGAAATGTTCGACACTGCCGCCAGGATGGGTGATCTCGTAAGCGCTCATCGACGCGTCGCCGACGAAGATCACTTTGTAATCATGGCCATATTTGTGGAGGATGTCCCACATCGCCGTGCGTTCGGACCAGCGGCGCTTATTATCTTTCCACACCCCTTCATAGGGGCAGTTGTGGAAATAGAAGAATTCGAGGTTCTTGAACTCGCTCGTCGCGGCGCTGAACAATTCCTCGCACAGCTTGATAAAGGGGTCCATCGATCCGCCGACGTCGAGGAAGAGCAGCAGCTTGACCGCATTGCGCCGTTCGGGGCGCATTCTGATGTCGAGCCAGCCCTGCCGCGCGGTGCCGTCGATCGTGCCAGAAATGTCGAGCTCGTCCGCTGCCCCCTCGCGCGCGAATTTGCGCAAGCGGCGCAGCGCGATCTTGATGTTGCGGGTGCCGAGTTCCTTCGTGTTGTCGAGATTCTGGAACTCGCGTTTTTCCCAGACCTTCAGCGCACGCTTGTGCTTGCTTTCGCCGCCGATGCGCACGCCTTCGGGATTATAGCCCGAGTTGCCGAAGGGCGAGGTGCCGCCGGTGCCGATCCATTTATTGCCGCCCTGGTGACGCTTCTGCTGTTCCTCGAGCCGCTTTTTCAGCGTCTCCATGATCTCGTCCCAGTCGCCGAGCGACTTGATCGCCTCCATCTCCTCGGGCGTCAGATATTTTTCGGCGACGGCTTTCAGCCATTCTTCGGGAATGTCGACGGGGTTCTGGCCATAGTCGGTGAGCAGGCCCTTGAAGACCTTGTTGAACACCTGATCGAAACGGTCCAGCAGGCCTTCGTCCTTCACATAGATGGCGCGGCTGAGATAATAGAATTGTTCGGGGCTGCGATCGATCACCTCGCGGTCGAGCGCCTCCAGCAACATCAGATGCTCTTTCAGGCTGGCGGGAATGCCCGCCGCGCGAAGCTCGTCGAGAAAGCCGAAAAACATGGGGAGAGGCGTATCGTGTTCGGCGATGCGGCGCAATCACTTTACGTAAACGGAAAGTGCCGGGCTGGTTGCGACCGATTGTCGTCATAGGGAACCACGAACGGAATTAGGGAAGGTCTGGAAACCACTCCAAAACCGCCCCCCGGCCTGTATTCACGCATTGACGCCCCGTTAACCAATCTCCGCCATAGCATCGCGATCACATGAGTGGGTGGCGCAATGAAGCATGAATCGATCTCGCCGGTCCAGCCGGTGCTCGACCAGTCGGTCGCGAGCGATTGTGGCGAACTGGCCGTCGGATGCAGCGATGCGGCGGGGCGGATCAAGCGCGCGACCGACCAGATGGACCGCCAGATTGCCGAGCTTGGCCGGCTCGAGGACTATGTTGTCAGCCTGGAAGCCGATCAGCGCCAGATTGCCGATTCGACCGACGAGGCGAAACTGCTTTCGGCGCGCGCGTGCGAACAGCTCGACGCCGGCGCCGAGCGCGTCAATACGGCGGTCAGCGAATTTCGTTCGGTCATCGACCTCGTCGCGCGGCTGGGAACGCACGTCACCAATTTCGCGGCGGTGATGGAGCAGGTGCAGCAGGTCAGCCAGTCGATCGAGGCGATCGCCAAGACCACCAATATGCTCGCGCTCAATGCCGCTATCGAGGCCGAGCGTGCCGGGGACGCCGGGCGCACCTTTGCCGTCGTCGCCGCCGAGGTGAAGAAGCTTGCGCAGAACACGCGCGGCGCGACCGACGAAATCCGCCGCACGATCGGCAGCCTCGCCGCCGAAGCGAGCGGGCTCGTCGCCGAAATCCAGGGCGGGGTCGAACAGTCGAGCCGCGCCGAGGCGCAGTTCGAAACGATCACCGACGCGCTCCACGACGCGACGCATCTTGTCGCCTTGCTCGACGACCAGAGCGACCGGATCGCGCAGTCGAGTGCGATGGTGCATGCCAATGGCGCGAGGGTGCGCGAAGCGCTCGACCACGTTGTCGCTTCTGTGCGCGACAATAGCGCGACGTTGGAGGGCACGCGCGCATCGATCCTGACGATGGAGCATGTGTCGAACCGCATGTTCAACGCCGTGATCTCCGCGGGAGTCAGCCCTCAGGATTCGGCAATTGTCGAGCTGGCGGCAAAGGTGCGCGACGAGTTCGTCGGTCTTGCCGAAAGGGCGATCGCGCGCGGCGAGCTCACGATGGAGCAGCTTTTCGACACCGATTATGTGCGCGTGCCGAACTCGAACCCCGAACGGTTCCGCACGACGCTGTGTGACTGGGCCGACGCCAACTGGCGCCCGCTGTTCGACCGCATCGTCGCCGAGCATCCCGAGATCAAGATGTCGTCCGCCGGCGACATGAACGGCTTTCTGCCCACGCATATCACCGACTGTTCGCGCGCGCCGACCGGCGACCTCGAACATGACACCGCGCATTGCCGCAACGGGCGCATCCTTTACGACGAGACCGACGCTGCGGCAAAACGCAGCGCTGCGCCCTTTTTCATGACGGTCTATCGGCAGGAAGGCGACGGCATCAATTATCTGACCGTCCGCAATGTCTATATGCCAGCGATCATAAACGGCCGCCGGTGGGGCGACGTCGAGGTCGCCTACCAGCTCTGAGGAGCCGGTGGCGCCGGCGGCTGTGCCGGGAACGCTTGCATTGCAGGATCGATGATCGCCCAGTCGGGCGCTTCGCTTGTCCAGATGGCCATGGTCGGCTTCAACCCATGCGGCGCGTCGAGGATGCCGAGGCGTACGACGCGCATCTCCGGCCGCGCCGATGAGCCTGCGAGCATCGGCGTGGCGCATTGCGGACAGTGCCACCGCGTCAGCACGTTGCCGCTGTCGGCGACATAGTTGTCCGACGCCATTGCGCCTTCGACGGCGATCTCGCCCGTGCGGAAAATGGCGTTATGCGTCGGCCCGCCCGCGGCGATCTTCTGGCAGCGGCGGCACCAGCACTGGCGCACGGCGATCGGATCGCCGTCAATGCGCACGGCGATGGCGCCGCACGAACAGCGCCCGGCGTAGGGCATCAGGCCCCTTGCCGCCGGGCCATGAAGGCGAGCTTTTCGAACAGCATCACATCCTGCTCATTTTTGAGCAATGCGCCATGGAGCGGCGGGATCGCTTTTCCGACATCGCGGTTCTGCAGCACTTCCAATGGCATATCCTCAGCGAGCAGCAGTTTGAGCCAGTCGATCAGCTCGCTCGTCGAGGGCTTTTTCTTGAGCCCGGGTACGTCGCGCACATCATAGAAAATGTCCATAGCGCGGCTCACCAGCGTCTTCTGGATGCCAGGGAAGTGAACCTCGACGATCTCGGCCATCGTGTCGCGATCGGGGAATTTGATATAGTGGAAGAAACAGCGGCGCAGGAATGCGTCGGGCAGTTCCTTTTCATTGTTCGAGGTGATGACGACGATCGGCCGTTCCTTTGCGCTGATCGTCTCGTCGGTTTCATAGACGTGAAACGCCATGCGATCGAGTTCCTGAAGCAGGTCGTTCGGAAATTCGATGTCGGCCTTGTCGATCTCGTCGATCAAGAGGACGGGGAGCTTTGGGGAGGTGAACGCCTCCCACAGCTTGCCCTTCTTAATATAGTTGCGAATGTCGTGGACGCGCTCTTCGCCGAGCTGGCCATCGCGCAGGCGTGCAACCGCATCATATTCGTACAGGCCCTGCTGCGCCTTCGTGGTCGATTTGATGTTCCAGGTGATCAGCGGCGCATCGAACGCCTTGGCGATTTCCTCGGCCAGCACGGTCTTGCCGGTGCCGGGTTCGCCCTTCACCAGCAGCGGGCGGCGAAGCATCGTCGCGGCGTTGACGGCGACCTTCAGGTCGTCGGTGGCGATATAGGCGCTGGTACCTTCGAAACGCATCGGCTCGCGGCCTTTCCCTTAACGTGAACGTCAAGCGGGCATAGCGGGCGTGGGAAGCGGGTGCAAGTCGGCAGGCACCGCCGGGCAGGCGGACAGGTTCTTATGGGAAGGCGCGGCTCGCGGCGCGTGCCGCCATAAGATCCCACAGGCCGCTATGCTGGGCGATGAGCTGCTGCGCGCCGAACGCCATTGCACGTTCGACGGCGGGGGTGTCGGCCGTGCTGGCAGCGAGGCGTGCGGTGCCCGGAAGATCGGGGAGCGAGCAGGTCGGCGGTGCGAGGTCGAGGCGTTGCGCACTGATGTCGAGCAGTACACGAATCGTGCGCCAGTCGAGCGAGAGTGCGATCGCTGCGCCGAGCGCGCAGCCGTGACGATCCGATTCGGCGAGCATGTCGAGCGCCTTGCACTGAGCGGCGACCGCGGCCTCGCATTGCGCCTGACCCTGGGTGCTCGGCACCGGGCCGGCCGCCGATGCGATTTTCGAAAGGAAGGCGCGCTCGTCGGCGAAAGCGGTGGCCGCCTGATCCATCCAGGCGCGCGCCGCGGGATCGACCGCCTTGCGCGCCGCATTGTCGATCACGCCGGGGTAGCGCCCGTGGAGCAGGCATAGGAAATGGACCGCATCGGCAAGGTTGCGCATGGCATCGGGGCCGCTCGACAGCGCGCCCGACCGGATATGCGGATGCGCGCCGGTGCCTTCGCGCGCGACAAGATCGTCGAGAAGCTCGGCGGCGCTGCGTGTCGGTATCCGGGGTTGCGGCGACTGGCTCAACGCGAGATCCTCTCTGGGCATGGCTTGGGCCAAGCCGATGGAATGGCTGGCGATCCGTCATAGGCGAACGTCGTAAACGACGGGTTTATAAGTCGAGATGGATTTATGACGCGACTGTTTCAGCAAGGGACAGTGTGCAGGGCAAGCCGAACGGCAAAGGGACCGGCGAGCCTCGGGGGAAGCTCGACGGTCCCTTTCATAACGTCCGAAGCGTCATCGGAGCGAAGCGGCGGATTCGGGGAGAGGGGAGAGAACCCGGCCGATTCGGATCAAGCTGCGAGAGCAAGCTCCGCGTTCTTCGTTTCGGGCGCCTTGTCGGCTTCGCCGCCGGTCGCGCGGAGTGCCGGGGCGACGCGTGCCTCGACCTTGGCGGGGAAAAGCAGGCGGGAGGCCAGAACAAGAAGGCCGAGCCCGAAATAGGCGGCGAAGCTCTGGACGGGGAAGAAAAAGAGCGGCGCGATGAATGCAAGGCGCAGATACAGCGGATTGAAGCCGAAATCCTGGCCCACGGCCTCGCAGATACCGAAGAAGGTGTCGCGGCGGCGGAAGAGATTGGTGGTTTCGTGTCGCATTTTGTCTTTCCTTTGGCTGCGGGCTCTGTCCCGTGCTCGTGCCCCAGGCATCGCAAGGGGCGTGCCAATTATTGGGATGCGTGGATTTCCGACCGTTTCGGTCCCGGTGGCGCAGCGACTGCCACATTTTGCACGGGAAAATATCCTAACGATCGGGAAATGGCACCATCGACCTGCATTGTTTTCATGGCGTAAACTCGGGGAGAGCGCCGCCGATATGGGCGGCAGGCATCGCTCTACAAGCTGCGTACGAAAAACGGCGGCCGGTTAGACCGGCCGCCGTGAAAATTCGATGAACGTCGTCAGTGGGTTACAGACGGCGCCTATTGATCGAGGAAGGACCGCATCTTGCGCGAGCGCGACGGGTGCTTCAGTTTGCGCAGCGCCTTCGCCTCGATCTGGCGGATGCGTTCGCGCGTCACGCTGAACTGCTGGCCGACTTCTTCGAGCGTATGGTCGGTGTTCATGCCGATGCCGAAGCGCATACGCAGCACGCGTTCCTCGCGCGGGGTCAGCGATGCGAGCACGCGCGTCACCGTTTCCTTGAGGTTCGACTGCACCGCGGCATCGACCGGGATCACGGCATTCTTGTCCTCGATGAAATCGCCGAGGTGGCTGTCTTCCTCGTCGCCGATCGGCGTTTCAAGGCTGATCGGTTCCTTGGCGATCTTCATCACCTTGCGGACCTTTTCGAGCGGCATCGAAAGCCGTTCGGCCATTTCCTCCGGCGTCGGCTCGCGGCCGCTTTCGTGGAGGAACTGGCGGCTGCAGCGCACCAGCTTGTTGATCGTTTCGATCATATGGACCGGGATGCGGATCGTGCGCGCCTGGTCGGCGATCGAGCGGGTGATCGCCTGCCGGATCCACCAGGTCGCATAGGTGCTGAACTTGTAACCGCGGCGATATTCGAATTTGTCGACCGCCTTCATCAAACCGATATTGCCTTCCTGGATAAGGTCGAGGAACTGCAATCCGCGGTTCGTATATTTCTTGGCGATCGAGATGACGAGGCGCAGGTTCGCCTCGACCATTTCCTTCTTGGCGATGCGCGCTTCGCGTTCGCCTTTCTGGACCATGTTCACGACACGCCGGAATTCGGTCAGGCTCATGCCCGCAGCTTGCGCGATTTCCGAAATTTCGATGCGAATCCGATCGACCGCGGCGGCTTCATTCTCGGCAAACGCCGCCCATTTCTTGTCGATGCCGGCGACCTGATCGAGCCAGTTTTCCTCAAGCTCGCGCCCGACATAATTGTCGAGGAACGACTTGCGCGGCACCTTGTGGCGCTCGGCAAGGCGCAGCATCTGGCCGCCGAGCGCGGTCAGGCGGCGGTTATAGCTGTAAAGCTGGTCGACCAGATATTCGATCTTGGTGCCGTGAAACTGCACACTTTCGACCTGCGCGGTGAGTTCCTCGCGCAGCTTGTGATATTTCTTTTCCGACGCCGCCGGAAATTCCTCGCCGCTCGACAGCGCTTCGAGGCGCGCTTCCTGCAGCTTCGAAAAGGCCTTGAAGCTCTTGGTGATATTGGCGAATTTTTCGAGCGCGTCGGGTTTCAGCAGCTCTTCCATCGCCGCGAGGCTCAGCGTATTGTCCTCGTCATCCTCTTCAAAGTTTTCGCGCTTGCCCGACGACCCTTCGCCATCTTCGTCGTCGCCGTCGGCGGAGGGTTCTTCCTCGACCTCATCTTCGTCCTTGAACGAGACGCCTGCGGTCTTTTCGCTGATCTCGCCGTCATCCTCGGCGCCCTCGTCGTCGAGGTTTTCGGGCGCCGGATCTTTCGACAGCATCGCTTCGAGGTCGACGATCTCGCGCAGCTGCATGTCGCCATTGTTGAGCGCGTTCGACCATTCGATGATCGCGTTGAAGGTCAGGGGACTTTCGCACAGGCCAAGGATCATCGTGTCGCGGCCCGCCTCGATGCGCTTCGCGATCGCGATTTCGCCTTCGCGGCTCAAAAGTTCGACCGCGCCCATTTCGCGCAGGTACATGCGAACGGGATCGTCGGTGCGATCGACCGTTTCCTTCTTCTTTTCTATGGCGGGATTCGATACCGAACCCGTGCCGGCGGAAACGTCGACCTCGTCGTCGACCTCCTGTTCGGCTTCTTCCTGCACATCCTCGTCGCTTTCGACGATATTGATGCCCATGTCGGAAATCGCCGACATGATGTCCTCGATCTGCTCGGACGACATCTGGTCCTGCGGCAGCGCTTCGTTCAATTCGTCATAGGTCAGATAACCGCGCTTTTTGCCGCGCGCGATCAGCTTTTTGACGTCGGCCTCGTTAAGGTCGATCAGCGGGGCGTCGGTATCGGCTTCGTTCTTGGTGGCCATCACATCTTCCTGCCTGAAAGGGCAATTGGGTCGCTACTGGCTGCGGCTGTCGGACAGCGCGGCCAGGCGGCGGGTCAAATCCTCGTCCATCGCGCGCAGCTTTTGCTGCCGAGCATGGCCTTCGTCGTCCATCGTGCGCATGTAATCCGCGGTCGCCTCGGCAAGCCGGGCACGGATTTCGGGCTGCGTCACGAGCACGCCGATATATTCGTCAAGGTCGCGCAGCGCGGTTTCGCGCGCCGCATCGGCCTCTTCGCCTTCGAGCCGTCGATTGAACGAGAAGTGCATTCCATCGGCTCTGAGCAATCTCATCGCCCTATTATACACTTTCATGGGCTCCAATATGGCAAGCAACCCCTCGCAATCAAGCCCTTCGCGGGCATTTGCGATGTCAAGCATCGCGCCGAGCAGCTCGGCGTCGCCGGAATCGGGGATCGCGAGCCGGATCAGCGCCTCCTCATTGCGACGGATCGCCTCCGGATAGCGGAGCAGCCCACCCAGCAACGCGGCGGCGAGCGGCCCGGCAATCCCCGCCTGCCCCAGTGCGCGCGTTTCCTCGCCGGGCGGCTGCAGCCGCGGATCGGGGGCGAAGCGGCCGCCGCCCCGTGCCGGCTGCGGCGCCCAGGGCACCCGCGGGCCGCGGTCGGGGCGCGCCCTCGTGAACAGCGCGTCGAGTTTTTCGCGGAACGCCTCGCGATAATGGTGGCGGACATCGGCATCCTGGATCGCGTCGGCATGCGCGAGCAACCGCGTCTTCAATGCCGCGCGGTCTTCGGGGGTGGCGAGAGGACCCGCGGCAACCTCGTGCGCCCACAGGCGCTCGACCAGCGGCTGCGCGTCTTCGAGGATCGCGCCGAACCCTTCGGCGCCGCGCGCCCGGACAAGGTCGTCGGGGTCCTGACCGGGGGGCAGGGTCGCAAAGGCCAGGCTGAAGCCGGGGCGGAGCAGCGGAAGCGCGCGCGCCGCGGCGCGCATCGCCGCTTTCTGCCCCGCGCTGTCGCCATCGAAACAGAGTAGGGGCACCGGAACCATCCGCCAGATCATCTCGAGCTGACTCTCGGTGAGCGCGGTGCCGAGCGGCGCGACGGCGTCGGCGATCCCTGCTTCGGCGAGCGCGATGACGTCCATATAACCTTCGACGACTATGATCCTGTTTGTCCGCCGCGATGCGGGGCTCGCCTTGTCGAGATTATAGAGCGTGCGCCCCTTGTCGAAGAGCGGCGTGTCGGGGGAGTTCAGATATTTGGGCTCGCCGTCGCCCAAAATGCGTCCCCCGAACGCGATAACCCGTCCGCGCGCGTCGCGGATCGGGATCATCAGGCGGCCGCGGAAGCGATCGTACGGGTCCTTGTCGTCGACGGCGATGAGCATTCCCGCCTCGACGAGCATTGCAGTCGAGAATTTCTTGAGCGCGTCCTTCAGCGCGCTGCGGCTGTCGGGGGCCAGGCCGAAGCCGAACGCCTTGCGCGTCGCATCCGAAATGCCGCGCCGTGCCAGATAGTCGCGCGCGGGCGCACCGTTGCTGCTTTCGAGCTGCTGCGCGAACCAGTCGGCGGCGGCCTGCGTCACGTCGCGAAGGCTCGCCTGCGCCTCGGCCTTTTTGGCGGCCCGCGGGTCGGGGGCGGGGACGTCCATGCCGGCTTCGGCGGCGAGTTCCTTCACCGCATCCATAAAGCTGAGGCCGCGCTGCTCGGTCATCCAGCGGATCGCGTCGCCATGCGCGCCGCAGCCGAAGCAATGGTAGAAGCCCTTTTCGTCGTTGATCGTGAAGCTGGGCGTCTTTTCGTTATGGAAGGGGCAGCACGCCTTATACTCGCGCCCCGCGCGCGTGACCTTCACCGTGCGGCCGATGAGCGTCGACAGCGTGATGCGCGATCGCAGTTCGTCGAGCCATTGGGGGGTGAGGGTCACTTTTCTTTTCTTGATTGGCGAACCGTCGTCCCAATTCCGTTCGTGTCGAGCAAAGTCGAGACACCCATCGGGGTAACGCCATGCTGCTGGGCGTCTCGACTTCGCTCGACGCGAACGGGGAGGGGCGGGCGTTCGCTTGGAGGTTTGGCGAAGTGGCTCACGGCTTTCCAGTCCCCCTGATCAACGCCTTCTTTTCGGCGCGCGACCATTTCTTGATCCGCATCTCGGCGTCCAATGCTTCGAAGCGAGTTGCGAAATCCTGTGACCACATAAGGCGGACGGGCAAGCGTGACGATGTGAAGCCTTCAATCTGGCCCGACTGATGCTGGCTAACCCGATACGCAAGATTGTCCGTATGCCCCGTATAATAGAGCCCGTCGGCACAAAGCAGGATATACGTCCAAAACGCCATCTGACCCCTCTACCCCTTCGCGTCGAGCGAAGTCGAGACGCCTATCGACGCGGGCAACGCCGATGGGTGTCTCAACTTCGCTCGACACAAGCGGGAAAGGAGAGAGCGCTCTTGGCTGAAAGGTCAGCCCAAAGCCGCCTTCACCCAACCGCTCGCCTTGCTCATGTCGAGCTGGCTTCCCAGCCGGTCCTTTACCGCCGCCATCACCTTGCCCATGTCTTTCAGGCTCGTCGCGCCCAGTTCGCCGACGATGGCCTTGATCGCGGCGGTCGCTTCTTCTTCCGAAAGCTGCGCGGGCAGGAAATCCTCGATCACCGCGACCTCGGCCGCTTCGATGTCGGCGAGTTCCTGGCGGCCGCCCTGTTCGTACATGGCGATCGATTCGCGGCGCTGCTTCACCATCTTTTGCAGAACGTCGGTGACGAGCACATCGTCGTCGGCGGGCGCGGTGCCGGTGCGCAGTTCGATGTCCTTGTCCTTGATCTTGGCCAGCATCAGCCGGATCGTACCCAAACGCGCCTTGTCGCCCGCTTTCATCGCGGCAACCTGCGCAGCCTTGATGTCATCGCGAATCATGCGTGTCCCCATGCGCTGCAAATTTCGGAAAGGCCCTCTTTAGCGGGAAGATTCCAAATCCGATAGCTTGTGAATCACTTTTTTGGCGCATAGGTGATCGGCCGTTTAGCCCCCCGTCCGGAGCATGTTGAATGGCACAAGCCAACCCCTCTGCCGCGCCTGCGGTTCAGCCTTCGGGCGCTACCGGCGTCCTTGTCCTTGCCGATGGCACGATCCTGTGGGGCGTTGGCTATGGCGCCGCCGGATCGGCGGTCGGCGAGATTTGTTTCAACACGTCGATGACGGGGTATCAGGAGATATTGACCGACCCCAGCTACGCGGGGCAGGTCGTCACGTTCACCTTCCCGCATATCGGCAATGTCGGCGCGAACCCCGAAGATATGGAGCGCAATGTCCACGGCGCGCTCGGGTGCATCACGCGCGAGCTGCCGACGCAGCCCAGCAATTTCCGCAGTGTGCAGACGCTGCCCGAATGGATGGCCGAACAAGGCGTGATTGGCCTCGCGGGCATCGACACGCGCGCGCTCACGCGCCGCATCCGCGATGCGGGCGCGCCGAACGGGGTGATCGCGCACAATCCTGACGGCGCGTTCGACGTGGACGAGCTGCTGGCGATGGCGCGGAATTGGTCGGGGCTGGAGGGGATGGACCTTGCGAAAGCGGTCAGCCGGACGGACGTGGGTGACTGGACCGGCGGCGCGTGGACGCTCGGCAAAGGCTATGAAAATCCGTTCGCATCGAGCGAAGTCGAGATGCCCGTCGGCAGCGCCCCCGCGCCCGGTGTCTCGACTTCGCTCGACACGAACGGAAATGGGGAGTCTGTTGAAGATCGCCCGCATGTCGTCGCGATCGACTATGGCGCAAAGGACAATATCTTCCGCAACCTCGTAAAGGCCGGCGCGCGCGTCACCGTGGTCCCCGCGACCGCGACGCTCGACGAAGTATTGAGCCACAACCCCGCGGGCGTGTTCCTCTCGAACGGCCCCGGCGACCCCGCGGCGACGGGCGAATATGCGGTGCCCGTCATTCAGGGGCTGCTCGAACGCGACATACCGATCTTCGGCATCTGCCTCGGCCACCAGCTGCTCGCGCTCGCCGCGGGCGCGCGGACGGTGAAGATGCACCAGGGGCACCGCGGCGCGAACCATCCGGTCCAGCGCGTCGGCGGCGATTTCGCCGACGGCGTGGTCGAGATCACCAGCATGAACCATGGCTTCGCGGTCGACGCCGCGACGCTGCCCGCGGGCGTGGTCGAAACGCACAAGAGCCTGTTCGACGGATCGAACTGCGGCATCGCGATCACGGGCAAAAATGCGTTCAGCGTGCAATATCACCCCGAGGCGAGCCCGGGGCCGCAGGATAGCTTCTATCTGTTCGAGAAGTTTGTGGGGGGAATCAAGTGAACATATTGAAGCCAAACATCGAGGAAATTCAATTTCCTAAGAAGACTAACATCTTGACTTCGCTCGTTTGGCTTTCCGCAATCACTTTTCCATCCGGCTCGGTAGCGGCCGCCCTCGCTCCTTGGCCCATGAACCTTGTCGTTTTTGTCACGGGTTCGCTCCCCGTTTTTTCTGCGATTTGGTACTATCGCTATTGGAACCGAGAAGATCCAAATCGGCTTCAAACGGAAGATTTTAGGATACAGCTACAAGCTCTTGCGCGCATCAGCAGTTCTGATGGGAAAGACGTGATTGTCGATCATCGAGCTTCGCTCGGCGAAAATCCCATGCTTCGAGATGGAGGTGAGAAATGAACACCTACCTCTTGAGCTACAGCCCTTTTGAGCCAAAGATATCTTACAGCCAACTCGCGACCTTCATCAAGGATAACAGGAAGGTAACGCAGTGGTATTCTCCCTTCTTGGGAACCTATGTGCTAAAGTCGGTCGAGCCTCTCTCGTCTCTCGCTGAAAGTTTTCGTGGCGCTTTTGATGGAGCGCCATTCATTCTGACACAAGCTTTCCCATCGCACATGGGTGGAGCGCAGACCGACCTCGTTTGGAACTGGATCAATAATCACGGTTTCCCCAGCTCCGATCAAACTTTTCTTCCCGCTAGAGAGCAATAATGCCCAAAAGAACCGACATAAAATCCATCCTCGTCATCGGCGCCGGCCCGATCGTTATCGGTCAGGCGTGCGAGTTCGACTATTCGGGAACGCAGGCGATCAAGGCGCTGAAGGAGGAGGGCTATCGCATCGTCCTCGTCAACTCCAACCCGGCGACGATCATGACCGATCCCGACCTCGCCGATGCGACATACGTGGAGCCGATCACGCCCGAGATCGTCGCGAAGATCATCGAAAAGGAGCGCCCGGATGCGGTGCTGCCGACGATGGGCGGGCAGACCGCGCTCAACACCGCGCTCGCGCTCGCGCAGGATGGTACGCTCGCGAAATATGGCGTCGAGATGATCGGCGCCGATGCCGAGGCGATCGACAAGGCCGAGGACCGGCAGAAGTTCCGCGACGCGATGGACAAGATAGGGCTGGAAAGCGCGCGCAGCGGCGTCGCGCACACGCTGGAGGAAGCTTTTGCGGTGCTCGAACGCACCGGGCTGCCCGCGATCATCCGTCCGTCGTTCACATTGGGGGGCACTGGCGGCGGCATCGCGTATAACCGCGAGGAGTTCGAGCATATCGTCCGCGGCGGCCTGATCGCATCGCCCACCACCGAAGTCCTGATCGAGGAATCGCTCCTCGGCTGGAAAGAATATGAGATGGAGGTGGTGCGCGACCGCAAGGACAATTGCATCATCATCTGCTCGATCGAAAATGTCGATCCGATGGGCGTGCATACGGGCGACAGCATCACCGTCGCGCCGGCGCTGACGCTGACCGACAAGGAATATCAGATCATGCGGAGCGCGAGCATCGCGGTGCTGCGCGAGATCGGCGTCGAGACCGGCGGGTCGAACGTCCAGTTCGCGGTCAATCCGAAGGACGGCCGCCTGATCGTGATCGAGATGAACCCGCGCGTGTCGCGCTCGTCGGCGCTCGCGTCAAAGGCGACGGGCTTCCCGATCGCCAAGGTCGCGGCGAAGCTGGCGGTCGGCTACACACTCGACGAGATCATGAACGACATCACCGGCGTCACCCCGGCGTCGTTCGAACCGACCATTGACTATGTCGTGACGAAGATCCCGCGCTTCGCGTTCGAGAAGTTCAAGGGCGCCGAGGCGACGCTGTCGACCGCGATGAAATCGGTGGGCGAGGTGATGGCGATCGGCCGCACCATCCATGAATCGATGCAAAAGGCGCTGCGCGGGCTGGAGACGGGGCTTTCGGGCTTCAACTTCGTTGAGCGGCTGAAGGGCGCGAGCCACGATCAGCTGCGCAACGAGCTGGCCCAGCGCACCCCCGACCGGCTGCTCAATACCGCGCAGGCGATCCGCGAGGGGCTGCCGCTCGAAGAGATCAACCGCGTCGCGGGCTATGACATGTGGTTTCTCGAACGCATTGCCGAGATCGTCGCAGCCGAGCAGGAGATTTGCGAAAACGGCCTGCCGCGCGATGCCGAGGGGCTTCGCAAGCTGAAGGCCATGGGCTTTTCGGACAAGCGGCTGGCCTATCTGGCGCTCCAGTCGGCGAACCTCCGTCCGGGATCGAGGCAGGCGACCGCGCGCGGTTCGGGCCTGATCCACGACGCGGTCAAGGCGATGACCGGCGGCGTCACCGAAAAGGAGGTGCGGGCGCTGCGCCACAAACTCGGCGTGCGGCCTGTTTTCAAGACGATCGACACCTGCGCCGCTGAATTTCAGGCGCGCACGCCCTATCTCTATTCGACCTATGAAGCGCCGACCTTTGGCGAGCCCGAGTGCGAAGCAAACCCGAGCGAGCGCAAGAAGGTCGTGATCCTCGGCGGCGGTCCCAACCGCATCGGGCAGGGGATCGAGTTCGACTATTGCTGCTGCCACGCCTGCTTCGCCTTGGAAGAGGCGGGTTATGAAACCATCATGGTCAACTGCAACCCCGAAACGGTGTCAACCGACTATGACACGTCGGACCGCCTCTATTTCGAGCCGCTGACCGCCGAGGATGTGCTGGAGATTCTGCACGTCGAAATGTCGAAGGGCACGCTCGTCGGCGTGATCGTTCAGTTCGGGGGGCAAACGCCGCTCAAGCTCGCGCAGGCACTGGGGGACGCGGGCATCCCGATCCTCGGCACCTCGCCCGACGCGATCGACCTCGCCGAAGACCGCGAGCGCTTCGCGGCGCTCGTCAACAAGCTCGGCCTGAAACAGCCCGAAAACGGCATCGCGCGCAGCCGCGAGGAAGCCGTCGCGGTCGCGGCGCGCATCGGCTATCCGGTGCTGACGCGGCCGTCCTATGTCCTCGGCGGCCGCGCGATGGAGATCGTCGACGATCAGGCGCAGCTTGAAAATTATATCGAGACCGCGGTGCAGGTGTCGGGGGACTCGCCCGTCCTCATCGACCAATATCTGCGCGACGCGATCGAGGTCGATGTCGATGCACTCTGCGATGGCACCGATGTCGTCGTCGCGGGCGTACTTCAGCATATCGAGGAGGCGGGGGTCCATTCGGGCGACAGCGCCTGCTCGATCCCGCCGTACAGCTTGTCGGACAAAATCGTCGCCGAAATCGAGCGGCAGGCCGACGCGCTGGCGCGCGCGCTCGAAGTCCGCGGCCTGATGAACATCCAGTTCGCGGTCAAGGACGACGAGGTCTATCTGATCGAGGTCAATCCGCGCGCGTCGCGCACGGTGCCCTTCGTCGCCAAGGCGGTCGGTTCGCCGATCGCCAAGATCGCGGCGCGCGTGATGGCGGGCGAAAAGCTCGCCGACCTGCCCAGGATCAACCGCGACATCGACCATGTTGCGGTGAAGGAAGCGGTCTTCCCCTTCGCGCGTTTCCCTGGCACCGATCCGGTCTTGTCGCCGGAGATGAAATCCACCGGCGAAGTCATGGGAATCGACCGTGATTTCAACCTTGCCTTCGCCAAGGCACAGCTCGGCGCGGGCGACCGCTTGCCGACCGGCGGCCGCCTTTTCGTATCGGTGAAGGACAGCGACAAGCCGCGTGTCGTCGGTGCGGTCCGGCAGCTCGCGGCCTGGGGGTGGCAGGTCATCGCGACCGGCGGCACCGCCGATTATCTCGCGGGCGAGGGGATCGAGGTCGAGCGCGTCAACAAGGTCGCCGAAGGGCGTCCGCATATCGTCGACCGGATCAAGGATGGCGACGTCCAGCTGATCTTCAATACGACCGAAGGCTGGCAAAGCTTGCAGGATTCGCAGTCGATCCGCGCGTCGGCGCTGGCGGCGGATATCGCCTATTACACCACCGCGGCGGCAAGCGACGCGGCGACGCAGGCGATCGGGGCGCTCCGCGCGCACTCCCTTGAAGTGAAGCCGCTTCAGGACTATTATTGACGCACCGCTCCACCTCCCCACATCGACGGAAACGGCGGCTCAGCCGCCCGGCGTTCTCCCGCCGGGGCAGGATTATTGACGAAGGACAAGATGATAATGGCAAGCGTTGAAAAGGTTCCGATGCTGGCAGAAGGCTATGAGAAGCTGAGCGCGCAACTCGCCGCTCTCAAAGCCGAGCGACCGCTGATCGTCGATGCGATCGAGGAAGCGCGCGCGCACGGTGACCTTTCGGAAAATGCCGAATATCACGCTGCCAAGGAACGCCAGGGCCAGGTCGAAGCGACGATCGGCGACCTGGAGGATAAATTGTCGCGCGCGCAGGTGATCGACCCGACGACGCTGTCGGGCGACCGCATCGTGTTCGGCGCGACCGTCACGCTCGCGGACGAGGATGACAAGCCGGTCCGCTATCAGATCGTCGGCCAGGCCGAGGCCGACGCGAAGGCGGGCAAGATCAGCTATAACTCGCCGCTGGGCCGGGCGCTGATCGGGCGCCGCGTCGATGACGAGGTCGAAGTGACGGTGCCTTCGGGCGACAAATATTATCTCGTCACCAAGATCGAGTTCATCTGACCGGCGGACGGACGCGATGAAACCGCAGGATGCGCCGCTGGTCACGGGCTATGCGCTCGCCTGCGCGGTGATTTTCTTGCTCCTCTGGATCACTGGCTTTCAGATCGAGGCGATTGTGCGCGCGGGGTTTATTCCCGCGCGTTTCGGCGATGAATTGATCCTGCCGCCGGGGACCATGGTGCCCGCGCTGCTGACGCCGCTGTCGTCAGCCTTCCTGCACGGCGGGATGCTGCACATCGCCTTCAACCTGATCGTGCTGCTGTTCATCGGCCGCCAGCTCGAAGCGCCGCTGGGCGCCAAGGCGATGGCGGCGCTGCTGCTCGCCGGCGCCTATGGCGGCGCACTGGCGCAATATCTCGCCGACCCTGCCTCGCCGGTGCCGATGATCGGCGCCAGCGGTGCGATCTCTGCGTTGATCGCGGTGTTCGCGCTGATTTTCAGCCGCAGCCAGGCGCCCGCGATCGGCCCGATCCCCGGTCACTGGGTGCGCGCGCTGTGGCTCGCCGCGGCGTGGATCGGCGTGCAGCTTCTGCTCGGGTTCGCGGGCGGCGCCGGTTTCGGGGCGATCGCGATCTGGGCGCATGTCGGGGGATTCCTGGCGGGCCTGCTGCTGGCGCGGCCGTTGCTCCGCTGGCGTTTCGGGGCGCGGTAAAGGCGTTGCGGCGAAGCGAAGGATAGCTGGGGGTGGTGGGCGGATATCTTCAGGTCCGTCATCCCGGCCTTCGCCGGGAGGACAAGGGAAAGGATGCCTGCTTTTCGGCCGAAACCCGTCGTCAGCCCAGCAACCCGCCCGCCAGCAACATCGCGACGCGCACGTCGATGCCACAGCCTTCGGCGCGCTTCGCTGCGACGAAATCGGCGATGCGATCGATCGGGACGCGGTGGACGGTGATCTCCTCGCCATCGACGCCGCCGCCATCGCCAACCCGGGTCAACCCGGTCGCCACCAGCAGCGTGAAGCTTTCGCTGACCATGCCGGGCGAGCTGTAAAATTCGCCCACGGTGTGCCAGGTCGCGGCGCGATAGCCCGTTTCTTCCTCCAGTTCGCGCGCGGCCGCAACCTCCGCCGCTTCGCCTGCGCTGTCGTCGCCGACCAGCCCCGCGGGCAGCTCGAGGCATGGACGCTTCAAGGGCACGCGATATTGCTCGACCAGAATGACGTGCCGTCCGTCCGCCGCATCGTCGATCGCCAGGATCACGGCCGCATGGATGCCGCGCGAGCGCGAGACATATTCCCAATTGCCCTGCTGTTTGACCGTCACGAAGCGGCCTTCCCAGCGCGTCTCGATGGGTGTTTCGGGGGCAGGGCGGGTCATAATCTATCCTGTTTCGTCATTGCGAGCGGCGCGATCGCGTGGCAATTCAGCGTAGCGTCGGCCGCACCCTGGATTGCTTCGCTTTGCTCGCATTGACGAGGTAAATCAAATCTCGATCAGCCGATCGCAGAGCTCGTTGGGATTGCCCGCGCTTTTCGGGAAATGCTCCGCGAGCACGGCGCCGACCTGCCGCACTGCCTCGGCCATGCCTTCGCCCGGCTGTCCCGCGCGGATGCGGTCGATCAGCGCCGCCATCGCATCGCCCCATATTTCGGGCGCGACCTTGGCCGCAATCGCTTCGTCGGTGACGATGTCGGCGCGATGCTCGGCCAGGCTGACGTACAGGACGACGCCGGTGCGCCCGACCGTCTTCGCCTCGGTCCCGACCTTGAACAGGTCGATCGCGCGCGCGCGGGCGCGGCCCGCCTTGATCGCACGCGGCGTGAGCGCGAGCCGCAGCGGACGCCAGAGCAGGACCAGCCAGATGCCGATCCATTTGACGACGCCAAGGGCGATGATCGTGCCGAGCCACTCGTTCGCGGTGGGCTCGTGCCCCCATCCGCCGCGCAAGCCATCGTAAAGGCCGCGATAAAAATCGGGAAAGAGCGCGACCAGCGACATGGCGAGGAAGGCACCGACGGCGGCCCAGACGAGCGCGACATCGTCATAGTCGCTCGACTGTGCGGCGATGATCGTGACGATCTCGCCATCGGTGTGGCGCTCGGCGGCCGCGACTGCATCGGTGACGATGCGGTGGTCGGTCTCGCTCACATGGTTGACCTTGCGAAGTGCCATTGCCCGTCCTGCTACCAGCCGCCCGACGCGCCGCCGCCACCGAAGCTGCCGCCGCCGCCCGAAAAGCCGCCGAAGCCGCCGCCTCCAAAGCCGCCGCCGCCGCCCCACGACGATCCACCGCCGCCGCCCCAGCCGCCCCAATCGTCATCGTCGCCCCAGATGATGATCGGCGCGGCGCCCCACGGGCTGTTGCGCCGCCGCCGTTTCTTGCCGCGCCCGCCGCGACTGGCCAGCCAAGGGATGACGAAGAAGATGAGGACGATGAAGCCAAGGAAAAACAGCCCGCCGAAATTGCCCTCGTCGGCGCGATCGCGCTCCTCGGCCCCTGCCGCCTTGGCGCGCGCCGCGGCTTCCTCGGGGGGCAGTTCGATCTGCTCGGCGATCGCGTTGACGCCGGCCTGGATGCCGCCGGGAAAGTCGCCGTCCTTGAACCGGGGGGTAATGGTGTCGCGAATGATCCGCCCCGACATCGCGTCGGTCAGCACGGGTTCGAGCCCCAGCCCGACGGCGATGTGCATCCGCCGTTCGTTGGGGGCGATCAGGAATACCACGCCATCGTCGCGCTCCGCATCGCCGATCCCCCATTCGCGGCCAAGCCGATAGCCGTAATCGGCGACGTCGCGGCCCTCCAGATCCTTGATCGTCGCGACGACAAGCTGATGCCCGGTGCGTTTTTCAAGGTCGAGAAGCTGGGCATTGAGCACCGCTTCCTCGGCCGCGGGGATGATGTCGGCCTGATCGACAACCGGGCTGCCCGCCAGTTTGGGAAAGCTCTGCGCCGCCGCGGGCGCGGCAAACAGCAGCAGCCCCGACAGGGCCGCTGCTGCCAGCGAACGGATCAGGGCAGGGGCGCCCACCTTATGACCCGAAATCGACCTTCGGTGCCTGATTGGCGTTCGGCGTCACGGCGCGATAGGGCGTCATCGGCTGGGCGCCATGGACGATCTTGGCGCCGATGATGTCGGGGAAGGTGCGGATCGTCGTGTTATAGTCCTGCACCGCGGCGTTATAATCCTGGACCGACACGTTGATGCGGTTTTCGGTGCCCTCGAGCTGGGTCATCAGGTCGGCGAAGCGTTGTTGGCTGGCGAGGTTGGGATAGGACTCGACCGTGACAAGCAGGCGGCCGAGCGCGCTCGATACATTGCCCTGCGCCTGCTGGAATGCCTGCACCTTTGCAGGATCGTCGAGATCGTCGGTGCTGAGTTTCACCTGCGTGGCCGACGCGCGCGCCTGAATCACGCCTTCCAGCGTCGATTGTTCGATCTGCGCGGCACCCTTGGCCGTCTCGACAAGGTTGGGGATCAGGTCGGCACGCCGCTGATAGGCGGCCTCGACATTCGCCCATTTGGCCTTGGCGGCCTCTTCCTTGGTCGGCACGCTGTTGATGCCGCACGCGGACAGGCTCATCGCGGCGACAGGCAGGATTAACCAGCGGGCGTTGCGATAGGTCATGGTCATCAGGCTCCCTCCAGCGGCGTTTTGCCGCAACAACACACATAATAGGAAGCCGCTTGCCTTTGTGCAATCGCCGGGGCACGCTTTGGGGCAGGATTCAGTCTATCGGGGAGCGCCAACATGCTGGCAGAGTTCAAGGAATTTATCGCCAAGGGCAATGTGATGGACCTGGCGGTGGGTGTCATCATCGGCGGCGCCTTTGCGACCATCACGACCTCGCTGACCGAAGATGTCATCATGCCGTTTGCAGGCGCGCTTTTCGGCGGGGTCGATTTTTCGAGCAAGTTCATCCTGCTCGGCAGCGTTCCCGAAGGCGTGTCGGCGACCGACTATGCCGCGCTGAAGGAAGCCGGCGTGGCGATGATCGGCTATGGCGCGTTCATCACCGCGGTGATCAATTTCCTGATTCTCGCCTTCATCATCTTCCTGCTCGTGCGCTGGGTGAACCGCGTGATGCGCAAGCAGGAGCCGGAGGCGGCGCCTGCGAGACCGAGCGAAGTCGACCTGCTCACCGAGATTCGCGACGAATTGCGAAAGAAATAAGGGAGTTGAGTGGATTGCGGGACGAATGGGCCCGCTGCACCCTTTCCATGCGCGGACGGGTTTCCTATATAGGTTGTGCCGGTCTCGGCCGGCTATGAGGATAAATGGTGTCGTGGAATAGACACAGCGGACCCGGGGGCAGTACCCGGCGGCTCCACCACAAACCCGCGCTTCTTCGATGGGCGCGCGGGTTTCTGACGGGGCCGAACCAGGATCGACGTGTGTTCAAAGACGATGTTTTCTTCCGGGCTGAGTAACCCGTTCAAGGCTCAAAACTATAAGTGCTAACGATAACGAAGCACTCGCTCTTGCTGCCTAACCGATAAGCCTCACGGCCTAAGGTTAGACAAATAGAACGCGGTTCGGACCGAACCGGGCAACAGAATCGGATACCAGCGGCTGGGGACGAGCCGGGCAACAGAATCGTCCCACCTATTCCCTTGCGATCAGATCGCTCGTCATGGCGAGCGCCGCCCGTGCTGCGGCTTCGCGCACCGCAGAGCGCCCGACTGCGCCGATGTGCAGTTCGGCGGCGGCCGAACGCCCGCAGCACAGTGCCGCGATATGGACGAGGCCTTCTTCATCGTCGGCGCCACCAGGGCCCGCAAAGCCGGTAATCGCGATTGCGGCATCGGCACACGACCGGGATATTGCGCCGCGGGCCATCGCGGCCGCGACCTCGGCCGATACCGCGCCCTTCGATTCGATCAGGCGGCGGGAAACGCCGAGCATTTCGATCTTGGCTTCGTCGCTGTAGGTGACAAAGCCGCGCTCGAATACATGCCCCAATCCCTCAATATCGGTGAGCAACGATGCGATCAGGCCGCCCGAACAGCTTTCGGCTGTCGCGATACGCAGGTTCCGCGCTGCCGCCGCCCGAAGGAGTGCGGCGGCGAGCGTCTCCAGATCATTGCAATCGGCCATCGGTCGGGTGTCCCTTGGTTGCCCCTTTCAACGCCGTTGCGACACGGAGGGTTGCTCGGCCGCGCCCGACCCTAATGCGACGTCTCGCACTGCCCATGATCGCCCAGCGCCTCTATCACTCGGCAGTCGGCGGCTACGCCGCCGCGGCAGCGACCGACGATGCGCGAGAGTTCGTCGCGAAGCAGGGCGAGCTGTGCGATCTTTTCCTCAACCTGCGCCAGATGCCGGCTCGCGATCCGGTCGGCCTCGGCGCAATCGCGTTCCGGGTCGTCCGACAGGTCGAGCAGCGAGCGTATCTCCTCGATCGTGAAACCCAGTTCGCGCGAATGGCGCACGAAACTCAGCCGCGCGCGATGCGCGTCGCTGTAACTTCGGTAATTGGCGTCGGTCCGCCCCGGTTCGGGAAGCAGGCCGATCCGCTCATAATAGCGGATGGTTTCGATGTTGGTGCCGGTGGCACGCGCCAGCTCGCCGATTTTCATCGCTTGACCCTGTAGTTGCTACAGGGTCCATATAGGGTGCCGACTCGAAGAACCAAGGAGGTTTTGGCGATGGCCGATCAATGCTGTGCAAGCAAAAGCGGAACCACCGCGCTCAACGATCCGCGTTGGCGGCGCGTCCTGTGGATTGCGCTCATCGTCAATGCCGCGATGTTTGCGGTGGAAATCGTCGCGGGGGTCGCAGCCGATTCGCGGGCGCTTCAGGCCGATGCGCTCGATTTTCTGGGCGACAGCGCCAATTATGCGATCAGCCTGGGCGTCGCGGGCATGGCACTCGCGTGGCGTGCGCGCGCCGCACTGTTCAAGGCGGTGACGATGCTGGCGTTCGGCCTGTGGGTGTTGGGCTCGGCGCTGTGGGGTTTCGTGACGGGGACAGCGCCCCACGCCGAAACGATGGGGATCATCGGCGCGCTGGCGCTGGTCGCCAATGTCGTCGTGGCGTTGATGCTCTACCGTTATCGCACGGGCGATGCGAACATGCGGTCGGTATGGATCTGCTCGCGCAACGATGCGATCGGCAATCTCGCCGTGCTGGCGGCCGCGCTGGGCGTGTTCGGCACGGGGCGAAGCTGGCCGGACCTTGGCGTGGCGGCGATCATGGCGGCGCTCGCGATCTGGGGCAGTATCGAGGTATTTCGGCAGGCGCGCGGCGAACTGGCCGCTGCCGCGAGCTGATCCGTAGCCGCGCGGCTATAACCGCACCCTATACCGCCCGCATCGATCGGGGATAGGAGCGCGGCGCTGCGGCGGGTAGCGAAAGGCGCTTCTGCTTCAAAGGACACGACATGGCCAGACCACCTTTGTCGCCCGCACGAACCGCGGGCGATCTCATCTTTACATCGGGTCAGCTCGCGCGCGGCGATGACGGCGCAATCGTGGCAGGGGGGATCGAGGCGCAGGCGGAGCGGGCGCTCGCCAATCTGGTGACGGTGCTCGTCGAAGCCGGCTGCGTGCCTGCCGATGTCGTCAAGGTGACGGCCTGGCTGACCGACCCCAGCTATGGCGCGGCGTTCAATGCAGCCTATGTGCGCATCTTCGGCGAACCCTGGCCCGCTCGCTCGACCGTTGTGTCAGCGCTGCTGGCACCCGATGCGCTGATCGAGGTTGAGGCGATCGCGGTTCGCCGATGATCAAAGTCGATCGGTCCCCGGCTCTACCGCAAGGGAAGGGGACCAGCGCTTGAAAGGCGAGCGACGACCGGTGGTGCGGATGTGACGTCCATTCGGTTCAGCTAGTGGGAGTGGTTCCCTTCCGCCCCGGTAAATCGGCGGTGGATGTCCGGTCGGCCGCCTTCTCGACGCTCTAACGGCGAGGGAAGCGGCTTCTTCGTCAATTCAACCGATCCGCTCGACGATCATCGCCGCGCCCACACCCATCGCGCCCGTCAGCACGACCAGCCCGTATCGGCCCGCGCACGCGTCGAGCGCGTCGAGCAGGGTAGAGGTCAGGATCGCGCCGCTGGCTCCCATCGGGTGTCCCTTGGCAAGATGTCCGCCGCTCACATTGACGCGGGCCGGATCGGCGTCGCGGTCGCGCAGGAATTTGGCGATGGTGACGGCAAAGGCCTCCATGAATTCGATGCGGTCCATATCGGCGAGCGTCAGCCGGGCACGGGCCAGAACCTTGTCCATCGCCGCAAAGCCTGCGGTGAGCGACGCAGCGGGATCGCCGCCGCTTTCGGCATAGGCGACGACACGCGCCCGCGGCGGCAGCCCCAATCCTTCGCCGCCAACCAGCGCCAGTCCAGCACCGTCGCAGATCGGCGGCGCGTGAGCGATGCCGTGCACCGGTGCGAAGGTCGCGCCTTCGAGCGCCCCGGCATATTGCGCCTGCAACTCGCCAAAGGCGGCGGGCAGGGCGGCAAGCGATTCGGCGCTCGTTTGCGGCCGGATACATTCTTCGCCCGTCAGCGCGCCCGTCGCGATACGCGAGGCCTGGAGGGCGGCGTCGGTGTCGGCCGCCCCAGCTCGCTGCTGCGAGACGAGGGCAACCGCGTCGAGCTCGGCGCGCGTAATCCCCTCGGCATGGGCGAGGCGGTCGGCGCCGAGTACGGGCGGAACGAAGCGTGCGCGCGGCGGCAGCTCGTCGTTGGTGTAGAAGGCCGCATGGTCGCTGAGGAAGCGGGTCGCGCTCATCGATTCGACGCCGCCCGCCAGAACATGCGTCATCTCGCCGCTGGCGACCTTGGCGATCGCATGGCCGATCGCCGACAATCCCGACGCACAATAATTGTTGATGCTGTGCGCGGCGGTCGCGTCGGGCAGCTCCGCATGGAGTTTCGATACCAGCGCGATATTCCCGCCTTGCGCCCCGGTCTGCGTCACGCAGCCAAGAATCAGCGCGTCGGGTGACGCCGCCGCCGCGCCGCAACGCGCGGTCAGGGCCGCCGTCTGCTGGCGCACCAGTTCCTGCGGGCTGAGGTTGGCGAGCCCGCCGTCGGGCCTGGCCTTGCCGCGCGGCGTACGCACGGCATCGTACAGATAAACGTCGCCCAAGGGATCAGACGCCGACGACGAAGCTGACGGCCGTGGTCGCGCTGCCACCGACGTTGAAGGTGGCAAAGTTGCGTGCGCCATCGACCTGATAATCGCCCGCATTTCCGGTGACTTGCCGCCAGCTGTCGAGCAGCATCCGGACGCCCGTGGCACCGACCGGATGCCCCAGGCCAATCAGGCCGCCCGAAGGATTGACCGGCAACTTGCCGCCGAGGGCAATCGTCCCGTCCTCGACCGCGCGCCAGCTTTCGCCGGGCTTGGTGATGCCGAAATGGTCGATCGCCATATATTCGGTGATCGAGAAACAGTCGTGCACCTCGACGCCGTCGCAGGCGTAGATATCGGGCATGTCGGCGCGGCGCAGCGCATCCATCATCGCCTTGCGCACGCTGGGGAAGACATAGGCGCCGCCGCGGCTGTCCGCCACCTTCGTCGAATAGAGGAGCGGCGCGGTGGCGTGGCCCCAGCCTTTGATCCGCGGGATGTTCTCCAGCGGGATGCCGCGCCGTTTCGCATAGGTTTCGGCGACCTCGCGCGAGGCGAGAAAGATCGCCGCCGCGCCATCCGTGACCTGCCCGCAATCGGATTTGCGAAGCGACCCTTCGATCAGCGGATTGACCTCGTCATTCTCGCCCAGATGCGCGTCGGTGATTGCCCAGCCGCGTGTCTGCGAGTTGGGGTTCTTTTTCGCATTGGCGAAGTTATTGGCCGAAATCGCGCGCAGATAAGCGCGGTCGAGGCCGAAGCGCTCGTCATATTCCTCGGCGACCCGCGCGAACATATAAGGCCACAGATAACGCGCCTCCCGCGCCTCGCGTCCTGCCCAGGCGGCGGCTCCCAGATATTCGGCGGCGCGCTGGCCGGGGACATTGCGCATCAGCTCGACGCCAAGGACGAGGGCAAGCCCATAGCGTTCAGCCTCGATCTCGGCCGCGGCGGCGAGGCTCGCGATGCTGCCCGACGCGCAGGCGGCCTCGTGCCGCGACGCGGGGATGCCCGCGAGGTCGGGGTGGACATGGCCGAAAAAGCCGCCGAGCTGGCCTTGCCCGGCGAACAGCTCGCCGACGAAATTGCCAACATGCGCTGTTTCGACCTCCTTCGGCTCGATACCCGTCGCCGCAAACGCCGCTTCGGCGACATCGCGGAACAGCTCGAACAACCCGCCCCCCTCGCGCTCCAGATTGCGCGAAAAATCGGTCTGCGCGCCGCCGAGGATGAAAACGTCCTTTGCCATGTCAGGCTTCCTTTTCGAGAGTGGCGAGCGCCTGTTCGCGCACATTGCTGCGCATCACCTTGCCGGTGACGTTGCGCGGCAGCGCGTCGAAGCGGAACAGCCGTTCGGGCAGTTTGAACACCGCGAGATCGTGGCCGCGCAGATAGTCGGCGACCTCGTCGATCCCCACATCGTCGGCGCCGCGCGGGACATAGGCGAGGCCGATGCGCTCGCCCATCGTCGGGTCGGGAAGCGAAAAGACGCACGCCTCGGCAAGCAGGGGATGGCCGCCCAGCAGCTGGTCGATCTCTTCGGGCGAGATGTTGACCCCGCCGCGAATGATCAGGTCCTTGCAGCGCCCGACGAAGCGATAAAAGTCACCGACCTCGGCGATCTCGAACAAATCGCCGGTGCGGAACCAGCCGTCGGTGGTGAAGGCCTCGGCGGTCCGATCGGGGGCGTTGTGATAGCCCTCGAACAAGGTCGGCCCGCGGATCTGCAATTCGCCCGCAACGCCGTCGATCTCGATCGGATCGCCCCCGCCGGGCGGAACGAGTCGGCTTTCGATATTGGGCGCGCGGCCCTCGCCATAGGGGCGCCGATAGGTGCCGCGCCGTGGGAACAGGCTCGCGCGCTTGTCGGGGTCGGGCATGTCGCGCTCGCCGGTGATGAAGCTCATCCCCTCGTTCGACCCGAAGACGTTGACGATGATGATGCCGAGCTTTTCCTGAAAACCGCGCACCATCGCGGGCGCGAGCGGCGCCGAGCCCGACGCGATGACGCGCAGGCTCGACAGGTCGACCGAGGCGAGCAGCGCCTCATTCTGCAGCAGCATGTTGAGCACCGCAGGCGGTGCGATCGTCAGGCTCGGACGTTCGGTCGCGATCTGCTTGAGGTACACGCCGGGATCGAAGGGATGGTGCAGCACCATCGTCCCCGCGCTGGTCAGCCAGCACATGGTGATGCCGCCGATGCTGGCCATGTTGATAAGCGGGAAGGGGTTGAGCAGCACATCGCCGGGCCCGACCTTCATCGCCTCATATCCTGCACCGGCGACCGCGATCCAGTGGTTATGGCTGCGCGGTACGCCCTTGGGGACGCCCGTGGTGCCCGAGGTCCAGCAGATTGTAAAAATATCGTCGGCGTCGATGGGGGTGGCGGCGACATGCGCGGCGAGCGCTTTCCCGTCCCCCGGCGCGGACGAAAGGTCGAGCGCGCCGGGAGGTGGATTGGGACCAAAGGTCATCAGCCGAACGCCGCCCAGCAATGGCTGTGCGACGCCGACATGGTCGCAGCCCTTAACATCGGTCGCGCAGACGAATGCCCTGGGCTCGACGACGCCGATCATGCCCTTCAGTTCATGGCTGCGATATTGCACCGCGGCGGGGCTGACGATCGCGCCGATCTTCGCCGCGGCGAAATAGAGCGCGACGAATTCGCTGATATTGGGCAGCTGGACGAGCAGCACATCGTCCTTGCCGATCCCGGCGACGACCAGCGCGCCTGCAATCCGGTCGATCTCGGCTTCCAGCTCCGCATAGCTCAGCCGTTGCGGCTCGCCGAAAGCGAAATCGCCGCGATTGGGCGCGTCGACGAGCGCCAGCCGGTCGGGATGCGCCGCCGCATTGGCCGCGAACAGGTCGGCGAAAGTCCGGTCGCCCCACCAGCCGCTTTCCCGATATTGCCGCCGCTTATCCTCTCCCGCGACGATCATATCAGGCGGCCAGCACGCTGTTCGGGCCCATGCCGATGTCGTCGCCCGAAGCCCAGACGCTGTGCGTTCCCGAACAGATGCGTTCGGGCAGGATGATCCGGCACACCGGCCCGGCCGCGACATTTTTCGCGTCGATCAACACGCATTCGGAGCGATCGGTTTCGAGGTCGGCGATGAAGGAGACGAGATAGCCATCGTCCTCTTGCCTGGCATCGATGCGGGGCGCAAAGGGCGCTTCGCTCCCGAAGCGTCCGGGGCCGAACTCATATTCCTCGCTCGTTCCCGCATTGAGGTCGTGCTTGACCAGCCCGCGGAACAGGAACCAGCCCGGCTCGGGGATCGCACTATAGGCATAGCGATAGGGTTTACCGGCGTAGCGGTGGTTGAACATGCCGAATTCGAGGTCGCGCTCGTCGAGGCGTTGCTCCGTCGTTTCGCCCGTCTTCAAATTAAAGCGCCAGCGGTGGAGGCGCGGCTTCAAAAGCCCCTGATCGAGATAGGCCATCATCCGCTCCAATCCCTCCGGGGCATTGGGATAGGACTTCGGCATCGGCTCTTTCTGATAATAGCCGTCGAGGATAATCTCGTCGCCTTCCTCCCACGCGTTGAGCCAGTGGAGCGTGTAGGTTGGTGCCGCTTCGAACCAGCGTATATCTTCGGGTTGACCGTGACGCGGAATGATCGCGAAGCGGGTCTTCTGGTCGGGGTGGAACTGCACGACGTGCAGGTTCTTCTTCAGCAACTCCTCGTTCCAATAGAGCGGCATGTCGTTGAGGATCGTGTAATTCTCGGTGAATGCCATGTCGTGCGGCAGGCGCGGCCCGGCGAGTGGGACGGGGATATAATGTTTGAGCCTGTTGTCCGGCCCGACGACGCCATAGTGCATATAGGGCGCGTGTTTCGAGTAATTGAAGAACATCAGCTCGCCGGTCGCGAGGTCGACCTTGCAATGCGCCGAAATACCGTCGAGCGGCACCCAGCTTTCGGTACCGAACTGTTCAAGCGTGAAGGGATCGAGCCGATACGCTTCGCCGCACTGATAGAAGGTCGAGATGATCTTGCCCGCATGGATCGCAACGTCGGTGGAGCTTGAATCCTTCAGCCACTCCTGCGCACCCCAGCCGTGGCGCGTCGATTTGTGTGGCGGTTCCATCAGCCCGGCCCAGAGCGAGCGGCCGGCTTCCTTCTCGGCCTCGAAGCCCTTGGTGCGCACGAAGCGGCTGCGATAGCTCGCGCGGCCATCCTTGAACGAAATGGCGTGAATGAATCCGTCGCCGTCGAAGGGGTGATAACGGCCGATCGGCTCATGAATCTGATTCTCGCCGGTGCGCACATAAACGCCGTCGATGTCGGTCGGGATATTGCCGATCACCTCGGCATCGCCGCTCGCGAAGATCGCGTTCCATTCATTATAGGTCGGGCGCCACGCGCCCTTCATATAGGGATGGTCGTTCGGCTGGATCGTGGAGGTGATCGTGTCGACAAGCTCGGCGGTCATGCGGGGACTCCTTCGGCGGCGGCAAAGCGTGGTCGCGCGGCGGCGGCATCATATTGGGAAACGAGGCGATCGACGATCGCCGCGACGGGTTCGACCGCGCGCACCGCGCCGACGCCTTGCCCGGCGGACCAGACATTCTTCCACGCCTTCGCATCATCCTGCGCGTCGGAGAAGTTGGGGCGCTTGTCCTCGGGCATGTTGGCGGGATCGTAGCCCGCAGCGATCAGGCTTGATTTCAGCCAGTTGGCGGTCACTCCGGTGATGCCCTTTGAAGGAACGATGTCCTCGGCGCCCGCCGCGACGACCATATCCTTGTAAGGCCGCACCGCCATACTCTCGGCGCAGGCGATCAGCGAGGTGCCGAGATAGGCAAGGTCGGCCCCCAAAATCTCGGCGGCGCGGACGGCGTGACCCGTCGATATCGCGCCGCCGAGTACCAGCGGGCCGTCCCAGAATTGCCGCACCTCCTCGACAAAGGCGAAGCCCGCGGTGGCGCCGGTATGCCCACCCGCGCCCGCAGCGACGAGAACCAGTCCATCGACCCCCGCTGCTGCTGCCTTGCGCGCAAAGCCGACCGAATTGACGTCGGCAAAGACCAGCCCGCCATAGCTATGGATTTCCTCGACCACCCGCGCCGGGCTGCCGAGCGCGGTGATCACCAGCGGCACCTTGTGGCGCACGACGCAGGCCAGGTCTTCGGGCAGGCGGCTGTTCGACGGATGGACGACAAGATTGACAGCCCAGGGCGCGGCATCGCGATCGCCCGACAGTGCCGCGTCGATGCGGGTCACCCAATCTTCCAGATCGGCCGACGTGCGTGCATTGGGTGCAGGGAAGCTGCCGATCACCCCGGCGCGCGACGCCGCGATTACCATTTCGGGACCCGACACGAGGAACATCGGCGCGGCAATCGCGGGCAGGCGCAAATTGCGCGTCAGCGCGGGGGGCAAGCCGTGTTGCGGCACTCTTCATCCTCTCTCAAATTATCTGACTTGCATAACGATACTTAAAGACGGTATGAGTCGCAAGGCCAGAAAAACATCGCGGGGCCAACCCGACGATAGTGGGAGGGAGAGTGTCTATGAAAACGCATTTGGTCGCGCTGTTCGCTGCATCCGCGCTTGTCAGTCCCGTTGCCGCCTTTGCGCAGGATGCGCCGGCCGCCGACGACAGGGGCGGGCTTGAAGAAATCATCGTCACCGCGCAAAAACGCGCCGAGGGGTTGTCCGACGTGCCGATCTCGATCTCGGCGGTCAGCGGCAAGCAGGTCGAAAATTACGGCCAGACCAACCTCGAACAAATCTCCTCATCGGTCCCGAACCTCAAGATCACGCAGACCGCGATCGCGAACCGCATCGCAATCCGCGGAATCGCGTCGGGCGACAACAAGGGGTTTGAACAATCGGTCGCGATGTTTGTCGACGGCGTCTATTACGGCCGCGACCAGCTTTCGCGCCTGCCGCTCGTCGATATGGAACGGGTCGAGGTGCTGCGCGGGCCGCAGCCGACCCTGTTCGGGAAAAATGCGATCGCGGGCGCGGTCAACATCACGACGCGCAGTCCGACCGACGCGTTCGAAGGCTCGGTGAGCGGCCTTTATGAATTCAATCACAAGGAATTCCAGCTCACCGGCGTCCTTTCGGGCCCCTTGAGCGACGGGATCGAGGCGCGCGTCGTCGGCTACCACCGCTCGATGGACGGCTATTTCCATAACCAGGAGCTCGATCGCGACGAGCCGAATGTCGATGAATATTATGTCCGCGGCAAGCTCGAGCTCGACAAGGGCGGGCCGTTCGCGGCCGAGCTCAAGCTCGAATATGCCGACTTCGAAATGAAGGGGCAGCCGCGCGACGTGTTCGGCGCCGTCGGCAATTACAACGCCGTTTTCCAGGGGCCCTTCTTTGTCAGCACCGACCCCGATTATGTCCGCGAGGATAATGGCTACGAGAGCAAAAACAAGGTTTTCGGGGCAACACTTAATGCCGATCTGGAACTCGGCGACCACACGCTCACCTCGGTTTCGTCGCTGCTCGATTACAAGACGCGCGAGATCGTCGACGTCGACTTTTCGGGCATCAGCTTCCTCGACGGCACCAATCTGCGCGAGGATTATCGTCAGTTCAGCCAGGAACTGCGCCTGACCTCGCCGGGTGGCGAGAGGTTCAATTATATCGCGGGCGTCTATTACCAGCACGCCAAGCTCGACGTGCAGGATTTCACGCGGTTCAACCCGACCTTCCTTGGTCTCGGCGCGCCGTTCAATGCGCTCGGCGACACGCGCAACGATCGCGACTACACACAGAAGTCGGACCTGGTTTCGGGCTTCGCGCAGGGTGAATTTTCGCTCACCGACCAGCTTCGCATCACGGCCGGGGCGCGTTTCAACCATGAAAAAAAGACCGGCAGCCGAACGCTGGCCGTCGTGCAGGGACCGCTCAGCACCGCCCCCGCGCCCGTCGTGGCGGCGGTGTTTCGCGCGCTCAACATCGAATCGCACAGCATTTCGGGCAAGATCAGCGAGGACAGCTTCAACCCGATGGTCAACGTGCAGTTCGACGCGACCGATGACCTGATGCTTTATGCCTCCTATGCCAGGGGGACAAAGGCGGGCGGTTTCGACATCCGGTCGAACTCGCTGCCGACCTCGACGACCGTTGCGCGCCCCGGGGCGTTCGAGTTCGAGGACGAAAGCGCCGACAATTTCGAGGCCGGGCTGAAATACAAGGGCCGCAATGTCGCGTTCAACCTGTCTTTCTATCGCACCGACTATAAGGATCTTCAGGTCAATATCTTCGACGGCACGCTGAACTTCAACGTCCGCAACGCCGCCGAAGCGCGCACGCAGGGGGTGGAGGCGGACTTCCGCGCCGCGATTGCCGACGGGCTGACCGTCAGCGGCGCGGTCGCCTATCTCGACTTCAAATTCACCAATTTCACCGATGGCCAATGCTATTATCTGCAGACGCCGGGACCGAACGGCTTTTGCGACTATTCGGGCAAGCGCAACGCCCTCAGCCCGAAATGGTCGGGCAATCTGAACCTCGATTACACCACCCCGGTGACGACCGACATGAAGGTCGCGCTGAACGTCAATGCCGACTTCTCCTCCTCCTACATCGCCGCGGCCAACCTCGATCCGCGGACGCACCAGGACGGCTATGTAAAGCTCGGTGCGCGTTTGGCGCTCGCCGAGGTCGACGATCGGTGGGAGATTGCGCTGATCGGGCGCAACCTGACGAACCAGCGCATCCTGCAAACGGGGAGTTCGATGCCACTCGCGACGACGATCACGCGCGGCGCCGGCAACGCCTATAACGGCATCGTCGACCGCCCGCGCACGATTGCGGTTCAGCTGACCGGACGCTTTTGAGGATGGTGTTTCAATTCGGATATTCTTTGCCCTAAAGACGTCATCCCGGCCTTCAACCAGAGGCTGAAGTTTATCCTGAGCGCCTGCCAAGGCAGTCGAAGGGCCGGGATGACGGTCTTAGCTAGGGGAGCGTGTGAAACACGACCGCACCATCAGGGCCTGTTCGATCTGGCGCGCGCTCGATGTCGTCGGCGACGTGCCGGTCCTGTTGCTCATGGAACAGACGTTCCTCGGCATCCACAGCTTCGATGAGTTTGTGGCGCGCACGGGGCTTGCGCGCTCGGTCGTCAATGGCCGGCTCAAGAAACTGGTCGAGGAGGATTGTCTCGCCAAGGTACCGAAAAAGGGTGCGCGCGGGTTTCACTATGTGCTGACCGAGAAGGGCCGCGATCAGTTTCCCAACGGCCTGATGATGCTGCGCTGGCAGCATAAATGGGAATCGGACAGCCGCGATTTTCAGGTTCGCCTGCACCATGCGACCTGCGGCCATGCGACCGAGCCGGTGCCGGTGTGCGCGCATTGCCGCGCCGAGATTGATCCGCGCGACGTCGACTGGCGCGAGGGGCCGGGGCTGGCGCAGGTCGTGCCGCATTACGAGCGCCGCCGCTTCAACGGCGTCGTCGCTGCGCGGCGTCCCGGCGGACGCCCGCTGGTCGACACGATGATCGAGCTGTTCGGCGACCGTTGGGCAACGCTCGTCGTCCGCGCGATGTTTACGCGCATAAACCGCTTCGACGATATACAGCGCGACACGCTAATGGCGACGAACATCCTGACCGGCCGCCTCGAACGGCTGGTGCGGCAGGGCATTTTGAAGACCATACCCTATTCGAGCCACGCCGATCGCGTCGAATATCGCCTGACCGCAAAAGGGCGCGATCTTTATCCGGTGCTGCTCGCGCTCCTGCAATGGGGCGATCGCTGGTTCGCCGACGAGCGCGGGCCGCCGCTGCTGTTGACGCACCGGCCGTGCGGCCACGATCTGCGCATGATCGCGGCGTGCAGCCATTGCGGCGACGAGTTGCAGCTTTCGAACAGCCGCTTCACCATCGACGAAACGCATTGACCGGTCAGGGCAGGACGCGGCCTTCGTCGCGTCGGGGCATCGGTGCGATGAACCGCAACACCAGCGCCGAGAGCAGCAGCCAGCCTGCCGACACGAGGATCGAGACGGGGAGCGAGGTCAGGTCGGCAATCAGCCCAAGGGCATAGGCGCCGAGCGCCATCGCGCCAAAGGTCACGGCTTGATAGATCGACAGGCAGCGGCCCAGGATTTCGTCGGGCGATCGCAGCTGCATCGCGACGTTGAGCGTCGTCAGCGTCGATACCCACGCGCCGCCCGCGACGAACGCTGCGGCCATCAGCGCGGGCAGGCTGGTGGTGGCCGCGACGGGCAGCATTGCGGCGGCGAATATCAGCGATGCGGCGGTCACGACCCGGTCGCTGCCCCAGCGCCGTCGCACGCGCCCCACCCACAGCGCGGCAAAGATCGAACCGGTGCCAAAGGCGGCGAGGCACAGGCCATAGATGATTTCGGTTCCGTCGAGCCGGTCGCGGACCAGCGAGGGGAGGAGCGCCTGAAAACCCGCCGCCCCGAAGCCAAAGGCAAAGCCGCGCACGAGTACCCGGCGCACGGGGTCCGAACGCGCGCAGAAGCGCAGGCCCTGGGCGATCGCGGACAGCATCGGCGTACGCCGCGGCGGGACGGTTTCGGGATGCCAGCGGAGCAGGACGACGATGAGCGCGATATAGCTCAGCGCATTGAGGCCGAAAGCCGCAGCGGTGCCGACGATCGAAATGAGCAGCCCGCCGAGCGCTGGCCCGGCGCTGCGCGCAAGATTGAACGCAATGGTGTTGAGCGCGATGGCTTGCGGCAGGTCTTTGGGGCCCACCTGCATCCGCACCGATGCCTGCCATGCGGGGCCGTTGAGCGCGGTGCCGCAACCGACGGCAAGAGTGAAAAAGAGGAGCGACAAGGGCGTGATCGCACCCAGCCACGTCGTCACGGTGAGCGCCGCCGATACGATGAGCATTCCGGTCTGCGCCGCGAGCATGATCCGCCGCCGGTCGAAATTATCGGCAATCGCGCCCGCAAAAATGCCGAGCAGCATGACGGGAATCGTCACGCCTGCCTGCACCAGCGCGATGAGCAGGTGCGAGTCGGTCAGCTCGGTCATCAGCCACGCCGCGGCGACCGACTGGATCATCGACCCCATGTTCGATGCGAGGTTGGCGATCCAGATTGCCCGAAACGCGGGATAGCGAAAGGGCGCGAACGCGGATGGCGGTTCGGGACTCACGCGCCGCGCCTACCGCTCGCGGGCGATGTCCGCAAGCCGGTCAGCGGATCGCGGGACCGCTCGTATCCGCATATTCGCGGCGAAGTTCGACCAAGCGCCGCTTCATCCGTTCGATCGCGCCTTTCATCGCCGGATCGTCGATCCGGTTGTCCATCTCGTTCGGGTCGGTCTGCAAATCGTAAAACTCCCAGGCGTCGAGGCCCTCGCCATAGAAACGGACGAGTTTGTAGCGCTCGCCGCGAACGCCATAATGGGCGCGCACGGCGTGAAAGCCCGGAAATTCATAATAATGATAATAAACGTCCCTGCGCCAGTCGGACGGCGTGCGCCCCGCGAGCAAGGGCGACATCGAGCGACCCTGGATCGTTGCCGGTCCCTTGACCCCGGCGAAGTCGAGGAAGGTCGGCGCATAGTCGATATTCTGGATCGGCGCCGCGATCCGCGTGCCGGGCCGGATATGCCCCGGATACTGGATCAGAAAGGGGGTGCGCATCGATTCTTCATAGATGAAACGCTTGTCGAACCACCCATGTTCGCCAAGGTAAAAGCCCTGGTCGGAGGTATAGACGACCACTGTATTCTTATCGAGGCCGCTTTCTTCCAGATAATCGAGCACCGCGCCGACGCCCTCGTCGACCGCGGCGATCGTGCCCAGATATTGCTGCATGTACCGCTGATATTTCCAGATCGCGAGGTCGCGGCCCGACAGGTTGGCGGTGTTCATGCGGTCGTTGTCGGCCTGCATCAGCGCGTCCCATTCGGCCTGCTGTGCGTGCGTCATGCGATCAAAGGCGTTCGGCCAGCGATTGTAGCGAAGCTGCGCCGAACCTTCGGCGACCGTCATCTTGAGGTCGTGCCCCTCATACATGTCGCGATAGATATTCATTTCCTGCGTGCCCGCCGCCATGCGGCCCGTATAATCGTCGAAATAATTGGCCGGGACGGGAAAGCTCACACCCTGATATTTCTGCACATGGCGCAGCGCGGGCATGAAATTGCGGTGCGGCGCCTTGTGGTGGATCAGGATCGCAAAGGGTTTCGACTTGTCGCGCCCGGTCTTCAGCCAGTCGAGGCTGAACTGCGTCGTCAGGTCGGTGGCATAGCCTTCGACGACGCTGCGGCCCTTGGGCGTGATGATGTCGGGATTATAATATTCGCCCTGATCGTCGAGCACCTTCCAGTCGTCGAAGCCGATACCGGCGGGCGAATAGTTGAGGTGCCATTTGCCGAACATCGCGGTGGCATAACCCGCCTGCGAAAGCGCGCGCGGCCAGACCCAGACGCTGTTGTCGAACTTGTTGCCATTCTGCCGGAACCCATGCGCATTGCTGTGCCGCCCGGTCAGCAGCGTCGCGCGGCTGGGACCGCACAGCGAATTGCCCACAAAGCTTTGGGTAAAAATGGCTCCATTTTTGGCGATCCGGTCGATATTGGGCGTCGGCGCCAGTTTCGACACGGGCGAGCCATAGGCCGAAATCGCCTGATAGGCGTGATCGTCGGACATGATGAAGACGATGTTCGGGCGGGCGGGGGACTGAGCCCCCGCCGCACCGACAAATGCCAGCGGCAGCGCAATCGCCAGCGAGAACCGAAGCGGCATGGCCCTACTCCGTCAGTTCAAAATCGGCTTCGGACCCTTCGGCGGACGACGGGCCGACCCACAGTTTGAATTGTCCCGGCTCGCTGCCCCAGCTCATATCCTGGCGGGTGAAGGCGAGATCGGCGTCGGTCAAGGTAAAGCGCAACGTCCGCTTTTCACCCTTTTTCAACGCGATCTTCTGGAAGCCTTTGAGTTCCCTGACCGGGCGCGTCACCGATCCGACCAGGTCGCGGACATAAAGCTGCACCACCTCTTCGCCGTCGCGCGCGCCGCTGTTGGTCACGGTGACGCTGGCGGTCAGCGGCTCGCCGGGGCGAATCTTGGCCTTGTCGAGCGTGACCGGCGAATAGGTGAAGCTGGTGTAGCTGAGGCCATAACCAAAGGGATAAAGCGGCGTGTTCGGCGTGTTGAGATAGCGCGAGACATATTTCGCCCCCGGCGCGCCGAGTTCGATCGGGCGGCCGGTATTCTTCATATCATAATGGATCGGCACCTGCCCGACATTGCGCGGAAAAGTCACCGGCAATTTGCCCGACGGGTTGTATCGTCCGTACAGCACGTCGGCGACCGCATGGCCGCCCATCGTGCCCGGATACCAGGCCTGGACGATCGCATCGACGTTCGCGTCGGCCCATTCGATGCTGTTCGGCCGCCCGCTCATCAGCACGAGGATGATCGGCTTGCCGGTTTTCCTGAGTTCTTCGAGCAACGCCTGTTGGTTGCCGGGCAGGTCGAGCGAGGTGCGGCTCGCTGCCTCGCCCGTCATGTTCCAATGCTCGCCCATCGCGGCGACGATGACATCCGATTTTGCGGCCAGCGCCAGCGCTTCGGCAAAGCCGTCGGTCTTGCCCGCATCGTCGAAGTCATAGCTCGCCCCCTTGGCATAGGAAACCGTCGTCCCCTTGGGCGCGCCCGCCTGCATCCCTTCGAGCAAGGTCACCGGCCGCGTCCGCCGGTCGCCCGCGGCCGACCAGCTGCCGATCATGTCTTCCTTGCTGTTGCCGAGCGGGCCGATCACCGCGATCGATTTTGCGCTGGCCGCCAGCGGCAGCGCATTGTCGTTGTTCTTGAGGAGGACAATCGACTTGCGCGCGACATCGCGCGCGGCTTCCAGAAACTCGGGCTTGTAAATCGTCGCCTTTTCGCGCGTTTCGTCGGCGTAACGATAGGGATCGTCGAACAGGCCGAGGCGATATTTCATTTCCAGAATCGCCTTTACCGCGGCATCGATGCGTGCCGTATCGGCCTTGCCTTCGGTGACCGATTTGGCAAGATTTTCCATGAAAACAGCGCCCTGCATGTCCATGTCGACCCCGGCATCGAGCGCCTGCTCGCCCGCCTGTTTCAAATCTTTCGCATAGCCGTGCGGCACCATTTCGTTGATCGACGTGTAATCGGTTACGACAAAGCCCTGAAAGCCCCATCTCTTGCGCAGCACATCGGTGAGCAGATAGCGGCTGCCCGACGCGGGAACGCCATCATATTCGTTGAACGACGTCATGAAGGTCGCGGCGCCCGCATCGACCGCGGCCTTGAACGGTGGCAGGTAGATGTCGCGCATCGTGCGTTCGGAAATATCGACGGTGTGATAGTCGCGTCCGGCCTGTGCGGCGCCATAGGCGGCGAAATGCTTGGCGGTGGCGAGGACGGTGTCGGGCCGTGAAAGATCGCCGCCCTGATAACCGCGGACGCGCGCCCTTGCGATCTGGCTGCCCAGATAGACATCCTCGCCCGCGCCTTCGGAAATCCGGCCCCAGCGCGGGTCGCGCGCGATGTCGACCATCGGCGAGAAAGTCCAGTGAATGCCCTCGGCCGAAGCTTCAGTGGCCGAGATTCGCGCCGCCTTTTCAATGGCCTGCAAGTCCCAGCTGGCCGCTTCGCCGAGCGAGATGGGGAAAATCGTGCGGTGGCCGTGGATCACGTCATAGCCGAAGAGCAGAGGGATTTTGAGCCGCGTACCCTCGACCGCGAGCGCTTGAAGTTCCCGCGTATATCGGGCGGTATAGGCATTGAAGATCGCCCCGACGCGCCCGGCGCGAATATCTTCCTTATAGCTATCGCGCATCGTCGGCCCGGTCGATTCCCAATTGCTCGTGAGTAGGGTGAGCTGGCCGATCTTTTCGTCGAGGGTCATCTTCGCCATCAGATCGGCGACGAAGCGATCCATTGCGGGGTCGGCACGGCGCCAGCTGGCAGCATCGACAGGCGCCTCGTCGGTCGATGTCGCCGGAGGAGCGGCGTGCAGCGGGGCAGCGGGCAGCGATCCCGCGGCCAGAAGGGTGGCAAGCGTGGCGCTTGTCAGGTTGCGCGAAATCGGCGGCATGATTCGTCCTTCCCAGTCAATTCCCATTATAGATTCTCACGGGATTGGCCAAAAAACGGCCAAAACCGGCTGGTCCCCGATTTCGTCATCCTGTGTCGCTTCCCCCTATACAGTCATCGTGAAACCGGTTACAAATCAAAAAAACGACGACGGAAATTTCCCGCGATTCGTCGCGATCCGGTGGCAAGGCCGGGCCGCGATCAAAGGCGAGGGCGGGGAATGTCGGGGCAAAAAGGGAGGATGCTGTGACGCTTTCACATGAAATTCGGAATATGGGTGCTCGCCGTTCGCGCAGGCGGTCGCTTGCCGCTGCGCTGGCATTGGGCAGCGCGGCTGCGGCCATGGCGGTCGCCGTTGCGATCCCCGCCCATGCGCAGGTGTCGAATGCTTCGCTTCGCGGCACCGTAAAGGCCGAGGGCGGCGTGACACAGGTGACGGCGATCAACGTGAACACCGGCCTGACGCGCAGCGTCGCGGTGGGGGAGAATGGCAGCTATAATATCGCCTCGCTTCCCGTCGGCACCTATCGCCTTGAACTCACGACGCCGGGCGGCGTTCGCCGCACCGACGAATTCACGCTGTCGGTCGGCCAGAGCGCGGTTCTCGACTTTGACTTTTCGCAGCCCGACATCGCGTCGGACGACGGCGCGATCATCGTCACCGGTACCCGCCTCCGTTCGATGGAGGGCGGCGAAGTTGGGACCAACATCAGCCAGCGGTTGATCGAGCAGCTGCCGCAGAACAACCGCAACTTCCTTGCCTTCGCCGATCTGGCGCCCGGCGTCCAATTCATCACCGCGGGCAACGATCAGTCGCGGCTTCAGGGCGGGGCGCAGGGCAGCAATTCGGTGAACATCTTCATCGATGGTGTCGGGCAGAAGGATTATGTCCTGAAAAACGGCATTACCGGGCAGGATTCGACCCAGGGCAACCCGTTCCCGCAGCTTGCGGTCGGCGAATATCGCGTCATTTCATCGAACTATAAGGCCGAGTTCGATCAGGTTAGCTCGGTCGCCATCACCGCCGTCACCAAATCGGGGACCAACGAATTCCACGGCGAAGCCTTTGTCGATTTTACCAACCAGAGCCTGCGCGATCCGCGTCCGAGCGAACTGGCGGGCAGCAAGGTCAAGACGAAGGATTTTCAGTTCGGCGGTGCGCTCGGCGGTCCGATCATCAAGGACATGCTCCACTTCTTTGCGACCTATGAAGGCAAAAGGCGGATCAACCCGCGCGATGTCACGCCCGGCCTGCAATTGCCCGTCGATTTTTTCCCGACGCAGTATCGCGACGCATTCGGTCCGCGCAACGAAACCTTCGACGAGAATCTCTACTTCGGTAAGTTGAACTTCACGCCCACCAGCAAGGATTTGTTCGAATTTTCCGTCAAATATCGTGACGAAAGTGGCGAAACCTTCAACAGCGGCATCGCCGCCTTTGAAACGCGCACTATCGCCAAGGTTGAGGAATGGCGCGGCCTCGCGCGCTGGGAGCACACCAGCGACACCTGGATCAATGATTTCAAGGTCGCCTATGAGGATGTGACCTGGGGGCCCCGGCCGCTCAATTTCGGCAATATTTCGGTGTTTAACGCGACGGTGCCCAATGCGCCGCCGCTGACCGGAACGCGGCGCGGCGACATTCTTCGCATCGGCGCGGGCAGCAATTTTCAGGACAAAGGCCAGTCTGGTTGGCAAGTGTCGGATGATTTCACCTGGACCGGGATGGAAGGCCATACCTTCAAGGTCGGCGTGAAGGCGAAGTGGGTCACGCTGCGCACGACGCAGCAGAATAATATCAATCCCATTTTCACTTATAATGTGAATTATAATCCTGGTGGCGGGACGTTCAACGATACCATTCCCTATCGCATGGAATTCGGCGCAGCCGTCGCCGATGGCGATCCCAATATCCGGTCCAAGAACTTCCAGTTCGGCATTTATGCGCAGGACGATTGGGAGGTCGACGACCGGCTGACGCTCAATATCGGCCTGCGCTGGGATTATGAACGCACGCCGGCGTTCCTGAATTACGAACATGATCCGGCCATCGCCGAGTTCGTGGCGGGCCGTGCATCCTATACCGGGCCCAATGGCTCGGTGACGCCGCCCTATATGAACCTCACCAACGCCAACTACGACATCGACGATTATATTTCGACGGGCAGCGAGCGCAAAGCCTTCAAGGGCGCATGGCAGCCGCGCCTCGGCTTCACTTATGCGCTCGATGAGGAAAAGCGCTTTGCAATCTTTGGCGGCTATGGCCGTTCCTACGATCGCACCCAGTTCGATTTCATCCAGCAGGAACTGGCGCAGGGTCTCTATGCCAACCGGGTGTTCAACTTCAACAACCCCGGCGATACGCTCAACACCTGCGCGCCGAGCGCGACCTGCATCCCGTGGAATCCGGCCTATCTGACGGCTGAAGGCCGGGCAGCGCTGATTGCCGGATTGCCGATCGGCGCGGGGCGCGAGCTTCGCTTCATCAAGAACGACATCAAGGTGCCCTATTCGGACCAGTTCAGCCTGGGTGTGCGCGGCCGGTTCAACCTGCTCGACCTCGAAGCAGGCTATAGCTATGTCGAAAGCAAGGATGGCTTTGCCTATTTGCTCGGCAACCGCCGTCCCGACGGCAACTTCTTTGCCCCGACCGGGTCGCCGAGTTCGCCCTTCGGCAATCCCCCGGCACCGTTCGGCAGTATCATCATCGGGACCAACGGCCTCGAAACGCGCGCCAACACGGCCTATTTCAAGCTGACGAAGCGCTACACCGAATTTTCGCCGTGGAGCCTCGATGCGACCTACACCTTCACCAACGCCGAGGCGAACCGGCAGTTCGGCGAAGTCTTCAGCCTCGATTATCCGAGCCTCGACGACTATCCGTTCGTCACCTCGACCGGTGTGCGCAAGCACCGCTTCGTGATGGCCGGAACCGTCGACTTGCCGATCGGCGTCACGCTGTCGGGCAAATTCCAGATTGCTTCGCCCAAATATCTCAATGCCTTCGTCAATACGGCCGGCCCGCCGCCGAGCCGGACGATCGTTTCGACCAAGACCGAAGGAAATGGCGATTTGTGGGGGTTCCGTCAGATGGATCTGTCGGCGACCAAATATATTCCGATCGGCTTCATCAACGATGAAGCACGATTGCGCCTCCGCGTCGATATCATCAACCTGTTCAACGATCGCAATTACAGCGGCTTCAACTCGGTTACCGGGCTGCGGAACCCGAACGATCTCGGTATTGATGGGCCGCCGCGTACGATTAAGGTCTCGGCCGGCTTCTCTTTCTGACCGGCTGACAGGACGCCCGGCCACACCCCCCCTCCCGTCGGCCGGGCGCCCATTTTTTGGAGTATCCAATGTCATTTCGTCTCGGGGCGTCGCTTATGCCTCTCGCCGCACTCAGCGTCGCGGCCTGTACCGCTGCGCCGGTGCCGTCCCCCGCCATGCCGTCCACTCCCGCCGCGCTCGCACCGATCAGCGAGGCGGCCTTTTCCGAAGAGCTGACCGAGCGGACCTTCCGCTACTTCTGGGATACGACCGATACGAAACGCTGCCTGGCGCCCGACCGCTGGCCGAGCAATCCTTTCTCGTCGATCGCCGCGACGGGGTTTGCGCTCACCGCTTATGGGATCGGCGCCGAGCGCGGTTATGTGACGCGCGCCGCGGCTGCCGAACGCACGCGCGACTGCCTGCGCTTCTACTGGACCGCGCCGCAGGGCCCGGCGGCGTCGGGCGTGAGCGGGCACAAGGGCTTTTTCTATCATTTCCTCAATAATGAGGACGGGACGCGGCGCGGCAAGACCGAGCTGTCGACCGTCGACACCGCACTGCTGCTCGGCGGCGTGCTGTTTGCGCAAAGCTATTTCGACCGCAATAATCCGGTCGAAGCCGAAATCCGCGATCTTGCTGAGAAAATCTATGGTCGCGTCGACTGGACCTTCGTTCAGCGGCGCAATTCGACCATAGCCTCGCGCAACGGCGGCGGGCCGCTGGCAATCGCGATGGGCTGGTATCCCGAACGCGGCAATGGCGGCGATTTCGGAACCCACGACTGGGTCGGCTATAATGAGGGGATGCTCGTCTATATCCTCGCGCTCGGCTCGCCGACGCATCCGGTGAGCAAGGAGGCGTGGGACAAGGGCTGGGCGGCCGATCTCGAAAAGGATTGGGGCACCTATTATGGGCAGGAGCATCTGCAGTTCGAACCCTTGTTCGGGCATCAGTACAGCCATGTCTGGGTCGATTTCCGTGGCATTCGCGACGCTTTCATGCGCGGCAAGGGCATCGACTATTTCGAGAACAGCCGCCGCGCGACCCTGTCGCAGCGCGCCTATGGCGCCGACAATCCAAACAAATGGGCCGATTACAGTGCCGACATCTGGGGTTGGACCGCGTCGGACGGCCCGGGATATAGCGAGGGCAAATATAGCGTCGCGGGCACGCCGCGGAACTTCAACGGCTATATGGCGCGCGGCGTCAGCGCGGGGCGCGTTGTCGACGACGGCACGATCGTGCCGACCGCGGCGGGGGGCTCGATCCCCTTCGCGCCCGAGGTGACGATCCCCGCGCTGATGGCGATGCGCAGCCAGTATGGCGCGCGTCTCTACACCGAATATGGCTTCAAGGACGCGATCAACCCCAGCTTCACCTTCACCGATTTCGGATCGAAGTCGGGCGAGGTCGACGCGCAAAAGGGCTGGATCGCGCGCGACTATATCGGCATCGACCAGGGGCCGATCCTCGCGATGATGGAAAATCATCGCAGCGGACTCGTGTGGAAGGTGATGCGCAAGAATCCGCACATCATTCGCGGCCTGAAACGCATCGGCTTTACCGGCGGCTGGCTCGACCAGGTAAAGGACGCAAACGCCGAATAGGCCGTGTCGTCCGGCGACGTCAGCAACCTTTCCCGATGCACAGGTCGGCGAGCACCGGATAATGATCGGACGGCAGCTTGCCGCCCGTATGCTGCGTCAGCGTCGCGTGACGGAGCACCGCAACGCCGTCGCCGACGAAAATATGGTCGATGGGGCTCGCATCATTCTGCTCGATCCGGAAACCGGTGAAGGTGCCGCGCGGGCCGAAATGCGGCGTGCGGCTGATCGTCAGCGTGTCGCTGAGTGCGCCGTCGCCTGCTTCGGTGATCGCGCTATAGGGGGCGCTGTCCACCGGGCTGTTGAAATCGCCCATCAGCACGGCGCTTTCCCCTGCGCGGCGGTTTGCGGCCATCCAGCGGCGGATCTGGCGCGCGCTCTCCAGCCGTGCGGTCGTGCCGACATGATCCATATGCGTGTTGACGACGAGCAGGCTCCGCCGCGCGCCCTTGTCTTTCAGCCGCGCCCAGGTCGCGACACGCGGATAGGCGGCGTCCCATCCCTTGCCCGGAACATCGGGGCTCGGCGACAGCCAGAAGGTTCCCGACGCGACCAGCGCAAAGCGGTCGCGGCGAAAGCCGAGCGGCGAAAATTCGCCCTTGTCCCTGCCGTCGTCGCGCCCCGCGCCGACGAAGGTGTAGCCGGGCAGGTCGGCCTCGACCGCCTGTTTCTGGTGCAATAGCACCTCCTGCATTCCGACGAGGTCGGGTGCATAATAGGCGATCAGGCTCGTCAGCGCGGCGCGGCGATGCGGCCAGCCATTGTCGCCATCCGACGCGATGTCGAGCCGGATGTTATATGTCATCGCGCTATAGCGATCGGCGCGCTCCTTGGCCGCCACGGGCAGCGCGAGCAAGGCCGCAAGGATGAGCGCCAGCCATCGCATCAACCGAGGTTCCCGCCATTTGCCGCGATGACGCTGCTATAGAAACGCGCGCTGCGCTTGGGCGTGCGCACCTGCGTTTCGTAATCGACATGGATGATGCCGAAGCGCTTGGAAAAGCCGAGCGACCATTCGAGATTGTCGAGCAGCGACCAGGCCATATAGCCGCGCACATCGACCCCCTTTTTGATCGCGTCGCCGATCGCCGAGATATGCGTGCGCAGATAGTCGCAGCGTAGCGGGTCGTCGATACCGTCGGGCCCCGCCTGTGGCGGGTCGTAAAAGGCTGCGCCATTTTCGGTTATATAGACGGGAATATCGCCATAGGTGTCGCGAAACCAGACAAGCATGTCGGTCAGCGCGGGCGGATAGACTTCCCAGTCGGTCGTGGTGTGCGTCGCAATCTGTTTGACCGGCGAGGCGCCGAGTGGCCACTGGTTCGGGTCGGCCTTTACCACGTTGCGCGTGTAATAGTTGATGCCGATGAAATCGACGGGCTGGCAGATGTCGGCCATGTCCTCGGCCGCCCATTGCGGCCATGCCTCACCGAAAATCTCGGCCATTTCGGCGGGGTAGGAACCTTTCAGCGCCGGGTCGAGATATTGGCGGTTCATGTAGGCGTGGGCGCGCTGCGTCGCGGCGCGATCCTCGGTGCTGTCGCTCGCCGGATATTTGGGTTCGATGTTGACGACCAGCCCGATTTCATGCGCGCCGGTGGCGCGATAGGCCTGTACCGCGCGGCCGTGCGCACGCATCAGATTGTGGCTGGCGATCGGCGCCTCGAACATGTTGCGGTGGCCGGGCGCCAGCGCGCCGTGGAGGTAGCCGCCGTCGGTGATCACCCAGGGTTCGTTCAGCGTCACCCATTTCTTCACCCGCCCGTCGAGCGCGCGGTACATCACATCGGCATATTCGGCGAACCAGTCGGCGCTGTCGCGGTTGAGCCAGCCGCCCCGGTCGTCGAGCGCCGCGGGCAGATCCCAATGGTGCAGCGTCAGCAACGGTTCGATATCATGCTTCAGCAATTCGTCGACCAGCCGTTCGTAAAAGCGGAGGCCCTTGGCGTTCACGCGCCCCGTTCCGTCGGGAAGTACGCGGCCCCAGTTGACGCTGAAGCGATAGGCCTGGAGCCCCAGCTCCTTCATCAGCGCCACGTCGCTTTCCATGCGGTTATAATGGTCGCACGCGACATCGCCCGTATCGCCGGGCGACGCCATCAGCCGCGGGTCGTGGCTGAACCGCTGCCAGATGCTGGCGCCCGCGCCGTCGGCAAGCGGCGATCCTTCGATCTGATAGGCCGCGGTCGCGGCGCCCCACAGGAAATTGTCGGGGAAAGCGGAAGTCGTCATTTTTTATCCTTGGTCATCGTGGGGAGGCGGTGGGAGAGCAGCCAATAATAGAGCGCGGGGTCGTCATACGCCGGGTCCCAGGCATTATGGCCAAGGTCGGGATAGATGGTCAGGCGCGACGCGCGGCCGCCGCACGCGCGGATCGCGCGCGCCATTGCAAAACTGCCTTCGGGCACCACCACATCGTCGCGGTCGCCGTGAAAGGCCCAGACGGGCGTGTCCTTGAGCGCGCAGGCGCCGGCGGGATCGCCGCGCCCCGCCACCGGCGCGACGGCGGCGAACCGGCGCGGATCGGCCGCCGCCCAGCGCCAGCTCGCATGGCCTCCGCGGCTGAGCCCGGTCAGATAGATGCGGGTGCGGTCGATGCGATGCGTCCGCACGATATGATCGAGCAGCCGCTCGAGCTTTGCGACGTCCCAATCCTGATCGGCGCCGAGCAGCGGCGATACTGTCACAAAGGGAAAGTCGGGGCTGCGGTCGGCGATCTTCGGCGGTCCATGGACCTTGACCTTCGCGACATCGTCGCCGCGCTCGCCCGATCCGTGAAGAAAGATCAGCAGTGGCCAGTCGGCTTTCTGATCCGCCGAATATCCGCGCGGCAGGAACAGCTGATAGGGATAATTGCCCGTCTCGATCGCGGGTTGCGGCGATTGTCCGTCCACTGCGGCCTGCGCCGGGGCGGCCGCGGGGAGGGCGAAGGAGAGGGCGAGCGCCGAAAGCGCCGCCAGGCGAAATCGCATTGTTATTGTCCTTTTCTGGGCAGGAGGGCGGGTCATCCCTTGACGCTCCCGGTGAGCAGACCGCTCAGATAGAAGCGCTGAAGGGCGAGGAAGAGGATGAGCACGGGCAGGGTGGTGACGACGGCGCCGGCCATCATCAGTTCATTATCCTGCACATGTTCGCGGCTCATCGCCGCGAGCGCCACGGGCAGCGTATAAAGCTCCTGATCGGCGAAGATGATGAGCGGCCACATGAAATCGTTCCAGCTGCCGAGAAAGACGAACAGCGCGAGCGTGACGATGATCGGGGTGAGCAGCGGCAGCACGATGCGGCGCAAAATCTGGCCCTCGCTGGCGCCGTCGATGCGCGCGGCTTCGAGCATTTCGTCGGGGATCGACAGGCAATATTGGCGGACGAGGAAAATACCGAAAATCCCGGCAAGCCACGGCACCAGCGCGCCGGCATAGCTGTTGACCAGCCCCATGGCCTTGAGTTCGAGGAACAGCGGCAGCATCCCGATCTGCCCCGGCACGACAAGCGCCGCGACGAGCAGGCGAAAGGTCGCGTCGCGGCCGCGAAAACGCAGCTTGGCAAAAGCGTAACCCGCCGGGACCGTAAAGAGCAGCGCGAGCAGCGTCGCGAGCGTCGAGACGAGCAGGCTGTTCGCCAGGAAACGGCGGGCGCCGAAGGTGTCGAACAGCGCGCGATAATTTTCGAAACTGGGATCGCTCGGCAGCAGCGGCGGCGGGAACTGCGCCGCTTCGCCGCGCGCCATGAAGCTGACCGAGACCATCCAGACGAGCGGCGCGATAGTGAGCAGCGCGACGAGTGCGGCGAACAGGGTGACGGTCCAGCGGCGCAGGCTCATATCGCTCCGCTCCGCTTTGCCAGCCGCAATTGCACCAGCGTTACCGCCAATATGCAGAGGAAGAGGAGAAAGGCGACCGCCGCGCCCGACCCCAAATTCCACCATTTGAACCCTTCCTCATACATGAAATAGAGGATTGTCACCGTCGACTGGGCCGGGCCGCCCTGTGTCATCACATAGGGTTCGGCAAACAGCTGGAACATGCCCGCGACGGTCAGCACCGACACGAGCAGCACCGTCGGCGCGACCGCGGGCAGGGTGACGTGGCGCAGCCGCGTGAACCAGCCCGCTCCGTCGATGCGCGCCGCCTCGTCGAGTTCGCGCGGCACCGTCTGTAGCGCCGCGAGGAAGATGATCATGTTATAGCCAAAGGTCTTCCAGCCGACGAACAGCAGGATCGCGGGCAGCGACGCGGTGGGGCTGCCCAGCCAGTCGATCGGTGCGATCCCGAACAGCGACAGCAGATAGTTGACGAGCCCGTAGCGCGTGTGGAGCAGATAGCGCCACACCACGGCCGTCGCCACCAGCGTCGTCACATAAGGCGCGAAGAGCGCGACGCGCCACACCGGCCGCCACGCAAGCCAGCGCGAATTGACGAGCATTGCGGCTGAGAGCGACAGCGCGACAATGAAGGGCGTACCGATCGCGACGAACAACAAGCTGTTCGTCATCGCCTTCCAGAACAGGGGATTGGCGACCAGCCTTTCGTAATTCTGGAAACCGATGAAACGCAGATTGCCCAGGTCGGCGAGCGCATAGATGTCGAAGTCGGTAAAGCTCAGGAACAGCGATGCGGCGGCGGGAAAGACGAAGAAGACAAGGATCGCGGCGAGCGCGGGCGCGCTCATCGCCCAGCCGGCGCGTGCTTCGCCGGGACGGCCCACCCCGCTCACAGCGCCCGTCCCTTGTCCAGCATCCAGCGACGCTTTTCGAGCAGGCGGTCGGCGCGGCGGTCGATTTCGCGCGCGGCGGCCTCGATGCTGTACTGGCCGCGTACCATGCGTTCGGCGACCACCTGCATCTCGGTGACGATGCGTTCCCATTCGGGCACTTTGGGGAGCGCGGTTGCGCGTTCGAGTTGGGCGGCGAAGGGCGCGACGATGGGGTCGCTCGCAAGACCTGCCGCGCGCCACGCCGAGCGCCGCGCGGGAAGATTGCCCGTCAGCCGGTGAAGTTCGATCTGCGCGGCGGGCGAGAGTAGGCGCGCGACAATATCCCATGCCGCGGCCGGGTCGGCCTGGCTGGCAAAAACGACGAGGCTCGATCCACCGGGCGCGGCCGAACCCATACCAGCGGGGCCAGGATTGGGCGCGGTCGCCCATTTGTCCTGCATATCGGGCGCGAGGCGGCTTTTCATATCGCCGATCGTCCACGGGCCTGAGGTGAAGATGCTGAAATAGCCTTTCGCAAATTCGGTCCAGATGTTGGAGATTTGCGTCGCCGACGCGATTGGCGCCAGCTCCTCGTCAAACAGCGACTTGTAAAAGGCGAGCGCGGCCTTGAACTCCGGCTCGGCAAAGGCCCCGCGCGCGCCGTCGTCGCGCAGCAGCCGCGCGCCCGAGGATAGCGCGATGGTCAGCAATTGCTCAAACTCGTTGAGCGGCAGCAGCACGGCGTAATTTCCGGGCCCTGCCAGCGCCTTGACGCGGTGCAGCGCGCGCTTCCACTCGCTCCACTTAAGCGGTGGCGCCGCATATCCGGCGCGCGCGAACATGTCCTTGCGGTAGAATTGCAGCCGCGTGTCGACATACCAGGGCACCGCCCAGGCCGTGCCGCCGATCCGGTTGGTGTCGACCACCGCGGCGAACTGATCGTCGAGCAGCTGTGCTGCCGCCGCGGGCAAGGGCGCGATCGCGCCGATAGCCGCCATCTCGGCAATCCAGCTGTTGCCGACCTGCCCGATCGCCGGCAGCGACCCGCCCGCAAAACCGGTGAGCAGTTTTTCGTGCGCCGCGCTCCACGGCAGCGGCTGCACCTCGACCGGCGGAAGGCTCGCGGGCAAGGCGAGCGTCTTGATGAGCGCGGGAAGGCTGGCCCCTTCATTGCCCATCGCCCAGATGGTCAACGCCTCGCCATTCCGCGCGCCACAGCCGCCCAGCGTCGGGAGCAGGGGCAGCGCCGCAAGCGCGCCCGTCAACTGGCGCCGTCCTAACCGCATCGGGCGCCGTCGGGGGTCACAGGCGCGCGCCGCCAGCGACCGTCGCGGCGGCTTCGCCTGCGGTGGTGCCGCGCGCGATCAGTTCGGGGGTGAGGATCGTCGCGTTCGCCGCGCCGAGCGTCTCGCCGCGCAACATGCGCAGGAGCAGCATCATCGCGGTTGACCCCAGCCGGTCGATATGGACCTGCATCGTCGAGAGCGAGGGGTTGAGGTGACGCGCGAGCGGAATATCGTCGAAGCCCGCAACCATGATGTCGCCCGGCACCGACTTGCCCGCCTCGGCCAGTCCCGCGATCAGCCCCACCGCCATCTGGTCGTTCGCGGCGAAGACCGCGTCGGCGGGCAATTGGCCCTGCACCAGCAACCGTGCCGCTTGCGCGCCGCTTTTTTCCGAAAAGTCGCCGGGAAGGATCGCGGGCGTGAGAACACCCCCGATCTTCGCCATAGCGTCGGTAAAGCCGCGCTGGCGGTCGCGCGCGTCGCGATTATGTTTGGGACCGGCGATATGGACGATCTGGCGGGCGCCGCGCGCCAGCAGCGCTTCGGTCATTGTATAGGCGCCATGATAATTGTCGACGGCGACAAAGGGCAGATCGAGCGAGCCCGCGTCATAGTTGAGCAGCACGGTCGGCAGCGCAGGGTCGAGATAATCGGCGAGCAGCTCGGGCTTGAGGTCGGGGGGCATGACGAGCAGGCCGTCGACACGGCCGCGCATCGCGGCGATTGCTGCCGCGGTTTCATGCGTGCTGCCGTGCATGTTGCCGAGCAGCAGATGCATCTCCGATTCATGCGCGACAAGGTCGATCCCGCGGATGATTTCGGAGAAGAACTCGCCGAACAGGTCCGGCAGGATGACGCCGACGGTATCGGTCTTGCGCCGCGTCAGGCTGCGCGCGCCGCTGTGCGGCACGAAATTGAGCTTCTTGACCGCCGCCATCACCGCGGCGCGCGTCGGCGCGGTGACGTTGCCGAGGCCGTTGATTGCGCGCGACGCGGTTGCGACCGAAACCCCCGCTTCGCGGGCGACATCTCTCAATGTAGTCATGCCGCCTTCCCCCTCTTTTCCGCGTGGCGCGCGGCGGTGATGGTGACTCGCCGCGCTCGCCGGGATTTCTGTTCCGGGCATTGAATGGAGTAACCGGTTACAAGGCTCCAGATCAAGGCCGTTCGCTCCGCGTTGCTATTGCCATTCCGTCCGCATCGAACAGGTGCAGCCGGTCCGGCGGGAACAGCACCGACACCGTCTCGCCCTCCCGAAATTGGCCCTCGTCACGTATTTGGCAGGCCAGGGCGTCGCTTCCGGCAGCGCCGTGCAGATGGATGGTCGCAAGGCCGCCCAGGCGTTCGATGAAACCAATCGTAAAGGGCAGGGCATCCGGGGCGGCACCGATTCCGATGTGTTCGGGCCGAATGCCGATCGACAGCGGCGTTCCGGGCGCGAGCGCGGCGACCGGCGCGGGCAGGGTGATGCGTCGCCCGCCGTCAATCGCCGCGCAGCCGTCGTCGGCGATGGTCGCGGGAAGGACGTTCATCCGCGGCGAGCCCAGAAACTGTGCGACGAAGATATTGGCCGGCCGCTCGTACAGGTCGCGCGGATGGCCGACCTGTTCGATCCGCCCGTCGCGCAGCACGATGATGCGATCGGCAAGGGTCATCGCCTCGACCTGATCGTGCGTGACATACAGCGTCGTCGTGCCGAGCTGACGGTGGAGATTGGCAAATTCGTATCGCATCCGTACGCGCAGGTCGGCGTCGAGATTCGACAGCGGTTCGTCGAACAGGAAGATTTGCGGTTGGCGCACGATCGCGCGGCCGATCGCGACGCGCTGACGCTGCCCGCCCGACAGCGCCGCGGGCTTGCGGTCGAGTAGCGCCTCGATATTCAGGATTTCGGCGGCGCGCTGCACCTGCCGCGCGATGTCGTCCTTGGCGGCCTTGGCGATCTTCAGCCCGAACGCCATATTGTCGCGGACCGACAGGTGCGGATAGAGCGCATAGGATTGGAACACCATCGCAATGCCGCGCTGCGATGGGGCGAGGTCCGTCACATCGCGGCCGCCGATCGCGATCCGCCCGCCGGTCAGATCCTCCAGCCCCGCAACAGCGCGCAGCAGCGTCGATTTGCCACAACCGGAGGGGCCGACGATCACCGCGAACTCGCCGTCGGCGACGTCGATCGACACGCCTTTCAGCACTTCGGTTCCGCCGAAGCTCTTGCGCGCGCCCTCGATCGACAGTCCCGCCATGCTCCCCCTCGCGCCCCTTCTCAGTGGACCGTCGCGCCCGCGCTCATCTGCCGCGCCGGGGTGCGCCCTGCGGCGATAGCAAAGACGCAGAGCAGTGCATAGCATGCCGCGGGCAGCACCAGCGCCATGCCATAGCCGACGGCGTCGGAGAGAAGCCCCGCGAAATAGGGGATGGCCGCGCCGCCGACGATCGCAGTGCAGAGCAGCCCCGACGTCGCTTCCGCGCGCGCGGTGGAGCGTTCGAGCGTCAGCGTGAAGATCACCGGGAACATGATCGAGTTGAACAGGCCGATGCCGAGCGCGACAAATCCCGCATTCACGCCCCCGACGAGCGCAACATAAAGGCAGAGCAGCGTGGCTGCGGCGGTGAAGGCGGTGAGCAGCTTTGCGGCCGACATGCGCGCGAGCAGCACCGACCCGATCGCGCGGCCGACCATCGCGCCGCCCCAGTAAAAGGCGACCGCCTTGCCCGCTTCCTGCAACGACACGCCGGGGACGCCGTCGCTGCCCATGAACCAGCCGAGCAGCGGTACGCCGAACGGGGCGTCCGACTGGCCCCACACGGCATCGCTGTTGAGGAACAGCGCCATATGCGTACCGATCGCGACTTCGGCGCCGACATAGAGGAAGATCGCGGCGGCGCCGAACAGGCCCCAGCGCGAAGAGAAAGCCTCGCCGATGAGTTCGCCTATGCGCGCGCGCCGTCCCATCGGCGCGGGCGGGACCGCGGCATCGACGATGCGGCGGCTGACCCAAAAGAAAAGCAGCAGCGCAAGGATCAGCCCGCATATCCAGAAATAGGCCGAGTCGATCCCCGCGAGCGCCTGGCTTCGCACCGCTTCGGTAACGACCGTCCCTTCCTTCACCTCAACCCCTTCAAGGAAGAGATGCGATCCGATCAATGGGCCCAGAAAGGTGCCGAAGCTGTTGAAAGTCTGGCTGAAGGTCAGGCGGAAATGGCTGCGCCGGGGGTCGCCGAGCGCGGCGGCGAGCGGGTTCGCCGCGACCTGCAATATGGTGATGCCGCTCGCGAGAATGAACAGTCCAGCGAGCACGAGCGGATAGATCGCAAGGTTCGCCGCGGCGAGCATGACGAGGCAGCCTGCAACCATCGTCGACAGCGCGGTGAGGATCGACGGCACCGAATGAAAGCGCGCGATCAGCGCGGCGGCGGGAAAGGACATGAGGCCATAGGCGATAAAAAAGGCCGAAGCCGATAGTTGCGCCTCGGCATCGCTGAGCGTGAAAATGCCTTTTACCGCCGCCACCAGCGGATCGATCAGCGAGGTGATGAACCCCCACGCGAAAAAGAGCACCGTCACCGCGGCAAAGGCCGCCATCGCGGTGGACTTCGTGCCGGCGTCCGGCGCCGCGCTGGGTGCGTCCATCCCGAATTTCCTCTTCCCGAAATTGTTATTGAGCAAAGGGTCTAATGCGGGGTGTCGATCAATGCAACCGGTTACATAGATGCGAGCGGAGGACCGGGAAATCGAGGGTGCCGGGCCCGAATGCGGGATGACACAAAGCGGCGTGGAATATTTGCGATGTCCGGTTTGGGGGAGGATCCGACGTTGATACCCCCAACCTTCGTCATCCGGGATCACGTCCGCAATGACGATGAAATGAACGCCCGCTTTCGGTCGGGGCCTGTCATCCTGTCCCGCGGGGTCGCGCCTATAACTTCGGCAGCGTTACGCCCTTTTGCCCCATATATTTGCCCGCGCGGTCGGCGTAGCTGGTCTCGCACGGCTCGTTGCCTTTGAGGAACAGGAACTGGCACGCGCCTTCATTGGCATATATCTTGGCGGGCAGGGGGGTTGTGTTGGAAAATTCCAGCGTCACATGGCCTTCCCAGCCAGGCTCGAGCGGGGTGACGTTCACGATGATGCCGCAGCGCGCATAGGTCGATTTGCCCAGGCAGATGACGAGCACATCGCGCGGGATGCGGAAATATTCGACCGTGCGGGCAAGCGCAAAGCTGTTCGGCGGAATGATGCACACGTCGGTTTCGCGGTCGACAAAGCTGTTCGACGCAAAGTCCTTGGGATCGACGACCGCGCTGTCGACATTGGTGAAAATCTTGAACTCGGGCGCCACGCGCGCGTCATAGCCGTAGGAGGAGAGGCCATAGCTGATGCAACCGTCGCGGCGCTGGGCCTCGACGAAAGGTTCGATCATGCCCTGTGTTTGGGCGGCTTCGCGAATCCATTTGTCGGAAAGAATGCTCATGTCGCTGTCTTGTCGGGGAGCCGCGCTTCGCGCAAGCGATCAGTAACGCCCGGCCTTCGCGGCGGACACGATGGCTATGTGATAAGGCCGAGATCCTTCGGCCCAAAGGCGGCGGGCAGAAGCTCGCTCAGCCGGTAGGTCGCGATCGCGCTGCCGTCGCCCGAGGCGCAATGAACCAATATATCGGTTCGCGACCGTTCGGCGGCTTCGTTCAAAATCTGGCGGCAGCGGCCGCACGGATGCACCGGTTCGCTGCCGATCAGCGCCGCGCCCTGCGGACGCCCGCCGACGATCGCGACTTCGGCAAGCTCGCCGATCCAGCCTTCGTTGGCGATTTTCGCCACCGCCGCGGTTTCGGCGCAGAGGGTGAGGCCATAGCTGGCATTTTCGACATTGGCGCCGGTCACGACGTCGCCATTTTTGAGCAGTAGCGCGGCGCCGACGTGGAAACCCGAATAGGGCGCATAGGCGCGGCTCGCCGCGTCGCGCGCGGCGTCGATCAACGCGTTGCGGGTCATTTCGCTCATGGCATGTCTCCTCGCGCGCGCAGGACATTCCAGCCGACGGTGCCCGTTGCACCCGACAGGCGGACATAATCGTTCGCCTGCCACATGGTCCAGGCGTGCGCGCCGTAATCGGGTTCGAAAAAGTCGCGTCGCAGCCATGTCGTGCGCGCGATGCCACGCGTTACCTGATAATCGGCCTCGAACGCCGGACCGGGGGCGATCAGGCTCCGCTTGCCCATATGCGCCTCGATCTGCGCAAGAAAGGTCGCGAGTTCGGAGAGCAGAAGTGCGCGCGTCGGGCGGTCGGGGCAGCGGTCGTCATAATCGAGCCAGACCACTGCGGGCAGCATGTCGGCGCGGCGCGGAACGTGGCGGATGAAATTGGCCGCCTGGTCGGTGGCGAGGCGGCAGAGGCTGTAACGATGGATCGGGCCCACCTGCACCCCCGCTTCGCGCGCGTCCGACAGATTGCGCGCGAATTGCGCGTCGACGCTCGCGGCGCCGCCGGTCGCGGCGATATAAGCGAAATCGGCGCCGGCGGCCTTGATCGACCCCCAGTGAACCTCGCCATTATCCGCGTCGATCGTCACCCCCTGCACCGGATAGACGGCGCGGTCGGGCGTCCAGCGCGCCGCCCACCACAGCGCGAGTCCGGTGGCGAGAAGAAGCAGGACGACAAGGGCGCCGATCCGGCGCAGGGCTTGCAGCGCCGCGGTACGCCATGCGGCCGCAGCTTGCGCCGCTTTTCCGCCCCTGATCGCCCCCGCCTTCATCGTCACCCCTTGATGTGCAGCACGCAGATCAGCGTGAACAATCGCCGCGCCGTGTCGAAATCGACCGCGATCTTGCCGTCGAGCCGGTCCATCAGCATCTCCGCGGCCTCGTTATGCAGCGCACGGCGCGCCATATCGACCGTTTCGATCTGCTGCGCGGTCGAGGTCTTGATCGCCTGATAATAGGAATCGCAAATCGCGAAATAGTCGCGGATCGGACGGCGAAAGCGGCCGAGGCCGAGAATGATCGCCTCCAACGGCGATCCGTCCTCGCGCGATATTTCAAAGATCAGGCGCCCGTCCTCGACACGCAGTTTCAGCCGGTAGGGTCCGGCATAGCCGTCGGGGTGGCCGCGCTGCGGCACGAACTTATTGTCTTCGATCAGGTCGAAGATCGCGACGCGGCGTTCCTGCTCGACGTCGGGGTTTCGCCAGACGATCGAACCCTCGTCGAGATCGACCGAAATGATACGCTGTTTGGAAGGATCGGCGTCGGACATGCTGACCGTGCTTCTACTTGGGCTGCGCCGAAGGGCAAGGGGGGCAACTTATTCACAGCATTCCACAGTTATGATATGTCTCGCGACATCGCCGGTTGCGCCGCCGGGGCCACCGGCCCATGAAGGTCGCCATGCCCGAATTAGCCCTTATCCCGACCCCGGCGACGGCCGGGGATGAGCGTCAATTGCCCCGCAATATCGAGGCCGAGGCCGCGTTTCTGGGGGCGATTCTGATCGACAACCGAGTCGTCGAGGATTTGCCCGTCCAGTTGACGCCCGAACATTTTTTCGAGCCGCTGCACGGCCGCATCTTTCAGCAGACGATGGCGCTGATCGAACGCAACAGCATCGCGACGCCTGTGACGCTCAAACCCTATTTCGAGGCCGACGAGGCGATGAAGGCGGTGGGCGGGGTCGGCTATCTGGCGCAGCTCACCGGCAGCGGCGCGGGGCTGATCGGCGCGCGCGACTTTGCGAAGCAGATATTCGACCTTGCGCTGCTTCGCGAACTCGCGGGGGTGGGGCGTACGCTGGTCGACAATGCGCTCGACACCAGCGAACGCGTCGACCCGCAGGCACAGATTGAGGAGGCTGAAACCGCGCTCTACCGGGTTGCCGGGGGCGAAGCCGAAATGGGGTCGGTCAAGACGTTCAACCAGGCGAGCCTCACCGCCCTGCAGGCGGCCGAGCGCGCGCTCAATTCGGGCGGGCATTTGTCGGGCATCACCACCGGCATCGCGAGCATGAACGCCAAGATCGGCGGGATGCACAACAGCGATTTGATGATCCTGGCCGGGCGTCCCGGCATGGGCAAGACCTCGCTCGCAACGAACATCGCCTATAACGCCGCCGAACGCTGGCGGCGCGACGAGGAGGACGGCATTCCGCCCGAAAAGAACATGGGTGCGAAGGTCGCCTTTTTCAGTCTCGAAATGTCGGCCGACCAGCTCGCGACGCGTGTGCTCGCCGAACAGTCGGGCGTCTCGGGCGAGGCGCTGCGCATGGGCAAGATCAGCAAGGAGCAGTTCCAGCAGCTCTCGCGCGCCGCGCAGACGCTGCAAACGCTGCCGCTCTATATCGACGACACGCCCGGCCTGACGATCGCGGGACTGCGTACGCGGGCGCGGCGGCTTCAGCGGCGCCACGGTATCGGCTTCATCATCGTCGACTATCTCCAGCTCCTTCAGGGCTCGTCGCGCAGCGGCGACAATCGGGTGCAGGAAATCTCCGAAATTTCGCGCGGCCTGAAGACGCTGGCCAAGGAGTTGAACGTCCCGGTAATGGCGCTGTCACAGCTCAGCCGTCAGGTCGAAAGCCGCGAGGACAAGCGCCCGCAGCTCTCCGACCTTCGCGAGTCGGGCTCGATCGAGCAGGACGCCGACATGGTGCTTTTCGTGTTCCGCGAGGATTATTATGTCGCGGCGCGCGAACCGAAGCGCCCGATCGAGGGCGACGATGTCAAAATCCACGCCGCGCACGAGGAATGGGCGGCAGAGATGGAGCGCGTCTTCGGCCTTGCCGAAGTCATCGTCGCCAAATCGCGTCACGGCTCGACGGGCAAGGTGCGCCTGCACTTCGAGGCCAAGACGACGAAGTTCAGCGACCTTGCCGACGACAGCATGGCGTATGAGGATTATGAGTGATGATTAGCGAACAATCGTCTTCCCAGCTTTTGCTGGGACGACGTTTGTTTGTCAGAACGCCGGATCGTTCGCCGGATCGTCGTCGATTGGCGTGACCGCGGTGTGGATGCCGCATTCGGTCTTGTCCCAGCCGCGCCAGCGGCCCGAACGCGGGTCTTCGCCGGGCTTGACCTTCGACGTGCAGGGCGAGCAGCCGATCGAGGGATAACCCTCCGCCTCCAGCGGATGTCGCGGCAGGTCGTGCTCGGCGAAATAGGCGTCGAGCATCTCGCGCGTCCAATTGGCGAGCGGGTTGAATTTGAGCCGCCCGGTGGTGCCGTCGAGTTCGAAGCGCGGCAGGCCCTGCCGCGTCGATGACTGGAAGCCCTTGCGGCCGGTGATCGAGGTATCGAAATCGGCCAGCGCCTTTTCGAGCGGCCGGACCTTGCGGATTTCGCAGCAGCCATCGGGGTCGTACGACCAGCGCAGCTCGGTCGCATCCTTCTGCGCCAGCTCCTCGGCATCGGGGGTCAGGTTGACGATGTTAAGCCCCAGCCTGGCCGCCAATTCGTCGCGATACGCCAGCGTCTGGGGAAAATGCTTGCCGGTGTCGAGGAACAGCACCGGCATGTCTCGCGCGACGCGCGTGACGAGGTGCAGCAGCACCGCGCTTTCGGCGCCGAAGCTCGACACGATTGCGGTTTCGCCGATCAGTCCGGCACCGATCACGCTCGCGACAACCTCGGCGGCGTCCTGCCCGCGGAAGAGGTTGTTGAGGCGGAGGACGTCGGCCTGGGTGAAGCGCGGCGCGACGTCGATGCGGTCGCGGGCGCGGTCTTCGGCCTTGCGTTGGGGAGAGAAGGTCACGTCAGCCATGCCTCAATTTCCATATCGGCACCGCTGCGTCGGCGGCGCCCTGGTAATGGTGCGGCCAGCGCGCCAGCGCCGCGTCGACATCGGCCGGGTTGAGCGGCTTTTCAGACGCGAAGCTGTCGAAGCCGCAACGCTTCATATAGGCGATCTGGTCGACCAGCACGTCGCCCTGCGCGCGCAATTCGCCCGTATAGCCCGCCTCGCGCAGGATGCGTGCCGACGAATAGCCGCGTCCGTCGCGAAAGGCCGGAAAGGCGATTTCGATCAGCTTGAGCCGGTCGAGATAGGGGATGAGCGCGCGCGCATCCTCGTCGCTTTCGAGCCGCACCGCGGTCGCGTTCGACTGCGACAGAAAGGCGTCAAGCGTGACGCAGGGTTCTTCGCCGTCGGCTTGCAGATGCTCAACCATAGATCGCCTCCTTGAACGGCGCCATGCCGACGCGGCGGAAGGTGTCGACGAAGCGCTCGCCCTCGGTCCGTTCGCTCAGATATTTGTCGGTGACGCGTTCGATCGCGTCGACGATGCCGTCCTCGTCGAAACCGGGGCCGGTGATCGTGCCGAGGCTGACGTCCTCCGCGCCCGACCCGCCAAGCAACAGCTGGTAATTTTCGGTGCCTTTGCGGTCGACACCGAGGATGCCGATGTGCCCCGCGTGGTGATGCCCGCAAGCGTTGATGCAGCCCGAAATCTTGAGCTTCAATTCGCCCAATTCCTTCTGCCGCCCGAGGTCGGCAAAGCGCGTCGCGATTTTCTGCGCCACCGGGATCGAGCGCGCATTGGCGAGGCTGCAATAATCGAGACCGGGGCAGGCGATGATGTCGCTGATGAGGTCGAGGTTCGGCGTCGCGAGCCCCGCTTCGTCGAGCTTTTGCCAGATGGCATAGAGGTCGGCCTTGCGGACGTGCGGCAGCACGATGTTCTGCGCGTGGGTGACGCGCAGTTCGTCGTGGCTATATGTCTCGGCAAGGTCGGCCATCAGGTCGATCTGCGCCGAGCTCGCATCGCCAGGGATGCCGCCGACGGGTTTCAGGCTGATATTGATGATCGCATGGCCCGGCACCTTGTGCGCGGCGACATTCTGGTCCAGCCAGACGGCGAAATCGGGGTCGCTGCGGTCGACCGCGTCGGGCGCCGAGGCGTCGAGCGGCGGCGGCGCGAATTGCGCGGCGATACGATCAAACTCAGCGCGCGGCGGGTCGATGCCCAGCGTCTTGACGTGCGCAAATTCCTCCTCGACCTGGCGGCGATATTCGTCGGCGCCGAGCTCGTGGATCAGGATCTTGATCCGTGCCTTGTAGATATTGTCGCGGCGGCCATAGCGATTGTACACGCGCAGGCACGCCTCGGTGTAGCTGAGCAGATCGTCGAGCGGCACGAAATCCTTGATCAGCGGCGCGATCATCGGCGTGCGGCCCATACCCCCGCCGACATAGAAGGCGGCGCCGTGCTGTCCATCCTTCTCGACGATCTGGATGCCGATGTCGTGCAGGCGCATCGCGGCGCGGTCCTCGTCGGCGGCGATCACCGCGATTTTGAATTTGCGCGGCAAATAGCTGAATTCGGGGTGAAAGCTCGACCACTGACGCAGCAGCTCCGCCCAGGGGCGCGGATCGGTGATCTCGTCGGCGGCGGCGCCCGCCCACTGGTCCGAACTGATGTTGCGGATGCAATTGCCGCTCGTCTGGATCGCGTGCATTTCGACCGAGGCAAGGTCGGCGAGGATCGCGGGCGCATCCTCCAGCTTGATCCAGTTGTACTGGATATTCTGGCGCGTCGTGAAATGGCCGTAGTCGCGGTCATACGTGCGCGCGATGTGCGCGAGCATCCGCATTTGCCGACTGTCGAGCGTGCCATAGGGCACCGCAACGCGCAGCATATAGGCGTGAAGCTGGAGGTAGAGGCCGTTCATCAACCGCAGCGGCTTGAACTGGTCCTCGGTAATCTCGCCCGCCAAACGGCGGCGAACCTGGTCGGAAAATTCGGCGACGCGCGCCTCGACCATCGCCTGGTCATATTCGTCATATTTATACATGTCAGATCACCCAGTCGCCGGCCGTCGGATCGGCGGGTTTCAATGTCAGGTCGGGGCGCACCGTGGGGCCCAATGCGCGGATGCGGTCCTTGATATGCGCGGGGCGCGGGCCATCGGGGGTCATTTCACCCGCGATGATATAGGGCGCGTTGACGCGGCGCGCGGCTTCCTCGACGGCGAGGATGGCGTCGCCATTTTCGCCGACGTCGGCGGCATCTTCGATATGGATCGACCAGTCGGCGCCGGTCCACCATGTCACGAACCCGGTTTTGAGGTCGTTGCCCGTAAGCAATTTCATGTAAGATTCCCCATTTGTGCAGCGGTGCCTGGGATGCCGAGACAGTCGAGCGCATCCGCGCGTGCCGCGACCTTGCCGACGATGATCAGCGCCGGGCTGGCCACCCGTTCGCGCGCGACCAGATCGCCAAGGTCGGTGAGCAAGGTGCGGAGCACGCGGGCGTCCGCCGTCGTCCCGCGTTCGACCACCGCAACCGGCAGGTCGGGCGAAACACCGTCGGCGATCAGCTTGTCGGCGATCGCCGAAGCGGTCGCGAGGCCCATGTAGATGACGAGTGTGCGGCCATGCCCCGCAAGGCCCGACCAGTCCTGATCGGTCAGATCCTTGCACTGGCCCGCGACGAAGCTGACCGCGCTCGCATCCTCGCGGTGGGTGAGGGGGAGGCCCGCCTGCGCGGCGCAGCCCGCGGCGGCGGTGATGCCGGGGACAACCTCGACCGCGATGCCCGCCGCGCGCGCGGCGTCAAGCTCTTCGCCGCCCCGGCCAAAGATGAACGGGTCGCCGCCCTTCAACCGCACGACCTGCTTGCCCGCGCGCGTTTCGCGGACGAGGAGGTCGTTGATCAATTCCTGCTTCATCGTGTGGCGGCTGCGTTGTTTGGCGACCGAGATACGCGTCACATGCGGGGGGATCAGCGCGAGCACGCCGCCGCCGACCAGCCCGTCGTGCACCACCAGATCGGCGCTCTCAAGCAACCGCGCGGCGCGCAGCGTCAGGAGGTCGGGATCGCCGGGCCCGGCGCCGACGAGCCAAAGCTTGCCCGCGGGGGAGAGAGACTTTTCCATGTCGACAAAGATGGTTCACGCGCCCGGAAAGCGCAAAGCAGGCTTTGTTGGCGGGGGTGTAGGTAAAATTGCGCGCGTCGTCCGAAGGGTCAGAGATATTTCTTCGTCACCAATTGCGACCCTTCGGGATCGCGCAGGCCCACCCCGATGGCGGCGCGCAGCGCGTCGCTTTCGGCGCTCGCGACCGGATAGGCGCAATAATCGGCGGCGTAAAAGGCGCTGGGGCGGTGGTTGCCCGAAAGGCCGATGCCGCCGAACGGTGCGGCCGACGAGGCACCGTTGGTCGGCCGGTTCCAGTTGATCACGCCCGCGCGCGCATTGGCCCAGAACTGATCGTAAAGCTGCGGCGTGCCGCCGACCAGTGCCGCCGACAGGCCAAAGGCGGTGTTGTTCGCCTCGGCGATTGCCGCCTCGAACGTTTCGACGCGGATCACCTGGAGCAACGGCCCGAACAATTCGATGTCGGGCCGTTCGGGCATCGCCGTGACATCGATGATGCCGGGGGTCAGAAAGGGACGGTCCGCAACGGGGCGCGTCATGTGACGGATCACCTGGCCGCCGTTCGACATGAGCACCAGAAAGCTTTCGGTCAGCCCGTCCGCCGCCTCATTGTCGATCACCGGCCCCATATAGGGCGCGGGGTCGGCGTGCGGATGGTCGACGATCAGCCGGTTCGCGAGGTCGCGCACTTCGGCGATCAGCGCGTCGGCCAGACTGTCCTTGACGACCAGCCGCCGGGCGTTGCTGCATCGTTGTCCGGCGCTGAGAAAGGCCGACTGGACGATGACGATCGCCGCGGTGCGGAGGTCGGCGGTGTCCCAGGCCACGATCGGGTTGTTGCCGCCCATTTCGAGTGCGAGCATCTTGCCCGGCTGTCCCGCGAACTGGCGGCTGAGCGCCAATCCGGTGCGCGCCGATCCGGTGAACAGCAATCCGTCGATGCCGGGATGCGCGGCAAGCGCCTTGCCCGTGTCGGGCCCCCCGACGACGAGGCGCAGCACCTCTTGCGGCACACCCGCGCTGTGGAAAAGCTCGACCAGCTTCGCGCCGACCGCCGGGGTCTTTTCGGACGGCTTGAAAACGACCGAATTGCCCGCGATCAGCGCGGGGACGATATGGCCGTTCGGCAGGTGCGCGGGGAAATTATAGGGGCCCAGCACCGCGAGCGCGCCGTGCGGTTTGTGGCGCACCGCGCTCCGCAGCCCCATCGCCCCCTCGATGCGGCGGTTGGGCGTGCGTTCGGCATAGGCCTTGACCGAAATATCGACCTTGTTCGCGACCGATTCGACCTCGGTGCGCGCTTCCCACAGCGGTTTGCCCGTCTCGCGCGCGATCAGGTCGGCCAGCGCCTCTCCCTCGGCCTTCACCCGGTCGGCAAAGCGGCGCAGCGTCTCGGTGCGGAAAGTGACCGGCTTTGCCGCCCATTCGGGCCAGGCGCGCCGCGCGATTTCGACCTCGGCATCGACGTCGCTTACCGTGCCGCGCCAAAGCTGTTCGCCGGTGGCGGGTTCGAAGGAAAGCAGCTCTTCGCTCATGGTCGTCCCGCTCTTATCGGCGAAAGCGGACGTCGGCAACCACGGCGGCGGCTTTCGCGACGGATTGCTTGCGCCGATGCGCCGCCTTGGCGATAGACGGGGGGACTCCCGCGCAGCATTTGTCGGGCGCGATACAGACCAAGGGGACAATCGATTCTGGGCAGAGACGACAGCCGCCGCGAATGGGCCGACCATTATTGGTGGTCGCACGATGGCGTCCGGCTGCACGCGCGCGTCTATTCCGGCCCCGACAGCAGCGCAGGCGCGCCGCCGGTCCTGTGTATGCCCGGCCTTGCGCGCAATGCCCGCGATTTCGAAGGATTGGCGCCGCATGTCGCGCAATATCGCCAGGTGATCGTGGTCGAGTTCCGCGGCCGCGGCGAGAGCGCCTATGCCAAGGACCCGATGACCTATGTGCCGCTGACCTATGTTCAGGATGTCGTCGCCTTGCTCGACGAGTTGGGCATCGACCGCTTCGCGACGATCGGCACGTCGCTCGGCGGGCTGGTGTCGATGCTGATGGCGGCCAGCCTGCCGGGGCGCATCGTCGGCGCGGTGCTCAACGATGTCGGACCCGAATTGCAGGCCGCGGGGCTCGACCGCATTCGCGACTATATCGGCGCCGGCGGAAGCCAGCCGACCTGGATGCATGCCGCGCGCACCTTCGCCGAGCTCAATGCCGCGATTTATCCCAGTTATAGCATCCACGACTGGCTGCGACTGACCAAGCGCACGCACAAGCTGACCCCCGAAGGGCGGATCGTCACCGATTATGACAAGCAGATCGCGGCGCCGCTGCGCGTTCCCAACGGCGGCGACGCAGGGATCGACCTGTGGCCCGCCTATCGCGCGCTCGGCGGCATTCCGCTGCTCGTCCTGCGCGGCGCGCTGTCGGATATATTGGCCCGTTCCGCGGCCGAAAAAATGGCGGCCGAATTGCCCGGAGCGCGCCTTGTCGAAGTGCCGGGCGTCGGTCATGCGCCGACGATGGACGAACCCGAAGCGCGCGCGGCGATCGACGCCTGGGTTGCCAGCCTGCCGCCCGCATGACCGGACGCGGTGACATCGCGCCACGTGAACATCCCGTGCGCATCCTCCATCTCCATTCCAGCTTTTCGCTGGGCGGCAAGGAAGCCCGCGCCGTCCGCCTGATGAATTTGATGGAGGATCGCGCGCAGCACACGATCCTGTCGGCCGTTCCCGACGCGCTCGGCGCGCGCGAGGCAATCGATCCCGCCGTCCGCGTCGAATTTCCGAAGGACGCACCGCCGCTGCACGGGCGCCCGTCGCTCGCCCGCTATCGCGATCTTGCGCGCTATTTCTGCCGGTTTGACCTGCTGCTCAGCTATAATTGGGGGGCGATGGACGGGGTGATGGCGCGCCGTCTGAATCTTGCGCGTCACGGCCACGCGATGCCCGACCTTGTCCACCATGAGGATGGGTTCAACGAGGATGAAAGCGTCCGGCGCAACTGGAAACGCAATCTGTTCCGGCGCATCGCGCTGTATCGCTGCGCCCCGGTGGTGGTGCCCTCGGTCCAGCTTCAGCGGATCGCCGTCCGCGAATGGGGCGTCGGCGACGGCGTGCGGCTCATCCGCAACGGCATCGACGTCGCGGCCTATGGCGAAGCGCCGACGCAGGCGATATCCGGCTTCGTCCGGCGCGAGGGCGAGGTGGTGATCGGGACCGTCGCGGGATTGCGCAAGGTCAAGGATCTGCCGCGCCTGGTCCGCGCGGTCGCGCCGCTGCCCGCCCATATCCGCCTCGTCATCGTCGGCGAAGGACCCGAAAGGGCAGCGATCGAGGCCGAAGCGGCCGCCTGCGGCATGACGGGCCGGCTGTTGATGCCGGGCTTTATGGCCCAACCCGCGCGCTGGATTGGCCATTTCGATATGCTCGCGCTGTCGTCGCGCAGCGAACAGGCGCCGATCGCGGTGATCGAGGCGATGGCGGCAGGTCTGCCGGTCGTCAGCCCCGATGTCGGCGATGTCGCGGCGATGGTGTCGGACGCGAACCGTCCGTTCATTGCGGACGACGAAGCGGCCTTTCGCGCGGCGCTGGCCCGCTTGGGCACCGACGCGGCGCTGCGCGCGGCGGTCGGCGCCGCGAACCGGCGCGTCGCCGCGGAACGCTTTGACGAATCTATCATGGTCGCGCGCTATCAAAAGCTCTATGCTGGCGCGCTTGATGGGTATGACGTTTTTACGGGGCGTTGGATCGGCTTCGATTGACAAGCAGGGGCCTCTTCCGCTTACGGAAGCGGCATGACGGGGGCCGGTTCGCACGCGCGGGTCGGCGGAGAGAGAGAAGGTTTAGAGTGTTCAAAGGTTTGAAGCCCATCCTTTATGGCGGGCGTGAAGTCTGGCCGCTGGTCGAAGGCGGCAAGGGCGTGTCGGCGACCAACCATATGTCGAGCGGCGCGTGGGCCGCGGCCGGCGGTATCGGCACGGTTTCGGCGGTCAACGCCGACAGCTATGACGCCGACGGCAAGATCATCCCGCAAATCTATCGCGCGCTGACGCGCAAGGAACGGCACGAAGAACTGGTCCGCTATGCGATCGACGGCGCGGTCGAACAGGTGAAGCGCGCGCACGACATCGCGGGCGGCAAGGGCGCGATCAACATCAACGTGCTGTGGGAAATGGGTGGTGCGCAGCAGGTTCTCGAAGGCGTGCTAGAACGCGCCAAGGGGCTTGTCACCGGCGTCACCTGCGGCGCGGGAATGCCGTACAAGCTCAGCGAGATCGCGGCGCGGCACAATGTCCATTATCTGCCGATCATTTCGTCGGCGCGCGCCTTTCGCGCGTTGTGGAAGCGCGCCTATCACAAGGTCGCCGACCTGATGGCGGCGGTGGTATACGAAGATCCGTGGCTCGCGGGCGGGCATAACGGCCTGTCGAACGCCGAAGATCCGCTGAAACCCGAAGATCCCTATCCGCGCGTCAAGGCGCTGCGCGACACGATGCGCGCAGAGGGGATCGCCGATAGCGTGCCGATCGTGATGGCGGGCGGCGTCTGGTATCTGCGCGACTGGGAGCATTGGATCGACAATCCCGAACTCGGCCAGATCGCCTTTCAATATGGCACGCGGCCGCTCCTCACCGAAGAAAGCCCGATCCCGCAGGCGTGGAAAGACCGCCTCCGCACGCTCGACGAGGGCGACGTGCTGCTCCACCGATTCTCGCCGACCGGATTTTACTCCAGCGCGGTGCGCAACCCCTTCCTCCGCGACCTCGAAGCGCGCTCGGAACGTCAGATTCCCTACTCGAAACAGGAAGCGGGCGACCATGTCGTCCAACTCGACGTGGGGGTGAAGGGAAAGAATTTCTGGGTCACGCCGCACGATCGCGACCGCGCGCGCGACTGGTACGCCGAAGGCTATACCGAGGCGCTGAAAACCCCCGACAATACGGTCGTGTTCGTGACCGAAACCGACAAGAGCACCATCCGCAAGGACCAGGCCGACTGCATGGGCTGCCTGTCGCATTGCGGCTTTTCGGCGTGGAAGGACCATGACGATTATTCGACCGGCTACCTCGCCGACCCGCGCAGTTTCTGCATCCAGAAGACGCTCCAGGACATTGCGCACGGCGGCGACGTCGAGCAGAATCTGATGTTCGCGGGCCATGCCGCGTTCAATTTCAAGACCGATCCTTTTTACTCGAACAATTTCACGCCTACGGTGAAGCAACTCGTCGACCGGATTTTGACGGGGGATTAATCACTCCGTCATTGCGAGCGTAGCGAAGCAATCCAGGGCGGCATTGAACGGGTGTCGACTCTAAGCCCACCCCTCCAGCACCTGATCGGGGGGGCGGTGGCCGTCGCACCAGGCGCGGATGTTGGCGATGACCTTTTCGCCCGACGCTTCGCGGCCCTCGATCGTTGCCGAGCCGAGATGCGGGAGCAGCACGACATTGTCGAGCGCGAGCAGCGCGGGGTCGACGGCGGGTTCGTGGGTGTAGACGTCGAGCCCCGCGCCCGCGATGCGGCCGGTCTGGAGCGCCGCGATCAGCGCCTTTTCGTCGACGATTTCGCCGCGGGCGGTATTGATAAGGTAGGCGGTCGGCTTCATCGCGCCGATCCGCGCGGCGCTCACCATCGCGTGCGTTTCGCTGGTGTGCGGGCAGTGGATCGTGACGACGTCGCTGATCCGCAGCAGCGTGTCGACGCTCGCATGATAGCTTGCGCCCAATTCCTCCTCGATGGCTTCGGGAAGCCGCTTGCGATTATGATAATGGATCGACAGGCCAAAGGCGCGCGCGCGCCGCGCGACAGCAAGGCCGATGCGGCCCATTCCGATGATGCCGAGCAATTTGCCGCCGACGCGGTGCCCCAGCATCGCGCTCGGCGCCCAGCCTTGCCACTTGCCCGACCGCATCAGCTTCTCGCCCTCGGCCAGCCGGCGCGGCACGCTCAGGATCAGCGCCATCGTCATGTCGGCGGTGTCCTCGGTAAAAACACCGGGCGTGTTCGACACCATGATGCCCTTGGCGCGCGCCGCGGCCAGATCGATATGATCGACCCCGGCGCCGAAATTGGCGATCAGCTTCAGCCGCTCGCCCGCCGCAGCGATCACCTCGGCATCGATTGCGTCGGTCACGGTGGGAACGAACACGTCGCAGTCGGCCACAGCCGCCTTGAGTTCGTCCTTGGTAAAGGCATGGTCGTGCGCCGACAGCGCCACGTCGAACAATTCGGCCATGCGCGCCTCGACATGCGGCATCAGCTGGCGGGTTACGACGACGCGCGGACGTTTGGGACGGGATGAATCGGGCATGGCCGCCGATAGAGCGCGCCCGCGCGGAGGGGTCAAGGGGGCAGGGACGGTCAAGGCTGTGGACGACCGCCCGCCGGTCCGACGCTCCCGGTTGATAATGGGCCGCAACTTTGACAAGGGTTTGCGATGACCAGCCGGAAAATTGCCCTGATTTCGCTCAGCCTTGCCGTGGTGGGACCGGCATCGGCCCAGTCGGACCCCGAATTGCCCTATTGGGCGTCGATCAGCGTCGACGAAGCGCGGATGCGCAAGGGGCCGTCGCCCGACGTGCCCGTATTGTGGGAATATCGCCGCAAGGATTTGCCCGTGAAAGTCATCGCGCGCCATGAAAACTGGCGCCGCATCGAGGATCCCGACGGCACGCGCGGCTGGATGGCGGCGCGGCTTTTGAGCCGGACCCGCACCGCGATCGTCACCGGTGAAACGCGCCCGATGCGCGAGGAACCGAGCGCGACCGCACCCGTCGTCTATCGCGCCGAGCCAGGCGTCGTCGGGCGCATCAGCGATTGCAAGGACGGCTGGTGCCGCCTTGACGTCAAGGGCCGCAAGGGCTGGATTCAGACCGATCATATCTGGGGCGACTGACGGTGAGGGTGCGAATGTCCGGTTTCAACCGGAAGCCGCCCTCAACTCTATCGTCATCCCGGCGAAGGCCGGGATCTCGCCGGTGCGGCAAACCGTCAGGGTGAGATCCCGGCCTTCGCCGGGATGACGGATAAGGGAAGGTCGGGAAACCACCCCAAGCCGTCGCTATCCCCCTTGACCGCGCCGATCTTGCATTTGGGATCGTCTGCCGCCATATGCGCCGCGGGAGTCGGGCGGACGCAGTCTTCGCCAACCCGGTCAGGTCCGGAAGGAAGCAGCCGCAACGAATTCGCTGCGGGTCGTTCCGGCTCCCACCCATTTCCCCCTTCGACAAGCGCGCCGCCGCCCCCTAAGACGGGGCCATGAGCGATTCCGCCGACGACGAACCCCCGATGCTGGGCATGGACTTGCCCGAGACGCCTGCGCCGGCGGCATCGTCCGGCCCTTATCGCGTCCTCGCCCGCAAATATCGCCCGCAGACCTTCGCCGAACTGATCGGGCAGGATGCGATGGTGAAGACGCTGGGCAACGCCATTGCGCGCGACCGGCTGGCGCACGCCTTTTTGATGACCGGCGTTCGCGGGGTCGGCAAAACCTCGACCGCGCGCCTGATCGCGAAGGCGCTCAACTGCATCGGCCCCGACGGGCAGGGAGGGCCGACGATCGACCCGTGCGGCGTGTGCGAGCCGTGCCGCGCGATTACCGAGGGGCGCCATATCGACGTGATCGAAATGGACGCGGCGTCGAACACCGGCGTCGATGACGTGCGCGAGATTATCGAGGCGGTGCGCTATGCCGCCGTCTCGGCGCGCTACAAGATCTACATCGTCGACGAAGTGCATATGCTTTCGCGCAATGCCTTCAATGCGCTGTTGAAAACGCTCGAAGAACCGCCGCCGCACGTCAAATTTCTGTTCGCGACGACCGAAGTGAACAAGGTGCCGGTGACGGTACTCTCGCGCTGCCAGCGCTTCGACCTGCGCCGCATCACCCCCGACATGTTGTTCGCGCACTTCAGCGCGATTTTGCAGAAGGAGGGCGTGGAGGCCGAGGCGCCCGCGATCTGGCTGATCGCGAGCGCCGCCGAAGGATCGGTGCGCGACGGGCTGTCGATTCTCGATCAGGCGATCGCGCACGCCGACCTCGACGGCGGCGTCAAGGTCAGCGCCGATCAGGTGCGCACGATGCTCGGCCTGTCCGACCGCTCGTCGATCGCGCAGCTGATGGCGGCGATTCTCGAAGGCAATAGCGGCGGTGCGATCGACCTGGCGCGCGCGCAATATGCGCTCGGGATCGAACCCGTCGCGATGGTGCGCGGGCTGATGGATCTCACCCACGCGGTCACGCTCGCGAAAGTGTCGCGGCACGACGACCCTGCGCTCGCGGAGGCCGACCGCGAGCGCATCACGGATTGGGCGCAGAAGCTGGGCTTCGCGCCCCTGAACCGGCTGTGGCAGCTGCTGCTCAAGGGGCATGACGAGGTGCTGCGAGCGAACAATCCGCTCGAACATCTCGAAATGCTGCTGCTGCGCGTCATCTACGCCGCCTCGCTCCCCGATCCGGGTGAGCTAGCGAAATTGCTCGAATCGGGCGGTGTCCCGGCCATGCCCGTCGCCGCCCCTGCTGCGCCGACCGCTCCGGGCGCACCCGCCGGGCAGGAGGGCGCGGCGACAGAGGCCGCGTCACCCGCCGAGGCTGCGGCAACTGCGCTGACCATTGCCCAGATTCACCAGCTCCTCGAAAGTACGGGAAATCATCAGCTTGCACGGCAGGTTTACGACGACCTTCGGTTGCTGGAACTCGAACCGGGTCGCCTGATTTACGCGCCTGTGTCCGCTCTCGATGGCGATTTCGCGCGGCGGCTGGGCGAGGCGCTGTTCAACCAGACCGGCAGCCGCTGGCAGGTCCGCGCGGGCGAAGGCGAAGGGCGGCCGAGCCTTGGCCAGATGAAAGCGGCGCAGCTCGCCGACAATGACGCGCGCATTCGCGAACTGCCGGTCGTAAAGGCCGCCCTGGCGGCTTTTCCCGACGCCAGGCTTGTCGAAGACGATAATGTTCAGCATAGGGCCAATCCATGAAATCGATCGAAGAAATGATGAAGGCGGCGCAGGAAGCCGCGGCCACCGTGCAGGCGCAGATGCAGGAAGCGCAGGCGAAGCTCGACAGTGTCGAGGTCGAAGGCGTCTCGGGCGGCGGCCTGGTGAAGATCAAGGCGACCGCCAAGGGGCGGATCAAGGCAATCCATATCGACGACAGCCTGATCGTCCCCGCCGACAAGCAGATGCTCGAGGACCTGCTCGCCGCGGCCTTCAACGACGCCCGCGAAAAGGCCGATGCCGCGAGCAACGAGGAAATGGGCAAGATGACGAGCGGCCTGCCGCTGCCGCCAGGGTTCAAACTGCCGTTTTGACCTCATAGTCATCCCGGCGAAGGCCGGGATCTCACGGGTGCATGGGAACGCCATGGCGAGATCGTGTTTCAGAGTCATGTGCCTCTGAACACCCTTCGCCGGGATGACATGTTGGACGAGATGCGATCCCTCCGCCATTCAGCGCTCCTACATTGAACGCGGCGCAAGTTACGCCATATTAGCGATGACCACCTTATAAGAAGGACGCAGCGCCCGGTCGCGGCGCGCGTTCAGGAGCCATAATGACGCAATCTTATCCCCTTCTCCCGCTGCGCGACATCGTCGTTTTTCCGCACATGATCGTGCCGCTGTTCGTCGGCCGCGACCGTTCGGTCGCCGCGCTCGAGGTCGCGATGGAGGCGGGCAAGGAAATTTTCCTCGTGGCACAGCTCGATCCGGGCGAGGACGATCCGCAGCGCGACGACCTTTATGATGTTGGCGTGATCGCCACGGTTTTACAGCTGTTGAAGCTGCCCGACGGCACCGTCCGCGTGCTGGTCGAGGGCAAGGAGCGCGCGAAACTGCTGGCGCTCACCGACGCCGACAAGGCCGTGATGGCGAGCGTCAAGCCGATTGCCGACACGGTAGACGACAGCGTCGATACCGCCGCGCTGATGCGCTCGGTCGTAGACCAGTTCGAAAATTACGCGAAGCTCAATAAAAAGATGCCCGCCGAAACCGCGGTGCAGCTGTCGCAGATCGACGACGCCTCGCGCCTCGCCGACTCGGTCGCGGGCAATCTCAATATCAAGGTCGCCGACAAGCAGGCGCTGCTCGTCGAGGATGCGCCGTCGAAGCGGCTTGAAATGGTGTTCGCCTTCATGGAGGGCGAGCTCGGCGTGCTGCAGGTCGAAAAGAAGATCCGCGGCCGCGTGAAGCGCCAGATGGAAAAGAGCCAGCGCGAATATTATCTCAACGAACAATTGAAGGCGATCCAGCGCGAACTGGGCAACGACAATGGCGAGGGCGGCGACGACCTTGCCGAGCTTCAGCTCAAGGTCGACAGCCTCAAAATGTCGAAGGAGGCGAAGGCCAAGGCCAATGCCGAGCTGAAGAAGCTGCGCGCAATGGCGCCGATGTCGGCCGAAGCGACGGTGGTGCGCAACTATCTCGACACGCTGATCGGCCTGCCATGGGGCAAGAAGTCGAAGCTCAAGAAGGATATCGCGAAGGCGCAGGCCGTCCTCGACGACGACCATTATGCGCTCGAAAAGGTCAAGGACCGGATCGTCGAATATCTGGCGGTGCAGGCGCGCACCAACAAGCTGAAGGGCCCGATCCTGTGCCTCGTCGGCCCTCCGGGCGTTGGCAAGACGTCGCTCGGTCGTTCGATCGCCAAGGCGACGGGCCGCCAGTTCGTACGCCAGTCGCTGGGCGGCGTGCGCGACGAGGCCGAGATTCGCGGCCACCGCCGCACCTATATCGGCTCGCTGCCGGGCAAGATCGTCACCAACCTTAAAAAAGCGGGCGCGATGAACCCGCTGTTCCTGCTCGACGAGATCGACAAGCTGGGCCAGGATTTCCGCGGCGATCCGGCATCGGCGCTGCTCGAGGTGCTCGATCCCGAACAGAATGCGAAATTCCAGGATCATTATCTGGAAATCGACGTCGACCTTTCGGACATCATGTTCGTCACGACGGCGAATTCCTTGAACCTGCCGCAGCCTTTGCTCGACCGCATGGAGATCATCCGGCTCGAAGGCTATACCGAGGACGAAAAGGTCGAGATCGCCCGGCGCCACCTGATCGCCAAGCAGGTCGAGGCGCATGGCCTGAAGGACGGCGAGTTCGAGCTGACCGAAGAGGGTCTGCGCGACCTCATCCGCTATTACACGCGCGAAGCGGGCGTCCGCACGCTCGAGCGCGAGATCGCGCGGCTGGCGCGCAAGGCGCTGCGCAAGATATTGGAGGGCAAGGCGGACAGCGTGACGATCACGCCCGACAACCTCTCCGAATTTTCGGGCGTGCGGAAATTCCGTCACGGCGTGTCGGACCGCGAGGATCAGGTCGGCGCCGTCACCGGCCTTGCCTGGACCGAAGTGGGCGGCGAGTTGTTGACGATCGAGGCGGTTACCGCGTCGGGCAAGGGCCAGGTCAAGACGACCGGCAAGCTCGGTGAGGTGATGACCGAATCGGTGCAGGCGGCGCTGTCGTTCGTAAAGGCGCGCGCGCCCGCCTACGGGATCAAGCCCAGCCTGTTCGCGCGCAAGGACATCCATATCCACCTTCCCGAAGGCGCGGTGCCCAAGGACGGCCCTTCGGCGGGTGTTGGCATGGTCACGGCGATGGTCTCGACGCTCACCGGCATCGCGGTGCGCAAGGACGTCGCAATGACCGGCGAGGTGACGCTGCGCGGCCGCGTGCTCGCGATCGGGGGCCTCAAGGAAAAGCTGCTCGCGGCGCTCCGCGGGGGGATCACGACCGTGCTCATTCCCGAAGAGAATGAAAAGGATCTGGTCGAAATCCCGGCGAACATCACCGAAAAGCTGAAGGTCATTCCCGTCAGCCATGTCGATCAGGTGCTCGCCGAAGCCCTGGTTTCGCCGGTCGAACCGATCGAATGGACCGAGGCCGACGAACTTGCGGCCTCGCCGCCGATCGGCGCCGGGGGCGATCCCGAAAGCGCGATTCGGCACTGACTCGCCGGCCGCCGAGGGGGCGTTCGTCCCAAATTCGTCGCATAATCGGCGATTTGGGACGTTTTTCTGCCTTTTTTGCTTTGACAAGCCGGGGTCAAACATCGTTAGTGGCGCGCCATGGCTTCGGGCCATGAGAATCATTCAACCATAATGCAGGGGTTCCTTAGGCATGAACAAACAAGACCTGATCGCCGCCGTCGCCGATTCGAGCGGCCTGACCAAGGGTGATGCCAGCAAGGCCGTCGAAGCCGTCTTCGACGCGATCACCGGCTCGCTGAAGAAGGGCGGCGAAGTCCGTCTCGTCGGCTTCGGTACCTTCGCGGTCAGCAAGCGCAAGGCATCGACCGGCCGCAACCCGCGCACCGGCGAAACGATGACCATCGCGGCGTCGAACCAGCCGAAGTTCAAGGCCGGCAAGGCCCTCAAGGACGCCGTCAACTAAGGTTGGCGGCTTTTCTTGTCGAACATATCTCGGGCCGCGGCGCAAGCTGCGGCCCGTTTTGCATCGATGACCGGATTTTCGGGCAAATGGGCGTTGCATTCGCCGCGTCAGCGGCTATGGACGTCCGGCTTTCGGACCGCGGACCTGTTTTCCGCACCGGGACGGGCGCGTAGCTCAGCGGTAGAGCACACCCTTCACACGGGTGGGGTCACAGGTTCAATCCCTGTCGCGCCCACCATGGCCCCGGCGCCATGGATCAACCGGTCCCGAACCCGAACCACGGCTGACGCGCCCATTCATCGGCTATTCAATGCTCGCGCGATAGAGAAACGGCCATGATCCGCACCCTGACCTTTTCGCTCCTTTCGGGATTGCTGCTCGCCGCGGCGGCACCTGCGGACGCGCGCGGCGATCGCGACCAGCGGCATCTGCGCGAGGCGGCGGCGCAGGGGCAGGTGGTGCCGCTCGGCAAGCTGATCGCCGACGTGCGGTCGCGCCCGCCCTATAGCGAGATGAGCTTTCTCGGCGGACCGCAGTTCGACGCTGAACGGATGATCTACAAGCTCAAATTCATGGACGGCAGCCAGGTCGTCGTCGTCTATGTCGACGCACGCACCGGCCGCATCGTCGGCCGCAACCCCTGACACAGCAGCAAAGGCGGACTCGCAACCAAATTTTGCGATGGACGTCCGGACTTGATACATAGTCGAAACATGCCGCCGGCCGCGCCGGTGTGCAAAGGAAAGGCGCCCGAATGCGGATTTTGATTGTCGAGGACGAACCCACGCTGGGGCCGCAGCTCAAAGCGACGCTGGAGGGCGCGGGTTATGCCGTGGACCTTGCGACTGATGGCGAGGACGGGCATTTTCTGGGCTCGACCGAAACCTATGACGCCGCGATCCTCGACCTTGGCCTGCCCGAGATCGACGGGCTGACCGTGCTCGACCGCTGGCGCCGCGAAAAGCGCAATTTCCCCGTGCTCGTTTTGACCGCGCGCGACAGCTGGTCGGACAAGGTCGCGGGCCTCGACGCCGGCGCCGACGATTATCTCGCCAAGCCGTTCCAGACCGAAGAACTGATCGCGCGGCTGCGCGCGCTCATCCGCCGCGCGTCGGGCAATGCGTCGAGCGAGCTGACTGCGGGCGATGTGCGGCTCGACACGCGGTCGGGCCGTGTCACGCTCGCGGGTGAGCCGGTGAAGCTGACCGCGCAGGAATATAAGCTCCTGTCCTACCTGCTCCATCACAAGGGCAAGGTCGTGTCGCGAACCGAATTGATCGAACATATTTACGATCAGGATTTCGACCGCGATTCGAACACGATCGAGGTGTTCGTGACGCGCATCCGCAAAAAGCTGGGGGCCGACATCATCACCACCATCCGCGGACTCGGCTACCAGCTCGACGACCCGCAGGGTTGAAGTGGGCTGTCCCCTTTCTTTTGCCGTCATCCCGGCGAAAGCCGGGATCTCGCCGGTGCGTCATTCTGCTAGGGCGAGATCCCGGCCTTCGCCGGGATGACGGAGGATGAAAGGGCGGAGGCTTTGGATCCCGCCTTGACCAACCGCATGACCGGTTCGCTCGCGCGGCGCATGATCGCGATCGCGGCGCTGTGGATTTCGGTGCTTCTGATCGGCGGCGGCTTTGCGCTCGACCGGGTGTTGACCAGCGCGATCACCCGCAATTTCGATTCGAGCCTCGAATATGTCCTGATCGCGATGATCCGTTCGTCGGAAATCGGCCCCGATGGCGAGGTGCGGTTGATCGAACCGCTCGGCGACCAGCGGTTTCTGGAGCCTTACAGCGGGCTTTACTGGCAGATCAGCGGCGGCGGGCAGGAACCCTATCGCTCGCGGTCGCTGTGGGAACGGACGCTGAAGGCGCCGACGCCGCACATCGACGACCAGATCCACACCTATGACAGCGACCAGTTTCCCGAAGAGGAACTGCGCATCCTCGAACGCAATGTCATCCTGCCCGGCAGCGAGGTGAGCTGGCGTTACCAGATCGCGCAATCGCGCGAGGCGCTGGATGTTCAGGTCGGGGCGGTGCGCAAGACGCTGATCCCCAGCCTCGCCCTGCTCGGCCTCGGCCTCATCATTCTCGCGGCGCTCCAGACCTTTTACGGCCTCTGGCCGCTGCGCCACATCCGGCGCGCGATTGCGGCGATGCGCGGGGGGCAGAACCGCCGCGTCGATGCGCCGCTGCCGCTCGAGGTGCAGCCGATGGTCGACGAACTCAACGCGCTGCTCGCGCATAATGAGAAACAGGCAGAGGAAGCGCGGCTCCACGCCGGTAATCTCGCACACGCGCTGAAGACCCCGCTCACCGTGCTCGTGAACAGCGCGACCAGCTCCGATTCCGAACTCGCCGAGACGGTGCGGCGCGAAGCGGCGACGATGCAGCGGCAGGTCGACCATCACCTTGCCCGCGCGCGCGCGGTCGGGCGGCGCGGCGCGGCGCAGGCGCGCGCGGTGGTGTGGGACAGCGTCCAGAGCGTGTCGCGCGCGGTCGCGGCGCTCTATCCCGACGCGCGGCTCGACGCCGCGGGCGACCGGGCTTTGGTGGTGCAAGTCGAGCGCCAGGACCTCGACGAACTGGTCGGCAATCTGCTCGAAAATGCGGCCAAATATGGTGGCGGCAGCGTTTTCGTGACGATCGGCCGCGACGGGGCGATGGCGGAGATCATCGTCGAGGACGACGGCGCCGGAATCTCGCCCGCCGACCGCACGCGCATCTTCGACCGCGGCGTCCGGCTGGACAGCGGCAAGCCGGGGACCGGCCTCGGCCTCGCGATTGTCCGCGATGTGGCCGAAATCTATGGCGGCACGATCACGCTGGAAGAGAGCGAGGATCTGGGCGGTTTGCTGGTGCGGCTACGCTTGCCTGCGGGGTAGCGGGCGTCGGCTTTGGGGTGGGAAGCCGACCTTCCCTTATCCGTCATCCCGGCGAAGGCCGGGATCTCAACCCTGCTGAAAACCGATAGGGTGAGATCGTGTTTCAGAGTCACGTGCCTCTGAACACCCTTCGCCGGGATGACGATAGAGTTGAGGGCAGCTTTCGGTCGTTTTCGGACATTCGCCAACTTTTGCCAAGGCCGGGATGACGATGAAATTCAGGTCCGCCGCCGCCTGACCCCGGCCATCCCCGTCAAACGCTCTTGCCCGCGTCCAGCGCGTAACCCGCCGATCGCACCGTGCGGATAATGTCGCTCGTGCCGGGCAGGTTGATCGCCTTGCGCAGCCGCCGGATATGCACGTCGACCGTGCGCAGTTCGATGTCGCTGTCCTGGCCCCACACGCTGTCGAGCAATTGCCCGCGCGAAAAGACGCGGCCGGGATGTTCCATGAAATGGCGGAGCAGGCGGAACTCGGTCGGCCCCATCGCGACGACATGCCCAGCCCGCACGACCTTGTGCGCGACCGAATCGAGCTCGATGTCGGCATAGGTCAGCATCTCGCCCGCCAGCGCGGGGCGCAGCCGGCGCAGCACCGCCTGGACGCGCGCGACCAGCTCGCGCGGGCTGAATGGCTTGGTGACATAATCGTCGGCGCCGGTTTCGAGGCCCCGGATGCGGTCCTCTTCCTCGCCGCGTGCGGTGAGCATGATGATCGGTACGTTCGCCGATTTGGGGTTGCGACGAAGACGGCGGCAAACCTCGATGCCGGGCAGGCTTTCGATCATCCAGTCGAGCAGGACGATGTCGGGGACGCGTTCTTCGACCAGCACCAGCGCCTGTTCGCCGTCGGGCGTTTGCCGGACCGAAAATCCCTCGCGCGCGAAATGCCAGACGATGAGCTCGGCGATCGCCTCGTCATCCTCGATCAGCAGCAGGTCGGGCTGGGGCATCAGCCTTGCTCCTTCTCCGCCGCCGCGCTTTCTTCGGGGGTCTCGCCGCGCTCGCGTTCCTCCATATGTTCGCCGGTGACGACATAATAGACCATCTCGGCGATATTGGTCGCATGGTCGCCCATGCGCTCCAGATTCTTGGCGACGAACAGCAGGTGTGCGCTTTCCGAAATATATTTCGGATTTTCCATCATGAAGGTGACGAGCGTGCGAAAGATGCTGTTGTAGAAATCGTCGACATTCTTGTCGCGCACCGTCACGCGCACCGCGAGTTCGGCGTCGCGCGCGGCAAAGCTGTCGAGCGCGTCGTGAACCAGCTCGGCGACGATGTTCGACATCGACATGAGCACCGGGATCGCTTCGATCGATCGCGTCTGGTCCATCAGCGCGACGCGCTTGGCAATATTCTTCGCATAATCGCCGATGCGCTCGACGACCGAAACGATCTTCAGCGCCGCGATCATTTCGCGCAAATCGTCCGCCATCGGCGCCCGGAGCGCGATGGTCTGCACTGCAAGCTGCTCGACCTCGGCCTCCAGCGCGTCGATCTTCTTGTCGTCGCGCACGACCTGCGCCGCAAGGTCAAGATCGCCCTTGCCGAGCGCGGTCATCGCCTGAAGCAGCGCCTGTTCGGCGCGGCCGCCCATCTCGCTGATCAGGCCGCGGAGGCGATTGAGGTCCTCGTCAAAGGCCTTGACCGTATGATCGTTGGTAACTGCCATTGCTTCGTCCTTCTGCGGCTACGGATCAACCATAGCGCCCGGTGATGTAATCCTTGGTGCGTTCCTGCCGCGGGTTGGTGAATATGTCGGTCGTCTTGCCATATTCGACCAGCGTTCCGAGGTGGAAAAAGGCGGTGCGCTGCGACACGCGCGCCGCCTGCTGCATATTGTGGGTGACGATCACGATCGCATATTTTCCGCGCAGTTCGTGGATCAGCTCCTCGATCTTCGCCGTCGCAATCGGGTCGAGCGCCGAACAGGGTTCGTCCATCAAAATGACTTCGGGATCGACCGCGATCGCGCGCGCGATGCACAGCCGCTGCTGCTGGCCGCCCGACAAGGCGGTGCCGCTTTCGCCGAGGCGGTCCTTGACCTCGTCCCACAGGCCCGCGCGCACCAGCGCGCGTTCGACGATGACGTCGAGATCGGCCTTCGACGGGGCAAGCCCGTGGATACGCGGGCCATAGGCGACATTGTCATAGATCGACTTGGGAAAGGGATTGGGTTTCTGGAACACCATGCCGACGCGCGCGCGCAGCTGCACGACGTCCATCGACGGCGCGTAAATATCCTCACCGTCGAGTTCGATCCTGCCCGTGACGCGTGCGCTCGCGACGGTGTCGTTCATGCGGTTGAGCGACCGCAGAAAGGTCGACTTGCCGCACCCCGACGGGCCGATGAAGGCGGTGACGAGGTCGGTGCCGACGTCGATCGACACATCGTTGATCGCCTGCTTTTCGCCATAGAAGACGTTGACGCCTTCGGCCTTCATCTTGGGGTCGGCGATAGTGAGGTCGTCGTTTGTCATGGTCACCAGCGTTTTTCGAATTTGTTGCGAAGATAGATCGCAAAGGCGTTCATCGACAGCAGCACGATGAGCAGCACGATGATCGCGGCGGAGGTCTTCTCGACAAAGCCCCGGTCGACTTCGTCCGACCAGAGGAAGATCTGCATCGGCAGCACGGTCGAGGGCGAACAGATGCCGCCCGGTACGTCGCCGATAAAGGCGCGCATCCCGACGAGCAGCAGCGGCGCGGTTTCGCCCAGCGCGCGCGCCATGCCGATGATCGTGCCCGTGAGGATGCCGGGGAGGGCGAGGGGAAGGACATGGTGGAACACCACCTGCACGGGGCTCGCGCCCACGCCCAGCGCGGCGTCGCGGATCGACGGCGGGACGGCCTTGATCGCGTTACGGCTGGCGATCACGATCACCGGCATCGTCATCAGCGCGAGCGTCAGCCCGCCGACGAGCGGGCTCGCCTGGCACAGCCCGAACCAGTTGATGAACACCGCGAGCGCGAGCAGGCCAAAGATGATCGAGGGCACCGCGGCGAGGTTGTTGATCGACACTTCGATAAGGTCGGTCCAGCGGTTCTTCGGCGCATATTCTTCCAGATAAAGCGCCGCGAGCACCCCGGTCGGAAAGGCGATCAAAAAGGCAATGAAGATCGTCAGCACCGATCCCTTGAGCGCGCCCCATATGCCCGCAACCGCGGGGTCGGTCGCGTCGGCGTTCTTGAAGAAGGGCCAATGGATGCCGGTCGACAGCTTGCCGTCCTTTTCCAGCGCATCGACCCGCGCGCCGAGTTCGCCGCGCGTGCCTTCCTTCGCCATGATGTCGACTTCGGACGCCGCGGGCAGTTCAAAGACGCTGCTGCCGTTCAAAAGCTCGGGATCGGCCTTGATCGCGCTGCGCACCTCTTTCCAGGCGTTTTCGGAAATCAGCTCTGCCCCGCCGTCGCCCAGCGCCTCGTCGGCGGCAAAATCGACGATGTCGGCGAGCCCCGCGTTCGCGATCAGCTGGTCGGCGTCGGCATCGTCCAGCCGCGCGGTGTCGACGGTCAGCGGGGTCGACTTGAAATCGATCGGCACCGCGACATGCGTATAGATAAAGCCGCGCGCGCCGTTCCCGACCATCACGAACAGCAGGAACGCCAGGAACGCGCCCGACAGCAGCACCGCGCCCAGCCCCATCAGCTTGAACCGGCGTTCGGCGGCATAGCGGCCCGCGATGCGTTTCTGCATCGCCGCGGCCTTCCAGTCGGTCGGGGTGGTGTCCCTATTCATAAGCTTCGCGATACTTTTTGACGATCCGCAGCGCGGCGATGTTGAGCAACAGCGTGACGATGAAGAGCACGAGGCCGAGCGCAAAGGCGGCGAGCGTCTTGGCGCTGTCGAATTCCTGGTCGCCCGTCAGCAATTTCACGATCTGCGCCGTCACCGTGGTGACGCTGGCAAAGGGGTTGGCGGTCATGTTCGCCGACAGACCCGCGGCCATGACGACGATCATCGTTTCGCCGATCGCGCGGCTGACCGCGAGCAGGATGCCGCCCATCACGCCGGGCAGCGCGGCGGGGATCAGCACCTGGCGGATCGTTTCGTTCGGCGTCGCCCCCAATGCGAGGCTGCCGTCGCGCATCGCCTGCGGCACCGCGTTGATGCTGTCGTCGGCCATCGAGGAGACGAAGGGAATGATCATCACCCCCATCACGATCCCCGCGGCGAGCGCGCTTTCGGTCGAGGCATTGGGAATGCCGATCATCACCGCAAACTCGCGCAGCGCCGGGGCGACCGTCAGCGCGGCGAAATAGCCGTAAACGACCGTCGGCACCCCCGCGAGGATCTCGAGGCACGGCTTCACCCATTTGCGCACCGTCGGCGCGGCATATTGGGTGAGGTACACCGCGGTCATCATCCCGATCGGGATCGCGACGATCATCGCGATGATCGCGCCGATCAGCACCGTACCCCAGAACAGCGGGATGCCGCCAAACGTATCGGGCTGCGGCGCACCGCTCTGCGGCGCCCAGTTCGTCCCGAACAAGAGCTCGGCGGGCGAGACAAGGCGGAAGAAGCGGATCGATTCAAAGAGCAACGACAACACGATGCCAAAGGTCGTCAGGATCGCAACGAGCGACGCGAGCAGCAGCACCGCCATCACGATCTTTTCGACGCGGCTTCGCGCGCGGAAATCGGGCTTGATCCGTGTGAAGGCATAAAGCCCGCCCGCGAGCGCGAGCGCGAGCATCGCGGCGATGCCGATCCACGCATAATGGCGTGTCGCGTCGGCATAGGGTTTGACCAGCGGCGCCGCGGCGGGCAGCCGCACATCGGCCTGCTTGCCTTGCGCGACGCTCCGCGCGTCGGAGAGGATCGCCCCGCGCTCGAACCCGAAACTCGGCAGGTTTTGCGCCGCCTCGCTCGCCAGCACCTGATTGGTGATCAGCGCGGGCGACACGCTCGACCAGACCGCGAGGAAAATCGCCGCGGGCGCGAACAGCCACAGCGCGACGTACCAGCCATGATATTGCGGCCGCGAATGCAGCTTCGCCCCCGCGCGCCCCGCGAGCAGCTTCGACCGCGCGCGCCCGGCCAGCCAGCCGATCAGCGCAAGGCCCGCAATCAAAAGCAAAAGGGCGGCGGCGTTGAAGGTCACTTATGTCCCCGTGTGTCCAACGCGTTGCGTCGGAGCCTGGCTCGATGCTTATCCCTCACATGTTCCCCCGCGAAGGCGGGGGCCCATCTCCCATGCTGTCGCCTTATACGACGGGCGCGGGAGAGTGCGAGGGCAGGTGATGGACCCCCGCCTTCGCGGGGGAACATCGGGCGGCGGAAGAGAGCTTATTTCAGCTCGCTGCCATCCAGCACGGTCATCGCGGTGCCCGCGGCGGCGGCCTTGTCGGCGACATCCTTCGGCGACACGATCAGCCCCTTGGCGTTGAGGTATCCGCCGTCGGCCGCGCCCTTCAGGAACTCGGCGACAAATTCGGCCAGCCCGGGGACGACGCCGACATGCGCCTTCTTCACATAGATGAACAGCGGGCGCGAACCGGGGTAGCTGCCGTCGGCGATCGCCGCATAGGTCGGCGCGACGCCCTGCACCGGCACCGCCTTGATCTTGTCCTTGTTGGCGTCGAGATAGGAAAAGCCAAAGATGCCGAGGCTCGTCGGATTCTTGTCGAGCTTCGAGATGATCAAATTATCATTCTCGCCCTGCTCGACATAATAGGGCGAACCGCGCAGCGTCGTGCACACCGCCTCGTGCTGGTCCTTGTCGCTGTCCTTCAGCGCCTTCATCTCCGCATTCGCGTCGCACCCGCGGCCCAGGATCAGCTCCTTGAACGCATCATAGGTGCCGCTGGTCGACGGCGGGCCGAAAACCGAGATCGCGACCGCGGGCAGCGCGGGGTTGACGTCTTTCCACGTCTTCGCGGTGTTCGGCTTGCCATAGGGGTTGGCGGCCAGCGCCTTGTAGACATCTTCCTCGGTCAGCTTGAAACCGGGGCCGCGCGTCGCTTCGCCCAGCGCAATGCCGTCGATGCCGATCTGGATTTCGACGATGTCCTTGACGCCATTCGCCTGGCAGGTGTCGAACTCCTTTTTCTTGATGCGGCGCGATGCGTTCGCGATGTCGGGCGTGTCGCCGCCGACGCCGGCGCAGAAGCGTTCGAAGCCGCCGCCGGTGCCCGTGCTGTCGATCTTCGGCGTCTTGTTGCCCGTCGCTTCGGCGAATTTCTCGCCGACCGCGGTGGCAAAGGGATAGACGGTGGAGGAGCCGACCGCGCTGATATAATCGCGCGCGCCGCCGCCCGAAGACGCCTGATCCTGGCAAGCGGAAAGCGCCAGCGCGCACGTCGCCGCACCAGCGATAAGACCGAATTTCTGCAACATGGAAAGATCCTGTCGGGGGTCGTTACCGAACCAAGCCGCCACCCCCGCGGCGACTCGCTGAGCCGCCAATGGGGGTTTTGTGTGACGTGTTTGTGACAGGGAGTGTCATGGAAGTGTCATGGATTGACTCAGCCTAGTTGATCTCTGAGCTGAGATTGAATGATTTCCGCAAATCTGATTTCACGACCCAGGGGCCCTGCCAAGAGAGCTTCGCAAATATCCTCGTCAGATAAGACAACGACCACACCTTGCTGTGATCGGAACGCGTCAGTGCATCGGGCGATCATGTTCCCCCGATCTTCGACTGATCGGCATGTTACAATACCAAACCGTCCTCTGCGATGATCAAATCTCCCGATCATTTGATCAATTTCTGGATTGGCTATGTCATGCGTGTAATTCTTGCATTCGATCATTATTTCGCGCGCTTGCAGGAACGGATCCTGCCGTAGCCTAGCGAAAATACCTTTGTCCGACGTGTTGTCGAACGTGATGTCTATGCGTTTGCGACCGTCGTTGATTGGGCGTTCCAGCACTGGGTTTGAGAGATTAGGATACAGAATGAAATGAAGTATACCGACGATTAGGGATTGATAATCATTCGCATCGCGATTTCCAGATGGCACTGCCCGTAACGCTTCTACGGCGTGCTTTGCATACTCTATTTCTCGGAAATTCTGTCCTTGTGCAGCGATAATTGCATTTACGCTCGCGGGATTGTGACGGAAGAAGGCGTCCTTGAACTTCTGATAGACTTCTGGGTGCTGGGATGAAAAGTCTGCGATGCTGTTCTTATGTCTAGGGACTTCTTTCTCTATATCTTCCTTGTAGACAATGGGTGTTCGAGACCCGTCCTTCTTTTCTTTAAATCTGACGAGCCGCCCCATGGCTGATAGTTCTCGTTGTCGGATAAAGCTCGCAATAAATCCATCATAGTATCGCTGACTAGCTCTAGTAAAATCTCTCGCATATTTTACATATCGCTTAGGGACTAAAAGTATCTTTCTATTCTTAACAACAGGAATGTAATCGTATCCCTCAGTCCAATCGGCTTCTACAGAATCCCATATCAGGCCGGTCGGCATATAACTATCTATCTCTATCCCATACAGGCTAAATTGATTTTGAGTATATTGTATTAGGTGCCGGCGAACAATATTTGTAGTTATATCAGAAACCTTGTCTGGGCCTATGCCGGGGATGAACATCAGCGCGTCGTTTAAATCTCGAATAAGACCAGTTTGTACGGCCTTGCTTCGTAAAATTGCTTCAAATATCTGTTCTGCTTGCTTTTCTCCGACCCCTCTGCCGCGAGGAAGGCCTTGCGAAAAGCCCATTTGAATTTCGTCCGGTTCTCTGAGGCCTTTGAGGAGCCTAATCCCTAAATCCCAATCTCCTGTGCCCGCAGCATGAAGGACGGCATCAAAAAACTCTTCCAAGTCTTGTGAGCATTGCTCCGCGAACCTTCCTTGGCCCTCATAAAATGCGGCGGGGTCTAGGAACAAAGGGGTATCGGAAAAAAGATCGATGTCTACGAAGTCCAACTCTGGCTGCGTCTTGCCTAGGCCCAAAGCTTTTGAGATTTGCATAGTTATCCTACCTCAATCGCTCACATCGAAAATGTTAGAGAAAGTACTAACTCATCTACGAGAGTTATCAACAGTTGATCTGCTTGCAAATTGTTTCGACGTGTTTGGTACGTAGAGTAGAAAAAATGAACTCGTCACGGGCCACGTAATTCTCACCCCGAACACCGTGGCCGCATGATCACGCTCGGCGCCGACCCCGGATCAAGTCTGGATGACGGCGCGCGGTCGCGCTCCGAGCCGGGGTGACGAATGGAAGCGGGGCAAAAAAAACGCTGTCCTACATGGGGCCGCTGTGCCAGCCTTTGATTCGGCTCTTTCGCATCATGGATATAAGGCTCGTCGCCCGCAGTGGACGCGGCGCGCCCCGCCGTCTTTTCCCGCGCCACGGGGGGCACGGCAGGACAGCGCGCAGGGCTGACCTTTACTGACGTTTGGACGCGGCCCGCGCGCTTCGCCGACGACCGCCACCGTCCGCGCGCTCTCCGCAAGCCCCTGATTTCCCGCGCATGAAGGTGACAAGTTTGACAAGTTAAGCGCGCGGTCGGGTTGGACCTGCCCCCCCCTGTCATCCCGGCGAAGGCCGGGATCTCACCCTCTCGGTTTACCGCACCGACGAGATCCCGGCCTTCGCCGGGATGACGATCAGGGGGAGGGGGATGCGCCGTTCGAGCGGCCAACCGCCCACGAAAAAAGGGGCCGCAACGCGCGGCCCCTTCCTCACATGGCTTGCCGTGCGGCGCTGACTTAACGCTTGTCCACCGGCACATAGGGGCGGTGCGCCGGGCCGGTGTAGAGCTGGCGCGGGCGGCCGATCTTCTGTGCGGGGTCCGAAATCATCTCGTTCCACTGCGCGACCCAGCCGACGGTGCGGGCGAGCGCGAACAGCGCGGTGAACATCGTCGTCGGGAAACCGATCGCCGACAGGATCACGCCCGAATAGAAATCGACATTGGGGAACAGCTTTTTCTCGACGAAATAATCGTCGTTCAGCGCCATTTCCTCGAGCTGCAGCGCGACTTCGAACACCGGGTCGTTGACCTTCAGCGCGTCGAACACCTCGCGCACCGTTTTCTGCATCACCGTCGCGCGCGGGTCGTAATTCTTGTACACGCGGTGGCCGAAACCCATCAGGCGGAACGGGTCGTCCTTGTCCTTTGCACGCGCGATATATTCGGGGATGCGTTCGGGGCGGCCGATCTCGCGCAGCATGTTCAATGCGGCTTCGTTCGCGCCGCCGTGCGCCGGGCCCCACAGGCACGCGATGCCCGCGGCGATGCACGCAAAGGGATTGGCGCCCGACGAGCCCGCCAAGCGGACGGTCGAGGTCGACGCATTCTGCTCATGGTCGGCGTGCAGGATGAAGATGCGGTCGAGCGCGCGTTCGACGGCGGGCACCACCTCATATTCTTCGGCCGGGACGCCGAAGGTCATGCGCAGGAAATTGCCCGTGTAGCTCAGTTTGTTGTCGGGGTATATGAACGGCTGGCCGACCGAATATTTATACGCCATCGCCGCGATCGTCGGCATCTTGGCGATCAGCCGGTGGCTGGCGATCATCCGCTGGTGCGGGTCCTGAATGTCGGTCGAGTCGTGATAGAAGGCGCTCAGCGCACCGACGACGCCGCACATGATCGCCATCGGGTGCGCGTCGCGGCGGAACCCGCGGTAAAAGGTCGCGAGCTGTTCGTGCAGCATCGTGTGGCGGGTGATCGTGCTGTCGAAAGTCTTGAGCTCGTCGGCGTTGGGCAGCTCGCCGTTGAGCAGGAGGTAGCACACCTCCATGAACGACGAATGTTCGGCAAGGTCGCCGATCGCATAGCCGCGATGGAGCAGCACGCCTTCGTCGCCGTCGATATAGGTCAGCTTCGATTCGCAGCTCGCGGTCGAGGTGAAGCCGGGGTCGTAAGTGAAAGCGCCCGTCTGGGCATAGAATTTGCGGATGTCGACCACGTCGGGGCCGACGGTGCCCGACAGGACAGGGCTGTCGACGGTCTTGTCGCCCAGCGTGATTTTCGCGGTGTCGGTCATATTTTCTTCCCTGTTCTGACGGCGGGGATCATGTTGCGGCTACGCCCCTGCCGGATAATGTTGCGCTGCGTCAAGTCGCGCCAGGCTGACTTCACGTCCCAGCAGCAGCAGCACGTCGAAAATTCCCGGCGAAACCGTCCGGCCGGTGAGCGCCGCGCGCAGCGGCTGCGCCAGCTTGCCCAGCCCCAGTTCGGCGGCTTCAGCCTCGGCGCGCACCGCCGCTTCCAGCGCTTCGGCCGTCCAATTGTCGGCGTCCAGCCCGCGCAGCCGCTGCGTCACCGCGGCGAGCAGGCCTTCGGGCGCGGCTTTTAGCACCTCGGCCGCCTTCTCGTCCACCGGCAGCGGGTCGGGGGCGAACAGGAAGGTCGCGCCCTCGGCGATCTCGTCCAGCGTCTTGGCGCGCGGCTTCAGCGCCGCCATCGCACGGGCGAGCAGAGCGCGGTCGCTGTCGGCCAACGTCCGGCCGGCGATCGTTTCGATTCGCGGCGCGACAAGGTCCGCGAGCCGCGCGTCGCCCGCTTCGCGCAGATAATGGCCGTTCAGATTCTCCAGCTTCTTGAAATCGAAGCGCGAGGGCGACCGGCCGACATGATCGAGGTCGAACCATTCGACGGCCTGCGCCCGGCTGATAATCTCGTCGTCGCCATGCCCCCAGCCGAGGCGGAGGAGATAATTGTTCACCGCTTCGGGGAGGTATCCCATCTCGTCGCGGTACGCATCGACGCCCAATGCCCCGTGCCGTTTCGACAGTTTCGCGCCGTCGGCGCCGTGGATCAGCGGGACGTGCGCATAGACGGGCTCGCGCCAGCCCATCGCGCGGATCAGCGCCAGTTGGCGAAAGGCATTGTTGAGGTGGTCGTCGCCGCGGATCACGTGCGTCACGCCCATGTCGTTATCGTCGACGACGACGCTCAGCATATAGGTTGGCGTGCCGTCGCTGCGCAGCAGGATGAAATCGTCGAGTTCGGCATTCTGCACCGTGACCTCGCCCTGCACCTTGTCGGCTATGGTGACGGCGCCGTCCTGCGGCGCGCGGAGGCGCAGGACGTGCGGCGCGGCGGGGTCGCCGTCGTCGCGGTCGCGCCACGGGCTGCGGACGCGGAAGGGCTGGCGCTTTTCCTGCGCCTCGGCGCGCATCGCGGCAAGTTCGTCCTGCGTCAGATAACAGCGATAGGCCGCGCCCCTGGCGAGCAATTCGTGCGCGACCTCGGCGTGGCGCGGCGCGCGCGCGAACTGGAACACGGTCTCGCCGTCCCAGTCGAGTTCCAGCCAGCGCATCCCGTCGAGGATCGCGTCGATCGCCGCGTTGGTCGATCGCGCGCGGTCGGTATCCTCGATACGCAGCAGGAATTTGCCGCCGTGATGCCGCGCGAACAGCCAGTTGAACAGCGCGGTGCGCGCACCGCCGATGTGCAGATAGCCGGTGGGCGAAGGCGCAAAGCGCGTGACCACCGCGGCGCCAGCGGCTTCGCCTGTTACCGGCGCGGCCGATCCGGCCGGATTGGTTGGGTTTTCGGTTGCCACAAAGGCCTCTTTCACTCACTTTGCCGCCCGGTCGAGCGGGGATCGGGGGTGCCCCTAGCATGGCGACAAGTCCGCTTCAAACGCCCATTGCACCCCGCCGCTTGCGCGGCTGGACGCGGCTCGTCGCGGCGCTCGAAACGCGGCTGGAAGCCGAGCGCGATCGTATCGGCCTGTGGCTGCCCGTCGCCTTGGGAGCGGGAATCGCGGCCTGGCTCGCGCTGCCCTATCGAACCCATTGGATCGGTCTTTTGCTGCTTCTGGCGGCGGGGCTGTTCGGCGGGCTGCTGATCGGCTGGCACAATCGCACCGGGCGGGCGGTCGCGGTTGGCTGCAGCGCGATGGCGGCGGGGATATTGCTCATCTGGGCGCGCGCGCTGTGGGTCGCCGCGCCGGTGTTCGCGGCGCCGGCCGTGACCGAATTTTCCGCGGTCGTCGAGCGAGTGGAGCCGCGGCCGGCCAAGGGGCAGGTGCGCATTCTCGTCCAGCCGAGCGAACGCGCCGACCTGCCGCCGCGCATCCGGCTCACCCTGCGGGCCGAGCAGGCGGGCGACCTGGTGGCGGGCGAGGCGGTCGGCGTGCGCGCACGGCTGATGCCGCCGCCGACCGCGAGCCTGCCCGGCGGCTATGATTTCGCGCAGCGTGCCTGGTTCGATGGCATCGGCGCGGTCGGCACGGTACTCGGCGATGTCGTGCGCGCTCCGGGGCGGGCGAGCCGCGAAGCACCGCTGCGCGCGCGGTTGAGCGCGCATATTCAAACGCAGGTCGACGGATCGGCGGGCGGCATCGCAACGGCGTTGGTGACGGGCGATCGCGGCGCGATCGCCGAGGCCGACGAAGAGGCGATGCGGCGGAGCGGCCTTGCGCATTTGCTGTCGATCAGCGGGCTGCACGTCACCGCCGTCGTCGGTTTTGCGATGTTGCTGGCGATGCGATTGCTCGCGCTCAGCCCACGGCTTGCGCTCGCCGGTTATGTCCTGCCGTTCGCGGCGGCGGCGGGCGCGCTCGCAGGCGGGGGCTATACGCTGCTTGCCGGGGCCGAGGTGCCGACACTCCGGTCGTTCATCGCGGCGCTGCTGGTGCTCATCGCGTTCCTCATGGGGCGCGAAGCCTTGACCTTGCGGCTCATCGCGGCGGGCGCGCTTGTCGTGCTGCTCTGGCGGCCCGAGGCGCTGGCGGGGCCTAGTTTCCAGCTGAGCTTTGCCGCGGTGACGGCGATCGTCGCGCTCCATGAAAATCCCGCGATGCAGGCCTTTCTGGCCCGCCGCGACGAATCGCCCCTGATCCGCCTGGGGCGCGGGGTCGCGGGTTTGCTCGCCACCGGTCTTGTCGTCGAGGTTGCGCTGGCGCCGATCGCGCTCTTCCATTTTCACAAGGCGGGCCTCTACGGCGCGCTCGCCAATGTCATTGCGATCCCGCTGACAACCTTTGTCGTGATGCCGGCCGAAGCGCTGGCGCTGTTGTTCGACAGCTTCGGGCTCGGCGCGCCCTTCTGGTGGGTCGCCGATCACGCGCTGCGGCTGCTGATCGCACTCGCACATGCGGTCGCCGACGCGCCGGGCGCGGTGACGACGCTGCCCAGTTTTCCGCCGTGGGGTTTTGGCCTGGCATCGTTCGGCGGGCTCTGGATTCTCGTCTGGAAAACGCGCTGGCGCCGCCTGGGACTCATTCCCTTGGCCGTGGGAATGACGGTGTTGCTGGCGCAGCCGCGCCCTGACCTGCTCGTGACCGGCGATGGGCGGCATGTCGCTGCGGCGCTGCCCGACGGGCGTTACGCTCTGCTGCGCGATCGTGCGGGGGACTATGTGCGCGACAGCCTGGCCGAAGCGGCCGGAATCGACGTCCCGCTCGGCACGCTCGCAGGTCTCGATCACGTCGAATGCAATCGCGATTTCTGTCGCTGGGTTCAAGGCGAAGGGAGCGCGCGGCGCGTCATTCTGGCGTCGCGCGGCCGCGACCGGATCGACGGCGCGGATATGGCTGCGGCCTGCGCTGCCGCCGATATTGTCATCAGCGATCGTTGGCTGCCGCGCGAATGCGCCGGCCGCTGGCTGACGATCGAGCGCGACAGCCTGACTGAAACCGGCGGACTTGCGCTTTACCTGGGTGACCGGCCAAGGGTCGTCGCAACGCTGCGTTCAGGCGACGAGCATCCCTGGCGCCGCCCGCACCAGGTCAGTGGTAACGACGAAGCAGTCCCGACAAACGCCCTTGCACGATGACGCGCTCGGCGGGGTAGCGTTGCGGCTCATAGGCGCTGTTGGCCGGGTCGAGACGGATCATCGTGCCTTCGCGGCGGAAATATTTGAGCGTCGCATCCTGTCCGTCGACAAGCGCGACGACGATATCGCCTTCGCGCGCGGTATTGGCTTTCTGGATCAGCGCATAATCGCCGTCGAAAATCCCCGCTTCGACCATCGAATCGCCCGACACTTCGAGCGCATAATGTTCGCCCGCACCCAGCAGCGCAGCAGGAACCGCCAGATTGTTGTGATCCTCGAACGCCTCGATCGGCACGCCCGCTGCGATCTTGCCGTGCAGCGGCACCTCGATGATGTCGTTGGCGGCAATCGGCTTCAGCGCGGACGGTGCCTTGCGGAGCGGGACGACATTGTCGCGATTGTCGCTCGCGGCGGATTTCGCCGCCTCGGGCAGTTTCAATACCTCCAGCGCGCGTGCGCGATTGGGAAGGCGGCGGAGGAAGCCCCTTTCTTCCAAGGCACTGATCAGCCGATGAATGCCCGATTTCGACTTGAGGCCAAGCGCCTCCTTCATCTCCTCGAACGACGGCGAGATGCCGCTTGCGTCGAGGCGCTGCTGGATGAAGTGGAGCAGTTCATGCTGCTTCGCGGTCAACATCGGTCGTTCTCCATGATGTCATATCGGACATATTGAGAACGATAGTGGAACAAAGCGGAACTTGTCAAGCGATGGCGATATAGTCCGCGACCTCGCCTGCGCCGCGCGCCGGAGCGTCGATGTCGCGGATCAGCAGCGCGTTGGCCGACGCCAAGGGCAGGGTGCGGCCGCTTTCCTGTCCGATGATCGGCGTGAGGCGGCCGCGTTCGACCCGTGCGCGGAGATAGTCGCGGCGCGTGCCGCCCGCATCCAGCGGCGCGGCGAGCGGTGCGCGCTGAACGGGCGGCAAGGGCGCACGCGCACCCGCGAGGTGGCGCACGAGCGGCAGAAGGAAGAGCGTTGCGGTGACGAAAGCCGAGGAGGGGTTGCCCGGCAGGCCGAGCAGGATCGCATCGCCGAGCGTTCCGGCGATCAGCGGCTTGCCGGGTTTCATCGCGATTTTCCAGAAATCGAGCTGCCCGCCTGCATCGCCCAGCGCGCCGCGGATATGATCGTGATCGCCGACCGACGCGCCGCCAACGGTAACGATGACGTCGTGATGGGCCGCCAAATCCTTCAAAGCCCGCGCGATGGTGGAGCGATCGTCGCCCATGTGGACTGGCCGGACGGCGTCGGCGACATCGCCTGCAAGCATGGCCGCGAGCATGATGCTGTTGCTGTCGGGAATCCGGCCGGGGGCGAGCGGCTGCCCGGGCGGGACCAGCTCGTCCCCGGTGGTCAGGATCGCGACGCGTGGCCGGGCACCGACCGCAATCGTTCCGGCGCCGCTCATCGCTGCGGTGGCCAGGGCGCCGGGGGAGAGGCGCGTGCCCGCCGAAAGCAGCACATCGCCGGCCGCGAAATCGGCGGCGCGCGCGCGGATATGGCGGCCACGGCTGCCCGGCCCCTCGCGGGTCAGCGTGAGCCGATCGCCGTCGCGCGCGACATCTTCCTGCACGACCACCGTGTCGGCGCCCGGCGGGACGAGCGCGCCGGTGAAGATGCGAATCGCCTCGCCGGCGCCCACGCTGCGGTCGGGAATGGCCCCGGCGGCAAGCTCACCCGTCACGGTCCACGGGCCAGGCAGATCGTCGAAACGAATGGCATAGCCGTCCATCGCGGATAAAGGCGCCGCGGGCTGGTCGCGCAGCGCAAGGACATCGGCCGTGAGGTAGCGGCCATAGGCGTCGGCGAGCGCGAGCGTTTCGGCCGCGAGCGGCGCGCGCAGTGCAAGCAGGCGCGCCTGCGCCTCCTCGACAGGAAGCAGCCCACTCATTCGGCGCGCCAGTCGCCCGAGCGGCCGCCGCTCTTTTCGAGGAGTCGAATGTCCCCGATCACCATCGCGCGGTCGAGCGCTTTCGCCATGTCGTAAAGGGTGAGCAGCGCGACCGACGCCGCGGTGAGCGCTTCCATCTCGACGCCCGTTGGCCCGGTTGTCTGCGCGACCGCAGTGACAGCGATGCCATCGTCCTCCCACGCGAAATCCACGCAAACCTTGGTGAGCGCAAGCGGATGGCAAAGCGGGATGAGGTCGGCGGTGCGCTTGGCGGCCATGATGCCCGCGATGCGCGCGGTGGAAAGCACGTCGCCCTTCGGCGCATTGCCGCTCCGAATGGCGTCGAGCGCTTCCGCCGACATGGTGATGCGCCCGCCGGCGGCGGCGCGGCGCGGCGTCGCGGCTTTGGCGCTGACGTCGACCATATGCGCGGCGCCGCTATCGTCGAGATGAGTCGGTTTGAGTGTCATGCAGGGAGCGAAGCAAGGGGCGAGTCGAAAGGCAAGCGTCTTTGAGATATTGCTATGGCATGAGGAATGGGGGCATAGCGTCCCTATGAAGTCCGCGGACTGTACCATCTGAATCGGCTTTCGCTTTTTGCGAAAAGCCTTCGTGTCGGCAGGCCTTTTGCCTGACTGACAGCGTTCGCGCGTCCGAACGCAGACACAAGCGAGCCGCCGATGCGGCCCATTCAGTGGTGTTTTTCATGGAAAATTTTTTCGAAAGCCCTTTCAAGGGCATTACGCTTGATCGCCAAGTCACCAATCCCAACATCAGCGTTGGTCGATACAGCTATTATTCAGGCTATTATCACGGGCACAGTTTCGACGACTGCGCGCGATTCCTCGCGTCGGACGAAGGGGTCGACAGGCTTGTCATCGGCAGCTTTTGCTCCATCGGATCGGGAGCCGCCTTTATCATGGCAGGGAACCAGGGACATCGGAGTGACTGGATCAGCAGCTTCCCATTTTTCTGGATGCCCGAGGTTTCCGCGTTCGCCGGGGCGGCCAATGCTTTCTTGCCCGCGGGTGATACGATCGTTGGCCATGACGTGTGGATTGGATCCGAAGCCATGATCATGCCCGGCGTGACGATTGGCGACGGTGCAGTGATCGGGAGCCGTGCTCTCGTTTCGCGCGATGTGGAGCCTTATGCCATCGTTGCCGGAAATCCGGCGAAAGCGATCCGCAAGCGCTTCGGCGATGCAGACATCGCACGGCTGCGGGCGCTTGAATGGTGGAACTGGAGCGACGATCAGCTTCGCGGAGCGATGCCGATCCTGACCAGCGGCGATGTGAACGCGCTTCACGCTTATTGGTAGCGGTCGATCATCGATCGTCAGCAATAGCGATGAGGTTTTCGCCTGTTCGCCCGATTCAGGGGCGAACAGGCGTTACCGTTGGGATTGGGGATTCGGGCGTCAAGGTCATAGGACCCCCGCCATCTTGAGCTCAACCTTCCAGCAATGCCTTCGTTGCCACCGTGACGTCGCTCTGCCGCATCAGGCTTTCGCCGACGAGGAAGGCTTTCACGCCGCTGGCGGCGAGGCGTTGGCAGTCGGCGTGGGTGGTGATGCCGCTTTCGCCGACGAGCAAGGTGCCGGCGGGGATGAGTCCGGCCAGCCGTTCGGTGACGCCGAGGTCGGTTTCAAAGATGCGAAGGTCGCGGTTGTTGACGCCGATCAGGCGCGATTGGAGCTGGCTGAGCGCGCGACCCAGTTCGGCCTCGTCGTGGACCTCGACCAGCACGTCCATGCCGCGCTCGACCGCCGCGGCCTCGATCTCGCGCATTGCGCCGTCGTCCAGCGCGGCGACGATGATCAGGATCGCGTCGGCGCCGATCGATCGCGCTTCGGCGACCTGCCACGGATCGATCATGAAATCCTTGCGGAGGACGGGCAGCGCGCAGGCGGCGCGCGCGGCGATCAGATAATCCTCATGCCCCTGAAAATATGGCGCATCGGTGAGCACCGACAGGCAGGCGGCGCCGCCCGCGGCATAGGCGCGCGCGTGATCGGCCGGGTCGAAGTCCGCCCTTATCAGCCCCTTCGACGGCGATGCCTTCTTGATCTCGGCGATCAGGCCATAGCCGCCGGCGTCGATCTTTGCCTGCAAGGCGGCGGCGAAGCCGCGCACGGGCCCGGCGCTCATTGCGTCGAGTTCGTCCAGCGAGCGCGTGGCGCGGCGCGCAGCGACTTCCTCGGCCTTGGTTTCGAGGATCTGGGTGAGCTTGTTCATTTATAGGCGATCCAGCAGTTGAGCAGCGCGTTGGCGAGGCCCTTGTCGATCGCTTCGGCGGCTTCCTCGACTCCGTCGACCAGATTGTCGACCGTGCCCGCGACGATCAGCGCTTCGGCGGCATTGTACAGCACCGCATCGCGATAGGCGCCGGGCTCGCCTTCGAGCAGGCGGCGCAGCGCCCCGGCGTTATAGTCGGCGTCGCCGCCCCGAATTTCGGCGAGCGAGCGCGTCGGCAGCCCGGCGTCGGCCGCGTGGCTGCGCTGCATCCGCACGCCTTCGGCCGTGATAACGGCGACCTCGTTGCCGCCCGCAAGCGACAGTTCGTCGAGGCCTTCGTCGCCGGAGATGACGCGCGAATGCTCGGTTCCGAGCCGGTGCAAGGCCTCGGCATAGACGGGGACATAGGCGGGACGCGCGATGCCGACGAGTTGGCGCGTCACGCGCGCGGGATTGGCGAGCGGTCCCATCAGGTTGAAGATCGTCCGCCGCCCGATCGCCTTGCGGATCGGCATGATGCGCTTCATCGCGGGGTGGCGCGTTCCCGCGAACAGGAAACAGATGCCAAGGTCGGCGAGCTGCTCCTGCGCCTGGCGGTCGGCGCGCTCCATGTCGAGCCCCAAGGCCTCCAGCGTGTCGGCGGCGCCCGATTTCGACGACGCCGCGCGATTGCCGTGCTTTGCGACGGGCACGTCGCACGCCGCGACCACGATCGACACGGCGGTCGAGACGTTCAATGTGTGATGGCCGTCGCCGCCGGTGCCGCAGACGTCGATGGCGCCCGCGGGGGCGTCGATCGGGATCAGCCGGTCGCGCATCGCCTGCGCCGCGGCGGCGATTTCGACCATTGTTTCGCCGCGATCGGCGAGCGCGACCAGAAATTCGCTGACCTGTTCGTCGCTGGCGCCGCCGTCGAGCATCGTCGCAAAGGCCGCAGCGGCCTCGTCATGGCCGAGCAGCTCCGACGGATCGGGAAACGGACCGAAACGGCTCATGCGGCTTGCCGTTCGCCGGCCGGCAGGCCCGCGATGCGCAGAAAATTGGCGAGCATCGCATGGCCATGTTCGGTGGCGATGCTTTCGGGATGGAACTGGACACCATGGATCGGCAGCCCGATGTGGCGAAAACCCATCACGGCGCCATCGTCGCTCGTCGCGTTGACGACCAGATCCTGCGGAATGTCGACCACTTCAAGGCTGTGATAGCGCGTCGCCTGAAAGGGGGAGGGCAGGCCGGCGTAGAGCCCGGTCGCGTCGTGGCACACGGGCGAGGTCTTGCCGTGCATCAAATGGCCGCGCTGCACCGTGCCGCCGAAATGCTGGCCGATCGCCTGATGACCAAGGCACACGCCGAGGAGCGGCCGCGCGGTATCGGCGCAGGCGGCGACGAGGTCGAGGCTGATCCCCGCTTCATTGGGGGTGCAGGGGCCCGGCGAGACGAGAAAAGCCGTCGCGCCCGTCGCGATCGCATCAGCCGCTGTAAGCGCGTCGTTGCGCACGACGCTGACCTCCACCCCCAGCTCGATCAGATAATGAACGAGGTTGAAGGTGAAGCTGTCATAATTGTCGATGACCAGGATCATGCGCGCGCCCTAACGCGTTTGCGGGGAGGGGGGAAGGGATAGAAAATTTTGCGGTGCGAACGCCAGCTTTGCGCATGAGGCGGGTTCAGCTTGCCGAGTTCGCGGGCGTGGGCGGGGAAGGTAGCGGCGCTGCGGCTGGCGGCACCGGCGACGGCTTGCCCTCATAAGCGGCAAGGCGGCGGAGCGCGTCGGCGCGCACATTCGCCCAGAACAATGTGATGTCATAGACATGATAATTGTTACCGGGCAGCACATAGCCTGCAACGACGTAGTTTTTCGCCACGTCAGCATCGCCGATCATCAGGAAACCGCGCGTGTCGTCGCATGTTGCGCCGATTTTGCCTGCGATCAGCGATCCCGACTTGAAACCCTCGGTGGGCTTCAGCGTGCCGACATTCGCCTCTGCCGCCGCCGCAGTATCGGGAATGCCGGTGAGCGGATTGGTGCAGAGCATTCGCGTGTCGGCGCGCGGGCGGCCGTCGAAACCGATCGTTCCGTCATAGGCGTCGGTGACCATCGCGGGGTCGGCCGGATCGGCGAAGCTCGCCCAGCTAATAATGCACGATTTCTGGTCGGGGGCCTCGCAGGCGGGAAGGCCTAGCGCCGCGATGTCGGTGTCGAGGCTGACCGGCCAGCCGATGATATAGGCGGCAACGATCCGCTGGGCGAGCGGCGTCCCCGCGATCTTCGTGCGCAGCAGCGTGGTCAGATGGAGCGCGCCCTGGCTGTGACCCGCGAGGATGATGGGCTTGTCCTTCGGTTGCGCGGCAAGAAAAGCGTCGAACGCCTCTTCGACATCGCGATAGGCCGAATCGATCGCCTTGCCGGCGGTCACGCGGTCGGTGGCGAGGAAAGCGCCGAGCGTCGCCTGGCGGTATCGCGGCGCCCAGAGGTCGCCCGCGTCGGCAAAGGCGCTTGCCATGCCCTGAACGAACAGATTGGCACGGTGATCCGAATCGCGGTCGCTGAGCGGGGCGTTCCAGCTCGATCGGCTGTAATAGCTGGTCGGGTGGACAAAAAAGACCGCGGCGTTGCCTTTGGGAAAGGGCGCTTCGGCCGGCGCTTCCGCCGCCAGCGTGGGCGCAATCGGTGATCCGCCCGCCTTGTCGTTCGATGCGTCGCCCGGCGTCTCGCTGCCGTCGGCGGCGGGGCGCCACGCAGACGGGTCGTTTTCCATGCCTGGCCGCGCGAACCACATCTTGGGATCGTCATAGGCGTTGGGCGCGACCGCGGCCTGCTGCTCGAACTCGGCGCTGGGGACAAAGGCGGTACGCGCGAGCCAGCCAGGGAAAAGCTGGTAGACGATTCCGGCCGCGAGGATGAGGAGGATGATCGCGGCGATCAAATAGAGGAATTTGCGGGCCAATTAGGAGCTCCATCGAGGGGCCGGCGACGATTTGCGGCTTCTTGTTTATCCGTTCGCATCGAGCGAAGTCGAGATGCCCACCGGCCACGCGCGGCAGCGAGGGGTGTCTCGACTTCGCTCGACACGAACGGCAACGGGCGTTGGTTCCCGCAGGCGGTGTGCATTTGGCTTGTCGCGGGCGGCGAAACAAGGCCAGATATCGCCCATGACCGACGCTGTGCCACCTCCCGCCGCCGATTCGCCCCGCGCTGCCTCGGCACGCCTCGACGACAGCGACGCGCCCTGGCCGATGCGGCCGTGGATCATGGCCGCGATTTGTGCCGCCGCCGGGCTGCTGTTCCACCTGCTGATCGATCTTCACTATCCCGAACCGCTCGCCGATTGGCGCAGCGCGCTCGCGACGGCGGTGGCGGTCGCGACAATCGTGTTCGTGCTCGGCGTCGAGCAGCGGCGCTGGCACTGGGCGCTGGGCTTCGCGGCGTTGTGGGGCGTCATCATGGGGCTGATCGCGTGGCAGACCGCGGGCTATAATCTGCAAGGCACGCCGGTCGAATGGCGCTTTTGGTCGGGGATGCTCGCGGTGCTTGTCGCGACGCCCCTGTTTCAGACGCGGCGCGATGTCGCGCCTGACTGGCGTTTCTGGAAGCTGTGGCAGATGCCCTATGCGCGGCTGCACAGCCATGCGTGGGCCGACGCGGTGATCGGCGCCGCGAGCCTTGCCTTTGTCGGCGTGACCTTCCTTCTCACCGTGCTGATCGGGCAGATGTTCAAGCTGATCGGGATCAACCTGATCTTCGACCTTTTGAACGACGAATGGTTCGGGTGGATGCTTGGCGGGGCTGCGTTTGGCGGAGCGGTGGGTCTGCTGCGCGAGCGCGACCGGCTGGTCGCGACGCTGCAGCGGCTGGTGATGATCGTGCTCGCGGTGCTGGCGCCGGTGCTCGCGGCGGCGCTGCTCTTGTTCCTGCTGTCGCTGGTCGGCACGGGACTGGGCGGACTGTGGAGCTCGGGTTTTTCGACCGCGGCGCTGATGCTCGCGGCGGCGGCCTTTGCGGTGCTGCTCGCCAATGCAGTGATCGGCAGTGGCGGCGAAGAAGGGTCGGCGAACCGGATCATGCGCGGCGCGGCGGCGGCGCTCGCGCTGGCGGTGCTGCCGCTCGCGGCGATCGCGGCGGCCTCGATGCAGGTGCGGATCGGCGAATATGGCTGGACGCCGGAGCGCATCTGGGGCGCGATCGCCGTCGGCATCGCACTTGCCTATGGGGTTGCGGGGCTATGGGCGGTGGCGATGGGGCGCTGGCGCTTCGACGAGCTTCTGCGCCCGCTCCAGCAGCGGCTCGCGATCGCGCTGATGCTGCTCGCGCTGTTCCTTGCGCTGCCAATTCTCGATTTCGGGGTGATTTCGACGCGCGATCAGGTCGCGCGGCTGAAATCGGGGACAACGCCAGCCGAAAAGTTCGACTGGGCGGCGATGGCATTCGATTTCGGACCGAGCGGGCGCGCGGCGCTCGATCAACTGGCACGATCCCCGGACGGGCAGCGCGCAGAGGCTGCAAAGGCGGCATTGGCGGCGGAGAATCGTTATGCGCTGAGCGGACCTCGCGGGTTGGTGCCGCCAAAGCCGTTGGCCGAGCGACTCCGCACATTGCCCGAAGGGCGGACCTTGCCGGCCAAGGTCCTCGATCGCATCGCTGCCAGCTATATTTGCAATCGCGCCCAGGCGTGCGTCGCGATCTGGATCGATGACGGGCGGATCGGTCTGCTGGGTCAGGATGCGCCGGGCGAGGCGATCGAATTCGATTTCGTGACCCGAAATGAGGATGGACGCTGGGGGCAGGGCGACCTCGCGCGCGAGCCCCGTCCGACCGGACGCGCCATCGATTTGTCAAAGGCGCGCATCGGCATCGAAACGGTAACGCGCCGCCACATCGTCGTCGACGGCGAAGCCGAATCGGGCGTGTTCGAATAGCGCCGCTTGATGCGCGCGGGACGCGGTGCTAGCGGCGCCTCTTCTCCCGTAAAGGCAGGACTCAATGGCAATCGATCAGGCAACGGTCAGGAAAATCGCGTCGTTGGCGCGCATCGCGATCAGCGATGCGGAGGCCGCCGCGATGGAAGGCGAACTCAACGGCATTTTGGGGTGGGTCGAGCAACTCGGCGAGGTCGATGTGACCGGGGTTGAGCCCATGACGGCGGTGATCCCCAACCATCTGCGCCTGCGCGACGATGTCGTCGATGCCGATCCGCTGACCGGCGGCGGGCGCCGCGACGATGTGCTCGCGAATGCGCCCGCTCCGCAGCACGGCTTCTTTGGCGTGCCGAAGGTGATCGAATAATGACCGATCTTACGAATCTCACCGTCGCGCAGATCCGCGATGGTCACCGCGCCGGCGATTTCAGCGCTGTCGAGGTCGCCGAGGCGTTCAATGCGAATGTCGCGGCCGCCAAGGCGCTCAACGCATTTATCGTCGAGACGCCCGAACATGCGATCGATGCGGCGAAGGCAGCCGATGCCGACCGTGCGGCGGGGACGTTGAAGCCCTTGTCGGGCGTGCCGATCGGGATGAAAGACCTGTTCTGCACGAACGGCGTCCAGACGACCGCTGCGAGCCATATGCTCGAAGGCTTCGTTCCGCGCTATGAATCGACCGTTTCGCAGAAACTGTGGGACGCGGGCGCGGGGATGCTCGGCAAGCTCAACCTCGACCAGTTCGCGATGGGATCGTCGAACGAGACGAGCTATTTCGGCAATGTCATCAGCCCGTGGAAGCGCAACGACGGCGGCAATGCGGCGCTCGCGCCGGGCGGTTCGTCGGGCGGTTCGTCGGCCGCGATCGCGGCGCGTCTGTGCCCCGCTGCGACGGGGACCGACACCGGCGGCTCGATCCGCCAGCCCGCGGCCTTTACGGGCATTTCGGGCATCAAGCCGACCTATGGCCGCTGCTCGCGCTGGGGCATTGTGGCGTTCGCCAGTTCGCTCGACCAGGCGGGGCCGATGGCGCGCGACGTGCGCGACTGTGCGATCATGCTCGAAAATATGGCGGGCTTCGACCCCAAGGACGCGACGAGCCTCGACATGCCCGTGCCCGATTGGGAAGCCGCTTTGTCGAGTGATTTGAAGGGCAAGACGGTCGGTATTCCCAAGGAATATCGACTGGAAGGCATCGACCCCGACATCGACGCGATGTGGGACGCGGGGATCGCGATGCTGAAGGATGCGGGCGCGAACGTGGTCGAGATCAGCCTGCCGCACACCAAATATGCGCTGCCGGCCTATTATATCATCGCGCCCGCCGAGGCTTCGTCGAACCTCGCGCGCTATGACGGCGTGCGTTATGGTTTGCGCGACCTGCCCGAGGGGGCGGGGCTGCAGGATATGTACGCCGCGACGCGCGCCGATGGTTTCGGGCCCGAGGTCAAGCGCCGCATCATGATCGGCACCTATGTGCTCTCGGCGGGCTTCTATGATGCCTATTACACGCAGGCGCAAAAGGTGCGGACGCTGATCGCGCGCGATTTCGAGGCGGCCTTTGCGTCGTGCGACGTGATCCTCGCGCCGACCGCGCCGTCGGCGGCGTTCGGGCTGGGTGAGAAGATGGCCGACCCGCTGGCAATGTACCTCAACGACGTGTTCGCGGTGCCCGCGAGCCTCGCGGGATTGCCCGCAATGTCGGTCCCCGCGGCGCTCAACCGCGAAGGGCTGCCGCTGGGCCTCCAGATCATCGGCAAGGCCTTCGACGAGCAGGGCGTGCTCAACGCCGGGCTGGCGATCGAGGAACGCGCAGGCTTCACGGCGCGGGCGGAGAAGTGGTGGTAATTTAGCGGCGTGCTCCCGCGAAGGCGGGAGCCCAGAGCGGCCTTGTGCCGCCCCGCACTGGATCCCCGCCTTCGCGGGGATACATGAAGGAACGAATGATGTCTGATTATCGCATCAAGGGCGAAACCGGCGAGTGGGAGGTCGTGATCGGCCTTGAGGTCCATGCGCAGGTGACCTCCAACGCCAAGCTGTTTTCGGGCGCGGCGACGGCGTTCGGGGCGGAACCGAACACGCAGGTGTCGCTGGTCGACGCCGCCATGCCCGGCATGCTGCCGGTGCCGAACCGCGAGTGCATCCGCCAGGCGGTGCGCACGGGGATGGCGATTGACGCGCAAATCAACAAATGGTCGCGGTTCGACCGCAAGAATTATTTCTATGCCGACCTGCCGCAGGGTTACCAGATTTCGCAGCTTTATCATCCTCTTGTCGGCGAAGGTTCGCTGACGATTGCGGCCGATGAAAAGGCGGGTATCCCCGCCGACAAGGTGATCGGGATCGAGCGTATCCATGTCGAGCAGGACGCCGGCAAACTGATGCACGACCAGCATCCGACGATGAGCTTCGTCGACCTCAACCGCTCGGGCGTCGCGCTGATGGAGATCGTCTCGCGCCCCGACATGCGCTCGCCCGCAGAAGCAGGAGCATACGTGCGCAAGCTGCGCTCGATCCTGCGCTATGTCGGCTCGTGCGACGGCAATATGGAAGAGGGCTCGATGCGTGCCGACGTGAACGTCAGCGTGCGGCGGCCCGGTGAAGCCTTCGGCACGCGCACCGAGACGAAGAATGTCAATTCGGTGCGCTTCGTGATGGCGGTGATCGAGAGCGAGGCGAAGCGCCAGGTCGAACTGATCGAAAGCGGCGGCACGGTGGTGCAGGAAACGCGGCTCTACGATCCCGACCGGGGCGAGACGCGCTCGATGCGGTCGAAAGAAGATGCGCATGATTATCGCTACTTCCCCGATCCCGACCTGCTGCCGCTCGAACTCGACGATGAATTTCTGGCCGAGTGCCGCGCAAGCCTGCCCGAACTGCCCGACGCCAAGCGCGCGCGCTATCTGGCGGCGGGCATCAGCGCCTATAACGCCGACGTTCTGACCGCCGAGGTCGAGGCGGCGCGCTGGTTCGACGCGCTGCTCGACGCGGGCGCCAAGCCGGTCGCCGCCGCCAACTGGGTGACGAGCGAGTTGTTTGGCGCGCTCAACCGCATGGGCCGCGACATTTCGGATTCGCCGGTGTCACCCTCGCAGGCCGCCGAATTGTTGGGTCTCGTCGCTGACGGCACGATTTCGGGGACGATCGCGAAGACGGTGTTCGAAAAGATGCTCGAGAGCGGCGACGGCGCCGCGGCGATCGTCGACCGCGAAGGACTCAAACAGACGAGCGACACCGGCGCGATCGAGGCCGAGATCGCCAAGGTGCTCGCCGCCAATGCCGACAAGGTCGAACAGTATAAGGGCGGCAAGGAAGCTTTGTTCGGCTTCTTCGTCGGTCAGACGATGAAGGCGATGCAGGGCAAGGCGAATCCGCAGGTGGTCAATGAACTGCTGAAGAAGGCGCTCGGCTAAATCGGCGCGCTACGAATGTCGGGCCGGGTGGCGACCGAGACACCGTTTCCGGGGGGCTGCCCCGGCAACGGCAAGCGATGCGGCTAGTCCGACGCGGCCTTCCACACTGTCCGCCCTTCCTTGATCGTTTCGCGGACCTTGATGTCCTTGATGCCGTCGACCGGCGTTGTCAGCGGGTTTCTGTCGAGGATGACGAAGTCGGCGAGCAGGCCGGGTTTGATGCGGCCTTTGCGGTCTTCCTCGAAAATCTGCCATGCGGGCCCGGTGGTCAGCGCCTGCAACGCTCGGTAGGCGGAGAGGCGCTCGCTTTCGCCGCTGACGGCGCCGGTGGGGGAAACGCGCGCCATCGAGGTCCAGAGCATGAAGCGCGTGTCCAGCGGCGTGACGCTGTAATCGCTGTGGTTGGAGGCGATCAGCCCGACGGCGTGCGCCGAGGCGAAGGGGCTTATGAAGTCGACGACTTCATTCGGGAAATTCGTGCGGTGAATGTCGGCCCAATACCATGTGTGGTTTGAAAAATAGGCTGGCCCGACGCCAATCCGCTTATAGGCGGCGAGTTGGTCGGGACGCTGAAATTGCGAGTGGATGACGACCGGCCGCCGATCGTCGGCCGCCTTGATCCCTAGCGCGTCGAAACCCTGGATCGCCATGTCGATCGCGGCGTCGCCGTTCGCGTGGACAAACAATTGCCAGCCGCGGTCGTGGACCTTGCGCGCGAGCGTTTCGAACTCTTCCTGCTTCACGATCGGCTGGCCGTGCCAGGGGTGCGCGCCATCGGGGGCGCCGCGCGCATAGTCGCGGGTGAAGAACGCGGTGCGTGCCTGCGGGCTGCCGTCGAGCATGAACTTGATGCCCTGTCGCTTTACATGGCCGTCATAAGTGCCGAATGCTAAAGCGGAATCGGCAAGCATCGCGTCGAGCCCGGTAAAGACGGGAAGCAGCGCGAGGTCGATCTTGATCCTTTCGCGCGCGGCGGCGCTGGTGAAGAAGGCGAGGTCGGCGGGCTGGGTCGCGCCGTCCTGCGCATGTGTATAACCTTCGGCGAAATAACGCGCCTGCGCAGCGTCGAGCATCGCGAGCTTCTGTTCGTCGGTGGGTTGCGGCAGTGCGGGCATCAGCCGGTACATCGCCTTTTCGAGCAGCACGCCGTTAAGGCGTCCGGCTGCGTCGCGCAGCATCAGTCCGCCGGGTTCGGGCTGGCTCGCGTCCGACAGGCCGGCGGCGGCGAGTGCGGGGCTGTTCGCGACGAGGCCGTGGAGCGAAATGTGGAGCAGCACAATCTTGTGATCGGGCGACACAGCGTCGAGTTCGGCCCGCGTGATATGGCGCTTTTCCGACAGCTTCTCTTCATTATATTGCCACACGACGACCCAGCCGCCCTTGGGAATGGCGCGGCGGGCGATGTGGCTGCGGATCACGCCTTGCAGGCTCGCGATATCGGTGACGGGCGGCAGCGCCTTGTCCCAAAGGTCGAGTCCGCCCGCCATCTGGAGCGCGACCGCAAAGTGTGAGTGCGCATCGATGAAACCGGGGAGCAGGGTTGCGCCCTTGAGATCGTGGATCGCAGCGTCCTTGCCCGCCGCCTTCCGCGCCGCTTTTTCGGGCCCAACGAAGGTGATGCGGTCGCCCGCCGTGACTATTGCCTCGACCAATTGGGGGCTGTCACCGTCCATCGTGACGATCGGGCCGCCGCGATACAGGGTCTTATCCTGCGCAAGCGCGGGCCCCGTGGTTGCCAGCAGCAGTGCGGCGGCGGCGGTGAATTTCATGTCTCTCTCCCTCTCGCCCTATCGTGCGGGGGGCGAGGGGAGAGGTCAAGGGTTGCTGAGCAATCTAATCTTTGCGGTCATCGCGGCCGCACTCAAAGCCGATCAAATCGGGTGCGGTGGAACCTCGCTGGGTCCGCGGCCGGGCTGATCGATGTCGCCGCCGCCAGGGCGGCCGGGGATTTCGGCCGGCTGGCCCGCCGGGTCTTCGAGCGGGGCGGGTTGCACCGGGCTTTCGGGCGGCGATTGCGGTTCGATCGTATCGGGCCGGGGCTTGGGAAGCGGGTCGGGGTTGCCGGTCATCGTCATTCTCCTTGGCCTGATCAACGAACGGGCGCGACGCATGTTCCGCCTTGCTGGGCGGGGGCTTTGTGCCCTTGCCCTTGTCCGCGCGTCTGCTATAGCCCCGCGCGGCCCGCACGGGCGTGCGCGGCAGCGCGCGATTTCGTGCACCCGGCCGAAAGCTCATGCGCGGGCGTGGCGGAATTGGTAGACGCGCTGGTTTTAGGTACCAGTATCGCAAGATGTGGGGGTTCGAGTCCCTTCGCCCGCACCACCCCCCGTGAGCAGCAAGCCGGGACAAGGGGAACTCCGCCATGCGGCCGGGGTTCGGACAAGAGATTTTGAGCAAGGATAAGACCAAGGCAATGAAGACCGTCGAAACGCTGAACGAAGGCCTGAAGCGCGAATATCGCGTCACGATCACCGCCAAGGATATCGACGCGCGCGTCGACGAGGAGGTGAAGAGCATCGCCCCGACCGTCCGCATGCCCGGCTTTCGCCCCGGCAAGGTGCCGCCGAACCTCATTCGCAAGATGCACGGCGCCGCGCTGTCGGCCGACGCGCTCAACAAGGCGATCGATCAGGGCGTCAAGGACCTGATGACGAAAGAAAAGCTGCGTCCGGCGCTGCAGCCTGCGGTGACGCTCGCCGACGGTTATGAAACCGGCAAGGATGCCGAGCTGACCGTCGCGCTCGAAGTGCTGCCCGAAATCGAAACCCCGTCGATCGACGGGCTGAAGCTCGAGCGCCTGACCGTTCCCGCCGACGACAAGGCGGTGATGGCGAAGATCGAGGAATTTGCCGCGCAGATGAAGCGTTTCGAGGAAGCGCCGAAGACGAAGAAGGCTGCGACGGGCGACCAGGTCATCATCGACTTCGCGGGCAGCGTCGACGGCACCCCATTCGACGGCGGCACGGGCGAAGACATGGCCGTCGAGATCGGTTCGGGCCAACTGATCCCCGGTTTCGAGGACCAGCTTGTCGGCGTGAAGGCGGGCGACGAAAAGGTTCTGAAGGTCACGTTTCCCGACGAATATCCGGTCGACAATCTGAAGGGCAAGCCCGCCGAATTTGCCGTCACGGTGAAGGAAGTGAAAGTTCCCGCCGACACCAAGATCGATGACGAGTTTGCAAAGTCGCTCGGCCTCGAGAGCCTCGACAAGCTCAAGGAGCTGATGAAGGATCAGGTCGAGCAGGAGCTCAACGGTCTGACGCGCACCTATATGAAGCGCAAGCTGCTCGACCAGCTCGCGGCGAGCCACGACTTCGAGGTGCCGCCGACTATGGTGGAGGCCGAATTCAATCAGATCTGGCAGCAGCTCGAGCATGAAGCGAGCCACGAGGAAGATCCCGAGGCGGCAAAGGCCGAACTCGAGAAGGATCGTGAGGAATATCGCAGCATCGCGGTACGCCGCGTCCGCCTGGGCCTGCTCCTGTCGGAAATCGGCCAGGCGCATGGCGTACAGGTGTCGAGCCAGGAAATGCAGCGCCTGATCATGCAGGCGGCGCAGCAATATCGCCCCGAAGACCGTCAGCGCTTCGTCGAATATGTCCAGCAGGACGCGCTCGCCGCCGCGCAGCTCCGCGCGCCGCTTTACGAGGACAAGGTCGTCGACTTCCTGTTTGAAAAGGCCGAGATCAGCGACCGCGAAGTGACGCGCGAAGAGATCGAAGCCGCGATCGAGGCCGACGACGACGGCCACGTCCACGGTCCGGGCTGTGGTCACGACCATGACCATGACGCGAAGCCCGCCAAGAAAGCCGCCGCGAAGAAGCCGGCTGCCAAGAAGGATCCGGTGAAGGAAGAAAAGGCCGAGGACGCTCCCGCCAAGAAGGCACCAGCGAAGAAAGCCGCGGCTTCGAAGGCCGAGGACAAGCCCGCGGCGAAGAAGGCTGCTCCGGCTGAGAAGGCCGAACCCGCCAAGAAGGCACCGGCCAAAAAGGCCGCCGCGAAGAAATAAGCTTCGGCTGACGATCGATAAAAAGGGCCGGGTGGAGGTTGCTCCGCCCGGCTTTTTCGTTTGAATCGTCGCCCCCGCGAAGTGCGTTTCAGAGTCGCGTGCCTCTAAACGCGGCCGCTACCGGTGTAACGCAAGGTTGCTGGCAGCCCCCGCCTTCGCGGGGGCGACGGACACCGCCTAAATCACGTCCATATTATAACAATGCCAGCTGAAGATGGCAGCCGCGCCGCGGTGCGGGCGCCAGGCTTCGGCGAGTTCGCGTGCCTCCTTCTCGCTCGGTCGCGCGCCCAGTTGCAGAATGCGGCCGATCGCTTCCTGCACCGCAAGGTCGCCGGCAGGCCATATGTCGGAGCGGCCTTCGGCGAAAAGCAGGTAGATCTCGGCCGACCAGCGGCCGATGCCCTTGACGCGCGTAAGCAAGGCGATCGCATCCTCATCATCGGCGGGGAGGGCGTCGAAGCTCAGCTCGCCGTCGAGGATCAGCTGCGCGAGGCTTTTGGCATAGCCTTGCTTCTGCCCCGAAAGGCCGCAAGCGCGCAGCGTGTCGAAATCGGCGACCGCGATGACTTCGGCAGGGCACCCTTCGCCGAACTGGGCTTCGAGCTTGTTCCAGATCGACGTGGCCGCGGCGACGCTGACCTGTTGGCCGACGATGGTACGCAAAAGCGTGGCATAGCCGCGTTCGCGAATACGCGGTTCGGGATAGCCGGCGTTGCCGAGCGCGCGAGCAAAATTGACGTCGCGCTCCGCCAGCGCGTCGATTCCGGCGTTCAGCTCCTGCTGGGTGAGGCCCATCGCATATTCTCCTTTTGTTCCCCAGGTTGCTGATAGCAACGCTTGATTTGGCGCGCAACGCGCGACATAGCGCCTGCGACAAAGAACCTATGAGGGATGAGCATGGCCAAGCTGATTGTCGTGACGCGCGACGGGACCGAACATGAGATCGAAGGCGACACCAGCCTGACCGTGATGGAAAATATCCGCGACGCGGGTTTCGACGAATTGCTCGCGCTGTGTGGTGGTTGCTGCTCGTGCGCGACCTGCCATGTGCATGTCGAGGCGGGAAACAAGGATGCGATGCCCGCGATGAGCGAGGATGAGAACGACCTGCTCGATTCGACCACCGATCGCGACGACAATTCGCGCCTGTCGTGCCAGATCCCGTTCAGCGACGCGCTCGACGGGCTGAAGGTGCGGATCGCGGCGGAGGATTGATCAGCTTCAGTCACCCCGGCCTTCGCCGGGGTGACGATCAGCTTTGCGCCGTTGCGACGGCGTAGAGCGCGATCGCTGCGGCGTTCGAGATATTGAGGCTCTCCATCCGCGGCGAGATGGGGAGCTTGGCCAGCACGTCGCAATGCTCCATGACATTGTGGCGCATCCCGTCGCCTTCGGAGCCGAGCACGAGCGCGACCTTGCTGCCGTCGAGCGTCGAGCCCAGCGTCGTTTCGGTGTCGCCCATCAGGCCGATGCGCCAATATTGCGCCTCGGCGATTTCCTCGAGCGCGCGCGACAGGTTGACGACGCGCACCCATGGCACGGTTTCGAGCGCGCCCGACGCCGAGCGCGCGATCACGCCACTTTCGGGCGGGCTGTGCCGGTCCTGCGTGATGATCGCGGCGGCGTCGAAGGCGGCGGCCGAACGGAGGACGGCGCCGATATTGTGCGGATCGGTAACTTGGTCGAGAATGACGAGCGGGCGCTTGCTCGCCGCATCGACCTCTTCCTGAAGCAGGTCGCCAAGATGCACGCCTTCGAGCGGATCGACTTCGATGACCAGCCCTTGATGCGGCGCATCGCGCGCGACGAGGCGCGCAAGGTCGGCGACGTCGGCGTAGCTGATGGGAATCACCGGCGGCAGGTCAAGCTGCCCCAGCGCTTCGCGCGTGCCCCAGATGCGCTTGACCGTGCGTTCGGGGTTGGCGAGGGCGGCCAGAACGGCGTGGCGGCCCCAGAACCGGACGGCCTGACCGCGCTGGTTCTGGCCACCCGGGCGACGATGGCGGGAAAATTGTCTCATAAGGCGCGCCTTTCCCACGACCGCCATTGACAGGCAAGCCTCGTTTCGCCATTGGACCGCTTCCCAAAGCGGGCCCCATGGACAGGTGGCCGAGTGGTTAAAGGCAGCAGACTGTAAATCTGCCCGGGTTTCCGTACGCTGGTTCGAATCCAGCCCTGTCCACCACCCTCTGGCCCGAGGGCATCTCCTGAAATCGCTGGAAGCCGCAGAAAATCTGGCGTGTCATCGCATGGTTCGGCCCTCTGCATCCCATCTCATATCACTGCAACTCGACAAAACTGTGCGGGAGAATCGAAGCGGAAATATCGATCCGGTCGAGTTGCTCCGGGCAGCGACGTGAAACTGTCGTTACGGCTGAATTGCCAACTGGTCGCGCAGTGAACATGTCTTGAGCAAATCACTGTATTTCTTCTAAATTTGTCCGCGTGAAATGAAATGATCGCCAATTGTTTGTCCAAAGGCGAAGCGAGGAACACGTCCCGCTTTAAGTCAGACCGGGACTTTTCTGCCATTTTATTGATTGAAAATCTGTAAACTAAATTATAAATTCAAACCGGGTCGCAGCGTGATTCTGTCGAGGGGAACTCGCATGCGAAAATGGGCAAGGTTGTCGAAAGACAATCGGGGCGCGACAGCTGCCATATTTGCGATCGCCATGCCGGTACTCGTCGGCATGAGCGCGCTGGCCGTCGACCTTGGCCTGTGGACTGTGCAAAAGCGGGAAGCGCAAGGGGCGGCCGATCAGGCTGCCTTTTCGGCCGCCATCGCCGCGCAGGCCGATGGTGATGCCGCCGGTCATCTCGAAGGCAAGGCGGTCGCCGCGAGCATGGGATATGTTCACGGGCAAAACGGCATCGCGGTCACGACGGCAAAGCTTGCCAGTCTGGATGGCGAGGCCGGAGACTTCTGGGAAGTCATCATAGCGAAGCCCCAGTCGATGGGGCTGGCCGCCTTGTTCCTAGGCAGCGCGCCCACGGCCCGCGCGCGTGCTGTTGCCGGAACGGCGTCGGGCGGCGCGGCGTGCATCATCGGGCTCAGCACCAGCGGCACGTCGGTTTCGATCGACAACAACAACAGCATCAGCAATCCGGGATGCGCGGTTTACTCGAACGCCAGCATGTCGATGAGGAACGGCAGTTCGATCAACGGATCGGCTTTTGTCGCCGGCGCAATCGACAAACAGAATCCCAGCCAGATCACGATCGGCAACGAAGTCACCGGCGTATCGCCGATCGTCGACCCCTATGCCGATGTTCCCTCGCCGGGGCCGTGCAATAATTCGGTCAAGATCACCAACGGCGGCGGCTACTCGGCCGGGCAATATTGCGCCGGGTTCGAGATCAAGAATAACGCCAGCAACAACGTGCTGAACCTCGCTGCGGGAACCTATTTCGTCGGCGGCATTTTCCGGCTGGACAATGGTGTGACGATCAATGGCACCGGCGTTTCGATCGTGCTGATGCCCGGCACCACCGTATCGCTCGGCAACAATCTTGTCCTCAACATCACCGCCCCGACGAGTGGGAGCTATGCGGGGGTCGCGCTGATGGGACGCAATCTGGGCACCAATATTCTCGCGTGGAACAACGCCATATTCAACGTGCAGGGTGCCATGTATTTTCCGAATCAGGAACTTTCGATCAAGAACAACAGTATCTTCAATTCGGCGCAGTGCACGCAACTGGTCGCGAACATCGTGTCGATCAACAACAACGCCAATATGAACGACGAATGCCCGGGCTCCGGCATCCGGGACGTCGGCAATGGCAAAGTGGCACTGCTCCAGTGACGATTTTCCAAACGGGGCTGCGGGCAATGATCGCCCGGCTTGCTGGGGACCGGGCGGGTGCGAGCGCCGCGGAGTTTGTGCTCGTGTTGCCGATCATGACCGTCCTGCTGTTCGGCGCGGTCGATGTCGCCGGGCTCGCATGGACCAAGATTCAGGTCGGCGCCGCGGCGCGGGCGGGGGCGAGCTATGCCCTGACGAGCGGTTTCGACGAAGCGGGGATCACAAGCGCGGCTTCCAACGCAACGGGACTCGCGGTGACGGTCGATACGCCAACGCAAAGCTATGGTTGTCCGAACGAGACCACGGGCATCGCCGAAACGGCCGATGAGAGCACGGCCTGCCCCGACAGTGGCGACATGCCGGGCGAATATGTGACCGTCGACACCAGTGCCGATTACAGCCCCATCTTCGGTTGGCCGGGGTTGTCGGATCCGGTTTCGTTGGCGGCGCGGGCGCAGGTGCGGATCTCGTGACGGCTCGTCGTCATCCTTCGGGCGCGGGCCGGACGCATGGGCCGGTGCGATCGCGCCGGAGGCTCGGCTGCCGCGGCTCGATCACGGCCGAATTCGCGCTGGTCATTCCGATACTGCTGCTCCTCAGCTTTGGGATCATCGAGTTCGGCCGCACGATGTGGGTACGCAATTCGTTGCAATCCGCGGTCGAGGACGCGGTGCGTTGCTACTCGCTCAAGCGCCCCGAATGCGCGACGGTTGCCGACGTCAAAAATTACGCGGCCAGCAAGTCGCTCGGCGTCCCGGTGACGGCCGATGCCTTCAACGCCAGCGTTGCGGCATGCGGAAGTGTTGCGGGCAAAAAGGTCACGGCATCCTATCCGTTTCAGTCCATCGTGCCCGTCATTCCGCTCGACTATACCATCACCGCGAGCGCTTGCCGTCCCGCTCCGGCATAGGGCCGTCAGCTTTTGACGCTGCCGGAAAGTCGTATCCGGCGCCAAAATAGTGCCAGCTATCGCGTTGTTCGCGACAGCGGGGGGCTAAGGATAAACCCACAGCATCGTAAAGACGCCGCCGATGGCGATCGCCACGCCATAGGCGATGCGGCGTTTCATTAATCCCGCTTTTGCGGAGGGCGAGGATCCTGCGATCGGTCCCATAAGACGGATGGTCATAACGAAGATGACCACTATGAGCCCGCTCAACGCGACCGCCAGAAGCAGGAGCAACGCGCTCGGCATTGGGAACCAGAACGCCAGGGCTGCATAGAGTTTGACGTCGCCCCCTCCGAACCAGCCCCAATGGAACAAGACCATGCCGATCGCGAGCGCGATCGTGAAGTGCAGCAGATGCGACCAGAAGGGTTCGGCGAAAGGAAAACCGGTAAACCAGGCCATGCACCCCAGCGCAAACAGAAGCAGCGGCAAGATATTCGGGATCAGAAGGCGCCGAGCGTCTGAATAGGCCGCGAGGAACAGCAGGCCCGCGAACAGCCCCTTGATGATGATCAATGCCGTTGCCTTTCGCCGCCGCCCGCCATCGCCGCATATTGTGCCCACAGCTGCTCGTCGTGGCGCGGGCGCACGATCAGGGCGAGACCGAGCAGCGCTTCGGCGAGCGCAAGGCGATTGGCGCGCTTTGCACCGAGCCCGGCCGATTGGAGACGGCGGCTCCAGAACATATCATCGTCGAGCGCGCCGCGCGACGGACGCCGTCCCAGCATTCCGTGCGCATGGTCAAGGTTGAGCCGCAACGGCGCCGCATCGGGCTGGCGCGCCAAAAGCCGCGTGAGGAGTGGCACGGCGTCAGCGGCCTTGCCCGCCGCAATCAGCACGACGGCGAGATCGCCTTGCAAGGCATCGTCGGCCGGATCGAGGACCGCCGCAATATTCAGCGCATCGACGGCCGCGTCGAAGCGGCCGCGAACGAAATGCGAGCGACCCAGGCTTCGCCAGAAGATCGGAAAGTCGCGGCAGGCGGTTTGGCGATCGGCAAATAATTGCTCCGCGCGGTCAAGCTCGTTCAACTGCAACAGGGCGATCGCTTTTGCCGCCACCACCCGGCACCCCGGCACGCTGCCCTCGTCGATAGCCTCGAGGCGCGACCATGCTTCCGCCGGGCGATCGGATGCTATCAGCCACTCTGCGTGCAGCAATTTGACCCTTGCGTCCTCGATCCACGCCGCTTCGCTCTCCAGTCGATCGAGCAGGCCTTTCGCCTCGACCAGTCGCTGCCCGGCAAGAGCCTGATCTGCCGCACGAAGCAGCGCCGGAACCTGCGTTTCAAACGAGTAGACCGCCGGCGCCGGGTCGCCCTCGCTGGCGCGAGCCGTTGCAACGACACCGCTGGAAAACAGCGTGAATGCCACAAGGCAGTCCAGAAGCCGACGACGCATCGATCAGGAGATGCCCGTTCTTGCCGGTAGCGCCAGCCCGGCGAACCGATGCCAATGGTTGAGCTGTTCCAGATAGGCTGCAACAAGGCCCAGATAGGCCTTGTTGCTCATCTTGGGCGGCGGCGTGTCCGCGATCGGATTGGCGGGCAGCGCTGCACATTCCATCTGATCGCTTTGGGTTGCGATAAAGACTTCGCCGATGCTGATACGAACCATCTGCGGAGAGGCGCCGGGGCGTTGCGGCGCCGCCGTGCCAAATGCCGCAGAGCAAAAGACCGTCGTTTCTCCAGCCGGTTCTAGATCGGGTGTTTCGTTGGGAGAAAACAGCGTTGCGTCGGCAAGGAGCGGCCGGAAAACATCGCCGAGTGGGCTATGCGTCGCGAGTTTCGCCGCAACAGCCTCGTCTCTGCCTTCCGCGATCGAGGAAGCGATTGCTGCGTGATTTACCCCCGGCGCTAGCACGTCTTCGGCAACCGCTGCCGCCCCGCGATCGGCCAGCAGGGCGCGCCGTTTTTCCTGCTGCCCCGAAGCGGCGTAGAATGTCGCAAGGTTGCGGCGCGTGCGCTCGTCGTCGGTGCGCAGCGCGAGCGCCTTTTGGAAATAGCGCTCGGCAAGATCGCCGCGGCCGATGCCGTCATAGGCGATCGCCAGTCCGTTGAGGCTGTCGAGTTCCAATGCCGGATCGCGGCCGGCGGTTTTGAACAACTCGATCGCCAGTCCATATTGACGTGCAGCCAGATAGGTCCGCGCCCGCGCGAGCGCGTGAGCAGGCGGCAAACCCGCCAGAACCGGCACATCGCGAACAACCGGAAGCGCCGACTTCAACGGCGGCCCGAACGAGCAGCTAGCGAGCAGCACAGTGGCCGCTGCGCATGCCAGGGTGCGGTGTCGATCGCGCATGATCATCCCCCTCCGGTCATCGCCGGCGCAATTTCCCGTACCACCCGAACCGCTGCGGGAAGCATCAGCACGCCGACCATGACCGGCAACATGCAGGCGACGAGCGGAATGGACAGCAGCACGGGCAGGCGATGCGCCTTTTCTTCGGCTCGCATCCGACGTTTTTCGCGCATTTCCGTGGCATAGGTGCGCAGCGTCGTCGCAATGCTCGATCCGAGCTTGTCGGACTGGATCAGCAGCGTCGAAAATGCCCGGATCTCGTCGACCCTTGTACGGTCGGCCATGTTGCGCAGCGCTTCTTCACGGCTCGCGCCGGCGCGAAGTTCGAGATTTGTCTGCAAAAGCGTTTCGGCAACGAGTGGATGCGATGTGGTCATTTCGCGCGCAACGCGGTCGAGCGCGGCTTCAAGGCCCATTCCGGCCTCGACGCATACCAGCATCAGGTCGAGGCAATCGGGAAAGCCGTTCACAATTTCCTGGCGCCGCCGATCGGCTTTCGCGGTCAGGAAAAGATTGGGCAGGACAAGGCCCATTGTCGCGAACAACGCCCCCTGAAGATAAAGGCTTAGCGGGGAGGGTGGTTCGCTGGATGCCAGCTGGGGAAGGACGATCACGGATGGCAGGGCTACGATCATGATCAGGCGGATGAGAGTGAATATCTTCGGCGCGTCGGGCGAACGAAAACCCGCCGCGATCATTTTGCGCTGGAGCGCTTTGGGATCAGAATCCCCGAGCGACAAACCACCGCGTTCGATCCGCTCGGTGAGCCGTGCCCACGCGCTCGCCCGGACCTCCGAAGCCTGAAGGCTTGCGGCCGCGCTTTCGGAGATGGCGGCGCGCGACTGTTCCTCGAGCCGGTCGAGGACCAGGCGGCGGCCGAGCAGCGCACGGATCGCCAGAAAGGCGAGACCCGAAACTGCCGCAAAGAGCAGCAGCAGGAAGGCCGAACGCATGAACGGTGACAAGGCGATCAGCTCGACCATGCTAGACCTTCAGATCCACCATGCGCCGGATTGCGATGAACCCGATGATGTAGAGCAGCAATATGCCGACGAAGCCGAAAATGAAGATCGGGTCGTCGGCTACATCGAGATAAAAGGCGGGATTGAAGGTGAAAAGGCCGGCAAATGCAAGGATAGGCAGGACCGTGAGAACAAGCGCCGTCATGCGTCCTTCGGAACTCAGGGCCCGGACCTTCATGAACATGCTCGCGCGTTCGCGAATGACCCGGCCAAGATTTTCCAGGATTTCCGCCAGATTGCCCCCGGTTTCCATCTGGACGGAGACCGAGACGACGAACATGTCTATATCGGCAAGCCCCCAGCGTTCGGCCATCCGCGAGAGCGCCTCGCGCAGCCCGAACCCGAAGGCGATTTCGTCGGCGACGATCCCGAATTCGGTGCCGACGGGATCTTCCATTTCCTCGATCAGCAGATTGAGCGCGGCGGGTATCGGATGGCCCGCGCGCAAACCCCGGACAAACACATCGAGTGCGACCGGAAACTGACTTTCCATACGGCGGCGGCGGGCATCGGCGAGACGGCCGACGACCATCCATGGCAGCAGTACGCCGATGACGATCCCCATGACGATTGCGATCTGGAAGACCCCGAAAGTCACCGCGGCGCCGGACCAGGCGGCAAGGACCAGTATCAGCACGGTGATCCCCGCTGCAGCTACGAGCATCAGCCCGAACACTTCAAACGCCGAGCGCTTGATATTGGCCGCGTTCAGCATCCGGTGAAAAGCGCGCACGGCATTGGAAACCCATTCGGGCGCCCCCGGTATGTCGTGCGGAATATCCTTGCGCAGCTTTGCCGTCACGGTTTCGCGGTCGATCCCGGCCTCGATCATCCGCAGCCGCTGGTTGACGGCACGGCTTCTGCCGCGGCGTTCGAGAATCGCGCCGCCCGCCACTTGGGCGATGAGGACGATCAACGCGAAAAGCGCGAGCAAGGTCAGGAAACGAAGCGCGGTATCGCTCATGTCACAGGACCGGCCGATCGGGGCGGAAAAGGTCGGGCGAAAGCTCGACGCCGTGCGCCGACAGCGTATCGAGGAATTTCGGCCTGATGCCTGTCGCTTCGAAATGTCCAAGAACACGATTCTCCGCGTCGCGCCCGGCCATGCGGAAGAGGAAAATATCCTGCATGGTGACGATGTCGCCTTCCATGCCGGTGATTTCCGACAGGCTGAGAAGGCGGCGGCGACCGTCGGCGAGGCGTCCGATTTGCACGACGACGTTGATCGCCGAGGCGATTTGCGCCCGCGCGGCGCGCGGCGACATTTCGATGCCGCTCATGCTTATCATCTGTTCGACGCGCGATAGCGCATCGCGCGCGGTATTGGCGTGCACCGTCGTCATCGAACCGTCGTGGCCGGTATTCATCGCCTGAAGCATGTCGAATGCCTCGCCGGCGCGCACTTCGCCGATGATGATGCGGTCGGGCCGCATACGCAGGGCATTTTTGACGAGATCGCGCTGCGTTACCTCGCCCCGGCCTTCGATATTGGCGGGCCGCGTCTCCAGCCGCGCGACGTGCGATTGTTGCAGTTGCAGTTCCGCCGAATCCTCGATCGTCACGATGCGCTCGCGCTCATCGATATAGGAGGAAATGGCGTTGAGCAGCGTCGTCTTGCCCGACCCCGTCCCGCCCGAAATCAGGATATTGCGGCGAGCGGCGACGACGCCCTTCAACACCTCGGCAATCGCGGCGGGAACGCTGCCGAATTCGATGAGCTTCGCCATGTCGATCGGGATGTGCCCGAATTTGCGGATCGACAGCAGCGAACCATCGAGCGCCAGCGGCGGCACGATGGCGTTGACGCGCGACCCGTTCGGCAGACGCGCATCGACGAACGGCGAGGATTCGTCGATCCGGCGGCCGACACCGCTCGCGATTTTCTGGATGATGCGGAACAGGTGCCGCTCGTCCTTGAAGCGCGTGTCGACCCTTTCGAGCAAGCCCATGCGTTCGACAAAGACCGTCTCGTGGCCGTTGACGAGGATGTCGGTAATGGTTTCGTCCTCGATCAGCGGTTCGAGCGGGCCGAGACCGAGCAGTTCATCGAGGACGTTGCTGACGAGCAGTTTTCGTTCGGCGGCGGTCAAGGCCATCTGGTGACGGCCCAGAATGCCGGTGATGACATCGCCCGCTTCGGCCTCGATCTGGGCACGCGACATTTTGTCGAGCTGGGCGAGGTTGATTTCGTCGAGAAGTTCGCGGTGGACCTGAACCTTGAGCGACAGCAGCGCCGCCGTGCGGTCGGAGGCGGGAGCCGTGCCCGCGCCCGTCTGAACCGGGATCACGCTGTCTTCGCTTTTGGCGCTCTTCTGCTTCTGGACTTGCCACATCGCGCTAGGCTCCGCCGGGAAGGGCTGCGGCGACCTGTTCGGCCAGAGTGGAAAGGTCGGCGGCCACCTTGTTCTTGCGCGCTGCCGTCCCGACCAGAATGCCCTGATCCTGCGCCGATTGAACGATGGCATAGTCGCTCTGCACGGTCGCAAAGACGGGATAGTGCAGGGCATCGGCGGCGTCCTGAACGCCGATGGTGCGGAACAGGCGCTTTTCGACGCGGTTCGCGACAATGCGGATGCGCGCCGGATCGATTCCCGTTTCCTCGAACAGCGTCAGGCGGCGGCGCGCCTGGCGCAGGCTGCCGATCGAAAGGTCGACGACGAGGAGGACGAGATCGGCCTTGTCGATCGCCGACAAGGTCCAGTTGGCCCAGTTTCCGGGCAGGTCGAGCACGACATGGTCGAACTGCCGGCGCGCAAGGTCGAGCACGCGCATCAACTGGTCGACATCGACCGATTCCAGCGGCGAAATCTTTTCGGGGGCGGCAACGACTGCGACCCCCTGTTCGGTTGCCGCGACGGTGCGCAGCAATTCGCCATCGACGCGATCCCCCGCATCGAGCAGATTGTCCATCGTCAGCCCCGACGCCCGGCCGAGGTAGGAGGCGGCATTGCCGAATTGAAGGTCGAGATCGACGAGGCAGCAACCGTTGGGCCCCATGCCGCCCAGATAATGCGCGATGTGCGTCGCGATGGTCGTCGCACCGATGCCGCCGACGCTTTGCGCCACCGCGATGACCGGCGCGAGAGTGGGGTCGCGCACAGCTTCCCTGGCGCTCGCGGCGAGCAGATTGTTGACGGCATCGTCGAACTCGGCGCGCTGGATCGGCAGCGCGATGACATCGTCGACGCCCTGGCGGATCAGCGCGCGTGTCGTTGCAAGGTCGCCGTCGCGCAGCGCAACGATCAGCGGCAGCCCCGGCCATCGCGCCCGCAGCGATGTAAGCCGCTGCATCGATCGCGGGTCGCCGGTGACGAGTTCGACGACCACGAGTTCGGCGTCCCCCATCATGTCAGGGCTTATGGGAGCGTCTGCGGCCAGATGGACCAGTTCGAAGGAGAGGTTTGACGGGTCGTCGTGCGACAGTGCCGATCGTGCGAACTCCTCTTCGGAGATCAGCAGTTTAATCTTGCAGGTCAAACGCAAATGTCCATCGCTGACGGGCGTTTCCATTTCGATATTCTTGCCCATGGCCCATCCCCGGTCCTATTGCGGCGTGCCGGCTTCGGTGTCCGTCGTGCGGATCGTATCGGGTTGCTTCACCTTGTCGGTGCGATAGCGTTCGACCGCCGCCGCTCCCTTGGCGCCCTCGGTCGTCGGCACCGGATTTTCATATTGCGGATCGGGGTCGACGACCTGCGCCGCCATCGTATGCCGCACGGCATTGCCGAAGGTGGCGTCGGTGGGCGCGCAGCCAGCGGCGATCAGCGCCGCCAGGGCGGCCGCGGCGAAACGGCGATCAATATTCATAGCCGGTTGCTCCTTCGGGGCGATCCGCGGTTCCCGTCTTCGCCGGCGGCATCTGTTGCTGGACCGGAGGAATGGCGGGAACGGCGTTGTCGGTGCGACCCAACAGGAAAAGATCGAGTTCGGTCGGCTCGCCGACCCGCTCGGTCGGAAGCGCGACCTGGTTCGGCTTGATCGGCTGGACAAGGCGCGGGGTCACGACGATCAGCAGCTCGGTTTCCCCGCGCTGGAAACCCGACGAGCGGAACAGCGATCCGATGATCGGAATCGACCCCAGCAGCGGCACCTGGCGCACCGTGCTGCGAAAATCCTGGCGGATCAAACCGGCGATGGCAAAGGATTCGCCGTCGCGCAGTTCGAGCGTCGTCGACGCCCGGCGGGTCTGCAGCCCCGGAATCGTGATGTCGTTGAGGATGATCGAATTATTGGGGTCGATCGAACTGACTTCGGGTTCGACGATCATGTTGATCACGCCGTCCGCAAGGATCGTCGGCGTAAAGCCCAGGCTGACCCCGAACGGCTTGAACTCGATCGTGATGCTCTGCCCGCCGCTGCCGCCGATGCCGCCGCCGCCCTGGACGACGGGGATCGGAAATTCGCCGCCGGCCAGGAAACTGGCCTTTTCGCCGGAAAGCGCGACGAGCGTGGGTTCGGCCAGCGTCTTTGCCAGCCCCTTGTCCTCCAGGCTGTCGAGCGCGGCGAGAATGTTCAGGCCGCCCAGCGAAAAGCTTTTCTGGACGATGCCGAAACTGTCGGTGATCGATCCCAGTTTCAGCTCGCCGATGCCCGTGTCGGGGTTGGGAACCAGCGACGCGCCGTTGCCGATCGCGCCGTCGAAACTGCCCGACCGGTTGCGCAGAAAGCCGCTGACGCCGATTTCCTTGCCGGTCTGGCGGTTGATTTCGGAAAAGCGAACCTCCAGCATCACCTGCTGGCTCGATCCGATGCCCATCATGTTGACGACCTTGTCTCCGGCATAGGTGCCGGCGATCCGGACCGCATTCTGCGCCGCGGCGGCGCTGCTGACCACGCCCGACAGGACGACGGCGTCGTTGGCGATCCGCGCGCTGATATTTTCGCTAGGCATCAGTTCGCCAAGCTGGCGGCGCAGCGTCAGGACGTCGGGGCCGACCGCGACGTCGACGATGGTGATGACGCGCCCGCCCTTGTCATAGATGGTGAGGCTGGTGGTCCCCATTTTTTTGCCCAGGACATAGATGGACCGGTCGGAGATCGGCATGATGTCGGCGATCTCTTCCGAACCGATCATCGCGCGGCTGAACGGGCGGTCCAGCGTCACCGTCTGGCTTTTGTTGAGCGGCACGTCGAGCTGCCCCGCCACGACCCCGTCGCCGGTCTGGGCCTGGACGGCCGGGATGGCGGCGGCGGCAAGCGCGAGCGACGCCAGAATGGGGCGCATGGCGCGGCGGCAATGATCACGAGCCATGACGTTTCACCTCATAAGTCGACGGCGTGGTGCCGCGGACGATTTCGACCGACGGCCCCGCGGGGCGGGACGGCGCCACTGGCGCGCGCGGCGCGGCATAGCGCGGCGCACCCATCGGCGCTTCGCTGTAAAATCCGGGCGGCAGGCCCGCGAGACCGGGCGAGGGCTGGTTCTGCGACCGACGCGACGGCGCCGATTGCCAGCCGCTTCCCAAATCCTGCTGGGTGACGGTCATGTTCGCGCCGTCCTCGATGCTGGTCACATTCCGCAGTGCCAGCGAAATGGTGCCGATCTCGCTTGCCAGCGCCAGTTTCTGCGCGCCGACGGCATCGACCTCCAGCGTCGCGGTCTTGGCCACCTTGGGATCGGTCTTGTCCTCGTCGGAAACCTGGTCGACAGCGATGACGCGCACTTTTTCGAGCACGATGTCGGTCATCTGGTCCTTGGCATTGGCGCCGTCGCCCGACATTTCGCGCGTCACCAGAACGTCGACGATGTCGCCGGGCGTCACCAGCCCGCCCACGCCGGTCACGGCATTGACCCCCACCGCCACCGCGCGCATGCCATCGGGAAGCAGCGCCGATACCGCGGCGCGGCCGCCGATGCCGGTGACTTTCGATGCAAGGATGGGCTCGCCCACGGCGATGGGGCGCAGCGCGACGCGCGGGCCGCGCGGATTGTCGATGACGCCGATGGTCGTCTTGAAAGCCCCTTCGGGCAACGAAGCAGCCGGCCACGCCACCAGCCTGGTGTTTTCCGCGGTTAGCTGGGTACCGAAATCGAGCGGCTGCGATGCCACGAGTACCTGAACAAGCTGCGCCTGTTCGGCCCGCAACTGTTCCTGTTTCTCGACGCCGCTGAAATAAGTGTTCGCCAGAAAGACGACTATGAGCCCCAAGATAACCGCAACTGCGGCGACTATTCCATTTCGCCCGGAAAACATCGGCCTGCCCCCATGACCTGTTTCATCTTGACCGGATACCACTTGTGGTATCCGGTCAACTGTGAAGCGTCTAAGGCTTGTTAGGGCGCCGCGTATTCGAGTTTATTAATTTCATCGGCCGCTTCGCTCATGGCTGCGCCAATAGCGTTGCCAAGCGTCACCGCGCCAACCGCGATGCCCGTGCCGATGATCGCGAGGATCAGCACATATTCGGCGGCCGAGGCGCCGCTTTCGTCACGCACGAAATTTTTCAGAAAATTCTTCATGGTCTGGACTCCTTGAAAACCGTCAACCGAAGGACGGTAATGTCTGTCCTCCCCCCCCATGGAGGCGGTCAGACATTCCCTTAGAAGGAGTGCATAGGAACCGACGCGACCCGGTATTGAAACCCCGGCATGCGCCGGTTCAACCTGTCAATGCGGCCCCCCTCGGGAACCCCATGATTCAATCCAATTTGGTGGGAATGGTCAATCAATTATTAATTAAGTATGACAGCTACTTAACATCAATCCTTTATTAACCATTCCGGGCAAAGCGACCTATTCTTGGTTAACAGGGTCTGCCCAAGCTTCGAGTCGCGCGCGATTCGAAATTGTCAATTATCTCGGAGATGTAGCCGCGGTGCGGTGCAGAAGAGGGGGCATCGGCGAACATTTAATAAACCGTTGGAACCACCGCGGCCGCGGCCGCTTTATTTACAATGATGTCCATACAATTGTTTATTAACCATGCGCCCCTATATGCCGATGGTATCGCGTCCGAATGCAAAGGATGATTTGCAGCATGACCGGCCCCGCCGTCCAATCGATGAAACAGCGGCTCTTTCATCAGAGCGTACGCTTCGTCGCGCCGCTTGAAAGCCGGGTCGGCGACATCCTGCTCGGCTGGACGGTCGTTGTGGCGCTCATCTGTCTCGCGCGCGTCCTGAACCCCGTGACGCCCGCCACCACGGCCTCGTCGCTCGCGGTCCTGCTGGTCCCCCATCTGCTGATCCTCGCCAGCCCGTTTATCGCCCATTGGACCGCGAATGCGCTCGTCCCGCACGGCACCGATTTTGCCCAGCCGCAGATACGGCTGGCGCGGATCGGCAGCTGGCGGCCGCTGAACGCGCTGGCGGCGCGCGACCACCCCGCCTTTGGCCCAGTCGGGATCATGGCGTCGCTCTTGCTGGGCATGTTGCTCAACGTGCCGGTGCGCACCGCCGAGTTCATGGCGGCGGTCCCCGCGATGACCGGATCGTCGCCGCTGTGGGGACAGATGATCTATTTCGCGATGGCGAGCGACCTGATCCTGATGAATTTCCTTTATTCGCTCTGTTTTTTCATGGCGCTGCGGCGCGTGCCCTTTTTCCCGCGCCTGCTGCTCCTGACCTGGGCGGTCGATGTGACGTCGCAGGTGATGATCGCCGATTATGTCAGCGCCGCGCCGCATCTGCCGGGCCAGGTCGCCGCGGCGATCGTCCCGCTGCTCGAAGGCAATCTGCAAAAAGCGTTCATCAGCATCATCGTCTGGTTGCCGTACCTGCTTCTGTCCGAACGCGTGAACGTCACCTATCGCTGGCGCCAGCGCGCCTGAGCCTTTGCAGCAGGCGCCGGAGGGCCGCTGTTGCAATTGATCGCCGCGGGGTTAATTTGCCGTTCGGTTGCGGGGGGAGCAACGGTGATGACGGGCGAATGGCGCATCGCGCTGTTTTTTCTGGGCGTGTTGGCCATCATATGGGCAACGCTGGCGGCAGTCGGGGTATTTCCGTTCCGCCCCTATTCCTATCTCTCTAATTTTTTCCTCTATTTTTCGGCGTGGTTCTTCTTTGCCGCCGCACAGGTGTTGCACAGCCTGTACCGGCATCGCCCCGACCGCCCGATCCGCTTCGTGCGCGACACGCTGTTCGGTCCGGCCTATCGGCGGCGGCTGGCCCAATCGGCGCCGCTGCTGATCGCGGTCGTTCTCTTCATGCCGGGCTTTTCGGCGATGAAAAGCGCGATTCCGCTGTTCAACGACTATGGCTGGGATCAACGCTTCATCAACCTCGACCTTGCGCTGCATGGGCAGGACCCGTGGCGCATCCTGCAACCCCTGCTGGGCCATCCGCTCATCACCTCGGCGATGTCGGTGGCCTATCATCTCTGGATCTTGCTGATTTACGCTGGCACGATCTTTTTTGCGCTGCATGTCGATGATCGGACGTTGCGGCAGCGATATTTCGCGGCCTTTTTTGGCATCTGGACCGTAAACGGCGTCGTGCTGGCGACGCTTTTCGCATCGGTCGGGCCATGCTTCCTCGAACCCATGACCGGCAACGCGCATTTCGCCGACCAGATGGCGTATCTTTTGCGGGCAAACGAAATTTATCCCGTGATGGTCGTCGACGTCCAGCAGCAACTGATCGCATGGCATGCGAGTGGCTCGCATGGCCTTGGCCGGGGGATCAGCGCCATGCCGTCGATGCATGTCGCGCTTGCCTTCCTCTTTTTTCTCGCGATCCGGAAGGTCGGCCGCGCGCTGGGGATCGTCTTTTTCCTTTTCTTTCTTCTCACCCTGATCGGTTCGGTTCACCTGGCCTATCACTATGCCGTCGACGGCTATGTCGCGATCGTCACGACTGCGATCATATGGGTGTTTTGCGGTGCGCTTTTCCAGCGTCGCCGGACAGCGGCTCAGCTCGAAAGCCTCAACCCCGCCTGAGGCTGGACCAGCCTTGTCCGATGCGGCCCCGCGCGCCGACGCGCGCGGGGCCCGGTATCAGGCGGGCAGCGGCTCCAGCGCTGCCGCAGGCGGAGGCACGTCCTTCTTCGCCGCACGCCCGTGGACCATGCGATAGAGCGCCGGCAGCACGAGCAGCGTCAGGATCGTCGAGGAGACGATCCCGCCGATCACCACCGTTGCGAGCGGCCGCTGCACCTCGGCACCCGCCCCGACGTTGAATGCCATCGGGACGAAGCCGAGGCTCGCGACGAGCGCGGTCATCAACACGGGGCGCAGGCGGGTTAGGGCGCCTTCGCGGATCGCCTCTTCCAGCGCGCTGCCGCTTTCGCGAAGCTGCCGGATGAAGCTCAGCATCACCACGCCGTTGAGCACCGCGACCCCGGAGAGGGCGATGAACCCCACCCCGGCCGAGATCGACAGCGGCATGTCGCGCACGAGAAGCGCCGCGACGCCGCCTGTGAGCGCCAGCGGCACGCCCGAGAAGACGATCGCGGCATCCTTGCCCGATCGGAACAGCAGATAGAGCAGCCCGAAGATCAGCAGCAGCGCCGCGGGCACCACCAGCTTAAGCCGTTGCGCCGCGGAGATGAGCTGTTCGAACGTGCCGCCATAGGTGATCCAATAGCCATCGGGCAACTCGACCTCTGCACCGACCTTTGCCTCCAGCTCCTCGATGAACGAGCCGAGGTCGCGGCCGCGGACGTTGGCGGTCACGACGACACGGCGTTTGCCATTCTCGCGGCTGACCTGGTTGGGGCCGATCGCGACCTCGACCCTGGCAACGTCGGCGAGGGGGACGAACCCGCGCGGCCCCGTGTCCATCGCCATGCCCGTCGCGGGATCGACCGCCGGGCCGCTTCCCGGGAGCGGGATACGCAGCCGTCCGATCTCGTCAATCCGGTCACGGACGGTTTCGGGCAGGCGCACGATGATCGGGAAGCGGCGATCTCCCTCGAATATCCGCCCCGCCTCGACGCCGCCGATCGAGATGGCGACGGCCTGCTGCACGTCGTTCACATTGAGGCCGAACCGCGCGAGCGCGGCGCGGTCGGGGGTGATCTGCAGCATCGGCAGGCCGCTGACCTGCTCGACGCTGACATCCTGCGCGCCGTCTATTCCCGAAGCGACTTCCTCGATCGACTGGCCGACCTCGAGCAAGGTGTCGAGGTTGTCGCCGAAGATCTTGACCGCAACATCGGCGCGAACCCCGGAGAGCAGCTCGTTGAACCGCATCTGGATCGGCTGGGTGAACTCGTAATTGCTGCCCGGAATCTCGGCGACTGCGGCCTCCATTTCCCTGACGAGTTCGCCCTTGGGTTTCCTGGGGTCGGGCCACTCCTTCCGGTTTTTCAGGATGACGAACGTATCGGCGACCCATGGCGGCATCGGATCGGTCGCGACCTCGGCAGTTCCGATCTTTGCGACCACCCGGTCGACCTCGGGGAACCGCTTGATACGCGCTTCGAGCGCGGCCTGCATGTCGACCGCCTGGCTGATGCTGGTGCCCGGAACGCGCAAGGCGTGGAGCGCGATGTCGCCTTCGTCGAGGTTTGGCACGAACTCCGATCCCATCCGCGTCGCGGCGAGCCCCGCGAGCGCGACGAGCGCAACTGCGCCGGCGACGAAGGCGACGCGGAGCCGCAACGCAGTGGCGAGCGCCGGAGCATAGGCGCGCCGCGCCCAGCCCATCAGCCGGCTTTCTTTCTCCTCGACCTTCCCCTTGACGAACAGCGCGATCGCCGCGGGCACGAAGGTCAGCGAAAGGATGAGCGCCGCCGTCAATGCCATGACGACGGTGATTGCCATCGGATGAAACATCTTCCCTTCGACACCGGTGAGCGCAAAGATCGGTACATAGACGAGCGCGATGATCAGCACGCCGAACAGCGACGGGCGGATGACCTCCGAACTTGCAGAGGCGGCTAGCGCGAACCGCTCGTCGCGGGTCAGCAAACGGCCGAACCGGTGTTGCGCTTCGCCGAACCGGCGGAGGCAGTTTTCGACGATGATGACGGCGCCGTCGACGATCAGGCCGAAATCGAGCGCGCCCAGACTCATCAGATTGCCCGACACCCCGGCGCGGACCATGCCGGTGATCGTCATCAGCATCGAGATCGGGATGACCGCCGCGGTGATCAGGGCCGCCCGGATATTGCCGAGCAGCAGGAACAGCACGGCGATGACGAGGAGCGCACCTTCGAGAAGATTCTTCTCGACCGTCCAGATCGCGCGTTCGACCAGATTGGTGCGATCGTAGATCGGCACGGCCCTGACGCCCGCGGGGAGCGCCTGTGCCGCGACCGTCAGACGTTCTGCCGCCGCACGCGCGACAACGCGGCTGTTCTCGCCGGCGAGCATCACGACGGTGCCGAGGACCACCTCTCTACCATTCTCCGTCGCGGCGCCGGTGCGCAGTTCTTCGCCCATGCCGATGTCGGCGACATCGGCAACGCGGATCGGGATGCCGTTCCGGTTGCTGACGATGATGGCTTTCAGATCGTCGATGCCATCGGCCTGGCCCGGCGTGCGGACAAGATATTGCTCGCCATAGCGTTCGACATAGCCTGCGCCGACATTGTCATTGTTGAGTTCGAGCGCCTGCACGACATCGCGCAAGGTGAGCCCATAGGCTGACAGCCGCGCGGGGATGGGGGTCACATGATATTGGCGTTCAAAGCCGCCGATGCTGTTGACCTCGGTGACGCCCGGGGTCCCCAGCAGCTGTGGCCGGATGACCCAGTCCTGCAGGGTGCGCATATCCTCGGCGGTATAGGCGCTGCCATCCGGCTTCTTCGCGCCCGGTTCGGCTTCCAGCGTATACATGAAAATCTCGCCGAGCCCGGTCGCGATCGGCCCCATGGTGGGGGCAACATTCGCCGGGAGCTGTTCGCGTGCCGATTGCAACCGTTCGTTGACGAGTTGCCGCGCGAAGTAAATGTCGGTCCCGTCCTCGAACACGGCCGTGACCTGGCTCAGGCCGTAGCGCGAGATCGAGCGGGTATATTGGAGACCGGGAAGACCCGCTATCGCTGTCTCGACGGGGAAGGTAACGCGCTGCTCGGCCTCGAGCGGGGAAAAGCCGGGCGCCTCGCTGTTGATCTGGACCTGAACATTGGTGATGTCGGGCGTGGCGTCGATCGGCAGCCGCTGGAAACTCCAGATACCGATCGCGCACAGCAGCGCGACGATGGCGAGGACGGTCCAGCGAAAGCGGATCGCTCCGGCGATAAGATGCTCGAGCAGTGCGGATTTCGTTGGGGGCAGGGCGGTCTCAGTGGTCATGGCTCGCCCCCGCCTTGTCGATGTCGGCCCGGATCAGGAAGGCGCCATCGGTGACATATTGCGTGCCGGCCTCCAGCCCGCCAAGAACTTCGGTCCATTCGGGAGTGCGGCGGCCGATTTCCAGCATCCGCACCTCGTATGTATTTCCGACCTTGGCGAAGACGACTTCGAAATCGCGGAAGCGCTGGATCGCCTTCGTCCGCACCGCGAGCGGGACATTGGCCTCAGCAACCGCGAAGCTCCCTTCGACCGCCATGCCGGGCCGGAAGGTTCGAGCAGCGATCCGCGGAAGGTGGACGTGCGCCAGCACGGTCTGGCTCGCGACATCGGCGGTCGGAACGACCGCCTCGACGACGCTCTCGATCGTGCCGTCGCCCGACAGGTTCTTGAGACTGACCGGCTGGCCGACGCGTACGCGCTCGGCGTCGCGCGGATAGACGAAGAACTCGGCATGCAGGTCGGTCGCGTCGGCGATCGCGAACAGCGCGCGATCGCCGGTGGTGTCGCCCACATTGACATTCTTTTCGACGATCGTACCGCTGATCGGCGCAGTGATCGAATAGACTTGCAGCGAATGGCTCGATTCGACGCGGGCCAGCAGCTGGCCGCGGCGCACCTGATCGCCGATCTTGCCGTTGAGCGACACGATCAGGCCGGGCAGGCGCGCGCGAACCTCGGCGCGGCCTTCGGGAGTGACCTCGACGCGGCCGCCCATGTCGATGAACTCGCTGACCGTCGCGGCGCCCGCCGTCTCGATCTTGACCCCGCCGGCCTTGGCGGCCTCGGGCGTGATCGTCGTGCGGCCCTCGTAGGACGGGTAGGTCCATTTGTGATTGCGGCCGCCTTCCGATGCCTGCACGCGGACATCGAAGCTGTGCGGCTCGGTGATGATGCCATTGCTGCGCAGATAATCTTCCTGCGGTGCAAAGGCGAAAGTGTCGACCTTGCCGCCCAAGCGGACGAGCTGGACGGACAGCTTTACCTCGTTTGGCTTGACTGGCTTATCATCACGATAGGCATAGACGCGGAACTCGGGCTCGACGCCGTCCTCGAAGAGGGTGATTTCGAGCGCGAAATTGCCGTCGCGGAGCATCCGGCCGCGATGCGGCCCGCGCTCATAGTCGCCGGTCGCGGCGGTGGCGCCTTCCTTTTGGGGTGTGGCGGTACCGCCGCATGCGGCGAGCAGGGAGAGGGCGATGATCGACACCGTCCCAAGCAGATATTTGGTCATCGGATCGTCTCCGTCGTGGCAAGCAATGGGATGTGGCGGCCAGTGAGCCGGTCGAGTCGCACGCCGAGCAAGTGAAAGCGGCGGAGCAGCTCGACGCGGCGCGTCTGCGCGTCGTTCACCGCGCCCTGCGCCTGCGCATATTCGAGGAAGGTGAAGGCGGTGCCGCCGCGCGCGAGCCCGTCGCGGATGAGGCGCGTCGCGCGCCTCGCGCTGGGGAGCACCTCGGCGTCGATGCGCTTCACCTCCGCCGCGATCAGGCGGCGGTCGGCGATGAGCTTGTCGACCTCGCGCTCGATCTCGACCTGCGCCACGGCGATATCGGCCTCAATCGCGCGCCGGTCGGCTTCCGCGCGCAGCACATTGCCGCGGTTCGCGGCTTTCGTGCCAAGCGGGATCGAACCACCGACCATCACCGCGAAATCATTGCCGTCGCCGACATGGCGGAGCCCTACACGGCCGCTCGGATCGGCGACGTTACCGGCTTCGGCCAGCCGTAGCTTCGCCTCGGCCGCCGCGCGTTCGGCGCCGAGTACCGCAATGTCTGCGGACGCGCTTCCGGGTGGGACGGCGACCACGATATTTTCCAGCGCGACCGGATCGAGCTGAACATCGGACGTGCCACCCCACCAGGCAGCGAGATTGGCGCGGGCGATGCGCGCGCTCTCTCGCGCCTGCTCGACGGCGATCTCGGCCTCGGCGACATTCGTGCGCGCGCGTTCGGCGGCGAACCATGGGTCGAGTGCCCCGGTAACGCGCTTCACGACGTCGAGTTCGACGCGCTTCAGATCGGCGAGCCGCGCCTCCGCAACCGGGATGGTAGCTTCGGCGGCGAGTGCCTCGACCCAAGCAGCCTGCACGCGCGCGAGCCGGTCTAGCAGGCGAACCCGGTTTTGCGCTCCGACGACGACGATGTCAGCGCGCGCCGCGCCGATCCGTGCTTCGCGCTTGCCACCGCGCTCCCAAGTTCGCTCATACCAGCCTGTCGTTTGGGGTTGGCTGAGTGGCGAATAGGGGCCCGTGCCGGCGAACTCCTCGAAATCGACGCCGATGACATCGCGCGGCCGGACATTGGCCTGCTGGATCGCGGCATCGGCGGCGTCAAGGCGCGCGGCGTTGGCGGCAAGGACGGGATCGCTCGTCGCGACGCGCGCCAGCGCCGCTTCCAAGGTCAGATTTTGCGCCAGGGCAGGCTGCGCGGCGGCGGCCAGCAGGACGCTCCCGCAGAGCAAAAGCCCGCGGCTAACACGCGCGCCGTAGCGCGCTCGAGAGAAAGAAAACATATGATAAAGGCCTCGCTGAAAGGCGTGGGAACATCCCACGCCTCAGGAGGCGCGGGAACTCAGGCGGTCAGCGAGAGAGGACGGGGCGGGCGTTCGGGCCCGATAGGCCGGAGCCCGGCGATGCGCCGGTCTTTGCCGATGCCGTGCATCGATGCGGGGGGCGTCAGGCCTGCGGCGATTAGCGCGTTAGGAATGAGCAGGCTGGGGCCGGTATCGCCGTGATGGTGATGCCCGCCAGCTGGATGGTCGCCGCCTGTGCCCTCGTCATCCACGGAGGCTCCGCCATGATGTCCCGCATGTTCGGCGATGCTGTCATGGACCGTGTCGGGGATGAACCTGCCCGCATCGCCATGATCGTGCGCGACCATGAAGGCCGGGCTGTGCTGGATTTGATCCGCGGCCTTCACCGGAACGGTCGCCGCATAGAATATCATCAACGCGGCGCACAGCGCCGCGATCAGGCGGTCGAAAAGGGCGGCCGGGCGGATCACATGCCCGCGTGTAGTTATGCGCTCGCCGGTTGGCAACCCGGCAGGGTCTGCGTCGAGCGGCGCCCTGGAACGGCTATCCATCGCGAACCTCCGCCATCAGTCGATTGTTCGCGCCAGCTCGCGATTGAGCCACAGAGCAACGAGAGTGACGATTGCCCCCGACAGGAGATAGGCACCCGCGGCCAGCAGCCCGAACTCGCTCGACAACCAGAGCGCGACCATGGGCGCGAAGCCGGCGCCGAACAACCACGCAAGGTCGGCGGTGAAGGCCGAACCCGTGTAACGGTGACGCGGCGTGAAGTTCGAGGATAATGCCCCCGACGACTGACCGAACGACAGGCCAAGCAGCAGGAAACCCAGAATCATGAAGCTCGCTTCGCCGAACTGGCCCGCATCAAGCAGTTGCGGTGCGAAACCGCTGAATGCCGCAATCGCTGCCGCGGTGGCGGCCAATACCGTGCGGCGCCCGAAGCGGTCGGCGAGATGACCCGAAGCGATGATCGCGATCACGCCGCCCACCGCGGCGATCGCCTCGATCATCAGAAAGCGCGCGGGCGTTTCGTCGGTGAAGAGGAATACCCACGACAGCGGATAGACGGTGACCATGTGGAACATCGCGAAACTGGCGAGCGGGGCGAAGGCGCCGATGACGATCGTTTTCCATTCCGACCGCATCGTTTCGAGGAGCGGTGCCGGCTGGAGTGCGCGGTTTTCAAACAATGCGGCATAGTCCGGCGTTACGACAATGCGCAGCCGCGCAAAGAGCGCGACGACGTTGATCGCAAAGGCGACGAAGAAAGGATAGCGCCAGCCCCACGCAAGAAAATCCTCGGCCGGAAGCGCCAGAATCAGGAACATGAACAGCAGGCTGGCGACGATCAGGCCGAGCGGCGCGCCGAGCTGCGGCACCATCGCATACCAGCCGCGCTTCGATTCAGGAGCGTTCAATGCGAGCAGCGAGGCGAGGCCGTCCCACGAGCCGCCAAGCGCAACCCCCTGGCCCATGCGAAACAGCGCGAGCAGCAAGGCTGCACCGATCCCGATCGATTCATAGCCAGGCAGGAAGGCGATGGCGGCGGTCGACCCCCCGAGCAGGAAGAGCGCGATGGTGAGCTTTGCTCCCCGGCCATAAGCGCGGTCGATTGCCGTGAAAACCACGGTTCCAACCGGGCGGGCGACAAAGGCCAGCGCGAAGATCGCAAACGACCAGAGCGTTCCCGTCAGCGGATCGAGATGCGGAAACACCAGCTTGGGGAACACCAGCACCGACGCGATCGCATAGACGAAAAAGTCGAAAAATTCCGACGTCCGCCCGATGATGACGCCAATGGCGATTTCGGCGGGGTCGATGCGGTGGGCGCCTTCCTGGTCGGCGCCGTGGAGCGCGCGCGCGTCGCGTTCGGCCTCGGTCGTGGGGACGGTGTCGGCAGCCATGGTATCAATCCTTGAGCTGGCACCCGCCGCACGTCAGGATGCGCGGGCACGAGTCGTTCTTAGGGCAAAAGTGCCCCGAATGAAAATCTCCCTGCGCGATGTCGGACCCCCGCGGGATTGGACAAAATGTCCTATGTGCAGTGCAACAAAGGAGGCCTAGGCGCGCATCATGCCAAGCAATCTCCCTCGTTTCCTCGCCCGGCTCAGGCTTTTGCCGCTGCTCGCAGCGCTGCCGCTCCTGTCGGGCTGCGGCCTTGTCGTGCTCGATCCGGCGGGCGACGTCGCGCGCCAGCAGGGCGATCTCATTGTCCTCTCGACCGTGCTGATGCTCCTGATCATCGTGCCCGTCATGGTGCTCACGATTTTTTTCGCATGGAAATATCGCGCGTCGAACCGGGATGCGACCTACAAGCCCGACTGGGACCATTCGACGCAGCTCGAACTCGTGATCTGGTCGGCGCCGCTGCTGATCATCATTTGCCTGGGCGCCGTTACGTGGGTTGCCACGCATTTGCTCGATCCCTATCGCCCGCTCGCGCGCACTGGCCCCGGTCAACGCGTCGCCGCCGAGGCGAGGCCACTCGACGTGCAGGTCGTTGCGCTCGACTGGAAATGGCTGTTCATCTACCCCGAGCAGCGTCTTGCGACGGTGAACGAGCTGGCATTGCCGGTGAACCGCCCGGTCCGCTTCCGTATCTCCTCCTCGTCGGTGATGAACAGCTTTTATGTGCCGGCGCTCGCCGGGCAAATCTACGCGATGCCGGGCATGGAGACGAAGCTGCACGGCGTGTTCGACAAGACCGGGGATTATGAAGGTTTCTCGGCCAATTATTCGGGCTGGGGCTTCTCCAACATGCGTTTTGCCGTGAAGAGCCTGCCCGCGGGCGAATTCGACAAATGGGTGGCGGAGACCAAGGCGTCGGCCGAAGGCGACCTCAGCCGCAACGCCTATCTCGATCTTGAAAAGCCGAGCCACAAGGAGCCGGTGCGCCGCTTTGCCGCAACCGACCCGCAGCTGTTCGACGCGATCGTCAATATGTGCGTCGAACCCGGCAAGATGTGCATGCATGACATGATGTCGGTCGATGCCGCGGGCGGTGCGGGGATCGCGGGGATCGGCAATGTCCGGCAGGTCACATATGACAAATTCGCCGCGCGCGGGACTGCCGAGGCCGCACGCTGGTCGATGCGCTATGTCGCCGCCTATTGCAGTGCGCCGGTGATGTCGGGCGACCGCCCCGAGCCCGCGCCCGTGTCGCCGGGGAAGCTGAAGGGCGAGGGGCTGCCGGTGCCCAACAAGCCCGCCCGCACCGCGGTCAACGCATCATCCGCCACGCGCCCGCTGTCCTGAACGCCTGCCGAGCTGAACCCATGTCCGACACCATCATCCCGCACCCCGCCCCACCGACGCACCCGATCCTCGGCAAGCTGTCGATGGACGCAATTCCGCTGCACGAACCGATCCTGGTCGCGACCTTCATCGCGGTCGCGATCGGCGGTATCGCCGTGCTCGGCCTGCTGACCAAATATCGTCTCTGGGGCTATTTGTGGAAGGAGTGGTTCACCACCGTCGACCATAAGCGCATCGGGATCATGTATATGGTCCTGGGGCTGATCATGTTCCTCCGCGGCTTTGCCGATGCAATTATGATGCGGCTCCAGCAGGTGATGGCCTTCGGCGGGTCCGAGGGGTATCTGAACGCGCATCATTATGACCAGGTGTTCACCGCGCACGGCGTGATCATGATCTTCTTCGTGGCGATGCCGTTCATCACCGGCCTGATGAACTACATCGTCCCGTTGCAGATCGGCGCGCGCGATGTCAGCTTTCCTTTCCTCAATAATTTCAGCTTCTGGATGACGAGCGCAGGTGCCGCGCTGACGATGATCTCGCTGTTCGTTGGCGAATATGCCCAGACCGGCTGGCTCGCCTATCCGCCCTTGTCGGGGATCGCCTACAGCCCCAATGTCGGCGTCGATTATTATATCTGGGGGCTTCAGATTGCCGGGGTGGGCACGACGCTGTCGGGCATCAACCTGATCGTCACGATCCTGAAGCTGCGCGCGCCGGGCATGGGGCTGATGAAGATGCCCGTTTTCACCTGGACCTCGCTCTGCTCGAACATATTGATCGTCGCGAGCTTCCCGATCCTGACCGCGACGCTCGCGCTCCTGAGCCTCGATCGCTACGCGGGCACGAACTTCTTCACCAACGATCTCGGCGGGTCGCCGATGATGTATGTGAACCTGATCTGGATCTGGGGACACCCAGAGGTTTACATCCTCATCCTGCCGCTGTTCGGCGTCTTTTCCGAAGTCACCTCGACCTTCTCGGGCAAGCGCCTCTTCGGTTATACGTCGATGGTGTATGCGACGGTGTGCATCACCATCCTGTCGTACATCGTGTGGCTGCACCATTTCTTCACCATGGGGTCGGGGGCAAGCGTCAACAGCTTTTTCGGCATCACGACGATGGTGATCTCAATCCCGACGGGGGCCAAGCTCTTCAACTGGCTTTTCACCATGTATCGCGGCCGTATTCGCTTCGAACTGCCGATGATGTGGACGATCGCCTTCATGCTCACCTTTGTGATCGGCGGGATGACCGGCGTGCTGCTCGCGGTTCCGCCCGCCGATTTCGTGCTCCACAACTCGCTGTTCCTTATCGCGCATTTCCATAACGTCATCATTGGCGGCGTTCTTTTCGGCCTGTTCGCAGCGATCAATTACTGGTGGCCCAAGGCGTTCGGCTTCAAGCTCGATGTCTTCTGGGGCAAGGTGAGCTTCTGGTGCTGGGTCGTCGGTTTCTGGGTTGCCTTCATGCCGCTTTATATCCTGGGGCTCATGGGTGTGACGCGGCGGATGCGCGTTTTCGATGACCCCAGCCTGCAAATCTGGTTTGCGATCGCCGGGGTGGGCGCGCTGATCATCGCCGCGGGCATCGGCGCGATGCTGGTCCAGTTTGCCGTGAGCATCTGGCGCCGCAAGGAACTCGCCGAGGAAAGCGGCGATCCGTGGGACGGCCGCACGCTCGAATGGGCGACCAGTTCGCCGCCGCCCGATTATAATTTCGCCTTCACCCCGGTGATCCGCGACCTTGACGCCTGGCACGACATGAAACGGCGGGGACACCAGCGTCCTCTGGGCGGTTATCGCGACATCCACATGCCGTCGAATACGGGCGCGGGGATCATCCTGTCGGGCATCTGCCTTGTCCTCGGCTTTGCACTCGTGTGGCACATTTGGTGGCTCGTCGCGCTCAGCTTTGCCGCGGTGGTTGCGGGCGCGATCATCCACACCTTCAACTACAAGCGCGATTTCGACATACCGGCGGCTACGGTCGCCGCGGTCGAAGAAGCGCGTACCCGCCAGCTGGCGGCCGGAGCCTGATGCGATGAGTGCGAAAACCATCACCGCCGACGAACGCGTCGCCTTCTACGACCTCGACGAACATGCGCATCCGGAGGGGCACAGCACGATGCTGGGCTTCTGGATCTATCTGATGAGCGACTGCCTCATCTTTGCGATCCTTTTTGCCTGTTATGCGGTACTCGGCGGCAGCTATGCCGCGGGTCCCGCGCCTAAGGATCTGTTCGACCTGAAGCTCATCGCGCTCAACACCGCGATGCTGCTCTTCTCGTCGATCACCTACGGTTTTGCCGTGCTCCAGATGCAGCAGGGCAGGGTGAAGGGCGTGCAGCTCTGGCTCGCGATCACGGGCCTGTTCGGGCTCGCCTTCCTTGGCATCGAGCTTTACGAGTTCCATCATCTGATCGAGATCGGCGCGACGCCGCAGCGCAGCGCCTTTCTTTCGGCCTTCTTCACCCTTGTGGGCACGCACGGGCTGCACGTCACTTTCGGTATTATCTGGCTGGTGACGCTGATGGTTCAGTTGTCGAAGCACGGGCTGATCGCTGCGAACAAGCGCCGGGTCATGTGCCTTTCGATGTTCTGGCACTTCCTCGACGTTGTCTGGATCGGGGTCTTCACCTTTGTCTATCTGATGGGAGTGCTGCGATGAGCGCCGATCCCCACGCCGCCGCTCACGCGCATGACGGGCACCATGAAATCGAGATGCCGCACGCAACGATGCGCGACTATGTCATCGGTTTCGTCCTGTCGGTAATCCTGACCGCCATACCCTTTTGGCTGGTGATGACGATGCCGCTCAGCGCCGGGGCGACAGGGGCGATCATCATGGGCTTTGCGGTCGTGCAGATCGTCGTTCACATGGTATTTTTCCTCCACATGACGCCTAGAGCAGAGGGTGGCTGGTCGCTCACCTCGCTGGTGTTCACGGTGATCGTCGTGGTGATCATGCTCGCGGGATCGCTGTGGGTGATGCACCATCTCAACACCAACATGATGCCGATGCCGCACGAACCGACGAGCCAGCTTGAGAGCCAGGCGCCGTGACGCGTACCCGCCGCGCGGGTTTCGCCGCGGCGGCGCTGATCGCGGCGATGCTTCTCGCGGGGCTTGGCGTGTGGCAGGTCGAACGGCGCGCCTGGAAGCATGAACTGGTCGCCGCGGTCGATGCGCGCATCCATGCCGCGTCGGTCGAGGCACCGGGACCCGATGCGTGGCTGCGGATCAACGCAAAGGACGACGCCTATCGCCGCGTTACAGCGACGGGCGTGTTTCGCCATGATCGTGAAACGCTGGTGCAGGCCGTCACCGAGCGCGGCGCGGGCTTTTGGGTGGTCACGCCGCTCGAAACGCCGGACTTCACCTTGCTGGTCAACCGCGGCTTTGTGCCCAGGGGACGCCGTAGCGCGCGGTCGCGCGCGGCGGGCAATGTCGCGGGAAGCGTCGCCGTCACCGGCCTGCTGCGCGTCACGGAACCCGAAGGCGCGTTTCTCCGTGCGAACGACCCGGCGGCGGACCGCTGGTTCTCACGCGATGTGGCGGCGATCGCGCGCGCGCGCGGGCTTGGCCCGACCGCACCCTATTTCGTCGACGCCGACGCCTCCCCGAACCCCGGCGGCTATCCCGTCGGCGGCCTGACCGTCGTGCGCTTTCCCGATAATCATTTGGTTTATGCGCTGACCTGGTTTGCGCTTGCCGCGCTCAGTGTCTTTTTTGCCTGGCGGTTGTGGCGTATCCGCGAATGATGACCGATCCCGCAACCTTGCCTGCCCGCGCCCCTGCCGGCCGCCGCAACATGACGCTGCTCATCCAGCTGCGCTGGCTTGCCGTCGGCGGCCAGCTGGCGACGATCGGGATCGTCAGCGGTCCGATGGGCATTCCGCTGGAGCGCGCGCCGCTGCTCGGCGCGATCCTTGTGCTTATCGCGATCAACCTTGCCAGTACCGCCGTGCTCCGCCGCGGCCGAGCGGTGACCAACGCCGAACTGACCGCGGCGCTGCTCTTCGATGTCGCGGCGCTCGGCTGGCAGCTTCATCACAGCGGCGGGCTTGCCAATCCCTTTGCATCGCTTTTCCTGCTGCAAGTGGTGATCGGGGCGATTTTGCTGACTCCGCGCTCGTCGTGGGCAATCGTCGCGGCGGCACTTGCGGCGCTGGCAATGCTGCGCATCGACCCGACGCCGCTGGTACTGCCGCCGCCCTACGCTGCCGACCCGATGAAACTCTATCTGCAGGGGAGTTTCGTCTGCTTCCTGCTCATCGCGGTCCTGCTCGTCGCTTTCGTCACGCGAATCAGCCGCAATCTGCGCGACAGCGACGCCGCGCTCGCGGCCAGCCGCCAGCGCGCGGCCGAGGAGGACCATATCGTGCGCATGGGGCTGCTCGCGTCGGGCGCCGCGCACGAGCTCGGGACGCCGCTCTCCACCTTGTCGGTGCTGATCGGCGACTGGAAGGCGGCACCGCGCCTCAAGGACGACCGCGAGCTTCAGGAGGATCTGGCCGACATGGACACCGCCGTCCAGCGTTGCAAGGCCATCGTCAGCGGCATCTTGATGTCGGCGGGCGAGGCGCGCGGCGAAGCGCCGCAGCTCACGACAATGCGCGCCTCGTTTAACGAGATTGTCGCGCACACCCGCGCCGTTCGCCGCCCGGGCACGGTCGAGTTCAACGACCGCTTCGGCGCTGACGTCGCGATCGTGTCGGACCCCGCGCTGCGGCAGGTGATCGGCAATGTCCTCGATAATGCGGCGGAAGTGTCGCCCGACTGGACCAGCTTCACGACCTCGCGCGATGGCGACATGCTGGTGATCGAGATCGCCGATCGCGGACCGGGGTTCAGCCCGGAGATGCTGGAGAATTTCGGCCAGCCTTATCGTTCGACCAAGGGGCGGCCCGGGGGCGGCCTGGGGCTGTTCCTGCTCGTCAATGTGCTGCGCAAGCTCGGCGGCAGCGCCAGCGTTGCGAACCGCGATACGGGTGGCGCGCTGGTGCGGATCGTCCTGCCCATTTCGGCCCTCGCGCCCCCTGGAGGAGAAAGGCCATGACCGAGCCGCGACACCTGCTGATCGTCGAGGATGACGAGGCGTTTGCGCGCACGCTCAAGCGTTCGTTTGAACGGCGCGGCTATACGGTCGAGGTCGCGCACAACCCGGAGGCGATGGAGGCACTGCTCGCCACCTTCCGGCCCGGCTATGCCGTCGTCGACCTCAAGCTCGGCGGTGCATCGGGGCTCGCGTGTGTGCAGACGCTGCGCGCCACCGATGCCGCGATGAGGATCGTGGTGTTGACCGGCTTTGCCAGCATCGCCACGGCGGTCGAGGCGATCAAGCTCGGCGCCTCCTATTATCTCGCCAAACCGTCGAACACCGACGATATCGAGGCCGCGTTCGACCGCGCCGAAGGCAATGCCGAAACGCCGGTGGATGGCCGCCAGTCGTCGATCAAGACCGTCGAGTGGGAACATATCCACCAAACGCTCGTCGAAACCGGCTTCAACATCTCCGAAACCGCGCGCCGGCTGGGGATGCACCGCCGCACGCTCGCGCGGAAACTGGAGAAACGGCAGATTCGCTGAAGGGGAGCGGTTGGGGCAATTCCAGCCTCAATCGTCATCCCGGCGAAGGCCGGGATCTCACCGTCTCATCCTTACGCTCCGGCGAGATCCCGGCCTTCGCCGGGATGGCGGAGGAGGGAGGGGCGGCCTTGCTGGCCTTGTGCCTATTCCTTCTCCACCAGCTCGCGTTGCAGGAAGGCGTGAAGCATCGCCGCGCGCACCGCATCCTCGGCATGGTCGGCGCCGACCGAATGACCGCCTTCCAGATATTCGTGATAATAGACGCGGTTGCCATTCGCCATCAGCCGCGCGGCAAATTTGCGCGCGTGGCCAGGGTGGACGCGGTCGTCCTTGGTCGAAAGATAGAGGAAGACCGGCGGATAGGTCACGCCCTTGCGGATGTTGTGATAGGGCGAATATTCCGACAGAAAAGCCCAGTCTTCGGGCACGTCGGGGTCGCCATATTCGGCGACCCACGAGGCGCCCGCAAGCATCTTGTCGTATCGCCACATATCCTTGATCGGCGATCCCGATATCACGGCGCCGTAGAGATCGGGGCGCTGCGTCATCGCCGCGCCGACGAGCACGCCGCCGTTCGACCGGCCCGAAATCGCGATCCTGCCCTTGGCGCTGACCCCCGTTTTGACGAGATCCTCGGCTACCGCGTGCAGGTCGTCGAAGCTGTTCTGGCGCTTTTCGCGCAGCGCCGCCTGATGCCAGGCGGGACCATATTCGCCGCCGCCGCGAATGTTGGCGAGGACGTAGGCATTGCCGCCTTCCACCCAGAACAGGCCGAGCGGCCCGGCGCGATAGGGCTGGCCGGTCAGATAGCCCGGCGTCTGCGCGGCGCGGAAGCCGCCATAGGCGTGGATCAGCGCCGGAACCGGTGCCGTCGCGCCCTTCTTGCGGACGAGGAAATAGGGGATTTGGGTCCCGTCCTTCGATGTCGCGAAGCGCTTTTCGACGAGCATGTCCTTCGCGTCGAACGTCGCGGGCAGGCTCTGCACCGGATGAGGCGCCTCATTCTCGGCGACGGCATAGAGTGTTGGCGGTGTCAGCATCGTCTCGGCGGTCGCCAACACGATGTCGCGCTTGCCGATCGTTCCCGCGACTCCGACCGTCGCATTGGCGGCGAGGGGAATTTCCTTCCGGCTCCATTGACCCGTCGCAGCGTCGCGGCGCAGCGCAAACAGCTTGCCTTCGACGTGATCGAGCGCCTTCACCCACAGGATATTGTCGGTCGCAGCGACATTTTCGATAGCCTGCGCCTTTGTCGGGGTCATCGCGGTGACGATCGGCACCCGACGATCGGCGGACATGTCGGCAAGCGACAGCGCCACCAGCGAACCCGCGGGAATGTCGGCCCAATCCTTGTTGAGAAAGACGATCACCTGCCCGTCGATAACGTCGCGCACGCTGGCGGTGTCGGGAATGATCGTCGAGATATAGCGCGAAGCGTCGACGTTCGGAAGCATGTAATCGGCGGTGTAAAAGGTCTTGCCGCGGCTGATCATCGGCCAGCGCCGGTCACCATCGGTCAGCGCGAAGACGGTCATGCCGACGTCCTCATGCGCGCCCTCGACCAGCGTTTCGGCCGACGACAGCGGCGTGCCGCGCTTCCAGCGCTTGACGATGCGCGGATAGCCCGACGCGGTCATGCTGCCCTCGCCATAATCGGTGGCGACCAGCAGCGTGTCGGCATCCTCCCACGTCACGCTGCTTTTCGCCTGCGGCAGCATGAAGCCGCCGTCGACGAAACTCCGCGTCGTGCGGTCCCATTCGCGCACGATGTCGGCGTCGGTGCCGCCGGGGCTCAGCGAGACAAGACAGCGCTTATAGTCGGGAGCGAGGCAGTCGGCGCCGTGCCAGACCCAGCTTTGGCCGTCTGCCTTGCCGAGCGCGTCGACGTCGATCAGCACCGTCCATTCGGGTTTGCCGGCCAACCAGGCGTCGAGCGGGCTTTGCCGCCACAGCCCGCGCGGGTTGTTCGCATCGCGCCACAGGTTCGTGACGACATCGCCCATCACTTCGCCGGGCATCGCGATCTGGCGGTCGTCGTCGAGGATTTCGCGGGCGCGCCTCCGGTCGGTCTCAAAGCCGGGACGACCGACGAGCAGTTTGTCGGTCGCAGCATTTTCCTTTTTGACCCAGTGGAGCGCCTCCGCGCCCTCGATATCCTCGAGCCAGATGTAGGGATCCTCATCCTGCGGCGCGGCGGCCGCTACGGCGGCAATCGAATAGCTGACGGCAAGCGCGGCAAGGCTGGCGCGGATCATTCGGATTATCTCCCCTGGGGTGTGATGGCGCTGTGCTAGCAGCATTACACACCCTGAGAAAGTATATCGTCATCCCGGCGAAGGCCGGGATCTCACCCTGTTGTCCGCACGCATAGGCGAGATCCCGGCCTTCGCCGGGATGACGGGAAATCACTGATCGATGACGATCGTGCCCGGATGATGCTTGTCGAGATGTTTCTTGATGATCTTCAGATTGCGGCTGTTCGACCGGAAGAAAAAGTCGAAGGCATCGCCCACCAGCGGCACGGCGCCCAGCGCGGTATCGACGCCCAGATTGCCGACCATGCGCCAGATCTTCCACCTGGGCATGCCGAGGTTGCGGGCCTCCCAGATCAGATAGGCGCCCATCGTCGCGGCGATGACGTCGCCGACCACAGGGACCAGTCCGACGATCGCGTCGAGACCGACGGGGCGGTTGATGCCGGGAATGACGAAGCTGCGTTCGAGCAGGATTTCGAGCATTTCGACGCGCTTGCGCAGCGCGGCGGGGTCACTGCGATTCTGGATCAGCGCGTCGAAGATCGCGTCGGGATGGGGCGGCGAGGGGGGCATCGGCGTCCTTTCAGAAGCGCTCCCATATGAGCGCCACTGTGTTAGTTGGGTATGGCAATCAGATGATTCAATGGATGTTGCGCACGGCCGTTGGCACGCAGGCCCGTGAGGCGCTGCGACGCGACCGACCAGCGCAGCGGCGTGGCGAGGGGGATGAAGGGGGCGTAGCGGGCAAGCACCGCCTCCGCCTCCCCGATCTGCCGCGCGCGTTGCCCCGCGTCGATATTCGTCGTCGCCTGATCGATCAGATTTTGCGCCTCGCGATTGCAGAGCGTGTCGCGGCGGCACGACAGGCGGCGCAGCGCCCATATCGGATCGTCATTGGGCGCGACCTCGTCGATCAACCGCAGGTCGGCGGCAGAGGCCATGTTGACGCGGCGACTGGGCACGCCGATGGCTGACAGATCGGCGGCGACATAGGCAAAGAGGATGCGCCCGCCGGGCGAATCGGGGACGGCGATGCGCAACGGCTCGATCGGCCGCCCCGCGCTGCGCCAGGCGTCCACGATGCGCTTGGCCTGCGTCAACCGCGACGCATTGTCATACTCCGCCCAGGTCGGCCTCAACGGAGCGGGCCCCCCGTCGCGGGTATAAAGCGCGGGACGGAGCGTGACCTGCGGTTGCCATTCGGCAAGCCCGAAGGCTTCGATCAACCGATCGCGCCGGATCGCGCGCACCAGCGCCTCGCGATTTGTATCGGTCGCCAGGAACCCTTCGGCGCGGACAAAGGCCAGCCCGAACAGGCCGGGGGCCGGATCGACCACCAGCCGCGAGCGTCCGATGTTCGACGCGACGAAATAGGGGAGGGTGGAAAAGCGCCCGCCGATCACGCCGTCGGCATAGCCGTTCTTGAACCGCGCGAGCGCGCCCTGCGGCGTCGTGCCGATGAGTTCGATCGCTGCGGCGGGATCGTTCGCGGCGGCCTCGGCCGCTTCCGCATCCTCGGCCAAAGGGTCGGGAACGGGCGAAAGCAGCATGGCCTGCCCGATTTTGCGTGGTCTCATGGGGCCCCATCCCATCCCTTTGTTGACGATCGCCATCGACGGCTGCGCAAGCAGTTCGAGCAGTGCCGGCTGCGGGACCGACAGGCGGATTTCGATGACCGTATCGGTCATCGCCCTGATCGTCTCGATCTCCGGAAAATCGTCTTTCAGTACATGACGGCTCGCGGGTTCCAGATAGGAACGCAGGATGCCGGCAACCGTCTCGGCAGTCACCTTGCGGCCATTCGTCCATTTGGCCTCGGTGATCCGAAATATGTAGCTGCGCCCGTCGGCGGTGACAGTCCAGCGGTCGGCAAGGCCGGTATCGATCTGTCCTTCGCCATCATAGCTGACGAGACCCTGCGATGTGGCGTCGAGTAGCGCCGCATTGGCGGTAGAAAGTTCGCCACGGAGAGGGTTCGCGCGCAGGTTGAGCTCACCCATCGCGGCTACACGAACCGGGCCGCGTTCGCCGAACAGATCGCAGCCGGGCAGCGCGAGCATCAGGCCCGTCGCGACCGCGATCGCCATGGCGCGGTGCTTGGTCCCGCCGCTTGCTTTCATTCCGCATGTTCCTTCAAACCGTGTAAGCCAATCATAACCATGTGCTGCCAAAGCTGCATAGAGGAGGGACCGATTAATTGCGCGTGCGCGATAACGTGCGGGCAATTTGCCGGGAACTGCCGTGAAGATCGGGCGAGGGATGACCGACAGCAATAAGGACAAGGCAGGCGGGCGCGTGGCGCTGCGCGTCGAAGTGGCGGGCCGCACACTGGGCCATATCCGGCGCGATCTTGCCGTGGTGGGGCATAGCCTCGACGCGATTCTGGATCCTGCGACGCGTGCCATCCCGTCGGCGGGCCGCGATGGCTGGCTGTTCCGCTCGCTGCCCCGCGACCGGCTGACCGATCTGACGGCACGGCTGGAGGGTTGGCTCGTTTCGGTGCGCCAATCCTATCCACGCCATTATGTGCCGATGGAGGGGCAAGATTTCGACGACTGGTGGCGGGGATTCTCGTCGCGGACCCGTTCGACGCTATCGCGCAAGGCCCGCCGCCTTGCAGAGCATTTCGCAGGTGAAACCTCGATGCGTTGTTATCGGACAGGGGCGGAGATCGAGGAGTTTATGGACATCGCCGTCCCGCTTTCCGAGCAAACCTACCAGGCTCGGCTATTGCAAGCTGGGCTTCCGGCAGGCGAGGCCGATCGCGCGCGTGCCGTTGCCGCCGCAGCGCGGGACCAGGTCCGCGCCTTTTTGTTGTTCGCCGGCGATCGCGCGATCGCTTATCTTTACCTGCCGGTCGACCGCGACATTCTGATCTATGCCCATCTCGGCTATGATCCTGCTTTCGCGGCCTTATCGCCGGGCACTGTTCTGCACGTCGATGCCATGCGCGCTTTATTCGCGGAGGGACGGTTTCGCGCCTTCGATTTCACCGAGGGCGACGGCGCACACAAGGCGCAGTTCGGCCGTGCCTCGATCGACTGCGTCGACGTCCTGGTGTTGCGGCCGACGCTGCGCAATCGCGCCGCGCTTGGCATGATGGCGGGTGTCGACCGGGCCGCCGGCACCGGAAAATATCTGCTCGACCGGCTGGGCGTGCGTGCGAGCGTGAAGGCGGTGATTCGCCGGTAAGTGTCCACCAGGGTTGGTGCGGACGGCGGGACTTGAACCCGCATGACACTAGGCCGGCAGATTTTAAGTCTGCTGCGTCTACCGATTTCGCCACGTCCGCACGCGCGGGGCCGGTCAAGCGGACCGACAGGGGCAGGTCAAGTATGTTTCGCGCTTTGCGTCCTGCGCCGGCTCGGCTAAACCGCTGCAATGACAGCCGTTCTCCAGCTTTCCGGACTCGGAAAAACCTATAAAAGCGGTCACATAGCGCTCAGCAATGTCGATCTTGAAATCAACAAGGGCGAAATTTTCGCGCTGCTCGGCCCCAATGGGGCGGGCAAGACGACGCTGATCAGCATTGTCTGCGGAATCGTCACTGCCAGCTCGGGGACGGTAACGGTCGCGGGACACGACCACGCTCGCGATTATCGGGCTGCGCGAACGAAGATCGGGCTCGTGCCGCAGGAATTGCACACCGATGCGTTTGAAACGGTGCTCGCGACGGTCAGTTTTTCGCGCGGGCTGTTCGGCAAGCCGAAGAACCCCGCCTATATCGAACAATTGCTCCGCGACCTGTCGCTCTGGGACAAGCGGAACAACAAGATCATGGAACTGTCGGGGGGCATGAAGCGCCGCGTGATGATCGCCAAGGCGCTCAGCCACGAACCCGAAATCCTCTTTCTCGACGAACCGACCGCCGGGGTCGACGTCGAACTGCGGCGTGACATGTGGCAGATGGTCCACGGTCTGCGCGAGCGCGGCGTGACGATCATCCTGACGACGCATTATATCGAGGAAGCCGAAGAAATGGCCGACCGCGTCGGTGTCATCAGCAAGGGCAGGATTGTCCTGGTTGAAGAAAAACACGCCCTGATCAAGAAGCTGGGCCGCAAGACTCTGACGCTCAATCTCGCCGAGCCGCTGGCGTCGATTCCAAGCGAATTGTCCGGCTGGAAGCTCGAACTTGTGGGCGACGGGCACGAGCTTGTCTATGAATTCGACAGCCAGGCCGAAGCGACCGGGGTGCCTTCGCTGCTGCGCAGGATGAGCGACATCGGCGTGGGGTTCAAGGATCTGCACACCAAGCAAAGCTCGCTCGAAGAGATTTTCGTCGGGCTGGTGCATGAAGACAAAAACGCGCGGGAGCAGGCCGCATGATTTCCAATATCCGCGGCATCCGCGCTATCTATCTCTTTGAAATGGCGCGCTTCGGCCGCACCTTCTGGACCAGCCTGATGCTGCCCGTCATCACGACGGCGCTCTATTTCGTCGTTTTCGGTTCGGCGATCGGAAGCCGGATGAGCGAGGTCGGCACCGTGTCTTACGGTGCCTTCATCGTGCCGGGCCTGATGATGCTGACGATGTTCACCGAAAGCATCAGCAACGCCTCGTTCGGCATCTATATGCCGAAATGGACGGGCACGATCTATGAAATGCTGTCGGCGCCCCTGTCGCCGCTCGAGACGATCATCGCCTATGTCGGTGCTGCCGCGACGAAATCGGTGATCATCGGATCGATCATATTCGCGACCGCCCATCTGTTCGTCGACGTTCACGTCGCGCATCCCCTGCTGATGGTCGCATTTATGATATTGATGGCGGTGACTTTTTGCCTTTTCGGCTTCATCATCGGCATCTGGGCGCAAAGCTTCGAACAGCTTCAGGTTATTCCGCTTCTGGTCGTCTATCCGCTGACCTTCCTGGGTGGTGCTTTCTATACGCTCGACATGCTGCCCGCCGCGTGGCGCACTGTGACCTTGTTCAATCCCGTCGTTTATCTGATCAGCGGCTTTCGCTGGACCTTCTTCGGGCAGGGCGATGTCGCGATCGAGATCAGCATGGGTGCGGTCGCGCTTTTTCTGGTGATTTGTCTCGGCGTCATCTTCTGGATGTTCAAAACCGGCTACCGGCTCAAGAACTGAGCGGATAGTCGGCCAACAACAACCGTCATCCCGGCGAAGGCCGGGATCTCGCCCGCGCGTCATATCGATAGGGTGAGATCCGGGCCTTCGCCGGGATGACGGGAAAAAGTCGCGCGCTCAGCTGTTCAGTCGCTCGCGCATTTCCTTGCCGGGCTTGAAATAGGGCACATTTTTGGCCTTCACTTCGACCGCGGCCCCCGTGCGCGGATTGCGGCCGGTGCGCGACTCGCGCGCCCGTACGGAAAAGGCGCCGAAGCCGCGAAGCTCGACGCGGCCTCCCGATGCGAGTTGGTCAACGATGGAATCAAAAAAAGTGTCGACGATGCGTTCCACCTCTTCGAGCCGCAAATCGCTGTTTTCGTTCGCGATCTTTTGAACCAGTTCTGACCGGATCATCTGCTTCCCCTATTATTTATAGCCACGCCTTGCCCGCCGAAGCAGGCACCCCGGATGTTACCGGTCGATTGTGCGCGAGACCCCTCCCAACGCATTGGGAAGGTATCATGTTTCATTGTCTGGTCAAAATGTATCACCGAAAGAAAAAGGCCCGCAGAGGGACACTCTGCGGGCCTTTTGTTTCGCGTGGAGCGGGAAGGAGGAATTAATCCTTCTTGCCGGCCTTCAGCGCTTCGCCAAGAATGTCGCCGAGCGAGGCGCCCGAATCCGACGAACCATATTGCGCCACAGCTTCCTTTTCTTCGGCGATCTGCATCGCCTTGACCGAGAAGTTCGGCTTTTTGGAGCGATCGAAGCCGACCACCATCGCGTCGAACTTCTGGCCGACCTGAGAGCGCTCCGGGCGCTGCTCGTCGCGGTCGCGGCCAAGGTCGGCACGCTTGATGAAGCCGGTCGCGCCATCTTCGCCGGCCTGGACTTCGAGGCCGTTGTCGCGGACTTCGAGGACGGAAACGGTGACGATGTCGTTCTTCTTCAGCGAGCCTGCACCAGCGCCGCCGCCGACGGCCGGGGCGCCCTTCTCAAGCTGCTTGATGCCGAGGCTGATGCGCTCCTTCTCGACATCGACGTCGAGAACGACGACCTGCACGGCCTCGCCCTTGCGGTGGAGGTGCAGCGCTTCTTCGCCCGAGATGCCCCAGGCGATGTCCGACATGTGGACCATGCCGTCGACGTCGCCGGGCAGGCCGACGAACAGACCGAATTCGGTCGCATTCTTGACTTCGCCTTCCACGACCGAGCCGACCGGATGCGCTTCGGCAAAGGCGCCCCAGGGGTTCGACTGGGCCTGCTTGAGCCCAAGCGAGATGCGGCGCTTGTCGCTGTCGACTTCGAGCACCAGGACGTCGACTTCCTGGCTCGTCGAAACGATCTTGCCGGGGTGGACGTTCTTCTTGACCCACGACATTTCGCTGACGTGGACCAGACCTTCGATGCCGGGTTCGAGTTCGACGAATGCACCGTAGTCGGTGATGTTCGTGACCGTACCTGACAGCTTTGCACCGACCGGATATTTGGCGGCGACGCCTTCCCACGGATCGCTTTCGAGCTGCTTCATGCCCAGGCTGATGCGCTGCGTGTCGCGGTTGATGCGGATGATCTGCACCTTGACCGTGTCACCGATGTTGATGACTTCGCTCGGGTGGTTGACGCGCTTGTAGCTCATGTCGGTGACATGGAGCAGGCCGTCGATGCCGCCGAGGTCGACGAACGCACCATAATCGGTGATGTTCTTGACCGCGCCTTCGATGATCTGGCCTTCTTCCAGGTTCTGGATCAGGCCCGAACGCTGTTCGGCGCGCGTTTCCTCAAGGATCGCGCGGCGCGACACGACGATGTTGCCGCGGCGACGATCCATCTTGAGGATCTGGAAGGGCTGCGGCAGGTCCATCAGCGGGCCGACGTCGCGCACGGGGCGGATGTCGACCTGGCTGCCGGGAAGGAAGGCCACGGCGCCGCCGAGGTCGACGGTGAAGCCGCCCTTGACGCGGCCGAAGATGACGCCTTCGACGCGGGCTTCCTTGTTGAATTCTTCTTCGAGGCGGTCCCACGCGGCTTCGCGGCGGGCGCGGTCACGCGACAGCATCGTTTCGCCATTGGCGTTTTCTACGCGGTCGACATAGACTTCGACTTCATCGCCGACCTTCAGGTCAGCCTTCTGGCCGGGCATCGCGAATTCGCGAAGCGCAACGCGGCCTTCGCTCTTCAGGCCGATGTCGATCACTGCCAGGTCGTTTTCGATCGCGGTTACGGTGCCCTTGACGACGCGGCCTTCAAAGCCGCCGTCGGCACCACCCAGCGATTCGTCGAGCATCGCGGCGAAATCGTCGCGCGTCGGAAAAGCCGTAGAGGCCATAGATGTTGTTCCTTACTTCATTTGTTCCGGCCAAGCGGTTGGTTCCGCTGGTCTTGTGGCCGATCCGTCCTGCACGCCGGATGCGAGGCAGAACATCCTCGGGGGCACCAAGATCGGCAAGGCGTGGACAAAGCAAAACGGGCGCGACGAGTTGCCCTCGTCACGCCCGACACTCGGCTGGAGTGGCGGTCTGTCCGCGCCTCGACCGGCAAAAGCGCCCGTCGGACGCGGCGCCTATAGGCGCGGAACCGCGCGAAAGCAAGGAAAAAGGGGGCTCAGTTCGCGTCGTGAAGCCGCTGTTCGACAAAGGCGATCGCGGCAGCCAGCGCGGCCTCGCGGGTCATGTCGCTGTTGTCGAGCAGCATGGCGTCCGGAGCGCGAACGAGGGGCGCGTCGGTGCGGCCCGTGTCGCGTGCGTCGCGCGCGTGAATGTCCGCAAGCACCGCGTCGTAACTTACCTCGACGCCGCGTGCGCGCATTTCGGCGTGACGACGGTGCGCACGTTCCTCCGGGGACGCCGTCACGAAAATTTTGGCGTCGGCGTGCGGCGCGATGACGGTGCCAATGTCGCGGCCATCGAGCACGGCGCCGCCCGGCTGGTTCGCAAAGTCGACCTGCCGCTGGAACAGCGCCTTGCGCACCGCGGGATGAACCGAGGCACGGCTTGCGAGACTGCCGGTGCTCTCATAGCGCAACGCCGGATCGTCGAGCAGGCTGTCTGGAAAGTCGCACGCGGCGAGCGCGTCCGCGGCATTGTCGGGATCGCCGTGATTAAGCTGCGTCCGATAGCCGACCGCGCGATAGAGGAGGCCGGTATCGAGAACGGGGAGGCCGAAATGCTGCGCGAGCGCCCTTGCTATCGTACCCTTGCCCGATGCGGTGGGGCCATCGACCGCGATGATCATTGTTGCAGCTCTGCAAGAAGCGCCTCGAAATTGGGGAAGCTCGTCGCGACCGGCGCGATGTCGTCGATCGTCACCGGCGCCTCGCTGACCAATCCCGCCACCGCGAAGCTCATGCAGATGCGGTGGTCGAGGTGGCCGGCGACCGTTGCGCCGCCAGGCAGCGAATCGCCGCCGCTGCCGTCGATGATCAGCCCGTCCGCGCGCTCCTCGACCCGCGCGCCGATGGCACGGAGGCCCGCCGCCATCACGGCCAGGCGATCGCTTTCCTTGACGCGAAGTTCGTCGAGCCCGGTGGTGACGGTGCGACCTTGGGCGAGAGCGGCGGCGATAAAGAGAATGGGGAATTCGTCGATCATGCTCGGCGCGACGGCGGGATCCACCTCGATACCCGTGAGCGTGCTGTGGCGAACGCGCACGTCCGCGACGGGTTCGCCGCCGACTTCGCGCGCGTTCAGAAGTTCGATGTTGCCGCCCATCTGCCCAAGCACACCGACGAGGCCCGCGCGCGTGGCGTTAAGGCCGACATTTGCGATGGTGATGTCGGACCCGGGCACGATCAGCGCCGCGACGATGAAGAAGGCGGCGGACGAAGGATCGCCGGGGACAATGATCGTCTGGGGCCTCAACTCGGCTTCGCCGCGGATACGGATATGGCGCGTGCCTTCGCCGTCGGTCTCGACCGTCAGGTCGGCGCCGAAGCCGCGCAGCATCCGCTCGCTGTGGTCGCGCGTGGGGACGGGCTCGATCACCTCGGTAATCCCCGGCGTATTGAGCCCAGCAAGCAGTATGGCGCTTTTCACCTGGGCCGACGCCATCGGCAGTCGGTAGGCGAGCGGCACGGCAGGGGCGAGGCCGCGTATCATCAGCGGCAGGCGTCCTCCGGGCGAGGCGCTGATGTCGGCACCCATCTGCCCCAGAGGATCGATCACCCGGCCCATGGGACGCCCCGACAGGCTGGCATCGCCGATGAAGGTCGCGGTGATCGGATGGCTCGCGACGAGGCCCATGAGCAGGCGGGTCGAGGTGCCGCTGTTGCCCATGTCGAGCGCTTGGCGCGGTTGCAGCAAGCCGCCGACGCCGACCCCGTCGATGTGCCATTCGCCGTCCTCGCGGCGTTCGATCGACGCGCCCATCGCGCGCATCGCCGCAGCGGTTGCGAGGACGTCATGCCCTTCGAGCAGGCCGGTCACGCGGCTTGTCCCTACTGCCAGCGCCGAAAGCATCAGCGCGCGGTGCGAGATGCTCTTGTCACCCGGAATTGCGATCTGGCCCCTCAGCGGAACGGAGGCAGAAAAGCTTTGCGGGGTGGCAGTTTGATCGGTCATGGTGTGCGGCTTTTGACAGCGGGCTTGCAATCTGGCAAGGCGCACGCCGATTTGACGGATAGCTATTCAGGCGCCGTCGTTTTTCCGGTATTTCTATCCTGTTTCCAAAGGATTACGAGGATTATATGATTAAGGCTGAATGGGGCGCCAAACGCAGCTGCCCGAAATGCGCCACGCGATTCTATGACCTGACGAACGACGATCCGGTGACCTGCATCAACTGCGGCTACGCCTGGATCCCGGAATCGGTGCTGAAATCGAAGCAGCCGATGCCGTTCGAGGAAGCGGAAAAGCCAGGCAAGGCGGCCAAGGACGATTCGGCCGATAGCGATCTAGATCTGGATGTCGATGTTGACGAGGACAGCGATTCGCCGGACAATGACGTCGATCTCGGCGGCGACGACGATCTGGGCGTTGCCACCGGCGACGACGAGGACGACGAAAGCTGATCCTGATTGGGCGAGGGGCAAAAATTCGTCGAATGGCGATTTGGCCCCTTGCATCACCCGGCGGCGCTGCTAAAGGCGGCGTCCCGGTCGCACCACCAAGGTGATGCGCTGAAATGGCACGGGGCCTTAGCTCAGCTGGGAGAGCGCCTGCATGGCATGCAGGAGGTCAGCGGTTCGATCCCGCTAGGCTCCACCATTTTCCTTCCTATAGTTTTGCACGCCGCCCGCGCGACGGGTTGTTCGCGCCGCCCGCTCCGCGCGTCGCCCGCGAGGCCCGGCGCTAGCGTCGCTCGATGGCGTTGGCCCAGGCCGAAAGGCTGCCGTCCCGCTTGATGGTCTTGAGGCAGATCGTGGTGGCCAGTCGACGCACCCCCGGCAGTTTGGACAGGTCGTGCCGCAGCAGTTCGTCGAGGTGATCCACCGATCGTGCGAAAATCTTGAGCATATAGTCGCTGTCGCCCGCGGTGGTATGGCATTCGACAATGGCCGGATGGGCCATCACCGCCTCCTCAAAATCGGCATGGGCGTCGAGGCCGATGCGAACCTCCACAAAACAATGTACTTCGAGGCCCAATGCAAAGGGATCGAGGCGGGCGGCATATCCGCCGATGATCCCTTGCTCCTCCAGACTCCTCACGCGCGTCCAGCATGGCGACTTGGAAAGGCCGACCGTTTCGCCGAGCTGCGCGAACGACTGGCGCCCGTCGCGTTCGAGCGCATCCACGATTTTCCAGTCTATCCTGTCCATAAATTCTGCTCCTGACGGTCCGGCGAAAGGGGGCGAGGAGAGGGGGATTTTCAGGTTGATAGCTGTTCGGCAATGATTCGCCAACGCACAGCGAAAGTGCAAATTCTTTCCAAACAACGAAACATCCTCCTATCATGTGGTGCCTTTTGTCTATAATCGTTCTTCTAAGAACGACGATTGAATGCAAATCGCGAACAATGTTCGCCGCTTTCAGCCCTATGCTGCCCGCGTGGGAGAAAGCGCATGGCCGCGAGCCATATTTTCGATACGCCGCCGGAAGGCGTGGCATCAGACTGGACCATGCCGCAAAACTGGGCGGCGTTTACGCCAGAGCAACATGCGACGTGGCGGATGCTGTTCGACCGGCAGGTGGCGTCGCTCGATGGTTATGCGTGCCGTTCCTTTCTGGGCGGACTCGATATTCTTCGCGGGCTGGGGCCAGGTGTTCCCGACTTCGCCGAACTCAACGCGCGCCTCGGGCCGGTGTCGGGATGGGAAATCGTTGCCGTTCCCGGCTGGATTCCCAACCGGCCCTTCTTCGAGCATCTGGCGAGCCGCCGGTTTCCCGCTGCCAATTTCCTGCGCCCGCCCGAACAGATCGCCTACAGCGAAGAGCCCGATATGTTCCACGACATATTTGGCCACGTCCCCATGCTCACCGACCCGGCCTTCGCGGATTTTCTGGTCGCATATGGCGAGGCGGGGCTGCGCGCCGAAAAGCTGGGCGCGTCGGACTATCTGGGGCGGCTGTGGTTATACACGGTCGAGTTCGGGCTTGTGGTGGAAGAGGGGCAGCTACGGGCCTTTGGCGGCGGGCTGTTGTCGAGCCTCGCCGAAACCGCCTTTGCCCTGACCGCATCCGAACCGCGTCGGCTCTGGCTCGACATCGAGCGCGTGATGCGGACGCGCTATCATTTCGACGCATTCCAGCAGACCTATTTCGTCGTCGCGGGATTCGAACAATTGCTGGCCGCGACCGAGGAAGCCGATTTCGCAAGCCTCTATAGCAAGATTGCGGACGAACCGGCGCTCGCGCCGGGTGATGCGTGGTGCGGCGATGTCGTCTATGATGGGGGCCTGCCGACCGCGCCGCCGCGATTGGCAGGCGGAGAGGCAAGCATATGATCAGGCGTACGCGTGATGGCGCGACCGAGGTTTTCGAGACCGAGATCGACGGCGAGACGATCCAGTGGGACGACGGCCTGACCTATGCGCGGCATATCCAGACGGCACAGCTGCTTTCGTCGCAGGTTCCCGTGTCGGACAAGCCCGACGAGATGCTGTTCATCATCATGCATCAGACGATGGAATTGTGGCTCAAGCTCGTGCTGCACGAAGCGCGTATCGTCTATGACGCGATCAAGCGCGACCGGCTCGAAATAGCGGCGAAGGGGCTCGACCGGATCGCGACAATCCAGCGGCACATGATCCACAGCTGGGAGGTGCTCGCGACGCTGACCCCGCATGATTTCCTGACCTTCCGGGGCTTTTTGCGCCGCGCGTCGGGGTTCCAGTCGCAGCAATATCGCGAGCTTGAATATCTGCTCGGCAACAAGCGCGGCGACATGATGATCGTTCATAAAGGCGATGCGGAAGCGACCGCGCGGCTGCGGGCGGCGTTCGAGGCGCCGTCGCTCTATGACGAATTGCTGCGCCTGCTCGCGCGGCGGGGCTTTTCCATTCCTGCGGCTTATCTGGAGCGCGACTGGACGCAGCCTTATGAGCCGTCGGAGGCGGTCGAACAGGCGTGGCTCGCCATCTACACCAACCCCGATCAGCATTGGGATCTCTACACGCTTGCCGAGAAGATCACCGCGCTCGAATATTATTTCCAGGAATGGCGCTTCAAGCACATGAAGACCGTGGCGCGCGTGATCGGGCACAAGCCGGGGACGGGCGGGTCGTCGGGGGTGAATTATCTCGTCAAGGCGTTGAACCTCAGCTTTTTCCCCGAACTCTGGTCGATGCGGACCGCGATGGTCGCGCCTCGCCAAGGTGGGGACTATGCCGAAGGAGCGCGCACATGAGCCGGATCTGGGATATTTCGCAGCCGCTCCACGCCGACGTGCCCGTGTGGCCGGGCGAGCCGGCCTTCGCGCTCCACAGCCATGCGGTGATCGGCGACGGCTGCCCCGTCAATGTCGGGGGCATGTTCACGCCGCTGCATGCGGGAACACATGGCGATGCGCCGCTTCATTATACCGATGACGGGGCCTCGTCGGCCGACTGCGATCTCGATCCCTATATCGGTCCCTGCATGCTGCTCGACGTACGCCATGCGTCCGGGCGGGTGGAGGTTGACGACATCGACTGGAGTGCCCTCGAAGGCGCCGAGCGCGTGTTGCTGCGGACCTATGAGCATTTCCCGCACCAACGGTGGGACAGTGATTTCACGGCCGTATCGAGCGACGTGATCGCGCGGCTGGGCGCAATGGGCGTTCGCCTGATCGGCACCGACGCCGCTTCGCTCGACCCCGAACAATCGAAAACGCTCGACGCGCATCGGGCGGTGAAGGCCGCCGACATGCGGATATTGGAAGGGCTGGTGCTCGATGAGGTGCGGCCCGGCCGCTACGAACTTGTCGCGCTGCCGCTGCGCATCGTCGGGGCGGACGCCAGCCCGGTTCGCGCGATACTGAGGGAGGTGGGATGACCGAAACGACAATCGCTCCCGACGTCGCGGCGCTCGACGCTGCCGATCCGCTGGCGCCTTTTCGTGACCGCTTTCATCTGCGCGAAGGCCTGATCTACCTCGATGGCAATTCGCTGGGCGCGCTGCCCAAGGCGACCGTGGGGCGCCTTGCCGAGGTGATCGGCGGCGAGTGGGGCGAGGGGCTGATCACCTCGTGGCTCGGTGCCCAATGGTCGACCGCGCCGCGGCGCATCGGCGACAAGATCGGCCGGCTGATCGGCGCCAAAGCTGGCGAGATCGTCGCGACGGATTCGACATCGGTAAATATCTTCAAGGCGATAACCGCTGCGCTTTCCTTGCGGCGTGACCGATCGGTGATCCTGTCGGAGACGACCAACTTCCCGACCGACATTTATATGATGCAGGGGGTCGAAGCCTTTTCGGGCGGTCGCGTGAAGGCCGTCACCGTCGCCCCCGACGACATTGTCGCGGCGCTGACCGACGATGTCGCGGTGCTGCTGTTGACGCAGGTGCATTACAAGTCGGGCCGCGTCCGCGACATGGCCGAAATCACCCGCGCCGCGCATGAGGCGGGAGCGTTGATCGTGTGGGATTTGAGCCATAGTGCGGGCGCGATCCCGGTCGATCTCAACGGCGCGAACGCCGATTTTGCGGTCGGCTGCGGTTATAAATATCTGAACGGAGGACCGGGGGCACCTGCCTATCTGTTCGCCGCATCGCGACATCATCGCGCGGCGCCGGTGCTGTCGGGCTGGTTCGGGCACGCGCGGCCCTTCGCCTTCGAGGAAGATTATGATCCCGCCGCCGGGATCGAGCGCTTTCAGTGCGGAACGCCGCCGGTGCTCGGCTTGTCGGCGCTGGAGGTCGGCATCGACCTGATTCTCGAAGCCGATATGTCCGAAATCCGCCGCAAATCGCTCGCACTCGGCGACCTGTTCATCGAACGTATGACCCCGCTGTGCGACGCTTATGGCTTCGCGCTCGCGAGCGTGCGGGATCATGCGGAGCGCGGCAGTCAGGTCGCCTATGCGCACCTCCAGGGCTACCAGATCGTTCAGGCGCTGAAGGAATATGATGTCATCGCCGATTTCCGCGCCCCCGACATTTTGCGCTTCGGCCTCACGCCCCTGTATCTGCGGTACGCGGACATTATCGAAACGGTGCGGCGCATCGAAAGAGTCTGCGTGACACGCGCGTGGGACAAGCCGCAATATCACCAGCGGGCGGCGGTGACATGAGCGAGGTGACGGGTCCCTTCCTGCCGAGGTCGCGCGTCGCCGCGGTGCAGGCCGCGCCGGTCTTTCTCGACGTCGGCGCCACGGTCGACAAGGCGCGTGCATTGATCGCCGAGGCCGCCGGAAACGGCGCGCAACTGGTCGCCTTTCCTGAAGTGTTCGTCGCCGCCTATCCCTATTGGAACTGGTTGATGACGCCGATTGAAGGCGCCGAGTGGCACGAGCAGCTCTATCGGGCTTCAGTGCGCGCGGAAGGGCCCGAAGTTGCCGCACTCTGCGATGCCGCCCGCGACCACGGCTGCACGGTCGTCATCGGGATCAACGAGCGCGACCCGGTGAGCGTCGGCACGCTTTATAACACCAATCTGATTATCGGCGCCGACGGCAGCCTGCTTGGACGCCACCGAAAGCTTGTCCCGACCTGGGCCGAGAAGCTCAGCTGGGCGGGCGGCGACGGTAGTTCGATCCGCGTCTACGATACGCCGGTGGGGCCGCTCGGCACGCTCGCCTGCGGTGAGAATACCAATACGCTCGCGCGCTTCGCCTTGCTGTCGCAGGGCGAGCTTGTCCATGTCGCCAACTATATCGCGCTACCGGTCGCGCCCGCGTCATACAATATGGCGGAAGCGATCAAGATCCGGGCAACCGCCCACAGCTTCGAAGGCAAGGTCTTTACGATTGTCGCCTGCTCGGCACTGAGCGCGGAGATTGTCGCGGCGATGTCGGACGGGCGCCCGCAGAACCGCGATCTCCTGTCGCGTCCGAACAGCGCCTGGTCGGGCGTCATCGACCCGCATGGAAATTTGGTCGGCGAGCCGCTGATCGATGACGAGGGCATCATTTATGCCGACATCGACCTTGGCGAATGTATCCGGCCCAAGCTGATGCACGACATTATCGGCGGCTATAATCGCTTCGACATCTTCAACCTGACGGTCGACCGGACTCCCCGCGCGTCGGCCCAGTTCGTCGATGCGCCGCAGCCCGTCGACCCCGATCAGGAGACGCCGCCATGACAGGCAACACGACCATCGACCCGCGCGACGATGTGCTCGGCCGGTCGCGCGTGAGCGATACGCCCGAACTCGAAGTCTTTTATCAGGAACTCGCCGGCCACAACGCCGGTGCTTTCTGGAAACGCGCCAATGCGATCGAGCCGTGGGAGCCCGAAACGCGCTATCGTCCGACATTGTGGCGTTATGACGAGATGCGCGCGCTGTGCCTGCGGGCGCTCGACCTGGTGAAGCCCGAGGAGGCCGGGCGCCGCGTCGTCACCCTGCTCAACGACAGCGATGCCGGGCGCGAGAATGTCGCGGTGTGCGGCTGGCTGTTCAGCGGGATGCAGGCGATGCGCCCCGGCGAGATCACTCCCGCGCACAAGCACACGGCCTCGGCGCACCGCTTTATCATGGAAGGGAAGGGCGCCTATACCGTCGTCGACGGGCATCCTATCACGCTGGGTATCAATGACTATGTCCTGACCCCGAACGGCGCCTGGCACGATCATGGCGTGACCGCCGACGGCGAAGTGTCGATCTGGCAGGATGGGCTCGACATTCCGCTGATGAACAGCCTCGAGACGAATTTCTATGCCGTTTACGATCAGCCCGCGCAAACTCCGGCCTTTCCCGCCGACGACCTGCCGCTGAGCTATGGCGGCGCGGCGCTGCGGCCCGAAGGGACGGCGGCATGGGAGAAGCCCTATTCGCCCGTGATGGTCTATCGCTGGGACGCGACGCGCGACGCGCTCTGGAATCTCGACAAAGTGTCGGACGGCACGCCCTTTGACGGGCATTTGATGCGCTATGCGAACCCGCTGACGGGCGGCTGGGCGCTGCAGACGATGGGCGCGCATATGCAGATGCTGAAGCCCGGTTTTCGTGGGCTCGCGCACCGCCACACGGGCAATGTCATCTATAATGTCGCGGGCGGGCGCGGTTATTCGATCATCGGCGGCGAGCGGTTCGACTGGCAGGCGCACGATATTTTCTGCGTGCCCGCGTGGACGTGGCACGAGCATGTCAATCTCGACGCTTCCGAGGAGGCCTTTCTCTTCTCTTTCAACGATTTCCCCGTGATGGAGGCGCTCGGCGTCCGGATCGAGGAGCCCTATTCCGAAAATGGCGGCCGCCAGCCCGCCTGATCAGACAGGAAAGTTTATGCGCTTTGTGACCTATCGCACGGCCCTGACCGAACCGCGGCTCGGCTTGCTCCATGACGGGCTTGTGATCGACGTCGAATATTTCGGCGATGCGATCGGCAGGGATATGCCGTCGACGATGCTCGATTTCATCGATCTGGGCCCGATTGCCGTGCGCTTCCTGCACGAAGCCGTCGCGGCGGCCCCGGCCGCGGACCTTGTCGGCACGTCGCTGCCCCAGGGAAATGTCACCCTGACGGCGCCGATACCGCGTCCGCGCAAGAATATATTCGGCATCGGGCTCAATTACACCGAGCATGTCGCCGAATCGGCGCGCAGTCTCGATACGTCGAAGGAATTACCACAGCAGCCGGTGATCTTCTCCAAACCGCCCACGGCCGTGGTCGGGTGGAATGATCCGATCCGCCATAACGCGAAGGTGACGCAGCAACTCGACTGGGAAGCCGAGCTGGCGGTGGTGATCGGCAGCACGGCGCACCGTGTCGCCGAGGCTGAGGCGTTGAACCATGTCTTCGGCTATACCGTCATCAACGATGTGTCGGCGCGCGATTGCCGCCGCGCCGGGCAGTGGATCGTGTCAAAGGGTCAGGACAGCTTCGCGCCGATGGGGCCGTGCATCGTGACCCCGGAAGAAATCGGCGATCCGCACAACCTCAATATCCGAACCCATGTGAACGGGGTCGAGAAGCAGAATGGCAATACGCGCTTCATGCTGTTCAATGTAGGTCAGTTGATCGCCGATATTTCGAGCGTGATGACGCTGGAACCCGGTGACATCATCGCAACCGGAACCCCCGCGGGGGTCGGTGCCGGACGCGATCCGCAGGAGTTCCTGTGGCCGGGCGACGTCGTCGAATGCACCGTCGAGGGCATCGGCACGCTGCGCAACCCGGTCGTCGCGGTCTGAGGCGCGTATGACCCGGCCAATCCGTATCGGGCAGATCGTGCCCAGTTCGAACGTCACGATGGAAACCGAGATTCCCGCTCTGCTGCGGGCGCGGGAAGCTATCGCCGCCGAGCGCTTCACCTTCCACTCGTCGCGGATGCGGATGAAGAAGGTCACGAAGGAAGAGCTGGCAGCGATGGATACCGATTCCGACCGCTGCGCGCTCGAACTGTCCGATGCCGCGGTCGATGTCCTGGGCTATGCTTGCCTCGTTGCAATTATGAGCATGGGCGAGGGGTATCACCGCGTATCCGAGGCGCGGCTGCACCAGCGAACGGTCGAGAATGGCCGCGCCGCGCCGGTCGTCACCAGTGCTGGCGCGCTCGTCGAAGGGCTGAAGGTGCTGCGCGCCACGCGTATCGCGCTCATCGCACCCTATATGAAGCCCCTGACCGAAATGGTCGCCGGCTACATCGCCAGCGAAGGTGTCGAGGTTGCCGACTGGCTCGCTCTGGAAGTTTCCGACAATCTGGAAGTCGCAGCGCAGGACCCGACAAAGCTGCTCGACCACTACAAGCGGCTCGATTTGAACGGTGTCGATGCGCTCGTTCTTTCGGCATGCGTCCAGATGCCCTCGCTGTCGGCAGTCCAGAAGGTCGAAGATGCTGTCGGCATTCCGGTGGTTTCGGCCGCGATTTGTACGGCGCACCAGATGCTCACGCGGCTCGGCCTGTCGACGCATATACCCGGCGCCGGCGCGCTGCTCTCCGGCAAATATTGAGTGTTTTGGCGAGCCGGAAAGCGAGTCTACGCCGCGGCGTCTTCCCGCTCGAAAACCGGTTCCAGCGCGATCGGGTCGGCCAGCGTGATGCGGTCGAGGATTGCCGCGGTGTCGTCGCGGACGCGGAGCATCAGGCTGCGCAGACGGCATTCGGCTTCGGGCAGGCAGTTCTTGCAATGTTCGTGCGCGTTACGCGCAGCGCAAGGCACAAGCGCAAGCGAGCCGCGCGTCAGCCGGACGAGGTCGCCGTAGCTGATGTCGACGGGCGGGAGAGCAAGCTGGTAGCCGCCATCGCGCCCCCGCTGCGAGATCAGAAGGCCTTCGCGCGCCATTTCCGACAGGATGACGGTCAGGAATTTGGGCGGGATATTCTGCGCTTCGGCAATGTCCGCAAGCTGGACCTGCCCCTTGCCCCAATGATCGGCAAGATGCTGGAACGCGCGGATCGTATAGCGGGTCTTCTGCGAGAGCATGGCAGCGTTACTGAGGCATAATCCACCTTAATTCAACCTGTCTGGATGAGATAAGTTGCACGGTTGATGAAAATCACAGCCGGTGGCATGTTTCGCCGATACAAGGGGTCGCATGCTTTGCCCGATCGGGGCGCGGAATAGATGGATAAGATGATGCGAAAACTGGTGGCGACCCCGACCGTTCTGGCTGCCTGCCTGCTGGCGATCACTCCTGCGCAGGCACAGTTTGGCAGCCTGCTGCGTAAGGTGACGACCCCGGCGCCTTCGCCGAGCGAGGACGACAATGGTGGATGTCCGAAGGGCAAGAAAGGAAGCGGGGTCGGGCGCGGCATTTTGGGGGGCGTGATCCGCGATGCCGTCGGCGACGCGGCAAGCAGGGCGGGCGTTTATTCCTATGTGCCTATTTCAGAGGTTAGCGACACTTTGACCGACGCGATCGCCTGCCGTCTCGATCCCGCCGAACAGGTACAGGCGGCGGCGGCGACCGAGGAAGCCACGCGGGGCGAGGAAGTCGGTGGGACGGCGAATTGGACGAGCGCGACCCGCGAGAATGTTAGCGGATCGTCGACTGTGGCCTCGAAAAATCAATTGGCCGACGGAACCCAGTGTATGAACGTCACAGACATCATCATCGTCGAAGGCGAGGAAACGCGCGTGTCGAAACGTATGTGCAAGGGGCCGGGGCAGGCGCGCTATGTTCTTGCGGCGTAAATTCTTCCGGGTCGCGGCGGCGGCGGGGATGATCGTTTGCTTCGCCGGCAATGCCCGGCCGGCGGTCGATCCCGCGAACCCGACCTGCCCACTGAACCCCGACTGGTCGGCGAATGCAGAGATGAAGCTGACGCCGGTGGCGAAGAAGGGTGGCAAGGTGCTGCTCGCCGAGGGGCGGATCGATAGTGGGCTGCCCGAGCGGTTGAAGGTGGTGCTCGCTGCGAATCCCGATATTGCCGAGATTTGGCTGCGCTCGCCCGGCGGCGATGCGCGCGCGGGCAATGCTGCTGGCCGCATCATCCGTTCCAATTTCGGACTGACGACACGCATCCCCGCTGGCTGGGCGTGTTTCAGCGCGTGCAACTTTGTTTTCATGGGCGGCCAGCCGCGCGTGATCGACCCAGGTGGGTTGTTCATCGTTCACATGTTCACGCGGACGGGCGATCGCAGCGCCATCGACATGAGCGTCGCGATGGGCACCGACGCGACCAAGGAACTGATCGGCGACATCGAACAGGATGCAGCGCTGCTGGCGAGCGAGGACAATGATTTCCTCATTCGAATGGGTGTGTCGCGCAAATTGCTGACCGAGGTGATGTACCGGCAGAAGGCGTTGGCGAACGCCGAGGACAAGTCGACCCGCCGCTGCCTGACCCAAGCCGAGGTCAGAACCTATAACGTTGCAAATAACAACGAATAGGATAGGCTGGCCTCAACCAGAGGAGAGGCTGCCATGACCGACGTGACGCATGACCATGCGCGTTTCCGTTCGATGATCGACGGAACCCAGGAAGATTGGGATATTATCGCGCGCGAGCAGAAGGCGTTTGCACCGCAGAACGGCAAGCGGATCATCGAGCATCTGAAATTGCTCGGCGGCGACTATGGCGGTTTTCCGGTCGATCGACTTGAGCATTGCCTGCAGACCGCGACGCGCGCATACCGTGACGGCCGAGACGAGGAATATGTCGTGATGGCGCTGCTCCACGACATTGGCGACACGCTGGGCGCGTTCAACCATCCCGATGTCGCGGCGGCGATCCTCAAGCCCTTCCTGTCAGAAGAAAATCTGTGGATCGTTCAGCACCATGGCATTTTTCAGGGCCATTATTTCTTCCACTATCTCGGGCTCGACCGCGACATGCGCGATCAGTTCAGGGATCATCCCTATTATGATGCGTGCGCCGAATTCTGCGAAAAATATGACGCCCCGGCGTTCGATCCCGACTATGACAGCGAGAGCCTGGAGTTTTTCGAGCCGATGGTGATGCGGATCTGTTCCTATCCGCGCACGAGCATCTACAAGAAGGTGATGGCCGAAGAAGCGGCGGCGTAGGTCTCTATCCTCGACCGCCATCCCGGCTCTCGCCGGGATGGCGGCAGCAGGGTGGGCTTACTTCCCCTTGAACTCGGTCTTGCGCTTCTGCTGGAACGCCATGATGCCTTCCATCGCGTCCGCCGTGCTGCCGGCGATGAACTGACCCTTGGCTTCGGCATCGAGCGTGGCCGCGAAATCCTGCGACAGGCCGTCGCGCAAAACCTTGCGCATCGTGCCTAGCGCGATCGTCGGACCGCTTGCCAGGCGAACCGCGAGCGCCTTTGCTTCGGCCATCAGCTCGCTATCCTCGACGCATTTGTAGATCATCCCCCAGTCGGCCGCCTGCTCGGCGCCGATCTTTTCGCCCAGCATCATCATCTGCAATGCGCGCGGCACGCCAACGAGGCGCGGCAGCAGCCACGAAGAGCCGCCATCGGGGACGAGGCCGATATTGACAAAAGCTTGCAGGAAGTAGGCGCTTTTGCCCGCGATAGTGAAGTCCCCGGAAAGAGCGAAGCTGCAACCGACGCCCGCGGCGGGGCCGTTGACCGCCACGATCACCGGGATATCGAGATTGGCGAGCGCGATCAGCATCGGGTTGTAGTGGGCGCGCAGCGCGTTCCGGCTGCGCGCGCCGCCGCCCACTGCGCCGCCCGACCGGTCGCCCGCCAGGTCGGCGCCTGAACAGAAGCCGCGCCCCTCGCCGGTGATAAGCAGTGCCCGCGCGCCGAAACCGGGAAGGTGATCGAGCGCCGCACGGATGTCATCAGCCATCGCGGGCGGCATCGAATTGAGGCGGTCGGGGCGGTTGAGCGTGATCGTTGCCACATTGTCGGCGATGGCGAGTTTGATGGTGTCGAAAGCGGGCAGGTCGGTCATGGGGAAGAATCCTCTCGCTGGAGCTTTACCTTTACGTTCACGTAAAGGTGTGGCGTATTTGCGAAGTGAGTGCAAGGGGGGCGGTGGCGTTGACTTGTCCCACCCGCAATCCTATATGGCGATCACACCCACCGTCCGAGATAGAGCCTGACTTTGCGCGGCAGGCTGTACGGATAGGGCGGCGGGATTTCGAGATGCGTTAAGAAGCTGCGGTAAACCGGCGACGGTTGCTTGCGGCCTTTTTGCGTCTCTATCGCGTCCGCGAGTTATTTTATCAAGGCGAGACAATCATTTATGGCGACCAAGGCGAAGTCGGTGGGCCAGGCCCTCGAAGCAACCGCGACCAAGCGAATCCGCAAGCTGTTCGGCAATATCCACGAAGCGGTGGAGATGCCCAACCTCATCGAGGTGCAGCGCGAATCCTATGAACAGTTCCTGCGGTCCGACCCGTCGATCGGTTATGTTTCGGGCCTCGAAAAGACGCTGCGCAGCGTTTTTCCGATCCGCGACTTCGCCGGCACCGCCGAGCTCGACTTCGTCCATTACGAACTCGAAGACCCGAAATATGACGTCGAGGAATGCCGTCAGCGCGGCATCACCTATGCGGCGCCGATGAAGGTGACGTTGCGCCTGATCGTGTTCGAGGTCGACAGCGAAACCGACACGCGCAGCGTCCTCGATATCAAGGAGCAGGACGTTTACATGGGCGACATGCCGCTCATGACCGAGAACGGCACCTTCTTTGTCAACGGCACCGAGCGTGTCATCGTGTCACAGATGCACCGTTCGCCGGGTGTGCTCTTCGACCATGACCGCGGCAAGACCCACTCGTCGGGCAAGTTCCTGTTCGCCGCGCGCGTGATTCCTTATCGCGGTTCGTGGCTCGACTTCGAGTTCGACGCCAAGGACATCGTCAACGTCCGTATCGACCGCAAGCGCAAGCTTCCCGTGACGTCGCTCCTCTATGCCCTCGGCATGTCGGGCGAGGAAATCCTCAATCATTTTTATGACCGGCTCGTCTTCGAGCGCGCTGAAAACGGTTGGAAAGTCCCGTTCGTCGTCGAAAACTGGCGTGGCGCCAAGCCCGCGTTCGACGTCGTGGATGCCAAGACCGGCGAAGTGGTCTTTGCCGCGGGCCACAAGATCAGTCCGCGCCTTGCCAACAAGGCTGCGAAAGACGGTCTCGACACGCTGCTGATCCCGACCGAGGAAATCTTTGGCCGTTATTCGGCCTATGATCTGATCAACGAAGCGACCGGCGAGATTTACATCGAGGCCGGCGACGAAGTGTCGGCCGAGAATCTGGAAAAGCTCGACGCGGCGGGAATCGACAAGCTCGTCCTGCTCGACATCGATCACAACAACACCGGTCCCTGGATCCGCAACACGCTGAAGGCCGACAAGGCCGAGGATCGCGACCAGGCGCTGTCGGACATCTACCGCGTCATGCGCCCCGGCGAACCGCCGACGCGCGAAACCGCCGAGGCGCTGTTCGGCGGCCTGTTCTTCGACCCCGAGCGTTACGACCTGTCGGCGGTCGGCCGCGTCAAGCTCAACATGCGCCTCGGCCTCGATGCCGAGGATACCGTCACGACGCTCCGCAGCGAGGACATCCTTGCCGTGGTCAAGGAGCTGGTGAACCTGAAGGACGGAAAGGGCGAAATCGACGACATCGACAACCTCGGCAACCGCCGCGTCCGTTCGGTCGGCGAGCTGCTCGAAAACCAGTATCGCGTGGGCCTGCTCCGCATGGAGCGTGCGGTGAAGGAGCGCATGAGCTCGGTCGACGTCTCGACCGTCATGCCGAACGACCTGATCAACGCCAAGCCCGCGGTGGCCGCGGTGCGCGAATTCTTCGGCTCGTCGCAGCTTTCGCAGTTCATGGACCAGACGAACCCGCTGTCCGAAGTCACCCACAAGCGCCGCGTGTCGGCGCTTGGGCCGGGTGGTCTGACCCGCGAGCGCGCGGGCTTTGAAGTCCGCGACGTTCACCCGACCCACTATGGTCGTATCTGCCCCATTGAAACGCCTGAAGGTCCGAACATCGGCCTGATCAACAGCCTTGCGACCTTCGCGCGAGTCAACAAGTACGGCTTCATCGAAACGCCGTATCGCCGCGTGGTCGACGGCAAGGTAACGAACGAAGTCGTCTATCTGTCGGCGATGGAGGAGCAGAAGCATACGGTTGCGCAGGCGAACGCCGATCTCAACCCCGATGGAAGCTTCATCGAAGAGCTGATCTCGGCGCGCGAAGCGGGCGAATTCCTGATGGCACCGCGCGAGCAGATCACGTTGATGGACGTCTCGCCGAAGCAGCTGGTTTCGGTCGCAGCGTCGCTGATCCCCTTCCTCGAGAACGACGACGCCAACCGCGCGCTCATGGGATCGAACATGCAGCGTCAGGCGGTGCCGCTGCTCCGCGCCGAGGCTCCGGTCGTCGGCACCGGTATGGAAGGCACCGTTGCACGCGATTCGGGCGCCGCGATCGCGGCGCGTCGCGGAGGCGTCATCGACCAGGTCGATGCGACGCGTATCGTCATCCGCGCGACCGATATGGTCGAGCCCGGCAAGTCGGGCGTCGACATCTATCGTCTCCAGAAGTTCCAGCGTTCGAACCAGTCGACCTGCATCAACCAGCGGCCGCTGGTGAAGGTCGGCGACGTCGTGCGTTCGGGCGACATCATCGCTGACGGTCCGTCGACCGAGCTTGGCGAACTGGCGCTCGGCAAGAATGTGCTCGTCGCGTTCATGCCGTGGAACGGCTATAATTATGAGGACTCGATCCTCATTTCCGAACGTATCGTGAAGGACGACGTCTTCACCTCTGTTCACATCGAGGAATTTGAAGTCACGGCGCGCGATACGCGCCTTGGCCCCGAAGACATCACCCGCGACATCCCGAACGTCGGCGAGGAAGCGCTGCGCAACCTCGACGAAGCGGGCATCGTCTATATCGGTGCAGAGGTCGGCCCCGGCGACATCCTGGCGGGCAAGATCACGCCGAAGGGCGAAAGCCCGATGACGCCGGAAGAAAAGCTGCTGCGCGCCATCTTTGGCGAAAAGGCCAGCGACGTGCGCGATACGTCGCTCCGCCTGCCGCCGGGCGTGTCGGGCACGGTCGTCGAAGTCCGCGTCTTCAACCGCCATGGTATCGACAAGGACGAGCGCGCGATCGCGATCGAACGCGAGGAAATCGAGCGTCTGAAGCAGGACGCCGACGACGAGCGCGCGATCCTCAACCGTGCGACCTTCTCCAGCCTCAAGGAACTGCTGATCGGCCAGACCACCAGCGCGGTGCCGAAGGGTATGAAGAAGGGCGAGGAGTTGACCGAAGAGGCGCTCGTCGAACTCGACCGCGCCGACTGGTGGAAGCTGGCGGTTGTGGACGACAAGGCGCAGACCGCGCTGGAAGCGATCAAGGCGCAGTATGACGAGGCGATCAAGCGCATCAACGCCAAGTATGAAGATCGCGTCGAGAAGCTGCAGCGCGGCGACGAACTCGCGCCGGGTGTGCTCAAGATGGTCAAGGTCTTCGTTGCGGTGAAGCGCAAGCTGCAGCCGGGCGACAAGATGGCGGGCCGTCACGGGAACAAGGGCGTTATCAGCCGCATCCTGCCCAACGAGGACATGCCGTTCCTCGAAGACGGGACGCCGGTGGATATCGTGCTCAACCCGCTGGGTGTGCCGTCGCGCATGAACGTCGGGCAGATCCTGGAAACGCACCTCGGCTGGGCTTCGCGCGGCCTGGGGCGGCAGGTGACGCAGGCGCTGGAGGAATGGCGCGACGCCAATCCCGATGCGACCGGCGGGCAGATGCCGGAAGCGGTCAAGGAACAGCTTGAGCATGTCTATGGCGCCGAATATCTGGACGACATCCGGTCGCGCGATGCCGACAGCATCGTCGAACTGGCGTCGAACCTGAAGGTCGGTGTGCCGTTCGCGACGCCGGTGTTCGACGGTGCGAAAGAAGCCGATGTGTCGAACATGCTGACCTTGGCCGGTCTCGATGAATCGGGCCAGTCGGACCTTTACGACGGCCGCACCGGTGACAAGTTCGACCGCAAGGTGACGGTGGGCTACATCTACATGCTGAAGCTCCACCACCTCGTCGATGACAAGATCCACGCGCGTTCGATCGGCCCCTACAGCCTCGTCACCCAGCAACCGCTGGGCGGTAAGGCGCAGTTCGGTGGCCAGCGCTTCGGTGAAATGGAGGTCTGGGCGCTCCAGGCCTATGGCGCGGCGTACACGCTGCAGGAGATGCTGACGGTGAAGTCCGACGACGTGATCGGCCGCACCAAGGTTTACGAAGCGATCGTCAAGGGCGACGACACGTTCGAGGCCGGCATTCCCGAAAGCTTCAACGTGCTCGTCAAGGAAATGCGCTCGCTGGGCCTCAACGTCGAGCTTTCGTCCTATTCGGACGAAGACGACAACGAGGGTCCGGAAGCCCTTCCCGAAGCCGCCGAATAAGATTTTTCCTCACCCCTCTCGCTCGCGCGAGAGGGGAAGATGGAGCAGATAAATGAACCAGCTTACCAACTTCATGAACCCGGTCGCGAAGCCCGAAACCTTCGACATGATCAAGATCGGCATCGCGAGCCCCGAGCGCATCCGCTCCTGGTCGTTCGGCGAGATCAAGAAGCCCGAAACGATCAACTACCGCACGTTCAAGCCCGAGCGTGACGGCCTGTTCTGCGCGCGCATCTTTGGCCCGATCAAGGATTATGAATGCCTGTGCGGTAAGTATAAGCGCATGAAATACAAGGGCATCGTCTGCGAGAAGTGCGGTGTCGAAGTCACGGTCACGAAGGTTCGCCGCGAGCGGATGGGCCATATCGAGCTCGCCGCTCCGGTCGCGCACATCTGGTTCCTGAAGTCGCTGCCGTCGCGCATCGGCTTGCTGCTCGACATGCAGCTGAAGCAGCTCGAGCGCGTCCTCTATTTTGAAGCCTATATCGTTCTTGAGCCCGGCCTGACCCCGCTTGAGAAGTTCCAGCTTCTGACCGAAGACGAACTGCTCGACGCGCAGGACGAATATGGCGAAGACGCTTTCTCGGCCGGTATCGGCGCTGAGGCGATCCGCGTGCTGCTCGAAAATCTCGACCTCGAGCAGGAGCGCGTCGACCTGATGGAAGAGCTGGCGACGACCAAGTCGGAGCTGAAGCCCAAGAAGATCATCAAGCGCCTGAAGGTTGTGGAATCGTTCATCGAATCGGGCAATCGTCCCGAGTGGATGATCCTCGAAGTCGTACCGGTCATCCCGCCCGAACTGCGCCCGCTGGTACCGCTCGACGGCGGCCGCTTTGCGACGTCGGATTTGAACGACCTCTATCGCCGCGTGATCAACCGCAACAACCGCCTGAAGCGCCTGATGGAATTGCGCGCGCCGGATATCATCGTCCGCAACGAAAAGCGCATGTTGCAGGAAGCGGTCGATGCGCTGTTCGACAACGGCCGTCGCGGCCGCACGATCACCGGCGCCAACAAGCGTCCGCTGAAGTCGCTTTCGGACATGCTCAAGGGCAAGCAGGGCCGCTTCCGTCAGAACCTGCTCGGCAAGCGCGTCGACTATTCGGGCCGTTCGGTCATCGTGACCGGGCCGGAGCTGAAATTGCACCAGTGCGGCCTGCCCAAGAAGATGGCGCTCGAACTGTTCAAGCCGTTCATCTACGCGCGCCTCGACGCCAAGGGTCTGTCGATGACGCTGAAGCAGGCAAAGAAGTGGGTCGAAAAGGAACGCAAGGAAGTCTGGGACATCCTCGACGAAGTCATTCGCGAGCACCCGGTGCTGCTGAACCGCGCGCCGACGCTTCACCGCCTCGGCATCCAGGCGTTCGAGCCCGTGCTGATCGAGGGCAAGGCGATCCAGCTTCACCCGCTGGTCTGCGCGGCGTTCAACGCCGACTTCGACGGTGACCAGATGGCCGTCCACGTCCCGCTCAGCCTCGAAGCACAGCTGGAAGCGCGCGTGCTGATGATGTCGACCAACAACATCCTCAGCCCCGCGAACGGCAAGCCGATCATCGTGCCGTCGCAGGACATGGTCCTCGGCCTCTATTATCTGTCGCTCGAACGCGAAGGCGAACCGGGCGAGGGCATGAT